>JAFSOA010000003.1 GCA_017447265.1 Bacteroidales bacterium
CCGGAATTCGGAGCGCCCGCTGAGGCGCGAAATAGCGCGTCAGGCGCAGGTTGCCTGGCGCTCCGAGCCGATTTGAGCCCGGACAGCCCGCTGACCTGCGATATAGGCGCTGCAGGGCATGTTGTCCGGCGCTCCGAATTTTGGGTTGGACCGAGCGGGGCTCAATAACGGACCTCGGCAGATCCCAGCAGACACCGCCGGTCAGGACTGGCAAGACGAATGAAGCGCGCCGAGGAATTTCTCCCGCTTGACGATAAAGCGGACATGCGTGCCTTCGCCGATCAACTTGTCGCCTTCGGAGGCGGTCAGGGAGAAGCTGAGCTTGCGGCCGTCGATATGGGTCAGGACCGCCGTGGCGGAGACATCCGCCCCGATGGGGGAGGGTTTCAGGTGAGCGACCGAGATCTGGCCGCCGACCGTCGTTTCGCCCGGCTCCAGAGTCGGCGCCACCGCCAGCATCGCGGCATTTTCCATCAAGGCGATCAGCCGCGGCGTAGCGAGCACTTCCATGTCGCCGGAACCCTGCGACAAGGCGGAATCGCCGGGTGCGATCCGGAGGTGACTGGTATGGGATAAACCTTCTTTCATAATGGCAGACTTTTAGAAGCAGGCTTTCAGTATTTCCGTGATGTTGCGTGACTTGCCCATCGTGTAGAAGTGGACGGCCGGGGCACCGTGGGCCAGGAGGTCGCGGCACTGGGCGATACACCAGTCGGTGCCGAGACGATAGACCGCTTCCTTGTCGTCGCCGGCTTTGCGGATGGCCTCGGTGAGTTCCACCGGGATGTCGATGGAAAAGGCTTCGGGCAGCATGGCGATCTGCCTGGCCGTGGAGACCGGTTTCAGGCCGGGAATGATCGGCACGGTGATGCCGGCGGTGCGGCAGCGGTCCACGAAACGGTAGAAGACCCGGTTGTCGAAGAACATCTGGGTGATGACCACGTCGGCGCCCGCATCGACCTTTTTCTTCAGGAAGGCGATATCCGTTTCGAGGTTGGCCGCTTCGAAATGCTTCTCCGGATAGCCGCCCACGCCGATGCAGAAATCGGCACGGTTCTCCTGCTCGAAGCGGCGGATGGCCGCCACTAGTTCGCTGGCATGTGCGTAGCCGGCAGGGTCGGGCGTGAAGCGCTTCTCCCCGGTGAGTGAATCGCCGCGCAGGGCCATCACATTCTCGATACCCATGAACTTGAAATCCTGCAGCAGGGCCTCCGTCTCGTAGGCAGGCGTTCCGCCGCAGATGAGGTGCGGCACCACTTCCACCTTCCAGTGCGTCTGGATGGCGGCGCAGACCGCCACGGCGCTGACGCGGTTGCGGACTACACGGCGGATGAACGAGCCGTCGGGCTGCAGGTCGTAGCGGAACTCGTCGCGGTGCGTCGTGACGTTGATGTAGCGCGGCGCGAACTCCATGAGCGGAGCGATGCTGTCGAGGAGTTCTTCCTTGCGGATGCCGCTCATCGGCGGAACGATTTCGAGAGACGGGAACGGCCGGACGCCGCTGCGGAGCATGTCGGAAATTTTCATAGCAGATGGGAGAGGAAAAGCCGGGCTTCGTCGGGTGAAAACCCGCGGGCGGCGGCGTAACGGTCGTATTGGGCCTGGCTGATATGTCGGATGTCGGGATACCCGGCTTCGGGATGCACGAGCACCAGGCCGCAGATGGAGGCGGCGGGGCGCATGGCGCAGGAGTCGGTGAGCATGATACCGAGCGCATCGGCTTCGGGCAGCAGGCGGAGAATGTCGCGCTTGACGCTGTGGTCGGGGAAACTGGCGTAGCCGGCGGCGGGTTTGGCCACCTTCACGCCGGGACGGCGGATGCGGGCGGCGAGTTGGGCGTCCAGCCATTGGGACGTCGCTTCGGCCAGCGTCACTTTCACGGCGCGGCGCAGCATCTGCTCGTATTCGTTGTGGCAGGCTTCGCAGGAACAGCCTTCCGGATGGCGGTCGGCGTCGTGCACGCTGAGGGCGAAAAGCCCCAGCGGTCCGGTGCTGCCAGCCGGGACGAAATCGGCCAGCGAACGGCCGGCGCCTTCTTCCTGCCGCAGCATGGGCAGCAGGGTGTCGCCGTCAAGCCGGATGGCGTCGCGCTCTCGCGAAGCCTCGAAGAACTTCAGGGACAGGCGGATACGGAATTCCGGATGCACCAGTGCGATTTCCAGCAGCGTATGGGCTTCGGCCACCAGTTCGGGCGCTTCGTCACTCTTGATCCCCCAGGTCATGCGGAACACCCGGTCGTCGAAGTGCGGCAGCACGGCGCTCAGCGGCACTTCGCAGGGCTGCAGGTCGCTGAAATCGTATTCATCCGGCTGGAGGTAACTCTCCGGGGGGAATGGTTCGGGCTGCGGAACGGCCGGGGGCTCCTGGGTCTGGCGCTGCCGCAGATAAAGTGTGCGCAACTGCGCCTGGGCTGCATGCTGCTGCTGCTCGAAGGCGGCACGGTCGGCCAGGCATCGCTTGGCCAGGACGGCGTTTGCCGAGGCGTCGGGAGAATAGAACACGTGCTCGTAAAGCGGCGCAAGTTTGACGGCGGTATGCAGGGCCGAGGTGGTGGCGCCGCCGATGAAGAGGGGTGTGTCGAGGTGGCGGGCGGCCATCTCCCGGCAGAGTTCCTCCATCTGGAAGAGCGACGGGGTGATGAGGCCGCTGACGCCGATCAGGGCTGCGTGGTGCTCTTCGGCGGCCGCGAGAATGGCTTCTTTCTCCACCATCACGCCCAGGTCGATGACCTCGAACCCGTTGCAGCGCAGGACGATGCCTGTAATGTTCTTGCCGATGTCGTGGACGTCGCCCTTGACTGTGGCGTGGATGACCACCGGGCGGCTGGACATTTCCTTCGCATCGGCAGCCATGTACGGCTCCAGCATCGCCACCGCATCTTTCATCACCTTGGCCGACTTGACCACCTGCGGGAGGAACATCTTGCCAGCGCCGAACTGGACGCCCACCTGCTCCATGCCGGCCATGAGCGGTCCCTCGATAACTTTCACGGCGGAACCCATTTTCTCCAGGGCGCGCAATACATCGCCCTGCAGGTCAGCGGCTTTGCCGGCCACCAGATCGGCGCTCAGCTGCGCTTCGGGCGACAGCACATCGGGGGTTTCCTGCGGCGCGAAGCCCTGCTCCTTGCGCGCCAGATAACTGGCAGCCAGGGCGGTCAGACGCTCCGTGGCTTCCGCATCGCGGGCCAGGACCACATCTTCCGCCGCCTGCCGCAGCTGTGGCTCGATGCTGTCATAGGGCTTGAGCTGCGCCGGGTTGACGATGGCCATGTCGAGTCCCGCGTGGATGGCATGGTAGAGGAAGACGGTATGCATGGCGGCGCGCACGGGCTCGTTGCCCCGGAAGGCGAACGAGAGATTCGAGATGCCGCCGGAGGTATAGGCGCCGGGCAGGTTCTGCTTGATCCAGCGCACGGCTTCGATGAAATCGATGCCGTAGCGGTCGTGCTCGGCGATGCCGGTGCCTACCGAGAGTACGTTGACATCGAAGATGATCTCCTGGGGCGGAACGCCGGAAGCGGTAAGGAGGCGATAGGCGCGTTCGCAGACCGCGATCTTGCGGGCGTACGTCGTGGCCTGTCCTTCTTCGTCGAAGGCCATGACCACCATGGCGGCGCCGAGACGGCGTATCTCGCGGGCCCTGGCCAGGAAGACTTCTTCGCCTTCCTTCAGGCTGATGGAGTTGACGATGCACTTGCCCTGGGCGTTCTTGAGCCCGGCCAGGATGCAGTTCCAGTCGGAGGAATCGATCATCAGGGCGGCGCGGGCCACGGCAGGGTCGTTCTGGATCTGGCGGACGAAACGTTCCATGGCGGCGGGGCCGTCGAGCATGGCATCGTCCATATTGATGTCGATGATTTCGGCGCCGCCGGCGATCTGGTCGGCCGCTACCTGGAGGGCGGTGTCGTAGTCGCCGGCGGCGATGAGCCGGGCGAATTTACGCGAACCGGCGACATTGGTGCGCTCGCCGATGAGGGCGAAATTGTTGTGCGCCACATCGAGGGTTACGGCCTGCAAGCCGCTGACGTGCAGGAGCTTGTCCGCTTCGCGGAAGCGGCGGGGCGCCAGGCCGGCCACGGCGGCCTTTTCTGCGGCGATATGTTCGGGCGAAGTGCCGCAGCAGCCGCCCAGGATATTGACGAAGCCCGCTTCGGCCATTTTTCGCACGGAAGCCGCCATTTTCCCGGGCGTCTCGTCGTAGAGGCCCATCTCGTTGGGCAGGCCGGCGTTCGGGTAGCAGATGACGGGCACGTCGCAGAAAGAGGACACCTGCTCGATCAGGGGCAGCAGCTGTTCTGCGCCGAGCGAGCAGTTGAGGCCGAACGCTGTCAACGGATAGTGCCGGACCGCAGTGTAGAAACCTTCGAGGGTCTGGCCGGTCAGCGTGCGGCCGGCCCGGTCGCCGGGGGAAACCGACACGATGACGGGGAAGTCCGCCGCAGCGCGTGCGACTGCGTAGAGGGCTGCCTTGGCGTTGAGCGCGTCGAAGCAGGTCTCGATGAGCAGCAAGTCGACACCGCCCACGATGAGGGCTTCGACCTGTTCCTGGTAGATGACGGCCAGGTCATCGAACGAGAAGGCGCGGGTGCTGCCGTCGGCCAGGTCGGTGGCCAGGGTCAGCGACTTGGACGTAGGACCGATGCTGCCGGCGACCCAGACCTTCCGGCCGGCACGGTCGGCCTCCGCGCGTGCGATGCGGGCGCCGGCGCGTGCGAGGGCGGCAGCTTCTTCAGAAAGGCCGTATTCCTGCTGGGAGATACGGTTGCTGCTGAAGGTATTGGTTTCGATGATATCGGCACCGGCCTCGATGTAGGCGTGGTGGACGGCGGCGACGGTGTCGGGGGCGGTGAGGTTGAGGTGGTCGAAGTTGCCGCTCAAGCCCTGGCGCTGGAGTTGGGTGCCCATGGCGCCGTCGAGCAGCAGGATCCGCTCCTGCATCGCCTTTCGGATATCATCGTTCAGATTCACGTCGCAAAAATAGTTATAATATCCCTTTTTAGCTTATGTATATACGGCATTGTTATATTCTTTCGAGTGCCTGCGACAGGTCGGCGAGGAGGTCGTCGATGTGCTCGGTGCCGATCGAGAGACGGATGGTGCTGTCAAAGATACCCTGTCGGGCTTTTTCTTCGGCCGTCAGCTGCGAATGCGTGGTTGTCGAAGGATGGATGACCAGCGACTTGACGTCGGCGACGTTGGCCAGCAGCGAAAAGATCTGCAGACTGTTGATGAAGCGGAAGGCTTCTGCCTTTCCGCCTTTGATCTCAAAGGTGAAGATGGAACCGGCGCCTTGCGGGAAATAGCGTTCGTAGGTGGCATGGTCCGGATGACCGGGCAGCACCGGATGGTTGACCCTCGCCACTTTCGGATGATGGGCCAGGAAGTCCACGATGGCCAGCGCATTGGCCACCTGCCGTTCCACCCGCAGCGACAGCGTTTCCAGCCCTTGCAACAGAATGAAGGCCGTAATGGGACTGATGCTGGCGCCCGTGTCGCGCAGCAGCACGCAGCGGGCGCGGGTGACGAAGGCGGCCGGACCGGCCAGATCGGCGAAGACCACGCCGTAGTAGCCGCTTTCCGGCTCGGTGAACTGCGGGAATTTGCCCGAAGCGCGCCAGTCGAACTTTCCGCCGTCCACGATGACACCGCCCAGGGCCGTGCCGTGGCCGCAGATGAATTTGGTGGCGGAGTGGACCACGATGTCGGCGCCATGCTCGATGGGACGGATCAGGTAGGGCGTGCCGAACGTGTTGTCGACCACGAGCGGAATTTGGTGCCGGTGCGCAATGGCCGCCACAGCGTCGATGTCGATGAGGTTGCTGTTCGGATTGCCCAGCGTTTCGATATAGAGGGCCTTGGTTTCCGGCCGGATGGCCTTTTCGAAATTGTCCAGGTCAGCCGGGTCTACGAAGGTCGTCGTGATGCCGTAGGGGACGAGCGTGTGCTCCAGCAGGTCGAAAGTGCCGCCGTAGATGGTCTGGGCCGCCACGATGTGGTCGCCGGCTCCGGCCAGGTTCAGGATGGCGTAGGAAACGGCGGCGGCCCCCGTGGCGACGGCGAGGGCGCCTACGCCGCCTTCCAGCGCGGCGATCCGCTGCTCGAAAACAGTCTGCGTGGGGTTGGTGATACGGCTGTAGATGTTGCCCTCCTTGCTCAGGTCGAAGCGGGCCGCGGCCTCCTCCGCATTGGGGAACAGATAGGCAGTGGTGAGATACAAAGGTACAGCGCGGGCGTCCGTCACGGGGTCCGCATTTTCCTGCCCGACATGGAGCTGGCGCGTTTCAAAGTGGAGTCTGCTGAAGTCCATTTTCGTAATGATTTTGGTTGCAAAATTAGGGAGAATGGGTTTTTCGGACAAGATTCTTTAAAAAATAAGAATATTCATCTACAAAACCTAAAGATGCTGGAATTATTGTTGTTTTTCGGTGCGAAAGGGGAGGGGCGGCAGAAAAAACGGCTGCTCTTTTTGCCGCATGTTCAAATTTTATCACGCCTTGTTCAAATTCGGAAGCGGGGTTTGGATTCTTTTTTTATATCCGTAAATTTGTATAGTGGAAAATGGAAAATCCAACATGTACTCTTATATGAAAAAAATCTTTTTGTTACTCATGACTGTGCTTTGCACGCTCTCTCTGTCCGCCCAGCCGAAGCTGCGCGCCGACAACATTGAAGATGTTCTGAAAGCGATGACGCTGGAAGAGAAAGCCACGCTGCTCGTCGGCGGTGGCTGGGGTTCCATGACGGCCGGCTCGATGACGGCCTCCAGCGAGACCCTCGTTTCCGGTGCCGCCGGCACGACCCGCCCGGTCGAGCGCCTCGGCATCCCCGTGACCGTCCTGGCCGACGGCCCTGCCGGTCTCCGCATCAATCCGACCCGCCAGGGTACCGACAAGACTTTCTACTGCACCGGCTTCCCGGTGGGTACCGTGCTTGCATCGACCTGGAACACCGCCCTGGTGGAGGAACTGACCAATGCCATGGGCAATGAGGTGAAGGAGTATGGTGTCGACGTGCTCCTCGCTCCGGGCCAGAACCTGCACCGCAACCCGCTTTGCGGCCGCAACTTCGAATATTTCTCCGAGGATCCGCTCCTCTCCGGCAAGATGTCCGCCGCCTATGTCCGTGGCGTCCAGCGCAACGGCGTCGGCGTGAGCATCAAGCACTACGCCGCCAACAGCCAGGAAGTCAACCGTCAGCAGAATGACTCCCGCATCAATCCCCGCGCCCTCCGCGAACTCTACCTGAAGGGCTTCGAGATTGCTGTCCGTGAATCCGATCCCTGGACGGTGATGTCTTCGTATAACCGCCTCAACGGCGCCTTCACCCAACAGAGCCGCGACCTGCTCACCACCATCCTGCGCGACGAGTGGGGCTTCAACGGCATCGTGATGACCGACTGGGGCAACAAGGAAGGCACCGTGGCTGCCGTCAATGCCGGCAACGACCTGATGGAACCCGGTATGGAAAACGAGATCGAGCGCATCATCGCCGGTGTGAAAGACGGCCGTATCTCGCAGGAACAACTCGACGCCAACGTGCGCCGCATGCTGCAGTACATCGTCCGTACCCCGCGTTTCCAGGGCTACAAGTTCTCCAACAAACCCGACCTGAAAGCCCACGCTGACCTGGTTCACAAGGCAACGGCCGAAGGCCTGGTCCTCCTGGAGAACAATGGCGTGCTTCCGTTCAGCGGTGTGAAGAAGGTGGCCCTCTACGGTACGGGCTCCTACGACTTCATCGCCGGCGGCACGGGCTCCGGCAACGTGAACAAGGCTTATGTCCGCAATGTCGCCGAGGGCTTCAAGGCCAATGGCCTCGAGGTGGACGCCGACATCCAGACCTGGTATGAACAGTATATCGCTTTCACCAAGACGCAGCTCCGCAACAATGCCGCCGGCAATGGCCTGGGCATCCTGCTGGGCGATCCGGTGGTTCCCGAAATGGCCATCTCCCGCGGCTTCATCGAGCGGAAACTCCCGGTGACCGACATCGCTGTGCTGACCATCTCCCGCAACGCCGGTGAGGGCGACGACCGCAAGGCCGCCGACGGCGACTGGACCCTGACGGGACAGGAGCGCGAACTGATGCAGACGCTGGCTGACGTTTACCATGCTGCCGGCAAGAAACTGGTGGTCGTGCTGAATATCGGCGGTGTCATCGAGACCGCTTCCTGGAAGCACATTCCCGACGCCGTGCTGCTGGCCTGGACCCCGGGTCAGGAAGGCGGCCTGGCCGTGGCCGACGTGCTCTGCGGTGCGTCCAACCCTTCTGGCAAGCTCCCGATGACCTTCCCGGTCAACTACTTCGACATCCCTTCGTCCTTCAATTTCCCGCACAACTACCGCGGCGGCAACAGCATCGACCTGGCAGCCCTGATGGGCGGCAACGTGAGCCGTCGTCCGGTCAAGGACGTGACCTACACCGACTATGCCGAGGGCATCTGGGTGGGCTACCGCTACTTCCAGACGGCGGGCAAGGCTGTTTCCTATCCTTTCGGCTATGGCCTGAGCTACACGACCTTCGCTTACAGCAAACCGGTCGTCAAAGTTGAGAAGAACGGCACCGTGACGGCCACCGTCACCGTGACCAACACCGGCTCCGTCGCCGGCAAGGAAATCGTCGAGCTCTATGTGACGGCCCCTGACGGCGGCCTCGTCAAACCGGTTTACGAACTGAAGGGCTTCGCCAAGACCAAGAACCTCAAACCCGGTGCTTCCGAAATCGTAACCATCACCATCGATCCGTACACGCTGGCTTCGTTCAACGAAAACAGCTCCGCCTGGGAGACCGCTGCCGGCAGCTACACCGCGCACTTCGGCGCCTCCGCCGCCGACATCCGTTGCTCGATGGCCTTCAAGCTGGCCAAGCCGCAGTACTGGCCGGTCAACCGCGTTCTTCTTCCCGCCGAACCCGTCAAGGAGATCGCTGTGAAATAATCCCGGACTCATCCCGGCATCGCGATTCGGTCCGGCCAGGAAATCTTCGTCATTTCCTGGCCGGACTTGTCTGCTGGCCGTTGCCGGTTTTGTTCTTTACCGGATTCTTCGTACCTTCGTAAACCAAAAATCGCACGCCCGTTGCTGCCGGTCCGGAATTCTCACATCATTCGCCATACGCTGAGGCATTACTTGGCGGCGGCTGTTTTTGCCGGCATTATCATCCAGCTCAACAGCACGATAGACAGCATGGTGGCGGGGCGTTTTATTGGAGCCGATGCTGTGTCGGTTATCATCCTGGCCCTTCCGCTGGTGAATATCCTGATGCTGCCGGGCACCATCCTCCTGATGGGAACGACGCTCTTGATAGCGCCGGCTTTCGGAAACCAGGATTACAGGCGCGTGAACCGGATCCTCACGGTAGGATTGGCATCGGCCCTGGTCATCAGTGGAATCTTTACGGCGCTGCTGGCTGTTTTTGCGGAGCCTGTATCCTTTTTCATAACCCGTGACGCGCGTTTGCAGCCCATGCTGCAGGCGTATCTTCCTTTTGCTTTTGTGGGAAGTTTCTTCGGCCTTTTTGCCTGCGCGGGCAGCCAGTTCGTCCAGATCAGCGGCCGTCCCCGGCTGGTGGCCTGGTTCGTGGGAATCTTCGGGGTGCTCAACCTGGCCCTGGATATTCTTTTTGTGCGTGTACTGGAGATGGGAATCCGGGGAGCGGCTGCGGGCACTTTCGCCGCGGCCATTCTGGGTTTTCTGGTGATGGTCCCGTATTTGTTGCGGGAGCCCCGTCCCTATCGTCTGTCCTGGCCTGAATGGGCCCGGATCCGCGGCTGTTTCCGGGAAATCCTGTCGCGCGGCACTCCCGCCGCCATGACGGGCGTTTCTATGATCATTCTCAATCTGGGACTCAATACCCTGGTTCTGCGTATGCTGGGGGCGGACGGGATGTTCACCCTGAGCATCTGTATGCAGTTGCTGATGATCTGTATGCTGGTGCTCACCGCGACGGGTGGTACCATAACGGGGCTGGGCGGTATTCTGTCCGGAGAGGAGGACTGGGATGGTGTGGGACGGCTCATCTCTGTGATTCTGAGGCTGTCGCTGGGGCTGGCACTTGGCGCATCCGTTTTGCTGCTGGCTTTTCCTGCGGGGGTGGCGTCGCTCTTCGGGGCTGATGAGGCGCTTGCGCAGCTTTCGGCCGCCCCGCTTCGCATTTTCAGTGGCGTCTTTCTTCCTGCAACGGTGCTGATGACGCAGGCCAACGCTTTTCTGCTGGTGAAGCGGGGGCGTCTGGCCGCTTTGCTGCAGGCAGGCATCGTCATCTGTATCCTGCCGCTTGCGCTGGCCTTTTCCCGCTGGAATCTGTGGGTGGCGCTGCCGCTGGGAATGCTGCTCCCCATGTTGGGGGGACTGGCGACTTCGGCCCTTCTTTCAAGAAGGGAAGGGAAGTTGCATCCGGTCTGGCTTATCCCCGTGGGCGACACGCGTCATTCTTTTACCGTGAGCGTGGCCTATTCCAATGGAAGCGTTGCGCGGCAGTTTCTTCTTCTTTGCAAAAGACTTGAGGCGATGGGGCTTCCCCAGCATGAGAATACGGCCATCACGCATTGTGTGGAAGAGATGATGCTGCACCAGCTGGAGATGGGGCAGTCCTGCGGACTCAAGGGCAGTTTCGATGTGGGGATTGTGGACGGCGACCATCGTTTCACGATCCTGGTCAAGGCGGCGGGAAAGGCTTTCAATCCCCTGCGCGGATATGGGCAGCATACGCCGGATTCACTGAGCCTCCGCATCGTGGAAGGCTTCTGCCGGGATGTCAACTACCGCTATGCCAGCGGAGTCAACTGCGTCTACCTGAATTTCGACAAGCATTAAATCCAGGACTTTCGGATACGGTTTCATATCATCTACGCCGCCCGCGCTTAGTGCAGAGGCGCGAATAGCAGCAGGGGTGACAGCGGGGCGACGATTTGCGAGCGGCAGGAAATACGCGGCCAAGCGGGAGTCCTGTCTCGTGACGGCGCAGGTTCTTCGACCGTTAGCGGAGCGTAGCGACAGCTAAAAGGGAGAAGTTCGCCGTCAAGGGACGGACGCGCAGGCGGCGCCTGCCGCGAACCTTGAGGAG
>JAFSOA010000004.1 GCA_017447265.1 Bacteroidales bacterium
CCGGAATTCGGAGCGCCCGCTGAGGCGCGAAATAGCGCGTCAGGCGCAGGTTGCCTGGCGCTCCGAGCCGATTTGAGCCCGGACAGCCCGCTGACCTGCGATATAGGCGCTGCAGGGCATGTTGTCCGGCGCTCCGAATTTCGGGTTGGACCGAGCGGGGCTCAATAACGGACCTCGGCAGATCCCAGCAGACAACGCCGGTCAGGACCGGAAGATGATTACTTCAGGAAGACGAAAAAGACAGCCAGGACCAGGCAGGCGAAGGCAGCCAGGTGATTCCACTGGAGCGGCTGTCCCTTGAAGACGAACATGACGATGATGGAGAAGACGGTCAGCGAGATGACTTCCTGAATAACCTTCAGCTGCATCAGGTTGAACGGTCCGCCGTTACCCTGAAAGCCGATGCGGTTGGCCGGCACGGTGAGGCAGTACTCGAAGAAGGCGATGCCCCATGAGAAGAGAATCACGCCGATCAGCGGCCAACTGGTCGAGATTTTCATTTCTTGCAATTTGAGATGCCCATACCAGGCGAATGTCATGAAGATGTTGGAACAGACCAGCATCAGGATGGTCCAGAAAGCTTGCATGTGATTCAGCGTTTATTTCGGGGCGCAAAGATAGCAAGGAGATGGACAGATTGGCACAGCAATGACAATAAAAAATAAAACGCCCCTCCGGGGCATTAACAGCCGGAGGGGCGAGAACTTCTCTATTCTCCAATTATTCGGCAGTCTGCTTGATGGAGAACCAGCCGAATCCTTTCGGATAGGATGTCGTGTCGGTTATCGCGGCGGCTACCGGCTCACGATCTTTACCTGTGTCGTTTTCCTCAAAGTGAAAAGTGTATCGAACTGTCCTGTCATTGACCCGCTCCCGTCCCTTATATTGCACATAGGGCGCATCAAAGTTGACTTTTTCAAACAGGAAATCGTTCAATACCCGTGTATTCTCTTCCCCGCTTGGAAGTGTAGCGGGATAGGATGCCGTAATGGTGAAAGTCCCGCCCTCCTTGCCGATCGTATTGCTGGACCGGGGCTCAACATGAATCTGCATCAATGAGGTGCCCAAGGCATTCTTTACAGCTGTCGTATCAATGTAAAGTTGGTAGACGACTGTATCATCCGTACTCTTGGTCGAACGGAAGAGACCGCCAAACAGCCCCTCCTCCAATTGCGCACAACTACTTGTGAGCGCAACTATTGCAAGTAATGCATAAAAACTTTTTTTCATAATGTGATGTGTGTTTAAAAAGTGCGTATGTATGTTTTAAAAAAGTTGACGATTTATTTATTGTATAGATGCAAGAATCACCAAAATGTTGCATCGCAGACATTACTGATTTTGAGACCACCCTGTGTATATATGTCTTCCGTAAGCATAATAACTACCTTCTGACAGGTATCCCAAGAAGAATCCATCGCCACCAGAATTGATGCCCCATTTAAAATCAGAGTATGTAGCTATAATATTCTGCTCCAATATGTTACCAGATAAATCGGTCACGACTTCAATATGTTGAACAGAAAGCCATTTATAGCCATCTATCAAATAGGCATGTCCATTAATAAAATCACTATCAGGATACCCGTCGCATAAAACCGGCCTGTCGTTCCTGATTTCATTCATTATTGAAGAAGAAGAGAATGATTGTTGACTTACTCCTGTCAAATAAAATGAAGAAAGAGTACTGGGAATATTAGAACTAGGAGTAGCCCCATAATAGCCATATATATCAAATCCGTAATACGTTCCACTGCGATAGCTAATTAAAGCACAAAGCGCCGCCGTATAAGGATCATCATCATCGATATAATACCAACTGGGGTTCATTGAATCCCATGTTGTTGAGGTTGGATTGGAGAAATTATAGATATAGGGTTGCTGATTATAATAACTATTGCAACTAGCTCCGGCATAAATATCATTAGGGAACCCAAATTCATAATGAGTGTAGTACAGAAGTTGTGCAATCGCTGTTACAAAACATCCTACAGGACATTTTTCACTGGATGTTGCCAGAGGAGCAGCGTTATTAAAGGGAGCAAATTGATGCCATGTAGTTGAAGTCAGGTGGGGGTAATATTGATTAATTAATGTATCGATGATGATAACTGATTCAACTTCAGAAGTATCAGGATCCATATCTCGAATTGCCTCTTTTTTCTTTTTCAAGTCGTAAATCTTTTGCATTTGGACCCATTCCATCCGATTCCCCTGTGACTTTGCGGAATCATAGTTTGAAGTACGATTCTCAATGATATAATTTCGGATCGACTCAAATAATGCGATCTCATGACGAGAAGGTCTCTGACTTACACGGAATCCTCCTGCTTCTCCTTCAGCAATAACAGGAGAACTTGAATAGTCGCCTGAAATAATAAACCATCTGCCATCAATCAGATTCACAATGAATACATACACATCTTCACCTATAGAATGACGATTAATGCTTTCTATCAGATTATGAGAAATGTTCATACGAACATCCAAATATTTCTCAACATCAGATTGCGTAATTCCTTTTGACAATTGATCATTGATCGCTTTGGTCTGGAGTTCTCGTTGTGCAAGTAGCGCCTCTTTCTTATTGGTGAGAGACTGTTCCATCGGTTCGGCGCAAGAGAACAAAAGGGCTAGCGTGAAAAGGAGTGCCCATGCACTTGAGAATTGTGTTTTCATCGTATGGCGGTTTTTCGCAAAGATAAGAGGTATTTCCGAAAAAAATGCTGGCTTCGCGAGATCCAAACGCCACTTTCGTAAAAATTCGGGTTAACAAGTTTATTTACTGTGTGTTACAAAATACTATTTTCAAACAACGATTAAAATAGGAGAAGAAGGAAAACAATGCTTGGCTATCAAATTATATCCGAAAATGAGTTTTTGAACAACATTGATAATCAGTTAAATACGGACGAAAATTCCGAAAATGGTTTTATTTCTTTGATATTTGACACTTTTATTCGAATTTTGTTAAATAACAGTAAACATTACGACGATGAAAAAACTGATGATTATTCTCACAGCCCTTATGCTGTCTGCGTTCCCCATGCATGCTTTTATTCCCGATGGAGATGACGGAGAAGATCCGGAAGAGATTGAACTTACCCAGCAAGGCGGTGAGGATCCCACGTCGAGCAACACTCGCCTTGTTCAAGCGTTCAAGACTCAAACAACGGTTTTTGTAATGATAAGTAATTTTACCGGGAGTCTGTCTGCGGTAGTCTACGGGGGCTCCGGGAACTTGTTCGAACATAAATCCATAAATGGGTCAGGACTTCTGGTTATTGATATATCATCGCTGAATGGCGGAGACTATTCTATCGCCATTCAAGCCGGCCATTGTTATTTGGGCTTCTTCACCATCAAGTGATGCGACAATTTCTACCAATAGCCATAATCTGCTTATTTTTCCCCTTTGCCCAAAACTGTTCCTCTGACAGAGGAGCGGTATATGCTGATTTGGTTCGTATCGACCAGATTCTGAACGAGCAGCCAACGGCTGCACGCGATTCTTTGACTGCACTGAATCCGGCACAAATGGATGACAGGGAGAAGGCCTATTATTTTTTACTGCTGACCATCGCTGATCACAAGAATCACATCGCTTTTACAAGTGATTCATCTATTTCTTCAGCCAGACAGTTTTACCAGAATCATTCGCATGATTATCGTCAACAAGCCCGTTCCTGTTTCTATCATGGTATAGTACTTTCCTATATTTCACCTTTAGACACCTCCTCGTTCCATTATATGAAGGAGGCGGCGGCATTGATTCAAAAGCATGGTGTTCAAGATGACCGGCTTATCGCACTTCTGTCTGCCTATATTGGAAAGATTCATTCATCCAATGACGATTCCATCGAAGCATTGGATTATTTCCGAGCGGCGGTCGATGCAGAAGGAAGGCTGGGCAACAACAGAAATCAGATTATTGATTATTGCTATCTGTTAACCAATATGATAAAAGTGGGGGATGAACGTTCTCATCTCGTCATGCAACAATTAGACAGTGTCTTGACGCTTCATCCTGAGTGTCATCCGTCCAGTGTAGATAATGCGAAGGCCCTCTATCATCTGTATGTGGCCCATCAATTGGACAGTGCGCTGCATTATTGCCAACTGTGGAATCCGACACCCGGCGATATCGGAACCAAACAGCAGTTGCTTGCCAGTATCTATAAACGAGCCGGCCCAGTTGATAGCGCAATACGCTGGGAGAAGGTCGCTTATTCGAATCGCAGAAGCAAAGATTCATCGATTTACTATTACTATTTCTATTCATTAGCAGATTTATACGATCAACAAGGCAACGCTGACTCTGCGGCGTACTATGCGCTGATGGCGTATCGTTCGCTCCGGGACGTAATGGACGAGAGGACAGAGAAAAGGGTGATGGAGCTGGAGAGGCAGTACGATGTGTCATCCCGGGAAGCCGCACTGGCAAAGACGCGCCAGCAACGCAATCTGCTGATTGTCGCGGTATGTGCGCTCGTCTTGCTGCTGGCCAGCTTCCTGCGCCAGCGATTCATGCAAAAAAAGCAGCGTGCGGCGGAGACCATGGCCAACAGCGTGATCTACGCGGCGGCCAGGACACACCAGAATACACTCTCCCAACTCAAGGAATTGCAGCGGAAGCCCAAGTTCCGGACCGTGGAATCTCTGCAGGACAATATCAGCGTCATCACCAAAGACCTTCGCCGGGGCTTTACGCAGCATTTTTCAGAGGCGCTGGCCAACAACCTCGCTTCACTGCCGCCGCACATCCGGCAATCGGTCGAGAATCTGTCGGGCGAACGCGCAAAGATTGTATATATCCTGACCGAGCTGGGCTACAGTGAAAGCGAAATCGCCGAATTCACATGCACGTCGATTGATTCCGTTCGCACCATCGGCAACAACAACGAGAAAGTGCTGAGTTGATTTTCTTGTGCGGATTCTCCATCTTTTGATTATCTTTGCACCTTACAATCTCATCCGATGGAACCGATCAAGCACGAATGCGGCATCGCCATGATCCGGCTGCTCAAGCCGCTTCAGTATTACAAGGAAAAATACGGTACGGAACTCTATGCGCTGAACAAGCTCTATCTCATGATGGAGAAGCAGCACAACCGCGGACAGGAGGGCGCCGGCATCGCCAGCGTCAAGCTCGTGACCGCCCCCGGCCATGAGTTCATGTTCCGCGAAAAGGCCCTCGGCAAGGACGCCATCACGAATGTCTTCGCCGACGTGCACCGGCAGATCGAAGACGCGCCCGCCGGAGAACAGCCTCCCTTCATCGGAGAGCTCTACATGGGGCATCTGCGCTATTCGACCACCGGCCGCAGCGGCATCAAGTACGTCCATCCCTTCCTGCGCCGCAACAACTGGAAAGCCAAGAACCTCTGCATCTGCGGCAACTTCAACATGACCAACATCGACGAGGTGTTCGGCATGCTGGCCGACCAGGGACAGTATCCCCGCATCAACGCGGACGCTTATATCCTGCTGGAACTGATGGGCCACCGCCTGGACCGCGAAGTCGAGCGCAACTACGTTGACGCCAAGAAGCTCAACCTGGAAGGCAAGGAAATCACCAGCTATATCGACCAGCATGTAAGAATCGCCAACGTGCTCAGCACCACCATGCATCACTTCGACGGCGGTTACGTGGTCTGCGGCCTGACCGGCAGCGGCGAACTCTTCGCCATGCGCGATCCCAACGGCATCCGCCCCGCCTTCTGGTATGCGGACGACGAGCTGCTGGCCGTCGCCAGCGAACGCCCCGTGCTCCAGACTACCTTCGCCGCCGAGATCGACCAGGTCCACGAGCTGATGCCCGGCCAGGCCCTGATCGTCAACGGCCGCGCCGAACGCTCCCTGCAGCAGATCATTCCGGCCGGCAAGCTGGCCGCCTGCAGCTTCGAGCGCATCTACTTCAGCCGGGGCAACGACCGCGACATCCACCTGGAGCGCAAGAAACTGGGCTTCCAGCTGCGCGACCGCATCCTCAAGGCCGTCGACAACGACATCGAACACACCGTCATCTCCTATATCCCCAACACCGCCGAAGTGGCCTATTACGGCATGGTCGAAGGCATCCGCAGCCTCTATCCGGGCGTGCGGGCCGACAAGATCGTCTCGAAAGACATCAAGCTCCGCACCTTCATCACCGAAGGCAGCGCGCGCAACGACCTGGCCGGACATGTCTACGACATCACCTACGGCACCCTCGAACCGGGCCGCGACAACCTGGTGGTGATCGACGACAGCATCGTCCGCGGCACCACCCTGCGTGAAAGCATCATCCGCATCCTCGACCGGCTCCACCCGAAGAAGATTGTGATCGTGAGTTCCAGCCCGCAGGTGCGCTACCCCGACTGGTACGGCATCGACATGGCCCGTCTCGACGAGTTCATCGCCTTCATCGCCGCGGTGACGCTGCTGCAGGAAAGGAACCTTGAGTGGCTGCTGGAAGAGATATACCGCCAGTGCAAGGCCCAGGAGAAGCTGCCGGCCGACCAGTGCCGCAACTACGTGCGGCGCATCTACGATCCCTTCACCGACGAGGAAATCAGCGCCAAGATCGTGCAGTTGCTCCGCACCCCCGACGTCAAAGCCGAGGTCGAGATTGTCTACCAGTCGCTGGACGGCCTGCACAAAGCCTGCCCGAACCACCCAGGTGACTGGTATTTCAGCGGCGACTACCCCACTCCGGGCGGCTACAAGCTGCTGAACCGCGCCTATATCGATTATTACGAAAACGAATATCTGAAGAAGTGATGAAAGCCATTACCCGCACTGATTTCCATTTCCCGGGACAGACCGGCAAATATGTCGGCAAGGTCCGGGACGTCTACTTCATCGGCGGAAAATACATCGTGCTGGTCGCCAGCGACCGCATCTCCGCCTTCGACGTGGTCCTGCCCAAGGGTATTCCCTGCAAGGGACAGGTTCTCAACCAGATTGCATCCAGCTTCCTCGACAAGACCGCCGACATCGTTCCGAACTGGAAGATTGCCGAGGTCGACCCCATGGCCACCGTCGGCATCCTCTGCGAGCCTTTCAAAGTGGAAATGGTCGTCCGCGGCTACCTCGCGGGACACGCCTGGCGCGAATACAAGGCCGGCAAGCGCACGCTCTGCGGCGAAGTGCTGCCCGAGGGCATGCGGGAGAATGAGAAACTGCCCCACCCCATCATCACCCCGACCACCAAGGCGGCCGAAGGGCACGACGAGGACATCAGCCGCGACGAGATCATCGCGCAGGGGCTGGTTTCCGCGGAGGATTACGCCCGGCTGGAGAAATACACCCTGGCCCTCTTCCAGCGCGGCCAGGAACTCGCAGCGGAGCGCGGCCTGATCCTGATGGACACCAAGTACGAGTTCGGCAAACGCGACGGCAAGATCTACCTGATGGACGAGATCCACACGCCCGACTCCTCGCGCTACATCTACAAGGAAGGTTACGAAGAGCGCCTCGCCCGGGGCGAGCGGCAGAAGCAGCTCTCCAAGGAATTTGTGCGTGAATGGCTGATGGCCAACAATTTCCAGGGCAAGGAAGGGCAAGTGGTCCCGCCGATGACCGACGAAGTCGTGGCCGGCATCACCGACCGCTACATCGAGCTCTACGAGCACATTACCGGTGAGAAATTCGTCAAGCACGAAGACAAAGACATCGAGGGCCGTATCGAGAAGAACATCAACAAATTCTTGTCGGCTTAAAAATTTTTGTTACCTTTGCGGTCCTATAGGGACCTTGGAGAGATGCTCGAGTGGCTTAAGAGGCACGCCTGGAAAGCGTGTATACCCCAAAAGGGTATCTCGGGTTCGAATCCCGATCTCTCCGCCAACTTTTAAACACAACTGAAATGAAAAAAGTACTGTTTACCTTGATCCTCGCAGCCGGTATTTTCACGATGAGCAGCTGCTCGAAGGAGTGCAACTGCACCGCCAAGTACAACGGAGAAGTCGTCTATGAAACCACCGTTGACCTGGAAGAAGGTGACAAATGCAACGATTACAACAAGATGATCAGCATTCCGATCATCGGTGTCTCCGCAGAACTGAAATGCACGCCGATCCTCTTCTAAGTCAATAATTTGGACAGAAGAAAGATCTTCAACTATGTATTCCGGGCCCTGCTCGGAATACTTTTTTTATTGTCCGCCACGTCGAAACTGACCGGAATCGATGATTTCGAAATGTACCTGTTCAGTTTCGGCTGGTTCAGCCTCGGCAGCAGCTACCTGCTGGCCCGGCTGGTGATTGCGGCGGAATACACCCTGGGGCTGCTGCTGATCGGGAATTTCTATCCCCGGCTGGCTTTCTGGGGAAGCCTGGCGATGCTGGGCGGCTTCTCGCTCTTTCTGGCGGGACTGCTGCTCGCGGGCCGGCAGGACAACTGCCACTGTTTCGGCGAATGGGTCGACCTCAACCCCGCACAATCCCTCCTCAAGAACGCCGGCATGCTGGTCCTGCTGCTGCCCGGCGCACGCATGACGCCCTTCCGCGTGAAGCACAAGGGCCTGTGGCTGGCCCTGGCCTGCATCGTGCCGCTGGCCACGGTCCTGATCGTCTCCCCGCCCGACAACTGGCGCTACGACGCGTACGCCAGGCACGCACTGGTCAATGAGCAGGCGCTGCAGGAATCCCTTGACAGCGGACTCCTGCCGGATTCCGTAACGGAAGGCGAGCGTGTGGTCTGCTTCTACAGCCTCAAGTGTCATTTCTGCAAGATGTCAGCCCAGAAGCTGGCGATGCTGCGGACTCGCGACGAGTTTTCTTCCGCTCCGGTCATCGTGATCTTCGGTCGTGGCGCCGACACCGACACGACCCTCTTTTTCGAAGATACCGGCCTGGTGCCCGACGAAGTCCATTTCATGGAGCCCGCCGACTTCCTCCGCATCACCAACGGCCGTTTTCCCCTCCTGCTCGTGCTGCAGGACGGCGCGGTCCAGGAAGCTTACAATTACAGAAATTTGCACTGACCGACGCAACATTTCAACTTTTTCTGCATCTTTATAGTATAAATAGTTTAAAAAGTATCATCATGCCCCTCAACAAGCCCAAACGCCTCGGCTTTTTCGCCATGCTGCTCGCCCTGCTGGGCATCGGCGGCTGCTCAGAAATCAACGGCATCAACAATATGGCCATGTACGGCACACCCACGGCCGACTGGTCAGTCAAGGGCAAGGTCCTGGATCCAGACGGCAAGCCCGTTGCGGGCATCCAGGTGATTCTTGGCAATCATTATGAAGACGGACCCGGCGTGATCTATGACAATCACTATATTCCCATCGACACCGTGAATACCGGTGTTGACGGCAGTTTTTCTTACCAGAAGCACGGCTTCCCCATCGAGCATCTCCAGATTGATACCCACGACATTGACGGGGAAGCGGGCGGCGGCGAATTCCAGGACGCCACGATTCTGGTCCGCAACATCGAATATAAGGACAAGAAGGGATGGTATGTTGGCAAGGCTGACATCTCTGTGCCTGACATCAAACTGAAAAAGAAATGACGGGCAAGCACGTCGGCCCCGTCAAGCGCGCGAAACTTGAACTCTTCGCGAAACTGCAGGACAAGCACATCGAAGCGCACCGGCTCCGGCAGCTTTTCTGGGAATGCACGCTGCGTTGCAACGCAGCGTGTCTGCATTGCGGCAGCGACTGCCGGGTGAGTTCCGAATGCAAGGACATGCCCGCTACAGATTTCCTGCGGGTCATCGACTCCCTCACCCCGCACGTCGATCCGCACACCACTTTCATCATCTTCACGGGCGGTGAGCCGTTGATGCGGCGCGACCTCGAGCACGTGGGCAGGGAGCTTTACCGGCGCGAGTATCCCTGGGGCATGGTAACCAACGGCATCCTGCTCGACCGGCGGCGCTTCGACGGGCTGCTGGCCAGCGGCATCCACACCGCAACCGTGAGCCTGGACGGCTTTCAGGAGGAGCACACCTGGATGCGGGGGCATCCCAAAGCGTTTGAAAACGCGTCGAACGCCATCCGGATGATGGCGCAGGAGCCCGGCTTCATCTTCGACGTGGTGACCTGCGTCAACCAGCGCAGCCTCCCCCGCCTCGCCGAATTCAAGGAATATCTCATCTCGCTGGGTGCCCGCGCATGGCGCATCTTCACCATCTTCCCGGTGGGCCGCGCCAAGTTGTATCCGGAGCTTCAGCTGAGCAACGAACAATTCACGCAGGTCATGGATTTCATCGTGGCCACGCGCAAGGAGGGCCGCATCGCGCTGAATTTCGCTTGCGAGGGTTTCCTGGGCGGTTTCGAGAACGAAGTCCGGGACAGTTTCTACCACTGCGAGGCCGGCGTCTCGGTGGCCTCGGTCCTGGCCGACGGCTCCATCTCGGCCTGCCCGAGCATCCGTTCCAAATTCTACCAGGGCAACATCTATCAGGATGATTTCTGGACGGTCTGGAACGATCGTTTCGAGATGTACCGCGACCGCAGCTGGGCGCGCCAGGGCATCTGCGCCGACTGCAAGATGTTCCGCTACTGCCGCGGCAACGGCATGCACCTCCACGACGAAGAAGGCAAACTCCTCGTCTGCCACTACAATCGTCTGACCCGATAACGACTGCGGCTTGTGCTTGGGCGCTCTGGGGTTTGCTTTTCGGACCTTCGCTTCGCTCATCCCTCCCACCGCTTCGCGGCGGGCCCCTCCCGCTATCAAGCGCGGGTGCTTAGGGTCCTCAAATCAAATCCCCACCCGCGCCTGGTCGCACAAGCCAATAGCATTTTCATGTTTTTTTGTATCTTTGCCGGATATATCGATAAAGATTATTCACGGCATGATTACAAAACAGCAGGTTGAAGCCTTCGGTTCGATCGAGACTCCCTTCTATTTCTACGACATGGATCTCCTGCGCCAGACACTCGACAGCTATAAAGCGCAGATCGACAAGTATGGTTACAACGCGCACTATGCGCTGAAAGCCAATGCCAACGACCGCATCCTCGACACCATCCGCAGCTACGGCCTCGGCGCAGACTGCGTGAGCGGCAACGAAGTGAAACTCGCCGTCCGTTCGGGCTTCGATCCGCAGAAGATCGTCTACGCCGGTGTCGGCAAATCCGACAAGGAAATCCGCGCCGCCCTGCGCGCCGGCATCTTCAGCTTCAACTGCGAAAGCGTGCCGGAAATCCAGATCATCAACGACCTGGCCGCCGGCATGGGCAAGAAAGCGCGCATTTCGATCCGCGTCAACCCCGACATCGATGCGCACACCCACAAATACATCAGCACCGGCCTGAAAGAGAACAAGTTCGGCATCAGCCCCTGGGCCTTCCAGGATGTCGCCGGGCTCCTCGCCCGCTGCACGCACATCGAGTTCCTCGGCCTGCATTTCCACGTAGGCTCGCAGATCACCGAACTGCCCGTGTTCGCCCTGCTGTGCCGCCGTGTCGAAGAACTGCAGCAGTGGTTCATCGAGCACAGGATCCCCGTCCGCAACCTCAACCTCGGTGGCGGCCTGGGCATCAATTACCAGGACCCGAACGGCGACCCGGTCGCCCATTTCGCCGACTATTTCGATACCATCCACCGGAACCTCGTGGTCCGTCCCGGACAGAACGTCCACTTCGAGCCGGGCCGCGCCCTCGTGGGCCAGTGCGGCCATCTCATCAGCCGCGTGCTCTATGTGAAGGTGGGCAAAGAGAAGAAATTCGCCATCCTCGACGCGGGCATGAACGACCTGATCCGTCCCGCGCTCTACCAGGCACATCACGCTATCGAGAATCTCTCGTCCACGGGCCGGAAGCTGCGCTACGACGTGGTTGGACCGGTCTGCGAATCGAGCGACTGCTGGGGCCAGAAGCGCCTGGTCAGCCGTTGCGAACGCGGCGACCTCTTCGCCATCCACTCGGCCGGCGCCTATGGGCAGGTGATGGCCATGAAATACAACCAGCGCGACCTGGCGAAAGCCGTTTATTCCGACGATTTGAAGTAGTTATAGAAAGATATGTTTGAGAATCTGACCGACAGGCTGGAAAAATCATTCCGCCTCATCAAAGGACAAGGCCGTATCACGGAGGTCAACATCTCCGAGACCATGAAGGATGTGCGCAAGGCGCTCCTCGACGCCGATGTCAGCTATAAAATTGCCAAGAATTTCTGCGACGAAGTCAAGCAGAAGGCCATCGGCCAGGACGTGCTCAAGGCCGTCCGCCCCGAGCAGATGATGGTCAAGATCGTCCACGACGAACTCGTGGAACTCATGGGCAGCGAGGCCTCCGACATCAACGTCAAGGGCAACCCCGGCATCGTGCTGGTCGCCGGTCTCAACGGTTCCGGTAAGACCACCTTCTGCGGCAAGCTGGCGCTCAACCTCAAGAGCAAGCGCGGCATGAAGGTGCTGGTCGCCGCGTGCGACACCTTCCGCCCCGCCGCCATCGAGCAGTTGAAGACGCTCTGCGGCCAGATTCAAGTGGAGTGCTACTCCGAGGACGGCGTGAAAGATCCGATCCGGATTGCGCAGAACGCCATCAGGAAAGCCAAGGCCGAAGGTTACTCCGTAGTCGTGATCGATACCGCCGGCCGTCTGGCCGTCGATCAGGAGCTCATGGACGAGATCTCCGCCCTGCACAAGGCCGTCAATCCGACGGAAACCCTCTTTGTGGTCGATGCGATGACCGGCCAGGACGCCGTGGAGACGGCCAAGACCTTCAACGAGTACCTCGATTTCGACGGTGTGGTCCTCACCAAGATGGACGGTGACACGCGCGGTGGTGCGGCGCTGTCCATCAAGGCCGTTGTCGGCAAGCCCATCAAGTTCGTCTCTTCGGGCGAAAAGATGGAGGCACTCGACATCTTCTACCCGAAGCGCATCGCCGACCGCATCCTGGGCATGGGCGACGTGGTCACGCTCGTCGAAAAGGCGCAGGAGCAGTTCGACGAGGAGGAAGCCCGTCGGCTTCACAAAAAGATTGCCCGCGACCAGTTCACGTTGCAGGACTTCTACGACCAGATCCAGCAGATCAAGAAGATGGGGAACATCAAGGATCTGGCTTCGATGATTCCGGGTGTGGGCAAAGCCCTTCGGGACGTGGATATCGACAATGATTCCTTCAAGCAGACCGAAGCCATCATTCTCTCGATGACGCCCTACGAGAAGGAGAATCCGACCTACATCAACGGCAGCCGCCGCAAGCGCATCGCCGCCGGCAGCGGCACGACCATCGCCGACGTCAACCGTCTTCTCAAGCAGTTCGAAAGCACCCGCAACGTCATGAAGAAGATGACGACCACCAATCCGATGGCCGCCCGTCTCATGAAGAAAAAGAAACGCCGCTGACGCTTCGCTGGCTCTGTTTTTCGTCCCGCTCGCAGAAAAATGCTCGCGGCTCCGAAAAAAAACCCGCCAGCTACGCGCCTCAAAGCGCAAGCTATATTTGATCGTTACGGTAGGAATAGTGGCTGCGCAGTTGTTCGAAGTTTTCCGGATGGCTGCGCAGTGCGGCATCATCACGCCAGATGGCGTAAGGAGTTTGCGGAAGGGGAATGCCGGTGATACGGAAGGTTTTCAGGGCGTCGATGCCGAAGGCCTCGCCGAGGGCGCGGACAACGGCGGTGGTGCCGTTCATCTTGCCCTGGATGGAGTAGCCGGCGATGTGGGGCGTGGCGATGTCGGCGGCGGCGAGCAGATCCGGGTTTATCGCCGGTTCGTTTTTCCAGACGTCGATCACGACGCGGCCCAGCTGCGGCCGGGCGGCCAGCAGCGCAGACTCATCGAGTACTTCGCCGCGGGAGGCATTGAAGAAGGAAGCGCCCGGTTTTATCGCGGCGAAGAAAGCGGCGTCGGCAAAATCGCGGTTTTCAGGCCAGAGCGGAATGTGGAGCGTCACGACATCGGCCTGCGCCAGCAGATCGGGCAGCGGCGTAAAGCCGGCTGAGCCCTCGGCGGCTTCGCGCGGCGGGTCGTTCAGCAGGACGCGCATCCCGGCACGGCGGCCGGCTTCGGCCACCAGCGAGCCCACATGCCCTACCCCGACGACACCGAGCGTCGCACCGGGGCGGTCGAGGTCCAGCGCATGGAGCGCCACACGGACGTACTGCGTCACGGCGGCAGCATTGCAGCCGGGCGCGGAAGCCACGGTGATTCCGTGGGATTCACAATATTTCAGGTCGATATGGTCGGTGCCGATGGTCGCCGTCCCGATGAAACGGACGGCAGCGCCGTCGAGCAGCGTCGCGTCGCAGCGTGTGCGGGTGCGGACCAGCAACGCCACGGCATCGCGGACATCGGCCGGGCCGATGGACTTGCCAGGCAAAGCCCGGACTTCGAACCACGGTTCCAGGACGCCTTCCAGAAAAGGAATGTCTCGATCGACGACAACGACGGGGCGCATCTCAGGTAAGCTTGATCTGTTTCACGATTTCTTCGCCCAGCCGGGCATTCAGTTCCGTGCGGATGGCCTCCAGCTGAAACTGCAGGTGGGCGCGGACGACGGAGGAATTCAGCTTGCAGCTGAGGACGCCGGCGCGGAACGAACGGCGCGCCGTGCAGGCCCCCAGGCGAAGCTGGCCCACCGTCAGGGCATCCCACAACCCGCAGATCCGGGCCTGCAGCAGGCCCTCGCCCAAGCGGGACTCCTCCACGTACGCGGCGATCGCCTCGCCGATGCTTTTGGTCTTTTCGCGTTTCATTCGGCGGTGATCCTCCCCGCTTCAACCTGATAGCTGCGCACGTCGGCATCGATGCCGCGCGAAACGCTCTCCAGCCGCACCTTGTTGCTGTCGGTCAGGAAAATCTGGCCGAAGTCGAGCGCCGAAACCAGCTGCAGCAAGTTCTCCACACGACGCATGTCGAGTTTGTCGAACACATCGTCGAGCAGCAGGATGGGCGTCTGCCCGCAGCTCTCCTGCACAAAACGGAACTGCGCCATTTTCATGGCCAGCAGGAAACTCTTCTGCTGCCCCTGCGAGCCGCAGCGCCGCAAGGGGTGCCCGTCGAGCCGGAAGAGCAGGTCGTCCCGCTGGATGCCGGTCGTGGTATAGCGCAGCACCCTGTCTTTCTCCGCCTCGCGGGCGAAGAGCGCGTCAAGCGTATCTTCATCCAAATCAGAGCGATAGGCCACATCCACCGACTCGCGGCCCTCGGCCAGCTGCGCATAGAAGCCCTGGATGAGGGGACGCAGGCGCTCGCAGAGCCGGCGCCGCGCCGTATGTACATAGTCCGCATGCGGGGACATGCGCTCGGAAATCGTGTCAAGCAGCGCCGGAGCCGCCAGCTCGCTCTTGAGCAGTTTGTTGCGCTGCATCAAGAGCTGGTTGTAAGCCTGGATATGCTGGAGGTACGGACGGTCGATCTGCGAGAGGATGAAATTGAGGTATTTGCGGCGCTCCTCCCCTGCATCGTTGATCAACGCGCCGTCAAAGGGCGAAACCATCACGATGGGCAGCAGTCCGATGTGCTCGGAGAAACGGGCATAGCTCTTGGCGCCGCGCCGGAACTGCTTCTCCCCGCCACGCCGGACCGATGCCGCGATCTTCTCTTCCGTACCGCCGTCCATCTCGTAGAAGCCGCAGAGCGTAGCTTCCTCCGCGCCGTAGGCGTAGACATACTGGTCGGACGAGGAAAAAAAGCTCTTGGTCATCGAAAGATAATACACCGCATCGAGCAGATTGGTCTTCCCGGCGCCGTTGCTGCCGTAGATATAATTGACTTTCGGCGAGAAACGGATATCCGCCTCGGCGATATTCTTGAAATCGTGCAGGATGATTCTGTTTAAAAACATGTGTAAATCTTATGCACAAATATACAAATTAATATTGGTGTTTCCCATTTTTGTTGTAAATTTGCGGATTGCGTGTAATATCGCAAAAATGCTCTCAGATAGCTTTCAGAGAGGGTTTTACGAGAAACAAAATACAAAAAACAATACAAAGTAAAATGGCACAGAACAAGCAACAGGAAGCTCAGCAGGAGCAGGTCGCGACGACGGTCTCCGGTGTTGAGGAATTTTTTCAGAAAAACAAGAATTGGATCGAGTGGTCGATTATCGCCCTGGTGGTAATCATTTTCGGTATTTTCGCCTATAACCGCTGGGTCGTGATTCCGGCCCGCCAGGAAGCGCAGGAGCAGATGTATCAGGCTGAACAAAGCTTCCGCAACAACGATTTCGAGACCGCCCTCAACGGTGACGGCAACGTGCTCGGATTCAAAGACATCATCGACAGCTACGGCAGCCGCGCCGGCAAGAGCGCCAATCTGTATGCAGGTCTCTGCAACCTCCAGCTCGGCAACAACGAAGAAGCCGTTTCCTACCTGAAGAAGTATTCGTCCAAGGACAAGATCATGCAGGGCCGCGCCTGGTGCGCCCTGGGTGACGCCTACTCCAACATGAAGGACTACACCAGCGCCCTGAACTGGTACAAGAAAGCCGCCTCGCTGGAAGAGAACGCCTACACGGCCACCTATCTTTTCAAGGCAGGTCTCGTCTCCGAGGAACTCGGCGACAAGGCCGGCGCCCTGAAACTCTACAAGGAGATCGAGACCAAGTATCCCCAGACCCTGGAAGGCTACGACATCCAGAAATACATTTCCCGCATTGAAAACCAGCAATAATCCGGACCATGGGAAGAGCATTTGAATTCCGCAAGGAGAGAAAATTCAAACGTTGGGGCCACATGGCCAAGACGTTTACCAAGATCGGCAAAGAAATCACCATCGCCGTCAAGAACGGCGGACCCGACGTGACCGGCAACCCGCGCCTTCGCGCCCTGCTGCAGACAGCCCGCAGTGAGAACATGCCGAAGGAAAATATCGAACGCGCCATCAAGAAGGCCACCGACAAGGACCAGGCCGACTACAAGGAAGTGGTGTACGAGGGCTACGGCCCCCACGGCGTGGCCATCCTCGTGGAGACCGCTACCGACAACACCAACCGCACCGTGGCCAACGTCCGCAGCTACTTCAACAAGTTCGGCGGCAACCTCGGCACTTCGGGCAGCGTGGCTTTCATGTTCGACCACAAATGCGTGTTCAAGATCAAGAACAGCCCCGATATCGACATCGAGGAACTTGAGCTCGAGCTCATCGACTTCGGCGCCGACGAAGTCTTCGTGGACGAATTCGAGAACAAGGACGGAGATACCGAAGAGGTCATCACCATCTACGGTGAATACACTGCCTTCAACAACATCCAGAAATACCTCGAGGACAAGGGCTTCGAGCTCGTTTCGGCCGGCTTCGACCGCTTCCCGAACGGCGAGATGAAGCACCTCACCGCCGAAGAGCGCGTGGAGCTCGACAAACTGCTTGAGAAACTCGAAGAAGATGACGACGTGCAGAACGTCTTCCACAACCTGGCAGAAGAATAAATCTCTATAAACACCTATATCATGAATCTCACACACATCGAACACCTCGGAATCGCGGTCAAATCGCTGGAAGAGGCCATTCCTTATTATGAAAATGTACTCGGCCTGAAATGCTACGCCATTGAAGAAGTCGCAGACCAGAAAGTCAAGACCGCCTTTTTCAAGATCGGCCAGACCAAACTCGAACTCCTCGAGCCCACCAGCCCGGAGAGCACCATCGCCGCTTTCATCGAGAAGCGCGGTGAGGGTATCCATCACCTGGCCTTCGCCACCGACGACGTGGCCGCCTGCCTGGCCGAAGCCGAAGAGAAAGGCGTCCGCCTGATCGACAAGGCTCCCCGCGCCGGCGCCGAGCAGATGATGATCGCTTTCATCCACCCGAAATCCACCAAGGGTGTGCTCACTGAATTCTGCATGAAGAAGCCGCAGGAGTAACGAATACCGAATACAAACTTAAGCACACACGATAATGAGTCAGCAACTCGAAAAGGTAAAAGAGCTTATCGAACTCAGAGAGAAAGCTCGCATGGGCGGCGGCCAGAAAGGTATCGACAGCCAGCACGCCAAAGGAAAATACACCGCACGTGAACGCATCAACATGCTTCTCGACGAAGGCAGCTTCGAGGAATTTGACATGTTCATGACCCATCGCTGCACCAACTTCGGCATGGAGAAGAAGACCTACCTCGGTGACGGTGTGGTGACCGGTTACGGCACGATTGCAGGCCGTCTCGTCTATGTCTTCGCACAGGATTTCACCGTGATCGGCGGCTCGCTCTCCGAGACCCTCGCCCAGAAGATCTGCAAGGTGATGGACATGGCCATGAAGAACGGTGCTCCCTGCATCGGCCTGAACGACTCCGGCGGTGCCCGTATCCAGGAAGGCGTCAACGCCCTGGCCGGCTATTCCGAAATCTTCGAGCGCAACATCCTCGCATCGGGCGTGGTTCCGCAGATCTCCGCGATCCTCGGTCCCTGCGCCGGCGGCGCCGTGTACTCCCCTGCCCTGACCGACTTCATCATCATGTCGGAAGGCACTTCTTATATGTTCCTGACGGGTCCGGCCGTGGTCAAGCAGGTCACCGGTGAGACCGTCACGCAGGAAGAACTCGGCGGTGCCACCGTGCACGCCACCAAGAGCGGCGTGGCCCAGTTCAAGGCCCCGACCGAGGAAGACGCCATCGCCACGATCCGCGACCTCCTCAGCTACCTGCCCCAGAACAACATGGAAGAACCCCCGTATCTGCCGACCGAAGACCCGATCGACCGCAAGGAGGACTCCCTCAACGAAATCATCCCCGACAGCCCGAACGCTCCGTACGACATGTACGAGGTCATCGGCGCCATTGTCGACGACGGCAAGTTCCTCGAGGTCCACAAGGACTATGCGAAGAACATCATCGTCGGCTTCGGCCGCTTCGGCGGCACGGCCGTCGGTATCGTGGCCAACCAGCCGAAATACCTGGCCGGCGTGCTCGATATCAATGCGTCCCGCAAGGGTGCCCGCTTCGTCCGTTTCTGCGACGCCTTCAACATTCCTGTCGTGACGCTCGTCGACGTGCCGGGCTTCCTCCCGGGTACCCAGCAGGAGTACGGCGGCATCATCGTCCACGGTGCGAAGCTCCTTTACGCGTACGGCGAGGCCACCATTCCGAAGGTGACCGTCACGCTCCGCAAGTCCTACGGTGGTTCCCACATCGTGATGAGCTGCAAGCAGCTGCGTGGTGACATCAACTACGCCTGGCCGACTGCCAACATCGCCGTGATGGGTGCCGAGGGCGCCGTAGCCGTGCTCTACGCCAAGGAAATCAAGGCCGAAGAGGATCCTGCGAAACAGAAAGAACTCGCCGAGGCCAAGAAGAAAGAGTACAACGACCTCTTCTGCAACCCGTACAATGCTGCCAAGTATGGTTACATCGACGATGTGATCGAACCGCGCAACACCCGTTTCCGCATCATCCGCGCGCTCGAGCAGCTTTCCACCAAGAAGCTCTCGAACCCGGCCAAGAAACACGATAACCTGCCTCTGTAACCAAACCTGCAACGTATGAAACAACTCAAACTGTTCCTGACGGTTGTCGGCTTGGTACTGTGCTTCACGGCAGGAGCGCAGAGCCAGGACGCCATGCGCTTGAACGAATACCTGGTGGTCAATACCGACGACTTCCAGGATGACTTCGGACAGCAGAATGCATGGATCGAGCTCTTCAACTCCTCCTATGGCACGGTGGACATCGCCGGATGCTTCCTGTCCGACGATCCCGCCAACCTCAAGAAATACGCTATCCCGGGCGGCGACTTGCAGACCAAGATCAAGCCCCGCCAGCACGTCCTTTTCTGGGCGGACAACCAGCCGTATCGCGGTACGTTCCACGTATCGTTCGACCTGGCCAACGCCAAAGAGATCATCTTCACCAAAGGTGACGGCAAGACCATCATCGACCGCATCCCCGTCCGCCACGATCTGGGCGAGAACGTCGCTTTCGGACGCGTTGAAGACGGCATCGGCTCCATAGACGGATCCGGTGAAGGATGGACCGTGCTTGACCGCACTTCTCCGAGCACCAACAACTCCCTGATCGACAAGGCTGCGAAGCCCGACCGCATGAAGGAAATCGACCCGTATGGATGGATCCTTGCCCTCACGGCCATGTCAGTGGTGTTCCTGGCGCTCATTATCCTCTATTTCATCTTCAAGTCCATCGGCAATGCCAACATCAAAGCCGGCAAGAAGCGCTCCGCCGCAGCTTCCGGTACGGATGTTACAGAATCCTCTTATGGTGAGGTTCCCGGCGAGGTCTATGCGGCCATCGCCACGGCCATGCACCTGTACCAGGAAGACGATGAAAACCACGATGAAGAGAGTTTCGTCGTGACGCTCCATCACACCGACCGCACCTATTCGCCGTGGAGCTCGAAGATCTACACGCTCCGCCAGACCCCGGCGGTCAACAAAAGAAGATAACCTCCTAACCCAGAAAAGCAATGAAAGAATATAAAATCAAGATCAACGGTAACAACTACAACGTTACCATCGACGAGGTGGAGGGCAATGCTGCCAAGGTCGAAGTGAACGGCACACCCTACAACGTCGAATTCGAGAAACCGCTCTCGAAGCCCAAGACCATCAGTGTGGTCAGCAAGCCCGCGGCAGCTCCTGCAGCCGGTCCGGCTCCCGCCACGAAACCCGCAGCCGCTCCGGCAGCCGCCGGCGGCGCCACCGTCAACTCCCCGCTTCCGGGCGTCGTGCTCGAAGTGAAGGTCAAGGACGGCGACAAGGTGACCAAGGGTCAGGTGATCATGGTGCTCGAAGCCATGAAGATGGAAAACGCCATCGAGGCTCCTTGCGACGGTACCGTCACCATCAAGGCGCAGAAAGGCGACTCCGTTCTCGAAGGCGCTCCCCTGGCAGTAATCGCATAACCCCCGAAGCATATGGGACATATCCTTGACAACCTGAGACAATTCTGGCAGTTCACCGGGTTCGCGAACTTCGAGTGGGGCTACCTCATCATGATTATCATCGGATGCGCGTTCATCTTCATGGCAATCAAGTATGAGTGGGAGCCGATGCTGCTGGTTCCGATCGGATTCGGTATCCTGATCGGCAACATTCCCCTCTTCGCCGGTTTGAATGTCGGCGTGTATGAAGAAGGGTCCGTACTCAACATCCTGTACCAGGGCGTGCAACGCGGCTTCTATCCGCCGCTCATCTTCCTGGGCATCGGTGCCATGACGGACTTCTCCTCCCTGATCGCCAACCCGAAGCTGCTGCTGATCGGCGCCGCTGCCCAGTTCGGTATCTTCGGTGCCTACGCCATTTCGCTGGCCCTCGGCTTTGACCCCGCCCAGGCCGGTGCCATCGGCATCATCGGCGGTGCGGACGGCCCGACGGCCATCTTCCTGTCGTCCCGCCTGGCTCCGACCCTGATGGGCGCCATCGCCGTGTCGGCGTACTCCTACATGGCCCTCGTGCCGGTGATCCAGCCGCCGATCATGCGCCTGCTTACCACCAAGAAGGAGCGCCTCATCCGCATGAAACCGCCGCGTCCGGTGTCCCCGACCGAGAAGAAACTCTTCCCGATCATCGGCTTCCTGCTCACGGCTTTCATCGTGCCGTCCGGTATTCCCCTCCTCGGTATGCTGTTCTTCGGCAACCTGCTGAAGGAAAGCGGCGTGACCAAGCGTCTGGCCAACACGGCCAGCGGTCCGCTGGTGGACATCGTCACCATTCTCATCGGTGTGACCGTCGGCGCCTCGACGCAGGCCAGCCAGTTCCTCCGCTGGGAGTCTGTGAAGATCTTCATCATCGGCGCCCTGTCGTTCGTGATCGCTACCTTCGCCGGTGTGCTCTTCGTGAAGTTCTTCAACCTGTTCCTCAAGGAAGGCAACAAGATCAACCCGCTCATCGGCAACTCCGGTGTGTCGGCCGTGCCGGATGCCGCCCGCGTGTCGAACAACGTCGGCCTGGAATACGATCCGAAGAACTACCTGCTGATGCATGCCATGGGCCCGAACGTGGCAGGTGTGATCGGCTCCGCCGTCGCCGCCGGTATGCTGTTGGGCTTCCTCGGCTAACCGGGGTGCTGCCCCAAACGTCCTCCGGGCTTGACCCGGAATCTAAAAAGGAACCGGCGCGATTCGGTTCCTTTTTTGTATATTTGTAAAAATAACCTTTCCGATGAAGAAGTTTCTTTTCCTTCTTATCCTGACCCTGATCCTCGCCTCCTGCGGATCCAACAAGAATATCGCTGCCAGCAGCAACGGCCGCTCCATGGGCCCCGACGACCCGAGCGGGTTTGTTGTCCTGACCGACGTCGTCCCCGACGTCCTCCTGGAGATGCGTTATTACAGCACCTTCAACTTCGTAGGGACCCGTGTGGACGGCTACGAAGAGCCCATTGCCCTGATAACCCGCGAGGCCGCCCAGGCCCTGAAAGCCGTGAGCGACGAAGCCATGACCCTCGGCTACCGCCTCAAGATCTGGGATACCTATCGCCCGCAGATGGCCGTGGACCACTTCTGCCGCTGGGGAGAAGATGTGGCCGACACGCTGACCAAACGGTACTTTTACCCTTATCTTGACAAAGACGTGGTGTTCGACCAGGGCTACATCGCCCGCCGCAGCGGTCACTCCCGCGGTTCCGTCGCCGACCTGACCCTCGTCGACATGAAGACCGGCCGTGACATTGACATGGGCTACGGCTTCGACTGGTTCGGCGGTGAGTCTCATCCCGACTACCGCGAAGGCATCACGGAAGAGCAATACAACAACCGGATGCTGCTGCGCAAGCTGATGCTCAAGCACGGATTCCTCCCCATTGAAGAAGAATGGTGGCACTTCGTCCTCAAGGACGAACCCTACCCCGATACCTACTTCACCTTCCCCGTCAGGGACCTGAAGAAGAAATAGCCCGTCGGGGCTCAGATGAGTTTCACGAGCACCTTCGGGTCGGCGGCGGGAAAGAATTCCTGGACGTGCGCGATGAGCCGGGCGCGGGAGGCGGTGGGCGTGAGATTCGTGGCGAGAGGGTCCTTGCGCGGGCGGTCCACGGCAAGGGGGAGGTCAGGGGCGGCGAAGAGTTCGTCGGGTGTGGTGTTGGAGGCGCGCTGCCAGCCGCTGTAGGTCAGGTCGGGCCCGCGATAGACGCGCTCAAAATCACCGATGACGGTCCAGGTACCCATCTGCAAGAACTGAATGACGCTGTCCATCACATTTTTCTTGACCATCGGCGTGAGCATCGGGCGGTAACGGGTGCCAAGCGCTTTGATTTGTTCCGCGGTGAGGCGCCGGGCGCAAATCATTCGCAATTCCTTCATTTCCAACGCCCCCGCAGTACGGATAGCGTCCAACGCCAACGGTGCCAAAACCTTCATCAACTTGTCGCTCTGAGTCGTAGTCTTGTAACGGCCTCCCTCCGCCATCCGCCAGCGTGGCTGACTGCGACGCCAGTTCATCAGCTCGCGATACCATTCCACCGTGGCAAAAGCCGCTTTGCCCCCGAGGAATTTTCCGTACGCGATGTCTCCCTCGCGGACCGCATCGATCTTCCAGTCCCAGGGACCGAGCACGGCTTCATCGTCTTCGAAGATCCAGCAGCCGGGGGCCGTCCGTTCTTCGACGGACCAGCCGGGGACGCCACACTTGAAGAACGGCAGGACGCCGTAGCGGCGGATTTCGGCGATCAATGCCTCCGGGGAATGGATGGGACGGGCCGGATTCATCGGGCAATCGGCTGATGGTCCATGGCCTTGAGCGTATGGAGAACGACAGGCACGGCAAAAAGGAAGGAACAGATATCGGCCAGCGCCTGGGAAATCTCAACGCCCGGAAAGCCCCACAGGGCGTGTCCGATGAACAGGGCGGGCAGGAAGAAGATACCCTGCCGGGAAGAAGCCATGATGATGGCCGGAATGGTCTTTCGAATGTTTTGCAAATACATGTTGGCCAGCACGATAAAACCGGTCAGCGGGAAACTGTAGCACTGATAGCGGAGCACCTCTCCGCCGATGCGGATTACTTCAGGATCGTCGGCCCGGAACAGGGAGACCAGCGGCTCGGCAAAGTACCAGCCCAGCAGCGCCAGCACTGCGCAGTAAACCGTTGATACACTGCAACTGTGCCAGTAGGCCTTACGGACACGGTCGAACAGGCCGGCTCCATAGTTGAAGCCGCACACGGGCTGGAAACCCTGCCCATAGCCGATCATCGCGGCGCATGCCAGCATCGTGATGCGGTTCACAATCGAAAAGGCAGCAATCGCCTCGTCACCGTAGTTCGATGCCAGCTGGTTCAGGCAGATGGCCGAAAGGCTCATCAGGCCTTGACGGGCCAGTGATGGAAGACCGCCGGCGGCAATGTCGCGATAGCGACGCAGCGTCGGCTTGAAATGCCGGGGACGGATGGGAAGAGAGCCCTTCTTCCCGATCATGCTCACGATCACCACGAAACCGATGGCCTGCGAGATGGCCGTCGCCATGCCGGCGCCGCGGATTCCCAGGCCGAAGCCGAAAATCAGCACCGGATCGAGGATGATATTGAGCACGGCGCCCGACACGATGCCGATCATCGAGAGCAGGGCGTTGCCTTGGTGCCGCATCTGGTTGTTAAGCGTGAAGGTGCCCATGATGAAGGGCGTGCCGATCAGGACATATTGGAAATAGTCGACGGCATAGGGCATGATGGTGTCCGTCGAGCCCAGCAGCGCCAGGAGCGGCCGCATGACCAGGAAACTCGCGCCCGCCAGAAAAAGGCCAGTCAGGATGGAAGAGCCGAGTCCGACCGCGGCCATCTCTTCGGCGTCGACCGTCTCCCGGCGGCCCAGTGCGCGGGAAATGTAGTTGCCCGAACCCTGGCCGAAAAAGATGGCCAGCGACTGGATCAGCACCATATAGGCATACACGATGCCCATGGCGGCTACCGACGGGGTGTTGATCTGCCCGATAAAGAAGGTATCGGCCAGATTGTAGATGCCCGAGACCAGCATGCTCACGATGGAAGGGATTGCCATGGCGGTGACCAGCCGACCGACCGGCTGCGTTGTCATCCGGACGAATTTGGCGTCCTGTTCCAGTGCTCTTTGGGCTGTCTTGGACATGCTCGTTCTCGAATCAATATGTAAAAATACGAAATTTCTTTGTAATTTTGCTGGATAGACACGAACACAAAAAAACACGGACACCCTATGCAGGATAAATTGCAAGAATTGACGGACCGTTTGTACAAGGAAGGTTTGTCGAAAGGCCGTCAGGAGGCGGACGCTTTGCTCGCCAAAGCCAAGGCCGAAGCCAAGGAGATTGTCGACAAGGCGAATGCCGAAGCGAAAGCCATCGTGGCCGCGGCAGAAAAGAAAGCCGCTGAAACCCGCACCACCGTCGAAGGAGACCTCAAGATGGCCGCCACACAGACCATTTCCGCCGTGCAGCAGCAGGTCGAGAACATGATCATCACCCAGGCTGTCGCCAAACCGGTCGGGGCCGCACTTTCCGACGAAAAGTTCGTCAAAGAACTGATCGCCACGGTGGTCAAAGCGTTCAATGCCGCCAATCCCGACGGTCAGGAACTCGACGTCATCCTCCCCCTCCAGGCAAAGAATGCACTGGAACAGGCCTTCAACAATGAGATGGTCAAAGATCTGTCGAAAGGCATCGAGGTGAAGAATGTCAAAGGCCTGGCGAACGGCTTCAAGATCGGCCCCAAGGACGGCGGCTACCAGATCAGTTTTACGGGAGACGACTTCGCCGCCCTCATCGGCGAATACCTCCGTCCGGCTTCCAAGAAGATCCTCTTCGGCAAATAATGGCGAATTATCCCTATATCATCGCCAGCTTCCCCGACATGGTGCTCGACTACGAGCGGCACCCCGTCGACGAGAAGGCTGTCGTCGAAGAAGTGAAAGGCTTGCTCTCCGAAAGCGACGGAAAACTGGTGGACTGGCTGGAATCCGGGCTTGAAGGCTCAAAGCTCAAGCCTCATTTCTACCGGGGCATCCGCCAGACCGGCTGCCGTTTCCTCGTCGAGTGGTTCGACTTCGACCGCCAGTTGCGCCTGGCCAAGGTCGACTATCTGGAAAACAAGCCGTACCAGGTGGATTTCCCCGAATTGGAGAAGGCCGCCATCGTTTTTCAGGTGGACAACCTTGCCCAACGGGAGAAACTGCTCGACCGGCTGATGTGGGACAAAGCCGCCGAACTGGTGGAATTCGACGTGTTTACCATCGACACGATCCTGTCGCTGCTGGTGCGGCTCCATATCGCCGCCCGCTGGAGCCGGCTCGATCCGAACGCGGGCGCCAGCCTCTTCCAGCAGTTTGTCGATGAAGTGAGGGGGACTTTCCAAGGAATCAACGCTGAACAATTATAAAGTATAGATAATGAAAGCAACAGGTATAGTTACCGGTATCATCTCCAACCTGGTGACAGTGCGTTTTGAAGGCGACGTAGCGCAGAATGAGATCTGCTACATCACGCATGGCGACACCCGGCTGATGGCCGAAGTCATCAAAGTGTCGGGCAAGAACGCATTCGTGCAGGTGTATGAGAGTACGCGCGGCCTGCGTCAGGGCGACAAAGTGGAGTTCGAAGGGCACATGCTCGAGGTACAGCTCGGCCCGGGTCTCCTCTCCAGCAGCTACGACGGCCTGCAGAACAACCTCGCCACGATGGAAGGGGTGTTTCTCAAACGTGGTGAATACACCGCCCCGCTGGACCACGCCAAAGTCTGGCATTTCACACCCATCGCCAAGCCGGACGACACCGTTTATGCAGCGGACTGGCTGGGCGAAGTGAAGGAAGGCTGGCTGCCGCACAAAATCATGGTCCCCTTCTCTTTCAAGGGCGAATACACCGTCAAGTCGGTCGCGCCGGAAGGCGACTACAAGATTGACGACACGATGGCCGTGCTGACCGACGCACAGGGAGAAGAGCATATCGTGACGATGGTGCAGAAATGGCCCGTGAAAGTGGCCGTCGGCGGCTATGTCGAGAAACCCCGCCCCTACCGCATCATGGAAACGGGGGTCCGCTGCATGGACACCCTCAACCCCATCGCCGAAGGCGGTACCGGTTTCATCCCGGGTCCGTTCGGCTGCGGCAAGACCGTGCTGCAGCACGCCATCGCCAAGCAGGGCGACGCCGACATCATCGTCATGGCGGCCTGCGGCGAGCGTGCCAACGAGGTGGTGGAGATTTTTGCCGAATTCCCGGAGCTGATCGACCCGCACACGGGCCGTCACCTGATGGAACGCACCACCATCATCTGCAACACGTCGAACATGCCGGTCGCCGCACGTGAAGCCTCCGTCTACACCGCGATGACCCTCTGCGAATACTACCGCGCCATGGGCCTGAAAGCCCTGCTGCTGGCCGACTCCACCTCCCGCTGGGCACAGGCGCTGCGCGAGATGAGCAACCGCATGGAGGAACTCCCGGGCGCCGACGCTTTCCCGGTGGACCTGAGTGCCATCATCTCGAACTTCTACGCCCGCGCCGGCATCGTAAAACTGCGCAACGGGCAGACAGGCGCCGTGACCTTCATCGGCACCGTGTCTCCGGCCGGCGGTAACCTCAAGGAGCCTGTGACTGAGTCAACAAAGAAAGCAGCCCGCTGCTTCTACTCGCTGTCCCAGGCCCGCGCCGACAAGAAGCGATACCCGGCCGTCGACCCCATCGACTCCTACTCCAAGTATCTCGAATATCCCGAGGTGGCCGAATACCTCCAGGAACGCGTCGGCAAAGACTGGGTGGAGAAAGTGAACCGCGCGAAGAACCTGATCCGCCGCGGCAAGGAAATCGCCGAGCAGATCAACATCCTCGGCGATGACGGCGTGCCCATCAGCTACCACGAGCAGTTCTGGAAGAGCGAGCTCATCGACTTCGTCATCCTGCAGCAGGACGCCTTCGACCCCATCGACTCCCTCTGTCCCATGGAGCGCCAGGAATACATGCTCTCGCTCGTCCTGAACGTATGTGACGTACCCTTCCAGTTCGACAATTACGAACAGTGCGCATCCCATTATAAAGAGATCATCAACGTTCTCCGCCAGATGAACTATTCCGAGTTCAAGAGCGAACAGTTCAACCAGTATCTTGAACAGCTTAATACCCTTTTGTCCCATGAGCAGTAAAGCATTCCAGAGAACCTATACCCGGCTTGAAGCCATCACCAAGGCGACGGTGACCCTGCACGCACAGGGTGTCAGCAACGATGAGCTGGCCACGGTCGACGGCCGCCTCGCGCAGGTGGTCAAGATGAAAGGTGACCTGATCACCCTGCAGGTATTCTCGGGTACGGAGGGTATCCCGACCAACGCCGAAGTGCTCTTTCACGGTGAACCGCCGACGCTCCAGGTAAGCGACGCGCTCGCCGGCCGTTTCTTCAACGCCTACGGCGACCCCATCGACGGCGGCCCGCGCGTGGAAGGCGAACGCCGCCAGATCGGCGGTCCGTCCGTCAACCCGTACAAGCGCAAACAGCCCTCGCAGCTCATCCCGACCGGCATCGCCGGCATCGACCTGAACAACACCCTGGTCTCCGGCCAGAAGATTCCGTTCTTCGCCGACCCGGACCAGCCCTATAATGCCGTGATGGCCCAGGTGGCCCTCCGCGCCGACGTAGACAAGATCATCCTCGGCGGCATGGGCCTTTCGAACGACGACTATCTCTACTTCCGTCACGAATTCGAAAGCGCCGGCGCCCTCAACAAAATCATCAGTTTCGTCAATACCACGGAGCAACCGCCGGTGGAGCGGCTGCTGATTCCCGACATGGCACTGACGGCGGCCGAGTATTTCGCCGTCGATAAGAACGAGAAAGTGCTGGTGCTGCTGACCGACATGACGCTCTACGCGGACGCGCTGAGTATCGTGAGCAACCGCATGGACCAGATTCCTTCGAAAGACTCGATGCCCGGCTCGCTCTATTCCGACCTGGCCAAGATCTACGAGAAGGCCGTGCAGCTGCCGAGCGGCGGTTCCATCACCATCATCGCCGTCACCACGCTGAACGACGGCGACATCACCCACGCCATTCCCGACAACACGGGTTACATCACGGAAGGCCAGCTCTACCTGCGCGCCGACACCGACACGGGCAAGGTCATCATCGACCCGTTCCGTTCCCTCTCCCGCCTGAAACAGCTCGTACAGGGCAAGCAGACCCGCGAGGACCACTCCCAGGTGATGAACGCCTCCGTTCGTCTCTACGCCGATGCACAGAACGCCAAGACCAAGCTGGAGAACGGTTTCGACCTGTCCGACTACGATCGTCGCTGCCTCGACTACGCGAAGGACTACGCCGTGGAGATCCTGTCGATTGACGTGAACATCGGCCTGACCCAGATGCTCGACACCTGCTGGAAGATTTTCGCCAAGTATTTCAGCAAGGCAGAGACGGGCATCAAACAGGCGATGATCGACAAATACTGGCCTGCAGACTAACGTATGGCGATCAAGTTTCAATATAACAAGACATCCCTGACCAACCTCGGCAAACAGCTGAAGGTCCGCCAGAATGCGCTCCCGACCCTCAAGAACAAGGAGTCGGCCCTGCGCGTGAGCGTGATCACGGCCAAGGCCGAATCGGAACGGCTTCAGCGCGAACTGGAAAAAGCCCTCGCGACCTACGACTACATGGCCGGGCTCTGGAATGAGTTCGAACCCGGGCTGATAGCCGTGAAAGATGTGGAACTGGCCGTTGTCAAGGTGGCCGGCGTCCGCACACCGGAGCTCAAGCAGGTCATCTACGAGGTCAAGCCGTTCGACACCTTTTCCAAGCCGATGTGGTTCAGCGAAGGTGTGGCGATCCTCAAGAAACTGGCCCAGCTCGGCATTGAGAGCGAGATCTACGCCGAGAAAAGCCGGATCCTGGAATTCCAACGCAAAAAGACCACCCAGAAGGTGAATCTCTACGAGAAAGTCCAGATTCCGGGCTACCAGGAAGCCATCCGGAAGATCAAGCGCTTCATGGAGGACGAGGAGAACCTGTCCAAGGCTTCCCAGAAGATTGTCAAGACCCGTCACCAGCAAGAAGAAGAGGAGGAAGAAGCATGATCACGAAAATGACCAAGTACACGTTCCTGCTCATGAGCAGCGATACGGAAGCCTTCCTCCATGATATCCAGGAACTGGGCGTGCTCGACATCACCCGCTCCCGCAAGCCGGTCGACGCCGCTTCCGGCAAGCTTTACCGTGAAGCCGAAGTCCTCCGCAAGGAGATTGACATCGTGGAGCGCTGCGACTTCTCACGCGACGAACAGCACCGCAGCCTCAGCGCGAAACTGGCGGCCGCCGAAGAGGCCCATGCCGAGAAACTGCACTGGGGCGACGTGGATGCCGAAAAGGTGAAAGCCCTGCGGGAAGCCGGCTGCCGGCTCAACTACCACAAGGTTCCCGTCAAGAAATTCAACCCGGCCTGGGCGCAGCAATACGCCATCGTCGAAATTGACCGCGACGACAAGTTCGTGCGTTTCATCCGCGTGGACAGGGCTTCGGAAGGCTCGAACAATTTCCAGGTCGCCAGGACGCACGTGGCGGTCGAATCCCTCAGCGAACTGGCCACGCAGATTTCCGCCTTGCGGGAAGCCGTCAAGCGCCGGGAAGAGGCCATGATCATCCGCAAGGAGGAAGAGTTGTCCCTCATCCGCAACGCCTACGCCACGAAGGTGCAGGAATTGCAGCGCTACCTGGCGCAGAGCGGTTCCACGCTGGCGGCAGACGATTACATCACGGTTCTGACGGGCTTTGCCCCGACTGCGGACGACGCCCGGCTGCAGGCTGCACTCGACCAGCAGGACATCTATTACACAGCCGAAGCAGCCACGGCCGCGGACAACCCGCCCATCCGCCTGAAGAACAACTGGTTTGCCCGTAATTTCGAAACCCTGACCGGTATGTACGGCATGCCTGTCTACGATGAGTTCGACCCGACGCCGGTCCTGGCGCCGTTCTTCCTGCTGTTCTGGTCGTTCTGCATGGGCGATGCGGGCTACGGCCTGCTGCTCATCGCCCTGGGCATCCTGCTGCATAAAGCGAAGAACTTCGACCTGCTGAGCCTGAAGAAACACTGGCGGCTGGTTACCACGCTGGGCGTGGGAACGCTGGTCATCGGCTTGTTCATGGGTACTTTCTTCGGCATCAACCTGAAAGAGGTCACCTGGATTCCGCAGGGGCTCCGCAACCTGATGCTGGTGGGCAAGCTGATTATCGGCGGCACGGCATACGACGTCGCGATGATCGCCGCCATCGCCATCGGTGTCTTCCACATCTGCCTGGCCATGGTCATCAAGGCCATCGGCATCACGAAACGGGCCGGCTTCAAGGAAGCCATCTCCACCTGGGGATGGGTGATTCTCGTCGTCGGCGGTCTCATCGTGGCTGCCCTGGCGCTGACCCACGTGCTGAACGCCACGGCCACCCGTATCGCCATCATCGCGGTCGGCGTGCTCTCCGTGCTGGGCATCTTCATCTTCAACAAGCCCGGACGCAATCCGTTGCTGAATGTGGGAGCGGGTCTCTGGGATACCTATCAGATGGCCACGGGCCTGCTGGGCGACGTGCTGAGCTATATCCGACTCTATGCCCTCGGCCTGGCCGGCGGCATGCTCGGCGGCGCTTTCAACACGATTGGAACCATGCTTCTGGGCGACAATCCGACCTGGCAATGGCCGTTCTTCATCGTGATCGTGCTCATCGGTCACGGGCTGAACTTCGCGATGAGCTGTCTGGGCGCCTTCGTCCACCCGCTGCGTCTGACCTTCGTGGAGTATTTCAAGAACAGCGGATATGAAGGAAAGGGATTGGAATACAGCCCTTTGACAAAAGAAATTGAAATAGAAAACAAATAAAAATCAAAAAATTCACACTATGTTAACAGTTATTCTCGGTTACGTCGGTCTGGCGCTGATGCTCTGCCTGTCCGGCATTGGATCCAGCATCGGAACCACCATCGCCGGCAATGCGGCAGAAGGCGCCTTGAAAAAGAATCCGGAGAAATCTTCGGGTTACATGATTCTTTCGGCCATGCCCGCAACGCAGGGCTTGTATGGCTTCGTCGCCTTCCTGATCTGGCCCAAAGGTTCGGAGGTCATGATGGACAAAGGTTTCCTGTATTTCGCCGTCGGCCTGGCTGCCGGTGTCGTCTTCCTGTTCTCGGCCATCCGCCAGGGCCAGGTTTGTGCCAACGGTATCATCGGCATGAGCCAGGGCCACGACGTCCAGACCAATACGATGATCTACGCCGCTCTTCCTGAGTTCTACGCCATCCTTGCCTTCGCTGCAACCTTCATGATCTAAAGCAACCCGGGCCATGCGACGAGTTTTCCTGACCTTGATCCTGACGCTGTCGGTGACAGCCGGATATGCCTGTACCAACCTGATCGTGACGAAAGGAGCGTCTGCCGACGGCTCCGTCATGGTGACCTATGCGGCGGATTCCTACACCCGCTACGGCACGCTGGTCCACTACCCGGCCGGCAAGCACAAGGCGGGAGAGATGCGCCGCATCCTGCAATGGGGCCAGGACCATTACCTGGGCGAGATTCCCGAAGCGCCGTACACCTACAACGTCATCGGCAACATGAACGAGCACCAGCTCGTCATCGGCGAGACCACCTGGGGCGGCCGTCCCGAACTGCGCGATCCGCAGGGCATCGTGGACTACGGCTCGCTGGAGTATATCTGCCTGCAACGCTGCAGGAAAGCCCGCGAAGCCATCGAACTCTTCGTCGCACTGGCCAACGAATTCGGCTACGCCTCTTCCGGCGAGTCGTTGAGCTTCGCCGATACCGAAGAGGCCTGGATCCTGGAAGTCATCGCCAAGAAACCCGACGTGGTGGACGGGGTGAATCGCAACAAAGGTGTCGTCTGGGTAGCGGTCCGCATTCCGGACGGTTACATCTCCGCCCATGCCAACTGCGCCCGCATCACCACCTTCCCGAAAAACGACCCGGCCAATTGTATCTACGCGCCCGACGTCATCTCCCACGCCCGGGAAATCGGCATCTACAGCGGCACTGACGAGGATTTCAGCTTCGCCGACACCTATTGCCCGCTCTCCTTCTCGCTGATGCGCAACTGCGAGGCCCGCGTCTGGAGTTTCTTCAACCGCTGGGGCGATCTCGACATGAACCCGTATCTCGATTTCGCCATGGCCGACAATCCGAAGAACCGGATGCCGCTCTATGTCAAGCCCAAAGGGAAACTCTCCGTGCTCGACCTGGCGACGATGATGCGCGACCACTACGAAGGAACGCCCTTCGACATGACGACTGACATCGGCGCCGGCAGCAACGAGACGCCCTATCGTTGGAAACAGAACGACTGGACGGTCGACGGTGTGCGGTATTCCAACGCCCGTCCCATCTGCACCCAGCAGACCGGTTTCTGGTTCGTGGCCCAGTGCCGCGGCTGGCTCCCTGACGCTGTAGGCGGCCTGTTCTGGTTTGCCGTCGACGATGCCGGCACCTCGGCCCTGACGCCGGTTTATTCTTCTTCCCGCGCCGTTTCCTGGCACTATGCGCTGGGCAATGGTTCCATGGTGGAATACTCCCCCACTTCGATGTTCTGGCTCAACAACCGCATCGCCCAGTTCGCTTATCTGCGCTACAATCCGATAGGCCTGGAAGTCCAGGAAAAGATTGCGGCACACGAGCAGGAAATGGTGCAAAAAGTCGCGGCCTGCGACATAAAGGCCCTGGCCATCAAATCGGAGAAGAAGCGGCTTCAATTCCTGACGGATTTCTCCGTCCGGGAGGCCGATGCGCTCTTCGAGAAATGGGTGCTGCTCGACCAGTACCTGCTGTTGAAATACATGGACGGCACGGTGAAACGCCAGAATGAGGACGGCTCGTTCAAGACCAACGGCAGCGTCGACTACATTCCGGTATCACCCGACTGGCCGGGCTATAGTGAAAAATTCAAGCGTGCCATCGTCAACGACAACGGTGCCTTACTGAAAGTCCGATAAACACAAGAAGCATGATACGTCCCGTATATTTATGGAAAAAAGCGCAGGTCAGCCTGCACATGCGCCGGCGGAAACTGATCAACCTGGCATGGATCCAGGGCGTCCTCCTGTTGGCCTGCGTGGTCATCGCCATGCTGCTGGCCAACCTGCCGGCTACCCGTGACCTGTATTTCCATATTCTGGAGACCAGCCTGAGCATTTCTGTCCAGATGCCCGACGGACACGGCTTCATCTTCCCGGCCAACATGACTGTCGAAAAGTTCATCAACGACATCCTGATGGTCGTGTTTTTCTTTACCGTGGGCCTCGAAATCAAGCGGGAGATCATCAGTGGCGAGCTCAGCACCAGACAAAAGGCCATCATGCCGATCATTGCCGCTTTCGGTGGCGTGATCATGCCCGCGCTCATCTATTTCCTGGTCAATCACGGAACGGCTGCCGCGTCCGGATGGGGGATCCCGACGGCGACCGACATTGCCTTCGCCGTGGGCATCCTGGCCATACTGGGAAAACGCGTGCCGGTATCCCTGAAGGTGTTCCTGACGGCGCTCGCCATTGCCGACGACCTGATTGCTATCCTCGTCGTCGCCTTGTTCTACGGCGGCGCCATCAATTTCACATGCCTCGGCTTTTCCGCCATTCTGCTCGTCTTTATCATCTGGATGAACATTACGGGCGAGAAAAGGCCCTGGTTCTATTTCATCCCGGCCATTGCCCTGTGGATTCTGTTCTACTATTCAGGCATTCACGCCACGATGTCCGGTGTTGTGATGGCCCTGCTCATTCCGATGCGTCCCCGTTATACCAAAGAGTATTATTACCGGAAACGCAACATCTACCGGAAGCGGCTTGAAGAGAGTGACAAAACGCCCAGCAGCGAAGGATTCCCTAATTTTACACAGCGCACGGTCCTGTGGCGCCTCAGCAGCACATCCAAGGACTGCATCGGCCTCAGCTACCGGCTGGAGCACGCCCTGTCCCCCTGGGTCAGCTTTGTCATCATGCCTATCTTCGCCCTGGCCAACGCCGGTGTACGCATCAGCGACCCGGCATTCTTCAATATCTTCCAGTATTCCTCCGAACTGGGCAGCGTCGGTATGGGTATTTTCTTCGGCCTGCTGCTCGGCAAACCGATCGGCATATCCCTGGCCAGCTTCATCGCCGTGAAGGCCAAGATAGGCCAGATGCCGGCGCACGCGACCTGGAAACGGCTGATCGCAGTCGCATGCCTCGGCGGTATCGGCTTTACGATGTCCATCTTTGTGGACACCCTCTCCTTTACCGACCAAAGTCCGGAAGTGACAGAGATGCTGCAGGACATGGGCAAAGTCGCCGTACTGATGGGCTCGCTTTGCGCCGGCCTGCTCGGTTCCCTGCTGATCTTGTGGGAAACCCGCAAAAAAGAAAGCTAATTCAGCTTCGTGCCTGCAAAGAGAATGGCTCCCGTACTCTTTTCGCGAATCAGATAGACGAAGGGGCGGTTGAAAGCCAGCACAGGCCCGCTGCCAGCCTCATTTTTTCGCAGCTCAGCGATAGTCACCGCCGCAGCTTCCGTCCCCTCTTCATCGAGCGAGACAAAGGCTTTCTGCCGCATATTGCTGACGTACAGTGGTGTATTGGAGATTTTGCCGAATTCGGCAGCCCGGCTGAAGGCTTTCTTCATGCCCAGGCTCTGCATAATCGGAATCAGCTGCTGCTCCGTATCAAATGCCGCTTTGAATTTCGGGAAACGGACTTCAAACCGCTGGATGTTATTGGCATCCCAGCGTGCGAGCTTCTCGGAAGATAGACCGGCCAGAAAGGCCATGAAATCCTTGTCTGCCGGCATGATGGCCTCCAGATAGAAGGCGCCGTTGCCATAGGGAAGGCGGACGACTGTCACGCTTTCATCCTGGTAGCCGGTGAAAGCATCACCACTGGCAGCAAACATGAAATCGGCGGTCGTATTCTGTCCGGAAAGGGCATAAAAAGTAGCCTGCGTTGTCAGGTCCTTGACGAAAGGCACTTTCCAAGTACCCTTGAAATAGAGGGCGTTGATCAGGATCAGCTGAACCTGGGGATCGATTTCGTCAAACATCTTCGGAATCAGGCCTTTCGTCTTGTCACTGCACCAGCCGTTGATGCGAGGGAGGGTGGCGTCGTCTGCGAAATCGACGACGTACGATTCGGCATCGTAGACCCGCGACATCTGTTTCCGGAAGGAGGATTTCAGGTCAAGTTCTTTAGCAGCCCAAAGGGAGTTGGCCAAGGAAAGGGATACGTTCCGGTCGGCCTTCAAGAGTGCAGCCACCAGCGTGGTATAGCAGTCATTGACCTGATCGATGGTGAAGTTGTCCATCCCGATGGCCTTGACAATCTCGGCATAGGTTTCATCTTCCGCGCCGTTGGCCAGCATGCTGCATAGCATGGAAGCGCTCATCGGCGAAAGAAAGAGATTGCTGCCGGGGAATGCCTGCGAACAAGCCCGCAGGAAATCGAGTGCGAAAGCGTCGCCTTTCGCCGCTACCGCCTGCTGGCTCTTCGTCAGCACAATCGGTTCATAATTCTCGTTGCCTTCGCTGTTGTTGTTCAACGACTCGCAGGACGTCAGGGCCAAGGCAAAGAAGATAGCTATCGCGAAAAAAATCTGTTTCATACTACTAAGATGCGAAATAATCCCAAATGTTGCGTAAAGCTACAAAAAAAAACGACGCTGCGCTTGGTGCCAGCGCGAAGCGCCGGGGGGCCTGACCCGTCCTGATTTTTGTTTACAGTTTTACATCATTCAGTGTAAACCTATTTCAGGACAAGTCAGATTGGCGACATCTCGCGAAGCCCAGGGGAGCCGAGGGGGTCCGCCCCCTCGGTAGACACAATCGGCAACCGCCAGGTTGCCGGCACCTTTGAGCCTTTATCCGGGCATAAAAAAAGCCCCAGGCTTTTTTTAGCCCGGGGCTCAAAGGTGGCGGCAACCTACTCTCCCACTTGGTGTAGCAGTACCATCGGCGCACGTGAGCTTAACTTCTCTGTTCGGAATGGGAAGAGGTGGATCCTCACC
>JAFSOA010000005.1 GCA_017447265.1 Bacteroidales bacterium
AAACGAATAGGAACAATCTTTGATTGTAATAAATGATATGAAGAGATATCTGTTATTCAAGGCAATTCTTACGCTTCTTTTCATTTTCCCACATGAGACGCTGGCGTTCTCTCCTGACGATACGCTTGTCTGTGGCGGAAGAACCTATGCCATTGGTGCCCCTAGAGATGTGATGAAATAAAAAAAGCGGAGCCGTATCGATTGGGATACGGCTCCGTTTTTCGGACTGTTCCCGACACTATTTCTTCTCTTCCGCGGGCTTGACCTCTTCGGCTTCGTAGCCGAGTTTTAAGATGGCGGCGGCGAGTTTTACCTCCACCCCAGAAAAGTGTTAGATATCGGGCGAAAATCAACAAAAAATATTCAGTTTCGCCCGCTATTGGAACAAATCGGCCATCGTCACGACAGAATTGGCGGTATCGTGCCACATGTTCTTTGCAAGACCGTGAGTCGTAATGAGTGTGATGAAGATGCCTTTCCTGGTAGCAGTTGCCGTCTGGAACAGTTCCATCCTGTGAAGCAACTTCATCGACTCATCTTTGGTTAGAGAATACTCACTAGCGGAATACTTGGCTTCGCAGAGGTTGATCATATTGTCAGCTCGAGAGATAACGAGATCTATTTGCGCGCCCCCTGTAAGGTCATTACTGCGCCAGGAACAGTATTGCGTGAGGATGCGGTCAATACCAAGAGCGCTGAGTATTTGCGGAATGTGCGCCATGGCAACGCGCTCAAAGGCGTGACCATACCAGTTGTTCTGGGCGGGAGTATTCAGCGTATGGGCCCAGTAATGAGCATCGCTCTGTTTCTTGGCGGCGAAGGTGTGGTAGAAAATCGAGTAGAAATCGACCAACTGATAAATAGAACTGTTCGTGCGTACTTTCTTGCTGATGGTGTTGTACTCACGGATGAAGTCGCAGTTGACAAGGTCTTCGAGGATGTTTCCGAAGTGGCCGTTATTCTCCACCTTCAATTTCTCTGCAAGTTCTTTCCGGGTATAGCCTTTCTTGTTTGATGACAGGGCCTTGATAACAGCTTCGTATTTCTCCGATTCCTTGAATATGGATTTGTAGAGACGGCTATATTCCTTGGTGAGGGGTTTCTCCCCGCTGAAAAACAGCGCATCGATATTGTCCGTGAGACTCTGGTCTTTATTGAGCATTCCAAGATAATAAGGTATGCCACCAAGAGCCATATATGTCTGGAGGATATTGATATCAGGCCAAGTAAAACCGCTCTGGTGCAAGAATTCTCTGGTTTCTTTCAGCGTGAACGGGAGCAGATGCTTTTCGTGGGTAATGCGGTTGTGTAGTCCGCCTCGATTATCGATGATGTTGCGGATGATCCAGGAGGTAGCACTTCCGCAGACAATCAAAAACAATTCTTTCTGTTTGCAACCCCAACTGTTCCAGAAGAAGTCCAAAGCCTTGACAAGACCAGATCTGGGTGTAGCAAGACAAGGGAGTTCATCGATGAACACGACCATCCGTTTCCCGTGGACTTTCTTACTCTCCAGCAGTTGTCGGAGAGCTTCAAATGCTGACATCCAGGTACGAGGTTTGCGCCCTTTGTAACCGTACAATTTCAATGAGGTATGGAATGCGGTGAGTTCTTCGTCCTTGGTCCCTTCTATGATACCCGTCGTGGAGAATGCATATTGCTCATCATATAGTGAATTAATGAGATAGGTTTTCCCTACACGACGGCGACCATAGACGGCTATGAATTCCGGCTTTCCGGAAGAGTAGAAACGTTCAAATTCTTGTATCTCCGCATGGCGGCCTATGATGTCTTCCATATGACTGATATTTTTTACAAATATAGTGAATTTGCGAGATAATGGGCGAAAGTGATTAATTTTTTCACACTTTCGCCCGCTATCCCGCATTTTCCGTAAGCGGATAGAGTAGGTTATTTCTTCTCCTCAGGCTTGACCTCTTCGGCTTCGTAGCCGAGTTTCACGATGGCGGCGGCGAGTTTCTCCTTGTCGGTCTTGGAGGCGTCGTACTTGATCCAGACGGTGCGTTCGTCGAGGTTGACTTTCATGTCTTTGATGCCTTTCTCATAGGGGAGGTTGGCTTCAACTTTCTTGACGCAGTTCTTGCAGTCGATGGTGGTGACGAAGGTCACTTCCTGGATGTCGGCGTTCTTTTTCTGTTTCTTGTCCTGGGCGAAAGCGGCGGTGCCGGCCATCAGGAGCAGGGTGAGGGTGAGGAATAAAAAGCGTTTCATGGGTGTATGAGTTTTGATTGATTATTTCCAAAGTGTGTAGCGGAGGCCGATGTAGAACTTGCGGCCCATGATGGGACCCCATACACTGCTGGCGTCGAAGACGTTCAGGCCAGGCTGGGACGAGCCGGGGGTGAGTTCGGCGGGATTGACGGCCCAGTAGGCCAGCGGATAGTCGGCACCGATGATGGCGTGGTGCTGGCGGTAACCCAGGATGTTCTCGGCGCCTACATACACGTCGACGCCCTTGAACTTGCGGGTGACCTGGGCGTAGAACATCGGATAGACCGGCGAGGTCTCCATGCCCCAGGCTTCGGCCGCGTACTTCGGCAGGCGCATGGGGCCGTTGAGCTGGGCCGTGAAGTCGAAGGTCCATTTATTCATCGCCGTCGCGTACTGCAGGTTGAGCACGCCCTTGAAGCGGCTGGTCATCGGCCGCTCCACGAGGCCCTGGTTCAGCAGCGTCACCTTCGCGTCGGTGTAGCGGAAGGTGGCGGTGATGTTGAAGCGTTCGACGGGATCGACCGAGAAGTCCACCTGGTAGGTATTGGTGTAGGATTTTCCGTCCAGGTTGTAGAAACAGATCAGGGGTTCATTTAGTTCGTAATCGACAATGACCTGTTTGTTGAAATCATTGTGGAAGTAGTCGAAGCTCAGGTAGGTATCGGTGCCTTCCGCGCCGAAGGGCAGGTAGAAGGTCACGTTGCCGCCCCATGTCCAGGCGTCTTCCAGCAGGTCCAGCTCTTTCGAGAACAGGGATGATGAAGGGAACTGGTCCTTGCCGGGAATGATAAAGGTCTTGGCCGTGGAGAAGATGCCCAGGTTGTCAGTGAAAATGTTGGCTGTGCGGTAGCCGCGGCCGCCGAGGGCGCGCAGCGTCAGCCAGTCGGCCGGCGACCAGCGGACATTGGCCCGCGGGGCGAAGAGCCAGCCGTGGAGGGAGTTGTACTGGAGGTTGAGGCCGCCCACGAACGTGAACTTCTCGTCCACCGTGAGGTTGTATTCGCCGAAGACTGAGACGGCGTTTTCTTTACGGCTGTAGTCGAGCCAGGACCCCGGTGTTTTGTAATAATCCGGGTACAGGTTGTGCAGGTCATAGCGGTAGGCCTGCTTGATGTCGTCGAACTGCCAGGTGGCACCGAATTCAATCCTGTGGTACTCGTTGATTTCGTTCTGGTAGATCAGGTTGGCGAAGGCCGAGTTCTGCTTGGCGTCGTAGTTCCGGATGCCGAAGAAGGAATTGAACTCGTGGTGGTTGAAATCGGCCACCAGGGCGATGTTGGCGTGGTTGTCTTCGGCAAGGGGCACGCCGATCTTGAGATAGCCGTTCGCGCTGCGGTTGATGATGCGGGAGCCCCAGATATTGTTGCTGAGGTTCTGGCTGTTGTCTTTCGTGGCCTCCATCTGGCCGCCGAGACGGTCGTCGTAGAGGAAGCGGCCGCCGAAGCGGATCTGCAAGCCGGTGGGCGCGTAGTAGAGCCAGCGGCTGGTGAAGTTGAGGTTGAGGTCCTGCGGCTCGTCGCGGAAGCCGTCCTGGTTGTGGTCCATTTTCGAGGCGGTGCCGCCCACGTGGGCCATGTTGATCATGCTCCACTTCTCGTTGAACTGGATGGCCGAGGCGATGTTGCCTTCGAACATGGCGTCGGTGCTGCCGTAGACCTGGACGAAGAGCGGGGTCTCGTCAGTGGGCTTGCGGTGCTCCATGTTGATCTGGCCGGTGATGGCCTCCAGTCCGTTGATCACGGACGAAGGGCCCTTGGCGATCTGGATGCTTTCGAGCCACTGGCCGGGTACGAACGACATGCCGAAGGGAGCGGCGATGCCACGCATCACGGGCCGGTTTTCGTCGAGCATCTGGGTGTAGGTGCCGGAGAGCCCCAGGAGCTTGATCTGGCGGGCGCCGGTCACGGCGTCGGAGAAGCCGACCGTGACGCTGGCGGAGTTTTCGAAGCTCTCGGCCAGGGCGCAGCAGGCCATCTTGCACAGGCCCGCCGCCGTGATGACTTCGGTCTTGATGCTCTTGAGCTTGGGCATGGTGGACTGCTGGGCGACAACTTTCGATGCGTCCAGGTCGTTCTCGCCGCTGAGGTAAAATTTCGCTTCGGCGGTGCCGGGCTCGACGACCACCGTGTCGCGGGTGTAGCCCACATAGGTGGCGATCAGCGTGGCGCGGCCGGTCAGTATCAGGGTGAATTCACCGTTCGCGTCGGTCTCGATGAGCTTCTCGCGCTCCATGTGGTAGACCTGGGCGAAGGGCAGGGGCTCGGTGCCGCCGTTCGGCTTCTGGTAATAGATGTAGCCGTGGAAATTTTGTGCAAGGGCCGGCACCAGGCTCAGGCACAAGGTTATGAATGGGAGGATTCTTCTCATGGTGTTTCTGTTGGGTTGATTATCAGATTCTTCGTCGGGCGGAAGCCCTCCTCAGAATGACAATACTTCGCTGTCATGCTGAGCGAAGCGAAGCATCTGGTATCAGATCAACCAAACAGAAAGGAGGGAAAGGGCGGCGCGCTCCGGCAAGGGCGGGGCGTGCGAGATCTGCATGAGCAGGTGGGCGGGGAGCGTCTGTGCGAAGCAAGGCGTCTCGAAGACGAGGGGCAGGCCCGCGTCGGGCGCCCCGGCGGCGCGGTCGATGCCGCTGTCGCTGTCCTGCGCATCCGTGAGCACGTAGACCTGCGTAGTGCAGCAGTCCTGATCGTGGTGATGGTCGTGGTCCGCGTCGTGGCTATGGTGGTGGATGGCCTCGCAGGAAACGTCGCCCAGCATCCAGACAAAGTGCCGGCTCCCGTCTTCATGACAGGTGTGGATGCCGAAGCCCGCGTAGGAAAACACGTAGGCCAGGGCCAGCAGCAGGCAGCAGAAGAGTCTCGATGCTTGTTTCATTGGATGCAAAAATAAAGATTATTGACTATATTTGCAAAATACAACTCGTCAAATCATAATTAATTAGGATATGAAACCATTCTGGAAAGTCGTATTCGGCGGTTGCCTGGGTACCATCATTGCCTTTCTGCTTGTCAATCTCATTTTCTTCTGGGTCATCGGCGCGGCCGTATCTTCGATCGGGAAGGATGCCGAGAAGCAGCCGGCCGTTCCCCGGAACGCCATCCTGAAGATCGATCTGAGCAATCCCATTGCGGAAAGGACCAAGGATGACGTCAGCTTCAATCTGCTGGCCGGCAGCGCCGACCTGTCGAAGAGCGTTTCGCTGCTCGATGCCGTGCAGGCACTCGAACTGGCCGCCGCGGATCCCCAGATCCGCTTCGTCTACCTGAAGGCGGACGAGCTCAACATGGGTATCGCGCAGGCAGAGGAGTTCCGCAGCGCGCTGATGCGCTTCCGCGAGAGTGGCAAGCCCGTCATCTCCTACAGCCAGAATCTTTCCGGCGGGACCTATTACCTGGCTTCCGTCGCCGACAAGGTGATTCTCAATGCGTACGGCGACTGCTCGATCGTGGGCCTGAATTCCATGCAGATCTACTACAAGGACCTGATCGACCACCTGGGCGTCGACATCCAGCTGATCCGCCACGGCAAGTATAAATCCGCCGGCGAGCCCTATATCAAGAGCGAAATGAGCCAGGAGAACCGTGAACAGTACGAGCAGATGCTTTCGAGCATCTGGGGCGTGATTGCGGAAGGCGTGGCCGCTTCGCGCAGCATCACGACCGAACAGCTCAACCACTGGATCGACAACCTGGCCATCTACAACGCCGAGGAAGCGAAAAAGGCCGGCCTGGTCGACGAACTCTGGTACGACGACCAGGTGCGCGACTATTTCTGCACGCTTTGCGACGTGAAGAAAGCCAAGAACCTGCGCTACGTCTCGTTGAGCGATTATGCGAAGGCCCGTGTGAAGGCCAACTACCGCGCCAAGGAAAAGATCGCCGTGCTCTATGCGGACGGCGAGATCGTGATGGACGACGACGGGATGGGCACCATCGGCAACAAATTCGCCCGCCAGATCGCCCAGGTCCGTCAGGACTCTTCGATCAAGGCCGTGGTATTCCGCGTCAACAGCCCGGGCGGCAGCGTCCAGGCTTCCGCCGCCATCGAGCGGGAGATCGAACTGCTGAAAGCCTGCAAGCCCGTGGTCGCCAGCTATGGCGAATATGCGGCGTCGGGCGGCTACTGGATCAGCTGCAACGCCGACAAGATCTTCTCCGACCGGAGCACGCTCACCGGCTCGATCGGTGTCTTCGGCCTGATTCCGAGTTTCGGGCGGGCTCTCAAGAAGAACGTGCACCTGAATGTCTATGAGGTGTCCACCCACAAGCATGGCTCGCTGGCCAATGGCATGAATCCGCTCGACGCGGAGGAAGAAGCCACCATGCAAAAGACGATTGATGAGACCTACGAGGACTTCGTGGGACGCGTGGCAGCCGGACGCGGCATGTCGACCGATGCGGTCGACGCCATCGCGCAGGGCCGCGTGTGGGCTGGCGCCGATGCCATCAAGATCGGCCTGGTCGACGAACTGGGCGGCCTGACCGACGCCATCCGCTATGCGGCCTCGATGGTCTCGCTCGAAAACTATCGTCTGGTCGAATATCCGGAAGTTCCCTCGCTGTATGACCAGCTGCTCTCCTCGATGTCCGAAGAGGTTACCGAACAGGATATCCGGGCCGGCTGGAAGAACCATGCCGCCCGGGTCAGCCAGTGGCTGCTCGGCCTGCGCGGCCCGGAAATGGCCGCCCGGATGGACAATATCGTGATCGTCCTTCAATAATGCAGAAAATGAAACAGATGCATGGCTTCTGGCTGGCGCTTGCCGTCGTGCTCCTGGCCCTGCCGGTGCCGGCCCAGACGCGCCATGCCTCCGCCAACCAGGGCAAGGTCTGGTATGTGAGCCAGGGCAGCGGTTCCAACCGGAACGACGGTACGCGTGAGAATCCGCTCAAGAACATCCAGAAAGCCATCGACATGGCCGCCTCCGGCGACGTGATCTGCGTGGCGGAAGGCAATTATTACGGGCTGCTCAACTGCGGCTACATCAAGGTCAACAAAGGCGTCTCCATCATCGGCGGTTATTCGGCCGACTTCTCGGAACGCGACTTCCTGCAATACAGGACGCTCATCCAGCCGACCGCTACCTCGAACGGCACGCTCCAGGGGCAGGGCACCGTCCAGATCCATGTGCTGCAGAGCGGCACGCTCGTCGAACTGGACGGCCTGATCATGGACCGCGGCAACTCGGTGGCGTATGACCGGAATGGCGAAGGAAAGCCCGCCGGGGTCGAAACGGGAATGATGTGCCCGATCGGCTCGGCCGGCAAAGGTGCGCCGGGTGTCCCCGAAGACCAGTTCCATACCGCCGAGACGGCGATCGTGCACATCAATACGGGCTCCCGCTGCGATGTGACCATCCGCAACTGCGCGTTTCTCAACGGTCCGTATTATGGCCTGACCGGGTCCACCTTCGGCACGAAGGTGACCGTGGACAACTGCATTTTCGTGAACATCCGCATGGCGGCCGTAGAGTTGCGCGGCGCTTCCGCGACGAACAACAGCCAGACGGTCTTCACCCACAATACCGTGCTCTTCAGCTGGTCGCGTCTCCGTGACCTGCATGACATGGGCTACGGCTACCGCTACATGCCTCGCAACGACACGAAGTTCGACCGCAACATCGTCGGCTGCAGCGTTTTTGCTGCGCTCGACCGGACGCATGTGGACAATCCGCCCGCTAGGGAGGAAGAGCGTGTGACCACCTGCGAACATTCGCTGTTCTTCCTCAACCGCCAGGCCGATCTCGTCCTGCCCGGCGGCGGCACGTTCCTGCGGGTCCGCGTCGATGACTTCGAAGATGTGGAACAGCTGGCTGAAGTGTCTGACAATGAGGATGTCGACGACCCGGAAAAGCTGTTCGGCGACGCCATTGACAAAGCCTATCTCAAAGGGTTCCGGCAGGTGACCGCCGACAAGCCGGAAGGGAAGATGTTCGCCAACCACTATCCCGTGGAAGAAGCGCTGAAACTCTTCGGCGCCGTGGAAAAATACGGTGCACAGAAGCCGGAATAAGAGCGTATGAAAACCCGATTGTCCGTCCTGGCGCTCGCCCTGCTGGCTTTCCTGCCCTTGCGGGCCGAGCGCGTCATCCGTGTCAACCTGGCGGGCTATCTGCCCGATGACGTCAAGGTGGCGGTCGCCCTGGCACCCGCAGCGCCGGCGGCCCGTTTTTCGGCCTCCTGTGCGTTTACGGTCTGTGATGCCCTGACGGACGCGGTCGTCCTCTCGGGGGAGGCGCCGGGGGATCTTTCCCCGAAATGGGCGTTGCTGAGTTACCGCATCGATTTCTCGCCGCTGCAGGAAACAGGCGCGTACTATATCGAATGCGACGGCGTCCGTTCGCCGGTGTTCCGCATCGGCTGGGATGTCTACGACGGTCTGGCCGATTTTCTGCTGACCTACCTGCGCCAGCAGCGCTGCGGCGACAATCCCTACAACAACCATGTCTGCCACGCGCACGACGGTTATATCGTGGACCATCCCACCCGCACAGGCGAGCATATCGACGTGACGGGCGGCTGGCACGACGCCACCGACTACCTGCAGTACACGACCACCTCCGCGACGACCATCTATCAGATGGCTTTTGCCTGGAAATATGCCGAAGACCGTTCGGTGTTCGGCGACCGCTTTGACGCGACGGGCCGTCCCGGCGCCAACGGCATCCCCGACATCCTCGACGAGGTGAAATGGGGCCTCGACTGGCTCGACAAGATGAATCCCGCGCCGCGGGAGATGTACAACCAGATTGCGGACGACCGCGATCACGCCGGCATGCGGCTGCCGTATCTCGATTCGGTGGATTACGGCTACGGGCCGGGTGCCGGCCGTCCCGTCTATTTCGTGACGGGCAAGCCGCAGATTGCCGGAAAGAAGATGAACCGGACCACGGGCGTTTCCTCCATCGCGGCGAAGTTCGCGTCGTCGTTCGCCCTGGGCGCCGATGTGATCCGGGAATGGTATCCTGACTTTGCCGCCCGGATTGAGGGCAAGGTACAGGATGCCTGGGACTTTGCCTTGGAAGTGCCGGGCAATACGCAGACGGCGTGCGTGATTTCGCCCTATTTCTACGAAGAGGATACCTGGGTGGACGACCTGGAACTGGCCGCCGCTACGCTGTATGCGCTGGGCCGGGGTGAGGCGTGGCGGCAGCAGGCTGCCTACTGGGGCGAGCAGGAGCCCGTTTCTCCCTGGATGGAGCGGGGACGCGGTCCCGGGAAAGAATATCACCACTATCAGTGGTACCCTTTTATCAACCTGGGCCACTGGCTGCTGGCGGAAAGCGACGATGCGGATGTCCGTTCGGAGTTCGCCGGCTATATGCGGGAAGGCCTGTCGGATGTGCAGCAGCGCGGGGCCTCCGATCCGTTCCGGCACGGCGTGCCGTATCTCTGGTGTTCCAACAACCTGACTTCCTCGGCTGTGACGCAGGCCTGGCTCTACGAACGGGCCACCGGCGATGCGCAGTTCCGGGCGGAAGAGACGGCGCTGCGGGACTGGCTTTTCGGCTGCAATCCCTGGGGCACGTCGATGATTGTCGGCTGGCCCGCTGCACAGTTGCCGGGCCATGATACGCCCACCGACCCGCATTCTTCCTATGTGAAAGTGAACGGCGACCTGCCGCTGGGCGGCCTGATCGACGGGCCGATCTATCGCCAGCTATTCCTGGACCGGGCGGGTTCCGCACTCTCGCGGCCCGACGATTTTGCCCAGTTCAACCAGGGCCTCGCGGTCTACCACGATGACATCGGCGATTACGCTAGCAACGAGCCCACGATGGACGGCACGGCGGGTCTGGTCGCCTACGCGGCGGAACTGGAAGCCCGCGGCCGCGCCGGGAAGTCCTGTCATCCTGAGCGCAGCGAAGGATCTTTCCTGAAAGACCGCTTCGGCGCCATTGTCCGCGTCCGTCCCGGCGAAAAAGTGGTCTATCTCTGTTTCACCGCCGACGAGAATTTCAACGGCGCGGAGACCATCCTCAAGACCCTGCAGAAGCAGAAGATCAAAGGCAATTTCTTCCTGACAGGCAACTGTATGCGTTACGCACCGAACCAGGATGTGATCCGCCGCATCGTGGCGGAAGGGCACTATGTGGGCGGCCATTCCGACGGCCATGTGCTCTATTGTGACTGGGGTGCCGGCCGGCCGAACCTGATGAGCGCCGACAGCATCGTGGCCGACCTGCGCGCCAACTATGCGGAACTGGCGAAGTTCGGCGTGCCGCGTTCCGCCGCGCGCTGGTTCCTGCCGCCCTATGAGCATTACAACGATTTCAGCGTGGACGTTCTCACCGCGATGGGTGTCCGCGTGGTCAACTATACCCCGGGCATCGGCACGCCGGCCGACTACACGACACCCGACATGAAGAGCTACCGGCGGGCGCAGCCGCTCATCGACGTGCTCTGGAAATTCGAACGGGAGCAGGGCCTCCATGGCGCGCTGCTGCTCATCCACCCTGGCATCCATCCGGACCGTCCGGAGAGCGAGCGTCTCTACAACCGTCTGGGCGAGATCATCCGCTACCTGAAGAAGAAAGGATATCGCTTTGAAAGACTTCCCTAAATGACTATGTATCAGATAACCAGAAAGAATATGCTGACTCCCGCCATCTGCCTGATGGATGTGGAGGCGCCGCGCATCGCCGCTGCGGCGATGCCGGGCCAGTTCCTGATCGTGCGGGCCCGGCCGGAAGGAGAACGGATTCCCCTGACCATCTGTAACTACGACCGGTCTGCCGGCACCGTCACGATTGTGACCCAGCTCATCGGCGCTTCGAGCCGCTTGATCTGCGCGCTGGAAGAAGGCGACTGCTTCACCGATGTGGTCGGCCCGCTGGGCCGTCCTTCCGATTTTGTGGAGCTGCCCGACGAGGCGCTGCGTGGCCGCCGCTATCTGTTTGTGGCAGGCGGACTCGGCACGGCCCCGGTCTATCCGCAGGCGAAATACCTGCATGAACGTGGGGCGAAGGTCGACGTGATCGTCGGTGCGAAAACGGCCGGCCTGCTGATCTTGCGCCAGGAGATGGCCTCCGTCTGTGACCATCTGTATGTATGCACGGACGATGGTTCCGAAGGTCATCACGGACTGGTTACCGAAAAGATCAAGCTGCTGCTGGAAGCGGGGGAGACCTACGACCAGGCGGTGGCCATCGGTCCGATGATCATGATGAAGTTCGTGACGCTGACGCTGCGCGATTCGGGCATTCCCCTGGTGGTGAGTCTCAATACGCTGATGGTCGACGGCACCGGCATGTGCGGCTGTTGCCGCATCACGGTGGGCGGCAAGGTCCGTTTCGCCTGTGTGGAGGGACCTGAATTCAACGCCTACGAGGTCGACTTCGACGAGGCCCTGCGCCGCCAGACGATGTATCGTCCGCAGGAGCAGGAAGCTGATCACAAATGTAAAATCGGGAGGAACTGACATGGCTGAAAAGATTGGACGCGTTCCCGTGCGGGAACAGGACCCGAAGGTGCGGGCCCGCAATTTCGAAGAAGTCTGCTACGGATACAATGAGCAGGAAGCGCTGCTGGAAGCGTCGCGCTGCTTGAATTGCCGCAATCCCCGCTGTGTGCAGCACTGTCCGGTGGGCATCCAGATTCCTGCATTCATCGCGCAGGTGAAGGCCGGTGCCTTTGCCGAAGCCGCAGCCGTCATTGCCCGCGACAGCTCGCTGCCCGCGGTCTGCGGACGCGTCTGCCCGCAGGAAACGCAGTGCGAAGGCAGCTGCATCCTGGGTGTGAAAGGCGAGCCGGTGGCCATCGGCAAGCTGGAACGCTTCGTGGCCGACTGGTCGCGCGCAAACGGCGGCGTGCCGGTCGAAAAGGCGCCGGCCAACGGCAAGAAGGTGGCCGTGGTGGGCAGTGGCCCTTCGGGTCTGGCCTGTGCCAGCGATCTGGCCAAACTGGGCTACGACGTGACCATCTTCGAAGTCCTGCATAAGGCGGGCGGCGTGCTGCAATACGGCATTCCGGAGTTCCGCCTGCCGAAGGAGAGGGTCGTGGAGCCCGAGATCGACAGCGTCCGGGCGCTGGGTGTCAAGATTGAGACCAATGTGGTGGTCGGCCGTACGCTGACGGTCGACGACTTGCTCGACCGCGAAGGTTTCCAGGCGGTGTTCGTGGGTTCCGGCGCGGGTCTGCCGCGTTTCATGGGCATTCCCGGCGAAAGTCTCAACGGCGTGTTTTCCGCCAATGAATTCCTGACCCGCAGCAATCTGATGCGGGCCTTCGATCCCGCCAGCGACACGCCCATCTTCGTAGGCAAACGGGTGGCCGTGGTCGGCGGTGGCAATGTCGCCATGGACGCGGCCCGCACCGCGCTGCGCCTGGGTTCCGAGGTGACCATCGTCTATCGCCGTACGGAGAAAGAGCTTCCGGCCCGCGCCGAGGAAGTGCACCATGCCCGCGAGGAGGGCATCGAGTTCCGGATGCTGACCAATCCGGTGGAGATTCTGGGCGACGAGAACGGCTGGGTCCGCGCGCTGCGCTGCATCCAGATGGAGTTGGGCGAGCCCGATGCCAGCGGCCGCCGCAGTCCGATCCCGGTAGCCGGCTCCGAATTCGACATTCCGGCCGATGAAGTGATCATGGCGCTGGGAACTTCGCCGAACCCGTTGATCTCCAGTACGACGAAAGGGCTCGAAACCGAGCGTCACGGTTGCATCGTGGCCGACGAATCCGGCGCGACCTCACGTCCGGGCGTCTTCGCCGGCGGTGACGCCGTCACAGGTGCCGCCACGGTCATCCTCGCCATGGGCGCCGGCCGCCGCGCTGCCGCCGCCATCGATGCCTACCTCCGGAAGTAAACTCGCGGGCAAGGTCTGCTTTTGTTGCTGAGACCTTGCCTGCCGAAAGAGGCTCACAGATAGCTCCGGCCGAAAAGCATCGGGCAAGGTCTCCACTCAAATAAGAGACCTTGCCCGATCTGCTGTTGGACTTTTCCGGATACTTCATCAGATTGTAGGACGTTTGCCCAACATTTCCTCTATTCTGTTGCGACTGATTCCTAGCGTCCTGGCCAACTGGGGAATGCTTGTTCGCATCGTCCGTTGGAGATACGGAAGTAGTCTTGCTTTCTGCTGAATGGACAAGTGGGACAGGTCCGTTTGAAACCATCTTTCTGCTGTCTCGTTGACAACCTTGTAGAATTCGCTATCGGTGAGCCTCATTCGTGGGTTATCGATCAACTTGACTTTGATTTCGGCCGCATTCTGCCCTCCGATGGTCTTAAGGAAATAAGCCTGATCGTTTTCGAAGGCTTGTTCCAGGTATTCATGGTCACAAAAACTGGATGGGATCAGTTGGCCTTTGGCATTGAGTCTCCATTCCACATCCTGCAACTTGTCTCCAGTATGCATAAGCATCCGGCATTCCTGCTTTGTCAGTTCTGACACCATCCGCCCGGACGCCATCTCTATTCCGTCTTTTCCGAACATCGCCCGATAGCCTGACCATCGATACTCGTTCACATTGCATCCGTTGTCCAACGCATTCCGGAGGATGTAGGCGAGCGCATTACGTATGTACCATTCGGTATCGAGAACAATTGCTTTGACATCCATCTTCTGGAGAGCTCCTTGTTCACCATAGCGGCGGCTGAACCACATGGAATACATGCGTTTAGCTTCCTGCCCGAAGGCATCTGCAGCTTTTTGGCTGGCAGCTAGAACGGCTGCATGACAATGGTTGGAAACCACAGCATAGACGATGATGATCACATTTTTCCTTCGGGCGCAGATGCACAGGATCTTGACCATCGCGTCATAGTCCTCATCGTCTCGGCAGAGCACCACTTTTTCCATGCCCTCCATGCTGACATGGTACGACTGCACATTTCGAAAGCTGCCATCCGGCAACTTCCGATGAACGATCCGCTTCATACGCTCAATTCTTGAAAGCAGGTGGATTAATGCCCGGCGAAAAAGTTGCGAACTTTACACCTCGGTTTTCCATGACATTCATGGCTTCCTGAATGGATTTGGCCAGAAGGGCAGACTGCTCGTCCAGATAGTCAATCATCTGCTTCCGGTTGATGCTGACAGCGAGGTCGGCGATGGCCAGTGCGCGAATCATAGCCAGGACGGCTGTTTCGTTGCCGCCCCACAGTTTGGTCATCATGGCAAAAGCGGAGTTGGAAGTGACGCCGATAACGTCGTTGGGAGTTTGAATGGGATCGAAATCCGTATTGAACCGGATGTCCGTGTCTCCATATTGGAGCACTTCAAGGATTTTTTTCATGGCAGCACAAATCTTTATTCACGCAGACAAAGATAATATGCCGGATATCCCTTTGTCAAGAATTTTTTTCACTTTTTTTCGTGAAATCGGGCAAGGTCTGCTTTTGTTGCTGAGACCTTGCCTGCCGAAAGAGGCTCACAGATAGCTCCGGCCGAAAAGCATCGGGCAAGGTCTCCACTCAAATAAGAGACCTTGCCCGATCTGCTGTTGGACTTTGCCAGAAGGATAAGGCTACGGAATAATCTCCAGCTTCCTGAACACCTTCGTCAGTTTGTCGATGGCTTCGTCGAGCTGTTCGAAGCTGTGGGTCGCCATCAGGGCGAAACGGACGATGACGGAGTCTTCGGGAACGGCCGGCGGGATGACCGGGGTGATGAAGATGCCTTCGTCGAGCGCCATCTTCACGGCTGTCAGGCATTTCTGCAGGTCGCGGACGAAGAGCGGGATGATCGGCGACTGGGTATGGCCGATGTCGAAGCCGCGTGCTTTGAATTCTTCGTGGGCGTGACGGGTCAGGGCCCAGAGATGGTCGAGGCGCTCAGGCTCCGAAAGCATGATGTCGATGGCCTTGTTGACGGCGGCCACGTTGGCCGGCGGCATGCTGGCGCTGAAGATCAGCGAACGGGAGTTGTGCTTGAGATAGTTGAGCACCTCGTGGTCGCCGGCGATGAAACCACCCAGCGAACCGAAGGACTTGGAGAAAGTGCCCATGATGAGGTCCACCTTGTCGGTCAGGCCGAAATGGTCGGCCGTGCCGCGTCCATGGTCGCCCATTACGCCAAGACCATGCGCGTCGTCAATCATCAGGGAGGCATTGTATTTCTCACAGAGAGCCACGATGTCCGGAACCGGAGCGATGTCACCTTCCATGGAATAGACACCGTCGACGACGATGAGCTTCGGCGCATCGACCGGAGCCAGTGCCAGACGTTTTTCCAGGGATTCGACGTCGTTGTGAGGGAACTTCAGCACCCGGCTGTATGACAGGCGGCTGCCGTCGATGATGCAGGCATGGTCCAGGGCATCCAGAAAGATGTATCCATTGCGGAAGCCCAGGCAGGACACGACGCCCAGATTCACCTGGAAACCGGTGCTGTAGGTTACAGCTTCTTCTTTGCCGACCAGTTTTGCCAGTTTCTCTTCCAGCGCCAGGTGGATGTCAAGGGTGCCGTTGAGGAAACGGGAACCAGAGCAGCTGGTGCCGTATTTGCGGATGGCCTCGATGGCGGCTTCTTTCAGGCGCGGATCGTCGGAAAGTCCCAGATAAGAATTGGAACCGAACATCATGACATCTCTGCCCTGCATCTTGACGACGGGATCTTGTCCCGATTCGATGGGGCGGTAATAGGGATAGATCCCCATGGCCTTGACTTCGTCGGCCAGGGTATATTCGGCGCAAATCTTATTTAAAAGGCTCTCCTTCATGGATATTCAATGTTTAACAAACCGCAAAATTAGAAAAAAAAGGCTGTCGCTGTTCTTTTGCGCTGCAACTACTTGTCCGTATCGGTATGCCGGGCCCCTTTCGTCGTAATCAGAATCACGCCGTTGCCGCCCCGGACGCCGTAGATGGAAGAGGAGGCATCTTTGAGCACGTCGACGGAATAGACATCCAACGGATTAATCGAGCTCAAGTCATTGACTTCCACGCCGTCGACCAGGATCAGCGGCTCGGTGGAGGCATTGATCGAATTGATGCCGCGGATCGTGATGGAATTGCCCGGACCGACGACGACGCCCGGAACCCGTCCGCGCAGATAGTCGTACATGTTGCTGTACGTGGCGATTTCCTTATCGGACACCTTGACCGTCGAAACGGAATAGTTCACATTATCCTTGTCGGCCGTGCCGTATCCGACATTGACCCGGTTGTCCTGCGTCGTATCGGACGCGGCAGGGCCCGCGGCGCCGCAGGCCGCGAACAGGAAGGAGAGCAGCAGGAGCGCTGCTCCCGGAAGCCAGTGCGTTTTCATGATGTCAGTCTTTAATCCTTACAAAGATTACCATATTTTTGTATATTTGCAAGAGAAAAACAACACTCTTACCATCATGCGGATCAAAGTTTTCCACCTCTTTTTCCTGGCAGCCACCCTGCTGATGACCGCTTCCTGCGATGATTCCAAAACCGTCAAGAATCTCTACGATGACTGGTGGCCGGTCCATGCCAGCGGATCACAGGAAAATGATTATTTCAAAGCGACTTGGGACGGTGACCTGAATTCGAACGGCGGCATCGAGGTCACGTTCGTCGACAAGACCAACCCGACCATCCACTATACACAGATGATCTATTACAAAGCCCTTTCCTTCAAGAAGGACCACAAGCATTTCACCTATATCGACGTTTCCTCGATGGACTATACGTCCAGCAGGCAACTCCTGTTCTACGTCAAGGACAAGAAGATCTACTTCGAGAAGATGAACAACGCCGGCCGTGGCTCCGGTGAGTACGAGGAAGGAAAGGATATCAATTTCGTGAATGACGACCACGTCAAGATCGAGAATGTGACCTACGAGCGTTTCTCGGTGTACTATGAGGCGCACCGCCCGTACGGCAGCAAGGAAGCCATTCTCACGGAAATCCCGATCGCAGTCTACGAATAACATGGCCCAGAAACCCTCCATCCCCAAGGGAACCCGCGATTTCGGCCCGGCCGAGATGACCGGCCGCAACTATATCTTCCAGGTCGTCCGCAACGTCTTCCGGAAGTACGGCTACCAGTGCATCGAAACGCCTTCCATCGAGAACCTCGGCACCCTGCTGGGCAAATACGGCGAGGAAGGCGACAAGTTGCTGTTCAAGGTGCTCAACTCCGGCGACTGTTTCAGCGGCATCGAGTTTTCCGACTACTGCTGCACTGATGCGGAAGGCAATCCCCGTTTCAACAGCAACGGCTTGTCGCTCAAGGTCTGCGAGAAGGGTCTCCGCTACGACCTGACCGTGCCTTTCGCCCGTTTCGTGGTCCAGCACCAGAACGAGATTTCCTTCCCCTTCAAACGCTACCAGATCCAGCCGGTCTGGCGCGCCGACCGCCCGCAGAAAGGCCGCTACCGGGAGTTTTACCAGTGCGACGTCGACGTGATCGGCAGCAAGTCGCTGCTGAACGAACTGGAACTCGTGCAGATCGTGGACGACGTGTTCGGCCAGATGGGCATCCGGGTCTGCATCAAGATCAACAACCGCAAGATCCTCTCCGGCCTGGCCGAAGTGTCGGGCCAGCCTGACAAACTGATTGACATCACCGTGGCGATCGACAAGATCGACAAGATCGGCATTGACGCCGTGAAACAGGAACTGGTGGAGAAAGGCCTTACAGCACAGGCCATCGCTCTCATCGAACCGGTCCTGACCCTGTCGGGCACGACGCAGGAGAAAATCGCGCGGATGCGCGAACTGCTCGCCGCTTCGGAAACCGGCATGAAGGGCCTGGAGGAGGTGGAGACGCTCTTCGGCCTGATTGCCGAAGCGGGCATCCGCCAGCCGGTCGAGCTGGACCTCTCGCTCGCCCGCGGCCTGAACTACTATACAGGTGCCATCTTCGAAGTCAAGGCCCTCGATTTTGCCATCGGCAGCATCTGCGGCGGCGGGCGCTACGACGACCTGACCGGCATCTTCGGCCTTCCGAACATGTCGGGCGTGGGCATCAGCTTCGGCGCCGACCGCATCTACGACGTGCTCAAAGGCCTGGACCTTTTCCCGAAAGACGGCGCGGCAGCCGCCACGGTCCTTTTCACCAACATGGGGGACCGCGAGATCGCCTACGCGCTGCCCATTGCTGCTGGCCTGCGGGCTGGCGGCGTGGCCTGCGAAGTGTATCCCGACAACACGAAGCTCAAGAAACAGTTTGAATATGCCGACCGCAAAGGCATCCCGTACCTCGCCATTGTGGGCGACCAGGAGGTGTCCGACGGCACCGTCACGCTCAAGAACCTCGCCAGCGGCGAACAGCAGAGCGTGCCGAAAGGCGAACTGCTTTCCTGCTTCCGGCAAGCATAATCAACTCATTAACAAATAGAAACCATGAAAAAGCTGATACTCTCGGCCATCCTGCTGTGTTCGGTGGTGGCCTCGTTCGCCTGCACGAACCTGATTGTCGGAAAGAAGGCTTCCGCCGACGGAAGCGTCATGTGCACCTATAACTGCGACAGCTTCGGCTTCCTGCAGCCGCTCGATTTCTTCATGCCGGGCCGCCATGCGGAAGGCGAAATGATCACCATCCGGAGCTGGGGCTCCCAGACCTCCGAGCGCTTCGTGGCCGAGGCACCTTATACCTACAAGGTGGTCGGGCTGATGAACGAGAACCAGGTATCGATCGTCGAGACGACCTGGGGCGGCCGCCGCGAACTCATGAACCGCGACGGCTACCTCGATTATTTCACGCTGATGCACCTGGCGCTGCAGCGCAGCACATCCGCCCGTGAAGCCATTGTCGTGATGCATGGACTCGTCCAGGAATACGGCTACAGTGCAACAGGCGAATCGTTCGCCGTCTGCGACAAAGACGAGGCCTGGATCATGGAACTTGTGGGCAAGGGCCCGGGCCGTAAAGGCGCCGTGTGGGTGGCGCTCCGCGTTCCTGACGACTGCGTCTGCGCCTATGCCAACGCCAGCCGCATCCGGCAGTTCCCGCAGGTGAAGAAAGTTTCCAAGGCCGACAGGCAGCGCGGCTACTGCGAAATCCCCGGCGAATGCATGTACGCCGCCGACGTGGTGTCGCTGGCGCGCGAACTGGGCTTCTACGAAGGCTCTGATGCGGATTTCAGCTTCCGCGAGGCCTATGGACCGCTGGATTTCAGCGCCATCCGTTATTGTGAGGCCCGCGTCTGGAGCTTCTTCCGCCGCCACTACGACACGGCGGAAATGGATGCCTACCTGCCTTTCATCAACGGTGATACTTCCACCATCGACCATTTGCCGCTCTGGATCAAGCCCAAGGCGCCCGTTTCCGTCCGCGAGCTGATGGATGACATGCGCGACCACTATGAAGGCACGGCCCTCGACATGACGGCCGACGTCAGCGCCGGTCCCTACGCCTCCCCCTACCGCAGCCAGTCCGTCAACTTCTTCAGCAGCGACTCCACCGCCATGTTCCGCGAACGCCCGATCGGCTGCCAGCAGAGCGGCATGACGATGGTCTGCCAAATGCGCTCCTGGCTGCCCGACGCCGTGGGCGGTGTGACCTATTTCAACATGGACGACGCCACGACCTCGGCCTACGTGCCCGTCTACTGCGGCATCACCCGCGTACCGGAGCCTTTCCGCGCCGAGAACAACGACATCCGCGTCTTCAGTACCGAAAGTGCGTTCTGGATGAACAACTTCGTGGCCAACATGGTCTATCCGCGCTGGAGCGCCATGATCGGAGATCTGCGCGATGCCCAGAAAGAGCTGGAAGATTACTATGCCGCCGACCAGAAAGAGGTGGAAGAGAAGGCTGTGAAGATGACGCCGGGCGACCGGGCCGCTTTCCTGACGGCCAAGACGGAAGCCTACACCGACAAGATGATGAAACGCTGGGACAAGTTGGCCCGATTCCTCATCGTCAAACACAACGACCAGACCATGCAGCCCAGTGAGAACGGGGAGATCGTCCGCGGCCGCCGCACGGCCCCGGCCTATGCCCCGGCCTTCATCGACGCCGTCAAGACCGTCACCGGCGACCGCTACGTCAAGCCGAAGGAGAAATAGGGTTCTTTTCGAAGCCCGGTCAGTTATTTCTCCTTATCCCACAGAATCTCGTTCTGGATACGGACGCTTTCTTCGTGGATGACGCTGAAGAGGGCGCGGAGGAATCGCTCGTCCAGGTTTTCCTTGCGGCCTTTGCTGACCATGTTGTCGAGGAGCGCGTCCCAGCGGCCCATCTGCAGGATGGCGATGTTGTGTTCTTTCTTGTAGGTGCCGATCTTTTCGGAGACGGCCATGCGCGAACGGAGGATATCCAGCAGGTTCTCGTCGATGATGTCAATGCGGGCACGCAGCTGGTCGATGTTTTCGCGGTAGTCGGAGGCTTCGCTGTCGGCGTCGCGCACGACGATCTGCTCGCCGAGCATGACCCGGAGCGCATCGGGCGTGAGCTGCTGCTTGGCATCGCTCAGGGCCCGGTCGGGGTTGCAGTGCGACTCGATCATCAGACCTTCGAGGCCCAGGTCCATGGCGCGCTGGCTCAGTTCCAGCAAATACTTGCGGTCACCGCCCATGTGCGAGGGGTCGGCGAAGAAAGGCAGCTCGGGGAAGCGGGTGCGGAGTTCGATGGCGACGCGCCAGCCCGGATCGTTCCGGTAACCTCCGGTCTGCAGGGTCGTGAAGCCGCGGTGGATGACACCCAGCTTTTTGACGCCGGCCCGGTTGAGGCGCTCCAGCGCACCGATCCAAAGTTCAAGGTCGGGGCTGACCGGATTCTTGACCAGCACGGGGATGTCGGTGCTGCCCAGCTTGTCGGCGATTTCCTGCATCATGAAAGGATTGGCGGATGTCCGTGCGCCGATCCACAGGATGTCAAGCCCATGGTCGAGGCAGGCCTGGATGTGATCTTTGCTGGCCACTTCCGTGCAGGTGAACATGCCGAATTCCTCCTTGACGCGCTGGAGCCACTTGAGGCCCGGCGTGCCGATGCCCTCGAAACTTCCCGGGTGGGTGCGGGGCTTCCAGATACCGGCGCGGAAGACGTGGATGCCGAAGCTGGCCAGGCCTTCTGCCGTTTTCATGACCTGCTCTTCGCTTTCAGCGGAGCAGGGGCCCGCGATGACCATCGGGCGGGGGAGGGTGAAGAACCCCCATTCGGATATCGGAATCAGATCGAGTTTGTCTGCCATGGTTTCTGATGCTTAACGGATGATTTTCTTGATGCGGTTGGCCTCTTCGATCAGGGCGCGGATCTTGTCCTGGTCGTAGTCGGCGATGGCGTCGCGGAACGCCTTCATTTTCTCGAGGTACGTGTCGATGACGCGGAGCACGTTGTCATGGTTCTGGGAGAGGATCGGAACCCACATGTCGGCGCTGCTCTTGGCCAGGCGCACCGTAGAGGAAAAACCGCCGGAGGCCAGGTCGAAGATGTGCTTCTCGTCTTTTTCCTTGTCGAGCACAGTAAGGGCCAGGGCGAAGGATGTGACGTGCGAGATGTGCGAAACATAGGCCGTGTGCACGTCGTGGGAAGATGCGCTCATAAAGATGAGACGCATGTTGAGCACGTTGTAGAGCTGCTCGACCGTCTTGAGGGCCTTGGGCGCGGACTCCTCCTGGTTGGCGATGATGCAGGCCCTGCCGTCGAAGAGGTTGGGCATGGCCGCCCAGGGACCGGAATATTCGGTGCCCGCCATCGGATGGGTCGAGACGTACTGTGTGCGACGCGGATGATACTGCGTCGACAGATTGATCTGTTCCTTGGTTGAGCAGACGTCGATGACAATCTTGTCGCCGGCCCCGGCGGCCTGGAAGCGGTCCAGGATGTCGGAAACCATTTTGACCGCGGTACCCACCGGAACAGCGACCACCACGATGTCGCTGCGCTCGATGCATTCTTCATACGGGACGATCTCGTCGCAGAGCTGCATCTTGAGAGCGGCTTCCGCATGGATGGGATCGGCTTCCACGCCCAGCGTGTGCAGGGCGAAGCCTCTTCGTTTCAGGTCGATGGCCATCGATCCGCCGATGAGCCCGAGTCCGATGATTCCTATTGTCATAAGCCTGTCGTTTATCGGTTCAAAATGCCCGCGATCTGCCTGCGGGCCTGCTCCAGGACTTCCTCTTTGGCACAGAGGGAAATCCGTACATAGTTCTCTCCGTTCCTGCCGAAGATGAAGCCGGGGGTGATGAAGACGCCGCTGCGGTACAGGACCGTGTCAGACACCCGCTCGCCCGGCGATTTGCCTTCCGCCGGCGTCAGGGCTGCGTAGGGGTTGTCCGCAGCGACCCTGCCCCAGAGGAACAGGCCGCTCGAAGCCGGGTCGTAGCGTGCACCGAGCAGGTCGAAGATATGGCCTGCCAGCACTTTGCGACGCGCGTACCCCGCATTCAGCGTATGGAACCACGCCGGTCCTTGCTTCAGGGCCTCGACCGCCGCCAGCTGCAGGGGCTTGAACATGCCCGAGTCCATCTGCGACTTGACTTTCAGCACCTGGGCCACCAGTTCCCGGTCACCGGCCACCATGCCGATGCGCCAGCCCGACATGTTGTGGGCCTTGCTCAGGGAGTTGAGCTCGAGGCAGCATTCCTTCGCACCCGGCGTAGCCAGGATCGAAAGCGGATGCTCGTTGAGGATGAAGCTGTAGGGGTTGTCGTTGACCACGAGGATGCGGTGCCGCAGGGCGAAACCGACGATCTTCCGGTAGAGTTCCGGGGTGGCCGATGCGCCGGTGGGCATGTGGGGATAATTGACCCACATGAGCTTGACGCCCGAGAGATCCATCTGCTCGAGTGCCGCGAAGTCGGGCTGCCAGCCGTTCTCTTCACGGAGGTCGTAGCGTACGATCCGTGCCTGGGTGAGCAGGGAAGCGGAGGTATAGGTGGGATAGCCGGGATCGGGCACCAGCACGCCGTCGCCCTCGTTGAGGAAGGCCAGGGCGGTCAGCAGGATGCCCTCCTTGGAGCCCACCAGCGGCTGAATTTCGCACGCAGGGTCGAGTGCCACGCCGTAGTAGCGGCTGTACCAGTCTGCGAAGGCCTTGCGCAGTTCCTCAATGCCCACGTAGCTCTGGTAGGCGTGCGTATCGGTGCGTTGGGCACTTTCCGACAGGGTGCGGATGGCTTCGGCGGGCGGCATGCCGTCCGGGGCGCCGATGCCCAGGTTGATGACGGGCGCCTGCCCGGAAGCGGCGTTCTGCCGGTTGATCTGAGCGATTTCCTTCAGTTTCCGGGAAAAATAGTATTCCTGGACCGAGGCGGTCCGGTTGGCGGGCGGAATGATCATAGGGCAGAGGAGTATTCGCCCAGGACGCGCAGGTCGTCGATGAGCGGCCGCACGGCGGCGAGCGCCTGGTTGTAGCGTTCGTAGCTGTCGAACGTGATGTCGATGTAGAAGAAGTATTGCCAGCGCTTGCCGGGAATGGGCAGCGACTGGATACGGGTCAGATTCATGTCGTAGAACGACAGGATGGTAAGGATGTGGGCCAGGGAGCCGGGCTTGTGGGGCAGCGTGAAGCAGAGCGACACTTTGTTGATGGTGTCCTTGGCTACGCGGATGGCGTCGTCGAGGATCAGGAAACGGGTGAAGTTGTCGCGGTAGGTCTCGATCTGCGGCGCGAGGATTTCCAGTCCGAACTCCTCGGCGGCGAGGGTCGAGGCGACGGCCCCTACGCCCTGCAGCCCTTCGCGGGCAATGTCTGCGGCGCTTTTGGCCGTGTCTTCGCTTTCAACCATCTTGATCCAGGGGCACTGCTTCTCGAAGAAGGCACGGGTCTGGTTGATGGCCATGTAGTGCGTGCGGACCTCCCGGATGTCTTCCAGTTTCTGGCCCGGCATCGCCATCAGGTTCTGGTGGATCTGCAGGTAGACTTCTCCCTTGATCTGCTGGGGATTTTTGCGCAGCAGGTCGAAGTTGGGAATCAGACCGCCGGAAATGGTGTTCTCGATGGCCATGACGGCCGCATCGGCACGACCCTGCGCCAGGGCGCTGAACAGGTCGTCGAAGGTGGCACACTCCACGATCGCGATGGGCTCTGTTTCCTCGGGACGGTAAAACTCGCGTGCCGCCTGCTCATGGAAACAGCCGGAGAAACCTTGGATGGCAACATTTTTCATGCCTGTTTCTGCTGCTGGGCCATTTCCCGGGCTTTCCGGCCGAAAATCACCTTGACATCTTCCGAAAGAGCTTCCGGCGGCATCATCATCTGTGTGGGGTGCTTGAGCAGGCGCTCCCAGAACTTCATGGCGCTGACGAAGTAGAAGCCGTCGCAGAAGCGTTCGTCGGTCACGATCTGGACCGGCATGCGCTTGCCCACGACGATCTTGCCGTCCGCATTGACCACAGGCACCTCGGACTCCTTGCCCATCGCCATGAAGATGCCGGTGGTGCCGAAGTTGTAGAGATGGTGGAAAATCGAAGGTCCTTTGATGGACTTGAGGTTGGTTATGAAGAGGGACGTGTGGAAAGGACTGAGATTGAGGATGGCTTTGGGCAGCATGCCGTGCTTGTCCAGCAACTTGATGAGCCCGACGGTCAACTTGATCAGGAAATTGGGCGTCATCGTAATGAGCCGGGCAAGCTTGTCCGTGCCGTTGTTCGCTTCGATATTGTTGTTGGCTTCGATGGCCTCGTCGATTTTCTGCTGGACTTCCTGCAGGGTTTCCATGCCGGTGAAGTTCAGTTTGACCAGGGCGTCCGGCGCGTCGGGGCTCAGGTCCTTCTTGACGACGAAGGAAACCTGGATCTCGTTGTGCTGGAAGATGCGGCCGTTGATGACGAAGCGGTTGAGGCGCGGGAAGCGGGCATAGACCCGGACCATCGCTGCGATGATCAGGTGCATGTAGGTGTATTCCACGCCTTTGTCCGACTGCTCGATGATGAAGGCGTCCAGGGGCTCGCAGGGGCAGTCATATTCCGTCATGTTCTGCGCATCGTTGCGCGTCGGCATGATATGGGGAATGATTCGCTGAATAGGGTCGATGTCTTTGACTTTCTTTCCGTCTGGTCTGAATCCGAACATATGAATCGCGTACAAAAATTCAAGCCGCTAAGGTATAAAAAATATGAAAAAAGTCAGCTTTTTCGGCCGACTTTTCTATTTTATTTCGTACTTTCTTTCTCCCGGTCTCCGCTGACAATCAATACGATTTCTCCCTTGGGCGGCGTTTTTGAGAAGTAGGTGAACAGTTCCTGCAGTGTGCCGCGGTGCGTGGTGTCGTGGAGTTTCGAGATTTCGCGCGAAACGGAGGCGGGGCGGTCGGGGCCGAAGACTTCCACGAACTGGCCGAGGGTCTTGACCAGCCGGAAGGGGGATTCGTAGAAGATCATCGTCCTTTTTTCGGCGGCGAGTTCGGCGAGTTTCGTCTGGCGGCCCTTCTTCACCGGCAGGAAGCCCTCGAAGCAGAAGCGGTCGCTGGGAAATCCAGAATTGACGAGTGCCGGCACGAAGGCAGTGGCGCCGGGCAGGGTTTCCACCTCAATGCCCGCCTCGACACAGGTGCGGACCAGCAGGAACCCCGGATCGGAGATGCCGGGGGTGCCCGCGTCGCTGATCAGGGCGACGGTCTGGCCGGAGAGGATGCGCTGCTTGACGCTTTCCACGCGTTCGTGCTCGTTGAACTTGTGGTGCGACTCCATCCGCGCCTGGATCTCGTAGTGCTTCAAAAGCACGGAACTCGTCCGCGTGTCTTCGGCCAGGATCAGGTCGGCTTCGCGCAGGATGCGCAGGGCGCGCAGCGTGATGTCTTCGAGGTTGCCGACCGGCGTCGGGACGATATAGAGTTTGGCCATTTTTTCTTACCTTTGTTCCTGCAAAAGTACGAAAAATGTTCATAGAAAGTGCCAAAAACCCCGGCTGGATCGAAGTCATCTGCGGTTCCATGTTTTCCGGCAAGACCGAGGAACTCATCCGCCGGCTCAAACGCGCCAAGTTCGCCAATCTCCGCGTCGAAATCTTCAAGCCCAAGATCGATACCCGCTATTCCGAGGAATCCGTCGTGTCCCACCAGGGGAATTCGATTCTCTCCACCCCGGTGGATTCCGCCCGGAGCATCCTGGAGAAGGCGGAAGGTGTCGATGTCGTCGGCATCGACGAGGCCCAGTTCTTCGACGAGGCCATTGTCGACGTGGCCCGGCAACTGGCTGAGCGCGGTGTCCGTGTCATCGCCGCCGGCCTGGACATGGACTACCTGGGCAAGCCTTTCGGCCCGATGCCGGCCCTGATGGCCACGGCCGAATACGTGACCAAAGTGCATGCGATCTGCGTCCGCTGCGGTGACATCGCCCACCATTCCCACCGCCTCTCGAAGAGCGACCGCTTGGTGGAACTCGGAGAAAAAGATATCTACGAACCGGTTTGCCGCCACTGCTTCAAGCAGTTGCGCGAACAGGACATCCAGTCCGGCACCTTGTTCGAGAAATAGATTCAGTCTTGCAGCACCAGCTCCACCGGACAGTGGTCGGAGCCGAAAATGTCGTTGTGGATGTCGGTCCCGGCGATACGCGAAGCCATGCCTTCTGAGACGAGAAAGTAGTCGATGCGCCAGCCTGCGTTCCGTTCGCGGGCAGCCATCCGGTAGGACCACCAGGAATACTTGGCCTCGCCCGGATGGGCGTCGCGCCAGCTGTCGCGGAAGCCGGCGGCCAGCAGCTCGCTCATCTTGGCCCGCTCCTCATCGGAGAAACCGGCGTTGAAATGGTTGGTGGCGGGGTTCTTCAGGTCGATCTCCTCGTGCGCCACGTTCATGTCGCCGCAGATTACCACGCCCTTGCGTGCGGCCAGGCCCCTGACGTAGGCCCGGAAGGCATCTTCCCACTGCATGCGGTAATCGAGGCGGCGGAGGCCGTCCTGCGAATTGGGCGTATAGACATTGACCAGGTAGAAATCAGGCATTTCAAGCGTCAGCACACGTCCTTCGTGGTCGTGCTCTTCCACCCCGATGCCGCGCGTGACGGACAGCGGGGTGTGGCGGGTGTAGGTGGCCGTCCCGGAATAACCTTTCTTCTCGGCGTAGTTCCAATAGGACTGGTAGCCCAGGAATTCCAGATCGATCTGGCCCTCCTGCAACTTGGTTTCCTGCAGACAGAAGAAGTCGGCGTCGAACGCCGTGAAAATATCGGCAAAACCCTTCTGGGCGACCGCCCGCAGGCCATTGACATTCCAGCTGATGAGTTTCATGATGCGAAGATACGAAAATTTAATTTTGTCATTTGAAAAAATGTTTCTATCTTTGCATTTCAAAACATCGCGGAGTAGAGCAGTTGGTAGCTCGTCGGGCTCATAACCCGGAGGTCGCAGGTTCGAGTCCTGCCTCCGCTACGAAACGAAAACGGCAGCCAGTTCGGTTGCCGTTTTCGTTTCTCCGCGCCTCGTATTCCCGGGCACGCCAAGGTCGCAAAACGTGCCCGGTAGTATTGTGTCGTTTCGGGAAATGCGTATCTTTATACCGACAAATCGGAATTGATTTGTCATTTCGGAATTGATTTGTCATTCTGAACGAAGTGAAGAATCTACAATAAACTGATTGATAAATAGATTCTTCGGCTTCGCCTCAGAATGACAATATCAGAATGACAATAAAGAAAATTCACATTTATCGGAACCATATCCATCAGAATAAAGCGCGGAAAGAATGGCTCCATCTGTAAGGATGTGGATCTGTTTGGTGGAGAAAGGTGTTTTTTGTTTGATTGCAAAATTCGCGTGCGCTTGTCATGACAGGGGCCGGGACTTCATGTTTCGGTATGATTACGATGGCGGCTGGCGTGGTTAAAATTCTGTTACAATTGATTTCGTGTCTTGAGAGATTCGGCTTGTGTACGTATCTTTGCACTTGAATTATCTGAATATGCTGATTGTATTGAAACTCCTGGGCGCTATCGCCATCCTGATATTCGGTATGAAGATGACGAGCGAGGCCCTGCAGAAGATGGCAGGTCCCCAGCTTCGTCATTTGTTCGGGGCTATGACGGGAAACCGTCTCTCCGGCGTGGCCACCGGAGCCCTGATTACGGTAGCGGTCCAGTCATCGTCGGCAACCACCGTGATGACGGTGTCGTTCGTGAATGCGGCGTTGCTCACCTTGACGCAGGCCATATCGGTTATTATGGGCGCCAATATCGGCACTACACTGACGGCCTGGATCCTGTCGGCCGGCTTCTCCTTCAATATCGTCAACATCGTCTGGCCTGTTTTGTGCGTCGGTATCATTCTGATCCAGCTCGGGCGGCATCGGTATTTCGGTGACTTCCTGATCGGACTGGGCTTCCTGCTCTATGCGATGGTCCTTCTGAAGAACACCGGGGTGGAGATGGATCTGGCCAGTAAACCAGCCGTCGTGGATTTCTTCTCCAGCTTCAAGACCAACTACGCCACGATCCTGCTGTTCCTGCTCATCGGTACTATCCTTACCGCCGTCCTCCAGAGTTCGGCGGCGCTGATGGCCATTACAATGGTTCTCTGCGCCACGGGAGCCATTTCCATCTATCAGGGTATCGCGCTAGTCATGGGAGAGAACATCGGCACCACCTCTACGGCCAATCTGGCGGCATTGAACGCGAACACACAGGCCCGGCGGACGGCCATGGCCCACCTGGTGTTCAACGTATTCGGTGTCATATGGATGCTCATCGTTTTCTTCCCTTTTGTGAGGACGGTCTGTGGCATCGTGGGACTTGACCCGGATGCGCCGCAGCAGGACACTACATTGCTTTCCTTTACGCTGGCGGCTTTCCACACCGGATTCAATGTTATCAATACGGCCATTCTGATTTGGTTCATCCCGCAGATTGAAAAACTGGTCTGCAAGATTGTACGGCCCAGGAAGTCGGATGAGGAGGACGAGTTCCGCCTGCAGTATATCCGCGGCGGTATTATGAAGACGCCGGAAATCTCGGTGCTGCAGGCGCAGAAAGAGATTGTCGTTTACGGGGAAAAGACCCAGCATATGTTCGCCCTGGTCCGGGAACTGTATGCTGCGAAAGACGAGCAGGCTTTCTCCAGACTCTATGACCGTATCGAGAAGGGAGAGGAAGGCAGCGACCGGATGGAGAACGAGATTGGCCGATACCTGGGTGACCTCGGGTCAGCTCATCTGTCCGATGATACGAAAGAGATGGTCAGGGCGATGCTTCGGCAGATCGGAGAGCTGGAGTCTGTGGGGGACAGTTGCTTCAACCTGGCACGCATCCTTCGCCGCAAGCGGAGCAACAAGATTGAGTTTACCCGGCAGCAGGATGACGGTATCCAGGAGATGTTCTCGCTGGTACACGAGGCCCTGACGCAGATGAATACTCTTCTTTCAGGACGGAAGGAGGACTTGAGCCTTGCCTTGTCCGAAGACATCGAGCGTAGGATCAATGCCTGCCGCAATGCGCTCAAACAACAGAATTTCGAAAACCTGAACGCACAGTTGTACGGATACGATAAAGGAACCGTTTATTCCGACCTGATCGGTGAATGCGAAAAGACGGGAGACTATATTATCAACGTGGTGGAAGCCCGGCTCGGTGCTGTCCGCAACGGAATCCGCTATCTGGGCATACAGATAGATACTGATGCGAAAAAGGTGACCGTGGACGGCGAAGATGTGCCTTTCACGAAGACCGAATATGAACTCCTGAAACTCTTTCTGGAGAATCGGGGAAAGGTTTTTTCGCGGGAGCAGCTGCTGTCGGCCGTGTGGCCTGATGATGTCATCGTGACGCCCCGGACGGTGGATGTGAACATCACGCGCATCCGGAAGAAAATCGGCCCCTATGCCGATGCGCTTGTGGCCCGGGCAGGGTTTGGTTATTCTTTTCAGGAGTAACTCCGAATCGATGGTATGAAGTAATTAGAGCACTAAATTCTCTGTTTATCGAAATGAATATGCCCCGGCAATCCTTCTGGTCTGTCGGGGCGTGTGTTATTATGTTTCCGAGAAGTGCAGGTCGGCTGGCGGGGATAAAGAAGACCCCCGCCTGGCGTGAGCCGAGCGGGAGTCCGAGAAAGGAGGAGGCTGATGCCTACTCGCCCGTGAGCTTGGCCTGGGCGAGTACGTCTCCGGATTTCTCACCGGTCACGGTGTTCACGAAGAAGTACTTGAAGAAGACCTTCGGGCTGCCGGCGGAAGGAGTACCGCACTTGGCGTCATACTTCGCCTTGATATCGACGGCCGTGGCCACCGGGGTGGAAGGATCGTCGAAAGCCGCAGCCTTGCTGGAGGCACGGGTGATACCGTTGCCCTGAGGGTCGGATGCCTGGATGACGAGCTTCAGGTTGGTCACATCGGCGGGGATGCTGCCCAGGGTGAAGGCCATCGCGGCAGGGGTGAGGACGACGGTCGCTCCGGCACTACGTCTCCCGGGCGGTTTATCCGTCCCGGAAGGGCAAGTGCCGCTTCTATTTCTATGCTGATTTCTCTTGCTCCGCTGCGTGAAAATGTGTATTTTTGCGATGATGAAGTGTTTCGTTCTGATATTGTCTCTGCTGTTGTCCCTTTTTTCCGGGGGCAAGCCGGACAACGTGAGCGAGGTCTCATCTGCCGAAAGCCGGTATTCTGTTTCCGAGCGTTCGTCATCCGAGAATGCTGTTGACCATACCATTAACCGGGACATCTGCATCACTGCCGCCCAGGGGTATTCTTTTACAGGAAACAACAGCACCAACTCCGTTTCTGTCCGGACTACGAATACCGGACGCCGGCCTTCGCCTCAGACTAAATCGACTTTCCGAGTTGTCAAATCCGGAAAGGTTATCGACAATAATAATCTTCATCCGTTCCTGACACTTTCTTTCATCGCATTATCGGGGACTCGTACTTTTGAAAGGTATTTGTATTCGATCTGCAGGCTGCGGATTTAGCAGCAGGGAGTCTCTTCCTATTGTTTATTTCATCAATTATCTTTCAGAACATCAGTAATGACAATTGTATTGCTGCTGGTCGGTCTGGGACTGATTGTCCTGGGCGCAGACTGGCTTGTGGACGGTGCTTCCGGGATTGCCCGGAAGGCCGGTGTAAGTGAATTTGTGATAGGGCTTACGATCGTAGGCTTCGGGACATCCTGTCCTGAGCTGGTCGTGAGTTTGACCGGGGCTTTCCAGGGCAATGCCGATATAGCCGTCGGCAATGTGATGGGCTCCAACATGTTCAACACCTTGTTTATTCTTGGGCTTACTTCGCTCATTGTACCCGTGACGATGACTGATGCCAACCGAAGACGGGACATTCCGCTGACACTTTTTGTGACGGTTCTTCTGCTGGTATTCGGTATGAGCCGGTCCTTGTTCGGTATAGGCGCGGCAGACTCTCTGGCACGATGGGAAGGAATCATATTCCTTGCCGTTTTTACTGCATACATATTCTGGTCCTTCCGCTTTTCCGATCCCGATTCATTTCAGGATAATGGGAAGGCGGCCAGGAGGCTCAGCGTGGCGATTATTCTGACGATTGTCGGTCTTGCGGGCCTTGTGGGCGGAGGAGAGTTGTTCGTCCGGTCTGCAACGAACCTCGCCAGACAGATAGGAGTAAGCGATAAGTTCATTGCCGTGACTGTCCTGGCAGGAGGAACGTCGCTTCCTGAACTGGCGACCAGCCTGGTGGCTGCGCTCAAGGGACGGGACCAGCTGGCACTGGGAAATATCCTGGGGTCGAACGTGTTCAATATCCTTTTGATTCTTGGGGCGTCGGCCTTGGTTACACCGCTTTCATTCGCGTCAGTAACTTTGGTGGATGCTTCTGTACTTCTTCTTAGCGCCCTCCTGTTGCTATTGTGGGCCTATACCGGCCGAAGGCTTAGGATTGACCGCTGGGAGGGATGTGTTATGCTGGCGCTTTTCGCCGCATACTATGTTTATCTTTTCTATAAACTTTGACAATTATATGGAAATCAAATTCAAAAAGGTCCATACAATGAAGGACCTGATAATATCTACAATAATGGTGGCCGCAGGTGCCGGCCTTTATTTCGTAAATGCCGGACTGGGCATTCTCGTCGGGGTCTGCGGACTCCTGATGCTGATCTTCTATAAAGCAGCGTACAAACGTGAGGGAGATGATACTGTTCTTCGCAAATCGGCGCTGGACATTTCTCACTCGTGCCGTGATTCTTTGAAGGAATTTCTGGACGGAAAAGAGGTGGAGCCGGGGGTGAACACTTCTGTAAATGGCGGTGTCATCCGCCTCGAGGTGTATCACAACGCAGCTGCTTCCGTAGCTTACGCCCAACTGTTCGATTTCTCCAACTACACCTATGTTCAGGCGACAGAAATCGTGGAACTGCGCGGTAAAAGGGCAGAGTCTCTTATCAGAAAGATTGCGTGATGGAGAAGCAGGTCAGAAAAACATTCCTGCCGCAGGATATTGCCGTCCTTACGGCAGTCTTTGCGGCAGGAGCCGCCTGCTTCCTTCTGGGTGAAGGATGGGGCGGTCTGGGCGTCGTCATTATTATGAGCGGAGCCATGATGCTGCCATTTTATCATCATGGTTATCGGCTGGAGGGTCAGAAAGGCCTGTTCCGGCTGAAGGAACTGTCGATGTCGAGGGAGAACAAGGACGAGATTCTTGCCTTCCTTGATGGAACGACAGAGGACATCGACCTGCATCCCTGGGCAAAAGGCGGGGCTCTGGTCGACGTGTACTGGAGAAAGAGCGATGGCTTTATGATGGCACGCTATTTCGATTATGCTGATTTCTCGAACGGGATTGAATACCCCCTTCGGGAGGTGTCCGGGCAACAGGTAGCCCGTCTGGAATCATTTGCTTCGGATAAACAATGACAACACTTTTCCTCATCCTCATCGTAGTCGTAATCCTGACCTGTATCCTGTTGAACAATATCTCCGTCCGGATCGGAGTGCCGACCTTGTTGGCATTCATCGTGCTGGGTATTGTGTTCGGCAATGTAGGCGCCATTCCTGTATATCTGGACAATCACTACTTTGCCAAGGACGTGTGCAGCGTTGCGCTGTTGTTCATCATGTTTTATGGCGGCTTCGGCACGCGCTGGGAGGCGGTGAAGCCGGTGGTGCGGGAGTCTGTGCTGCTGGCATCGTTGGGCGTGGTGGTGACGGCCGGTCTGACCGGCTTGTTCTGCCATTTTGCCCTGCGGTGGGGATGGGCGGAAAGTTTTCTTCTGGGGGCCGTGGTCAGTTCTACGGACGCGGCCTCCGTCTTTTCCATTCTGAGGGGGAAGAAGCTGGGCCTTAAGAACAATACCGCGCCGATGCTGGAAATGGAAAGCGGGAGCAACGACCCTGCCGCGTATATGCTCACGGCCATCATGATTTCCGTCGTGAACGGGACCGCATCGGGGTGGGGGTTGGCCTGGATGGTGTTTGCCCAGATTGTGTTCGGCGCAGGTTTTGGCTGGGCCATTGCCAAGGGAGCATCCTGGGCGCTGCAGCGGATGCATTTCTCGACGGACGGTTTTGACACGCTCTTCATCTTTGCCGTTGCCATTGCCGCCTACGCCGTACCGGACCTTCTTGGCGGCAACGGATACCTGAGCGCCTATATCGTGGGCATTATGCTGGGGAACGAGGAGTTCAAGGGAAAACGGTCGCTGGTGGGATTCTTCGACGGAGTAACAGGCCTGATGCAGGTTCTGATCTTCTTCATTTTAGGCCTGCTGGCCCGGCCTGCGATGATGCACGAGGCCATCCTGCCTGCGCTGGCTATATCAGCCTTCCTGCTGCTGGTGGCCCGTCCGGCGACTGTGTTCGGCATCTTGTCGCCTTTCAGGAAATATGCTGCCCGGCAGCAGTGGCTGGTATCATTTGTCGGCCTTAGGGGAGCGGCGTCCATTGTATTTGCCATCATGGCTTTCACGGGCACAGGGAACCTGAACAATGATCTTTTCAGCATCGTGTTCTGCATTGTGCTTATTTCTATTTCCCTCCAAGGTTCGCTGATTCCCCGGGTGGCCCGGAAGCTGGACATGCTGGACACCGGGGACAATGTGATGAAAACTTTCAACGATTATTCCGAAGGAACGGAGATGCAGTTCGGCCGCATCGACATCGGTCCCGGGAGCAAGTGGAACGGAAAGAAGGTGATGGATCTGGGATTGCCGGGGAATATGCTGATAGCTTTGGTGATTCGCGGGAAGGAGCGCATTACAGCGAGAGGGGACACCGTACTTCAGGCAGGCGACCGGGTCATTCTGGTAACGAAGACTTATGAGGATACCGAGACCTTCCTGCTGGAGAAGACTGTCAAGAAAGGCGGGAAACGGGACGGGAAGGCCATCAGTGAATCAAATTCCGACGGACTGGTCCTGCTGATTCAACGGGGTGAAGAGGAAATCATTCCTCACGGTGATACGGTACTCCTGGCGGGGGATGTGCTGGTGATACTCAAAAGCCGGTAGCCGGACTCTTGATTTGATCAATAAGGGTTTTGGCCCTTTTTCCGGTCCTTTACCTACTTGGAAGGGAGCAGTTTTGCAACGATTTCGTCGCGGACCAGCTTGAAACGGGCTCGCGCGCTGACGGTGTTCCCCTCCCTGTTTTCACCCAGATGATACTCAGAAAGGATACTCAACCGCACGAAGTAAAGGACGTTTTCCTTTGGTCATCCCACTGATTGTCCGTATATTTACCGAGGCAAAACGGATTTGACAGAAAGAACATGGAGAATCATATTTCCAGGGAGGCGGCCATCGAGCTGCTGAAGAAATACAACAAGGACCCGTTCCACCTGCGGCATGCCCTGACGGTGGAAGCGGTGATGCGCTGGTATGCCCGGGAGCTGGGCTATGCCGAAGAGGAGGAGTTCTGGGGACTGGTGGGGCTCCTGCATGACTTCGACTTCGAAATGTATCCCGAGGAGCATTGCATCAAGGCTCCCGAGCTGTTGCGCGAGGCAGGCGTAGGTGAAGGGATGATTCACGCCATCTGCAGCCACGCCTACGGGATGCACGTGGACGTGAAGCCGGAGCACCTGATGGAGAAGGTGCTCTTCGCCACGGATGAACTCACGGGACTGATCTGGGCGACGGCCCTCATGCGCCCCTCGAAGAGCGTCCAGGACATGGAGCTGAAATCGCTCAAGAAGAAGTACAAGGTAAAGACGTTCGCCGCCGGTTGCTCCCGCGAGGTGATCGAGCAGGGTGCCGAAATGCTGGGCTGGCCCCTGGACGAGGTGCTGCAGATAACCCTCGACGCGATGAAGGCCGGTGAAGAGGCCATCGCGGAGGAATGCGCTAAGCTATAAGAATGACTCCCGTCCGACGAAGACCATGAACAGAGAATCCATCGATACCACGAATATGTGTTCCCATCTTCAGAAGAAGCTCTTTGAAGAGGATGGACTCTATCATGGCATCTGGGTTGCCATGCAGGATGATCCGGAGCTGACGGCCGTCGTCCGCTCGCGGCAGCTCCACATCTACCGTAATGGGAAGAAGGTGCTGGTACTGGCTGGAAAGGCAGTACCCAAGGTCATCAGAGAAGACAAACTGTGTAGGATGTTGCCTGAGGTAATCGAATGAGTAAGATGAAACTTAAGAAAAGAAAGCTCAAATTCGCGGCGATATTCGGCGTCTGCTGGTTCGCGCTCCTGGTCCTGCTGGTTGACGGGATCCTGAAGTTCCAGACATTGGTCGACCATTTCGGGTCATATGCCTTGGTGGAGATCACGCTGATTCTTTTGGTCATTCTACCTACAGTGGCGGTATACATCTTCACGAAAGAATAGCAAACAGATAAATCGGAATTGATTTGTCATTCTGAACGAAGTGAAGAATCTACAATAAACTGATTGATAAATAGATTCTTCGCTGGCGCTCAGAATGACAGTAAAACTAAATTCGAATTTACACGATTCAATGGCTCTTGATACTCCTCGTACTGCTATGATAATTACTATCATTATCACTGCTGTCACTTTCCTTGTCGTGGTGGGTGTAATGCTGGCCTATTGGCCCAAGGGTATCTCGGTCAACGAGAACGACAAAATCCAGTTGAGCACGTACATAGGCAAGCCGCAACTTATTCCTGTTGATGAAATTTCCATCACCGAATTGCCAGAGGGCATGTTGAAGCATCTGATCAGGACCAACGGCATGAGCCTGGGCAAAATCAACTTGGCCACTTCAAGAACACAAAAACCGGGCAGAAGATGTTCCTCTATCTGACCGGTAAGGAAAGCAAAATCTGCTTTACCTATAAGGAGGAGTTATATGTTGTAGATGACTGGCGACAGTAGCTGAATTTCCGTTTTTTATTTATATTTGTATTTGGAAATATATTTTTCATTGTAACAAATATAGTTTTTCATTGTAACAATGGCCGTTAAAATTCTTAGCGTCGACGACGAAACCGATCTTGAACTGTTGTTGACGCAATTCTTCCGCAGACAAATCAGAAAAGGCGAATATGAGTTTTTCTTTGCTCACAATGGGCTGGAGGCACTGCAGATCCTGTTGAAACACCCGGATATCGCCATCATCCTTTCCGATATCAATATGCCCGAAATGGACGGATTGACGCTGTTGGCCAAGGTCAACGAAATGCGCATCCCGTCCCTGAAGTGCATCATGGTCAGTGCGTATGGCGACATGGATAACATACGCCATGCCATGAACGGCGGCGCCTTCGATTTCGCCACGAAGCCGATAGACCTTGAGGACCTGCAACTTACCATCGAAAAGGCGGTGGAGCAGATCGAATATATCAAAAGTGCCCAGAAAGAGCATGCCCAGCTGGTGGATATCCGGAGCGACCTGTCGGTGGCCCGGGAGATCCAGCAGGGCATCCTGCCCCGTTCGTTCACCTTGAATCTTGCCGACGCCGGGCGTGTCGATATCTTCGCCAGCATGGTGGCGGCCAAGGATGTGGGCGGAGATTTCTATGATCTGTTCCGGATCGATGACCATCGTTTCGGATTTGCCATCGCCGACGTAAGCGGCAAAGGCGTGCCTGCCGCCATCTTCATGGCGGTCAGCCATACGCTCATCAAGGCGACGGGACAGCGTGACCTGAGTTCGTGCGAGTGCATGAAAACGGTCAACGACATCCTGTGCGACGAAAGCGTGGGATCGATGTTCGTGACCGTTTTCTATGGCATTTATGACCTGACGACCGGTTCCATCGATTTTACCAATGCCGGTCATAATCCGCCGTATATCCTCCATGCCGACGGAACGGTCGAGCAGCTGAAAACTGCCTGTAACCTCGTGCTGGGTGCCATGGAAGACATCCCTTACACCAGCGGTGAGCTTCAGTTGAATCCCGGTGACACCCTCGTGATGTACACGGACGGTGTGACGGAGGCGGAGGACAAGGATCACGCCCAGTTCGGGGAAGACAGGCTTGAAGCGGATCTGGCTGGACTGAAGGGAGCCGACAGCCGGCAGATTGTCGACACAATCAACGCCAAGGTGCGGGAATTTGTGGCCGGCGCTCCCCAGAGTGATGATATTACTCAGTTAGTCATTCGTAGAAAGTGAATCGCCGTACAACCATAATCGTGGCCCTGTCGGCATTGGTAGTCCTTGCCGCTGTGGCTCTTGTCGCCTATCAAATGGGCCACAGGCAGTCCCGGAGTGAGCTTGCCGTGCTGCAGGAAGAGATGGACCGCCTGCTCGATGCCGAGAAAGATGCTGCCATCGTGAAGCGTGTCAGCCAGCAGATGGAAGACATTGCCTATCAGCAGAAAGCCATCTCTGACCAGCAGCGCGACCGTGCCGAGGAACAATCCATCCTGGCGACCAGGAGTGCCGAGCGCGCCGAGATCGAGCGTCTCGCCGCACGGGATGCCGAGCGGAAAGCGAATGCCGCGGCAGAAGTGGCCCAGCGGGAACGCGCCAATGCCGAACGGCAGCAGGAGATAGCCAGCGAGCAAAGGGATGAGGCAACCCATGCCAAGAATGTCGCGGATACCTTGAACCGGCGCACCCAGGCCAGAAGCATGGCGGTGAGCTCGCAGGTGAGGCGTGAGGCCAATGAGCCCGATGTGGCCGACGCCCTGGCCTACGCCAGCTGGTATTTCCTCAAGAACAACCGCGGTAACCAGTATTATGCAGAAACCTTCAAGTCCCTGGCCCTGGCTACGGGCGGAATCCCGCGCTATAAAGTCAAGGAGAACGGCGCCGTCAATGCCATCGCGTCCGTGCCCGGCAGTCCCAGGCAGTGTGTGGTCGTCACCAATTACGGGGAGGTGGAATGGCTTCGCGCCACGATGAACGACGTGGACAAACAGATAGTCTCGCAGCCTTTGTTGTTCAATCCTGCGTATGATTTCCGGGATGTCCGGGTTATCGGCGGGAGCATCTATGCCCTGTCCCTGAAGGGACCGTTGTGTATCCTGGACTTCGCGGGAAAGATGAAGACCGTCGACCTGCCGGAGGGCGATTATTTCAAGCTTGTCCCACTGGAAGACCGCCTGCTCGTGGCGGGGCGCAAAAGCCTGTGCTGGTATGCGAACGGGCTGGTCTCGGGCGGTGTGACGCTGGACAAGCCTCTGTCGACCCTCGTTGAGCGGGACGGGACCCTCTGCCTCTTCTATGCCGATGGCTACTATGCTGAAATGAATGCGTCGGGGCAGCTGGAAGAGAAGAAACCGCTGGTGCCCTACGTGGTCACCGCCGCGTATTATGACCGGGCCAGCGGATGCCTGCTCCTCGGCGTGGAGGACGGCACGGTCTATCCCGTCAACCGGTACAACCGCGTCATGGAGACCCTGGCCGCACACAAGTCGAGGTGCATGAGCATCACCATGCACGATCCTGTCGTAGTGACCGGCGGCTACGACAAGAAAGTCTACATCTGGAATATGGATAATCTGTTGTATGACAGCGGATTGTCATTCCGCGAGGAGTTGAGGACAAAAAGTGTCGGCAAGCGCGTCGCGAACAGCCAGGAGATTCCGACCGAGTGGCTGGTTCCCGTGGATTATGCCTTCGACGGATGGACCCTTGCCGTGTGTGCGGATGAAGACGGTAAATCCGTGTGGATAGGAACCTCCGCCGGAAATGTCTTCCTGCTGAATTCATCGGCCGACGACATGGCGCAGCAGCTGCACAAAAATCTCAACCGTAATCTGACCCAACAGGAATGGATACGCTATGTAGGCGTCTCCATCCCATATATGACGTTCAAATGAGAAGGTTTCCGTATCATATCAGTTTGACGGTTGCCGTGTTGCTTCTCACGGTGCAGACGTTCGCGCAGAACGGCGCTGACGCCTATATGGGCATTCCGTTTTTCCGGAATTACCCGGCCGGCCAGTACGATGCCCACAACCGTAACTTCGACGTTCTGTGTGACGGCGAGGGACATACCTTCTTTGCCAATTTCGAAGGCCTTCTCGTCTATGACAATGTCGAGTGGCGGATTGTCCATACCCCCGACATCTCCCGCGTGGTGAGGCTGGACCGGAATGAGGACGGTGCCGTCATCTTCGAGGGAATCAAATATACGGGACGGGTTCTGTCCGTTGACGGAGATTCCATCCGTGTTTCCTTTACCGAAGGAGACCTGCGCAACGCCCGGGCGATTGTCGGCGGCGAAGGACGTAACAGAGCCGTCGTGGACAGATGGAACGATATCGAGGTCTATCAGCGTCTCGAACTGAGTGACGATCGCACCCTGCTGGCCACGGCGACCGAAGGTGTGATCGCGGTCGATGCCCAGGGGCGCGAGGTCTGGCGGATCAATGTGGACAACGGACTCTGCTCCAACAGTATCACGAAGCTGGCTTATGACGGCAAGGGAACGGTGTGGGGCGCCACCGACAACGGCGTTTTCAACATCTCTGTTTCCGAAATCTATACCCACTTCACCGAGAAGGAAGGCCTGCGTGGACAGATTTCCTGCATCGCCATGTCCGGTCCCACCCTGATGGTGGGAACATTCCAGGGCCTGTACCGGCTGGAGGGGCAGCGCTTTGTCCCGGTCGACAAGATCAATCACGCCTGCTGGCAGATTGCCCAGGGACCCGCTGGAAGTCTTTACATTGCGACCTCAGACGGCGTGTACCAGTATGCCAATCAATCCGCCAGGCAGCTGTCCACCCAGTTCGCCCTTTCCATCGCCGCCCTGGAAGACGGCTCCTACCTGGTCGGTGAGCTGGCACGTGTCTGCCGTTTCCGCCCCGGTGAAAGCCTCAGGAGCGTAGATGACATTCCCACGATCACCAGTTTCAAGAATGATGAAAACGGGGGCGTGTGGGCCCTGACGCTGGCCGGCGACTACTACTACATGGCGGCGGACGGCAAAGCCTTCGAAAAGAGGGAGGAAGGTCCGATCTCCAAGTTGTTCGAATATCGCGACAATGCCGTCAACCTGTGGCGGAGCCGTGAAAACGGATCCGGCCTCTACTATGACAACATGCCCGATGACCTGAAACCCTGGATCGAACCGTTTGCGGACTACGTCGTCATGGCCATGCTGATCGACAAGGGGCTGGTCTGGATCGGCGACAATGACGAACTGATCCGTTTCAATCTGGACCAGTGCCGTACGGCTGAGCGTTTCGAGCCGCAGTTGTATGTCCACCGTTTCCGCGAGAACGGCAGCGACCTCTCCATCAGTTTTGCCAACGACAAGATGGACCCCATCGGACAGACGCTATACAGCTACCGCCTGCATCAGGATGACACGTGGTCTTCCTGGAGCGGGCAGCAGGAATACCTGTTCGCCAACCTCGGTTTCGGATCCTATCAGGTTTCGGTCCGTTCAAAAGACGCCTTCGGCCAGATCAGTGAGTGCGGTCCGTTCGAATTCAAGCGGCCTTATCCGGTGTTCATGCGCTGGTATGCAATCCTCGTCTACGTGTTGCTCATCGTCTATCTTGTCTATCAGTTGTTTAAATACCGTATGCGCCGCATGGCCGAGGAGCAGCAGCGCCTTGAGGCCATCGTGGACGAGCGGACCCGGGAACTGCGCACGGCGCAGGACAAACTGCTGAGACAGGAACGGGAGGCCGCCATCGGCAAACTGACCAAAGGCTTGATCGACCGTATTCTCAATCCGATGAACTACATCAATAACTTCGCCCACCTGACCCTGGGCCTGTCGAAGGAGATGCAACAGAACATGGAGGATGAGAAAGACAACATTACGCCCGATGTCTTTGAGGATTCCATGGATGTCCTGGACATGATGAAGACCAACCTTGAGAAGATCGAGCAGCACGGCATCTCTACGACACGAACCCTGAAAGCGATGGAGGAACTGCTGAAAGAGCGTTCCCAGAAGTTTGAATCCACCGACCTGGCTGCCTTGTGCCAGCAGTGCGTGGATAAATTCAAGAACTATTATGCCGATGACATCGCCAGGCTGGGCATCGAGGTGGAATGCATCCGTCCCGAGGAACCCGTCATGCGTGACGTCGTAGCCGACCAGATCAGCAAGTCCATCATGTCGATGCTTTCCAACAGCCTGTATGCCATCCGGAAGAAGGCCGAGAAGGGAGGGGAGTACCATCCGCTCGTCCGCGTATCTGTCTCGCAGGAGCCGGAAGGAGGCCATCTTCTCATCAAGGTTTACGACAACGGTATCGGTATTGAACAAAGCATTATCAACAAGGTTTTCGATCCATTCTTCACGACCAAGCCGACGGCCGAAGCTCCTGGCGTGGGCCTCTATCTCAGCCAGCAGGTACTGCATGACTGCGGCGGAACGATCACGGTTGATTCCGTGAAGGATGAATTTACGGTATTCGTCATTAATTTGGCTTAAGACAACTGTCCTATGGATGCGGAATTAGAAAGCTTGAAACAACAGGTGGAATACTTGCAGCAGCAGCTGCAAAAGCAGGAAAAGATGGCCTCCCTGGGGTTGCTCAGCGCCGGCATCGCTCACGAAATCCAGAATCCGCTGAATTTTGTGATCAATTTCAGCAAGATGTCGTGCAAGTTGCTGGAAGACCTGCAGGACCTGGTGGAAGACTGCGCCGAAAAGCTGGGGGAGGAGGATGCCGCTGACATGAAAGATATATCGGCGGACCTCCAGGAGAATCTCGCCAAGATTCAGGAGCATGGAGAGCGCGCCATCAGCATCATCCGCGGAATCCTGTTGCAAAGCCGTGGCAAGGCCGGCGAAAAACTGCCGGTCGACATCGGACAGCTGGTGCATGAGTATGTGTGGCTCAGCTACCATGCCATGCGGGCCAACGACAAGAGCTTCAATATCACCATCCGCGAGGAGATCCAGGAAGATATGCCCAAAGTCATGGTCATCCCGCAGGATCTGAGCCGGGCCGTGCTCAACGTCATGAACAACGCCTGTTATACCGTCAAGGAGCGGGCTGGCATGGAGGGTGAGGGCTATACGCCCACCATCGAGGTAAAGGTCTCCCTGAGCCGCGGCGGCGCGGATGATGCAGAACTTCGCATAGACATTGCCGACAACGGCATGGGCATGACGCCCGAGATCAAGGAAAAGATCTTTGAGAATTTCTTTACCACCAAACCCGCCGGACAGGGCACCGGCCTGGGAATGGGCATCACCTATGATGTCATTACCAAGAACCACAACGGCAAGCTGCTCCTGGAGACCGAGCCGAAGGTGGGCACCACGTTCACGTTTATTCTTCCCGTAAAGATTGTAAAATGAGCATCAAGAGATATCTGCTTGCACTCTTCCTTCTTTGCTTGCCATGGGCGGCCGCGCATGCGCAGGACAATGTGCGGCTGTATGAGTCGGCACAGGAAGCGTACGAGCTGGGTTTGTTTGAGAAAGCCGACACCCTCCTCACGAACTCGGTGAACCGTTTCCGCGGAGAGGACCGGATCGGTGTGTACAGGCTGCTTGCGCTGTGCAACCTGAATATGGACAAGCCCGAAGTGGCGGAGGCCTGGGTCTCCAGGCTGCTGGCCGTCGACCCGTATTACAGCGTGTACAATGATGTGCCGCGCTTTACCGAACTGGTCAACCGGCTCAAAGCCGGCAAGACAGCCACAATTACCACCGCTTCCCAACAGGCCGAGTCCATTGAAGAAGCGCCGGTCCCTGTGACGCTGATTACGGAAGACATGCTGCAGCGCATCGGTGCCAGGACCCTGAAGGATGCCCTGATAGCGTATGTGCCCGGTATGACGGACATTGCCTGCAATGAGGAAATGAATGTGGCTATGCGCGGCATCTATTCGTCAGGGCAGGAGAAGATCCTCATCATGTTGGACGGGCACCGCCTGAACAGTTATTCCACCAATACGGCCAGCCCCGATTTCTCCATCAGCCTCGACAAGGTCAAACAGATCGAGGTGCTGCGGGGCCCGGCTTCCTCCCTGTACGGCGGCGTCGCTTTGACAGGCGTGGTCAACATCATCACCAAGGAGGGGTCGGATGTGGACGGTTTCATGGTCAAGGGAGGTGTCGGCAACTATGGACAGCTTCGCGGAGACCTGCTCTTCGGCAAACGCTATCTTGCCCTGGACGTCCTGAGCTGGGCCAGCATCTATCGGGCTGACGGCCAGAAGGTGCATTATGGCGCCAACTGGGATGAGCAGCCCTATGCGGTCATGCCCATCGAAGGTGACATGATCATCGGCGGATACAACAAGACCCCGTCCTATGACCTCGGCTTGTCGTTGAAGTGGAATAAATTGCACATGCTTTACAACCGCCGTTTTGCCAAGACGGTGGCGCCTCTGTCGCTCAGTTATTTCTTTACGCCCTACGAGTACGACCAGTACAGGAAACTCAACGGCTATGGCCCCGGCTATGCGATCTCTTCGCAGCATGCCGAGCTGGGATATGCGGACAGCCGCGGGAATTTTGCCTGGCAGGTTTCCGCCAATTTCGATTCCCAGGATCAGCAGCGTTACCAGGTTGACGGTGACATCCCTGAAAGCGGGACCGGCGGAAACGACTTGTATCCCAATGGCGCTGACAGTGTCCTGATCAAGCTCTATGATAAAGTGTTCCAGAGCGTAAAATGGAGTGAATACACCTACGGCGTATCGGCACAGGGCAGTTACAACTATTCGTTCGGCAAGTCGCAGTCCGGCGTCGTCATGGTCGGCGGACAGGCCAACCGATTCAACCTGGCTGATGCCGCCTATCTGGAAGGCATCGACTACGATCTCATCCTGAAGACCTACAACGATGTCAAAGTCTTGAACACCGGCAAGGAGACCAGCGCCGACGCCTATGTACAGGTCAAGCATTCCTTTGGCTACGGGCTTGTCCTGAATGCCGGTCTGCGCTATGACTTCAAGTTGCGGTCGAGCGGCAAGAAGCTGCACGTGCTTTCGCCCCGTATCGCCCTCATCTACTCCCATCCCAGGTGGAGCGCCAAGCTGAGCTATTCCAAGGCCTTCGTGGACGCACCGTATTTTTATCGCAACAATACCCTGGACATCAACTTCGGCGATGACAACCTCTTCCCCGAGTACCTGAACTCCTGGCAGCTGTCTTTCTATAGCGACGGCAAGTTGGTTCCCAGGCTGAAAATGGAGGTGAACGGATTTATCAACAAGGCTGACAACTTCATCATCCAGAGCGAGTTGGGTAATACGAACGCCGGTAGCCTTACCAATGCCGGCGTGGAGATGGCCGCCAGCTATGCCATCTCCCGGTTCAGGGTCGACGGAAACTTTACCTGGCAGCGGGTGCTGGCTTCCCAGAACTTCAGTATCTTTGACCACAGTATCTATAACATCCCGGATTTCCAGGCCAACCTGGCGGCTTCCTATGAGATCGTCCGTGGTCTGAAGGTCAATGCACATGCCAATTTCCTTTCGAAGCAGAAATCGCTCTATGCCCTGCCTTTCGCGCCCGAGGTGGTCATCGACATCCCTTCCCGCGTCATCGTCGACCTGGGTGCCAGCTACGCCATCTGGAAAGTGGAGTTCGGGTTGAATGTATATAACATTGCCAACACGCCCTATCTGCAGGGAGGTTCCAGTGTCGCACCGATGCGGCAGGCGGGCCGATGGCTGTTGGGACATGTGAGTTTCAAATTTTAATCAGTAACGCAGAATGGACTTGTATTGGGAGAAACTTGCCGGACAACTGACGGCAATCATTGAAGAAAAAAAGGACAAGGTTGCCTATGTCATGGGTGACAAAGAAGTCACATACGCCCAGATGGATGAAATGGCCTGCCATATCGCATCGGGAGTGGCCCGGATAGTGGAAGGCAAGGATGCCGATCCCGCGGTTCCCGTCCGTATCGGCATCTGCCTGGGAAGACACGAGCATGTCGTGCCGTGCATCCTGGCAGCTGTCAAGCTGGGTTGTTCCTATGTCCCCATTGATGTGGAGACGCCCCGTGAGCGCCGGGATTTTATCTGCAAAGACGCCGGTTTGAGCGTACTGATCACCGCCGAGAATTTCAACAGCCTGGCAGCAAGCCCGCTCGTGGATCCCCTGCCGGTGCTGAGCCGTGGCGTTTCCGAGGCCTATATGATCTATACCTCGGGTACGACCGGCCAGCCCAAGGGCGTTTCGCAGCCCTACCGGACGCTGTACAGTTATATGCAGACGGTCTGCCTGCCGGACAATTTCAACATCAGCGACAAATCCGTCATCCTCCATTTCGCCAGCATCAGTTTCGACGTGTCTGTCCTGGAGATTTTTGCCGCGCTCTTTTATGGCGGCACACTGGTTATCGCGCAGCAGGAGGATAAGCATAATCCCCTGCTGGTCTATAAGCTGATGAAGGAGAAAGGGATCACCTACACCTTCATGCCACCGTCTCTCCTGGCGGTCTTCCCCGATTATGATTTCCCCGCCATGGACACGCTGTCCGCCGGCGGCGAAGCCATTCCGCACAGCCTGACCAGCAAGATTGCCGGAAAATATCCCTATCGTTTCGTGAACGGATACGGACCGACGGAAAGCATCGTGACCACCACGCATGAGATAGAAGGACCGGATGACTGGCGGAACATCGGCAAGCCGGTTCCGGGCGTCGTATGCTATGTGGCCGACGAAAACGGGAAGCTCGTCGCTCCGGGCGAGCAGGGCGAACTGTTGATCGGGGGCATGCAGCTGACCAACGGCTATTGGAACCGTCCAGAACTCAATGCCCGGATGTTCTTTGCCAACCCGTATGAAAAAGAACACGACGGGATCGATGTGTCCCGGCTCTATCACAGCGGCGACCTGGTGACGCTCAATGAGGACGGCAGCTTCAACTATATCGGCCGGAGGGATTCCCAGATCAAGCTCCACGGCTACCGTATCGAGTTGGGCGAAATCTGTACGCTGATCGAACAGCAGGAAGGTGTGCTGAGAGCCTTTGTCCGTCTGGAAGAGATTGGAAACGAGAAATACATCGTGGCGTATGTACGGACCGCCGAAGGCGTCGACAACCTGAACGAGATCCGGCAGAAAGTATCCAAACTGCTGCCTGCATACATGTTGCCGACCTTCTGGAACCAGGTCGAAGACTTCAAGCTGAACATCAACGGCAAGATTGACCAGTCCACGCTCGTCAACAAGGCAGTGGACCCGGTCACCACCAACGATACGCCCGTCACGCCCCAGGAGGAACTGCTGATGCAGGCAACCGCCAAGCTGCTCGGCCTGCCGAGCGTCAATGTTAATGCGGACCTGTTCAATGATGTCGGCATTACCTCCCTGCATATCCTGCAACTGATCGTCCAAATGGGTATGTCTGGCATTCATTTGAATGTGAATGACTTCTATTCGTTGCGTACCATCCGCAAGATCATGGCTGCCGAGAAACATCCCAATGCCTTCTGGTATGGCGACTCGGGCGACGACCCCACAAAGCCGGTCCTGATCGTCATCAGCGGCATGACCAGTTTCTCGTTCATCTTCGGGGAATGGGCCGAACGGGTTTCCAAGAAATTCGCCATCTTCGCCATTGAATCTTATCATGCTGTCATGGAAGACAGGCTGACCGACCTGGACTCGCTGGTAGATATCTATCTGGAGTATGTCAAGGATGTGGTCAATACCCGCCATATCGCGGCCATCGTCGGCTTCTGCGTGGGAGGCGAGCAGGGCCTTGTGATGGCCAGGAAACTTTACAACGATTCCGATTACAAACCCCGCGTCGTGGTGCTCGACGGAGAACTGGACCGGGACATGAGCCTGCAGCGGCTTACGATCAATTCCTATTTCTTCCCCTTCTTCAGCGATGAGCGCAACAGGCGCCGTGCCGAGCTGGATATCTATCTGATGGAAACCATGCCGGTAGAAACCTACAACGGCCCGGTTTCGGCCCTCATCGCCGAGTCCTATACGGGCCTCAGCCCGGTTTCCGGAACGGAGAAAGAACCCGAAGTGATCCGGCGCGAACTGGCGGAGCACAATACCAGTGAAAGCCGTTGGAAATACCGCTACCCCGACTGCGAGGTGATTTATATTCCCGGAAACCACAATCAGTACCTGGTTACCAAAGAAAGCCTGGATCCCATCGTAGAGTACTGTCTCAACAATCTCTGATTGGCTTTCCGACGTTGATATTTTGCTTTTTCGCGGATGAATTTCCGCGAAGATGCACTATATTTGGCATCGTTAACCGAAGGAGCTATGAAGGAGGGGAAGAAGCAGTCGAAGGGCGTGGCGTCAGGCATGGTGGCGTTGGTATTTCTGGTCCTGGGATTTCAACTGGCCGTTTTCGTCATAAAAGTTGTCGAACGGCCGGAAAGACGGGTCGAGCCCGGCAAGACCGCCACCACAGACGCTGCTGTTACAACAGTTATTACTGATACTACGGTAGCGAGCGAAGCCGCGGGTGGTGTTCGTCGAAGCGACCTTTTTTCGGGAGCGAGACGAACACCAGAGCGGCGAAGCGAGCGGAACGTTCAACCCGGGCGGCGCAGCGAACGAAGCTATGAGTCGTTTCCCTTCGACCCCAATACCGTCAGCCTGGCCGACCTCCAGCGCCTGGGCCTGACCCTCCGCCAGGCAGAAACCATCGACCACTACCGCAGCAAAGGCGGCCGCTTCCGCACCAAAGACGACTTCCGGAAAATGTACGTCGTCACCGACAGCCTCTTCGCCCGGCTCGAACCCTTCATCAAGATCCCCAAGGTCGAACTCAACGCCGCCGACAGCGCCGCCCTCGTCTCCCTCCGTGGCATAGGCCCGTATTACGCGCGCAAGATCCTCGACTACCGCGAAAGACTCGGCGGATTCCTCCATAAAGCCCAGCTGCTCGAAATCGAAGGCCTCGACGAAGAACGCCTCGCCGGCTTCGTCGACGACGTGGAGATCGACACCACCCGCTGCAGCCGCCTCGACCTCTGGCACACCACCGACAGCATCCTGGCCCGGCATCCCTACCTGGGCGAAAAAGGCGCCCGCAGCATCACCCGCTACAAGAAACTCTACGACACCACCCGCTGGACCCTCGCCGATCTCGAAAAAGAACATGCCCTGCCGAAAGAAAATATTGAAAAATTGAAAAAATATATCGAAATTCAATAATTATTTTTATATTTGCAGAAAAAACGGAGAAACATTATCTTTGTAAGATAAGATGCCGGGTCAAGCCCGGCATGACGATAGCGAGCGGGACGAAAAACAGAGCCGCGTAGTGAACGATAAACGGCAATAATTTACATCATATATGTTAGAATGTAAGAACATAACGAAGACCTTCGGGACATTCAAGGCCCTCGACGACGTGTCGGTGACCATTCCCGAAGGAAAAATCTTCGGCCTGCTGGGACCCAACGGCGCCGGCAAGACCACATTGATCCGCATCATCAACCGGATCACCATCCCCACCGCGGGCGAAGTGATCCTGAACGGGAAACACGTCAGCGACGAAGATGTCCGTGCCATCGGCTATCTGCCCGAAGAACGCGGCCTCTTCAAGAAGATGAAAGTCGGCGAACAGTCGCTCTACCTGGCCCGCCTCAAAGGCATGAGCACCGCCGCCGCCACCGCCGAACTGAAAAAATGGTTCATCCGCTTCGGCATCCAGAGCTGGTGGGACAAGAAAGTGGAAGAACTTTCCAAGGGCATGGCCCAGAAGGTACAGTTCATCACGACCGTCCTGCATAAACCCCAGCTGCTGATCCTCGACGAACCCTTCTCCGGCTTCGACCCCGTCAACGCCCAGATGATCCGCGACGAGATCATCCGCATGCGCGACGAGGGCACTACGATTATCCTTTCGACCCACAATATGGAGTCCGTGGAAGAACTCTGCGACAACATCGCCCTCATCAACAAGTCGCATCTCGTGGTCACCGGCGGCACCGACGCCATCCGCCGCGAGTATGGCACCAACCAGGTGGAAGTGCTCTACCGCAGCGGTGAAGCCATCCCGCAGGGAACATCCTATGTGATCTTCTCCGACGAAGCACAGAAAGAGGGTCGCCGCGCCGTCCTCAATGTCGCGGCCGGCAGCAGTTCCCGCGACGTACTGGGCGAACTGATCCGCTTGGCGGACGTGTACTCGTACCGCGAGCTGATTCCGCGCATGAACGATATTTTCATCAAACTGGTAACCGGTAAATAGGAGGGAAGCGCTATGAATTGGAAAAAAGTCGGCATTGTCATCAACCACGAATATGTGACCCGCGTCCGCAAGAAATCGTTCATCCTGACGACCTTGCTCACGCCGATCCTCATGGCCCTGCTCATCTGTGTCCCGGCCCTGATCATGGTCTTTTCCGGCCAGGAAGACCAGAAAGTAAAAGTGATCGACGAATCGGGCATTGTCGCCCCGTATTTCGAGAACAGCGAACATACCACCTACGTCATGGGCGAACCCGGCGAAACTGTGGATGCGCTCAGGGACCGCTTCGACGAGCTGGACTACTATGCCATCGTCGGTATATCGCCGCTCAATGAACAAGGCGAAGTTTCGGTGATCTCCTATTCGAAGGAACCGCTCAACATGGATATCAAGAATACGGTCAACCGGACGGTCAACAAGGCCATCGAGACGCGGAAGCTCGCCCAGTACGACATCGTCAATCTCGACGAGATCCTGTCGGACGTCAAGACCGACATCAAGCTCAACTCCATGACGCTCACCAACGACGGCGACGCCAAGGAAGACAGCGTGGAGGTTTATATGGTGCTTTCGTACCTGATGAGCTTCCTGATCTACATGTTCGTCTTCATGTTCGGCACGATGGTCATGCGCAGCGTCATCGACGAAAAGAGCAGCCGTGTGGTTGAAGTCATCGTCTCGTCGGTCAAGAGCGTGGAACTGATGATGGGCAAGATCATCGGCGTGGCGCTGGTGGCCCTGACGCAGTTCTTCATCTGGATCGCCCTGACCCTGATCATCGTGACGGCCGTCCAGACCGTCGCCGGGCCCAAGCTCATGCAGAACATGGGCGGCATGACCGAAATGGTCGCCATGACCAGCGAAGACGGCCGCATCGACTCGGCCGATATGGCCGCCATCGCCCAGCAGGCCGGCGCCGATTCGGATGCCGGCGGAATGTTCAAGATCATCAACCAGATCCGCAGCCTCGACTGGGTGACCATCATCGGTAGCTTCCTGATCTACTTCCTGCTGGGCTACCTGCTTTATGCCTCGATGTTCGCCGCCATCGGCGCGGCCGTCGACAACGAAGCCGACACCAGCCAGCTGCAGTTGCCGGTGACCATCCCGCTCATCATCGGCCTGTTCATCATGCTCCACACCTTCGAGCATCCGAGCAGCACCCTCTCGGTCTGGGCGTCCATCATCCCCTGGACCTCTCCGATGGTGATGCTCGCCCGCGTGCCTTTCGGCATCGTGCCGGCCTGGCAGCTGATCCTCTCGATCGCCCTGCTGGTGCTGACCTTCCTGGCCACGGCCTGGCTCTCCGCCAAGGTCTACAAGATCGGGATCCTGACCTACGGCAAGAAGTCCAGTTTCAAGGACCTGCTCAGATGGATGAAACTCAAAGACTGATCCGCATATGATGAAAAGATTATTGCTGCTGGCTGTTCTGCTGCTCGCCCTTCCCGGGGGAGCGGCGGCGCAGTTTACCTACCGCTGGACACCTGTCCCCATGGATTCCACCTGGGATTCGATGAAAGATCTCCGGGCCACGCAGACCATCGCGCGCTATGAAGCGCAGGTCGCCCCGCTGCAGGAGATTGTCGGCTACTCCGATGCGGAGTACGACAAGGGACGCCCCGAAGGCCCGCTCTCCAATTTCGCGGCCGACGTGGTCCGCGCCATTGCCGAGAAGAAAACCGGTGAGCACATGGACGTGAGCCTGATGAACATGGGCGGCATCCGCACCAGCCTGCCCCAGGGCGCCGTGCGGGTTTACGACATCTACTCGATCTTCCCCTTCGACAACTACCTGGTGACCTTCGACATCAAGGGCTCCGACCTGCGCCGCTTCCTCAACCAGATGATCGCGCGGCGGCGTGTTGAGGCGCTCAGCGGCGTGAAGATGGTCATTACGGCCAACAAGGCCGACACACTCCTCGTGTCCGGTGCGCCCATCGACGACAGCCGCATCTACAAGTTCGCCACCATCAACTTCCTGATGGACGGCGGCGACGGCGTGGTGCTCTCGGATGTGGCCATCAACCTGAAAGATACGGGCATCTGGGTCCGCGATGCCATCGTTGAATACTTGAAAGACCAGACGGCCCGCGGCGAGAAAATCTCGCTGAGGACCGACGGACGGGTCGTTTATACGGATTGGGAGGAAAGAAGACGATGAAACGGAGCTTATGGCTGATGGCGCTTGCGCTTTGCTGCGCGGCCACTCTCCAGGCGCAGGACCTGGTGATCCTGCACACCAACGACACGCACAGCCAGATCGAACCGGTCCGCGTGGGCTACAACAAGGGCCTGGGCGGCGTCGAACGCCGGCTGCAGTATATCGACCAGGTACGGGAGAAGTATGGGAAAAAGAAGGTGCTGCTGCTCGACGCCGGCGACTTCAACCAGGGCACGCCCTACTATACGGTCGCGCACGGTGACCTGGAAGTCGAGCTGGTCAACCTGATGGAATACGACGTAATGACCCTGGGCAACCATGAGTTCGACAACGGGCAGGAAGACCTGGCCCGCCGGCTCAGAAACTGCCACCACCAGACCGTCACCTGCAACTATGACTTTTCGAACACCCCGCTCAAGAAGCTGGTGAAGCCCTGGACGATCATCCGCCGCGGCGGCATGAAGATCGGCATCATCGGCGTGACCAGTTACCTGGAAGGCGTGGTGCTCAAATCGCACCTCGACGGCATGGTACGCCTCAATACCATCGAAGAAGTGAACCGCTGGGCGGATTTCCTGAAGAACAAGAAGCATTGCGACCTGGTGATCCTGCTGTCACACCTCGGTTACAACGGCGGTACGACCGACCGTCCTTCCGACGTGCTGATGGTGGAGCATTCGCGCAACCTCGACCTGGTGGTGGGCGGACACAGCCACACCTACCTCAAAGAGGCGCGGGAGGTGGTAGACCTGGATGGACGGGTGGTGCCCGTCACGCAGTGCGGCGGGCAGGGGATTGTGGTCGGAACCTGGGAGATCACTCGCGTTCGACCTTGAGCTGTTCGATGTGGCTTCCGGCGTCGGTTGTCTTGACGTAAAGAATCACCCGGAAGCGCTCTCCGCCGGCGCTGAGTGAACCGACGGCGTATTTCATCGGCGCTTTGCCGCTTTTGTGGATGATGGTGAACTTTTTGGGCGTGTAGCTGGAGAAGAAGTTCTTCATGATGAGTTTGGCCTGGTTGCGGGTGCAGTTGTTCACAGCACCGAGCATGTCGAGTTCCAGGTTGTCGGCAAACCAGGCGGAAAGCTTTTCATAGTCGCCGGCCTGCAGATATTTGCCGATGGGCGTAAAAACATCGTGGGCATTCTCCTGTGCCGTTGAAGGACCTGCGGTCAGAAAAACAAACAACATCGAAGCGAGCCAGAACAGTTTTTTCATCATTCCATGTTTAAATAGACGTAGACCATTGTATTCAAAAATCACGCCATGAAAGTCAAGGTTCTGTTCACGGGAAAAACCACGGAAGCCTGGGTGCGCGAGGGGATCGGGCAGTACGCGGCCCGCATCCGCCACTATGTTTCTTTTGAGTTGGTGGAACTGCCCGACCTGAAGCAGACCGCCTCCCTGAGCGAAGAGCAGATCAAAACCCGGGAGGGCGAGTTGGTTCTCAAGGCGTTGCGCCCCGGTGACCACCTGGTGCTGCTCGACGAGCACGGAGCCCGTTTCAGTTCGGTCGATTGGGCACGGAATTTGGAGCAGAAGTCCGCGCATCTCCCGAAAGATTGTGTGTTCGTCATCGGCGGTCCCTACGGATTTTCCCCCGCTGTGCACGCCCGGAGCAATGAGCTTCTTTCGCTGTCGCCGATGACCTTCTCGCACCAGCTGGTGCGGGTGGTATTCCTGGAACAACTGTACCGGGCATTGACCATCATCAAAGGAGAGCCCTATCATCACGAATGAGCGCAAGCCAGCCATCGAAGTCTTCGCTACGCCGCTTTCTGGTGCGGTACGGCAGCCATGTGCTGTTCGTGCTGGCCATCGTACTGCTGGCCCTTTCCAACATTCGCCCCGACTATCCCGCCCGTCTCCGCCGGCAGGTCAGCCGGGTGGAGCGTTCCCTCCACAAACGGGAGCGGCTGGCGGAGAAATATGCCTACCGGGCCCTGCAGGCCGGCCCGGACGAATGGGTCGATTTTGAAGACCTGCCCGAGGACATCGTGCTGTACTGCTACCAGTCCGACACGATGAAGAGCTGGACCCACCAGTTTCCCATCAACAACGACGAGGTGGATGTCTATCCCTATTCGTACCGGCTGCAGTTCATGAGCAACCGGAACCTCTACGCCAATCCGCTCGCCTATATCGGCATCGAAGAAAAATACGTCAACCTGGGCTCCGCCTGGTATGTGGTGACCACCCAGTTCAACCGGGAACACAAGACCAAGGTAGTGACGGGCATCCTCATCAAGACGGAATATCCGGGCAGCTCGATTCCCAACGTGGTCAACAAGCATCTGCATCTGCGCGACGGCTATACGACGGTCGCCATCAGCGACGACGATGCGGCCATCGTCTATGGCATCGAGGAAGGGCCGCTTTTCTCGATCGTCCCTACCGTGCCGCCTGCGCCGGAGCACGGCAACATGCCCATGCGCTGGCTCGCCTTCGTCCTGATGCTCCTGGCTGTCTTCCCGTATCATTACCGGCATCATACCTGGCCGACTTTCTGGTTTGCCCTCTTCATCCTGGTCGTGGTGCGCCTGATGGCCTTCTACTATGTATCCAAGGGCTTTGCGACCGGCGAGATTTTTTCGCCGGTGCTGTATGCCGACACGGCGCTCTTCAACTCCCTGGGCAGCCTCCTGTTCAACAACATGGTGGTGGCCCTGGCCTTCTACGCCCTGTTCGTCATGCGCTACCGCATCCACAAGCGGGTGGAGAAATTCGGCCCCGTCCGTCGCTGGGTGGCCATCGGACTGCACATGCTCGCCGCCCTGGCCCTGATGGGATACATCCATTTCGTGCTGCGCTCGTTGATTCTCAACTCCAGCATCGTGATGGAGCCGCACCGCATCTCCGACATCGGTGTCAAGGCCATTCTCAGCTACCTGACCTTCGCCATGCTCTTCCTGGCCCTGCTGTTCCAGCTTTACCTCATCGTGATGCTGATCCGCAAGGACGCCCGCGTGAACCTCTTTTCCTGGCGAAACCTGCTGGTCTACACGATGCTCATCTCCCTGTTCAGCGTGGTGTCCATCAACTCCTACGGCCTGGAGAAGGAATACGAGAGCAACCGTGTCAACACGGGCAAGCTGGCCGTGGAGCGCGACCTGTCGCTGGAAATGTTCCTGCGGAGTGTCGAGCCTGCCATCCAGAGCGATCCCTTCTTCTCGGTCCTGGCCTCGGTGCGCGGCACCGACATGATCAAGAACCGTATGCTGGAGCGCTACCTCTACAACGACGTGGTCCGCAAGTACAACATCACGTTGACCACCTGTTCCAACAACGACCTGATCGCGCTGGGGCAGGGGATGGAGCCCGTGAACTGCTTCTCCTTCTACAAGGACATGATCGACGAGTACGGCGTACAGCTTGCGCCCGGCTCCAAATTCTACTATCTGCACGACTACAACGGCCTGGCTTCCTATCTGGGCGTTTTCTCTTATCCCGATCCGTCCACCTACCAGCTGTCCTGGCTCTTCATGGAGCTGGAGTCGAAGTTCCGCAACGATGTGGTCACCAATCCCTTCGACGCGCTGACGACCCGGGCGGGCACGGCGGCGACCCTGCCGCGGTACTATTCGTATGCCCGCTACTCCGACGACCGGCTGGTCTCGCACGGCGGCAGTTACGACTATTCCGTGACGCCGCCCGAAGACCTGGCGGTCGGCTACACGATGATCAACCGGAACGGCTTCGTCCATTTTGTCAACCGGATCTCCAACGAAGATGTGACCATGGTCTCACGCCCACGGCGGCCCTTCTTCCCGCATGTGGTGTCCTTTTCGTACCTGGTGATCTTCTACGGCCTGTTCCTGCTGCTCTTCACCCTGCGCTGGCGCCGCGAAAAGCTCTTCAATCTGCCGAAACATTCGCTCAAGCGTAAGATTACCCTGCTGATTACCCTGACCATGGTGGTTGCGCTGGGAACGATGGGTGTGGGCAGTGTCGTCTATGTGATGCGCCTCACCCGCGAGAATAACCGCGAGGCGATGGACGGTCTGATGGAGTCGGCCCAGGCACTGCTGGCCGAGCCCTGCAAGTATGCCCTGCGCTACAACGACATCAACACGCCGCAGCTCTTCAATGCGATGGACGAGTTCAACAAGATCACGCGCAACGACTTGCATCTCTACAACATCCATGGTGAGCTGATCCGTTCCACCAAGCCGGAGCTCTTCGATCAGTATCTGGTGGGCAAGCGCATGAACAACAAGGCCTTCCGCCAGATTGTCAAGCAGAAGCAACTGCGTTATGCCGGTCTGGAGAACATCGCCGGCGTGCGTTTCTACGCCGTCTATGAGCCGGTGTTCAACGGCGACGGCGAGCTGGTGGCCATCGCCTGTGTGCCTTATTTTGCCCGCAGCCAGGACGTGACCGACGCCACGGCCTCGACCATGTCGGTCATCATCAACATCTACCTGATCCTGCTCATTGCGGCCGTCGTCATCGGAGCTTTGATTTCCAACTCCCTGTCGCGCCCGCTGGTCGAGATCAAAGAACGCATCGAGCGCCTGGCCCTGTCGGGCAACCGGCGTATCAAGTACCGCAACACGCGCGACGAGCTGGGCGTGCTGATCGAGTCGTACAACAAGATGGTGGAGGATCTGGAGGAGAGTACCCGGCAGCTGGCGCACAACGAGCGCGAGCAGGCCTGGAAAGAGATGGCCCGCCAGATTGCGCACGAGATCAAGAACCCGCTCACGCCGATGAAACTAAGCATCCAGTACCTGATGAAGCTCAAAGAGGAGAATGTGCCGGGCTGGGAGGCGAAGCTCGAAAGCGTGAGCAAGTCACTGCTGGAGCAGATCGACACGCTGTCGCAGACCGCCACGGAGTTCTCTTCGTTCGCCCGTTTCTACAGCGAGGAGGTCACACGGATCGACCTCGACGCACTGATCCGGGAGCAGCGCGAGCTCTTCGACAATCGCGAGGATCTCCGCTTCGCGTTCAAGCGCGACGCCGCGGAAGGTGCCGCCGTGGTCGATGCCCGCCGCAGCCAGTTGGCGCGCGTTTTCGTCAACTTGATTACGAATGCGATCCAGGCCATCGACAATGCCGTCACACCGGACGGGCTGATCTGCATTTCGCTCTCTTCCACGCGGTTGAACGATGCGCGTGCCTGGCAGATTGACGTGGAGGACAATGGCCCTGGCGTGAGTGAAGAAGACATGCAGAAGCTCTTTACGCCCAACTTCACGACCAAGAAGACCGGAACGGGCCTCGGCCTGGCCATCTGCCGCAGCATCATCGAACAGAGCCAGGGCGCCATCAGCTACAGCCGCTCTCCGCTGGGCGGCGCCCGGTTCACCATCATTCTACCTGCTGTTTAGCGCTCCGCTTCGCTCTGGCATTTGCTCCAGAACCGTCTCGCTGCGCTCGACCCCTCCCATGCTGCGCATGGGCCCCTCCCTCTTACAGTGCCGAAGGTGGCATGGGTTCTGGAGCAAAATACCACCCGCTCAGCTACGCTTCCGGGCACGTTTTAGGCCATATTCGTGGCCGGCGGCCGTTTCAACAGGCTTCCGTCCACGTTTTGAGGCGTTTTTTTGGCCGGTTTTACATTCATCATGCCAGCTTGACCCGGCAGCTCCTTATTGTTTTTATAGTATCTTTGTAAAGATTATCAGCACATTCTAGAGACCATGCCTTTCCGACGCTTTATCCCCATAGCCTTGTTTCTGATCGCTATTATCTTCCCTTCCTGCGCCAACAGACAGACCGCCGATACGCTCAACGACGTCGAAACCTACATCCAAGACCACCCAGACAGCGCACTGGCCACGATTCGTGCCATCGACACCGCAACGCTCACGGCCAGAAGCATACGCGCCCACTACGCCCTGCTGCACGCCATGGCCCTGGACAAGAATTGGATAGATACGACAGATGTGAACGTCGTGATGCCAGCGGTGTCATATTATAGCAAACGACGTCCGTTGTCGCGACGTTGCCAGGCTTACTACTATCTCGGTAGAATACAATACAATCAGAGCAATTATTCAGATGCCATCCTCTCCTTCACCCGTTCACTGGATTATGCGGCCTCATTGAACGATGACCGATTCAAAGCTTTAATTTTGCAGGCAATAGGAGATACTTTCTCGAATACTTATATTTCAGAGGAAGCTTATCGGTATTCAGAGTTGGCATGCTTGTCTGCCGAAGCCTGTGGTGACAGTGATCTTGCGATGGCTTCTCGCTTCAGGATGGCACAAGGATTATCGAACTTGAAACGAACAGAAGAAGCCGATTCCTTGTTTAGATATCTGATTAAGGAGCAGGATCAAATCAATCGACAAGTCATGCCTATCATCTTGTCGGATTATGCCCTGCTGAGAGTAAATGGTTATCATGACTATCTGGGAGGTGTTTCATATTTTAAAGAAGTTTTGTCTGAAACTGGCCGTCTCCCTTCTGTTAATCATTGGGGAGCCTACGCTTACTCTTTGGCCATGATAGGGGATACCGCTCGCGCCCATTCGTTGTTTCATAAACTGGAAAAGACAACGGCAAGCGAGACATATGCATATAAAGCATGGAAAAGTAAAGCATTATCGCAAGAAGGGAGGGATAAGGAGGCCCTTCAATTACTAAGTGAGTCAAATAACAGACAGACGGAAATGATGCTGGACGTTCTCAGACAGTCAGCCGTAAAATCTCAGCGTGATTATTATGCATTGGAGAAAACAAAAGCTGATGAATCGAGACGTTTGATTACATGGGTTTCTGTTCTTTCCATCCTGTTTCTTGCTTCTACTATGATTTCGGGCTATTTGTTGATTCGCAGAAAACATGAACGCGACAAAGAAAAGGCTCGTTTGTTGGACCAGGAAAATGCTTCTTTGCAGAAAGCCGTGGATTCCTTGTCTGAAAGCATAACGGAAATGAATGTGCAACAGGCCCGGCTCCAGCGAGAATTTACCACGCATCTTCAGTCTTCCTTCAGGGAATGGGGGCAGTTATACAAAGCCTTTTACCATCCGGGCAATTTTCCTCTTGATGTAAAAGAAAGCGTTTATATTGAAGCTAAAAAAGCCATAGCGAGATTATCCGATGATGAAGAAGGACAAAGACTACTCGAATGTCGCTTGAATGAACTGTTCGACAATGTCATAACGCACTATCGCGAGGATTTCCCGAATCGTTCGGAGTCAGAATACCGTTTTGTCAGTTTCGTCTTTGCGGGTTTTGACCCCAGTGTCCTGAAGGCTGCATTTCAAATTCCGTCTCTGCCAGCCACATATGAGAGAAAATCCCGTCTTAAGGATTCAATTGTCCGGTCGTCTGCTCTGTATCGGAATCAATACCTTCTCTTTTTCCGTTGATTTTTTAACGGCTCTCATCTTGTAGGTGGGGTGAAAATTATTGAAAATCAACGAGTAACATCAATGATGAGAATGATTCGTTAGGTCATTTCTAACAGTATGCCCGCAATATGCCTCAGATAGCCATCTGTGGCGGTTTTTCATAGAAAGGATGTTAGATATTTTTCAGGGCAGGGAGTGCTGCCCTGGAAGGCCGTATTGTAACTTTGTATATATCAATCCAAAACGCAAGGTTATGAAAAGAGCTCTGTCACTTTTTTTGTTTGCGGCATGTGTCGCCCTGCTTCCTGTTTACTCGTACGCAGATGATGAAGAAGGAGATGTTATTGACATTCAGTATTTGCCGAGTGGGCAATCTCTTCATCGTTCAATAGTGCCTATTCCGTTACAAGCCACATTCTATTATATTCAAGGTGTCGTAACTGTACAATTTTCTTATAATCTTGGAGAAGTAGATATTAGAATGACGAATTGTACAGCAGGGTTATCTAATACAATCACTATTGATTCGCTTGTAGGATCCGTTTCTCTTCCTGTCCCTTTCGGCAGTGGTTTGTACTTGATAGAAATACTAACTCCGGAAGGAAATACTTATTATGGTTATTTCCCAGTTCAATAGTTCACGCATTATATTTATTTACATTTGATGCTATGAAAAAACTAGAATTGATTTTTACATTTATTTGTTTTGGATGCTCGCTTTTGCTGAATGTTTCTTGTCAAGAAAAAGCTTGTCTTGACCCGTCAGTCTCCAAAGCCAAGGTCTTCTTTGAACAAAACGCGCAGAACCTTTCGCTTCCTGTTTTCGGAAAAGCCAATGAACAACTGCTTGAGATGGCTTCTTCCGTTCATCCAGTTTGGGAAGAAGCTCTCCTCTCTTATCATGGTGAGACTACGATAATAGAGGTACCGCTTACTGGTCCCTGTCGTATCGAAGCTGCCATTGTTAAGGTTCATGATAACCACACGCACATCGAACGTGCCGCATCAAAATCTTATCTAGTTCTCCGCATTGAAGGAGACAGCAAACCGTCCATGTTTGTCGAGACCTTTATTCAGCAAGGAAAAGCATGCACTATGACGGCCTTCTCAAACCGGGATAATATTCTTGGATTTGAAATACTATCTGATCTGAGTGGCAGCATTCGGACCAATCAAGTCATTAAGGAAGGGGTGGTTTCTCCTGCCGATGAAACAACTGACCTCACAAGAGCAGCACAGTTCAAGCATGACTTTGTCGGTTATCGCGCAGGATATGCAGTAACGACAAAAGATCATATAGGATGTCCTGACTACGCTTGGATATATTGCCCTTTCTGCGAAACATTAATTTTTATTAATTTTACAGACTTAGACCCCCGCTGTCCTAATTGCGGGGCAAGGTTCATAAACGGTATTATTTATTGTTCGGAGTGTGGGCAACCTATAGACCATTGTTCCTGCATAGATGACGAGACGTGTAACGTATGCGGAAGAAATAAGGCGAACTGCAATGGTTGTTCAGACGGTTCAAATTACTGTGAATGCGATTAACCCTAACTGATATGTATCGTCGAACACTTATATTCTTCTTGACGCTTCTGTTGTGCGGGACATGTCTGGCGCAGACGCCCGCACACGAGGCGTTTGAGGGATATTCTCGGCTACTGGCACCGGAAAAGGTCTATCTTCATACGGACCGTGAGGTTTACAATATGGGTGACACCATCTGGTTTCGGGGATATCTCAAGAATGCCTCCACCTTGGCCGAGTATCCGGAATGCAACTACCTCTACGTGGAGCTATACTCCGCCATGTGGGAAAGAAATTATTATTCAAGCCGTTCCGAGGAGTCCTGGGAAATGAGGAAACGTGTCAAGGTCAAGCGCGGCCCCGACGGGCGCTTTTGCGGTTATATGCCCCTCTCTGAAGACCTCAACAGTGGACGGGCCACCCTCCGTGCCTATTCCTACTGGATGCTCAACCGTGACCCGGATTTCATGTACTATAAGGATATCGAAATCCGAAATGCCCTCAAAGATTCCTTTGTTGAAGATTTGAAGACGCTCAAAGTCGATGACCAAAGCACCTATGACGAACTTGGTGTCGAAAATCCATTTCGTACCACTCTCTTTAAACGGACCAGGAAAAAAGCGGAAACAGGCGTTGACCTTCAATTTTTACCGGAGAGCGGGCGATACACGACCGGCCAACCCTCGGTGCTGGCCATTAAAGCCGTCAACCAGGACGGCATGGGCGTACCTGTCTCCGGCCATGTCTCCGCCGATGGTACGTCCATCGCGGCCTTTTCTACCAACGACCTGGGCATGGGACGTTGCACCGTCACGGTCGTGCCCGGCACAAAACGTCTGTCCGCCATCGCAGAAACCCGCGTAGAAGCATTCCAGTTCGAGGCCGATCTACCGCTTCCGGAATCGCAGGCCGTTGTCATCAACCTTCTGCCGGATATCGATTCCCTCTTTATCCGTGTTTCCAGTTTCGGTATCACGCTCCCCGACGCCACCCGGCTTGTCATCAGTGACAAATCGGCCATCGTTCAATCTTACCCCCTCCGCGATACCGTCACATCATTCACTTTTCCGACAGACGAATTCACGCCTGGCATTCTCACGGCTTCTGTCGTCGATTCCGACGGCTCCGTCTACGCTGAAAGGCCTTTCTTTGTATTCCCGCATCAGACCTTCGTCGCAAATTTCGATTTTGACAAACCTCACTACGGCAAACGCGACAAGGCCGATGTCACCATTTTCCTGCACGATGAGAACGGCAACCCGATAGACGGCGACTTTTCCCTTGCCGTCACGGACGAAGAATACGCGCCCGCCAGCGGTCAGGACCACTCCCTCGTTTCCTACTTCCTACTGGGCAGCGAACTCAAGGGGCTCGTCGAAAACCCCAGATATTATTTTGATCCTTCCGTCCCGCTCGGCGAGCGAGTCCGTGACATGGATCTACTCCTTCTCACCCAGGGATGGCGCTATTACGACCTCCCAGCCATCTTCCAACAGAAAACAACGACGCCCATCTACGGTAGGGAGTATACGCAGTCGCTCAGTGGCTATGTCAATGCACCCATCGGGAAAGCACGTAAATCCACCGTTTGTTTTGTCGCCCAGAAAATTAATTTTACCTATATCGCGGACCTCGATTCCACCGCGTATTTTATTCTCGACAATCTCGATTTTCCCGACAGCACGCAGTTCCTCGTTGGCGCACAGGGACGCCGCAAACTATTCCAGAAATTGTACATGCCTATTCTCGACCCGGAGTATTTTGCAGCACCTCATTCTTATCCCGACTACCTTCATCTAACTGGTTATTCGAAAGAGTATGGGGACTTTGCCATCCAAAGTTACGCTGCCACGGAAGGCGCCCTTACCTATACGCTCGCTCCCGCCAGAATTGTCGCCCAGAAGCCGAACCTCTCTCCCTTCCCCAACGATACGTTCCGAAAAGACCAGTACCGGGACGAGAAGCAACTTGCTCCCTACCGGGACTACGACCTTTATTCCTATATCCTTGAAACTTGCCCAGGAGTACATTTGGGGTCGACCGGCATGTTGGTTGGGAGAAAAATCCGGATTGCTTCCCGCATGGGGATGGTTGAAATGGAGTTGCCCATCAATGTCTACATTGACGGTATGCGTTCAAACCAGGGCTGTCTGACCGACCTGATGATTACAGATATTGATGCCTTTGTTTATATTTCCGGCGTTGCCGCGGCCAAATACGACAACGGCCTGAATAATCCTTATTTCACCCAAAGAGGGAATGTCCCTGTAGTTTTGATTTCCACCAAGGCACCTATCCGCGTTGCAACAAATATCACCAGCGGGAAACCGCTTGGCTGGCAACAGCCGGCGCGGTTCTATGCACCCAAATACGAAAGCCGGAGCGATCGAAACCATTTCGAGCCCATGCGTGCCACCCTGCATTGGGACCCCAGCCTTCAGGTGTTAGACGGAAAGACGAGTTTTTCATTTTATACCTCTGACCATCAAGTTCCTTATCGGTTCACGCTGGAAGGCATTACGTCGGAAGGCATACCGTTTAGCACGACCTTCGTCCGGGAGCCTTGATGGGTTTTCCGAACATGGCAAATTGTAGCCATTTCTATCGCATGAGAGCTATAGATAAAGCAAGAATAACCGGAATACCAACACAAGGCGTGATCATGGCTTTTGCTCTCTGTGTGATAGCCTGCTTGATGCCTTATTTTTATCAAGTAGGGGAGCCATATTTAGTCATCTCGGTTGTGGCATTATTGTCTTGTTTGACTGCTTATTATCGACCTGTCTTGTTGCGTTCGGATCTCCTTTTATCCGGAGTGCTCGTGTATGTTATGATTGTCGCGTTTTCTCATGGATCAATCAATTCCCCCATCACACTCTGGCGGTGGTTGGCCGCAGGTCTGGCTTTCTACTGTGGTCGTTTATTTATTAATGAACCATGCATATTTGCTGGCGTGTTGATTGTGCCTGCATTTGTTCAGACAATAATCGTGATGCTTCAACAAGTCGGCATATTACAATCGTTAAGTTTCTTTTTCCCGGTTTCCGGCACATTCGGCAATCCGGCCCAAGCAGCCGTACTGATAGCATTGGGATTCGCAGCTTCATTAACGATCATTAAGGAAAAATGGACTGTTTTGCGACATGGCGGGAGGATTACCTTCATAGGGCTTTCTTCTTTGTTTGCGATTGCACTTTTGTTCTGCAACACAAGGAGTTGTTTGCTATCTTCAATTGCGGTTTCTGTTTATCTTTTCTTCGGATACTGGTTCTCGAAAAAGAAGATGCTATTCACTTTATTGACAGTCATCCTGTTTGCTGTTGGCCTTTATTTTTTACGGACGGAATCTGCCAATGTAAGATTACTGATTTGGCAGGCCAGTTGGTATCTTTTCGAGAAACACCCTGTTTTCGGGGGTGGATCAACTTCTTTTGCGGCAGGCTATATGCTTGCACAGGCTATTTTTTTTACGAAACACCCCGAGTCACCGTTAGTGATATTTGCCAATGAGCATAATCAGCCTTATAATGAACTGATTCGATTGCTTTGCGAACAAGGTGTTGTAGGGACAATGCTGATTATAACGCTAATCATACTACTAGCAAAGAAGAACGGCAGATTGCCTTTATGTATGCTTTCTTTGCTGGTCATTGCCTTTTTTTATAATGTGTCCGACACATTGGTGTTGTTCCTTGTGTTTTGGATGATTCTTGGCCAGATGGGAAATGGTAACTGTTTTTTTAGTAAAAACAAAAAGGACTGGACATGGCGGATATTAGGCGGTATTACGGCTATCGTTTCTTTTTTCTTCTTGTTGAATTCTGATCATATGCCATCCAAAAAGTGGGAAGTCGAGTTATTGTCTTATCGCAGTGTCTGTAATGAAGGTGATGCGTTTTTATCTCGAGGGATGCATGAATATGCAGAGCAGCGATATCAACTCGCCAATGCAATGATTCCGTGTCGGATAACAGCTCCGTATAAATTATTTAAGCTCTACGAATCGTATGAACCGGACAAAGCGATTAGATGGGGTAGACACGTATTGGATGATATGACATTCCCGGTTGTCAATGGACATATGCTTCAAATGAAAGCTGATATTCGAAGCGGCATAGACAGTTTGGAGCATTCTTTGCTCATAACTATTAATTCAGAAAAAGAATTATGACAAAGTTCAATGGTATGAGAGTGGCATTTGCAATCATTCTTGGTTTGCTTCTTTTGATTCCGGCCCCCTGTCATGCACAGAACCGGCGAACAACGACGCCTTCTTCGATCCGGCATAATCCGGACAAGGAGAAAATGATTACGAAAAAGAGTTCGCTGGAGCACGAGGATGAAGTCTTGCATGTCAAGCGGCTTTCGGAGGGGCGCTACTTTCTTAACAATTCCGACGGATCGTTCTGCTATCTCGGGGAGATACGGAGTGAATCAAGTGTATACCCGCACGGGAAGGGTTTGGGCATGTTGCGCGTGAGGGATGGAGAAAGCGGCGTTGTTTCCAACGAATTCGTACTCTGCTCATGGAAGCGGGGATCCCGTCACGGGAAGGGCGTAATCAAGCATCCGGACGGCCGTTATGATCGCGCCGTATGGAAGTGGAACAAGATGACAATTGTCCCGGATTCTCCCGTTTCGCCGGAAGAGCAGGCGGTAATGGAAGATCAGATCAAGCAGATAGAGATTGCGTACAAGCGTTTCTTCTTTTTGCCCTAGTCAAATCTATCCAAGAAAAACGGCCAAAAACATGGACAAACTGATCATGATTCTAGGTTTGTCCAAGAAAAACGGCAGAAATCATGGACAAAACGAGGCGGAAAGACGTTAGATGGACGGCGTAGCGTAAGCGGCGACGTCGGCGGCCGTGATTTCGGGACCACAGAGGATCATCAGACGCTCAGCTACATTGCGCAGTTCGCGGATGTTGCCCGTCCAGGGAAGTTTCTGGAGTTCGGCGACGGCGTCGGGCCGCACTTTCTTCTTCGCCATGCCCGTCTCCTGCGAGATCTGATCGATGAAATAATCCATCAGCATCGGAATGTCCTCCAGACGGTCGCGCAAGGCCGGTACCTGGATCACAATCACGCTCAGACGATGATAGAGGTCTTCGCGGAACGTTCCCTTTGCAATCTCATCGGTGAGATTCTTATTGGTGGCCGCGACCACACGCACGTTGACGGTGATGTCCTTGTCGCTGCCCACGCGCGAGAGTTTCTTCTCCTGCAGCACGCGCAACACCTTGGCCTGGGCCGCCAGGCTCATGTCGCCGATCTCGTCGAGGAAGAGCGTGCCGCCCTCAGCCTGCTCGAATTTTCCCTTGTGCTGCTTGATGGCCGAGGTGAAAGCCCCCTTCTCGTGACCGAATAGCTCGCTCTCGATCAGCTCGCCCGGAATGGCGGCGCAGTTGACTTCCACGAAAGGAGCCGCGGCGCGCGGGCTCTTGTCGTGCAGACGGCGGGCCACCAACTCCTTGCCGGTGCCGTTGGAGCCCATGATCAGGACCCGGGCGTCGGTAGCCGCCACACGGTCCACGATTTCCTTGATGTGCACGATGGCCGGGGAATCGCCCACGATCTCGTATTTGCTCTGGATTCTTTTCTTGAGGCTGGCCGTCTCCTTGACCAGCGTGGTCTTGTCGGTGGCATTCTTGAGGGTGATCAGGATGCGGTTGAGGTCGAGCGGCTTCTGGATGAAGTCGTAGGCGCCCTTTTTGATGCACTTGACCGCCGTTTCAATGTCGCCGTGGCCTGAGATCATGATGATCGAAGCCTCGCAGCCGGCGTTCACCAGTGTGTCGAGCACTTCGTTGCCGTCCATCACCGGCATCTTGATGTCGCAGAAGATGGCGTCGAAACTCTCCGCCAGCGCCTTGTCGACACCCTGTTTCCCGTCCTCCGCGGTGGCCACCTCGTGGCCTTCGAATTCCAGGATTTCCTTGAGGGTATTGCGGATGCTGCGTTCGTCGTCGATGATCAGGACCTTCATGATGATGCTATTTTTTACCGGAGAATGCAAAGATAGCGATTAATTTCATATATTTGTAGGAATAGATACGTACTTCAGCCTATGACCCAGCTCATCATCGCCATCGACGGCTACTCCTCCACGGGCAAGGGTACCTTCGCCCTGGAGATCGCCCGCCGTCTCGGCATCCTCTATCTCGACAGCGGCGCACTCTACCGCACCGTCACCCTCTACGGACTGCGCAGCGGACGGATCGAATGGAACGGACGGATCGACGAACGCCAGCTGCAGGAGGATATCCTGCTGGGCCGCATCGACATCTCCGTCATGCCCAAAGCAGACGGTTCGATGCGCGTCTTCCTGGGGGATGACGACGTGTCAGCCAAAATCCGGGAGCTGGAGGTGGCCCGCAATGTGAGCGCCATCGCCGCGCTGCCCTTTGTGCGCAACTTCGTGGACGAACAGTTGCACCGGCTGGGTTCGAAAGGCTGCGTGATGGACGGCCGCGATATCGGCACGGCGGTCTTCCCCAACGCCGACCTGAAAATCTTCATGACAGCCGACGCCCGGATCCGCGCGCAGCGCCGCGTCCTCCAGATGGAAGCGGCGGGGCAGCACCCTGATTTCGACGCCATCCTCAAGAACGTACAGGAACGCGACTATATCGATTCGCACCGCGCCATGAACCCGCTCCGCCAGGCCGAAGACGCACTGGTGCTCGACAACAGCCACATGACCGTGGACGAGCAGATGGAATGGCTCGACAAGATCCTGCGCGAACGCTTCAACCTGCAGATCCTATGAACATCCGGGTAGAAATCGATCCCCGCTCCGGCTTCTGCCACGGTGTCGTCCGGGCGGTGGAGCAGGCAGAAAACTACCTTCAGTACAGCTCCCGGCTTTATTCGCTCGGGGCCATCGTCCACAACTCGGTGGAGCTCGAGCGCCTGAAGAAAAAGGGCCTGGAGATACTTTCCATCGAGGAAGTGGCGCAGCTGCACGACGACGTAATCCTGGTGCGGGCACACGGCGAGCCGCCCGAGACCTATGAGCTGGCGCGCCGTAACCGCCTGCAGGTGATTGACTGCACCTGCCCCGTGGTGCTGAAGCTTCAGGAGCGTGTTCGTGAAACCTGGCGGCGGATCCGCGCCAGCGGCGGCCAGGTGGTGATCTTCGGCAAAAAAGGCCACGCCGAGGTCAACGGCCTCGTGGGACAGACAGGCGGGGAAGCCATCGTCATCAGCAGCGCCGAAGACCTTGCCGGCATCGACTTCTCCCGTCCCGTGGCGCTCTTTTCCCAGACCACGAAGGACCCCGACGAATTCCGGCAGATTGCCGCCCGCATCCGCGAGGAACGCCCCGACGCCGAGGTCTACGACACCATCTGCCGGCAGGTGGTCCATCGCCACCAGTCCCTCGTGGAGTTCGCCCAAAACCACTCCGTGATCCTTTTCGTGAGCGGGCGGGAAAGTTCGAACGGAAAGGTGCTCTTCGAATTGTGCCGCGGTGTCAACACCCGCACCTACCGGGTGGAAAACGCATCTCAGATCAACCCGAACTGGCTGCAAGACGGTGATTTCGTGGGAATCTGCGGGGCCACGTCCACCCCGAAATGGCAGTTAGAGGAAATTTTTATATATTTGCAGCGCCTTGGCGGCAAATAAGATAGTAATAATCAATAAATACACTAGTTATATGGCAACAACCGCTGATTTCAAGAACGGACTTTATCTCGATTTCGAAGGAAAACCCTGCTCCATCGTATGGTTCCAGCATGTCAAACCGGGCAAGGGTCCCGCTTTCGTCAAATCCAAGCTCCGCAACCTCGAGAACGGCCGCATCCTGGAGAAAACCTGGAACGCCGGCGAGAAGATTGATGTGATTACGGTCGAGCACCGCGAATATCAATTCATCTATGCCGAAGATGACGGTTTCAACTTCATGAACAACGAGACCTTCGACCAGATCAAGCTCGAGAAAGACATCGTCGAGAACGCCGACCTGATGAAGGAAGGCCAGATCGTCAACATGGTCTTCCATGTGGAAGGCGAAGAAGAGCGCTGCCTCACCTGCGAGCTCCCGACTTATGTGGAACTCGAAGTGACCTACACCGAGCCGGCCGTCAAAGGCAATACGGCTTCGACCAACGCCCTCAAGGAAGCCACCCTCGAAACGGGCGCCATCATCATGGTTCCGCTCTTCATCAACCAGGGCGACAAGATCCGCGTCAACACGACGGACCGCTCCTACGGCGAGCGCGTCAAATAATTTGAGTGCCATGCGCAGAACTCTCCTCATCCTGATGTCCACACTCGTCGTATGCGCGTGTGGACATTCTGCTTCCGGCGACCCCACGCTCGACATCACCGATGCCGAGCGCGACGCCCGTATCGCCCTCGACTTCTCGCGCGACAGCGCCTGGATCGTGGAGTATCTGAAGCCCTACTACCCTGAACTCACGCAGGAACAGGTAGCAGCCTGGGAGGAAAGCAAAGCGCTGGAAGGCCGTGTCATCGACGGACAGAAACGCTATTTCCGCAATGCCGGCCGCAACCTTTTCCGCATCGATCCCGAGGCCCGCAAGGTCTATGAGGCCGTTCACGGTGTGACCCGCGACGTGGAGGACATCTACCTGGACGACTACAACCGCGACGTCATCGCCACGGTGCGGCGCACCGGAGAGAACCTGGTCAAGCCGGTCAACTTCACCATCAAGTACGAACTGACCGTCAAGCCCGACGCCGTGCCGGCCGGCGAGACGGTCCGTGCCTGGATGCCCTTCCCCCGCGAGGACCAGAACAGCATCTCCGAGGTGAAACTCCTCACCGCCTCCCAGCCGGACTACATCATCGCACCGGACGATGTGGAGCACAAGAGCATCTACATGGAGAAGCCGGCGAAGGCCGGCGAGCCGACCGTCTTTTCCTATGTCTTCTCGTTCACCGGTTTCAACGAGTGGTACGACTTCCGGCCCGAAGACTGCCTGCCTTACGATACGGAATCCGAGCTCTACAAGACCTTCACGGCCGAGCGCAGGACGCACGTCGTCTTCACCGACCGCATCAAAGCCCTCGCCGACTCCCTGACCGCCGGCATCGACAATCCCTACCTGAAAGTCAGGGCCATCTACGGCTGGATCATGGACAACTTTCCCTGGGCCAGCGCCCGGGAATACTCCACCATCAGGAACATTCCCATGTATGTGCTGGAGAACAGGCACGGCGACTGCGGGCAGGTGGGCCTGTTGCTGGTGACGCTGTGCCGCTGCGCGGGCGTTCCGGCCCGCTGGCAGAGCGGCTGGATGCTCCATCCCGGCGCCGTGAACATGCACGACTGGAGCGAGGTCTACTATGAAGGCATCGGCTGGGTGCCGACCGACGTGTCGTTCGGCCGGGGCCGTGGTGCCGTGCGCGATAACGACGATGAGTACTGGTTCTATTCCAAGGGACTCGACGCCTATCGCATCATCTGCAATACGGACTTCTCGGGCCAGTTCTACCCGGCCAAGAAATTCATCCGCAGCGAAACCGTGGACTTCCAGCGCGGCGAAGTGGAATGGGCCGGGGGCAATCTCTACTTCAACCAGTGGAGCGGCTGGATCGAAGAAATCGACTATAGATAAAGATATATGAACTTAGTAGCTATCGTAGGACGCCCGAATGTGGGCAAATCGACCCTCTTCAACCGGCTGGTCGGCATCCGCCAGGCCATTGTCGACGAAACGGCGGGTGTGACCCGCGACCGCCACTACGGCAAGTGCGAGTGGTGCGGCCACGAGTTTTCCGTGGTCGACACCGGCGGCTTCACCTCGGGCAGCGACGACGTCTTCGAGGGCGAGATCCGCAAGCAGGTGCTCATTGCCATCGACGAGTGCGACCTCGTGCTCTTCATGGTGGAGGCTGCCACGGGCATCACCGACTTCGACGAGGAGATCGCCGATATCCTGCGCCGCTGCAAGAAACCCGTGATCCTGGCCGTCAACAAGGTGGACACCGGCGACAAGATGTACGACAGCTACCAGTTCTACGGCCTGGGCCTCGGCGACCCGGTCGCCATCGCCGCCGCTACCGGCAGCGGCACGGGCGACCTGCTCGACCTGGTGGTGGCGAAGCTGCCCAAGGAGACGCGCGACGTGGCGGATCCCTACGAGGGCCTGCCGCGCTTTACCATCGTGGGCAAGCCCAACGTGGGCAAGTCGTCCCTGACCAACGCCCTGCTGGGCGAGGAGCGCAACATCGTCACGCCCGTGGCCGGCACCACCCGCGACGCCATCTCTTCCCACTACAACAAATTCGGCCATGAATTCATGATTGTCGACACTGCCGGCCTGCGCAAGAAGACCAAAGTGACCGAGGACCTGGAGTTCTATTCCGTCCTGCGCTCGATCCGCGCCATCGAGAACTCGGATATCTGCATCCTGATGGTCGATGCCACGAGCGGCATGGAGGCGCAGGATATGGCCATCTTCAACCTGATCGTCCGCAACCGGAAGGGCTGTGTCATCGTGGTCAACAAGTGGGATCTGGTCGCCAACAAGACGGCCAACACCATGAAGGAGTTCAGGGAAGCCATCCAGAAGCGCATCGCCCCGCTGAGCGACGTGCCCGTGATCTTCACCTCCGCCATCACGAAGCAGCGCATCATGGACGTGCTGGACGCCGCCGACAAGGTCTACGCCAACTATTCGCGCCGCATCCCCACTTCCCAGCTCAACGAGGTCATGCTACCGGAGATCGAGAACTATCCGCCGCCGGCCTGGAAGGGGAAATACATCAAGATCAAATACGTCACGCAACTTCCTACGGCCTCCCCGAGTTTCGCGTTCTTCTGCAACCTGCCGCAGTACATCCGTGACCCCTACAAGCGTTTCCTTGAAAACAAGCTCCGCAGCCACTTCGACTTCACCGGCTGCGTGCTGCAGGTGTTTGTGAGGCAGAAATAGCGCTTCGCTGCGCTCTGGTATTTGCTCCAGAGCCCAGCGGAGCGATAATCGGCTAATCCAGCTTGTCCATATAGGCGAGGGTGCCCGGGTGCTTGGGCTGGACGCCTTTTTCCTTGTAGTACTGCTGAATCTTTCGCAGGTCGGCCATGGCGTCATCGCTGCATTCCATACGCCAGCCATAGCTGATTTCCTTTTTGCCCCAGTCGAACCAGCCCACGTAGACCGGGACACCGGCCGCCTTGGCAATCGTATGGAAACCGGTTTTCCAGCGTTTGACCGGCTTGCGCGTGCCTTCAGGCGCGATGCAGAGCGCGAACTGCTCGCTTGCCTCCATCGCCTCGATCACCTGCCGGGTGATGGTGACGGGGTTCTTGCGGTCGACGGGGATGGCACCTACGCTGCGGAGCAGTGCGCCCAGCGGCCAGAAAAAGAATTCCTGCTTGATCATCACGCGCGGCTTGCCGCCCAACGAGCGGTAGAAGAGCCAGGCCACGATGAAATCCCAGATCGACGAGTGGGGCACGCCCAGCAGGATCAGTTTGGGTTCGGGGGGCAATGTCTGGTCGGGGGTGGTCCAGTGCATCCATTTCGTGAGGATGCGGTGCGCGGTACGGGGTTTCATGGGCTTACTGGGCTTCTTCGGTGTTGTCGATGTCCGAACGCAGGTTCGTGCGGATAAACTTCTGGCGAACAGGCGTGTTGTCGCCCATGTAGAACTGGATGATATCGGCGATCTTGTCTTCGCCGGTCAGATGTACCTGCTCGAGGCGGATGTTGTCGCCGATAAAGCCCTTGAACTCGTCGGGAGAGATCTCGCCCAGGCCTTTGAAGCGCGTGATCTCGGCACCGCGGCCCATCTTCTTCAAGGCATCCTCCTTCTCGGCGGAACTGTAGCAGTACACGTTGCTCTTCTTGTCGCGGACGCGGAAGAGGGGGGTCTGGAGGATATGGAGGTGGCCGGCGCGTACCACGTCGGGGTAGAATTTCAGGAAGAAGGTGAGCATCAGCAGGCGGATGTGCATGCCGTCCACATCGGCATCGGTCGCGATGACGATGTTGTTGTAGCGGAGGCCTTCCGGTCCGTCTTCGATGCCCAGCGCGGTCTGCAGCAGGCAGAGCTCCACGTTTTTCTCGGCGTAGAGGTCTTTTTTCGAGGCCTTGGCGCAGTTGAAGGGCTTGCCCATGAGGCTGAACACGGCCTGCACGTTGGCGTCGCGGCTCTTGGTGATGGAGCCGGAGGCGGAGTCGCCCTCGGTGATGAAGAGGGTGCTCTTCTCGGCGAGCGGGCTCTTGTCGCCGTAGTGGATGTGGCAGTCGCGCAGCTTCTTGTTGTGGACGGTGGCTTTCTTGAGGCGGGCCTTGGTCTTCTTGCTGATGCTGGAGATGGCGTTGCGCTCCTTTTCGGAGTCCTGGATCTTGGCCAGGATGATGTCCGCCACGTCGAGGTTGCGGTGCAGGTAGTTGTCGAGTTCCGTGGAGAGGAAGTCGTACATGGTCTTGCTCAGGGTCGGGCCGTGGGTGCCGGCCTGCTTGTCCTGCCACATGTATTTCGAACCCAGCTGCACCTTGGTCTGGCCTTCGAACTCGGGCTCCTGGATGCGGACGCTCACGGCGCCGATGATGGACTGGCGCACGTCGACGGGGTTGAAATCTTTCTTGTAGAAGTCTTTGAGCACCTTGGCGATGGCTTCCTTGAAGGCCGCCAGGTGGGTGCCGCCCAGGGTGGTGTTCTGGCCGTTGACGAAGGAGTAGATGTTCTCGCCGTAGCCGCTGCCGTGGGTGAAGGCCACTTCGATGTCCTGGGTCTTGAGGTGGATGGGCGCGTAGAGCGGCTCTTCGTCGATGCTCTCGTTGAGGAGGTCGAGCAGGCCGTTCTCCGACTTGTAGTCGACGCCGTTGAAGGTCAGCCGCAGGCCGACGTTGAGGTAGGCGTAGTTGCGGAGCATCGTGTCGATGTACTCCGTATTGTATTCGTAGGGCTCGAAAAGGGTGTCGTCGGGGATGAAACTGACCAGGGTGCCGTTGCGCTCGCTGGTGGGCTTCGGCGTGAAGTCCGGGGTCTGGAGGATGCCGCGTTCGTATTCGAGGGCGAGGGTTTCGCCGTTGCGGAACGACTGGACGGTAAAATGGCTGGAGAGGGCGTTGGCGGCCTTGAGACCGACACCGTTCATGCCCACGGATTTCTGGAAGGTCTTGTTGTCGAACTTGGCGCCGGTGTGGAGTTTGCTGACGGCGGCGTCGAGCAGGTTCTGGTTCTTGTCTTTCTCGCTGAAGCCGAAGGGGATGCCGCGGCCGAAGTCGCGGATGGAGATGCGCTTGTCTTCGATCTTGATGACGATCTGCTTGCCGAAGCCCATCGCAAACTCGTCGATGGAGTTGTCGATGATCTCCTTCATCAGCACGTACATGCCGTCGTTGGGCGCAGTGCCGTCGCCCAGTCGTCCGATGTACATGCCGGGTCTCAACCGGATGTGCTCCAGGTCTTCCAGATGGACGATGCTCTCGTCGCCGTAGTCGTGGTCAGGGATATTCAGTGTCTCGTCAGCCATATTCTGCAAAGATATAAAAAATCCCCTTTTGCAACAAAAACGTTATTGTTCCCTCCGTCCTCAAATCAGGCCTCTGGTGAGGACGGGGCGAGCTGGGCGAGGACGACAGCGACGGCGATGAGGGCGGCGCCGAGGAGTTCGCGGGGCGTAAGGCGCTGGTGGAGGATGAGCCAGCCGGCGAGGACGGCGAAAAGCGATTCCGTACTCATGATGAGCGAGGCCAGCGTGGGGTTGAGGCCTTTCTGCCCGACGATCTGGAGCGTGTAGCCCACGGCGCTGGAGAGGATGGCGGCGTATAGAAGCGGAATCCAGGCATCCCATGATGCGAAAGTCGCCGACCAGGCCTTCAGGCCGACCGGCGCAATGTCCCGGAAGACCATCAGCACAGAGGCCAGCGCGCCGCAGCTCAGAAACTGGATCGCCGACAGCTTCACTGCGTCATAGCGGGGCGAGAAGCGGTCGACCGCCAGGATCTGGAAGGAGAAGGCCACGGCGCAGAGGAGTACGAGCAGGTCGCTGCGCTGGATGGTGAACGCCGCATCGATGCAGAGGAACCAGAGTCCGACCAGGCCGACGGCCACGCCCAGCCAGAGCACCCAGCCGGTCCGGCGGCGGAAAACCACCCAGTTGAGAATCGGGACCAGGACGATATAAGTGGCCGTGATGAAGCCTGCCTTCCCGGCGCCGGTGCCCTGTGCGATCCCCTCCTGCTGTACGAGGCTGGCGATGCAGAGCAGCACGCCGCAGATGATGCCGGCTTGCCACAGGCCGCGCGATGCGCGCAATGACGGGCCGGGGCCAGGCTTGACACCGTCTGCTACCCCGGGCTTGACACCTTCCGTCACCCCGGGCTTGACCCGGGGTCTGCGACGGTCGGTGATGCGGATGACAATCCAGAGCGCAGCGGCGGCAATGAGGAACCGCAGCCCCGTGAACGTGCAGGAGCCCATGTACTGGCTCCCTTCGCTCTGTGCCACGAACGCGACGCCCCAGATGGCGGCGGTCAGCGCCAGCAGCAGCGAATTGCGCAGTTGCCGGTTCTCCGCCACGAGCCGCTACTTCATGTAGGGATACTTGTAGCCGCGGGCGGGGACCAGGGTCTCCTTGACGGCGCGCGGAATGGCCCAGCGGATGAGGTTAAACTCGCCGCCGGCCTTGTCGTTGGTGCCTGACTTGCGGGAGCCGCCGAAAGGCTGCAGGCCGACCACGGCGCCCGTGGGCTTGTCGTTCACGTAGAAGTTGCCGGCCGCATAGCGCAGCTTGTCGGCGACCTTCTGCACCAGCAGGCGGTCCTGCCCGAACACGGCGCCCGTCAGGCCGTACGGGGAAGTGGTGTCGCAGAGTTCGACTGCAGCATCCATGTCGGCGTCTTCATACACATAGACGGTCAGCACGGGACCGAAGATCTCTTCTTCCATGGTCTTGAAGTGCGGATCCCTGGCCACGATGACCGTCGGCTCCACGAAGTAGCCCTTGCTCTTGTCGCAGCCGCCGCCGATGACGATCTCGGCGTCCGGGCTGTTCTTCGCATAGGCGATATGGGCGGCGATGTTGTCGAACGACGCCTCGTCGATCACGGCGTTGATGAAGTTGTCGGGGTCGCACACGTCGCCCATCTTCACTTCCGCCGCGAAGGCCTTCATGCCTTCCAGGATCTTCGGCCACAGCGACTTGGGAACGTACATGCGGGAGGCTGCGGAGCACTTCTGGCCCTGGAACTCGAAGGCGCCGCAGAAGGCTGCGGTAGCCACGTCTTCCGCCACGGCGGTCGGGGTCACGAAGATAAAGTCCTTGCCGCCCGTCTCGCCCACCAGGCGCGGGTAGTTCACATAGTTGTCGATGTTCTCGCCCACCTGACGCCAGAGCGTGTTGAAGGTGGCGCTGGAACCGGTGAAGTGGACGCCCGCCAGGTGCTTCGAAGCGAAGATCTCCTTGCCGATGACGGAACCCTGTCCCGGGATGAAGTTGACCACACCGTCGGGCAGGCCGGCTTCCTTGTAGATCTGCATCAGGTAGTAGTTCGAGAGGATGGCCGTGGTGGAGGGTTTCCACACCGTCACGTTGCCCATCAGCACCGGCGACATGTTGAGGTTCGAAGCGATGGACGTGAAGTTGAACGGGGTCAGCGCGAAGACGAAGCCCTCGAGTGCGCGGTACTCCACGGTATTGATCTGGCCCTTGGCGCTCTTCGGCTGGAAACTGTAGATTTCGGAAGCGAAGTGGGCGTTGTAGCGCAGGAAGTCGATGAGCTCGCAGGTGGAGTCGATCTCGGCCTGGTAGAAGTTCTTGCTCTGGCCGAGCATCGTGGCGGCGTTCATCAGCGCGCGGTATTTCGTGGAAATGAGTTCGGCCGCTTTCATCAGGATGGCGGCACGGACGGTCCAGTCGGTCATGGACCACTGCTTGTGCGCCTCCATGGCGGCGTCGATGGCCATCCGGACCTCCTTTGGGCCGGCTTTGTGGTAGGTGGCCAGCACATGATGGTGGTCGTGCGGCATCACCACCTTGCCGGTATTGCCGGTGCGGACTTCCTTTCCGCCGATGATCAGCGGAATCTCGATTTCGATGGAGCTTTGGCGCTTTTGCTCTTTTTCGAGGGCTTCACGCTCGGGAGAACCTTTCAGATAGGTCTTGACCGGCTCGTTGGCCGGATCGGGGAATGCATAGATGGCGTCTCTCATTTCAGTATGTTTGGTTTGATGGTTTCACAATCTTCAAAATTACGAATTTTTTGTGTAACTTCGCAAGCGTACTTTCCAAAAAAGAAACAATCATGCACATCGGCATCGCAGGCAACATCGGCAGCGGCAAGACCACGCTCACGCGCATGCTCGCGCAGCAATATGGCTGGACCCCGAAATATGAGGCCGTGACCCACAACCCTTTCCTGGAAGACTATTACAAGGACATCCAGCGCTGGTCGTTCAACCTCGAGGTTTATTTCCTGACGCAGCGCTTCAAGGATGTGATGGAGATTGCCCACAGCAAGGAGACCATCATCCAGGACCGCACCATCTTCGAGGGCGTGTATGTGTTCGTGGCCAACAACGTGGCGATGGGCAACCTGTCGCAGCGGGATTTCGATGCCTACATGGAACTCTTCGAGGTGATGATGCAGATGGTCAAGCTGCCCGACCTGCTCATCTACCTGCGCTGCTCGATTCCGCACCTGGTGGCCCAGATCCAGAAGCGCGGCCGCGACTACGAGCAGTCCATCAGCCTGGAATACCTCGGCGGCCTCAACAAGCGCTACGAGGAGTTTATCTACAAGGAATACAAAGGCGAAGTGCTGACCATCGACGCCGACCATCTCGATTTCCAGAACAACCCGGAGGATTTCGCCTCCATCACCGACAAAATCGACGCCCGTCTGTTCGGCCTGTTCTGACCGTCCGCTCCGTCACTCGCCGTAGAACGGCGCCCGGGCGTCTTTTTCCGACAGGATCACCGCTTCAGGGGAAATCCCCCAGTCGATGGCGAAGGCAGGGTCGTTCCAGCGATAGGAGCCTTCCGCTTCGGGCGCATAGTAATTGTCGCACTTGTACTGGAAGATCGTGTGGTCTTCCAGGACGAGGAAACCATGGGCGAAACCCCGCGGAATGAAGAACTGCCGCTTGTTCTCTCCGCTCAGCACGACCGACACATGCCGGCCGAAGGTCGGGGAACCGGGACGGATGTCGACCGCCACGTCGAGCACGCTGCCCTGCACCACGCGCAGCAGTTTGGCCTGCGCCAGGTCGCCTTTCTGAAAATGCAGTCCGCGCAGCACGCCGCGGCGCTCGGAGAGCGATTCATTGTCCTGCACGAAGGCGACGGGGCCCACATGAGCCTCGAAATCCCGCAGCGAGAAAGACTCGAAGAAATACCCGCGGTTGTCGCCGAATACCCGCGGTTCGATGATCCACGGGCCTTCAATATCAGTTTTGATGTAATTCATCGGAATCTGCTTTTCGAAAGTACAAAGATACGCTTATTTTTTATAAATTTGTAGGATAAGAACCCAATACGTATGTACAAGATCGCTTCCCACCCGATACTGGAGATTCCGCAGGAAGACCTGCATGAATTTATCTTTGAAGGCCGCCCCGTACAGGGACAGAAAGGCCAGACCATTGCAGCGGCGCTGCACCAGGCCGGATTCCCGGTCCACCACCACAGCCTGAAGGACCGCAAGCGCACCATGGAGTGCGGCATCGGCAAGTGCGGTGCCTGCGAAATGCTGGTCGACGGGCATATCCGCCGCATCTGCATCACCAAGGTCGACGGTGTGCGCGAAGTGTGCCGTGTCGGGAAAGAGAGCTTTACATCCGTGGACAGCAGCACCACACGGCAGTCCGACACCAAGAAAGTGTACCGGACGGCCGTGGCCATCATCGGCGCGGGACCGGCCGGCCTTGCCGTGCGCGAAGAGTTGAACAAGGCCGGCATCGACTGCCTGGTGCTCGACAACAACGACTCCATCGGCGGCCAGTTCCAGATGCAGACCCACCAGTTCTTCTTCTTCGAGAAAGAACAGAAGTTCGGCGGCATGCGCGGCTTTGACATTGCCAGAACCCTGGCCGGCGATTCCCACGAAGGCATCATGCTCAACTGCGTGGTCTGGGATATCCTCGAAGGCAAGCGCCTGGCCGTCAAGAACGTGGTGTCACAGGAGATTTTCTATGTGGACGCGCAGCAACTCGTCGTGGCTGCGGGCGCGCTGCCTTTCATGCCGGCCTTCAAGAACGATGACCTGCCCGGCGTCTTCACCGCCGCCGTCGTGCAGCGCATGATGAACAAGGAGTTCACCCTGCTGGGCAAGAACATCCTGACCGTGGGTGCCGGCAATATCGGCTACCTCACCTCCTACCAGGCCATGCAGGCCGGGGCACACGTGAAGGCCATCATCGAGGCCATGCCCCAGGAGGGCGGTTTCCCGGTGCAGGCCAACCGCCTCCGCCGCCTCGGCGTGCCTATCATGACGGGCTACACCCTGGTGGAAGCCATCCCCAACGAAGACTGGAGCGGCGTGACGGGCGCCATCATCGCGAAATGCGAAAACTTCAAGGCCATTCCGGGCACCGAGGTCCGGATCGACGGCATCGACTGCATCAATATCTGCACGGGACTGCTGCCCGACAGCCAGCTGCTGCGCAAGGGCGCCGAGGTATTCGGGCGCGCCTGCCATGGCGTGGGCGACGCGGTCCGCATCGGCGAGGGTACCTCCGCCGTGCTCCGGGGCCGCCAGTGCGCCTATGAGATCCAGATGGAACTCGGCCGCCGCATCGACTACAATGCCTACCTGACCATCTCCAAAGAATATATCGACTCGCAGCAGCGGCCCCACCGCGTGCTCGCCGAGCCCCGCATCCCCACGCCCGAGCGCCGGCGCAAAGGCGGTTTCGTGGTGGCCGACTGCCTCTATGGCTTCGCCTGCAACCCCTGCTCTTTCTCCTGCAAGCAGGGCGCCATCACCAAAAGCTCCACCTCCGTCACCCCGACCATCGACTACGACAAGTGCATCGGCTGCATGGAGTGCGTGGCCCATTGCCCGGGCCTGGCCATCTTCGGCTACCGGCCCGACCGCCGCGAGCTCTTCCTGCCCATCGAGTTCAACGTCGAGAAAGGCGCGGAGGTCTTTCTGGTCGATGACAATGGCCGGAAAGTGGGTGAAGGCACGGTCCAGCGCATCATCGCCAAGCCCAACAAGACCAACATCGCGGTCGTAAAGGCCGAGAAACTCTACGATGAGGCGGGCGGTGACGACGCCCTGCTGGCGGCGCGCGGCTTCATCGTGAAAACGCAGTATCCGGAACCGCTGGAAATGACCCCCACCGAACTCAACGACGACTTTACCTATATCTGCCACTGCGAAGACGTTCGTCTGCGCGACCTGCTCGCCCTGCTCAAGGGGCGCACCAGCATCACCGCCCAGGAACTCAAGCACATCTCGCGCCTGGGCATGGGCCCGTGCCGCGGCACCCGCTGCCTCCCGCGCGCCAAGCAGGCCCTGCGTGCCTACGGCATCGAGATCACGGGCGACTTCACACCCCGCGGCCCCATGGCCAACCTCGTGGAAATCGGGAATGTCATCAACCCCGGACGGAAGATCGAACTGATTACCAATCCCAAGTGCACGGACGTGGAGATCCACCGCGTGGGTGCCTTCGTGGCCGGCGGCGGCATGGCCGGCACCGCCCTCTTCCGCTACCTGGCCGAGGCCGGGTTCAAGCCCGTGCTGGTCAACAACGAGCACGGCAGTTCCTGGCGCTGCATCGCCGGCGGCCGTCCGGCTTTCTCGCTGCCGGCGCTGGCCGACATCGCCACGCACAACCTCGAGATCTTCCGGGAGGTGCAGGGCTTGCGCAACATCGACCTCAAGATGACGCGCTACGTGAACTTCGTCCACGACGACGCAACCTATCGCTCACTCGACGCCTCGCGTGCCTGGTCGAACGCCTATATGGTTGACAAGAAAGACTTTGCGAAAGAGATATCGCCTTACATCAACCCCTCGCTCGATCTCTACAGCCATGCGCTGATCTCGCTCGACTGCTGGCAGGCCACGCCGGGCAAGACCATCGATACCGTGCGGCAGCTGGGCATCAAGGCCGGCGGCCGGGTGTTCGAGGACACCGAGGTCATCCATGTGGAAAAGAACGGCGGACTTTACCGCGTCACGGTCCGCGACCGGGCCGGCCGCTACGTCCGTTACGAGACGGAGATCTTCGTCAATGCCATGGGCGCCGGCGCCGAGCATTTCGCCCGGGAGCTCGGCATCGAGACGGGCCTCTATCCGGTGCGCCACCAGGCCTTCATCACCAAGCGCCTGCCGCTCATCGGCAAGGACGGCGATTCGCTCGACATGCTCATCGACCGGCGTCACTACAAGGGCTTCTCGGCGGTCTACGGGCAGCAGCTGGCGGAAACGGGCCAGATCATCGGCTGTGCCTCGCCGGCGCAGGACGCGACCGATGCAGGCAAGAACCTGAAGGTCAACACGCAGGAGTTCCTGGAAATTTGCTCGGAGGTGTTCACCGAGTGGATCCCGCAGCTGAAGGGCATGAGTTTCCAGGCCACCTGGTGCGGCTACTACACGGAGCCGCGCTACATCATCGACCCGGCACTGGGCCTCTTCGTGGGCATGCGCGGCCACGGCTTCATGCTGTCGCAGTACATCGCCAAGCTTTACGTCGACGCGCTGCTGGGCCGCGAGGTCCCGGATTATTTCCGCGACTTGGCCCTCGGCGGCCCCGGATTGTCGGAACAGGCGTTCAAATAAGCCCCTGCTCCAGCTGCCGTCCTCACCAGAGGTATGATTTGAGGATGGACGGCCGAAAAACGGGCTGCCGTCCTCACAGAAGGCCTGATTTGAGGACGGGGTGCGGCGGCCGCGCTAAAGCGGGAAGTGCTGCCAGTTTACAGCCGTTTGAGGCAGTCTCTCAGGGAGTCCTCCCAGGGCCGGAGCTGGATGCCGAAGTCGCGGACGATTTTTGCTTTGGACATCGTGGAATGGGCGGGACGGACGGCGGGGGAAGGGTATTCCGCCGTGGTGATGGGCCGTATCCGGCAGGGAAGGCCCGCTTCACGCATGATGGTGGCGGCGAAGTCCGCCCAGGAGCAGACGCCGTCGTTGGTGAAATGATAGATTTCGCCATGGCGCTGGCCGATTTGCGGGAGGAGCGCCAGGATGGTTTCAGCCAGGTCGCGGGCGTAAGTCGGAGAGCCGACCTGGTCGCAGACAACGCCCAGTTCCGGCTTTTCGGCACCGAGGCGCAGCATGGTCTTGACGAAATTGTTGCCGAAAGGGGAATAAAGCCAGGAGGTGCGGATGATGAGGCCGCGGCAGCCGCTGCGGCGTACGGCATCTTCGCCGTCGCGCTTGCTCCGGCCATAGGCCGACAGCGGATGCCGCCGGTCGGTCTCCCGGTAGCCGGAAGATTTCCGTCCATCGAACACATATTCGGTGGAAATGTGGACCAAGGCGGCGCCGTGGCGGAGAGCGGCGCGGGCCAGGACGCCGGGGCCCGTGGCATTGATGAAGTTGCACAGGCCGGTTTCGCTTTCAGCTGCATTTACATTGGTGTAGGCGGCACAGTTGATGACGGCGCCGATGTCCTCTCCGGCAAGCATCCGGTCGGCGGCGCGGCGGTCGCAGATATCGAGTTTGCGCACCGGGCCGTCGGAACGGAGGTCGGTGAAAATGAAATCCGGCTGTCCCTCCGTCAGCAGGCGGAGTTCGGTGCCGAGTTGCCCGAAGGCGCCGGTAACCAGTACTTTCTTCATCGTTACACGAAAAATTTGTGCAAAGATAAAAATTAAGTAAGTATCTTTGTAAGTTAAATTAAGGTAAAACCGCTACTATGGATTACAATACGCAGCGCGAGAAGCTGATCCTGCCTGAATACGGCCGGAACGTGCAGAAGATGATCGAACAGGTAAAAGCCATCGAAGACAAGGAGAAACGCAGTGAACAGATGCGTGCCGTGGTGCAGGTGATGGGCATCCTGAATCCCCAGATCCGCGAGCTGAACGACTATAAACACAAACTCTGGGACCACGCCCATGTGATCGGCGGCTTCGAGCTCGACATCGACGCGCCGTACCCCGCACCGACGCCCCAGCAGTTCGAAGAGCGTCCCGATGTGATCAAACTTCCCGAAAAGCCCGTCAAGGCCGCGTGCTACGGCCGCAACATCGAGAGCATGATCGACCTGATCGCCGACCGCGAGGACGACGACATCAAGAAAGAGATGATCCGCACGCTGGCCATCTACATGCGTCAGCAATACCTCATCTGGAACAAGGACAACGTGGCCGAAGAGACCATCTTCGCCGACATCGAGCGCCTTTCCGAAGGCAGGCTCAAAGTGCCCGGTGACATCCATCTCGGCGCTATCTCCCAGAATGCCAGCTTCGCCCGCCCGGGCATCAGCGTGGGCAGCCAGAACGGCGGCAACTACGGCGGCAACAAGAAGAACCGCAACTGGAAACGGAAGAAATAAACGAGATACATGGCAGACAAGAAGTCCTCGAAGACCAAAAAGAAGAAAGCGACTCCGGCCCGCAAGCCCGCAGCGCCGCGCGAGCCCATCCTGACCGACAACCGCGTGCGGATGCTCCGGATTTCGCTGGGCGTGCTGTTCAGCATCCTGGCGCTCTACACGCTGGTGGCCCTGCTTTCCTACATCTTTACCTGGACTTCCGACCAGAGCCTGGCTTTCGACAGCCGCATGTTCACCACCGAGGTGACGGCGGAGAATGCCGGGGGAAAGATCGGCTTCATCTGGGCTGACTTCTTGATATCCAAGCTTTTCGGCCTGGGGGCACTGGCCATGCCGATTTTCCTGGGCGCCATCGCGGTCTACTGTTTCCGCCTGCGCAGTGTCAACCTGCTGCGCGTATTCCTGCTCTGTGCCTTCGGTGCGGTGATCTTCTCCGTGCTGCTGGCCTATGTTTTCAGCTTCACGCCGTACGACGCCATGCTGGGCAGCGGCGCAGGGGGCTCTTACGGGCACTATGCGAGCCGTTGGCTCTGCTCCATGCTGGGCAAGGCCGGTGCTGCCGGCGTACTGGTGCTGATCCTTTTCCTGTTTGCCTGCCTGCTGACCCCGAAGGTCGCTTTCTGGTTCGACGATCTGCTGTTCGGCCTTTCGCACCGCGAGAAGAAAGGGAAGGAGGAAGAAGACGCTGACATGCCGGAGGATGAAGACGGACTCTCCGGGCTGAAGGTGGAAGGCGCCGAGGAAGCGGATACCGACCCGACCGATGACTGGCTGGATGCGGCCGACACAGACCCGGAGCAGGCCGAAGAAGAACCGGTGGAAGAGGAGAAGATGGAAGGCGGGACGGAGACCGATGCGGAGGAGGAGAATCCCGAGCCGGATCAGGCTTCCGGCGATTCTGACGAAAATCCCGCCGGCCAGCCGGAAGGCAACGCCGAAGACGTTCCCCTGACCATCGAGAAGAGTGAGAACGAGATCGTGGACGGTCTCTCCGACGAGCAGTGGCGCGAGCGCTACGACCCGCGGCTCGACCTGCCCAAATACAAGCTCCCGCCCATGTCGATGCTCAACGACTACAAGGACATGTGGTACGAGGTCTCGCGCGAGGAACTCGAGAACAACAAGCAGCGCATCGTCAATGCGCTCAACAGCTATAAGATCCGGGTCAAGGGCATCACGGCCAAGATGGGACCGACCGTCACGCTCTACAAGATCCAGCTCGACGACGGCATCAAGGTCGCGCAGGTGCGCAACCTCGAAGAGGATATCGCCATCTCGCTGGGTGCCAAGGGCGTGCGTGTCGTGACCCTGCTCGACTCCGTGGGCATCGAAGTGGCCAATGTGAAGCCCAGCGTGGTCGCCCTCAAATCCGTGCTGGGCTGCCAGCAGTACCAGGAAGCTTCCCAGAAGATGGAGCTCCCCATGGCCATCGGCATCACTGTCACCAACGAACCTTTCTTCCTCGACCTGGCCAAGATGCCGCACCTGCTGGTGGCCGGCGCTACGGGCCAGGGCAAGTCGGTGGGCCTGAACGTGATGATCACCTCGCTGCTCTATGCCAAACATCCCGCCGAGATGAAACTCGTGATGGTGGACCCGAAGAAGGTGGAGTTCTCCCTCTACGAGAAGCTCGACCGGCATTACCTGGCCATGCTTCCCGACGCCGACGAGGCCATCATCACCGACACCAAGAAAGTGGCCAATACGCTGAACTCCCTCTGCATCGAGATGGACGCCCGCTACGAACTGCTCAAGAAGGCCGACGTGCGCCAGCTCAAGGAGTACAATGCGAAGTTCCTGAACCGGCAGCTCAACCCCCTCAAGGGACACAAGTTCCTGCCTTACATCGTGGTGATCATCGACGAGTTCGGCGACCTGCTCATGACGGCGGGCCGCGAGATCGAGAACCCGATTGCCCGCCTGGCGCAGAAGGCCCGCGCCGTGGGCATCCACCTGATCATCGCCACCCAGCGTCCGACCGTCAACATCATCACCGGCTCAATCAAGGCCAACTTCAACTCGCGCGTGGCCTTCAAGGTCAACACGGGCACCGACTCCAAGGTCATCATCGACGCGCCGGGCGCCAACCGCCTCATCGGCCGCGGCGACATGCTGGTGGTCTATCCGGGCCACGACCTGACCCGTGTGCAGTGCGCCTTGGTTGACACGCCCGAGATTCTCAACATCGTGCGCTTCATCAGCAACCAGCGGGGCTATCCCGGTCCGTTCGAGCTGCCCGAATACGTGGATCCCAACGACGAAGAGGGCGGCATGAACGACATCGACCTCCACAAGCGCGACCAGCTCTTCGAAGAGTGTGCCCGCATGGTGGTCCAGTACCAGCAGGGTTCCACCTCGATGCTGCAGCGCAAGCTCAATGTGGGCTATGCGCGCGCCGGCCGCATCATGGACCAGCTGGAGGCCGCCGGCATCGTCGGACCGCAGGAAGGCAGCAAGGCCCGTGCGGTTTTGGTGACCGATCTCGACACTTTGGACCGAATTTTGGAATCCCTCAATCATATTTAAGATTGAAGGAGCCATGAAACGCTTTCTCTTCCTGTTGACCCTCCTGCTTTGCACCGCCGCCGGCGCGCAGCAACGCTTTTCCTGCCGCTTCACGATGGTGGACAACACCACAGGCAAGACCATTGCCGCTGGGACGGGCTATGTACAGGACGACTGCTACCGCCTGGAGACCGACTGGATGCGGGTGTGGTGCAACGGCAAGGACCGCTGGATCTTCTCTTCGCGCAGCGACGAGCTGGTCATCGAGCCGAACGACGTGTCTTTCCTGAAAGACATCGACATCACGCGCCGGTCCGGCGGGAAGACGGTGGTGACCTACGAAAACTATACGATCACGCTGACGGACATCCAGGAGAAGGCCGAACCCTGGTCGGGCACCTTCTTCATCATCGACCCCGAACTCTTCGGGGACGACACCATCATAACAGACCTGCGCTGACGAAGACTTCGACGATCGAGGGATAAGTGCCTTCCAGGTATTCCGGAAGGCGCTCTCTGGCTACCCATTCCGCCCGGGAGATGTCCTCTTCCTGCTGGGGCAGGAGCGGTTCTTCGCGCTCGTCGTACATGGCGTACCAATACGTGTGCTTGAGGATCTTCTGCCCGAAAAGCTGGTAGGTGTGATGGGTGATGCAGAGACGCTCCCTGAGCTGGAGATTGTGCAGGCCGGTTTCTTCTTCCACCTCGCGCAGGGCGCAGGTTTCGATGGATTCGCCGGGCTCCTGCTTTCCTTTGGGCAGGTCCCATACGTCGTGCCGGAAGATGAGCAGGTACTTGCCCTCCCGGTTCCGGACGAGTCCGCCGCCGGCAGGCACTTCCACGAAGTGGGAACAGAATTCTTCGAACTGGGCGTCATCGACGGTGATATGGTCGCGCTCGAAATAGACGGTCTGCATTTTTTGCTATCTTTGTAAGGATAAAAGCGACTGCAAAAGTAGTGTTTCCTTCGGAATTTATCAACGAAATGCGCGATTCTCTGGGGGCGGAGCGGGCGGAGTGTGTGCTGTCGGCGCTGGCTGCCGAGCCGGAAGTCTCCGTGCGCGTCAACCCTTTCAAACTGTCGCTCGCGGCGTTACGCGCGCATTTCGGGGCGCTGGCCGGCGACCCGGTCCCCTGGGCTTCGGAAGAAGCATTCTATCTGCGTGAGCGGCCTTCGTTCACGCTCGACCCGCTCTTTCATGCGGGGGCGTACTATGTGCAGGAGGCTTCGTCGATGTACGTGGGCGTGCTGTTCGAGCGCGCGAAGGCGGCGCTGGGCGCTGATGCGCTTTCCGGCGGCTCCGCCGGCCTGCGGGTGCTGGACCTCTGTGCGGCACCGGGCGGCAAGACCACGCAGCTGCTCTCGCACCTCGATGCCGGCTCGCTGCTGGTGGCCAACGAGATTGTGCCGGCACGCGCTACGGTGCTGGCGGAGAATGTGGCCCGCTGGGGCTGCGTCCATGTGGCCGTGACTTCCTCCGACCCGGCTGCTTTCACGCCGCTGCGCGGATTCTTCGACCTGGCGGTAGTCGACGCACCCTGCTCGGGCGAGGGGATGTTCCGCAAGGACGAGCGCGCCGTGGCGGAATGGTCGCCTGCGACCGTGCGTCTCTGTGCAGCCCGGCAGCGCCGTATCCTCGGCGATGTCTGGCCTGCGCTGGCACCGGGCGGCTACCTGATCTATTCGACCTGTACCTTCAACCGTGCTGAGGATGAAGAGAATGTGGAATGGATCTGCCGCGAGCTGGGCGGGGAATGCCTGGAGCAGCGGCACTTCTATCCCGGTGAGGAGCGGGGAGAGGGATTTTTCGCGGCGCTGATCCGGAAAGAAGGGTCCTATGTGGGGGGTCCGGCCGCCACGCCCGGGCTGACGTTCCTCGAAAAAGGCAATCTGGTGAAGGCGTTTCCGGCGGCTTTCGTCCGCGACTTGGCCCGGCTGGAGAAATCGCTGAAAGTCATTGCCTCCGGCGTTGCCGTCGCCACGCGGAAAGGCCGCGACCTGATACCGGAGGCTGACTTTGCCCTGGCGGTTGCGGACGTTCGCTCCGCTTCGCTCTGGTATCTCGTTCCGGAAGCCGAAAAAGGCTCCCGGAACGAGATACCACCCGCTTCGCTTCGCGAACTTTCATTCGTATGCATAGAAGTCACTCGTGAAGAGGCCCTGAAGTTTCTGTCCCGCGACGCCGTCGCGTTTCCCGATGCGCCGCGCGGCTATCTCCTCCTGACCTGCGAGGGCCTCGGCCTCGGCTTCGTCAAAAATCTGGGCAACCGCACGAATTCCCTGCTGCCGCCCGCCCGCCGTATCCGCCAACGAATCTGATTCGGGCAAGATCCCAAAGCATCACGGGCAAGGTCTCTTTTTTTCGTGGAGATCTTGCCCGGCTATTATTGGCCGTACCTATCTGGAAGCCAATTTAGGCGGGCAAGGTCCGGCCGACTAAAAGAGACCTTGCTCGTTCGGCCGCCTGACCTTGCCCGATAATTTCATAGGGCGACTCCCTGCCGGGAAGCCGCCCTACTACTAACCTAAACTTAAACTTAAACTATGAAAAACTTCGATGTTTAAAATAGCAAAACCTATGCCGTTTTTGGCGCTTGTCATAGGTTAAACTATGCGAAGTTTAGCAAATTTTAGTAGTAATGTTTTTTGACCGGCGGTGTCGAAAGCCACGACAGCCTTTCTGTTGGGGCCGTCGCCTTCGATCGACAGGATTTTTCCGAAGCCGAAACGGTCGTGTTCCACGCGCTGGCCGGCCTGCAGGTCGGCGATGGGCGAGGGTGCGAATCCGGCGGACGGCGTATGGGCCGGCGCCGGGGGCGTAGCGGGGATGGGCCGGGCCATGTGGGGCTGCGTCGATGCCGGATTCTGGGACGGCCGCTGCCCGCCGCGTTGCCAGCCTTGTCCGCCACGTCCCTCCGGCCGGTAGCCGCCCGGCCGCGGATAGGTTTCGAAATCGGAGCGCTGGAAGCGCGTCTGGGGGAAGGAATCGTAACGGTCCTGCCAGGAGTCCGGCTCCACGGCGTAATACTTCCGGTCGATTTCCTTCAGGAAGCGCGAAGGGCGGTTTGCCGTCTCGCTACCCCATTTGCGGCGGTTCTGTGCAAAGGATACCGTGACGACCTTGGCCGCCCGCGTCAGGGCCACGTAAAAGAGGCGCCGTTCCTCCTCGAGTTCTTTCAGCGAACCGCTCGTGTTCTCCGACGGGAAGAGGTTCTCCTCCATGCCGGCGATGTAGACGTAGGGGAATTCCAGGCCTTTGGCCGAGTGGACCGTCATCAGCGTGATCTTGTTGGTCTGGTCGCGGTCGGGATCCTGGCTGTCGTCTTTTTCCACTTCGCTCATCAGGTAGATGTTTTCGAGGTAGTCGCTCAGGCGGACCGTGGTGTCGACGGGCTCTTCGCCGTCTTCCGAGAGCACCGTGCGCATCTCCGTCTCCTCCTCGCTGTATTCCTTGATGCTGTTGAAGAGTTCTTCCACATTCTCGAAACGGCCCATGCCCTCGGGCGAGGTGTCGGCTTTCAGCGCGGCCAGATAGCCCGTGTCGGTGCCGATCTGCACGGCCAGGTCGTAGCAGTCGGCGTTTTCGGCCTTTTCGATGAGGCGTTCCATCAGGGCCGTGAACTCGCGCAGTTTGCGGATGGCGGCGTCCTTGAGCCCGACGGCGTAAAGCTTTTCGTTCTCAAGCAGCGGCGCATTGTAGAGCGTGCATCCGGCGGCGGCCGCCGCGGCGGCGAGCCGGTCGACGGTGGTGTCGCCGATGCCGCGGCCCGGCACGTTGATGATGCGCCGGAACGATTCGTTGTCCTGCGGATTGACCACCAGCTTGAAATAGGCCAGCATGTCCTTGATCTCGGCGCGCTCGTAGAAGGAGTGTCCGCCGTAGATGCGGAAGGGGAGGTTGCGCTTGCGCAGGGCTTCCTCGAGCGCCCGGCTCTGGGCGTTGGTCCGGTAGAGGATGGCGAAGGCGTCGTAGGATGCCTTGTCGCTGTAGATGCGCTCCACGATCGACGAGGCGATGAGGTGGGCCTCCTCGCTTTCGGTATAGGCCTTGATGACGCCGATCTTCTCGCCGGCGCCGGCGGTGGAGAAGCACTCCTTGCGGAGGCGCTGCTCGTTGTGGGCGATCAGGCTGTTGGCGGCGGCCACGATGGTCTGGGTGGAGCGGTAGTTCTGCTCCAGTTTGAACTCTTTGGCTTCGGGATAGTCTTTCTTGAAGCGGAGGATGTTCTCGATGCGTGCGCCGCGGAAGCCGTAGATGCTTTGCGCGTCGTCGCCCACCACGCAGATGTTGTGGTGGGGTTCAGCCAGCTGGCGGAGGATCGAGTACTGCGCATGGTTCGTGTCCTGGTACTCGTCCACGAGGATGTAGCGGAAGCGCGCCGCGATGCTTTCGCGGGCCTCGGGATGGTGCTTCAGCAGGATGTTCATGTTGAGCAGGATGTCGTCGAAGTCCATGGCGCCGGCGGCCAGGCATTTCTGCTGGTAGCGCTCATAGATGTCGGCGGTGCGGGGCCGGCGGGCGACACGGTCACGCTCCATCGCATCGGCGTCGCGCCGGTATGCGGCGACGGTGATCAGGCTGTTCTTGGCCATGGAGATGACACTTTGCACCGTGGCGGGCTTGTAGATCTTGTCGTCCAGCTCCAACTCCTTGACGCACTGCTTGATGACGCTGCGGGAGTCGGTCTGGTCGTAGATGGTGAAATTCCGGGGATAGTGCAACAGTTCGGCATACTCCCGCAGGAAACGGATGAAAATCGAATGGAAGGTACCCATCGGGATCCAGCGGGCCTTCCGTTCGCCCACCAGCAGGGCCACGCGCTCCTTCATCTCGCCGGCGGCTTTCTTGGTGAACGTGAGGGCCAGCACCTCGCCCGGCCTGCAGTCTCCCTCCAGAATGTGTGCGACCCGGCAGGTCAGCACCCTTGTCTTGCCGGAACCGGCGCCCGCGATGATGAGCGAGGGCCCTTCCGTACACAGAACAGCGGCTTTCTGCGCGCTGTTCAACCCTTCAAACAGGTCGGTTTTGGAATTGTCGATCATAGTGCAAAAATATACTTTTTTTAGTGACAATTTATAGGTAACTTTGCGGATTATTGCAAAATATTTACTATTAACCAGATAAGTTCATGTCAGATCAAATCAGATTGAAAAAGGGCCTGAATCTCCCGATTGCGGGGGAAGCCCTTTGTGAGGTGACTGCACGCGTCGCTCCGGATCTGGTAGCTGTCAAGCCGACCGACTTCCGCGGGCTGGTGCCCCGGCTGCTGGTGAAGGAGGGTGACAGCGTCAAGGCCGGCACGCCGCTCTTCGCCGACAAGAAGTGCACCGCGATGGTGTTCTGCTCGCCGGTCAGCGGTACCGTCGACGCCGTGGTACGCGGCGACAAGCGCAAGCTCCTCGAAGTCCGGATCAAAGCCGACGGGAAGAACGAAGCCGTCCAGTTCGACGTGCCGAAAGCCTCCTCGCTCGACAAGAAGGGCATGACCGAACTGCTGCTGCAGTCCGGCCTGTGGCCCTGTCTCAAGCAGCGCCCCTTCGGCACCATCGCCGATCCGGAAGCAGAACCCAAAGCCATCTTCATCTCCGGGATGAATACGAAGCCCCTGGGCGCCAAGTATGAATTCACGCTGAAAGACGACATCGCCGCCATCCAGGCCGGCATCGACGCGCTGGGCCGTCTCACCAAGGGCGGCGTACATCTTTCTCTTTGCGCCAAGTCTTTCTCCGGCAGTGTGTTCAGCAAGCTCAGCGGCGTAGTCATGCACCAGTTCGAAGGTCCGCACCCGGCCGGCAACGTCGGCGTGCAGATCAACCACATCAGCCCCATCAACAAGGGTGAGGTGGTCTGGACGGTGGACCTTCCGCTCGTGGCCGTCATCGGCCGCTTCATGCTGAAGGGCGTCTATGACACCCGCCGCACCATTGCCGTGGCCGGTCCGGCCGCCGTCAAGCCCGCCTATGCGGAAGTGACCGCCGGCGTCAGCATGAAACAGCTCGCCGGCTTCTTCGCCGAAGGCAACGTCCGCGTCGTCAGCGGAGACGTGCTCAGTGGCGAGGCTGTGGGCCGCGAAGGCTTCCTGAGCTTCTACGACGACCAGGTGAGCGTGCTGAAGGAAGGCGATTACTTCGAGATGTTCGGCTGGATGAACCCGCTGCGCAGCAAGAAGTTCTCCGTGTCGCACGCCTATCCGGCCTTCCTGTGCGGCAAGAAGAAATATGCCATGGATACCAACGAGAACGGCGGCGAACGCCCGTTCCTGATGAACGACGTCTACGACAAGGTGCTCCCCATGGACATCTATCCGCTCTACCTTTTCAAGGCCTGCCTGACCGGCGACCTCGACAAGATGGAGCAGCTTGGCATCTATGAGGTCATCGAGGAAGACGTCGCGCTCTGCGAGTATGTCTGTCCTTCGAAGATCGAGATCCAGAACATCGTCCGTCAGGGCATCGAACTGATGATGAAAGAAATGTAAGGAGGAACCCCGTATGGCAAAGAATTTTTTCGATAAAATCAGGCCGACCTTCAGCGAAGGCGGCAAACTGAGCTGGCTCCATTCGTCCTTCGACGCCTTCGAGACCTTCTTCTTCGTGCCTGACCGCGTCACCCGCCGGGGCGGCACGCATGTGAAGGACTGCGTCGACCTGAAGCGCCTGCTCATCATCGTGGTGATGGCCATGGTTCCGGCCCTGCTCTTCGGCATCTGGAACCTCGGTTACCAGCACAGCCAGGTCTTCGGCCTGGGCTGGGGCTTCTGGCAGATGGTCTGGTATGGCTTCGTGAAGATCATCCCGCTCTATCTGATCTCCTATATCGTGGGTCTGGGCATCGAGTTCGCCTCCGCCCAGATGAAAGGCCATGAGGTGAGCGAAGGCTACCTGGTGAGCGGCTTCATCATTCCGCTCATCGTGCCGGTCGACGTTCCCTGGTGGATGCTGGCCATCGCCGTGGCTTTTGCCGTGATCATCGGCAAGGAAGTCTTTGGCGGCACCGGCATGAACATCTGGAACCCCGCGCTGCTGGCGCGTGCCTTCCTGTTCTTCTCTTATCCGAGCAAGATGTCGGGCGACTCGATCTGGGTCGGCGGCCTGAGCAAGGCCCTCGCCGGCGGAACGCCCTGGAAGGGCGGGGAAGTGGTGGATGCCGTTTCGGGCGCCACGCCGCTCTCCCACGCTTCGCTCGACGGTCTGTCCGCAGCCGGCACCAGTGCCTGGAACCTCTTCCTCGGCGACGTTCCGGGTGCCGTGGGCGAGACCAGCGTCATCGCCATCCTCATCGGTGCGCTGATCCTTGTCTGCACCGGCGTGGCCAGCTGGAAGATCATGTGCTCCTCCGTGCTCGGCGCCCTGTTCGTGGGCTGGCTCGGCACGGCGGGCGGTGTGACCGACATCCCCTGCTGGGAACAGCTGCTCATGGGCGGCTTCGCTTTCGGTACCGTCTTCATGGCCACCGACCCGGTGACCTCGGCCCAGACCGAATGCGGCAAGTGGATCTACGGTTTCCTGATCGGCGCCCTCTGCATCACGGTGCGACTTTTCAACCCGGGTTATCCCGAGGGCATGATGCTCGCCATCCTGCTGATGAACACCTTTGCTCCGCTGATCGACCACTATGTGGTGAATGCCAATGTCAAACGTCGCCTCAAGCGAGCTAAAACCGTATAGTGATGAATACCAACAGCAACGTATATACCATCGTCTACACGACGATCATCGTCGTGGTGGCGGCTGCCATCCTGGCCATTGCCGCGATGGCGCTCAAGCCGAAGCAGGATGCCAACATCAAGGCCGAGACTATCAGCCAGATGCTGGCGGCCGCCGGCTTCTCGAGCAAGGAAGACCTGGCCAAGCTCGGCAACGACCAGGTCCTGAAGATGTACAGCGACAACGTCAAGACGGCTTTCCTGATCGACGCCAAGGGCGACAAGATCGGTGAGCTGGAGACGGAAGCTGGCAATATCGAACTGCAGGACAACCTCAAGCAGGAGAACAAGAACATCGCCGCGGGCAATCCGCAGCTCCCGGTCTATGTCTTCACGAAGGACGGCAGCGAGATCAATGTGATTCCGATCTACGGCGCCGGCCTCTGGGGTCCGATCTGGGGCTACATTGCCTTCAACGCCAGCTGCACGGAAATCGTGGGCGCCTACTTCGACCACGAGAGCGAAACCCCGGGCCTGGGTGCCAAGATCAAGGACGAGGCCTGGTTCCGCGAGCAGTTCAAGGGCCAGACGGTCAACTTCAGCAAGCCGGACGATTCCTTCAACATCGTCAAGGGCGGCGCGCCCAAGGACGACAAGTCGGCTGTCGACGCCATCACCGGCGCGACGATGACCTGCAACGGCCTCGACGCCGCACTCGACACCTGGTTCAAGGCGTACATGCCGTTCCTGCAGAAGAAAGCCGGGGCGGAAGGCGTCGATGAAGACTGCTGCGGCGGTGACTGCTGCGGCGGCGACTGCGAAGGCGGGCACCAGCATGAACACAACCATAATCATCAGGAGGGTTAAGCCATGAATGAAGATCTGAAGAAAACACTGTTGAACCCGATTTTCAAGGGCAACCCGATCACGGTCCTCGTGCTCGGTATCTGCTCCTCGCTGGCCGTCACGGTCCAGCTCAAGGGCGCCCTGGTCATGGCCCTTTCGGTGATCATCGTCACGGGCCTCTCGAGCCTCGTGGTCTCCCTGCTCCGCAACTCGATTCCGAACCGCGTGCGCATCATCGTGCAGCTGGTCGTGGTCGCCATGATGGTGATCCTCGTCGACCAGGTGCTCAAGGCTTACGCGTACGCCATCGACAAACAGCTTTCGGTCTACATCGGCCTGATCATCACCAACTGTATCGTGATGGGCCGCATCGAAGCCTTCGCGCTGGGCAACAAGCCCATCCCGAGCCTCCTCGACGGTCTGGCCAACGGTGCCGGCTACGGCATGATCCTCGTGATCGTGGCCTTCTTCCGTGAACTCCTCGGAAGCGGCACGCTGCTCGGCTTCCGCGTCCTGCCTGAAAGCTATGTTCCGAACAACCTCGTGATCCTTCCGCCGATGGCACTGATCCTCCTGGGCTGCATCGTCTGGGTCCAGCGCGCCGTGCAGAAAGACCTGCAGGAGAAATAACACTTTAACTCAAATCGATTATGGAATACATCAGCTTGTTCGTAAAGTCAATTTTCGTTGACAATATGATCTTCGCCTACTTCCTGGGTATGTGCTCATACCTGGCGGTGTCGAAGAACGTAAAGACAGCAAATGGTTTGGGTATTGCTGTTATCTTCGTGCTCCTGTGCACGCTCCCGCTCAACTACCTGCTCAACAAGTTCGTGCTGCAGCCCGGGGCGCTGGCCTGGCTGGGCGACAGCTTCAAGGACGTGGACCTGAGCTTCCTGAGCTTCATTCTCTTCATCGCCGTGATCGCCGCCTTCGTGCAGATCGTGGAGATGGTAGTGGAGAAGTTCCTGCCGGCCCTCTACTCCTCGCTGGGTATTTTCCTGCCGCTGATCGCCGTGAACTGCGCCATCCTGGGCGGTTCGCTCTTCATGCAGCAGCGCGAGTTCCTGAATGTGGGCGAGGCAGCAACCTACGCCCTCGGTTCGGGCATCGGCTGGTGGCTGGCCATCGTGGCCCTGGCCGCCATCCGCGAGAAGATGGCCTACTCGAAGGTTCCGGCTCCGCTCAAGGGCCTGGGCATCACCTTCATGGTGGTGGGCCTCATGGGCATGGCCTTCATGACATTTATGGGTATTTCACTGTAAGACGGGAGGAATGAACAATGAGTAATACGATTCTTGCAGCAATTCTCGTGATTGTCGTGGTCACCCTCCTTCTGGTGGCCCTGCTCCTTTTCATCAAGATCAAACTCACTCCGTCCGGAACGGTCAAGATCGATATCAACGACGGCAAGAAGGTGCTCGACGTCCCGCAGGGCGGCTCACTCCTCAATACGCTCGCCGAGCAGAAGATCTTCCTCCCTTCGGCCTGCGGCGGCAAGGGCAACTGCGGCCAGTGCAAGTGCCAGGTCCTCGAGGGCGGCGGAAGTATCCTGCCTACGGAGGTCGGTTTCTTTACCCGCAAGCAGATCGCCGACAACTGGCGCCTCGGCTGCCAGGTGAAGGTCAAGGACAACCTCAAGATCCAGGTGCCCGACTCCGCCCTCAGCGTCAAGAAGCTCGAGTGCGAAGTCATCTCCAACAAGAACGTGGCTACCTTCATCAAGGAGTTCACGGTCAAGTTGCCGGAAGGTGAGAACATCGAATTCAAGAGCGGTGAATACATCCAGATCGACATTCCGGCCTACGACGTCAACTTCGCTGACATGGACGTGGATCCGATCTACCGGGCCGACTGGGAGAAATACGGTTTCTTCGACCTCAAGTACAAGAACACCGTTCCGACCATCCGCGCCTACTCGATGGCTTCCTATCCTGCCGAGAAGAATGTCATCAAGCTCAACGTGCGTATCGCCACGCCGCCGTTCGACCGCAGCCAGCCGAAGGGCGTGTTCAAGATGCTGCCCGTGCCTCCGGGCATCGCTTCCACCTTCGTGTTCTCCCGCAAACCGGGCGACAAGGTGTGGATCAGCGGTCCTTACGGCGAGTTCCTGCTCCCGAAGGACGATCCGGACAGCCAGGAATACATCTTCGTGGGCGGCGGCGCCGGCATGGCTCCGCTCCGCAGCCACATCATGCATTTGTTCAAGACGCTCAAGACCAAGAAGGAGGTCCACTTCTTCTACGGTGCCCGCGCCCTCGTCGAGGCGTTCTACCTCGAGGATTTCGCGGAGATCGAGAAAGAATTCCCGAACTTCCACTTCCACCTGGCCCTCGACCGTCCCGATCCGGCCGCCGATGCCGCAGGCGTGAAGTACACGGCCGGCTTCGTGCACAACGTGATGAACGAGACCTACCTCAAGGACCACGAGGCTCCCGAGGACATCAAGTACTTCATGTGCGGTCCGCCGATGATGGTGTCGTCCGTCGTGAATCTGCTGGATTCGCTGGGTGTCGCGCCGGAGAGTATCCTGTATGATAATTTTGGTGCGTAAACCGCTTCGCGGCTCTGGTTTTCCGTCCTGCAGGCAGAAAAATGCCCGCAGGACGGAAGAACCACCCGCCAGCTTCGCGCTAACAAAAAAAGCGGCCTTTCAGCCGCTTCTTCTGTGACCCGCTTGGGGCTCGAACCCAAGACCCCAGCATTAAAAGTGCTGTGCTCTACCAACTGAGCTAGCGAGTCTTCCCTCAAAAGGGAATGCAAAGGTATGCAATAATTTATAAATTGCAAAAATTTGAACGTTAAATCGATTCTGAAATATGTCCTTTCGGTGGCGCTGGCCGGCGTTCTTCTTTGGTTAGCCTTGCGGAGCGTCGACTGGACGGCGTTCGTGGAAGGACTGAAGCTGACGCAATGGGGCTGGCTGGTGCCGTTTTTCGGGGCCTCGGTCGGGGCCCTGGTGTTCCGGGCCTTCCGCTGGCGCCTGCTCCTGCGCTCATCGGGACTGAAGACCCGCTGGCTGGAGGCGTGGGATGCCAACAACGTGGGCAACCTCGCCAACCTGGGCCTTCCCGGGGCTGGCGAAGTGCTCCGTTGCGGCTACCTGAGCGGCAAATCCACCTTCGGCACCGTGTTCGGCACGGTACTGATGGAGCGCCTTTGGGACATCGTGGCGATTTTCCTCATGCTGGGCCTTTCGCTGGTGCTTGACCGGGACAAGTTCGGCCCGTTCTTCGCACAGCAGGTCTGGGAGCCCATGACCACCCGGCTGCAGTTCTCTCTCTGGTGGGTGCTTGTGGTCGTCGTGCTGCTCGTCGCGCTCTTTTTCTGGGCCGTCTTCCGTTATCGCGACAGGAACCGCTTCTGCGGCAAGGTCGCGGGCGGACTGGCTTCGGTGGGACAGGGCTTTAGCAGTTTCAAGCACATGCAGCACAAAGGGGCCTTCCTGCTCTTTACGCTGGGCATCTGGTTCATGTACCTGCTCATGGCGTTCAGCGTCATGAAGTCCATGCCCGACCTGGCCTTGCTGGACATGAAGGACGCGCTGTTCTTCACGGTGGTGGGCAACTGTGCCTCCATTATCCCGGTGCCGGGCGGCATCGGAGCCTACCATTACCTGATGGCCCTGGCCGTGTCCGGCATCTACGGGAAAACATGGGAAGCGGGCATTCTCTATGCTACGCTGCAGCATGAACTGCACGCCGTACTGGTCTTGATCCTGGGCGTGATTTCGTACCTGCGCTTTTCTGTGGCACGGCGTCGTCACTCCAACTTGTAGTTGCAGAGATTCGTCAGGGCGCGAAAGCCTTTGTGGGTGGATACCTTGCCCTGGGCATAGATTTCCCGGTGATAGATCTTGTCCCGGTTGGCCGCCTTGTCGAGGCCCAGCGCATCCTTGTGCGCCGCCTTGGTCATGTGCAGCACCATGCACTCGTCCTCCTCGTCGCAGTCGCTGCTGTCGGCCAGCACCAGGGCTGTGCCCAGCACTGCGTCTTCGCAGGAGAAATCGACCGATCCGTCGCTGAGCAGGCCACCCACGACACAGCCCTTGACCCAGACCGTGTCGCCGGCAAAGTCGCCCGCCAGCAAAGCCTCTACGCTCAGCACTTTGTCCATCGGGATTTCGAGCGACTTCTCTTTCTCCTTGTCGGCATTGTACGTCGCCCACACTTCATCCATCCAGGTGCAGGACACCATTGCCACGGCCACGGCCGCATACATCATGGCGGAGATTATCACCGCCATCACATTTCTTTTCATATAACCTCCTTTGTTAATGTATGTCAAGGACGGGGACCATCCCCGCCACCACAAAGGAAGCCATAATTTTCGAAAGAGCGGCCGCAAAAAAGCAATTTTTGCGAGAAGAATCGCGCGTCAAAGGTTATCTTCTGGCATTCTGGAAAACAGAAGACTGTGAAGTTCAAAGGGGGTAAACGTTGTGATGTCGGTGTATCCATGAAACTTTTTGTCGGAGGTGACAATGACATCGCAACCGCAGCGCTCCGCGCAAGCGAGCTGCGCCGCGTCCTCATAATCGGGTATGGAGCTATGATTAGCCCGATGGATATCTTCAGCTTCGATGGGAACGATCGATACGATGTGAGCTATCGTATCTATTGCTTTCCGAAATATGTTTACGGCGGTTCCGCCACGTTGTGTAGCAATATATGCCGCGTCAATCACGGACTGAGACGACAGACAGGCGGATATGTCACCACTGCGTATCACCTGAAGAATAGCTAAAGTCGCTTCGTGGCCCAATCGATTGTCCATCAAAGCATCCAAAAGGGCACTGGTATCCAGAAAAGCTTTCATTTTGAGAGGATATAAGCTAATCGAGGATCTGCATTTATTTCTTCCTCAGAAGGTTGAATGAGTGTTTTCCCCAGTTGCAAGATGTCTTCGTCAACAGGATAGTCGCTTTGCTTTAGAGTCGGTATGCGTGGCTGGGTGGCCGCTTCGAGCAACGTGACCACATAGTTGTTCAAGGAGCGGTTTTCCCGCTTTGCAAATCGTTTCAAGCGGTTGTATAATTCCGGACTCATGCGTATGCCGGTTTGGATGGTTGCTGTAGTTCGCATATGTTGTCTTTTCTACAAAGATATACCAATTTGTTGTCAAAAGCAAAAAAATGTTATCATAAACTTTATGAATTGTGAACGAGATCACGCTCGGGTCAGCTCCTGCCCCTTCCCCTCACGTCATTCCGGGCTTGCCCCGGAATCTCATTGTTCCAACACATTTTCTTTGAGACTCCGCCCGCAAATAAGCAATTTATGCGAGAAAAGTGTTAACTTTGAAAGTTAATGACAAATTTGGGTAGAAAGTACCGAAATTGGATTATATGGCCGAGCAGACACTAAAAGAAAAGACCTCTAAGGGGTTGTTCTGGAGCCGAACAAGCGGCTCTAGAACGCATTTTATGAGAAGTTTTCTTATGGGTAGGATAAATATTTTGTGATGATGAATAATATAATCAAACTATTGCGTCCTAAACAGTGGCTGAAAAATACTTTTATTTTCCTGCCATTGTTTTTCGATCGTCACTTGTTTGATCTGGAATATCTGGTCCCTTCCCTATTGATGTTTGCTTCCTTTTGTTTTGCGGCCAGTGGCGTCTATTGCTTTAATGATGTATATGATGTAGAAGCAGACCGTCAGCATCCGACAAAATGCAAGCGGCCGGTTGCGTCAGGCGCAGTTAGCAAGACAACAGCATATTGTTTGATGGCTTTTTGTTTTGTCTTGTCATTCACCATCTTGGCGGTAGGTGGACTTACTCTCGGGCGCGGGTGGTTTCTTACCTTGTCCGGACTCTTATTGTTCTATATACTTATGAACATCTCATACTGTGTTAAACTTAAGAACATAGTAATAGTTGATGTTTTTATCATTGCAATCGGATTTGTGTTACGTGTTTTGGCTGGCGGTTTATCAACAGGAATTTATCTGACACATTGGATTATTCTGATGACTTTCTTGCTGGCCTTGTTTCTTGCATTTGCCAAACGAAGAGACGACGTTGTGCTATATGAGAAGAGCGGTCTGGCAATGCGCAATAATGTCAGTCGATACAATCTGGCTTTTATAAATCAGGTAATTGCAGTTGTGGGGAGCCTGACAATGATGTGTTATATCATGTACACTGTCTCCCCAGAGACGATTTCCCGATTCCAAAGCCCCTACATTTATGCTACTTCAATATTTGTATTGGCTGGAATCATCCGCTATTTGCAACTTACAATAGTTGATGTGAAGAGCGGCAGTCCAACCGAAGTCTTGATGAAGGATCGGTTTATTCAGGCATGTATTATCGGCTGGATCTTGTCCTTCGTCCTTATTATTTATGTGTTGTGATGAAGCGGCGTGTAGCGGTTTTTGATTTTGACGGCACGTTGACCAATAAGGACACATTATTGGCCTTCATCAAGTTTTCTTGCGGAAAGATATATTTATACAGGGGGCTGATTCTTTATTCGCCTATACTCATTTTGATGAGATTAGGGTTGTTTCCTAATTGGAGGGCCAAAGAGAAATTTTTTTCTTTCTTTTTCAAAGGAACTCCGTATGATCAATTCAAGAAAGAGGGAGAATTGTTTGCTGAGGAGATAGAGAAATTTAGTAACAAAAAAATGGTATCTCTTCTGGTAAGTCATATCGGGAAAGGTGATAAGGTGTATGTGATCAGTGCAAGTATTGAAGAGTGGGTGCGCCCTTGGTGTAGTCAGATAGGAGATATTTCTGTGCTTGGAACTAAAATCGAAGTTGATGGAAGGGGATTGTTGACCGGGCGTTTTCTGACCAGGAATTGTTATGGTCAGGAAAAAGTTAACAGACTTTTAGCTGAAGAACCGGACAGGAGGGATTATAATCTTTATGCCTATGGTGACAGCCGGGGAGATAAGGAAATGATAGCTTTTGCAGATTATGGGACACTCATTACCAAGTAAATGTAAAAGAAATATGGACAATATTTTGTTGATTTTAGGAAGTGTCTTGCTTAATGCTCTTGCTCAACTTCTTATTAGAAAAGGAATGCTTGAGATTGGCCCTGTTGGACTTGGGAATATAGTTAATAATCTCGGGGCCATGGTTACCAACTGGTGGTTATGGGGAGCCATGTTGAGCTATGCGGTCAGTATCCTTTTGTGGATGTCCGTTCTCTCTAAAGTGGAAGTGAGTTATGCTTATCCTTTCTTGAGTGTGGGATATATAGTTGCAGCTGTAGCTGGTTATATGCTTTTTAATGAGCATTTATCTGCCACGCGCATAGCCGGTATAATTGTTATTTGTATAGGCGTTATCTTAATATCCAGAAGCTGATGAAGTTTATTATTTTTGGAGGAAATGGTTTCGTCGGCCGCTTTCTTGCCAACAAGCTCTCTGAGCAAGGCAAGAAGGTACTGATCGTGGATAAACTTGAAGAGATGGATCAGCGAATAAAGCCTCAGTGCGATTTCCTGTCCTTGGATATTCGAGATTATCAAAAGGTGGAGCAGATAGATATTAAGAGGGAGGATATTCTTATTAATCTTGCGGCCAATCAGTATCATACCAAAGTTCCGAGAGACAGAAAAACTTATTTCTTTGTAACTAATACTGGAGCTACGCGGAATATTCTTGAAGCAGCCTATAATAAAGGTTGTTCGAATATAATCCTTTTCTCCACGGACATGATATATGGCAAACCGCTATACCTTCCTGTGGATACCAAACATCCACAGAATCCCTTTGGCCCGTATGGACAAAGCAAGAAGGTTTGTGAAGAAATTTGTAGAGAGTATCGCAAAAAAGGACTGAACATTACTATTTTTCGACCGCGGATGATTGTGGGTCCCGGTCGCCTCGGCATTTTGGAAAAGTTGTTCAAACTCATCGATTGGAACCTTCCCGTACCGACAATAGGTAATGGCAAGAATCATTATCAGATGATTTCTGTTTTTGACTGTGTGGACGCCATCCTATGCGCCATTGAAAAAGGTATTCCCAATAATGAGTATAATCTTGGATCGAAACTGTCTCCCGATATAACCACTCTTTTGAAAGGAGTAATTAAGTCAGCGAAATCGCATTCTTTTGTTATGCACACTCCTGGGAAATTGGTAAAATCAGTGTTGACGTTATTTGATAAAATGGGGCTGACTATCATGTACCCCGAACAGTTTATGATAGCCGATGAAGAGTATGTGCTTGATATTAGTGAGACGGAAAAGGATTTGGAATGGAGTCCTATTTATAATGATGAGGATATGTTGAAAGAGGCGTACAGAATGTATGAAAGGAGTAATAAATAATAAGATTGTGCTGGGGATAGGAATGTATATAGTTACGTTCCTGGTGTCCATATTAATCGTTTCGGGCATTGTCTGGCATTTAGGGTGGCATATTTCACCTTTTGTCATGATTATCGCCATCCTATTGGCACTCCCCGTATTTATGTTGATTAAGATGGACAAAAAAGAGGTGTTGACGGCCGTAAGTATCAGCTTGTCAATAATCTTTTTATCAACGCTGATGGAGACATTCGTATATGATGTGAGTTATGATGGGAACGCCTATCATCAACCGACCATATATGCACTTGCTCATGGTTGGAATCCTGTCCGTGAACACCATAACCCTGTGATTGCTGATAGTTGGGATATGAATGTGTGGATTGACCACTACAGTAAAGGGGCGGAAACGATTTCGGCGGTGTTTTACGCTGTTACCGGAAATATAGAGTCTGGCAAGGCGCTGAATTTACTTTTGCCTATCTCGCTTTTTCTGATCTTGTATTATTTTTTTAAAGAACGATTTATCGTACGATTATCAAATAGAAAAAGCATCCTGTATAGTATCGGCATTGCGTTCTCAATGATTACTATGGGGCAACTGACATCCTTCTATATTGATCATGTCGGCTATTTTACCTTCATCTTAGCATTGATTGGTACTTATGATCTGATCAATGGGCGAAGTGATGGAAAGTTTGCATACTGGTGTATAGCATGCAGCATTCTTCTCGCTGGGTCTGTCAAAGTAAATATGTTGTTCTGGGGTGGCTTTATTATGGCATGCGCCATTATCATATTACTCATCAAGAAGAGAGCAAAAATAGCCATGAGTTTGGCGGTATTTTGCTCTTTAGTAGCGATAGCTGCTATAGTCGTTTTGGCTTATAATCCATTTGTTTGTAACTATCTCGATTATCGAAATCCTTTCTATCCTTTGTTTGATAAGCGCTCGCCAGCTGGCGATGCCATATCAATTTGTGGACAGCCCCCCTACATACAAAACGCTCCCCGGTACAAGCAGATTGCGTACAGTTATTTCCAGCGTCCCACAAATGATATGACTGCAACCGGCTACGTGCCGCCTTATATCATTACGCCTACAAATATCTTTCGATCCGGTTTCTGCTCGACAAATGTTGGCGGAGGAGGGCTGTTCTTCATTGAAATACTATTGATGACATTCTTCATCTATTTATTTTTTAGAAAAGGAAAGTATTATAAGCAATTTGTTGTCGTTGCTATATTGCTCATCTCCACCTTGTTTATCCTACCCCTTGGCTCTCTATTTCGCTATGTCCCTTTTATTTATCTTCTTCCATTTTTGGCATTACTATATTTGGAGACCATTGAAAGTCAGACTAAACAATATCGGATAGCGAAAAATATACTTGCAGCATTGCTTATTTGTAATATTACTCTTTGCACAGGTGTAACTTTTGCTACAACAGCTCTTGAGCAGACAGTTACGATGCGAAGCGTCAAAATGTTGGAAGGGCAGGGGGGGGAGTCATTCTATACCTCAAACTGGGGATTTTGCAATAAACTTTATCATGGAGATATGAACGGGAAACACCCCGTTTCTCCTTTGTTTCCTGAAAGTCAATATGAACGAGAGAAGTATATAGGCGGACCGTATGTTTACATTAAAACGATGATAACGGATGAGTGATACAACACTTAAGGAAAAAACGTCCCGCGGGTTGTTCTGGGGTGGCTTTAGCAACTTGCTGCAGCAATTGCTAAGTGTGGCATTTGGCATTTACCTCGCCAGAGTTCTGTCTCCTGATGATTATGGCCTGGTAGGGATGCTTACTATTTTTATCATGCTTTCTTACGCCTTGCAAGATGGAGGCTTTATTTCTGCGCTTATCAATCGCAATGGCGTCAGTCACAATGATTATAACGCTGTTTTTTGGTTTAGCACGATAGTATCTCTCTGTTTTTATTTAATTCTTTTCGCTTGCGCTCCTTTAATCGCACGATTCTTTCATCGCCCGGAACTAGTCGCTCTGTCACGTTGGACATTTTTGGGCATCATTGTCTGCGGATTAGGCATAGCCCATAGAGCCATGCTTATGAAAAAGATGATGATACGGGAGATCGCCATTGTTAATATTCTGTCGATTGCTGTGTCGGGTTTTGTCGGTGTCTTTTTGGCTCATAAGGGTTTTGCGTATTGGGCATTGGCTATTCAGGGGGTGCTTGCCGCGACGATAACAAATGCTGGTTATTGGATAGCATCTCATTGGAGGCCTACATTTCATTTTGACACGAGTCCTTTAAAGGAGATGTTCCCATATGGATTCAGACTGATGGTAACCAACATCCTTAATAACATCAATCCCAGTTTAGTGACCGTTATCCTTGGCAGGTTTTACAATGTCGCTCAGGTCGGTTTTTATACTCAGGCTAGCAAATGGCAGACAATGAGCAACAATGTTTTGTCAGGCATGGTTAATGGTATTGCCCAGCCCGTTCTTTTTGAAGTCTCTGGCGAAAGTGACCGTCAATTGCGAATACTTCGAAAGATGGTAAGATTTATCGCATTTGCGACATTTCCGGCCATGGCAGGACTCGCTTTTATTGCTCCGGAGTTTATTGTAACATTCCTTACTTCAAAGTGGAGTGAAAGCATCCTGCTGTTGCAAATTCTTTGCATCGGAGGGATGACAACGCCGATTTCAAATGTTTTAATCAATCTTATACTCAGCAAGGGGCGTGCATCTCAGTATATGTATTCCAGCCTTATCTATTTCACTTTGACGTTGGCGTTGGCTTATTTTCTTCATCCCCATGGGGTCGTTTGGATGGTGGCGGGTGTAACAGCGCTGACAGTTCTTTGGCTTCTTGTATGGTTGCTATTGGTGCAGAAAGAGGTTAGGTACTCTTTGAAACACTTTCTATTAGATATAGCTCCTTTTTTTTGTGTTACCGGCATCAGTATTATAGCAGCTTTTTTTATCACACGGGGTATTTCGAGCCTCGCCTTGCGATTGGTAGCTAAAGTCTTCGTGACGGCCCTTATTTATATACTGATTATGTGGAGTTCGGGCTCTGTTATTTTCAAGGAATGTGTTAGATTTGTCAAGAATAAACTAAATAGATAAAAAAATGAAAGTTGTGCTCCTTGCCGGTGGCTTCGGCACCCGTATTTCCGAAGAATCGCAGTTTAAGCCTAAGCCGATGATTGAGATTGGCGGAATGCCAATCCTTTGGCATATCATGAAAGAATATGCTTGGTATGGGCACAAGGAGTTTATCATCTGTGCAGGGTACAGGCAGAATATGATAAAACAATGGTTCTCAGAGTATTTCTTGTACAGTAGTGATGTGACGTTTGATTACTCTAAAGGAGAGAATGCGGTTGAGGTCCTTTCCTCTCAATGTGAGCCTTGGAAGGTAACCGTTGTGGATACTGGCCTGAATACGATGACGGGTGGCCGCATCAAGCGCATCCAGAAATATGTCGGTGACGAGCCATTCCTCATGACCTATGGAGATGGCGTGTGTGATGTGAATATCAATGACTTGATTCGTTTCCATCAGTCTCATGGCAAAATCGCGACCCTTACAGCCGTGCTTCTTGAGCAGCAGAAAGGAATATTGGATATCGGCGGTGATAATGCTGTGAAGTCTTTCCGTGAGAAGAATCAGGCTGATAGTGCTCCAATCAATGCCGGGTATATGGTACTTAATCCGGAGATTTTTTCCTATCTGGAAGGCGATCAGACTGTGTTTGAGCGCTGCCCGATGGAGCAACTTGCAGCAAATGGTCAGTTGATGTCATATATGCATCGTGGCTTTTGGCAGTGTATGGATAACATCCGGGAGAAGGAAATGTTGGAAAAACTATTGGCTGAAAACAAGGCGCCTTGGAAAAAATGGTAAGAATAACCATGAGCAAAGAAGAGATAAAAAAACAGATACTGGAGTTAACCCGCGAATATTACCGTGAGGCACATGCTCCAAAGGTTGACTTTGTACCTGGCAAGACGAAGATCAACTATGGCGGCCGTTTCTTTGACGACGAAGAAATGGTCAATCTTGTGGATGCTTCGTTGGACTTCTGGTTGACCGCCGGACCGTGGGCCCACAAGTTTGAAACCCGTTTTGCCAAGTGGCTGGGTGTGAAGTATTGTTCACTTTGCAACAGTGGATCTAGTGCCAATTTACTCGCTTTCAGTGCACTGACTGCGCATGAATTGGGTGATCGCCGCATTAAGCGAGGTGATGAGGTTATTACCGTAGCTGCAGGATTCCCGACAACTGTTGCCTGTATTGTTCAGTACGGAGCTGTGCCTGTTTTTGTGGATATGAGCATTGAGGAAGGCAATATGGACTGCTCTCATTTGGAGGCCGCTCTTAGCCCAAAGACCAAGGCTGTGATGGTGGCTCATTCTCTGGGTAATCCTTTCAACCTTGAAGCAGTGGTTGCGTTCTGTAAGAAACATAGCTTGTGGCTGGTTGAAGACAACTGTGATGCTTTGGGTTCAGAGTACTTCATTGATGGTGAATGGAAGAAGACTGGTACCATTGGTGACATTGGAACGAGTAGTTTCTATCCGCCTCACCACATGACTATGGGCGAGGGTGGTGCTGTATATACCAACAACCGCGAACTGGATAAGTACGTGAAGAGTTTCCGTGACTGGGGCCGTGACTGCTGGTGTGTTGGCGGAGTGGATAACACCTGTGGATGTCGCTTCACTGGTCAGTTTGGAAAACTGCCACAGGGATATGATCATAAGTACGTTTACAGCCACCTTGGTTACAACCTGAAGGCTACTGATATGCAGGCAGCTATTGGTTGTGCTCAGTTGGAGAAGCTGGACTTTATTGTAGGCCGTCGTCGTGAGAACTACCAGACCATGTATGATGGCTTGAAGGGAACACCCGGACTGTTACTCCCTGAGCCTCAGAAGAACAGCAAACCATCCTGGTTTGGTTTCTTCATCACTGTGAAGGAAGATGCTGGTTACTCTCGTAACGAACTGACCCGCTATCTGGAAGAGCATCAGGTGCAGACACGTAACCTTTTTGCTGGCAACCTGCTGATGCATCCCGCTTTCGAGGAGTATGTGGAAGGCAAGGACTATCGTACCGTTGGCGACCTGCCTGTTACTACCAGCATCATGAAGAACTGCTTCTGGCTGGGAGTCTACCCAGGTATGACCCCGGAGAAGTTGCAGTACATGATTAAGACCATCAAGGATTTTGTTGCCAGCAAAACCAAGTAATATGATAGATATATTCAAAAACTTCTACAGAGGCAAAAGAGTTCTTGTAACCGGCCATACGGGTTTCAAAGGTTCCTGGTTTTCCATCTGGCTCCACGAGCTGGGTGCAGAGGTGGTTGGCGTAGGCTTGGAACCCTACAGCGAGAAAGACAACTTTGTTCTCTCTGGTATTGGCAAGAAGATCAAGGCCGACATTCGTTCAGACATCCGTGACGAAGTAAAGATGAAAGAAATCTTCGCACATTACCAACCTGAAATTGTCTTCCATCTTGCCGCCCAGCCGCTGGTACGTCTCAGCTACGAGATACCCGTTGAGACCTATCAGACCAATGTGATGGGAACCATCAACATCATGGAGGCTATCCGTGCAACGGAAAGCGTGAAGGTTGGCGTGATGATTACCACAGACAAGTGCTATGACAACAAGGAGCAGATGCGAGGCTATAAAGAGGATGATCCCTTTGGTGGTTATGACCCTTATAGCTCCAGCAAAGGTGCTTGCGAGATAGCCATCCAGAGCTGGCGAAGGAGTTTCTTTAATCCGGAAGATTATGGAAAGAAGCATCACGTAAGTCTTGCTAGCGTTCGTGCCGGTAATGTGATTGGAGGAGGAGACTGGGCCAAAGACCGCATCATTCCTGACTGTATCCGTGCGCTGGAAGCAGGTAAACCCATAGATATCCGTAGTCCGAAGGCTGTACGCCCATGGGAGCATGTGCTAGAACCGTTAAGCGGTTATATGCTGCTTGCACAAAAGATGTGGGAGCATCCAACGGAGTACTGTGAGGGTTGGAACTTTGGACCAGAAGCCGACGCTGTTTCTACCGTATGGGAAATTGCGACAAAGTTGGTTCAGTGCTTTGGTAAAGGAGAATTGAAAGACGTATCTGCGCCCAATGCTTTACATGAAGCTAAGCTGCTGATGCTGGATATTAGCAAGGCAAAGACACGCTTAGGCTGGAAGCCTCGTTTGGATGCTTTGCAGACCATAGATTTAGTAGCTGACTGGTATAAGAAATACCAAAACCAAGAGGTGTATTCACTCTGTATAGAGGAGATTGATAAGTTCCTTACGGTATGAAGGCTTCAGATTACATAGTATCATTCTTTGAGCAGCGAGGCGTTAATGTGGTGTTTGGCTACATTGGCGGCATGATTACACACATAGTTGATTCGTTGGGGCAAAACGAAAACATGCGGTACATCCAGACCTACCACGAGCAGACGGCTGCTATTGCTGCTGAAGGCTATGCAATTGAGAGTGGAAAGTTTGGTGTTGCCATCTGTACCAGTGGGCCTGGCGTTACCAACATGATGACTGGTATAGCAGACGCATTCTTTGGGTCTATTCCTGTTATCTTTATCTCGGGACAGGTTAATACTTATGAATATAAGTATGGTAAGCCCATCCGTCAGTTGGGTTTTCAAGAGATGGAAGTGGTGAATGTGGTAAAACCCATTACAAAATATGCCGTTTTACTGGACAAACCAGAAGACATTCGCTACGAATTGGAAAAGGCGGTCTATATTGCTACGCACGGGCGCAAAGGCCCGGTTGCTATTGACCTGCCTATGAATATCTCACGTGCGGAGATTGATCCGGAAAAGCTGAAAGGTTACGTACCAGAGGTAGAGGAAGCCGCTACTATTCCTATTGCAGAGGTTATCAAATTGATAGAAAACGCAAAACGTCCTATCATTTTGTTAGGTGGAGGTGCTACTGGTGAGGGCGTGGATAAAAAACTAAATAAGTTCCTCGCCGAAACCGGCATTCCTGTTATTACATCTCTGATGGGTCGAGGTATTATAGATGAAACCTATCCGCATTATGTTGGTATGGTCGGTAGTTATGGAAACCGTTGTGCAAACATGGCGGTAGCCAAAGCAGACCTCCTAATTACATTGGGTTCTCGTATGGATACTCGCCAGACTGGTGCTATGTATCAGGAGTTCTTGAAGGATGGTAAGATTATACATGTTGATTTAGATGAAAATGAACTGGATTATCACCGCCTGGAAAACCGTTTAAAGGTACACTCATCTGTTGCGGACTTCTTGAATGCCCTTGACAAGGAAACGATTACTTATCAAGATTATTCTAAATGGAATGCCTGGGTCGACAAGCTGAAAGAGAACTATTCGCAAGATAAGGAAGTCGAACGTTTTGTAGGTAATAAGGCTCCATATCAGTTATTGCAGCGATTGAACGATATTTCCAGAGAAGGTGATGTATTTACGGTAGATGTGGGGCAGAACCAGATGTGGTCTGCACAGACTTTAAAGCTTAAGAAAGGGCAGCGATTTGTGAATAGTGGTGGCCTTGCTCCTATGGGATTTGCAATGCCTGCTGCTATTGGAATTGCCTTTGCCAATCCTAAGAAGACGGTTTATTGCGTGACCGGTGATGGAGGTTTCCACATGGCCCTTCAGTCTATGCTCACCATTGCTCAATATAATCTGAATATCAAGGTAGTTGTGATTAATAATTCTGCTCTTGGACTGATTACTCAATTCCAGCATCTGTATTTCAATGACAGGATGTATGGTACAACTAAGGTAAGTGGTTTTATCAATCCTGATCTCAAGAGTATAGCCAAGGCTTATGGCGTGCGTTACTTCGAATATACGAGTGATTCACTCAATGAGTTTGAAGCTGTGGAAGGTCCAGTATTGATTAATTATGTGGTTGAAGGTTTGACCACGGTAAGCCCTAAACTGGAATACAATAAGCCCATAGACAAACCTTCTCCTCAACTACCGGATGATGAGTATCAGAGGGTGATGGACTCAATTGATTAAGAAAGCAATGACTTATTTCATTACAGGTGCTTCAAGTTTTATTGGCGTTGAATTATGCCGTTATCTTTCTGATAATGGGCATAGTGTGATTGCTATGTCACGCCGTGAGAATGAGTACTTGGAAGAAATAAAGAAGGACGGGCATTTACAGGTGTTCCGTGCGGATATGCAGTCATTGTTTGATAAGGCAAAAGGTATAGCTGCAGACGTTTTTATTCACTTAGCCTGGGCGGGTACAACGCATGAAGATAGAAATACCCCCGCTATCCATGAAGAGAATGTCCGCCTTTCTCTGGAATGTGTGAAGTTGGCAAAACAGATGGGCTGCCAGCTTTATGTAGATGCGGGCTCTCAGGCAGAGTATGGTATTGTTCCCAGAATACTAACTGAAGATACGCCTTGTAATCCTATTTCTGCATACGGAAAAGGTAAATTGAAGATGTATCAGGAATCAAGCATTCTGACTAGAGAATTAGGGCTGAAGTATATCCATCTTCGTATTTTAAGTGTCTATGGCGAACACGACCATCCCGATACATTGATTATGCGTTCGTTGCGTAAAATGAGGGATGGTGTTCCTGTTGAGATTCGAAGTGGGGGGCAGAAATGGAATTACCTCTACGTTAAGGATGCTGCTCGGCAGATTGCTGAACTTTCATTCCATGCAGTTGCTGATGATCTATTTGTCAATGAAGTGTATAATATAGCTTCTTATGATACAAGGAAACTGAAGGACTTTGTTGTAGCTATGAAAGAGATAACCGGGTCTTTGAGCGAATTGTGTTTTGGGGTTTATGATAGAGAGCGGGATGCGAATCTAGAACCGGATATGCGAAAGACGGCTCAGTATGTGAAACCATTGACAGAAGGAATATTTGAGAATATAATCAAGCAAATGTATAACAAGATAAACATGAAGTTATGACGGTTCTACTAAGTATATGTATACCGACATATAATAGGATAGAAAAATTGAAACGACTTATCAATAGTTTATTATCTGTTGATGATGGACGATTTGATATTGTTGTTTCAAATAATAGCTCTACGGATGGTACTACAGAATTCTTATCTTCTCTGCATGAAGACAAGTTGTTAATTGTTGAACAAAACGCTGTTCCGTCTTCAAGGAATATTGCTAACGCATTAATTTCAGCTAGAGGTAAATTTGCGTTGTTATTGTTGGATAAGGATCGAATAGATACTGAATACCTTCCTGGTTTATTGGATGAACTTGAGCATAATGATTCTTCGTTTGGGTATTGTTCATTATATGAGGGAAATTCCGCCAAAATATCTGAGCATATGCCTTGCTCTTTGAGTAGTTTTATCAAATTGTCCTATTCTTGTAATCATCCTTCTGGCTTTTTTTTTGAGTCCGAAAGATTGAGAATGGAGATAAATAAAACGGAAAAACTTATAGATGAGCAGTTCCCATTCGTTTATGATATTATTTTTGCGCATTTCGCATCTAGTTATAGCGGTTTAATAGTAAATATACCTGTTATTAGAACAGAGACAGAAGAAGAAGCTTCAGAAAGAGCAAGTCTGACATATCGAGAGGATAATTTATGGTTTTCACCGCAGCAGACCATTAAACGTTATCAAATTTTTATAGATGATCTTGAAAGTTTGGGCATTAATGAATCGTGGTTATTGTTGATGAGGAAAACGTTAGTGAAAAGATGTTTCATTGATAGTATGTCAGGATATGCTCGAATAATGGCAAATGAAAATATTTGCAAACATTATGGCATATCTCCAAAGAGATTAACGATGCGAGAATTGTTAAATAATGGGAAGCAGGTATTTAGTCAATTAAAGATCGGCAGAAGCTTAAGCCCAGTCTTGATGATTAGATTTTTTTTATCGAGTATTGTAGTATCACTTCGGACTCATACAATCAAATGGTCATAGTTTTGCAGTAATATAGTATTTTTGTCATTATTATGAAGATAAGTATCATAGGAAGTAATGGATTTCTTTCAACGGCAATAGCAAGATATTGCAATGAAAGAGGCTGGAAAATAGACGTTTACGGATTAGTCGCTCCTTTGAATCATCAATATGACCGTTTTTATTATATTGATTTGATGAAAGACAATGTTGATGTTCATAATTTACTCGACAGTACGATGGTTATCTATGCCGCTGGCGCGGGTATCCAATCAAATAGGAGGGATGATACTTCAATGATATTTCGTTTGAATGTCGGTGTTCCTGTAAATATTTGCAATGAACTAAAGAAAAATTCTTTCGAAGGTATAATGATTACCTTTGGGTCATATTTTGAAATTGGTGAAATTAACTCGCATCGTGCATTCACTGAGGAAGAGATTCTTTCTTCTATCAGTCCTGCTCCTAATGAGTATGTAATCTCCAAGCGGATGTTCAGTTGTTTCGTTTCTTCCTATAAGCATCCTTTTCGGCATTGGCATTTTTATTTGCCTACCATCTATGGAGAGGGGGAGAATCCTATCCGATTAATTCCTTATACAATTAATTCAATAAGGAGCAATAATCCGATCAAGTACACCTCGGGCTTTCAAACTCGGCAATATATTTATGTAAATGACTTGCCAGATTTATTATTTCTATCCGTGGATAAGAATTTGCCATCGGGTGTTTATAATGTGCCAGGTAAAGAAACTTTAACAGTAAGAGAAATTGTAACATTAATTCACCTTTATTTTGAAAGAGATGTCCCGGAGAATTGTTTCGGGGCAGAACAAAGAGATGATGTTGGTATGAGTTATCTGGCGCTCAATTGCGAAAAACTGACAAAATTAACAGGGTTTTCTCCGTCAACCTGCCTAAAGGATGTGATAAAGCTTTATTGATTATTTGATATGAAGCCATTATTATCCATTTGTATCCCTATCTATAATAGGGCTTTTTTTCTTGATCAGACACTAGGGGTATTTCTTCAGGAAAAAGAGTTGTTCAATAATGACGTACAATTGTTTATATCTGATAATTGTTCAACTGAGGATTTATGGCTGATATGTAAAAAATATCAAGATTTAGGTTTAAATCTGCAATATCACCGTAATGATGAAAATATTGGAATGGATGGTAACTTTACCATTTGTTTTAATAAGGCTATTGGCAAATATGTGCTATTGCTAGGTAGCGACGATATCCCATTGCCCGGTTTTGTCAAAATGATTGTCGGCTTTCTTTCTGAGGATGACTATGGACTGGTTCACTTAAAGATTCATAAGAACAATAATGCGGTTCTGACGAAGTATCAAGACCATGATTCTTTTATGAAGGATGTGAATTATTGGATCACATTTATCAGTGCAAATGTTGTTTCTTCGAAATATGTCAAAGACATTGAATGGGCTCGTTTCGAAAAATCAATGATCTGTCAGGTCCCTCTATATATGGAAGCATCCTGTAGGAGTGAAAATAACGCTATCTTGTATGGGAAGTTCTATCAAGAGGGGAATGATGCCAAGAATAATGGAGGATATCACATATTCTCCGTGTTCGTTGAGAATCTGTTCGCCATAATATCAACATATGTACAGAATGGTTATTTGTCTCAAAAGACATTGGAATCGATAAAAAAATCAGAATATTGCGAATTCCTTGTTCGTTATATAGTGGAATGTTTAATATTTAAGCGTAATGATCGATTTGATATTGAGGGTAGCTGGCAAATTTTGTGGAGATATTATGGACATAAACCATATGCTTATTTCTATTTAGCTGTTGAATTTCTACGTCGTTGCTCAGAATTATTGCTGAAATATTTGAAGAATCTATTTAATTAAAGAAGGAATGAAGAAACTATTGAAAGCCATAGCTTCTGTATTGATGTGGACATGGGGCATATTGTATCCCTACCGGGCTAGTAATCGTTGGAAATGGTTTAAAAATCATTTATATACGCTATGGATCAGCCGGTTTCTGGGGGGTCTGGGCGATAATTCATTTGTGTGCTACCCTTGCTTGCTCGAGGGTGGGGGGACAAAACATATTTCAATAGGAGATAATACATGCATTCAGGCCCATATGGTTTTGGGGTGTTGGGAACAGTATGTGTCTCAAGATTGCATACAAACTTTTTCCCCCGAAATTATTATCGGTTCGAATTGTAATATTGGTGAATATTGTCAGATAGCCGCTTGCAATAAAGTTATTATTGGGGATGGCTTGTTGACAGGGAGATTTGTGTATATCGGTGATAATAGCCATGGTGGTCTCTCTAAGGAAGAAGCCGCGATTCCTCCAGTTAAAAGGCGTCTGGAATCTAAGGGAGATATTGTGATTGGAAAGAATGTTTGGATAGGAGATAAAGTGACGATAGTTTCGGGTGTCACTATCGGTGACAATGCCATTATTGGGGCAAATAGTGTAGTGACTCATGATGTGCCGAGTAATTGTATAGTTGGGGGAGTCCCTGCGAAATTGTTGAAAGTACTTGAATAATAGCTGAGGTTGAAAATGGACAATGCTGTATTTACTGTTTGTGCGAAGAATTATTTGGCGCAGGCTCTTTCTCTGAGGGAATCAACGCGTAAGTACAATGATGCGGATTTTTATATATTTCTAGCTGATGATAGGCTAGGGCTTACTATTCCCGATGTTGTAGACTTGGATGATGAATGGATTCCAAATTGGAAATCAATGGCATTCAAATATGATGTTATTGAATTTAATACTTCAATCAAGCCTTTTTGTATCAAAAAATTGTTTTCTATGGGGTATAAGAAGGTTATTTATTTGGATCCGGACATTTATGTGTATAGCTCATTGGCATATGTCTATAATCTATTAGATGAATATTCCGTTGTTTTGACCCCTCACCGATGTGAGATGCTATTGAACCAAGTCGGTTTCATTAGTGAGGAAATGTGTCTTGAAGTAGGAATCTACAATCTCGGGTTTATCGCGGTAAAGAACTCTTCTGTAGGGCTGAGTATTATGGATTGGTGGTGTAAGAGATTGAAAGATAGATGCTATGTCGAGAAGAATGATTCCTTATTTGTTGATCAAAAGTGGATGAATTTTATCCCTGGGTTTTTCCCCAATGATATTTTTCTTTCCCATCATTTGGGTATGAATGTGGCAATGTGGAATCTTCAGGAGAGAGAGATTGTTTCTAAAGATAATGAGTATTATATCATAAACCGCAATAATCCATTAGATAGTTATCCCCTTCTTTTCTTTCACTTCTCTGGATATAGTCCACTTTGGCCAGAAAGGTTGGATAAGAGGAATGAAGTTCTTACTACAATTACAAATCCAGAGTTAGAGCCATTGATAAAAGAGTATTGTGCGTGTGAATTAAGAAATCATTTTATGGAATATCATAAAATGGAGTATTCATATAGTGTCTATAGCAATAATGAGCAAATTCTGCCTCTTCACAGGCGCTTATACGGTTCTTGTCTTCAGGAATTCGGTGAAGGCATAGATCCATTTGATGTGTCGAATAGCGTCTATAAAAGTTTAAGGAAGAAAGGACTAATTTCTCATGAGTTGTTAAAACAAACGAAGGAGAATATAAAGAAAGATTATAGCAAGGAGGAGAAAAAGTTGAAATGTTTTTTGCGCTTTTTCCTTAAGCTATTTGGCGCGAAGCGGTATACAAATCTCATTAAGGCCTGTAATAAAGTGGGCGTTATGAGTTATCATAGCTTTTTAATGGAATGAATTGAAGAATCGCGTATGAAGAATTAAAGAGGTTTGTAATACCTGGCGATTAAACGAAGAATTGGCTGAGAGAGAAAGTTGGGCAGGTATTTTTTGAATGAAATCACTATCTTCTTGTGGCGGAACATCTTTTTTCTTTCTGCTTCAATGTCCATACCCCGCGCCTCGAGAATGGAATAGTGTTCTCGGGCTGAATCAAGCATATTTTCGTAAGTCGTTCCGCTTCGCATTTCAAGCATTGCAATCTTACGGTCAATGTGAAGGAATTTGTGACCAGCAAGTGCTAAACTAGATAGTTGTTCGTAGTCGGCCGCATAGCGATAGTGTGTATCAAAAGGATGCTCCCGGAGTAGGGAAGTGCGGACGAAAGTGGATTGATGAAATACAGACATCCTGTGAGGAAGGTCTTCCGGTTTGGAAACGTTCGGAAAGGTGCCGTATTCGTAAATCATCAGCGCGTCGCCACAAATGGCATCCGCTTCCGGATGAGCCTCGATAAAACTTGCCACGTCGGTCAAAACCAGCTCATCAACAAATACATCATCAGCATTCATGAAGAGAACCCAATCGCCGGTCGCCAGACTTGCGCCCTTGTTCATGGCATCATATAGTCCCTTGTCCGGCTCGCTGACGATGCGGCCGTGGCGTTCGATTTGGCCGCGGTAGTGATCCACGACAGCCATCGTATTGTCCTTGCTGGCTCCATCAATGATCAGATACTCCAATTTGTCGTAGGTTTGCGAAACGACAGATTGGATGGTCTTTTCAACGACATTCGCAGCATTGAAAGTAACAGTGATGATGGATATGACGGGCTGGTTCATGGCATTATCTTTCCGCACGCATCGGGTTATTGAGGAAATCCATGTAGGCCAGACGGATACCATCTTCGAGTTCCGTCTTATAGGTCCAGCCAAGGGCGGTTGCCTTGGAGACGTCCAGGAGCTTGCGGGGGGTGCCGTTGGGACGGGTGGTGTCCCACTCTATGCGGCCCTTGTAGCCTACCACCTTGGCCACCAGCTCGGTGAGGGCACGGATGGTGAGCTCCTTGCCCGTGCCGGCATTGACGGTTTCGTTGCCGCTGTAGTTGTTCATCAAGAACACACAGAGGTTGGCCAGATCATCCACATAGAGGAATTCACGGAGCGGGCTGCCGTCGCCCCAGCAGGTGACGGACTCCAGGCCGGCCTCCTTGGCCTCGTGGAAGCGACGGATGAGGGCCGGGAGCACGTGGGAGTGCTCGGGATGGTAGTTGTCGTTGGGGCCGTAGAGGTTGGTGGGCATCACGGAGATGTAGTCCGTGCCGTACTGGCGGTTCAGGAACTCGCAATACTTGAGGCCGGAGATCTTGGCCAGGGCGTAGGCTTCGTTGGTCTTCTCCAGCTCGCCGGTGAGCAGGCAGCTCTCGGGCATGGGCTGGGGTGCCATCCGCGGGTAGATGCAGCTGGAGCCCAGGAACTCGAGTTTCTTGCAGCCATTCTTCCACGCCGCATGGATGACGTTCATCTCCAGGATCATGTTGTCGTACATGAAGTCAGCCAGAGCGCTCTGGTTGGCCACAATGCCGCCCACCTTGGCGGCTGCCAGGAACACGTACTCGGGCTTCTCCTGAGCGAAGAAGGCTTCCACTTGGTCCTGACGCGTGAGGTCCAACTCTTTGTGCGTCCGGGTAATGATGTTGGTGTAGCCTTGCCGCTGCAGCTCGCGCACAATGGCGGAGCCTACCATGCCACGATGCCCTGCAACATAAATCTTACTATTCTTCTCCATGTGCATAGAGTTTCTTTACCTTCTTCATATCATGGGCGACCATGATACGTACCAGTTCTTCAAAGGAAGTTTTCTGGGGGTTCCATCCAAGTTTTGTACGGGCTTTGGTGGGATCGCCGAGGAGTTCCTCGACTTCGGTGGGACGGAAGTATTTCGGGTCGACTTCGACCAGCACTTTGCCAGTAGCGGCATCAATACCCTTCTCGTTGATGCCTTCGCCTTTCCAGAGCAACGAGATGCCGACTTCCTGGAAAGCGAGGGTGCAGAATTCGCGGACGCTGTGGTATTCACCGGTCGCGATGACGAAATCTTCGGGGGTATCGTTCTGCAGCATCAGCCACATGCATTCGACGTAATCTTTGGCATAGCCCCAGTCTCGCCGGGCGCTGAGATTACCCAAGTAGAGTTTATCTTGGTGGCCTTGTTTGATACGGGCGGCGGCCAGCGTAATCTTGCGGGTGACGAAGGTTTCGCCGCGGCGCTCGGATTCGTGGTTGAAAAGGATGCCGTTGACAGCGAAGATGCCGTATGCTTCGCGATAGTTCTTGACAATCCAGTAGCCGTATTGTTTGGCCACGCCGTAGGGACTTCTGGGATAGAAAGGCGTATTCTCGTTCTGGGGCACTTCCACTACCTTACCGAACAGTTCCGATGTTGAGGCCTGGTAGAGCTTAGTTTTCTTCTCGAGTCCCAGGATGCGGATGGCTTCGAGAAGTCGGAGCGTGCCGACTGCATCGGCTTCAGCCGTGTATTCCGGGCAATCGAAAGAGACTTTGACGTGGCTCTGGGCTGCCAGGTTATATACCTCGTCCGGCTGAACTTGCTGGAGGATGCGGATCAGCGAACTGCTGTCGGTCATGTCACCGTAATGCAGCTCGATGGTTTTCTTGTTTTTCATGTCGCGCACCCATTCGTCCAGGTAGAGATGCTCGATGCGGCCGGTATTGAAGGAACTGCTGCGGCGCATGATGCCATGGACGGAGTAGCCTTTTTCCAGCAGGAATTCAGCCAGGAAGCTACCGTCCTGGCCTGTGATACCGGTGATTAATGCAGTTTTCATATGTTTTCTATCATTGATTCTTAATATGTCTTGACAATCCACATTTCCATGAATCGGTCGGCGACGCTGTAGACCTTGGTCTTCTTGTCGTCCTCATAGGTGATGAGCTGTGCGTCCAGCAGGGTGGAAAGCGCATACTGAACGGAACTGGGCGATTTCAGCGCATGCTTTTTTACAAAGGCGACCGATGTCAGGCTGCGCGCCTTCCGTTCTTTGGCGATGGCGATCAGTGTCTCTTTCTGTTGATAGGTAAGCCGGTTCATGATGGAAGCGAAAGTACGCCCTTTTTCTTCCAATATGCCGTCCAGCGTGCTTAGAATAGCATCTTCCGCGACTACTTTTTCCGGATCCAGATAGGCGAAGGCATTGTGAAGGACATGGTGTACGTAGTAGGTATGCCCTTCGAAGAGGTCGTAGGCAAGCGCGGCCGCTTCCGGCTTCAGTGTCCGTTTTGCTTGCCGGAATTGATCGATGGCGAAGCGGGTGTAGACATCCTTGGAAATCCTGTCGAGATGTGTCTGCTCGACACTGTTGTAGAAAGGTTTCGCGGGAGCGTTGAACATGTTCTCCAGGATATGGCGGTTGCTGCCGGCGTAGATGAAGCGGCAGTTGTTCATGTTCTGGATATAGGAGCGGAGGAGTGCTTCTACGTTCTTCTCCGGGTACTGTGTGATTTGCTGGAACTCGTCGATGGCGAAGATACAAGGCTTTTCAGCCTGTTCCAAATACCGGAAAATTTCTTCCAAGGTGAGTTCCGGCGAATGGATGTCCCCTAATTTGACATCGAACGAAGGCGTGCCTGTCGCTGGATTGTAGCCGAAACTGCCGGCCAGCGAACGAAGGAATGCGATAAAGTGGTCCAACGCAGCTTTCCCTCTGGGAACAAGGACCGCATAGATCTCCTTGCTCAGAAAGAGCACCATTTCGTGGAGACTGCTGGTCGGATAGATGTCTGCGTAGAAGGTGTAATAGTTGTCTTTAATGCAGGGTTGTTCAAAGACATGGCGAATCAATTGGGTCTTGCCCATTCTCCTGGGGGACGTGAGCAGGACATGCGCGTTGTTCTCAAGCGTCTTGACCAGCCATGCCGTCTCTTTGTCGCGGTCACAGAAGTAGGGCTCAGGGATGATGCCGGTAATGAAAAAAGGATTCACCATGGTTGCCGTCTTTTGCGCAAAGGTAAGCAAACTTGATATAATATACAAATTGTATTATAGAAATCCTATAATAGAAAATCTATAATGGTAAAACCACCCGGAATTTCGCCTCCACGGCTTCTTCCGTATACTTCTCCAAGAACATCTGCCGCGAATAGGCGTTGAACCGCGGCCGGGGATGCTGTTCGAAATCCTTGAGGCAGGCGATGAAAGCCTCGGCCGTATTGCATTTGCCGCCGACTTTGTCATAGTCGACATCATACCCAACAAACGCTTCGTCGGTGGCAATGATGTTCTTGCCGTACATGAGGCTCTCGCAAGTCTTGACTTTCATGCCGCTGCCCTTGAAAATGGGGAGGATCATGATGTCGGCTTCCTCGAAGAAAGGAAGCAGATTGGGGGCATCACTGACGACCTCGATGTATTTCAACGCCGGCTCTTCTTCTTTTAGCTTCGCCATGCCTTTGCCCACCACCTTCATCCGGATGTTTACATGTGGCAGTACGTGCTGAACAAACCAAAGGATACCTTCGTTGTTCGGCGGGAAATAGGCGCCCAGAAACATGCAAAGCGGCTGTTTGCCTGTCATCGCTGTCGGATAGTTGTCCCGCTGATACCTGTCCTTGAACGCGACCGGAATCATGACATCGCCGTGACGTCCGTAGCGCCGGGAGATTTCTTCATCGTCGCGAGGGTTCAAAGTGATGATCTTGTCAGCGAACTGGCAAGCGTATCGGTCATTGTTGTCAACGCAACGGAGCACGATGCCGCGCCCCGGTTTTCTGCCCAGTTTGGCCTCGAAGTAGGGGACTTCTACATTGTGGAAGAAGGCGATGACCCGTCCCTTGTAACCGGCCTTTTTCAACTTCTTGGCAATGATGCCGAAGACGCTGCGGTCGATGAAAACCACATCGAAGGATTCGGCTTGCCTGACGATGTCCTTGACCCGCTTCGGCGTCAAGCCGAAATAGTAATTGAACGGGAACCAGAAAAGGCCCTTGACATAATCCGCGACAGATTTTTTCTTCGTTTCATCGTGCACAAAGTAAGTGGTCACGTGGCCTTCGCCCACGATGTGCGACAGCACATTGTGGTTCTTCTGACTGCCCTGCTCGCCACCCTCCAGGATGTTCCTGGACTTCTTGTACCGGATGAAAAGGATATCCATTTAGGCGGCGTTTTGCTTCTTCCGGACGAGTGACATGCAACCCAGGCCGATAGCGGCCAGGATGGTCAGGTACATGATTACGATGCAGATCGTAGCGATGCGGTCACCTTTCCGTACGCTGTCGGGATCGAAGAGGAAGGTGATGTGGTGTTCGCCGGCAGGCACGTTGAGGGCGCGCAGGGTGTAGTTCACACGGTAGTGATCGACCGGCGCACCGTCGATGGAGGCTTTCCAGCCGTAGGGATAGTAGATCTCTGAAAAGACAATCGTACCGGGTTGGGAGGTCGTGTAATCGTAGTCGAGTTGCTTGGGGGTATAGGCGGTCAGGTGAACCTCGGCGTCAGGGGCGATGCCGGGCTGGGTGTTGCTGACATGGTCGGCAAAAGTCTTGTCGAGGACCGCTGTGTGGCTGAGTTCGATCTCGTTCAGCGCATCGCTTTCTTCCCGGGCCCCGTCGGCAATAACCAGCGAGTCCACAAACCAGGCATTCCCTAATGCGTATGGATTGCGCCAAATTTCCGGCTGCCCGTCTTCATCGGCCGCAATGATGTACTTGGCGTTGAGCATGCCGATGACAGGCATGTGCATGGGGTTGAGGTGCTCGTCAATCAGGTCTTGATAGCGACGGAGCTTCGCAGCGTGGTAGCCGCCGATGGACTTCAACCAGTAGGACGAACGCGACTCATTGAAGGTATTGGTCGTGCGGTTCATGATCCGGAAATGCGGATCCGGGTCTTCCAGCAAGATTTCCTCCCAAGGCTGCTTTTCGAAGATGGCTTCCTTGGATGTGGTAGGAACAAAAAAGTTGTCGTTGAAATAACGTTTATCCACCGGCCACATGTCGACAAGGATGAGTACGCCGAGCCCGATCGTCAGCGGAACGAACTTGAGTTTCTTCTCGTTAAAGAAGAAGATGAGAGCGACGGCTGCTACGATGAAAGCGAAACTCCGCCAGGCGTCGCCGGTCAGCAAGGCGGCGCGGTCAGCTTGGATGGCAGCAATGATGGTCGGCGGCAGTTGTGCGAGATACATGGCATCCCTGGGCGCCTCGAAGCTATAGATCGATTTGCCGAAGAGGGCGAAGAAGAGACAGAGGCCAGCGGTTATGCCACCGGCGATGAAGATACTCTTTCTGGCTTTCTCTTTCGGAACGGAGCCGTCGACCAGGGCCTTGAGGGCCAAGAAGCCGAGCAGGGGCATGGCAATCTCTGCCACTACGAGGATAGAGGATACCGCCCGGAATTTGTTGTAGAGCGGGAAGTGATTGAAAAAGAGCTCGGTGAGCCACATGAAGTTGGAGCCCCAGGCCAGCATTACAGAGAAAAGCGTAGAGACCAGGAGCGCCCATTTGTATGGGCCCTTGACGATGAGGCAGCCCAGCAGGAAGAGGAAGCAGACGATGGCGCCCATGTAGACGTTGCCGGCCGTGAACGGTTGGTCGCCCCAATACAAGGGAAGCGCTTTGACAAATTCCTTGACGGAGCGGGTTGGGAGGCCCAGGGCGACGGCCGCCTTGTAGGTGTGCGAGGATTTACCTAGCGTATAGTTCGAAGAACCCCCTTTGAAGCCAGGGATCAGGAAGGAGAACGACTCGTCGATGCCGTAACTCCATTGGGTGGCGTAATCAATATCAAGTCCATTGCTATTCGTGCTTGCTGACGCTTCGCCCTCTTTGACAAGGTCGGAGTGTCCGCCACGCATGGTCTGTTCGGTATATTCTGCATTGGCGAAATAATGCGAACTGCCAGAGCCTATTCCAATTCCCACAGACAATACAAACAAAAGTGTGGCAATGCCAAAATCTTTCCAGCGCTTTTCCTTGGCATGGATGGCCAGTTCAGCAAAGAAGCAGACACCAATCATCATGAAAAGATAATAGGCCATTTGAGGATGGGGCATAATACCCAGTCCAGTAAACACCAGAACGAAGACAGTTCCCAATAAATAACGCTTGTGATAGATAAGGAAGAAGCCTCCCAATACCATGGAAATGTGCGTGATAGATACTGGCTTAGTAAGATGTCCCGCCCCCAGGATGATAAGGAAATAGGAAGATAAGGCTATAGCGATGCCCCCCACAATAGCTAGCGGAGGCTTAATGGAAAAACAGCGAAGCAGTAAAAAAAAGAAAAAGAAATAGTAAAAGATGAGCCAAGAAATATGGCTGTCACTGCGGGGGAAAAGATGGCCGAAAGGGCTGCCAAGAATATCAGATTTAGTTATTCCGCCTCCCATTTGGTAATTTGGCATTCCGCTGAACACGGATCCATTCCACCACGAGTGATCACCTGTTTCTTCTGTGAAGCGAAGACATTCGGCTGTATTACAGATGGCATTCGTATTATCGCCCGTCTGTAACTCCTTTCCGCTGAACTCCGGTTTACAATAAATGAGCGCCAGCGCTGCAAACAGGATCACTGCCAGCAAATACACGCCATATTTTTCAAAAAACGATTTCATACAATGGAAATATTGTCTATGTTATCTCCCCGCCGAAGCGGCGCGGGAGCATTCAATTCAAACAAAAGGAGGTCGCCGATACGGAGGGAGACGTGGCGGCTTACCCGCTCCAGGCCCTCGATGATCGGGACAAACGCCACGTCGCCCAGCGCTTCCACGGGCTGGAACTCCCGTGCCACCCAGGTGGCGCGGTCCAGAAAGGGGGTCGTGGAGCCGTCATCCAGCACGCCGTAGAAGCAGATGCCGGGGGCCCACTGGCTGAAGTAGCGGCGGGCGAAGCGCGGCGCTACGGCTTTGCCGGCCTTATCGATGCGGACGCAGCGGCAGCGGGCGGCGAGGGCGCCGGTACAGTCGTCGGGCAGGCAGAAGCGGTCGGCATCGCGCACGAGCGTGATGTCGGGGCGGGCGTACCAGCTTCCATCGGTCCTGACGACATGGATATTCATTGCATCGAGAGCTTGATCCGGGTGAGCTGCTGCTTGGTGTCGAGCGTGAAGTCGCCGTCCATCATCCAGCTGTAGTACGAGGGCTCTTTCGTCAGCACGTCGACCACGCGGCGGCCCCGGTGCTTGCCGAAGTTGAATACGGGCTCGTCGTCGTCGTTGAGGACGATGCGGCCGGCGTAGTCGACGAGACGGTTCTGGCAGGAATACTTGGCCAGGTAGGCCACGTCGTTCTGCAGCGGGTCTTCCTCGTCGTGGGCGTAGCGGTCGAGCTGGGCTTCCAGCACTTCGTAGGTGGCCATGGTGTCGGCTTCGGCGGAGTGGGCGTTGTCGAGGTTCTGCCCGCAGTAGAATTTGTAGGCGGCTTTCAGCGTGCGCTGCTCTTTCTTGTGGAAGATGTTCTGCACGTCCACGAGCTTGCGTTTGCGGAAGTCGAAGTCGACGCCGGCGCGGAGGAATTCCTCGGCCAGCATCGGGATGTCGAATTTCAGGGAGTTGTAGCCGGCGATGTCGCAGCCCTCCATCAACTGGGCCAGCGACTTGGCCACCTGCTTGAAGGTGGGGCAGTCTTTCACGTCTTCGTCGCTGATGCCGTGAACGGCCTGGGCGCCGGGCGTGATGGGGATGGTGGGGTTGATGCGGCGGGTCTTGACTTCCACGTCGTTGGGCTGTCCGGGGCCGCCGGGCGACACTTTGACAATGGAGATTTCGACGATGCGGTCGGACGCAACGTTCAATCCTGTGCTCTCGATGTCGAAGAACAGGAGGGGATTCTTAAGCGCAAGCTGCATGGGCGGTCGCTTAGGCGTTGATCATCACGGGCATGAGCAGGGCGCGGATGTCCTGTCCGGCAGCGGTGTCGTCGGCGGGGACGATGAGCGCGGCGCGGGCCGGGTCGGCCAGCTGTATGCAGATGTGCTGGTACGGGAGGTTGCTGAGAATCTCGAGCAGGAACGGCGCCTTGAAGCCGATCTCCATCTCCTGGCCGTCGTACTGGCAGGGGAGGGTCTCATGGGCGGACATCGAGAAGCCGAGGTCCTGTGCGGAGATGAGCACTTCGTTCTGCGAGAGTTTCAGGCGGATCTGGTTGGAGATCTGGTTGGAGCACACGGCGATGCGCTTGACGACGCCGAGGAGGTCGGTGCGGCCGATCACCAGGTGGTTGTCGTTGTTCTTCGGGATCACGCTCCGGTAGGCAGGGTAGTTGCCTTCGATCAGGCGGCAGACCAGGATGCTGGTGCCGAAGCTGAAATAGGCGTTCTTGTTGTCGTAGCGGATGGTGATGTCGTCGTCCACCTTGGCCAGGATGCTTTTGAGGATGGAAGCCGGCTTCTTGTGGAGGATGAAACTGGATTTCTGCGACACCTGTGCGTCGGTAAAGCTGTAGCAGATGAGCTTGTGGGCGTCGGAGGCGACCAGGGTGGTCTTTTCCGGGTCGATGTCGAAGAAGATGCCGTTCATCACCGGGCGGAGTTCCTCCTCGGCGGTGGCGTAGATGGTGTTGTTGATGCCGTCGAGCAGAACGGATGCGGGAATGACCACGCTCTCGGAGATGTCGCCGATCGTCGGCAGTTCGGGGAAGTCCGCAGCATCGAAGCAGGGGATCTTGGAGGCGCCGCTGGCCCAGACGATGTCCATGACGGAGCTGCCCTCGTCCACACTGAAGGAAAGGGGCTGGTCGGGGAACTCCTTGAGGGAGTCGGTCAGCAGCTTGGCAGGCACGGCGGTGGCGCCTTCCTGCGACACCTGCGCGATTTCGATCGTGGTCTTGAGGGTGGTCTCGCCATCGGAAGCCGTCACGGTCAGGGTGTTGCCTTCCAGTTGGAAAAGGAAGTTCTCCAGGATGGAGTTGGTGGGCTTGGGGACGATGACTTTCGAAACGGACATCAGCCCGCCGAGAAGTTCGGAACTGGATACTGCGAATTTCATTTTGGTATAATTTTTATATTTTTACTTCAATTCAGTTCGAATTACAAATATAATAAAAATACAACAACATGGGTAAAAAACTTCTCTCACTGATTCTAACTGGCATAGTATCAGCACTTGTGGGTTATTTTGCCGCAACCTGGACCCTCAACCGCCGCATCCCCGCCGACGCCTCGTCCGAAGAGGTGGCGGCCATCGTCGCGGCTGACAAAAAGTCAGCGCCGCAGCGGCGGGTCGAAGTCAAAGAAGTGGCAAACTTCTCGGACGCCGCCGAATCGGCAGTCCAGGCCGTGGTTTACGTGAAAGTGACGCAGAAAGCGCGTTACCAGCAGCCCAATTCCATCTTCGATCTGCTCTTCGGTTTCGCGCAGACGCCGCGTGACCAGGTGGGCCTGGGCTCCGGCGTGATCATCCGTCCGGACGGCTACATCGTGACGAACAACCACGTGATCGCGGGTGCCGATGTCATCGAGGTGACGCTCGAGAACAACCAGGTCTATCCGGCGAAGCTGGTGGGCACCGATCCGGCGACGGACATCGCCCTGATCAAGATCGATGCGGAAGACCTGCCGACCGTTCCCATCGGAAACTCCGATGACCTCCGGCTCGGCGAATGGGTGCTGGCCATCGGCTCGCCCTATGACCTCCGCTCGACCATTACGGCGGGCATTGTCAGTGCGAAGGGCCGTTCGATGCCGAACTATGACGGCCAGTACCGGGTGGAGTCGTTCATCCAGACCGATGCGGCGGTGAATCCGGGCAACAGTGGCGGCGCGCTGGTGAATGCGGCCGGTGAGCTGGTTGGCATCAACACGTCCATTATCTCGTTGACGGGTTCTTATGCGGGCTATTCGTTCGCGGTTCCTGTGAACATCGTGAGCAAGGTGGTCGACGACTTCATCGAATATGGTGCCGTGCAGCGTGCCCTGCTGGGTATCAACATTGCGGACATGACGGCGCAGCTGGCGGCCCAGGCGAACGTATCGGAGATTGATGGCGTCTACGTGGCCGGGGTCCAGAAGGACGGCCCGGCCGAAAAAGCCGGCATCCTCGTCGGCGACGTCATCAAGGAGATCAACCTGAACGCCGTCCACAACAGCGCCGGTCTCCAGGAACAGCTGAACCGTCTCCGCCCTGGCGAAAAAGCCGTTGTCACCGTCCTCCGTGACGGCAAACAGCACGAGATCATCGTCACCTTATAACGCTCGCTTGCTGCTCTGGTTTCCGTCCCGCTCGCTAAAAAATGCTCGCGGCTCCGGAAAACCACCCGCAGCTTGGCTCGCTATGCGCTGTTTGCTTGCGCCTTAGGCGCGGGTGGGACATTGCTTCGAGGACCCTAACCACCCGCGGTTGATAGCGGGAGGGGCCCATGCGCAGCATGGGAGGGAGACGCGAAGCGTCGGTCCGAGAAGCAATTCCCAGAGCGCCAAGCAAGCAAACATAAAAATATTGAAACATAAGTTTTCGATATTCGTATAAGTAAGTGTCGTCCCAATCGGGCGGCACTTGATTTTTCTATATGCGTCAACTAAAGATTACCAAGTCGATCACCAACCGAGAGAGTGCATCGCTTGACAAATACCTGCAGGAGATCGGTCGCGAAGAATTGATCACCGTCGAAGAAGAAGTCGAACTCGCACAACGAATTAAGAAAGGAGACCAGGAAGCCCTGGATAAACTGACACGCGCCAACCTGCGCTTCGTCGTCTCTGTCGCCAAACAGTATCAGAACCAGGGCCTCAGCCTCCCGGACCTGATCAACGAAGGAAACCTCGGCCTGATCAAGGCAGCAGAAAAATTCGACGAGACCCGCGGCTTCAAATTCATCTCCTACGCCGTGTGGTGGATCCGCCAGAGCATCCTCCAGGCACTTGCCGAGCAGAGCCGCATCGTGCGCCTGCCGCTCAACCAGGTCGGATCGCTCAATAAGATCAACAAGGCCCTTTCCCAGTTCGAGCAGCAGTACGAGCGCCAGCCGTCGCCCGACGAACTGGCCGACATGCTCGAGATCCCGCGCGAGAAAATCGCCGACACCCTCCGCGTATCCGGCCGCCACGTATCCGTCGACGCCCCGTTCGTGGACGGCGAAGACAACAGCCTGCTCGACGTGCTGGTCAACAACGACTCCCCGAACGCCGACAAAGGCCTCGTCAACGAAAGCCTCAACACCGAGATCGAACGCGCCCTCTCCACGCTGACCGAGCGCGAACGCGACATCGTGAAATATTTCTTCGGCATCGGCTGCCAGGAAATGACCCTTGAAGAAATCGGCGAAAAATTTGGCCTGACCCGCGAACGCGTGCGCCAGATCAAAGAAAAAGCCATCCGTCGCCTGCGCCACAGCGCCCGTAGCAAACTGCTCAAGGGATACCTGGGCTAATCGACGGCGGCCATGGGCGCTTTCTGGGATTCCATCGGACACGGCATCGCCGCCTTCAGCGACTTTATCTGCGGCTATCCGCTCTTCTTCCTGCTGATCGGCGGGGGACTTTTCTTCCTCGTCTATTCGAAGTTCGCTCCGCTGCGCTACTACGGTCGCGCCATCGGGGCGCTTCGCGTGAAAGACGACAGCGCCGCGGGCCAGATCTCCTCGTTTGAAGCCCTGACCAGCGCCATCGCGGCAACCGTCGGCATGGGCAACATCGCCGGCGTGGCGGTCGCCCTCTCGATCGGCGGACCCGGCGCCATCTTCTGGATGTGGGTCAGCGCCGTCGTAGGCATGGCCACCAAGTTCTTCGAAGGCACCATCGCCGTGATGTACAAGGGAAAAGACGACGCCGGCGAGGTCCAGGGCGGCCCGATGTACATGATCACGGAGGGCCTGGGCAAGAAATGGAAGCCGCTGGCCGTCTTCTTCTCGATCTTCGGCCTTTTCGGCACCCTTTGCGTGATGCAGTCGAACCAGCTTACGGAGTCGGTCACGACCCTGTTCTTCACGCCCGAACAGAACACGCCGGTGCTTCGCCTGGTCATCGGCATCATCCTCACCGTCATTGTCTCGTTCGTCGTGATCGGGGGCATCAAGCGCATCTCCAAGATCGCCACGAAACTGGTCCCCACGATGGTGGCCCTGTATTTCCTGCTGGTGATCTATATCCTGATCCGCCACATCGGCCTGGTGCCGGGCGTGTTCGGGGATATCTTCTCCGGTGCTTTCACCCCGCGAGGCGCGCTGGGCGGCGGCATCGGCTCCATCATCATGATCGCGCTGACGGGCGTGCGGCGTGCCGCCCTGGTCAATGAGGCCGGTGTGGGCACCGCATCCATGATGCACGGCGCATCAAAGAACCAGGAGCCTGTGCGCGAAGGCCTGGTGGCCATGATCGGCCCTTCCATCGATTCGGGCCTGGTCTGCACCATGACCGCGCTGGCCATTCTGGTCGGCGCCGAACTCAACCCTGCGCTGCTGCCCGAAGCGGAAGGCATGGGCTCGATGGAAGGCCTGAAACTCGCGCTGAACGCTTTCAATGCGGCGCTTCCCGGCGTGGGCGGCTACCTGCTCTTCGTGATTGTGATCCTCTTCGCCTTCAGCACGATGTTTTCCTATTCGTACTACGGACAAAAATGTACCGGTTTCCTCTTTGGCGCCCGGTACTCCTCATACTACAATTATTTCTTCCTGGCGATGCTGGTGGTGGCCGCCGTCATCCCGCTCAAGGTGGCCGTGAGCCTGATCGACGCCGCCTATGCGCTGATGGCTTTCCCCACGATGTTCACGCTCTTCTGCCTGGCGCCCAAGGCCCGCAGGGAGATGGACCGCTATTTCGCCAAGCCCAAAAAGCCATAAACTGATCCGACTATGATGAATCCGCTCGATTATATCTCCGCTGCCGCCCGTAAGGCCGTGGTGGCCCTCTACGGCGTGAAACCCGCCGACAACCTGATCCAGGTCCAGCCCACCCGCAAAGAGTTCGAGGGCGATGTGACCCTCGTCGTTTTCCCGCTGCTGAAGACCAGCCATAAGGCTCCCGAAGCCACCGGGCAGGAGATCGGCGCCTGGCTTTGTGACAACGATCCACAGCTGTGCGGATTCAACGTGGTGAAGGGCTTCCTCAATCTCAAGCTCGCCGGCAGTTTCTGGACCGGCGTGCTGGCCGGGATTGCCGCCCGGACCGATTTCGGGCAGCTGCCCGCCTCCGGCCAGACCGTGATGGTGGAATTTTCCAGCCCGAACACCAACAAGCCGCTGCACCTGGGCCACATCCGCAACAACCTGCTGGGCTGGTCGGTGAGCCAGCTGCTGGCTGCTTGCGGACATAAGGTGCTGAAGGTCAATCTTGTGAACGACCGTGGCATCCACATCTGCAAATCGATGCTCGCCTGGCTGAAATGCGGCGGCGGCGAGACCCCGGAAAGCTCCGGCAAGAAGGGCGACCACCTGGTGGGCGACTACTACGTGAAGTTCAACGACCTGCTGAAAGCCCAGGTGGCGGAGCTGGTCGCGGGCGGCATGCCGCAGGAAGAGGCCGAGAAGAACGCGCCGCTGCTGCAGGAAGCCCAGACCATGCTGGTCAAATGGGAGCAGGGCGATCCGGAAGTCCGGGCACTCTGGGAGAAGATGAACGGCTGGGTCTATGCCGGTTTCGACGAGACGTACCGCCGGCTCGGCATCTCTTTCGACCGCATCTACTATGAGTCCCAGACCTACAAGGACGGCAAGGCGCTCGTGGAAGAGGGGCTCGCGAAGGGCGTGCTGTACCGCCGGGACGACGGCTCCGTGTGGTGCGACCTCACGGCTGACGGGCTCGACGAGAAGCTCCTGCTGCGCCGTGACGGCACTTCGGTCTACATGACCCAGGACCTCGGCACGGCGAAGCAGCGCCACGACGAATACAACTTCGACGAGATGATCTATGTGGTGGGCAACGAGCAGAACTACCACTTCCAGGTGCTGAAGCTCGTGCTGGGCAAGCTGGGCTTCGACTGGGCGGAGACCATCTATCACATGTCCTACGGCATGGTGGAGCTTCCCGAGGGCAAGATGAAATCGCGCGAGGGCACGGTGGTCGACGCCGACGACCTGCTCGACCGCATGTATGCCACGGCGAAGGAGACTTCGCTGGAGCTGGGCAAGCTCGAGGGCATGTCGGAGCAGGAGCAGGACGAGCTTTTCCGGATGCTGTCGCTGGGCGCGCTCAAGTATTTCATCCTGAAGGTCGATCCGCGCAAGACCATGCTCTTCGATCCGAAGGAATCCATCGATTTCAACGGCAACACGGGTCCTTTCATCCAATACACCCATGCACGCATCTGCTCGATCCTGCGCAAGGCCGCCGAGGCAGGCTTCGTGCCGGCCGTCACGGGGGCGACACTGCTGCCGAAGGAAGAGGCCATCGTACAGATTCTCAGCGGCTATCCCGACAAGATCCGCGAAGCGGGCCTGGCGCATTCGCCGGCGCTGGTCGCGAACTTTGCCTACGACCTGGCGAAGGAGTTCAACCAGTACTACCACGATACGCAGATCCTGCGCGAGCCTGACGCCGCCGTCCGTGACCAGCGTCTCGCCCTTCTGGAGGTCATCGCCCGTACCCTCCGCCACGCCATGAACATCCTCGGCATCTCGCTTCCGGAGCGGATGTAGGCTCCGTGGCAGTATCCCCGCTGATTATCAGTGCTTTAACCGAATCCGCTTGCGTATTTTGACGCAAGCGGATTTTGGAATGTGCTGATTTTCAGCAGGGTTTCTGCCACGCGCTATTATTGAGTGAAGGGGAGATGCAGGAATTTTGCGATTTCATGAGGGCTGGCACCGGTCTCTGCAGACAGAATCCAGGCGAGCTGTAACTTCTCCTGTTCTGGGAGTGCGAGAACTTTCGTTATATCGGAGTATCCTTTGATTGTACGGAGCGTCGCGGACAAGCGATGGTAGATGGCGTCTGAACCGGGAACGATGATTTCTTTGACTTGATACTCGCTGCCCGTGTTGGAGTGGATGGCGAGCAACATCATTTGAAAGTTATCGTAATAGGATGATAACTTTGAATAATCGATGCAGTTGTATTGCGTTATGATGAAATCGGTTAATTGTCGGATTTCTTTGATACTCATTTGATGGGTAACCCTTTCGATGAATTCATAGGTCAGCGGGATAGTTGAGGCGCGTAACGCCTTCACCTCATTTACCGCTCTGCGGAGTTGTCTTGAGGCCGTGTTTAGCTTCAATGGCTCCGAATAGGGGTGTGAATCGTGCGCATAAGCGAGAAAGCACCACTGGAACTCTTCGGGGTATGCACATATTTTCTTTTCTACGGGATTATTGTACAGGTAGGAGATGGCGGTCCTGACTTTCTTGTCACCTACTTTGGCCGCACTGCCAAATCGATGTTGGAAAAACTGGCCTTTTCGCTGATAATGAACATTCCTCCGATGGGAAAATCGACAGGTATAATCTCTGACAAAGGCAGATAACGTATCCTTTGATGGCGCAACGACCAGCACATGGATGTGATCATACATCAAGCATAAGCCGAGCACTTGGATGCCATGTTGGCGAGCCAGGGTGCAGAACAAAGAGAAAAAGACCAGAAAATCTCTCCCGGAATAAAAAATCAAATACCCGTTGACAGTCCGTTGATAGATGTGATGGAGTTCACCCACCTTGAAAACCCGATATCTCCCCTTCATGGCGTTCCCACATTTGGTTTGTACAAAGATACAAAGGAAGAATCGAGTTTTGCAAATCTTTTTATTCCGTGGCACTACCCCCGTTGATTATCAGGAAGATACTCAATTTCGCTTGCGTTAAAAAGCGCAAGCGGATTGTGTTAAATCATTGAAAATCAGATATACTTGTGCCACGGGGAGGACTGCTGACCTGAACGAATTAGACATGCAGTCGGTCCAAAATCACCGTTTTTTGAAGAAAAACGACTTCTGACGCTGTTTTTTGGCGATGTCGCGCTCCACGAAGATATGTTTGCCGGTACGGGGGTCACGGCCGGTTGCGAACATCTCGGTCGAGACGGTCATGGGCGTGGGCGTGAAATCCTGGACCTGCTCGGTGCGCACGCCATGCAGGGCGGAATTCTTCGAGAGGGCCTCCATGTCCTGCATGGTGCAGCCCGGATGGGCGGAGATGAAATATGGGATGATCTCGTATTTCAGGCCCTTTTCGCGGATGAGCCGCCGGAACTCCTTTTCGAGGCGGACGAAGAGCTTGAAAGAGGGCTTGCCCATGGCGTCGAGGACTTTGTCCTCCGTATGCTCAGGAGCCACTTTCAGCCGGCCGCTGGTGTGCTTCGTCACCAGCTCTTCGAAGTAGCGGCGGCAGGTCGCGTCGAGGAAGCCGTTCTCGTCGAGGAAGAGGTCGTAGCGGATGCCGCTTCCGATGAACACGTGCTTGACGCCGGGCACGCGGAGCACCTTTTCGTAGAGCTGCAGCAGGGGCGTGTGGTCGTAATTGAGGTTCTTGCAGCGGTTCGGATAGAGGCACGAAGGCCGCTGGCATTTCGCGCAGAGCTCCTGGTTCCGGCCGCCCATGCGGTACATGTTGGCGGTCGGAGCGCCCAGGTCCGAGATGGTGCCCTTCCACTCGGGATGGCGCGTGAGCGCTTCGACCTCCCGCAGGATCGAGGCTTCGCTGCGCGACTGGATGAGCTTGCCCTGATGGGCCGTGATCGCGCAGAAGTTACAGCCGCCGAAGCAGCCCCGGTGCGTGGTGATCGAAAACTTGATCATGTCGTAGGCAGGGATGCGCTTGCCTCTGTAGCGGGGGTGCGGCAGCCGGGTGAACGGAAGGTCGTAGATCCAGTCCATCTCTTCGGTGGTCAGCACGGGGCCGAAAAGGATGCGGGGCAACTGCGCGAAGGTGCCGTTCTCGCAGGCCTCCGCCACCTGGATCATGGGCATCTCGCCCATGCCGGCGACCAGCAAATCTGCGCCGCTCTCTTCGAGGATCGGCGGCTTTATGCAGTTGTCCCAATAGTCGTAGTGCCGTTCGCGCCGCAGCGAAGCTTCAACGCCGCCGATAACCACGGGGACATCGGGCCATAGCTGCTTCAGTATCTTCGTATAGACGATGGTCGCCCGGTCCGGGCGGGCACCGGCGCGGCCTTCGGGCGTATAGGCGTCGTCGCTGCGCAGGCGCTTGGCGGCCGTATAATGGTTGACCAAGGAGTCCATGGCGCCGGCACCCACGCCGAAGAACAGGCGCGGTCTTCCGAGCTTGCGGAAGTCGCGCAGGTCGTCGCGCCAGTTGGGCTGCGGCACGACGGCCACCTTATACCCTTTGTCCTCGAGTACGCGCGCGATGACGGCCACGCCGAACGAAGGATGGTCGACATAGGCGTCGCCCATGAAAAGGATCACGTCGGCCTGCTCCCAGCCCAGCGCGTCCATCTCCTTCTTCGATGTTGGCAGGAAGTTCATGGGACAAAGGTACTAAAAGAAATCCGTTTCAAGCATGCTCATTTCTTTGTGGCACATCCTATACTGATAATCAGTAATTTACATGAATCCGATTGCGTCGAAATGCGCAAGCGGATTGTGGTAATTAGTTGATAATCAGTGCGGGTCGTGCCACGAAACTGCGGACGGTTTTCGTCCCGCTCGCGAAAAAATGCTTGCGGCTCCGAAAAACCACCCGCCGCTACGCTCGCTTGTGCGCTCAGGCGCGGGTGGGACATTGCTTCGAGGACCCTAACCACCCGCGGTTGATAGCGGGAGGGGCCCATGTGTCAGCATGGGAGGGAGACGCGAAGCGTCGGTCCGAGAAGCAATTCCCAGAGCGCCCAAGCACAAGCCAGCAGAGCCGCGGAGCGAGTGCCAGGCGCACGGCTGCGATGATTTTTTTTTGCGCAGAATAAAAAAAACATCTATACTTGCAGCACCAAACATAAATCGAACTATGGCAGGACAGAATATCCCTAAGAAACGGGCTGTAATCAGCTACGAAAACATGTCGGAAGCGTTGATGGATGCTTTCAAGGAGAAGTATCCGCACGGCTATGCCGATTATATGGGAGATATTTTCAAAGTGGACAAGCCTGACGGCACTTCTTTCTATGCCGTCACCCTGGAGATTCCGGACGCACTCTACCTGGTCAAGATCAAGGTGAGGGTGGACGACTACGAAGATGCAGAGGAAGTTTTCAAGAATGAGGATGGAGACGATGGAGAGGAGGGCGAAGGCGGAAGCTTCCCGGCATCGGACGATGATATCGCCGCGGCCGAAGCTGCCCAGGAGGAAGGTGAAGACTGATCGGTCCAGCAATCTGACAGAAAAGACCAAACTGCTGCTGCTGGCAGTATTGGTAGGATTGCTGTGCGGATGCGCGGCAATCCTGCTTAAAACCCTGATCCATTGGATCCAGAACGGGCTGCGCTCGTGGTTCAACGACCCGTCCGACAGCCTGCTCCTGCTGGTCTACCCGGGCGTGGGCATGCTGCTTTCGCTGCTCTTCGTCCGCTATCTGCTCAAGGACAACATCAGCCACGGCGTGACCAAGGTGCTGCAGGCCGTGTCGAAGCACGATTCGAACATCAAGCCGCACAATACATGGTCGAGCCTCGTCGCCAGTTCCGTGACCATCGGCTTCGGCGGCAGCGTCGGTGCGGAGGCCCCGATCGTCTATTCGGGCGCCGCCATCGGCTCGGTGATCGGGCGCAAGGCGGGCCTGTCGTACAAGAATATGACCATGCTGCTGGGCTGCGGCGCGGCGGCGGCCATCGCGGGCATCTTCAAGGCCCCGCTGGCCGGCGTACTCTTCACGCTGGAGATCCTGATGTTCAACATGTCGATGAACGCCATCCTGCCGCTGCTGCTTTCGTCGGTGACGGCCACGGTGGTGACATATCTTTTCATGGGAACGGAGGTGCAGTTCGGCGGCTCGATCGAAGCCTTCCGCATGGCCCGGATTCCGTTCTACCTGATCCTCGGCATCTTCTGCGGCTTCATGTCGCTGTGGTTCATCCGCATGACCCTGCGGGTGGAGGACCGCATGCGCCGCTTCAAGAATCCTTTCGGCCGCTGGGCCGTCTGCGCCGTGCTGCTGGGCGTGCTGATCTATCTCTTCCCGCCGCTTTACGGCGAGGGATACAGCTCGCTGTCCCTGATGCTCAACAACAGCGCGGCGGAGATTCCCTCGCTCTTCGGTGCCCGCTTGCAGGCAAGCTCCTGGCTGTTCCTGATTTATTTTGCCGCCATCATGCTTTTCAAGGTGTTCGCCACGGCCTTTACCAATGCCGGCGGCGGTGTGGGCGGTACGTTCGGCCCGACGCTGGTCTGCGGCGGCCTGGCCGGCTTCGTGGTCGCGCGCCTGGTCAACCTGCTGGGCTTCGCGGCCCTGCCCGAGGCCAATTTCGTGCTGGTGGGCATGGCGGGCCTGATGGCCGGTGTCATGCAGGCACCCATGACGGCCATCTTCCTGATCGCCGAGATCACGGGCGGCTATGAACTGCTGATTCCCCTGATTATCGCTGCGACGGTGAGCTACGGCACCATTCGCATCTTTGAACGCTATTCCATCTATACCAAGCGCATCGCGGCGCAGGGTGAACTCCTGACGCACGACAGCGACCAGGCCGTCCTGACCCTGCTCAAGACCTCCGACCTGGTGGAACGGGACTTCACGACCATCTGCTATACCGACACGCTGGGCAAGCTGGTCGATGCGATCTCCCGTTCGCGGCGCAACCTCTTCCCCGTGCTCGACGAGCAGGGACGCTTCCAGGGCGTGGTGACGCTCGACGACGTGCGCGAGATCATGTTCGACCGCGGCAGCTACGACACGGTGAAGATGTACAACATCATGAAAAGCGCGCCGGCCTTCGTCTACCTCGACGAGAAGATGGAAAGCGTGATGGACAAATTCGAGTCGACGCAGGCATGGAACCTGCCCGTGCTCGACGACGAGAACAAATACCTGGGTTTCGTGTCGAAGAGCAAGATCTTCTCTTCGTACCGCGACCAGCTCAAAGCTGTCTCCGATGAATAAACTGTATGTCAACCACATCGCCAGCCAGCTGCAGACGGCTGCCTGGCAGGTCGAGCATTGCATCGACCTTCTGGAGGAAGGGGCGACGATCCCTTTCATCAGCCGCTACCGCAAAGAGCGCACAGGCGCGCTCGACGAGATGCAGGTGGCGGCCGTCCGGCACTACTGGCTGCGCTTCACCGAACTGGAGAAGCGCAAGGCGGCTATCCTGGCGAGCATCGAGGAACACGGCAAGCTGACTCCGGAGCTGCGTAAAGCCATTGAAAACGAGGTGGATGCGCAGACCGTAGAGGACCTCTACCTGCCGTATCGCCCCAAGCGCAAGACGCGCGCATCCGTGGCCCGCGAGAAAGGCTACGAACCGCTGGCCCTGAAGCTGTGGGACATGAAACTCGACCACCCGGAGCGTGAGGACGAGGAGGCGCTGGCGGGCGCCCGCGACATCATCGCCGAGATGGTGGCTGACAGCCAGCCGGTGCGCGCCCAGCTGCGTGACCTCTACACCCAGTGGGGGACGGTCACGGCCCATGTGGTCAAAGGCAAGGAAGACGACGCCGAGGCCCAGAACTACCGCAACTATTTCGACTTTTCGCAGCGGCTCGACCGCATCCCGTCGCACCGTCTGCTGGCCATGCTGCGGGCGCAGGATCAAGGCGCGATCAAGGTCCGCATGGAGGTCAATCCCGACCATGCCCTGGAGCGCATCGCCCGGAAAGTCTACGATCGCAAGCAGCGCCCGACTCCGGCCTGCCGGGCCCAGGTCAATGCCGCGCTCGAGGATTCCTACAAGCGGCTGCTGCATCCGTCCATCGAAAACGAGGTGCTGGCGCGCGCCAAGGAGAAAGCCGACATCGAGGCCATCCGCGTGTTCGGCGAGAACCTCCGGCAGTTGTTGCTCGCCCCGCCGGTGGGGCAGAAGCGCACCCTGGCCATCGATCCGGGTTTCCGCACCGGCTGCAAGGTGGTATGCCTCGATGCGCAGGGAAACCTGCTGCACAACGACACCATCTACCCGCATCCGCCCGTGAGTGAGAAGATCGTGGCCATGAAGAAGATCTCGCAGATGGTGGAGGCTTACAAGATCGAGGTCATCGCCATCGGCAACGGTACCGCCGGCCGCGAGACGGAGGCTTTCATCCAGAAGATCGCCCTGCCCGAAGGCGTACGCGTCTACTCCGTGAGTGAAGACGGCGCCTCGGTGTACTCAGCCTCGGACGTGGCCCGCGAGGAGTTTCCGGACTACGATGTGACGGTGCGCGGCGCCGTGTCGATCGGGCGCCGGCTGATGGACCCGCTCTCCGAACTGGTGAAGATCGATCCCAAGAGCATCGGGGTGGGGCAGTACCAGCACGATGTGGACCAGGGTCTGCTCAAAGAGCAGCTCGACGAGACGGTCGAAAGTTGTGTCAACAGCGTGGGCGTGAACCTCAATACGGCGAGCAGCTGGCTGCTGCGCTATGTGTCGGGCATCGGACCGGTGCTGGCCCGCAACATCGTGGACTATCGCGCCGAGAACGGTCCTTTCCGCTCCCGTAGTGAGCTGATGGAAGTCAAACGCCTGGGCGCCAAGGTTTTCGAGCAGTGCGCCGGTTTCCTCCGCATCCCCGGCGCCACCAATCCGCTCGACAACACGGCCGTCCATCCGGAGCGCTACGCCCTGGTGGAGCGCATGGCCGCCGATGCGGGCGTGACGGTCGACGCCTTCATCGCTGACGGGAAAGTCCGCGAAGGGGTCGAGCTCAAGCGTTATGTGACGGACGAGGCGGGCATGCCCACGCTGACCGACATCATGACGGAAATCGCCAAGCGCGGACGGGATCCTCGCGGCTCGATCCAGGTGTTCGAATTCTCCCATGAGATCCAGTCGATCGAAGACGTGCAGGTGGGCATGATCCTGCCGGGCATCGTGACCAATGTCACGGCCTTCGGCGCTTTCGTCGACATCGGCATCCACGAACATGGCCTCATCCATGTGTCGCAGATGGCAGACAAATACGTGTCCGATCCTTCCAAGGTGCTGAAAGTGCACCAGCACATCGAGGCCCGGGTCATCCAGGTCGATCTCGACAGGAAGCGGATCGGCTTATCACTGAAAGGTTTACAAAAATGAGAAGAGAGATGAAGAGAAAGGGAAGGGGGATGATCGCCGCCATCGTCGCGGCGATTCTCGCACTGGTGGCCACCCCTGCCGCCGCCCAGCAGAAATGTACCGTCAGCGGCTACATGACCGACGCCGCGTCGGGCGAATCGCTGATCAGCGCCGCCCTGCTCGAACAATTGTCGAAGCAGGGCACGGTGACGAACAACTTTGGCTTCTATACCCTGACGCTGCCCGCGGGCGAGGTGTCGCTCGAGTGGTCGTATATCGGCTATGAGACCGTGACGGCCTCGTTCCGGCTCCAGCGCGACACCGTGATCCATGTGGCCCTGAAACCCTCCGCCGAGATGCTGGCCGGCGCGGCCGTGACGGCCTCCCGCTCCGAGACCGGCGTGCGCGGCTCCCAGATGAGCGCCATCGAGATCCCGGTCTACCAGATCAAGCATGTGCCCGCCCTGGCCGGCGAGGTTGACGTGATCAAGGCCATCCAACTGCTCCCGGGCGTGCAGTCCGGTACGGAAGGCTCGGCCGGCCTCTACGTGCGCGGCGGCGGTCCCGACGAGAACCTGCTGCTGCTCGACGGCGTGCCGATCTACAACGTCAACCACATGATGGGCTTCTTCTCGGTGTTCAACGCCGACGCCATCAAGAACGTGACCCTCTACAAGGGCAGTTTTCCGGCCCGTTTCGGCAGCCGCCTCTCCAGCATCGTGGACGTCCGCATGAAGGACGGCAACGACAAGGAGTACCACGGCAGTGCCTCCGTCGGCCTGCTGTCTGCCAGGTTCCAGGTGGAAGGCCCCATCGTCAAGGGCAAGACCACCTTCAACGTATCGGCGCGCCGCACCTACTACGACATCCTTTCGCAGCCTTTCATCGCCATGTACCTCAAGATGGAGGGCGGCGACGGGGACCGCGCCACGGGCGGCTACTATTTCTACGACATCAATGCTAAGCTGACGCACCGCTTCTCGAACCGCGACAAGCTCTACGCAAGCTACTACATGGGCGACGACCGCGTGTATGCCCGCTACAAGATCAGCGACGGCGACGACAACACGAAGATGAACCTGGGGTGGAACTGGGGCAACATCGTGGGGTCCGTGCGCTGGAACCATGTGTTCGGTCCCAAGCTCTTCGTCAACACGACCGTCAACTACACGCGCTACCGGCACGGCCTGGGCATCAAGGCCACGGAACGCGTCAGCGGCTGGCCGGAAGCGGAGATCTCGCTCGACTACCTGTCGCGTATCGGCGACATCTCCACGGCGGCGGACTTCGAGTACAACCCCAGCCCCGCGCACGACATCCGTTTCGGCGCCACCTATATCCACCACTCCTTCAAGCCGTCCATTTCGACCCTTCGCTACATGGAGGGTGGCAGTTCTGGTTCGCCCATGTCCATCGACACGACCTACGGTGACAAGAAACTCTTTACCCACGAGGCGGCTGCCTATATCGAGGACAACTGGTCGATCGCCCGTTGGCTGAAGGTCAACCTCGGCGTGCGCTACGTGCTCTATAATACAGACGGGCGGACCTATCACTCCGTGGAGCCCCGCGTGAGCCTGCGCGCCCTGATCACCGACGACCTTTCCGTCAAGGCCTCCTGGTCGCGGATGAGCCAGGCGGTGCACCTGCTGAGCAACAGCAACATCACCCTGCCCACGGACCTCTGGGTCCCGGTCACGAACAAGATCCTGCCCATGTATTCCAACCAGGCGGCGGCCGGCGTGTTCTACAGCGTGGGCCCGGTGGACCTCTCGGTGGAAGGCTACTACAAGACCATGGACAACGTGCTGGAATACCGCGACGGCACCTCCTTCTTCGGCTCGACCACGGGCTGGGAAGAGAAAGTGGCGATGGGCCGCGGATGGGCCTATGGCGTGGAGTTCCTGGCCCAGAAGAAGACGGGAAAGCTGACCGGCTGGGTGGGCTACACCTGGTCGAAGAGCATGCGCCAGTTCGACCGGGAGGGCAACATCCTTAATTTCGGAGAACCTTTCCCGGCCAAGTACGACCGCCGGCACGACTTGAGCGTCACCGCTTCCTACGAGATCAACAAGAAGATTGACGTGGCAGCCACCTTCATCTACGGCACGGGCGTCTGCGGCTCGCTGGCCATGCAGAGCATCAGCGTGATTCCCGGCTTCACCAAGGAATTGGATTACTATTATCCCACCACGCCGGTGGACTATCTGGAAGGGCGCAACAACTACCGCATGCCTTCCTACCAGCGGCTCGACCTGGGCGTCAACTTCAAGCGGACCTTCCGCAACGGCTGCCACCGCAGCATCAACGTGAGCGTCTACAACACCCTGAACCGGAACAACCCGTTCCTTGTCTTCCGGGATGGCAGCGAGCTCAAGCAGCTGTCCATCTTCCCGATCATGCCGTCGGTTTCTTATACATTTGAATTTTAGGAGGATACACCATGAAGAAATATATCATCCCTTGTGCTTTGGCGCTGGTGGCGCTCCTGGGAAGTGCCTGCGAAAAGGTCATCGAATTCAAAGGTGAGATTGCGGAGCCGCGCCTGACCATCTCGGCGCAGGCCGTGGCCGGCGACCCGTTCCCGGTCTATGTGGCCAACTCGGTCTTCTTCCTGCAGCGCGACGTGACCGGCAAGACGTATACCGAAAAGCTGGACACCCTGCGGGGTGAAGTGCGCTGCTTCGTCAACGGTTCGCAGCAGAGCAAGCAGATGGTGCTGCACGCCAATGCCAGTTATTCGAGCTATTGCTACCTGGCGGAAGATTATGTGCCCGCGCCGGGCGACCATATCCGGGTGGAAGCGGAATTCCCCGGCTTCGACCCGGTCTGGGCGGAAACCGACGTGCCGTTCCCGCCGCAGTTCGAGCTTGTTTCGACTGAATGGAAACTGATGGAGAAGGAGTACGACGAACAGCCCGATTACTACCAGGTGGATATGACCCTCTCCGTGACGGATGACGGCTCCTATGACAAATACTATTGCCTGCAGCCCTTCCAGGCCTATTTTTTCGAACCCGCACAGATCCATATCGTGGAAGTGGTGCCCTTCGTGTCGAGCGACATCGTCTTCCAGCAGCTCGATGCCAGCGCTTTCGAGCGCTTTGACTTTCAGACGGGAGACAGGCTGGCGGCCAATTACTTCCCCGACACTATCATCAAGGGGGAGAGCCGTACTTTCAAGATCCAGCTGCTGCGGGTGGTCGCACCGGAGGAGCTCGAACTGTTCTCCGTCCGGCTGTCGACGGTCAACGAGAGCCTGTACTGGTTCGACATGTCCTACTCGCAGCAGGAATTCCAATTCAACTTCTTCTCGGAGGGCGTCACGATCTACAGCAACGTACACGGCGGCTACGGCGTGCTCTGCGCTGCAGCCCCGGTCTGGAAGGATGTTGAACGGTAGGAAATTATTTCTATCTTTGCAAGATAGCATAAATACGAAGGTCCATGGACAAGAAAGTCATTATCATCCCGACGTACAACGAGAAGGAGAATATCGAGAAGATCATCCGGGCGGTGCGCGCCCTGGAAGGTGATTACCATGTACTGATCATCGACGACGGCTCGCCCGACGGCACCGCCGCCATCGTCAAGGGCCTCCAGCAGGAGTTTCCGACACAGATCCATCTCATCGAGCGCGCCGGCAAGCAGGGGCTGGGCACGGCTTACCTGACGGGTTTCCGCTGGTCGCTCGAGCACGGCTATGACTATATCTTCGAGATGGATGCCGACTTTTCGCACAAACCCTCCGACGTGCCGCGGCTCTATGCCGCCTGCGCGGAAGGAGGCGCCGACATGGCCATCGGCTCGCGCTACTGCAACGGCATCAGCGTGATCAACTGGCCCATCGGGCGCGTGATCATGTCGTATTATGCTTCCGCCTATGTTCGTACCGTGCTGCGCATGAAGATCTACGACACCACGGCGGGCTTCAAGTGTTACTCACGCAAAGTATTGGAAGCCATCGATTTCGACCGCATCCAGATGCATGGATACGGCTTCCAGATCGAGATGAAATACAACGCCTACAAGCTCGGCTTCAAGATTGCCGAGGTGCCCATCATCTTCGAGGACCGCAAGGAAGGAAGCTCCAAGATGAGTTCCGGTATCTTCGGCGAGGCCTTCTGGGGCGTGCTCAAACTTCGTTTCCGTAAAATCCGTCCGCGCAAATGAGCAAGGGCGGGCGCATGGGCTGGATTTGGTACCTGGCGATCCTCGTGACCGTCTTCTTCTGGGGGATGTCGTTCCTCTGGAGCGATTCGGTGCTGGACCAGAACGTGCCCGTCTTTACCTTCATTTTCACCCGGATGGTGCTCGCGGCTGTCGCGCTGACGCTCTTCAGCCTGCTGACGGGCCAGTTGCAGAAGATCCGCCGCGGCGACTTGAAATGGTTCGCCGCGATGACGGCCTTCGAACCTTTCCTATATTTTCTGGGCGAGACTTTCGGCCTGAAGATCACGGGTTCGCCGACGCTGTGCTCGGTGATCATCGCCACGATTCCGGTCTTCACCCTCATCGTGGGCCAGCTTTTCTTCCACGAGAAGCTTTCGACGCTCAACAAGACCGGCATCTTCGTGGCGGTGGCGGGCGTCATCTGCTTCATCGTGCTGGGCGGTTCCCTGCACACGGACTACCTCTATGGCATCGGCATCCTCTTTCTGGCCGTGGCCGGCTCAACCGGCTACACGGCCATCTGCAAGAAGCTGGTGGACAAGAAATACAACGCTTTTACCATCGTTACCTGGCAGTTTATCCTGGCCGTGGGCTATTTTCTGGTCCCGTTCCTGATCTGGGATGCGCCGACCTGGACGCCGGCTTACCTGTCGTGGTCCGTGCTGCGGCCCATCCTGTCGCTGGCGGTGCTCTGCTCGGGCGTGGCCTTCGTGCTTTACGCGGCCTGTGTCGAGCATATCGGCATGACGCGCACAGTGGTGTTCCTGCCGCTGGTGGCCATCGTCTCGGCGGTGGCGGCCTCCCTGATGGGACAGGATACGATCCTGCCGCTGCAGATGGCGGGCATCGTGGTGGCGATGGCCGGCGTAGTGATGGCGCAATATGTAAAACCTGCAAAAGACAATGAAGCATAACGGTCTGACTTTGGGTGTGCTCGGCGGGATGGGTCCCGCAGCGACGGCGGAATTCCAGCGGCTGCTGGCTGTCAAGGCGCCGGCCGGCTGCGACCAGGAGCATCCGCGCATGATCGTGTATTCGCATACCGTGACCCCCGACCGTACCACCTTCCTGCTTGGGAAGGGACCGGATCCGGAACCTTACCTGCTCGACGGGATGCTGACCCTGGAGAAATGGGGCGCCGACCGCCTGGCCGTTACCTGCAATACGGCCCACCATTTCATCGACAAGTTCATCGCACAGGGACTGATCCATGTGCCGGTGATCCATATCATCGACGAGACCATCCGCAGCTGCCGGGAGCGTAGCCCGGAGGGTGCCTGGCTCACCGCGACGCTCGGCACCATGAAGACAGGCCTGTACCAGGACCATGGCGCCGCCTCCGGTTACCGCTTCCGCATCCCCACGCCGGAGATGCAGGCGCGCATCCATGCCGTGACCGACATGGTCAAGGCGGGCCGGCAGGACGAGGCGGGCGCCGGCTTCAAGAAGATCGTAGAAGAATTATGGCAGGAGGAGCGCATCCCCGTGGTGTGCGCCTGCACGGAACTTCCCGTGGCCTACCAGAAGGCCGGACTTCCGGCCGACATGGGCATCTCCTCGCTGGAGGCCCTGGCCGACGGGTGTATCCGGGAACTATATAAAGCATTGTGACATGGGACTTTTCAATTGGCTGAAGAAAGATAAGGAACAGCAGGCGACTCCGGAGCGTCCCCTCGACGCCGGACTCGAGAAGACGAAGCGTTCGATCTTCGAGAAACTCTCGTATGCCATCGCCGGCAAGAGCGTCGTGGACGACGAGGTGCTGGATTCGCTGGAAGAGGTGCTGATCGCCTCCGACGTCGGGGTGGAAACCACCCAGAACATCATCGAGCGGTTGGAGGCCCGTGTGGCCCGCGACAAATACCTCAATGCCGACGAGGTGAACCGCTATCTCTGCGAGGAGATCGTGGACCTGCTCGACGCGGCCGCCGACGGCAAGAGCGCCGAGCCCTTTGATTTCAGCAAGAAGCCTTACGTGATGATGGTGGTGGGCGTCAACGGCGTGGGCAAGACCACGACCATCGGCAAGCTCGCCGCCCAGCTTCGGGCGCAGGGCAAGAAGGTGGTGCTGGGCGCCGCCGACACCTTCCGGGCCGCGGCCGTCGACCAGCTTGTGATCTGGGCGGAACGCGCCGGCGTCGACATCGTGAAGCAGGAGATGGGCTCCGATCCCGCCTCCGTGGCCTACGACAGTGTCAAGAGCGCCGTGGCCAAGGATGCCGACGTGGTGATCGTCGACACGGCCGGCCGTCTGCACAACAAAGTGAACCTGATGAACGAGCTCACCAAGATCCGCAACGTCATGCGGAAGGTCGTCCCCGACGCCCCGCACGAGGTGCTGCTGGTCATCGACGGCTCGACCGGCCAGAACGGCTTCCTGCAGGCCAAGGAGTTCACCCGCGCCACCGACGTGACGGCGCTGGCCGTCACCAAGCTCGACGGCACGGCCAAGGGCGGCGTGGTGATCGGCATCAGCGACCAGTTCAAGATCCCCATCAAGTTCATCGGGGTGGGGGAAAAGATCGAGGACCTCAAGATCTTCGACAAGAAAGAATTCGTGGAATCCCTTTTCGAAAAATAGAATAACGATATGAATATCTCATTTAACTGGCTGAAAGATTATCTGAAGTTCGACTTGACGGCGGAGCAGGTATCCGCCATCCTGACCTCCACGGGACTCGAAGTGGAGCACATGGAAACCGTGGAACAGATTCCCGGCGGACTGGCCGGCGTCATCGTGGCGGAAGTGGTGGAGTGCGTGCCGCATCCCGATTCCGACCACCTGCACATCACGAAACTCAACACAGGTGAGCCCGAACTCCTGCAGGTCGTCTGCGGCGCGCCCAACGTGGCCCAGGGGCAGAAGGTCCTGCTGGCCACCGTCGGCACGGAACTGCCGACCGACGACGGCAGCAAATTCAAGATCAAGCGCTCCAAGATCCGCGGTGTCGAGAGCAATGGCATGATCTGCGCCGAAGACGAACTGGGCATCGGCAACGACCATTCCGGCATCATGGTGCTCGAGCCCTCGGCCGTGGTGGGAACCCCCGCCCGGGTGCAGCTCCGGCTGAAGGAAGACACCCTCTTCGAAATCGGCCTGACGCCCAACCGCGTGGACGGTGCCAGCCATATCGGCGTGGCGCGCGACCTCTATGCCTACTGCAAGCAGAACGGCATCCCCGTGGAATGGACCCTGCCCGACGTGCGCGCGTTCAAGCCCGGTGAAGGCACGCCCATTCCCGTCGAGGTGCAGGCGCCCGATCTGGCGCCCCGCTACATCGGCATTACGCTCAAGGATGTGAAGGTGGGGCCGTCGCCCGACTGGATGAAAGAGCGCCTGATGGCTATCGGCCAGCGCCCGATCAACTGCGTGGTCGACGTCACGAACTTCGTGCTCAATGAGATGGGCCATCCGCTCCATGCCTTCGATGCGGCGAAGATCGCCGGCCGGAAGGTGGTGGTGCGCCGCAGCACGCCTGGTTGCAAGTTTACGACCCTCGACGAGGTGGAGCACACGCTCTGCGGCGACGACCTGGTGATCTGCGATGCGGAGAAGCCGATGTGCATCGCCGGCGTCTTCGGCGGCCTTGATTCCGGCGTGACCGAATCGACCACCGAGGTGTTCCTCGAAGCCGCCTATTTCAATCCCGTGGCCATCCGCAAGACCTCGAAGCGGCAGGGCCTCAAGACCGACGCCTCGTTCCGCTATGAGCGCGGCATCGATCCCACGGCCACGATGACCGCCGCCCGCCGCGCCGCCCTGCTCCTGCAGGAAATTGCCGGTGCGACCGTCGTCGGCGCGCCGCAGGAATGCTGCGGGAAGCCCTTCGAACCCGTCCGGATTGAACTGTCGTACGCCCGCATGGACAGCCTCATCGGCAAGGAACTGGGCGCCGATACCTACAAGCGGATCCTCGAAAGCCTTGATTTCCAGCTTCTTTCTGAAACGAAAGAGGGCTGCACCGTAGCCGTCCCGGCCTATCGCGTGGACGTGACGCGCGAATGCGACGTCGTGGAGGAAGTCCTCCGCATCTACGGCTACAACAACATTGAGCTCCCCGTGAGCATGAAGGCCTCCATCAATCCGTCGGAACATCCCGATCCGGAGAAGGTGCGCAAGACGGTCTCCGACCTGCTGGCCGACCGCGGCTTCGTGGAAATCATGAACAATTCCCTGACGAAAGGAGCGTACTACGACAAGCTCAAGACCTATCCCGCCGAGCAGTCGGTGCCCATCGTCAATCCGCTCAGCAACGACCTGAACGTGATGCGGCAGACACTCATTTTCAATGCACTGGAAGTGGTGGCGCGCAACATCAACCACCAGAACAGCAACCTGCGCCTCTTCGAGATCGGCAACTGCTACTGTTTCCAGCCGAAAGAGGGGAGCGAGTGCCCGAAGGCCGAGCTGAAGAGCTACCGCGAGGAGCAGCGGCTCTGCCTGGTGGTCACCGGTCCGGGTGCCAAGGCCTGGCGCAACGAGCTGGGTTCCGGCCACTATTTCGAGCTGAAGGGTTATGTGGAGCTGCTGCTGCGCCGTTTCAAGGCCGACCTTTACGACCTGGAGATGGAGGCTGCACCGTCGGATCTCTTCGCTGAGGGCCTCACCTACAAGCTGGGCAACAAGCGTCTGGCGATGATGGGCACGGTGTCGAAAGCGCTGCTGAAGCAGTTCGACATCAAGCAGCCGGTTTTCGTGGCGGAGATTCACTGGCCGGTGTTCTTCGAGCTGGTCAAGCGCGACAAGATCAAGTACAAGGAGCTTCCGCGCTTCCCGGAGGTGCGGCGCGACCTGGCGCTGCTGCTCGATGAGGGCGTGTCCTTCGCCGAGCTGCGCAAGACGGCCTTCCAGACGGTCCGCGGCATCCTGCGGCAAGTGAGCCTCTTCGACGTGTACCGCGGTCCGAAGATCCTTACCGACAAGAAGCAGTACGCGATCAGTTTCATCCTGCAGGACGAAGAGAAGACCCTTACCGACGCGGCTGTCGAGGCTGCGATGGCGAAGTTGCTCAAGGCCTTCGAGACGAAGCACGGCGCGACGCTGCGTTGAGTTACTGGGGCTTCGCCCCTCCCGAGCCGCAGGCGAGAGCACGACCATCGGGAGTAAACCCCCGCCGCTCCGACCTTGCTATTGCGCTTGGCTATCCCTGCCCGGTCTCCGTTAGCGCCGGATGATGCGAAAGTCGTTAATTGTCATTCTGAACGCAGTGAAGAATCTATTCTCATCGGTTCAACAGTATGCATCGCTGGTGAAGTTCGCGCATACGATCTTCGCCCTGCCGTTTGCGCTCGTCGGCTTCCTGCTGGGACTGAAGGAGCCGGGCGCCCACTTTACCTGGGTGCTCCTGATCCAGATACTCGGCTGTATGGTCTTCGCCCGCAGCGCCGCGATGGGCTTCAACCGCTGGGCCGACCGTGAGATCGATGCACGCAATCCGCGCACCGAGGGACGCGATATTCCTGCCGGCCGCATCTCGCCCCGGCAGGCACTCGTCTTCTCGCTCGTCAATGTCGCGCTTTTCGTGGCCGTGGCCTGGACGATCAACCCGCTCTGTGGCGGCCTGTCTTTCGTTGCGTTGGTTTTCCTGCTGGGTTACAGCTATTTGAAACGTTTCACCTGGCTTTGTCATTTCGGCGTGGGCGCGGCACTGGGCATTGCCCCGGCGGGCGCTTTCATCGCCGTGACGGGCCATCTGACGCTGCCTGTCGTCCTGCTGACGCTGATGGTTTTCTTCTGGTCCAGCGGCTTCGATATCCTTTATGCGCTGGCCGATGAAGAGATCGACCGGTCGCAGGGTCTGCACTCCATTCCGCAGCGTTTCGGCCGCAAGCGTGCCATGGGCATCGCCCGGGCGGTCCATGTGCCGGAGTTCGCGCTGGTGCCCTGGTTCCTGGTTGCTGCCGGCCGGGCCAATCCGGCCGTCTGTCTTACCGACGTCTGGGGCGTCGCTGCCGGTGTTTTCTTCCTGGCCATGCTGGTCTATCAGCACGCCATCATCTCCCCGCAGGACCTCCGTCGCCTGGATGCGGCCTTCTTCACGGCCAACGGCGTCGCCTCCCTCGCCTTCTGCGTCCTCATCTACCTCTCCGTCCTACTTTAGGCTTGTGCTTGGGCGCTCTGGGAGTTGCTTCTCGGACCGACTCGCTACGCTCGTCTCCCTCCCATGCTGCGCATGGGCCCCTCCCGCTATCAGCCGCGGGTGGCTAGGGTCCTCGAAGCAATCTCCCACCCGCGCCTGGCGCACAAGCGAGCGAAGCAGAGCGGGTGGTATTCGGCGAAGCGACCTTTTTTTGGGAGCGAGACGAATACCAGAGCTCAGCGTAGCGAGCGTTAGTACAAACCTGGAATAACGTTGCCTTCGGTGCCGGGTGCGATGGTGCTGAGCACCTCGGTGTTCTGGTCGTCGATGGACGTGTTCTTCTCCCGGATCGAAACGATGTCGTCCACGATGTAGCGCGTGTGGCCGCGCCAGGGGAGACGGCCGAAATACTCCTTGTAGTGCAAATCCATCACCTTGCCGCTTTCCATCATCAGCCGCTCGGCAATCTCCTTGTCGGCCACCGAGAATTCGAAGGTGTTCGACTGCACGCCCGTGGTCTGCGCCTTGATGCCGGTCTGGATGAGTTTGCCCTCGTAGGTTTTCCAGATGACGCCCTTGTAGACGACATAGTTGAGTTCGCCGCTGCGGACGCCTTCGCCGAAGACGAAATAGAAACGGAAGAAAACAAAGGCCCCCAGTCCCAGAACGAGGACGGCAAGCAGGATCCAAATAAACTTTTTCATGGTATGAATGGAATGATTAAAGATTGACGAAGAAAGCGATGCGCTCCGCCGCCAGCAGCAGGAGCAGGGTGACGAACCAGGGCAGGGTGCCCCGGCGTGAAAGCGTGTCGAGCAGGAAAACGCTCAGCAGCGGCGCGGCAGGCAGCATGACCAGCAGGCCGGCCGGCAGGACCGGGTAGTCGAGGAAGAGGACGGCATGGACGCTGAAACAAAGTGTCAGCAGCATGAGGCGCAAGGTAGCGTCGTACTGGGCCGTCTTGAAGCGGGACAGCCGCGGCAGGATGCGCAAGAAAGCCGTGGCTGTCATGAGTACGGTAAAGCCGATGCGGACCAGCGTCGCGACAGTCAGATTGGTGGAAGGGAGGTGCAGGGTGACCAGACCCGACCAGCAAGCGGACAGCAAGTCGCCGGGTGACAGGGGATTGCCGTGGAGAAAGCGGAGTGCCATCCACACGGCGGCCGGCAGCAGCAGGCCCGTCAGCATGAGAAAAATGTATTTCCCTTTATCTGCCGCCTTGCGAATCGAAGAGAGCAGCAGGACGGGTGTCAGCCAGAGCAGGGAAGGAAGCAGCAGGGTGGCGATCCCGAAGGAAAGCCACAAGCCGGCAGCATAATCCAGACTGGGGCGCAGGGTTGAAAAGCACAGGTAACAGTAGAGGCAGCAAACCAGCAGGATCGCAATCCCATGAAAGCGGGAAAGCGTGAAGGAGACCGGATTGGCTGCGGCCAGAAAGACATAGAACAACACGGTTACCATGCTGGAACCCGACAGCATCCACTGATGGATGAAGTAGAGCGGAACGGCGCAGGCCAGGATGGCAAGCATGGCCGGAAGCCCGCTTGTGAGCAATTTCCCGGCATCCGGTGCGGCCAGCCAGCCCGTCAGGAAATAAAGGACGAGCACCAGCGCCATGGAAGCGTAGACCAAAAAATCTGAAATCCTGCGATTCATTGCGCTACAAAGTTAGTAATTCGCTAAAAAAGTATTATATTTACGAATTATATTATGAGGCGAACCGCAAAGATTATCCTGTATTCCGCAGTTTTCCTGTCGCTGTTCCCGGCGACGGGGTGCCGCCCCGAGGGAGTAATTCCCCCGCAGGACATGGCTGCGCTCATCGCCGACTTTTACCGGGCCGATGCCGTGATTGAAGTCGAACAGGAGAGCGGCTCCCGGCAGCTGCACTACGATTCGCTCCGGGTATACCGTCCGATCCTCGAGGCGCGCGGTTACACCGACTCCGTCTTCCGGGTCTCGCTCGACTATTACCTGCACGATCCCAAGACACTGGTGAAGATCTGCACGAAGGCCCGCGATGAACTGCAGCGGCTGGCCGAGCAGCGGCCGGGCGAGATTCCCGTGGACGAGCTGGACCGCGAAGAACCGGCCATCGAAGAAGGGGAGGTGCCTGCCGGGCGCCCTGCCGTGCGGGAAGGCGTTGAACCGGAGATCGAAAAGCGGGAAGCCGTGCCTGACAGCGGCGACAAGCCCGTCCGCAAGCGCCTCGAACGCAAACAGCGCAAGAAGATGACCCGTCAGGAACTGAGACAACTGGAAAAAGAACTGCAATAAATATGGAGAAACAAGCGATATACAAGGCCGTGCTCGGGATGATCGACCTGACCTCCCTCAACAGCACCGACACCTATGCCAAGATTGCCGGCATGACGGAGAAAGTCAACCATTTTCACGATTCTTTCCCCGATTATCCGCTTCCGGCGTCGATTTGCGTCTATCCCAATTTCGCCGCCACCGTGGCCCGTACCCGTGCTACGAGCGATGTCCACGTGACCGTCGTAGGTGGCTGTTTTCCCGCCTCGCAGAGCCCGCTGCCCGTAAAGGTCGCCGAGTGTGAGACCGCCGTGCGCGATGGTGCCGATGAAGTCGACATCGTGCTCGCGCTGAACTCCTTCCTGGAGAAGAACTATCCGGAAGCTGCGCGGGAGATCGTGGCCATCAGCCATGCCATCCGCGCTGTCAATCCGATGGCGCACCTGAAAGTGATTCTCGAGACCGGCGCCCTGAAAGAGAAGGCGCTCATCGAAGACGCTTCCTTCCTGGCCATGGAAGCCGGCGCCGACTTCATCAAGACATCCACCGGCAAGATGCAGCCCGCGGCCACGCCCGAAGCGGCTGAGATCATGTGCCTTTGCATCAAACAATACTACGACAAGACAGGCCGGATGGTGGGCTTCAAGCCCGCCGGCGGCATCGCCACGCCGGAAGACGCGGTCACCTATTGGGATATCGTGGAAGGCACACTCGGCGAGAAGTGGCTCGACAAGCGCTGGTTCCGTTTCGGCGCCAGCCGCATGGCCAACAACCTGCTCTCCGCCCTGGAAGGCCGTGAAGTAAAATACTATTAATCCCCGCAGCCATGGACGATATCCTCATCAAGAACGTACTGCTCTTCAACAAGAAAGCGAATGTGCTGATTCGCGGCAAGCGCTTCTGCAGTGTCTCCGCACCTGCGGATGCACAAGCCCGCCAGGTAATCGACGGAGAGGGAATGGCGATTCTGCCGCCCTTCTACAATACCCACTGCCATGCGGCGATGACCCTGCTCCGTGGCTATGCCGACGACATGCCGCTCCACAAGTGGCTGACCGAATACATCTGGCCTTTCGAACAGAAACTGACAGCGGCCGATATCCGCGAAGGCTCGCGCCTGGCCGTCCGGGAGATGATCAAAACGGGTACGGTCTTTTTCTCCGACATGTATTTCGACATCGAGGAGACTGCGGCCGTGGTGCAGGAATACGGCATGCGCGCCGCCCTGGGCGTGACCTTCATGGAATCGCACAGCAAGTCGCAGCAGCAGGACAAGCTCAACCAGCTCAGGAACTGGGTCGACCCGACCGGCGGCCGGATCACCCTCACCGTGGCACCGCACGCCATCTATACGGTCGGGGCAGACATGCTGCAGCTTTGCTCCCGCACGGCCCGCGACCTGGGCCTCAAACTCCATATCCACGTGTCGGAGACCAGCAAGGAAGTGGAAGACTGCCGGCGCGAGCACGGCACCACGCCGGTCCGATACCTCGACAAACTGGGCGTGCTGGGTCCCGAAGTGGTGGCCGCCCATGCTGTCCATATCGACGAGGAAGAGGCGGACATCCTGGCCGCCCGGGGCGTCACCCTGGCCCACTGCCCCTGCTCGAACCTGAAACTTGCCTCGGGTACCTTCCCCTACAAGCGGGCCCTTGCAGCCGGTTGCCACGTGACCCTGGGAACCGACGGCGTGAGCTCGAACAACAATCTCGACATGCGCGAGGAGATGAAATTCGCCGCCCTGCTGGCCAAAGGGGCGAGCGGCGACCCGCAGACCATGCCGGCCCACGAGGCCCTGGACATCGCGACCCGCAACGGCTCGGAGGCCTTCGGCATCGACGCCGGCGTCATCGCCGAAGGAAAGCTGGCCGACGCCATCCTCATCCGCCTTGACGTCGAGAGCATGCAGCCCCTCCATCACCTGATCTCCAACTGGGTCTATGCGGCGGACAGCGGCATCGTCGACACCGTGATCTGCGACGGCCGCATCCTGATGCAGAACCGTGAATTTACCAAAGCGTAGCGAACGATGAAGAAGGCACTGGAAGAATATGGCCTTGACCTGCACGGCACGATGATCCTGGAGGATTACCGGGAGAATCTGCCCATCTTCAACAAGATGAAGGATGTGGTTCTCAAGGCGCTGACGGAGTGCCTGACGCGCAGCAACATCGTGGTCAGCGGCATCGAGGGCCGGGTCAAGACGGAAAGCAGCCTGGTCGGAAAGCTGGAGCTGAAGGGACATAAATACCGCGACCTGACCGACATCACCGACGTCGTGGGCGTGCGCGTGATTACCTTCTACACCGAGGAGGTCGACAAGATCGCCGCCCTGGTCGACAAGCTGTTCAGCGTGGACTGGAAGAATTCCGTGGACAAGCGCAAGCAGCTGGGCAAGGATACCTTCGGCTATATGTCGCTTCACTACATCTGCCGCATCCCCGCCTCCCTCTTTTCGGATCCCGCCTGCCCGGGCATCAACGAATATCGTTTTGAAGTGCAGATGCGCACGGCCCTGCAGCACGTGTGGGCCACCATGAACCACGATACGGGCTACAAGAGCGGGGTGGAAGTGCCGCCCGAACTCCTGCGCAGCCTCACGCGCCTGGCCGGCATCCTCGAACTGGCCGACGAGGAGTTCAGCCGCATCCGCAAGGAACTGACGGACTACCGCCGCAAGGCCGAACAGCTGGTGAAGGACGGCAGTTTCGACCAGGTCTCGCTCAATGGCGACACCTGGCGCAGCTACCTCGGCCTCGATCCTTTCGGCACGCTCAACGCCAAGATCGCCGCCATCAACCAGGCCGAGATCCAGCAGTTGAGCGGCATGCCGTATCTGGAACCCATGCTCCAGATGGATCTCAAGACCCTGGGCGATGTGGAAGAGATGCGCAAGAACTGCTTCGACCGGGCCTACCAGCTGGCCGTGCACCAGATCAGCGGCACCGACCTCGACATCATCGCCTCGACCCTGGGCCTGCAGAACATCTGCATCATTCATGCCTTCGACCTGGGCGGCAAGAAAGGCATCGAGCACTTCCTCGACAACCTCAACGGCCCGTCGAAGTACAATGCCGAAACGGCCGGGCGTCTTTATACGAGTATTAACAATATACACAATATGTAATGGCAAACAAGTTCATGGACAGCTCCTTGCTCGACAAGGCCATCTGCTTCGCAGTCCGGGCGCACCAGAATACCGAGCGCCGCGGTAAAGGATTCCCCTATATTGTCCATCCGATGGAGGCCGTCTCCATCGTGGCGACCATCACGCCCGATCAGGAACTGCTGGCCGCCGCCGCCCTGCACGATGTGGTGGAGGACACTTCCATCACGCTGGATGAGCTGCGCCGCGAGTTCGGCGAGCGTGTCGCTGCGCTCGTGGAACAGGAAAGTGACAAGTTCATGGAAGGGGTCAGCGAGACGGACAGCTGGCGCGATCGCAAGCAGGCCGCCATCGACCGCATCGCCGAGGCGCCCCGGGACGCCCAGATCGTCGCCATGGGCGACAAGCTTTCGAACATGCGCGCCATTGCCCGTGATTACGACGAACTGGGCGACAAACTCTGGGAGCGTTTCCACGCACCGGGCGGCCGCGCTGACCATGAGTGGCATTACCGCGGGCTGGCCCAGTCGCTCAGCACCCTGGCCGGGACCCATGCTTTCCGGGAGTTCATGGCGCATATCGAGCACGTGTTCGGCAAGCCCAAGCCCGAGCTGATCAACATGGACGACTATGAGGTGAGCGGCGACGGCTACACCGCCATCAGCTACAACCATAAGGGCGGCAAACGCATGATGAAGCTCTATGCTGAATACATGCCCACCGCCGAGCCGGAGCGCGAGCTGCAGCAGAGCTGGTCCATCATGGAACTGGGCATGAACATTCCGCGGGCCTTCCGCCTGGTAACGGATGGCAAGCGGGTAGGGGTCGAGTTTGAGCGCATCCCCGGCAAGCGATCCTTCTCCCGGGCCATCTCGCAGGAACCGGAGCGCATGGAGGAGTACATGATGCACTTCGCGGAAGCCTGCCGTAAGCTCCATGCCACGCCTTGCAACACCAAGGTGTTCGCTTCGGTCAAGGACCATTTCAACCGGTCTATCAGCGTCTCGCGCGACTTCAATGATGCAGAGAAAGAGCGCCTGCATGCGTTCGTGGACAGCGCGCCTGACGCCACCACCTGCCTCCATGGCGACATGCACATGGGCAACATCATCACCGACGGCAAGCAGACCTGGTGGATCGACCTGGCGGATTTCCGCTACGGCCATCCGTATTTCGACATGGGCATGCTTTATTTCGTGTGCGTCAGCAACCCGTCCGAAGAGATGTCGCAGAAAATTTTCCACTTGTCTCACGCGCAGATGTTGAAAGCCTGGGAGCTCTTTGTCCGTTACTATTTCGGACCGGATGTCACGGTAGAAGAAGCCAGTCGCCTGATTGCGCCCTATGCTTCGCTCTATATGATCCATTTCGCCAACCGGGAAGCCATGCTCCCGCACTGGCGCCCTGCTGTCTACAACACCCTGCTGAAGTAAATGCACTATATCTTTATCATCAACGGACGGGAAGACAAGGCGTTCATCGCGGATGAGGTGGATCGCCAGATCCGGGATTACGGCCCGGGCCTGGACTATGAGATCTACAAGACCCGCGGCGTGGGTGACGCCACCCGCTTCGTCAAGGTCCACTGCGACCTGCACCCGAACGCGAAGGTCTGCTTCGTGGCGTGCGGCGGCACAGGAACCCTCAACGAAGTGGCTTCGGGCATGGCCGGCTCGCACGACAAGCAGCTGGCGCTCCTGGCCTACGGTGCCACGAACGACTTCTGCAAGTGCTTCCCCGACCGCGATTTCACGTCGCTGCGCAAGTTGGTCGATGGAGAAGTCCATCCCGTCGACTTGATCAGGGTCAACGACAGTTATGCCATCAACGTCATCAACATCGGTTTCGACGCCGTGGTTGCGTCAATGGCCAATCAGGCCATCGAAGAAGGGAAAACGGATGAGGAAAGTGTCCGCCGTGCTTATAACTGGGGCATCTTCCGTGCACTTGTAACCGCACGCAACAACCGCATCCGGGTGGTGGCCGACGGCGAGCGCCTGAACCGTTATTGGATCCTGCTCTGCACGGTGGCGAACGGCCGCTGGTGCGGCGGAGAGTTCCTCTGCGCACCCCGCGCCGAAGTCGACGACGGCTTGATGGAAATCTGCCTGATCAAGCCGATGTTCTTGCTGTCGTTCCTCCGCATCCTCCCCATTTACCGGAGCGGCAGGCACCTGGACACGCCCTGGGCCATGTTGCACATGCGTTATAGGCGTGCCCGCCACGTAGATGTGATTTCCGATGACTTGATAGATGTTTCCCTTGACGGAGAGATTTTCTCCAGCCATACCTTCAGTATAGATATTTTACCCCACGAAGTAAACTTTATTCTTCCTTCACTCATAACTATGAAAAAGAGATTTGAACCCATCATCGACAAATGCGGCGAGATCATCGACTATCTGATGTCTTCCCCTGATATCCCGCAGGATGAATCGTTGCAGTTCAAGATCCGGCTCTCCATCGAAGAGGCTGTCGAGAATGTCGTACGCTATGCGTATGAAGGCGGCATGGGCTGGATCGAGGTCGGGACGGAACTCGACCCGGAAGGCGTGATGCTTACCATCCTGCTCCGCGACGCTGGCGTTCCCTTCAACCCGCTCGAAAAGGCTGACCCCGACATCTCCCTGTCGGCTGAGGAGCGTGAGATCGGTGGCTTGGGCATTTTCCTGTGCAAGCAGTTGATGGACGATATTGAATATAAGTATGAGGACGGATGCAACGTCTTGATCATGCGCAAGAAAGTGGCCTGATGAAACGCCTTCTAACAGTTGCATTGCTGCTTCTGGCTGTTGTCGCCCTGCCGGCGCAGGAGGTCGTCACCTTCATGCCGCAGTGGCTTCCGCAGACTCAGTTCGCCGGCTATTATGTCGCGCTCGAAAAGGGCTTCTATGCAGAAGAAGGCCTGGACGTGATCGTCGATCATTTCGGTGGCAGTTCCACCGGCACGGCGCTGGAAAAGATCGAACAGCGCAAGGTCGACATCATCACGTCGCAGCTGATCTCGGTCATGATCGAGCGGGAACGGGGCATGCACTTGATCAACGTGCTTCAGACATCCCAGGTCAACGGCCTGATGTGCGCCACCCATTTCCCCATCACGTCGCCGGCGTCGCTCGACAGCGCCCTGATCGGCCGTTGGAAAGTGGGCTTCGGCGAGGTATGCGACCTGTTCTGCTACAAGCATGGCCTGCATGTGGAGTGGGTACCCTATATCCAGGGCATCAATCTCTTTATTTCGGGCGCCGTGGACGGGCTGCTCTGCTACAGCTACAGTGAATTCCTCCAACTCGAGCTGGCAACGGGCGGCATCCGCGAAGACCATCGGATCCGCTTCAGCGACTACGGGCTCAATTATCCGGAGGACGGTCTTTATGTGACCGAGGAGTTCTACCGGAATCACAAGTCCACGGTCGACAAGTTTGTCCGTGCGTCGCGGCGGGGCTGGGAGTATGCCCGGGCCAACAAGGAAGAGGCCCTGGACATCTCGATGAAAGTCATTGCCGAATTCAACGTGGCCACCAACCGGACCTTCCAGCGCATGATGCTCGACGAGATCCTGCGCCTGCAGGTCAATCCGCTTACAGACATAGCCGACTATGCGCCGGTGCGCCGCGAAGTCTTCGAGGAACTCAACCGCTCGCTGATCGAGGCAAAGATCCTGAAGACCACCCTGAATTATGAGGAGATGATACGATGAGCCTGAAAAAGAATTTCGCATCCAGGCTCAGCCTGTATGTCCTGCTGATTTCGGCGGGCCTGATGCTCGTGGTCACGATTCTCTTCGGACTCTTCTCCTCGTCCGCCATGCGGCTGGAGTCCCGGGCCGTTGCGGAGCGGGAACTCGACAACGCCATCCTCGACATCGAAAAGGTGATCACGGAGGTGGAACGTACCGTGGACAACCTGGACTGGGTGGTGGAGCAGCACATGGAGGACGAGAGTTTTCTCTACCTGGTTACGCGCGAGATCGTGACGGCCAACCCGAACATCATCGGCAGCGCGGTTGCTTTCGAACCGGGCTTCTACAAGGGGCGCCAGTATTTCTCTCCCTATACGTATATCGGTGACCAGACGCATGAGGTTCACAGCATCCAGATGGGCAACGAAAACTACGACTATCCGGTGCTGGACTGGTATCAGATTCCCAAACTGCTGAACAGGCCTTACTGGAGCGAGCCGTATTTTGACGACGGCGGCGGCGGACAGGCCATGTCGACTTATTCCATGCCGCTTCACGATGACGAGGGCAATTTCTACGGCATCATGACGGCCGACATTTCACTGGCCTGGCTGTCGGATCGCGTGGATGCCATCAAGCCTTATCCGCACTCCTTCACGATGCTGATCGGCCGCAACGGCTCGTTCATCGCCCATCCCGATGAGAACAAGGTGCTCAACGAGACCATCTTCACGGTGGCTATGGAAATGTTCGACACGACCGCCGTGCAGATCGGCCGGGAGATGCTGGCCGGCGCCAAAGGCATGCAGCGTTTCTCGAACCGGGGCGAGGATTCTTTCATGGTCTATGGCCCTCTGAGCAACGGATGGTCGATGGCCCTGGTCTGCAGCTATGCCGACGTCTTCCGCAATGCCCGGATCATGAACATCGTGCTGGGTGCCCTGCTTTTCCTGGGCCTGATCGGCCTGTTCATCGGCTGCCGCCGGATCATCCGCCAGCTGACGCTGCCCATCGTGGAATTCAGCAACTCGGCCATGACCATGGCCAAGGGCAATTTCAAGGCGGCCATCCCGGAAGTTGAAACCAAGGATGAACTGCTGAAACTGCGCAATTCGCTCAGTTACATGCAGCAGTCCATCAATGAATATATCGAAGAGCTCAAGAGCACGACCGCTTCCAACGAGCGCTACGAGAGCGAGCTCAACATCGCCCGCGATATCCAGATGAGCATGCTGCCGCAGGACTTCCCGCAGCGGGACGACCTGTCGCTCTACGCGATGGTGCAGCCTGCCAAGGAAGTGGGGGGCGACCTCTATGACTTTGTCGTTGTCGGTGACACCGTCTACTTCCTGGTGGGCGACGTGTCGGGCAAGGGCGTTCCCGCCGCCTTGTTCATGGCCATCGCCCGTGCGGCCTTCCGCTTCATCGGCGCACTGGGCCTGCCCATGAAAGAAGTCGTACAGCGGGTGAGCGACTGCCTCTGCGACGGCAATACCAGCGAAATGTTCGTCACCCTCTTCGCCGGCCGCCTCGACCTGAAGACAGGACAGCTGGACTATTGCAACGGCGGCCACAACCCCATTGTGGTCATCGACCCGGACGGCAAGGCTTCCTTCCTGCAGGCCAAGCCGAACCTGGCTGCCGGCCTCTTCCCGGGGTTCCCGTACCAGGATGAAATCATCACGCTGAAACGTGGCACACGACTTGTTTTGTACACCGACGGCGTGACGGAAGCGGAACGGGTTGACAAACTGCAATATGGCGAAGAGCAGTTGCTGGCCTGGGCGCAGCGGGTGAGTCCCGATACCCCGTCCAACGTGGTTGTTTCCGACCTGTTCACCCAGGTGAAGCACTTCACGAGGGGCGCTGACCAGAACGACGATATTACCATCATGTCCTTATTATTCAAATAGCAATAACCATAGACCTAAGATACTACCATGAACGTAACCATTACTGAAGAAGGCGCAAAAGCGCTTGTGAAATTGGAGGGACGCCTCGACACCACCAATGCCGACCAGTTCCAGAAAGACATCCAGCCGCTGATGACAGGTTCTCACACTGAGATCGACATGGATTGCAGCGACATGGAATATACCAGCAGCCAGGGACTCCGCATGTTCCTGATGTTACAGAAGACGGTTTCCGCCCGCGGCGCGAAACTGGTGCTGCGCAACATGAAACCCCATGTCAAGGAAGTTTTTGACATCACGGGTTTCTCCCACATTATCACGATCTTATAGAGACTGTTAAAAAGTCGTTGAAAAAGTTTTGCCGAAAACGTATGGTTTTTTGGTTGGCTTGGCATATATTTGCGACAAATTTTAAAGTCAAGTACCAATGACCAATCAAGCAATCTTCGACGCCCGTACGCTCGGCAAGCCTAAGATGGCACTTCTCGGACTGCAACACTTGTTTGCGATGTTCGGAGCCACTGTCTTAGTTCCAGTCATTACAGGGTTGTCGGTATCGGCAACCCTTCTTTTTGCCGGTTTGGGAACCCTCCTCTTCCACTTCCTGACCAAGTGGAAAGTACCTGCATTCCTTGGATCTTCCTTCGCATTCCTGGGTGGTTACGCTGCCGTTACGCAGATGGGCGCCGAGCGAGGCCTCTCTCTGGCCGAGTCGCTGCCTTATGCCTGCATCGGTGTCGCCTGCGCCGGCCTGATGTATTTCATTCTGGCCGCCCTGTTCGCCGCCTACGGCGCCAAGAAGGTCATGCGCTTCTTCCCGCCCGTGGTCACCGGCCCGATCATCATCGCCATTGGTCTCTGCCTCTCGGGTACGGCTATCCAGAGCTGCTCGTCCAACTGGTGGATCGCTCTGCTGGCCATCGTCATCATCGTCGTGTGCAACATCTGGGGCAAGGGCATGATCCGCATCGTCCCGATCCTCATGGGTGTGCTGGGCTCCTATATCGTGGCAGCCCTCTGCGGCCTGTGCGATTTCAGCGGTGTGAAGGAAGCTGCCTGGCTGGGAACGCCGTTCCACATGCAGGATACCGCCTTCGCCGTGTTCAAGTCTCCCAACTGGGGCCTTGTCGTGGCCGCTATCATCGCCATCCTGCCCATCTCGCTGGCAACGATGGTCGAGCATATCGGTGACATGTGCGCCATCTCTTCGACCACCGGTGAGAACTACCTGGAGAACCCGGGTCTGCACCGTACCCTGATGGGCGACGGCATGGCCACCCTCCTGGCTTCGCTCTTCGGTGCTCCGGCCAACACGACTTACGGTGAGAACACCGGCGTGCTCAACCTGACCCGCGTCTTCGATCCGCGCGTGATCCGCATCGCCGCCTGCTTCGCCATCATCCTGAGCTTCTGCCCGAAGTTCGCCGCGCTGATCGGCGCCATGCCCGCCTCGACCATCGGCGGCGTGAGCCTCGTCCTCTACGGTATGATCTCGGCCGTGGGCGTGCGCAACCTCGTGGACAACAAGGTCGACCTGACCATCTCCCGCAACCTGATCGTCGCCGCCATCATCCTGGTGCTGGCCATCGGTATCAAGTACGGTGCGAACGATTCCATCAATATCGGCTTCACCTCGCTCAGCGGCCTGGCCGTCGCAGCCCTGGTGGGCATCATCCTCAATGCTGTCCTTCCGGGCAAGGACTATGAATTCGGCTCCAGCCTCCGCGGCGACATCACCGTCAACCTTGGCGGTTCGACCCGCAACCCCAACTGGCGCGAAGAGCACCCGGAACATGCCAAACTGTAACCATTGAAATTTTAACCTTTAAAACATAACCTATCTACACCCATGAAAAAGAAACTCTTTTTCGCACTGGTGCTCTGCACCGCCTTTTTCGCAACTGCCAACGCACAGACCAACATCCAGGTCATGTATGATTTCGCCAAGGATCGTCAGCAGATCACCACGACGATTGAAGGTTTCTATACCGACAGGGGCGGTAACACCTTCTTCTTCGTTGACCATGACTTCGCTTTGAACAAGAACCTGGGCGACACGCAGTCTCCTGCCGGTACTTATATGGAGGTTGCCCGCTGCCTGAATTTCTGGCAGAACAGCCCCGTGAATTTCCTCAGCGCCCATGTGGAATACAACGGCGGTGCATATAAGGGATTCGGCATCAACCACGCCTTCCTGGCCGGTGCCGACTTTTTCCTGCACAGCAAGAACTATAACAACACCCTCAACCTGAAAGTGCTGTATAAAGGCATCCTGAAAACGAAACAGGTGGTTCCGATGCAGTTCACCGTGGTCTGGGGCATGAAGGATCTCTTCGGTGCGAAGGGTCTTAGTTTCAGCGGCTTCGCTGATTTCTGGTGGGAAGACCACGTGGTGACCGGCAAAGATTTGTCGGCATCGCTCTCCCATGTCGTGTTCATCTCCGAACCTCAGATCTGGTACAACTGCGGCACGGAGCACTTCAATATCGGCGGTGAGGTCGAGCTGAGCTACGACTTTGGCACGACGCACGGTTTCCGTGCCCGTCCCTGCCTCGGTATCAAGTGGGTTTTCTAAACCTGGCCTGACCCCCTTAAACTAACCGATAACTATGAGTTTCCTCACCAAAGCTTTCGGATTCGACCCGGCGAAAAACACGGTGCGCACCGAGCTCGTGGCAGGTCTGACGACCTTCCTGACGATGGCCTACATCCTGGCCGTCAACCCGAGCATCTTCAGTGCGCTTCCGGGTATGCCGGGCGGCGCCGTCTTCACGGCGACGGCCCTGTCCGCCATCATCGCCACGCTGGTGATGGCCTTCTGGGCGAAGAAGCCTTTTGCGCTGGCGCCGGGCATGGGCCTGAACGCGTTCTTCGTGTTCACGGTCTGCCTGACGATGGGCCATTCCTGGCAGTTTGCCTTGACGGCCGTCCTGATCGAAGGCGTCATCTTCGTCATCCTGACGCTGACCCGGGTTCGTGTGTGGATCCTGAACGCCATTCCGTTGTCGCTCAAGAATGCCATCGGTGCAGGTATCGGCTTGTTCATCGCTTTCATCGGCCTGCAGAACGCCGGCCTGATCGTGAACAGCGATTCGACGCTCGTGACGCTGGGCGACATGACGCATGGCACCGGCCTGCTGGCTGTCATCGGCCTGGTCATTTCCTGCACGCTGGTGATGTTGCACATCCGCGGTGGTATCCTGCTGGGTATCCTCATCACGGCCGTCATCGGCATGTTCATCAAGGACCCCGCCACGGGGGAGGCCATCACGCACTTCGGCGGCATCCTCTCGATGCCCGACAGTGTCGCCCCGATCGCCTTCCAGTTCGAGTGGCACCGGATTCTGAGCTGGGATATGCTGATCGTCGTGTTCACCTTCCTGTTCATCGACATGTTCGATACGATGGGTACGGTGATCGGTGTTGCGCAGAAAGCCGGTTTCGTCGACGAGAAAGGCAATCTCCAGGATGCTGAGAAGGTGTTCATGGCCGACGCCATCGGCACCATCGCCGGCGCCTGCCTGGGTACTTCCACCACCACGACCTACGTGGAAAGCTCGGCCGGTGTCGGCGCGGGCGGACGCACGGGCCTCACGGCCTTCTCCGCCGCCGCCTGCTTCGCCCTCGCCCTGTTCTTCTCGCCGGTCTTCCTGGCCATTCCGGGCGCCGCTACGGCTCCGTCCCTGATCATCGTCGGCATGATGATGATGCAGCCGGTCACCCGTATCGACTGGACGAACTACCGCGAGAGCATCCCCGCCTTCCTGACGGTGATCCTCATGCCGCTGGCCTACAGCATCTCCGACGGTATCCTCATCGGTGTGATCTCCTACGTGGTCCTCTACGCCCTTTCCGGCAAGGCCAAGCAGATCACGCCCACGATGTGGGTCCTCGCCGTGCTGTTCGTCCTGAGGTACATATTCATATAGTCCTCCGGACGGGTCCTGGCTTGACCCTCTCGTCATTCCGGGCTTGCCCCGGAATCTTGATCACTACTGATAATACCAAGGGCGACCTGCAACGGCCGCCCTTGATTTATTTCGGATCACCGCCAAAAGTGGGTGGAGAAGTATCGACCTTGATACTGTCTCTCGCGGCGCTCCTGTACAGGGGCTGAAAGCGTTTCTCCTCAAGGTTCGCGTCAGGCGCCGCCTGCGCGTCCGTCCCTTGACGGCGAACTTCTCCCTTTTAGCTGTCGCTACGCTCCGCTAACGGTCGAAGAACCTGCGCCGTCACGAGACGGGACTCCCGCTTGGCCGCGTATTTCCTGCCGCTCACAAATCGTCGCTCCGCTGTCAGCCCCTGCTGCTGTTCGCGCCTGCTTGGCGGCTGGGTTTTCCTCGGCCGGAAACGGACGGGACCCTCATTATCCCGCTCCGTTCTGGCCGGGAGAAAACCCTGCCCGGTGAGCCTCCGGGCAGATGCTGCGCTTCCCACCTTCGTGCGACACAGAAGCGGATGCCGCTTCTTCTGTGTCGCCAGCTGCTTGAAGCCGAAATCTACTGTTTTTGCCCATCGACACAGACGAGAAAGATAAACCATCTGTGTCGCGCAAAAGAAATGGAATTATTACGGATCTGCGAAAAGCAGCGTGATGACCAGACCTATCTCACCCATTCTGTTGATCTCATCTTTATCTCATTGGATTGGCGCGAAAGGGACCGTTCATCTATCTCAT
>JAFSOA010000006.1 GCA_017447265.1 Bacteroidales bacterium
AATACTGTACAGGAAGTTTCCCTGGGCAAAGATGACGCACACCGTGGGAGCGCCATAGAAGCCGCTCTTGATGTTGGGGTCGTCGATGATGCTGGGTTGCTCCTTGGATACGAAGTTACCGGAAAGGCGGGAACGGTCCAGCTTTCCCACATTCATCTTGCCCACGGTTTCCGTGAGTTTGGGATCGCGGAGTGCTACGATCATACTGCGCTGGCCACCTCCGGCATTGGGGGCATACAGGCCTGCTTCGATGATTTTCTCCAGGTCCTCACGAGGAATCTGACGATCCTCATACTTACGAATGGAGCGGCGGTATTTTATCAGTTGTAACAGTTCCATGGAGATTCTTCACTTCGTTCAGAATGACATCAACACTCCTTCCAACACTGCGGATCGGGTGCGTAAAAATTATGGGTATAGCCAAAGGTGACGGCAGGACATCCCCGGCAGAAGCGGAGGAGCTCGCAGCGGCGGCATTTCTCGAACTTCTCATACTCACGGTACTTCTCCATCTGAGGCCCGGTCCAGAGTTCGTAGAGCGGCGTTTTACGAACATTTCCCACCACACTATCAAAGCGTCGGCAAGCCATCACGTCGCCATTGGGACAGATGGTGAAATGGCAGTTCCCGCAGTTGCAGCCGTCGTAAATGAGGTTCTCATCCAATCCCTCCGGAATCTTGAACAGACCGTTTTCATACAAATACAACGTCCACAGATGGTCCTTCAGGTTGAAATACGTCCCGGAGTCCTTGTACTCCTGGAACTTCTTCCAGCAGCGGTCCAGCACGTCCCGGTACTGCTGCGGGCTCAGGTGGGCCGACTTCTCCGTGGAGGTCGGGCAATAGCGGCCGAAGGCGAAGACATCGGCCTTGTGCGAGACCACCGTGTCGATGATTTCCTCCATCTGGTCCGCATTGACGGCAGATACGGTGGTCATGATGGCCACCTTGATGCCGGCCTTTTTCAGTACGGCGATCTTCTCCAGCGTGATGTCGTAGGAGCCTCTCTTCCGCATCCAGTCGTGCGTTTCCCGGTTGCCGTCGATGGAAAGCTGATACTTCTCGCAGCCGTACTCCTTCAGGCGGGCGCAGAGGTCGTCCGTAAGGTGGAAAGGATTGCCCAGGATGGTGAAGGGAATCTTCCGTTCTTTCAACATTCCCAGGATGTCCCAGATCCGCGGATGCAGCACCGGGTCTCCTCCAGTGATGTAGAAATACGGTACACGCTCCTCCATCCGGGAGCACATGTCCACGGCATTTTCAATTACCCGACGGGCATCCTTCAGGCTGACGGTAATCAGCTTCGGATGCCCCTCGGCAAAGATGTAACAGTGTTTGCACCGCTGATCGCAATAATCAGTGATGTGCCACTGGAATGCGAAATACTGCCGCATTACTTGGCTCCGCAGGCGCTGCCACAAGCGCTGGGCTTGGGCTCTTCCTTCTTGGGCTCGGCTGCGCCGCAGGCGCTTCCGCAGGCAGAGGGCTTTTCTTCGGGCTTTGCGGCACCGCAGGCGCTACCGCAAGCGGACGGAGCTTCCTGTGCGAAGCTCATCACGAATCCGGGAATATTGGCTCTTTTCATGATTGGAAAGGATTTAAAGTGAATAAAATATGGATTTGTATGCACAAATATCTACTTGAAGTGCTTCTGGCGGTCTGCCATGATTTCCCCAAAATGCTCGAGCGACCAGCCCAGCAGCTGGTCCAGCAGCGGCATCAGGCTCAAAGCGCGTTCCGTGAGTGTGTATTCTACCTTCACAGGCACAGCCGGTATTACCTTCCGGGCCACGAGACCGTCACTCTCCATGCTCTTAAGCGTAGTGGTGAGCATCTTCTGCGAGATGTCCGGGATAGCGCGGTGGATGTCGTTGAAGCGCATCGTACCGGTACTCTCCAACGTATAGAGCACAAGCAGCGTCCATTTGTCCATGATTCGCGAGAGCACGTTGCGGACCGGGCACTCCGGGAACATCGCATCCTTGATCTGTTTTCTGTCCATAATGGGTTACCTTTATAATCTTGGTTTCCTTTGGTTACTGCAAAGGTGCGAACTTTTTGATTATCAAACAAGAAGGCACTTTGCAGAGAGTAAGTTACGCCGAAGTAACCGTTGTTGAAAAACAATAGGTTAGCCGTGAAACTTTTTTTGAGAAAAATGTTAACAGGTACAGAGCGTTGAGCAAATGATTCATTCAGAAAAATGTGTCAAATCCGGAAAAACTCGTTGGAAAAATTACGGAAAACAATAGAAAACTCGTTGGAAAAATTACGATGATTATTTGAAAAGTCATTGGAAAAAGTGTAACTTTGTTCCCGGATAAAGTATCAGACTATGCTGAAAAGGAAAATTGAAGACGCTCTCATTGCGTGGAAAAATAAGCCCGGGCATAAGCCCCTGGTGATAATGGGCATCCGCCAGTGCGGAAAAACATATATCTCGCAGCACTTCGCTGAGCAGAACTACAAGAATGTCGTCTATATGAACTTCATCAAGCAGCCGGAGCGGATAGGTGCCTTCGTCGGATCAAAGGATGTAGACAGCATTCTGCTCAATTTGTCGGCGCAGATCAAAGGCGTCAAGTTCATCCCCGGAGAGACCTGCCTGATCTTTGATGAGATCCAGGAATGCCCCGAGGCCAGGACTTCGCTCAAGTTCTTCAAAGAGGACGGCCGCTTTGACGTGATTGCCACAGGCTCTCTGCTGGGTGTCCAGGGCTACGGCGATGAGCTCAAGAAACGGCGTCGCAAGATGGTTCAGAAGAAAGATCCGTGCATCAACTCCGTTCCTGTAGGCAGCGAGGACATCATTGAGATGTACCCGCTGGACTTCGAGGAGTTCCTCTGGGCCAACGGTATGAATCCGGATGTCATCGAGGCTCTCCGGAAGTTCTACACGGAGGAAACGCCGGTTCCGGAAGGAATCCACGTGGCCATGAAGCAGTATCTGAACCTCTATGTCGCTGTCGGTGGTCTTCCCGCCCCCATCAATGCTTTCCTGGCCACCAATAATATGAACGCCGTCAGTGAGGAATACAAGGGCATCCTGAAGGAGTACCGCGACGATATGGTCAAGTATGCTCCGGACAAAGACAAGCCCCATATCCGCGAGTGCTTCAATTCCATCCCCAAGCAGCTGGCCAAGGAGAACAAGAAATTCCAATACAGCAAGGTTAAGCCCGGCGGACGGGGTGAAACCTATCTGGGCTCCCTCCAATGGCTGGAGGACGCCGGTATTATCTGCCGCTGCTACAATACAGATATCACCGGCCTCCCGATGGAAGGCAATGCCAAAGACAATGTGTTCAAGGTTTACACGGCTGATATCGGCCTGCTCATCGAGATGCTGGGACCTGGAACCAGGGCGGATATCCTGCAGGGCAACCTGGGAGGATTCAAAGGAGCCATCTTCGAGAATCTGATGGCTGACACGCTTCACAAGAAGCAGCAGAGGCTGTACTACTTCCTGAAGGACTCGGGCCTTGAGCTGGACTTCCTCGTCCGGATGAAAGGAGAATGTGTGCCACTTGAGGTGAAAGCCAAGACGGCCCAGGCCAAGAGCGTCCAGACTGTATTGAAGCACGCGGACAAATACCATGTGAAACACATCATCAAATTCGGCGACTACAATGTCGGCCGGGAAGGCCCGCTGCTCACACTCCCGGGCTACATGCAGTTCCTCCTGGATCTGGAGCCGGAAGAAATCGTCCTCGAGCCAATCGACGTGGACGCCGTCAACGCCCTTGCAAAGATAATATTGGGGTAAATCATACCACGTTTGGCTAAGACCATTAACCTCAAGGTCGAGTATGACGCCGCTACTATGCGGGGACGCACCTTTACTTTTTTTGTCCCCCGACCTTCTAATATCACAACAAAAAGATATCTCCCTCAAAATTTCGGGGACAATTCGGGGACAAACTTGAAACACCTATTTTATTATATTATTGATTTATAACAAAATACGAGTTTTAACTATTTCCAGCATCGGAAAATAGCCTTCCAGCACCGATCTCATCCTAATTTAGGCCCTTTTTGAGGATGAGACGGGCTTAATGACTATCTCGTCCTCAAAACATGGCATCTCCGAGGACGAGATGTTAGATAAATACGAATTTACTTGATCGTTTCTTCTGCCTGTTCACATAATCTCTTTCCTAAAGCATAGGCTTTCTCCAAATCCACCGGAAACTCCTTTTCGTGCATAATGGCCTTGTGGGCAGCATCAATCTGTGACGCATCATAACGGCTGTAATCGGCGAACTGGTACGTGTCATAAGAAAGCATTATTTCCGTGGGGCCGAACATCCCCAACTGGGATGCATTCACATCCATCGTGATGTGATAGCTGTTGGCCCTGTACATCGGATTCTTTCGCCTGTGAAACGGATTATTTTAACGATGAGCAATCTGCCCATAAATGCACCCAAAACTCCGCATCCGTTGGAAGCGTTTCGATCCTACCTCTCCAGCCAAGGCTCTTGTAAAACAGTACTTCCTATGCTCATATGCATAAAATTTTTTTGCGATTTCAAAAATATCCCCTATATTTGTATCGCGAACGATATAAATACGGAAAACATATGATCATCAAAGTTATCAAAGCAATTGTCAAAGTCATCTTGGGACTGTTTATGGTATTTGCCGGATTCAGCCACCTCACGGTAGCCCGCGAAGAATTCGTAGCACAGGTGCCTGTCTGGATTCAGTTCTCCCCCGGCTTCACAGACTTTGTGGTACTGGCTTCCGGCATAGTGGAAATCCTGCTGGGCCTGTCCATGCTCTGCCTTTGGAAAGGACGTTCCGGTTGGGCCGGAGCCGCCCTGGCCATCTTCTACGTACTCATCTTCCCCGGCAACATCAACCAGTATGTAGAACACATCAACGCCTTCGGCCTGGATACAGACCAGGCCCGACTCATCCGCCTCTTCTTCCAACCGGTACTCATTTGCCTGGCCCTTTGGTCCACTGGCGGCTGGTCCACCCTCAAGACCTGGTGGAAAGCATGCAAAGGAATGTTCAATAAAACCAAATAATAAACATTATGAAAGAACAAGTATTGAAAGCCATGCGCGAAGCCGGGAAGCCCATCTCCGCAGGTGACGTGACCAAAGTCCTGAACGCTGAGCGCAAGGATGTCGACAAAGCCTTTGCCGAACTGAAAAAAGAAGGCGCCATCGTCTCTCCCGTCCGCTGCAAGTGGGAACCCGCAAAATAATGCAAGAATAATCCTAACTCTGTCCCCTCACGGTCTAAAAAAATCCATCTGTTATGCCGATCTTTGCAGGGTGTGAAATCACGGCATGAACAGAAGGTTTCTCTATTATATTGCTGCCGCCTTTTGGGGCATTCCAGGCATTGTCATCACGGTCAAAGGCATCAAGGCCTACTTGACAATGCCGACGCATAAGTTATGGTGGCTGCTGCTGATTACGGCATTTGTTCTTGCGGGATTTTTTATGATGTTTCGTAAGATTGTGGATAAGTATTCGGCTCGCATTGCGGCCCAGCCGCAAATAACGTCCTTTATACAGGCCTTCCCCACCCGGGGATGGATTCTGATTGTCTGCATGTCCTGCCTTGGCATGGCCCTTAAATTCATTCCCGGCATTCCGGCCGAATTTACGGCTTCTTTCTACTCCGGCCTTGGCCCGATGCTCATTTGGGCCGCCTTCCGCTTCCTCTCAAACCAGTAATTTCTTCGGTCCTGCCGGAGCGGACTTCGTGGCCATAGATGAGAGATACGCCCCAAACGCAGGCCGGTACAGCTCGCCGACTGGCAGTTTCGTTCCATTATCCAGTCTTACGCTGGTCCTGGAGGCCTCGGCAATATGTCCCAGCGCAATGATATACGACCGGTGGATGCGCATGAAGCATCCCTTCGGCAGCAGATCAATCAGGTTTTTGAGGCTGTAGAGAACAATGACGGGCTCCTCTGCGTCGACCAGATGGATTTTGATGTACTCGCTCCAGCTTTCTACAAAGACAATCTTGCGGGTATCGACGCTGACGGTGCGGTAATCGGCCTTAAAATGCAGGATGGGGTCGGCCTCCTTTTCCGCAAGCGCCGCCTTCATGTCCAAATATTCGCGCAGTTTCCGGCAGGAAGTCTCAAACTCCTTGAAACTGAATGGCTTCAGCAGATAGTCCACCGCATTGATCCGGAACCCTTCCACGGCATATTCTGAATAGGCTGTCGTAAAGACCACCGCCGGAGGATGCGGCAGCGACTTGATGAAGTCCATCCCGTTCAAGTCCGGCATGTTGATATCCAGAAAGATGGCGTCGGCGCGTTCCAGGCAGGACTTCGCGGCAGAGGCACTGCTGCAGGCAGCCACCAGTTCCAGGAACGATATCTTGGAGATGTACATCTCCAGCTGGCGCAGGGCCAGCGGCTCGTCGTCTATGATGATGACACGGATCATGACTGCCCGATTTCCGGTTGTGACGGAATGGCCATCAGTACATCATAACGTCCTTCTCCCTCGTCGGTAGAAAGCGTGAATGTATTCCCGTAAAGTAATGACAGCCGTTTCCTGATATTGTCCAGGCCGATACCCTGCCGCTTGTCGTCGTTGGAAGGATGCGAAGAATTGGAACAGTGGAAGATTACCTTTCCGTCCTGCAGTTCAACCTTGGCGCGGATGAAGGAATCGGTCGAATAACTGATGCCATGCTTGAAAGCGTTTTCGACGAAAGACGCCATCACCAGCGGCGGAACCGCTGCGCCGGAGCACTCCTCCGGGAAAATCGTCTCTATCCGGACGGCGTCCTCAGGATACCGGAGCCGCATCAGGGAAATAAAGTGCTCGATGAAATCCAGTTCCTTCGCCAACGGAATGGTGGGTGCATCGCCCTCATACAGCAGAATTCGCATCATCTTGGAAAACTCTTCAATACTCTCCTTGGCCTTTTCCGGATCGATATCCACCAGCGCGTGGATATTGTTGAGCGTGTTCATCAGAAAATGCGGATTGATCTGGTATCGCAGGGACTCCAGCCTTTGTTTGGTGTTCTCGGCCTCCAGTTCCTTCATCCTGCGTTCCCGGCGCCGGGACTCGACATAGAAATATGCGCCCAGGTCCACGCCCACCAGGAGGAACCCCATAATCAGCCGCGACGTTTCCGGACGCATCGGTCTCCACCGCTCCCGGGGTGAAGGCCCCTTTCCGTCCGGCACCGGTGGCGGCGGAGGCGCCATCTCGTTCTGTCCGGGGGCAGGCGGCGGTCCCTGAGGACTGCCGGGCGGCGCGAAACACCAGGCTCCGAAGAGGATGAGCAGGGCTGCCGTGAGTCCCATGTAGAGCGGAAGCCTCTTCCTGATGAGCGGAGCCAGGAGGAAATGATGGATCAAAACGAGGATGAGGAATGGGAGCAGCGTCTTCATTCACATTGTTTTTGCAAAAATACCACCTTTTTTTCATATGCCCCAGCGATTCGCTGAAGAAATAACGGCGTTCACTGAATACCGGCCGGTCTGCCGGCGTGTGGTGTAATTGTTGGTCATCTTTCGAAATCGTGTACTAAAACCTTTGTGTTATGAAAAAGATCCTTTTGCTTCTGACAGCGATAACGCTTGCACTGACGGCTTGTGAGCAAGACATTTTTCCTTTCGGTCCGGACGGGCCCGGTAGTTTTCCGGGAGACCAACAAGGTGTATCCAACTTGTATGACCCTTCTCTTGCATGGAGTGCGGACTCCTATGAGGCTGCCATCGGCTCGGAGAACAGTTTCCCTACCCTTTCGAACACATACAGCGTGACTGTCACCTATACCTCTTCCCATCCGGAAGTGGCCACGGTCAGCAGCAGTGGCGCCATTGCCCTTGTCGGCTCCGGTTCAACGCTGATAACGGCCTCCTCCGCTGCCGACGAGGTCTATTCGGCGTCCAGCGCTTCCTATCTGCTGACCGTCGTGAACACCGCCGGCGGCGACGCGTATGACGGATCGCTCACTTTTGCATCCTCCGGTGACCCTTCGTCAGACGATGACATCTCCACCACCACCTTCAAGGGGAAGATTACCATTGCTTTCTCGCAGACGGGCGACGCGGCTGTCACTGGCGACAGTTATGGATATGTATCCGTGGACGGCAACAAAGTCACGGTGAACAACACCGGCGGCGAGGTACTTGTCTATGAACTTACCGGCACCACCTCCAACGGTTTCTTCAAGGTCTATGGGGCCAAGAAACAGGCCATCGTCCTGAACGGCGCAAGCATCACCAACCCGGATGGCGCGGCCATCAACAACCAGAACAAGAAACGTACGTTCATCGCCATATATGGCAACAATACGCTCTCGGACAGCGCTTCGGCGGCGTATGCCCAGGAAGGGGAAGAAGACTTGAAGGCCGTTCTCTTCAGCGAGGCGCAGTTGATCTTCAGCGGCAGTGGACTGCTCACCGTCAATGCACTGAACAAGCAGGACAAATCGGCCATCGCTACCGATGATTATATCCGCTTGATGAACGGTCCCACCATCAAGGTAAATGCCGGCAGCGGGGCCGGCCACGGCTTCAAGGGCAAAGATTATATCCAGCTTTCAGGTGGTTCTCTCGTCGTGTCCACGGCCGGCGATATGAAAAAAGGCATCACCACCGACGATTATGTACTGGTGGAAGACGGCACGCACATGGTCTCAGTCACTGGCGGTGTGGCCTGGGACGATGAAGACTCCGAATACAGCGGAACGGCTGGCGTGAAGGCCGACAACTACTTCGCGATGACCGGCGGCTCGCTTACCATCAAGAATAGCGGCGACGGTGGCAAGGGAATCAATGCGGGGAGCTATGACTTTGACACGGAGAACCATACGCTTTCTGACAGTTATATCTCAGGCGGCACGCTCACCGTGACCACCACCGGCCGTGAGGTCAACGATGTGTCCGCCAAGGGCATCAAGATCGGCTGGGTGACCAAGAATGGCAACGGGGACCGCGCCAAAGTGACGGGATACGCCGGCAAGCTCACCATCAGCGGCGGCACTGTCACGGTGAACAGCACGTACGGCGAAGGCCTGGAGGTCAAGGGGGACCTGGTCTTTGAAGGTGGCGAGACCGCAGTCTCTTCCGCGAATGAAGATGCCATCAACACCCAGGGAGACCTGACTGTAAACGGCGGATTCGTATATGCCTTCTCTTCCGGCAACGATGCCATGGACTCCAACGGCAACACGAAGTTGAATGGCGGTTACGTGATGGCCATCTGCACCAGGGGAAATCCGGAAGTGGCCATCGACGCCAATACGGAAGAGGGCAAGAAATTGTATATCAACAGCGGGGCAACCCTCGTGGCGTACGGCGGCCTGGAAAGCGGTTATTCCGCCTCCCAGAGCGTGTACAACATGAGCGGGACAGCAGGAGCCTGGAATGCTCTCCATAACGGCAAGTCCTTCATCGCCGCTTTCAAGGCGCCTTCCCGTATTGCCAATTTCATCGTCTCGGCCCCTTCGCTTACGAGCGGATATAAAGGAGTGAGCGTCAGCGGATATGGCCAGTGTGGCGGCGTCTGGGCAACGGACGGCATCTCCGGAGGCACCTCCGTTTCTCTCAAATTTTGATTATCTTTGTTTCGCCAATCCGAGCGATCAACAAGTCATGGAAACAAAGCCTCACTGGAGTCCGGAGGCGGACTATGCATCGTGTCCATTCCTCATCAGAAGAATGGACACGGTCGGTTATTACAAGCCGGCCGAGACGCCGGCGGCACAACTGCCGCTTGTAGGCTTCATTTATGTCATTTCCGGTGAAGTGCTTGTGGATGTGGAAGGCACTCCCTTTTTGTGCCAGCCGGGGCAGCTTCTTCTGATTCCGCAGCGGCACCCGTTTGCCATTCGGTATTATCGGAGCGCCATTGGGTATACCGGCGGTTTTGCTCCGTCCATCCTGCCTGATTCCAAGCCGCTGCGATTCCTGTCCGCCCCGATTCACCAAGGCTTCTGGTTTGACGAAGGAGCCTTCGTGTCCGAGCTGTTCAATATGCTCGCCATCGCCTTTGAAAGAGGCGACAACAGCTTTGTCGGGAAAGGACTGGACCTGCTTCTTTCGCGGATCAGGCCCAATCTTCCTGCAAGCATCCCTCCGGCCGTCAGCTCTTTTCTGGAGTCCGTATTCGATCCGGGCAGCATGCCCGGGACCCTTGCTTCCTATGCCGGCCAGGCAGGCATCAGCGAGAACTATCTGAGCCGGCTGGTGAAGCAGTCCACAGGCCGCAGCGTCGGCGCCTGGATTGACATCGTCCGCATCCAGCGCGCCAAGCGCCTGCTTTCGGCCACCAGCCTTTCCATCATTGACATCGCGGCCTCCGTCGGAGTGGAAGATCAGTCCTATTTTTCGCGCCTATTCAAGAAAGAGACAGGTATGACGCCATCCTCCTTCCGAAAAAAGATGCAAGGATAATCCTAATTCCATCCATTATCAGCCTAAAATATCCCGCTGCTTATAGCGATCTTTGCGTCGCAAAAAAGCAGTTGATATGAACTTCAACGGAATCATTGTAGGGGCAGCCGTGTTCCTGAGCATCGGCATCTGCCACCCGGCCGTCATCAAGATGGAGTATCGCTGGGGAAAACAATGCTGGTGGATCTGGCTGGTCGCAGGCCTGGGCTTCTCGGTCTTGTCCCTGTTCGTGAAAAATGATATTTTGTCCACCATCATCGGCGGATTCGCCTTCTCCTGCCTCTGGGGCATCGGCGAAATGTTCCTGCAGGAAAAGCGTGTGCTCCGAGGCTGGTTCCCCGAGAACCCGGCCCGGCACGAGTACTACGAGGCCCGCCGAAAAGAAATGCAGGGAAAGTTATGAGACGCATCGTTCTGACAATCATCTGCCTGGTGCTGGCCATGAGCGCGCCGGCGCAGGAGAAGAAAATCCTTAACGGTTTTGACGGGGGCATGATGGTCCACACCGGCTATCTGTCCGGCACGCTGGATGCGATAGGATATCAGGCGAAAGGCGCTCCCATGGGCATTGGCGGTGTCATTCATCTGCACCTGGGAGACCATTTCCGTATCGGTACGGAAGGCTATATGTCGACGCTCCGTCAGCGAGGCAACGGAAGCTATCTGAAATATGGTTGGGGGGGTCTCCTGGCCGATTATTATACGGTTCTGGGGCGCTTCCAACCCTATGCCGGACTTACACTGGGCGGCGGCGCCATGACCACACTCCTGATGTTCGAAGAACCGGCTTCGGCCTGGGCACCCATCGACGACACCCGTTACCACAAGCAGGGATTCATGGCCATCGACCCTTTTGTCGGCTGCGATTTCATCGTAGCGGGTCCCATGCACCTGACACTCAAAGTAGACTATCTCTGCGCCCTGAGTGACGCAAAGCTTCTCCCACACGGTCCCCGTATCTATATCGGTTTCTTGTTTTATCACTAGCGAAGAAACACGTCCGGCAGGTGCTTCTTCTTCGGGAAGACGATCTTCTCTTTGGGAAGGACACGGTGATAGCCTTTCTCTTCCAGAACTTTGACCGTGCTGTCATAGCCCCGGAAAAACAGCTCTTCAATCTTGGACATGTCATAGGCCGTGCAGCCGGAGGTGTCCAGCTCGATGAAGATATCCGCCTGGTCCGCGTCGGCGGTGATGTTGGAGACCATCATCATCATGAACGAGCGTGAAGCCACCGAGATGAGGTTTTCCTTGAATTTTCCTTCTTCCAGGTGATTCAGATTGAGTGCGATGACGGTTTCGCACTTATCCCGGATGGCCGAAACCGGCAGGTTTTTGAACGCTCCCCCGTCCACATAATGGACGCCGTTGATGGTGAAGGGACGGAAGAGGACGGGAATGGAGCACGAAGCCACCACCCGCGGAGCGATCTCGCCTTTCGTAAACACCTTCGGGACACCGTGGTCCAGGTCGGATGCCACGACCACGGCTGGAATGGGGAGTTCTTCCAGGCGCGTGTACGGCAGGTTTTTCTGAAGAAGTTCCATGAGCGGACGGGAATCGAACAGCCCGCCCTTGGGGATGGCCGGCATCACGACATCCCTGAAAAAGTTCAATCCCTGGAACATTTCCACCATCTGCCTCGGCGCAAAGCCGGAGGCATACAGCGTTGCCACCAGGGATCCCGCGCTGGTCCCCGAGACAATGTCGGGCCGGATGCCGTATTCATGGAGGGCTTGCAAAGCGCCGCAATGGGCTGCGCCCTTGGCTCCACCGCCGCTGAAAGCGATACCTAATGCATATTTCTTATTAGCCATGACTTATTTCAAAAAAGTATGCAAAGATAGCGATAAAAGTGGTTTTATTTTTGCTTACTTTGCCGCATGATGAGAAAGATTGTGTGTTGTATGGCCGCGGGCCTGCTGTTGCTGGCTGCGGCATGGGGCCAGACCCCTGAAGAGATTGTCGCCCGAATGGAAAAATCCCTGGAGCCTGCTGAAAGCCAGGGGCTTTCGATGGCGATAGATTTCAAGATTCCCATTATCGGCACTTCTACCACGCAGGTCTACATCCTGGGCGGGAAGACCCGCTCGGAAACGCGCATCCTGGGACACGAGCTGGTCACCTTCTCCGACGGCGTAACCGACTGGGAATATGACAGTTTCAAGAAAGAGCTGACCATCGGGAAGGCGAAACCGGCGGAAAAGGCCGATGGCTCCGAAGCCGAGATGTTCGAAGGTATCACGGAGGGCTACGATGTCTCCTTGCAGAAAGAGACGACCGACGCCTGGCATCTGCGCTGCAAGAAAAACAAAAACAACCCGGAAAAAGACGCTCCGGACCGGATGGACCTGGTGGTCTCCAAGAAGAACCATCTTCCCATCAGCTTGACAGCCAAGATAGAAGGCATCAAGATTGTCCTGCACGACCTGGTTGTCGGCGTGGACCCGGCGAAAGTCACTTTCCGCATGGAGGATTATCCGGGCGCCAAAATCATCGACAAACGCTGAACGACGAGGGGGCGGCTGACAGCCGCCCCCTCGGTGCGAAAAGATGAGGCTGTTTACACGTCGGCACGTGCCATCGCGTCTTTGTACAATCCCATTATTTTTTGTACTTTTACGGCAATTTTCAAGTCCGCAGCCATGATTATCGTCAATGCGAGGGTTATTTTCCCCGGTGAAATTCGCGATGGCCTGGCCATCGTCTGTGAAAACGGAATCATCAAAGACATTCTGCCCGCCGCCCGGCTTGGCGAAAACGTAGAGACCGTCGACGCCGGCGGCCTGTACCTCTCACCCGGCTTCGTCGACATCCACGTCCATGGCGGCGGCGGATACGGTTTTATGGACGGCACGCCCGAATCCATCGCCGGCGCCGCCCGTTTCCATCTCTCGCACGGCACCACTTCCATTGTGCCCACCACCCTCACCTGCCCCGACGAAGACCTCTACCAGGTGTTCGATGCGTTCCGCCAGGTGAAGGAAAGCCATCCTGCTTTCGACCTGCTGGGCCTGCATCTCGAAGGGCCATTCCTCAATCCGGCCAAGTGCGGCGGCCAGGATCCCGCCTTTCTGGCACTTCCCGATGTGAAGCGCGCCCAGGAAATCCTGCGCCACAGCGACAACGTGATCCGATGGAGCGTAGCGCCGGAACTGGACGGAGCGCTGGAACTGGGCAAAATGCTCGCTCATCGCGGCATCGTCGTGTCCGTAGCCCACACGGTCGCTTCGTTCGACCAGGTCGAAGCCGCCATGTTTGCCGGATACTCCATGATGACGCATTTCTATTCGGCCATGTCAGCCTGCTACAAGGTGGGCTGCTACCGGGTGCCCGGCGCCGTGGAAGCCGGCTACCTGCTCGACGGCCTGTCGGTCGAAATGATCGCCGACGGCAAGCATCTGCCGAAAGAGATTCTGCGCATGGTCTGGAAATTCAAGGGCGCTGACCGCGTGGCCCTCTGCACCGACGCGCTCACGCCGGCCGGCAAACCGGAAGGCACCATCTTCTACAACGGCCGTCCGCCCCACGGCGCCAAGGGCGTCATCCACGACGGCGTGGGCAAACTCATTGACCACTCAGCCCTTGCCGGCAGCGTGTGCACCGCCGAACGGCTGGTCCGCGTCATGTACAAGGAAGCGGCCGTTCCGCTTCCGGACGCCGTGGAGATGATGACGCTCTCGCCCGCCAAGATGGTCCGGGCACATCGCAAGGGATCGATCCGCCTCGGCAAGGATGCGGACTTCGTCCTCTTCGACGACGACATCAATGTCAAGGCCGTCTACACCGCCGGCAAGAAAGTAGAACGCTAGAAAAAAGATGCCGGGTCAAGCCCGGCATGACGTTTTTAAGCCTGATGTGCGGGGCGCAGCAGGTCGAGGACGGTTTTGACAGGATTGAAAGTTTCCAGAGGCACCTCGACGAAGAGCGTGTTCCAGTCGCTCATCGCGCCGTTCCACAAGCCCGGCGCTTCCAGCGCCTTGAGCTCGCGCCCCTGATAGCTCTTGGAACTGATGAAGCCGGCTTCCGGATCGACATGCTTCTCCAGATCGAAACGCTCGCCCTGGTAGTTGCGCAGGATGCAGACCAGGTCCACGGGATTGAAGTGCGTGGCCCCCTGCATGGCTGCCAGGGCCTGCGGATTGTTCTTGTCGATCTGCACGCTCTCCAGAATCTGGAGCGAAGTGCTGCCGTCCTTTCCTTCGATGACATAGGGACCGCCACCCGGCTCGCCTTCGTTGCGCACCATGCCGCAGACGCGGATGGGACGGTTGAGCTTGGCGTGCAGGCGGGCGACACGGCGCTCCAGTTGCGTTTCTGCGGGCATTTTCACGCAGAGCTCACGGCCGAGAAAACGCTCGATCTCGTCGCACAGCGCCTCATCGGGCTGCTTGTCGAGACGGTGCAGGTAGTCGAAGATCCGGTCGCGCAACTGCAGGGCCTCGCCCATCAGCACCTGCTTGTACAGCGACGTGGCCGGAAGCAACTTCTCATGGGCCACATTGTCGATGTTCTTGATCGACACCAGCTCGGCTTCCACCTGGTTCAGGTTGTGGATCAGGGCGCCATGGCCGGCGGGGCGGAAAAGCAGCGAACCGTCGGCGGTGCGGAAAGGCGCGTCGGCCGCATCCACGGCGATGGTGTCCGTGGCTTTGTCCTGGTAGGTGAAATGGATGCGATAGAAGACGCCGTAACGGTGTTCGTAGGCAGGTACGATCTCGGCGACCGCCGCCTCGAAAAGTGAACGGTGCTCCGGAGAGATGGTCACCACCAGCGAACAGGTATCCCCGTCACGCATGTAGGCCTGGGCTTCCACCAGATGCTCGGCGATGGCCGTGCGCACTTCCTCGGGATAGCGATGGAACTTGAGCACGCCCTTGGGCTTCTCGCCGTACGCGAGGCCGTCTTCCGTGAGCAGCTTGCGCAGGGTCTGGCGGCGGTATTCGGCACTGTCTTCCGGCTCGCCGAAGAGCGCGGGCGAATAGAATGCAAAATCTTTGATGCGGGCGGCCAGCTTTCGGCCCGGCGCATCGGCGGACAGATCCTCCCCTGCTTCCAGGCGATCGAGCGCGGCAAACTGGTCCTTGAACATGCGGGAGGCCGCACCGGAAGCCGGCACGAACTTGCACTTGCCGTGGACCTGGGCAGACTGGTAATACGAAGCCGCCGCCTGTGCCGCCGTGTCATCCAGCACACGGATGCCGCGGCCCGGCGTAGCCGCCGCCACGATCTTCATCCAGGGGAAACCGTTCTTGAAATGGGCGATCTGTTCTTCGATGCGGCGGAGATCCGTGCCCCGCGCTGCTATTTGCTGCAAATCTTTCTCGGTAAACATGATTCAGGGGGTATTTCTTACAAATATAATCATTTTCCGCTGAAATTGTTTGAAATTTCAAAGATTATTCGCATTTTTGGATAACCATACACATCACAGAGAAACCCATGAAACGAGACCTGAAATACCTGCGCCTTCTCTCCAAGAGCTTCCCGTCCGAACAGGAAGCCTGTACCGAGATCATCAACCTTGAGGCCATCCTCAATCTGCCCAAGGGCACCGAGCATTTCATCACCGACCTGCACGGCGAAAACGAAGCCTTCGAGCATGTGCTGCGCAACGCTTCGGGCGTGATCCGGAAGAAAGTCGAGATGGTGCTCGGCGCCACCCTCTCCGAGTCGGAGATCCGGGAGTTGTGCACACTGATCTACTACCCTGAAGACAAGCTCAGGATCATGCGCAACACCTTCCGCACCCGCGCGAAAAAACAGGAATGGTACCGGATCATGCTCATGCGCATCATTCAGGTCATGGCGGTCTGCTCTTCGAAATACACCCGCTCGAAAGTGCGCAAGGCCCTGCCCAAAGAATACTCCTACATCGTGGAAGAACTGCTCCACGAATGGATCGAGGACAACCAGAACAAGCGGCGCTACATGATGTCGATCGTCGACACGATCATCGCCACGGGCCGCGCCGACCATTTCATCGCCACCATCTGCAATGTCATCCACCGGCTGGTCATCGACTCGCTCCACATCCTGGGCGACATCTACGACCGTGGCCCGGGCGCCCACCTCATCATGGAGACGCTCTGCCATTACCACAACTATGACATGGTATGGGGCAACCACGACGTGGTGTGGATGGGAGCCGCGGCCGGCAGCCGGGCCTGCGTGGCCAACGTCCTGCGCATGTGCTTCCGCTACGCCAACCTCGCCACCCTGGAAGACGGCTACGGCATCAACCTGCTGCCGCTCACGACCTTTGCGATGGAGACCTATGCCGATGACCCCTGCACGCTCTTCCGCCCCCGCGAGAACGGCTACGAGCGGCTGTCCGAGTCACAGCTCGCCCTGCTGGCCAAGCTGCACAAGGCCATCGCCATCATCCAGTTCAAGCAGGAGAAGCTCGTCATCGACCGCAACCCCGATTTCGGCATGGAAGACCGCAACCTCCTGCACCTGATTGATTTCCAGAAAGGGACCATCCAGTTGAACGGCCGGGAATACGAACTCCAGGACAAGCATTTCCCAACCATAGACCCAAAAGACCCCTACGCTTTCACGCCGGCCGAACTGACCGTGCTGGAAGGCCTGACGCGCAGCTTCGAGACCAGCGAGAAACTCCGGCGGCACATCGGCTGCTTCCTGACCCACGGATCCTCGTACCTGGTGCGCAACTCCAACCTGATGTTCCACGGCTCGATGCCGATGAATCCGGACGGCAGTTTCCGGTCCATGCTGATCCAGGGCAAGCCTTACGCCGGCAAGAAACTCTTCGACAAGATCGACCAGATGGTGCGCAATGCCTACTACACGCGCGAAGAAACCCCGCGCCGGCAGGCGGGACAGGATTTCCTGTGGTACCTCTGGTGCGGTCCCGTGGCACCGACCTATGACAAAGACAAGATGGCCACGTTCGAGCGCTATTTCATCGCCGACAAGGAGACCTGGAAAGAGAACAGCGGCGCCTACAAGGAGCTCAAGAACCGCGCGGACATCTGCGAGAAGATCCTCAGGGAGTTCGGTGTCAAGGATATGCATCACGCCCATATCATCAACGGCCACATCCCGGTGAAGACCCTCAAGGGCGAGAGCCCCATCCGGGCAGAGGGCCGCCTGCTGATGATCGACGGCGGCTATTCGAAGGCCTATCAGCCAGAAACAGGCATCGCGGGTTACACGCTGATCTACAATTCACAGAGCCTGAAGCTCGTGCAGCATGAGCCTTTCACTTCCCGCGAACGGGCCGTCAAGGAAGGTCTCGACATCCTGTCGGAGACCAAGGTACTGGAATTCGAAGAGAACCGCCGCTATGTCCGTGACACCGACAAGGGCACCGAACTGAGCGAACAGATCGACGACCTCTACCAACTCCTCGAGGCGTACCGCAACGGCTCCATCCACGCGAGGACCTGAGAAATACGACTAGAACTGGATGTCGAAACCAAAGGTGACCCGGAAATTCTTGCCCGGGTTGTCATCGCGGTGCGTCAGACGCCAGGTGAAATCCACGCGCAAGACGCGCAGGATGTTGGACAGGCCGACACCCGCCTCGACGTAGGGCGTTTCCAGCGTCTTCAGGCCTTCGATCGGCAGAATGCCGGCGCCGCCCGCCCGGTTCGCGTCGGACAGCGTACCCCAGGCCGCCTTCACCGTCAGGATCTCGCGCAGGTCCAGCCGTCGGATCCCGGGAATCCGTCCCAGGATCAGGCCGTTGAGATTGTGCTCGTAGCGCGCGCTCAGCCAGCGGTCCGAAGCGAATTCATAGTAGTCCATGCAGCTGAACGCCGTCTTGTCGAGGAAGAAGGAGCGGTTGCCCTCGTGCAGTTTCAGGAAAGGATACGGCACTTCTCCCAGGATCGCGCCCGCCTCGAAATGGATGTTCGAGAAGCCGAAAGCGCCCGCGGGCACTTTCCAGTCGAAGAGAAGCTCCCCGCGGAAGAAGCGGCAGTCGTCGTCCGTGATTCCCGGAATGCCCGCCGTCAGGTCGACTCCCACCACCGGATAACGTGTGAAGATGCGCGCCTTGTCGTAGTGTCCGCGGTTGATGCGTTCCTCCCAGGAAAAACGCGCCGAATAACGGATCTGGTTGGCCGATACGGAGGGGATCCAGAGGCTGTCCCGGCTGTAGAGCGGCACGGTCTCGTTGCCGTGCAGCCGGCGTGATTCCACCGCCAGGTAGCTGGTGAAATGCGGCGTAAATTCGTGCTCGTAGGTCATGCTCAGGGTACGCAGCAGGGTCTGCTTGTCGCCCGTGCGCCCTGCAAAGAGCGAGTTGATCACGTTGGGCTGCGCGATGAGGGCGCTGCCCTGCCCCAGCTGGTGGTAGTCGTAGTCGAAGGCGAAACTAAACTTGCGCGTCACGTCGCGCCGGATCACCCAGTCCATCCCGGCCCCGCCCTTCACCAGATGGTCGCGGAAACCGTAGCCGATGTTGCCGCTGAAACGCAGGTCCGGATGGAAGAACTTCGTGGTCCGAAAACCCGCACCCACGTGCCAGCCCTCCGTCTTGTTGTATTTGACCGTCTGGGCCCAGGGACCGTAGGCGACTTTGTTATGCTCGCCTTCCACGTAGCCGACGATCAGCGAGCGGAAGACCGTATACCAGGCTTTGAAAGACGGTTTCTGCTTGATGGCGTCCACCATGTCATAAATACCCTGTTCGCGCGGTGCCAGCGGCACCGGGCGCTGGCTCTCCCAGACATCTTCGTCCAGGTCGACGGCTTGCGAGAGTACCACGGCGTCAGGCGTGTCATACACTTCGGGCGGCATCTTCCGGTCGTCAGGCACGCCATAATGCAGCTCGCGGTTGCCCAGGAAAGACAGGACCCGGGAACTGTCGCGCACGGCGATGGAAAAATCGATGAACAGCTTCTCCTCTTTCGGGAACCAGCTTCCGGATGCAGTCCGGCGGCTCTCCGTATCGATGTTGATGTGCCGGATCCAGTTGACGTTCGAACCTTTCGAGAGGGCCACGTGCGCGCTGCGGATGCCGTAGTCTTCCGCATCGATGTAGAGTTCCCCGTCGAAGGTCGGCGAGGTGACGCCGCGCTTGGGATGGAAGCGCAGGCAGTAGCTCTTGCGCCCGTCCAGCTCGAGGCTGTCCACCAGAAAATAATTGTAGAACGCATGTCCGTAGGCCGCCGCCGGTGATGGTACGTCCAGATTGAACAGGGTCATGGTGCTCTCGTAGAAATTCGTCTTGAGCAAGTACGAGCCCGCATACTGGCGCATGAAGTTGTCCGGATCGATGCCGGAGATGCGGTTGGCCAGGATGACTTCCTTTTCGAGGGACGGATCCTGGGAGTGGTATTTCTGGGAGAAGGTTTCGGAGATCAGGATGGGAAGGTACGACACGCCGGTGACGGCGGAAGTGTCGCGCCACTTCACCACATCGCGCAGCAGGCCGCGCAGGAACGACTTGGTGGCCAGCCACTCCGCATGGGTAGCATCGAGTTCGATCTTCGAATAGATGCGCACCGACCAGTCCGGTCCCCGCTCGGGGTCGTGGCGGGCGCGGCCTTCGTCGATCTTCCGGAGAATGGAGCGAAGATAGCTGTCGTCGGGCCGGATGCGGGCGGCGGACAGCAGGTCCGCGTCAAGTTCGAGCACGAAGTTGACCTCGGAAAAAGCCCCGAAGGTAACGCTGGCAGAACTGGAGGTATAGCCCAGCAGCTGGGCCGTCAGCACCAGGGCGGTGCTGTCGCGGGTCTCGATGTAATAGCGGCCGTCTTCGTCGGTTGACACGCCGATGCTGGTGCCGTCGAAAAACACGGAGACATAAGGAATGGGGCTGCCGTCCGACGCGTCGGTCACCTGGCCGCGGACCTTGGTGGTCTGCGCCGGGAGCACGGTAGCCAGCAGCAGCAGAACCGTGCACAGAACGATGCGGGCGGAACGGAACATCTTTGCAAAAATAGCAAATACTTGGGGAAAAAACCTAACTTTGTGGAAATATGAAGGATCCCTTCTTCACCCAGACACTGCTCGACTGGTACGCCGAATACGGGCGCGACCTGCCCTGGCGCCGCACGCGGGATCCCTATGCCATCTGGCTGAGCGAGATCATCCTGCAGCAGACGCGCATCGCACAGGGCCAGGCGTATTGGGAGCGTTTCATGGCCCGTTTCCCGAACGTGGAGACACTGGCGGCCGCCAGTGAAGACGAGGTGCTGCGGCTCTGGCAGGGACTCGGCTATTACAGCCGGGGCCGCAACCTGCTGGCGGCTGCCCGCCAGATTGTGGCGCGTGGCGGTTTTCCCGATACGCTGGCGGAGATCCGTGCCCTCAAGGGCGTGGGCGACTACACGGCGGCAGCCATCGGCTCCATCGCCTTCGGCCTTCCCGCCGCGGTGCTCGACGGCAATGTCTACCGGGTGCTGGCACGTTTCTACGGCATCGCCACGCCCGTGGGGTCAACGGCGGCGAAGAAAGCGTTTACGGAACTCGCCCAGGCCCTGCTGCCGCCCGACCGGCCGGGCGACTTCAACCAGGCCCTGATGGACTTCGGCGCGCTGCAATGCACGCCGCAGAACCCGCAGTGCCTCACCTGTCCCCTCGCCGCCCGCTGTGAAGCTCTCCGCAGCGGCCGCACAGCCCTGCTTCCCGTCCGCAAACCTGCCGGGACGGTGCAGACCCGCCGCTTCCATTATGTCTACATCCGTTGCCGGGGCTTTGTCGCTTTCCGGCGCCGCGGCCCGGGCGATATCTGGCAGGGACTCTGGGAACCCTATCTGGAAGAAGGTGAAGAAGTCCGGGGCTTTCCAGGCATGAAGTGCCTGCGCAGCGGCGTCAGGCACCAGCTCACGCACCGCATCCTCATCGCAGACTTCTATTTACTTGAGTGCGAAGAAAAGCCCTTGCTTACAGAAGATTATATCTGGATACCTGAAGCAGGGCTTGACAACTATGCCAAGCCCCGCCTCGTCGAAGTCCTCCTGGAAAGCTTATAGAATCGCTTCCGTTTTTTCTTTCTCTATATCCGGCATCAAGCGCCTGACGAGCTTCTTGTTCGAATAGAAGCGCGCCGCAATGACGCGCACAACCGTATAAGCCGGAATGCCGACCAGCAGGCCCACCGTGCCGCCGATGCGGCCGGCCATCAGCAGGACCAGGAAAATCTCCAGCGGCCGGGCCTTGATGCTCGTCGAATAGATCAGCGGCTGGTAGACGAAGTTGTCGATCAGCTGCGCGAAGAGCATCACCGCCAGCACGATCAGGGCGAACGCCCAGATCGGCACGCTCAGGCCGGCGCCCATGCCGTATTTCAGCACGACGCAGAGCGACACGCCGATGACATAGCCCAGCAGCGGACCCACATACGGAATGACATTGAGCAGGCCTGCAATGAACGCGATGCCGAGCGCATAGCTCACATTGACCTGCGCTACCAGCCAGAGGCCCAGGAAGTCCAGCACAATCACGCCGAAAACCTCGATGATCAGGCCGACGAAATAGCGGGACAGCAGGTGCGTGATGTCGCTGATGGTCGACTGGATCGAGGCTTCGATCCGGTCGGGGACAAAGGAGCAGATGATCTTGCTGAAGAGCCTCTCATCCTTGATGAAAAAGAAGGAGATGAACATCACGGCAAAGCCGCCTACGCCGATCGTAGATGCCACCGAGGCCACTGAACCGAGTACAGACGAGATATTGGAGAAGCTCATCACTTCCTTGATCTTCGACAGCAGCAGGGAGAGCAGGTTGAAATCGCGGCCCAGCGAAGGGAACAGGCCGACCGCCCATTCGTTGATCCTTTTGAGCAGGCTGTCATACGGGAGATTCGCCACATTCATGATCTGGGCGTCGCGCAGGATGCTCATCACGATCGGGACCAGTTGGGTAATGAAGAGCAGCGAAAGAATGAATATCAGGAAGATGCTCAAGACCGCCAGCAGGCCGTCAGGCATGGACTTGCCACGAAATCTGATCCGCTTGAGCAGGCGCTTCAGCGGTTGCCCGATGAGCGACACCACAAACGCGATGAGCACATAGACCAGTACGCTGCGGAAATACCAGCAGAAAAAGCACGCGATGGCGAAAGCGCCAATTTTGATAATCAGACCGGCCAGCCGGTCGACAGTCCTTTCGTTTTCCATATGACAAATGTACTAAAAAGTATCTATTTTTTGCTACCTTTGCCGAACTGTTTTTCAAGCACATATGGCCGGACATCTCGATCGTATCCTTTCCGATACCCTGAACGACAGCGACATACTTCTCCTGCAACTGTCGCTGGCCAGCCATCCTTCTCAGGAAAAACTCGATGCCTTTCTCGATGGCTGGGATCTCGACGCCGCGCCCATGACGGAAGCCGTGCTGCTGTCGTACCTGCTGAAAATGCACCCGGAACTGCACGGGCCGGCCACCCTCCTGCCCCGGCTCAACGGTCTGCTGAACTACTGCCGTTTCCAGTATCTCCAGCTGGTCGGCCAGTTCGGCACCTACTGCCATGCCCTTGAAGCCCGGGGCATCCGCTTCCTCGTAATGAAAGGCGGCGCCATGAAGGCCCTGCGCCCTGACTTCCCGCGCTGGATGGGCGACATCGACATCCTCGTGCATGAAGAAGACTTCCGGCTGGCCGCCGATATCGCTAAACAGCAGGGTTTCACCCTCTTCCATTCGATCCACAGCATCGACCTGAAGAAAGACGGGCGTAGCGTGCTGGACCTTCACCAGTTCGTCATGATGCATACCGGCAAGGAAAAAGCCGCGAACCCGGGCTTTTTCGCCCGCGCCACGGCCATGCGGGTTTTCAGCGTCGAAGCCATGATGCCCTGCCGCGAAGACCTGCTGTTCATGACGCTCGTCAACCTGACCCGCAACCTGGCGGACCGGGCTACCAAAAACAGCGTAATCTACGGATTCTTCGACACGCAGTTCCTGCTGGATATTCCTGAAGGACAGACGTTTGACTGGCAGATTGTCCGCGACAACGCCGCGCTCACCGGCTCCGCGCCCCTGCTGGCCATCGCCGGACAGTTCCTGAACGCCGTCATCCCCGGGCTCATCCCCGAAAGAGAGCTGCTTCCAGTTTCCGACAAAGAACTGGAAAAATGGTGGGTCTGGATCCGCTACTGGCGGGAAATCCTGCATCCGGAGCGCGAAAGTCTCGGTGAATTCAACATTCGCAAGGCCATCCAGGCGAAGACGCGCCCCATCCGCTACGTCACCGGCCGTCTCCACTACGCCGCCATCAAGCGGATGCAGCACTGTACAGCCTTCTGCCGCCGCAAGCTAGGCTAAGCCAGCTTCTCCCGAAAATACGCGATCACCGCATCCAGCCCTTCATCGAGCGGGACCTGCGGTTGCCATTTTAGCCGCCGGGCCGCCAGCGAGATGTCGGGGCGGCGCATCTTCGGGTCGTCCTCGGGCAGCGGCTTGAAGATCAGCCGGCTGTGGCTATTGGTCTTGGACAGCACCTTCTCAGCCAGCTCCAGCATGGTGAATTCGCCCGGGTTGCCCAGGTTCACAGGTCCCGAGAACGCGTCGCCTGAATCCATCATGCGCACCATGCCCTCCACCAGGTCCGATACATATTGGAACGAGCGCGTCTGCTGTCCGTTGCCGTAGATGGTGATGTCCTCGCCGCGCAGCGCCTGCACCACGAAATTGGAGATGACGCGGCCGTCGTTGACCGCCATCCGGGGGCCGTAGGTGTTGAAGATACGCACCACTTTGATGCGCACGCCGTAACGGCGGCGGTAGTCGAAGAAAAGCGATTCGGCGCAGCGTTTGCCCTCGTCGTAGCAGGAGCGCAGGCCGATGGGATTGACATGGCCCCAGTACTGCTCGTTCTGCGGATGCACGGCCGGATCACCGTACACCTCGGATGTCGAGGCCTGCAGGACCTTCGCGCCAGTCTCGCGGGCCAGTTCCAGGACGTTGATGGCGCCCAGCACCGAGGTGCGCGTGGTCTTGACCGGATCGGACTGGTAGAACACCGGCGAAGCGGGGCACGCCAGATTATAGATCTCGTCCACCACAAAGTGGAATGGCTCCGTGACATCATGCTCCACCAGCGTGAAGTCGGGTTTCCCCAGCAAGTGCGCGACGTTGTCGCGGTCGCCGCTGAAAAAGTTGTCGAGGCAGATCACGGAATGGCCTTCCGCCAGCAGGCGTTCGCATAGGTGCGAACCGATGAATCCGGCACCGCCGGTAACGAGTATCTTGCTCATTGTCTTTGATTTCTAAGGGCTTTCAGCCGCTCCCGCAGGACGGCGGCGTAGTTTTTCATCTCTTCCGCCCGGTCGGTGCGGCCGAAATTGGTCTGGTGGATACGGCGGTCGGTCGACACGAGGTCAAGCTTGCAGACCTGCATCCCCTGCGCCTCGAGGCGCGAGAACCATTCGATGATTTCCCCGGTGTGCACGTTCTCGCTGAAAGGGCCGATGCGGTCGAAGACCTCCCGGCGGATCAGCACGGCGCCCGTAAAGAGGCCGTAAAACGGCTCGGGGCGCACTACGATGCCGGGCAGTTCGGGAATCTCGGGCGAGCGGAAATCCTGCACCATAGCCTGCACGGCCACGACCGAGGGATCGGCCGCCAGCGCCTCGTACATCGTGCGAAGCGCGCCATCCCGCACCCGGTCGTCGTGGTCCAGAAAAAGGATGTAGTCGCCTTTCGCCGCAGCGATGCCGGTGTTCTTGCCGGCCACCTGCCCTCGGGAAACCGGGTGCTGCAGCACCACGCAGCCGGCCTTGCGGGCCAGCTCGGCCGTTTCATCGGCAGAACCGTCGTCCACGACGATAATCTCCAGATTCATGTCCTGGCGGCGTAGCGAGGCGATGGCTTCGCCAAGATAGTTGGTCCCGTTCTTCACGGGTATGATGACGGAAATCAGGGAATTATCCATTGCGTTGCATGCTTTTCATCCGGCTTCGTATGAAAGCCAGGGCGATGTTGGGGTTGTGCCGCGACAGGAAATCCGCATAGTCCGAACTCCCGCATACGGCGTCGAGCAAAAAGAGGTCGTGCGCCACATAGAGTTCAGTATGCCGGCGCACCTGGGCCTCGATGTCCAGCAGGAACGCGCGCACGAAGTCGAACTTTTCCTGCGTGTCCAGGATCATGGGGCCGGCGTAGAACAGGCGGATTTCCTCCGTGGGGACGCCGCGCCGCAAAAGCTCGTCATGGAGCAGCTTGAAACTCTGGATATAATGGAAACCGTTGGTTTTCTGGTGGAAAAGCGAGCCTTCCCGCTGCCAGTAGTGGTGGAAAGGGCCGCGGAACACATAACTGCGCGGCTGCAGCAACTCGGCCAGGCCGGCATAGTAGATATCCTCCGCCCCACCCTTCACGTCCGGGAAGGCGATCCCGATGCGCTGCAGGTACGCGCGCTTGTACAGGCGCGCCCAGATCACGGGCGGGAAAAAGGTCTGCACCTGCGGCGCCGGATAGAAGCCGTCCCCTTCGATAAAGCCGAAATTTCCGCTGGTGGCGTCCTTGGCCGGGTCTTCGAAAGCCTGCACATAGTTGGCATTAACCACCACGTCCTGCCCTGTTTCCAGCGCTTTGGCGTGCATGGCGGCCAGGTGGTCGTCGTCGATCCAGTCGTCGGAATCCAGGTAATAGACATAGTCTCCGCGGCTTTCGGCAAAGCCCGCGTTGCGCGCCGCCGCCACGCCCCGGTTCTGCGGGAACGCGATGACGCGGATGCGCGGGTCCTTTTGCGCCCAGGCCTGCAGCACGCCCAGCGAGCCGTCGGTGGAACCGTCGTCCACGCAGAGGATCTCGATGTCGCGCAACGTCTGGCGCACGAGACTGCCCAAAGTCCTGTCCAGCAGGGCTTCCGTGTTGTGCACGGGAATGATGACGGAGACCTCAGGCATGGCGTCGCTTGTTGACGAGTTGGGAACGCAGGTAATCGACCACCAGATTACGGTGATGCTGCGCCAGGTAGGATGCATAGTCAGGGCTTTCCGTCACGGCGGCCAGCAGCAGCAAGTCGTGCCCCGTGTAGTATTCTATATGCTGATGTACATACGGATTTACGTCCAGCGCGAGGCGTCGGAGCAACTCGAACATTTCCTCCGAATCCACCTCGATCATGCCGCAATGGAAAAGTTTCAGGCCCTCCAGAGAAATGCCGCGGGCCACCAGTTCGTCGTACAGCATCCGATAGCTCTGCACGTAATAATAGCCGTTGCTCTTCTGGTGGAAAAGCGATCCGGTACGCTGCCAGTAGTGGTGATACGGGCCAAAGAAGACATAGCTGCGCGGCTGCAGCACTTCCGCCAAGGCGGTGAAATAAATATCCTCCGCGCCACCGGCAACGATGGGAAAACGGATGTCGTTGCGCTCCAGGTAATCCCGCTTGTAGAGGCGCGTCCATATCACGCAGAGCATATGGCTCTGCACGATGGCGGGCGCATAAAAACCGGGTTCCGTGAAGCCCCAGCCTTCTTTTTGTGGCTTTTTGCCGGCATCCTCATATTCCTTGACATAGTTGGCATTCACCACGACATCCTGCCCTGTCTCAAGGGCCTTGGCATACATAGCCTCGAGATAGTCGTCGTCAATCCAGTCGTCGGAATCCAGGAAATAGATGAAGTCTCCCCGACTCTCGTCGATGCCCGTATTGCGGGCACGCGACACGCCGCCGTTTTCAGGCAGTGCAATGACCCGTACGCGTGCATCGCGCCGCGCCCAGCCGTTCAGGATGGCCAGCGAGTCATCCGTCGAACAGTCGTCCACGCAGACAATCTCGATATCCGTCAACGTCTGCCGCGTCACGCTTTCCAGCGTACGATCCAACAAAGACCCTGTGTTATAGACGGGTATGACGACGGAAACCTTGGGCATCTTACTTCTCGGGCTTCCAGCCCTCGTCTTCCTTCACTTCGTGGATGGGATCGGCAAACAGGAGCTCCTGCACGTCGTTGTATTCGTTGCACGTAGGCGTGAAGTCGTCGTAAACGGCATCTTTCAAAACGAGCGTAACAGGTGCCGAGCTTTCGCTTTCGGCCGGGACGATGATCTCAAAGCCTTTGAGCGTCTCGACAAAGGCCTGCAAACGCGCCTCACAATCGGCAGGAGCACCGGGAAGGGCGGCGAATGCAGCCAGTACGTCAGCGACGGACGATCCCTTCAGAAGGGCGTCGAACATGCCCGTGCCGAGGCCGTTCATGCCGTAGTAAACACCGGTCATGGAGTTGATGATGATGGCAATTCCGTCAGTAATGTCGGCGAACATCTTGGCTTCGTTCAGTTGATAATTCATAAGGATGATGCTATAATGCTTTGATAAAAGACCGCAGGCACTCCACATTTCGGAGAAGGTCGGGCGATAGGATGATGCGGTAGAAATCCAATCCGGACAGCATGCCGAGCAGTTTGCGCACGGCATAGGTATTCCCCTGTTCCTGCATTTGCTCGATGGTGGAATGGATGATATGGGTCAGGGCTCTTCCCTTTTCCTGCGGTGTGCAGCGCACGATTTGGGGTTCCCGCACATCGGCTATTTCCGGGAACAGGCAGGCCTTCACGGGATAGTTCCTCCGTACCTGCTCCCGCCAACCGGAAATATCCAGAATATACTTGTTCATCCGGCCGTTAAGCCCGATAAAGCGGGACGGGCCCAGGTCGTCGTAAAGTTGGCTGTAGATCTGCGGCGACAGCGCCGTCATGGAATAGATCGGAGAAGCCAGCAGCTTATCCACCTCTTTGCGGATGATGAGATAGTCGTCGGACACATACTCGAAGCCCTGGAACAGGGAGCTCACGGTCAGCGTAGACTTGCCTTTTCCACCCCGGGCGCATAGCAGCACGCCCTTCCCGTCCACTCCCACGCAGGCGCCGTGTATCAAGGTACTGGCGGGCGTGTCTGCCAGACGGGAAAAGTTCATGGCAAAAAGGTGGATCTTGAGCAGTTCTTCCGGTTTCATGCTCTGTACGCAATAGTATTGTCGATCCCCTTCCCAGATGGAGAAGAAACCGTCCTGGGTGCTGAAACCGCCAAAAGAGCTCATCCGTTGGCCATCCCAGGTGACCAGCATCAGGTAATCGTCTTCAAGTGGCAAGTTTAGGCCCAATATGTTCTGATGGAAATGAGACAGGTCTTCATCCTCCCAGAGGAACAAAGTACTGTCCGGTGCGGCGCACACGGGACACATCGACCAGTCAAGCTGACGACGCAGAATCGGCCCGATGCCAGGCCTGTTGCAACAGACGTTGATTCTCTTGATACCGGCCAGGTCCAGAAAAACCGAATCCATCCACGGACCGTGTGCGTCCAAGTACTGATGTAGACGCGACAGGCAAAGTTCCGTTTGCTCGGTTGTCAGTTTGATAATCATCTTACAAAGATAGTCATTTCTGCTAAAAGCCGAAATGTTTGGCGACCGTCTTCCAGATACGGTGCCAGAATCCCCGGATGCCTTTCTCCGTGAAAACCATCACCCCGAAAGAAACACCCAGCGCCACGCTGCCGATGCAGAGAGCATAGAGCAGCAGCGACCAGAAGGATCGCAGCGGCTCAATCGGCAGTACCTGCACCAGCAGGTAGCAGGCGCCCCAGCCCAACGCCACGGGCAATAGGCAACGGAGATACAACCAGGCATACCAGCGGACAGGCGTTTTCAGCGACCAGCGGAAAAGGAAGATCGGCTTCCAGGTGAAAACGATGAGCAGCTGAGAAATCAGTACGCCGGTCAGCACGCCGTTCATGCCGTAGCTCCGACCCAGCAGCCACGACAGACCCACATTGAGCACGGCTTCTGCAATCGGTGCCCAGATATCCTGAAAAGCGCCATGGGCCACAAGATAATCATCCACAACAGACCGTGTATTCCACAAGAAGAACTGTGCGATCATCAATGCCAGCGTCACCTCTCCCAACAGGTATTCCGGCCCCAGCCACAAGCATACGAACGGTTCCGTCAGGAACCACAGACAGATACAACAGACGCCGACAATCAGGATACGGGAAGACAACAGTTCCCGAAACACCTTCATCATCAATGACTTGTTTCCCTCAGCCACCATGTCGCCGACGCTGGCTGTCACACCGGCATACAACGCCGTCAGCAGTGCCGCCAGATTGGTGGTCAACAACTGGTAATTGGCATACATGCCCACAACGCCCAACGACACGAAGGCATAGATGAAAATGGGGCTTAATTGCGAGACAGCATAGCTGCCAAACCGGTGAAAAGCAACAAACTTGCTGCGGGACAAGATTTCGGGATAGCGTTTCCGAAGGGACGCGTCAACATGGACCTTTTCGCGCAGGAAGGGATAGGAACGGTCGACCACCCAACGCACGATCAGCGTACTGACCGTGGAAGAGAGCGCCTCGAGTGCCAGCCACCAGAAATACGGATGGTCCAGGTTGAGGACGGCCCAGATCTGCAGCAACTGCTTCACCAGGCCCACCAGGTTCGTGCTCAGCAACACCTTGTAGTTCTTCTGGTCGGCGTACAGCAGGTTCTTCTTGTAATTGAAGAAATACCACAGCAGCGACGAGTACAGGAGTACGATGTAGGTGGCGTAGCTATATGACAGCGGGAGGCCCGAGTTGCCGAAGATTCGCGGGAAAAAGCACAGGAGGATAGCGCTACCGACGAGAACGAAGAGGCCAATCATCCGGTAGATCCATCCTTGCATGGCGATGATTTCACGGATGGACTGCCGGTCGTTGGCATGCAACGGTTTATAGAGCGTGACGGAGACCGCCGTTCCGATTCCCAACTCTGCCAGGTTGAGCATGTTGAGGATACTGGCTGCCGTGGAATTGAGACCCATGATCTCAACGCCCAGGCGCTGGATGAAAATGCGGCGGGCGAAAAAGCCGATGAAGATGGCGGCCAGCTGCAGCACAAAGGCCACAGAACTGTTTTTAAGGCTGTTCCTAGTTCTGGTATAGGATGTGTCCGCTGCTGCCATAACGCAAATTTGAGAAAAAATTTGCAAGAAGAAAAAAAAGCCTTACCTTTGCATCGAAGACATGGGGTATTAGCTCAGTTGGTAGAGCGTTTGAATGGCATTCAAAAGGTCAGGAGTCCGATTCTCCTATACTCCACTTAAATCGGCCTCTCACACTTGTGAGGGGCCGATTGCTTTTCCAAGTTGGCTACATCTTGGCTACATTTTTTCTCTCCAGTTCCTTGGCACCGGTAAAGCCGTATTCCACAGCATTCTTGCCCAGATATTCCCGGATGTCAAGGCCAGGAGGGCATACAATATCCACGTCGATGGAGAGTCGTCTGGCACTACCCAGATGGAGCATCAGGGCAGTGCCGCCCTTAAAGATGAAGGGACAGCCTGCAATTTTCAGGGATTCCAACAGAGAGAAAGCGCGTATGGATTTCTCCAGAAGGGAAGCGTCTCTGATGTTGGGATATTTGGAGCGTAGGGATTCAATCCACTGGGCTGATCGGCTTTCGGGATTAATCATTGTTCGCGTAGTCTATATTGTTGAGTCTTTTTTGGACCTTGTCGAGACACCTGCGGCGGCGTGCATATCGTTTGAGCCTGGGAATTGAGATGTAGCAGTCTCTTCGTACATTCGAATAAATTGTGGTTGCTTCCGAGCCCTGGAGGTAAAAGAATTCCGGATTTGCGACGATGTCCACAAGGACCTTTTCTGCAGTAGGAACAACGATTCCGTCAACGATCTCCAAAGGAGATTCGGTATAGAGTGGATTCACGACGATACAATCCTTATTTGAGCCGTATTTATAGTATTCATCCTCTGTTGGACTCAGAAGAACCGCTTGGTCAGGGCACATCTCTTTGATGGCGTCGAAGAAGGTCTGGAGCAAGAACCGCTCAACATCTATGATTGTCATCTTGACATTTGGCACGTGCAGCATAAATGGAACGACGCAGCCGGCATCCCAGACACAGAAGTCGGCCGGCGGATAGCGTTTCTTTAATTTGCGGGCTAGGTCGACAGTACCTGGCTGTGGAAGAATTACCCATTTATATTTTCCGCCTTGCGGCAGAGCGTATTCGCCCCATCCGACCTTGACCAGACGGCCAGAGGAGACCAGACGTGCAAGAAGGGTATTCAGACTGGTATCGTTGATATCACTGCTGCTACTAAGATACTCCGCGAGTTCCTTCTTTTTGAAGGAACCGTGGTGAATCGTGGCAAAACTCAGGATGCTTTCACTTACCTGCATAACGGCTTTGATTTGACACAAAAGTAAAACAAATTCGGCACAAAACAAAGAATTGAGCCAAAATTGTTTCACTTTTTACAAGATTTAAAGGTGAACATCCGTCGAAGTAATCGCACTTAACGGCGGGCGGTGTGCGACATCACGAGCTTGTACTTCTCGATGGTTTCCTTCGTAGACAGGAATGTGGTGTCCTATGCTCCACAAAAAAGAAGCTGGCGGAAGCCAGTTTCTTTTTTTATTTCCCGATATACATCACATGCACCAGCGCCGGGGAGGCGTGCATGTCCTGCGGATTGGTGCCCGGTTCGCCCTGCGGGATGGGTTCGCCGATGCTTTCGAAGAGCCGCACCCAATAGGACGGGAACTCCCCTTCCCGGTTTTTGAAGTTCATCGGTGCGGATTCGAACCAGCGACGGCCGTCGGCGTCGACATAGGCGTCCTCGATCAGCTCCGTGCAATAATGCCGGCCGTTGAAGGTCCGGAAATAACTGTCGTACGGCTCGCCGAGAAATACCTTGGCCTGCTCCACATAGACAGCAGCGTTGCGGTTGTCCTTCAGGCGCATGACCTCGAAGGTCGCGGTGCCGCCCCTGTGCAGCGTAAAGTCCGCGAACAGCGTGTCGAGCGGATGACGGTCGACCCCGTGCGCCAGGGTCGCATCAATCACCCAGATGGCATCGTTTTCATCGACTTCCAGGATGGCGGCGTGAATATAATTGATTGTATAACCATTTGAGGTAGCATCCGCAATCGCCTGTGCCATTCCTTCATCACCATAGTTCATAGGGATACCTACAAAGAGCAGGTCGCCCGTCTCGATCTGCGGCGCGGCAGCCAGCGGCGCCTGGGCCTTCTTGCAGGAAAACCCTGCCAGCAACAACAGCACCGGCAGGGTTATTCTCAACAGATGTTTCATCTATTTGGCCGGGCTGAAATCTTCTTTTCCAACGCCGCAGAGCGGGCACACCCAGTCGGCGGGAAGATTCTCGAAAGCGGTGCCGGGCGCTACGCCGTTGTCCGGATCACCGACTGCCGGGTCGTATTCGTACCCGCAGATGTCGCATACATACTTTGCCATTTTTTTTGATATTGAGGTTCTCAGAACAAAGATACGAAGAAAAAAGCATCATTCAAACAGGCATTTGTCCAATTCCGCGCGAATGAACTCCGCATCGAGGTGCTGGCCGATGAACACCAGCTTCTGCATGCGGTCGCCATAGGTGCGGTCCCAGTCGTGGAGCAGTTCGGGCTGTTCGCGCAGTTTCTCGATGAGTTCGTCTTCGGGCATGGTGGCAAACCACTGCCCCACATTGCGGAGCACGAACTGACGCCCGGCCTGCTCGAAGAGGTAGCAGGTGTCGAACTCTTCGCTGAAGTAGCAGATGCCCTTGGCGCGGATTACGTTTTTGGGCCATTTCTTCGCCACGAAGTTGTCGAAGGCATTCAGGTCGAAGGGCCTACGCGCCTGATAGACGAACGTACCGATGCCGTATTCCTCGGCTTCGCCTTCGTCATGATCGTGGTGATGATGATGGTGGTGGCCGTGCTCATGTCCGTGTTCATGCTCGTCGTGGTCATCCTCCTCGTCCTCGTCCTCGTCTTCGTCTTCGTCGTGATGCTCCACTTCCTGGATCCAGGCGGCGGAAGCAGCCACTTCGTCGAACTGGAACAGGCCCGTGTCGAGGATTTCCTCGAGTTCGATCCGGCCGTAGTCACATTCGATGATCCGGGCCTTGGGCTGCAGGGTGCGTACGATGGCACGGATGCGGCCCAGTTCCTCCGGTGTCACTTCGGAAGCCTTGTTGAGCAGCACGATGTTGCAGAACTCGATCTGCTGGATCACCAGGTTCTCGATGTCGTCTTCCTCGATGTGCGGCTTCTGCAGGGCCTCGCCCACGGCGAACTCGTCGCGCATGCGCAGGGCGTCGACCACGGTCACGATGCAGTCGAGCACGGGAATGCCGTTCTTCACATAGGCATAGCCCAGGGCGGGAATCGAGCAGATGGTCTGGGCGATGGGCTCCGGCTCGCAGATGCCGCTGGCCTCGATCACGATGTAGTCGAAGGTCTGGCGCGAAGTGATGTCGCAGAGTTGCTCGATCAGGTCGGTCTTCAAAGTACAGCATATGCAGCCGTTCTGGAGGGCCACCAGACTGTCGTCCTTCTTGCCCACAACACCGCCTTTCTGGATGAGGTCGGCATCAATGTTAACTTCACCCAAGTCATTGACAATCACAGCAAAGCGAATACCTTTTCGATTATTCAGGATCTGGTTGACCAGGGTGGTTTTTCCGCTGCCCAGGTAGCCGGTCAGCAGGAGTACCGGGATTTCTTTGGGTTCTTCCATTTACTTCTTTTCAAAATGTTGATAATCTTTCATGGTGTTCCAGGCGCCGCCCCACTGGAAGCCGCGCGCACGGAACAGTTTGCAGCACAGGTCGTCTGCGGTGATCTTGTGCGGAAAATCCGCACTCCGGTCGACAAATTCCACCGCTTCGGGCGGCTCCACCACCTCCCCTTTCACGTACGGATTCTGCAGGGGGTTGATGTCCACCGCCAGGCCCAGCGCATGGGCCGAGAGCGATGCGCCCGAGGTCTTTGTCCGGTAGTTGAAGCAGGAAGTGTTGTTGGCCGCCATCGAGCGGGCGTCATCACCGTCGAAGTCGTCGATCAGGCGGACGCTGGCCAGTTCGTACCGGGCCTTGAACAGTTCCTTAAAGATATGGAGCAGGTCGGCTGCGATGGCCTTGTTGCAGACCATCTCCCCTTTCCGGACCTGGCCGTTGAAATCGTAATAGCGGAGCCTGAGGTAGCGCAGGTCGGACCAATCGATGCGGGCGCCTTCCTCGGGATAGGAACGGCCCAGCATGCGCTGCTTCACCGCCGCGGGGATGGTGTCGGCGCTGAAACCCGAATCAGCCGGATCCACAGGCTTGAGAAGTTTGCGGAAGCGGGAGTAAGTATAAGGTACGCAGGTATTCGTGATGTTGTTGGCGAAGAGCACATCGGTGATGCGGTGCTCGTCCACGAAATCCGCGACATTCTTCGTAAAATACCGGAAATCAGCCACATGAATTTCCTCAAACGAATAGAAAAGATAGCCCGGCAGCGCATTGCCAAAGCTGTCCTTGATGACCAGCAGCCTGCGCCCGTTGTGCGTGGAGGTCTCCACCTTCACCTGTTTGATGTCGCCGCCCATGAAGGTCGTGTAAGCCGCCCCGCTGCCGTCCTTGAACGAGAAGAAATACTTGCCCTGGTACGGATGGGACTCGCTGACCACATGGAAGTCCTCGTCCAGCTCATAATTGATGTGGGTGGTGGTGTACTCCACCTCCGTGGGCATGTAGTACACGAAATCCTCCGGCGCCCGCTTGACGGCGGCGTTCTGCGTATAGCCGTACATGCTGCCCACGAAACGGTGGACAGTATCTGCCTGATAGGCAGAAAGATCCCGGAACGGAACTTCCGCCAAGCGCGCGAACTCCTGCGCGGCATAATAGGCGCCCAACGGCGACCAGTGATGGTCCGTTCGAAGATAGATGGGCTCATCGACATGTCCGGCCAGCACGGAATAGACGTCGACGGGCCGGACGCCGTCGCTCAGGTTCGAAAAAATGCTGTTGAACACAGGCCACTGGCGCTTCGTGTATTTGGCGGCCGCTTCCGGCCAGTAGAATTCAGCCGAGGTCGGGATGGGCATGCACCAGACGTTCACGCCGCTCCCCAGGGCTTCGCCGTACGGGTTGACCGCCGCGGCATATTTCCGGCCGCCGTTTTCCGTGCCGAAGAAACCCATCAGGGCCCGCACGTTCTCGCCGCTGCCCACCAGGATGATGCCCGACGAGGACATCTTGGCAATGTCTTCGGCCTCCCCTTCCACGTCAGCATAGTCAAACGCTTTGACCGCCTTGACGCTGTCCTGCTTTTCCTCCAGTTCTTCAGGGATTCCGGCGAGCTCTTCCTCCGCCTCGGGCTGGGTCTCGACCGCCTTGTCGCCCGCCAGGAATTCAATATGTTCTTCGCCCAGACGCAGGCCTTCCCAGTGACGGAACTGCATGCTGAGTTCCATCAGGGTATCGCGGTACGGCTCCGTGTCGCTGTACCACGACGAAATGGCGGCGGTCAGCGAACCGTCGGCCAGCGAGTCGAGGGTGAAAGACGGAAAGCGCTGCAGGTCGCGCTTCTCCAGGGTCGAGACGCGGCTGCGCGGCAAAAGATTGAATCCGGCCGTGAGGATCAGCCAGGCCAGTGCAACGACAGCGACGTAAAAGTAGTTTCCTTTCATCTCAGAAGCGTGTGTAAATGAAAGGATTGTTGGTAGCCCCCACCAGCAGGGCCGTACTGACGGCGAGCAGGGCCAGCGCCAGCACCAGCTTCGAGAGCATGAGCACGCTCCGGCCGAAGGCCCGGCGGGTGCCGATCATTCTTTCGATCCAGCGTCCCAGCGGCAGGCAGCACACAAGGGCCGCCAGCCAGAGCCAGAAGCGGGACAGCAGGGCGCTTTGCACCGTAAAGTCGGTGAAGGCTTCCGCCTTGCCGAAGAGCAGCGGAAAGAAAGCCGTCATCCGGCTGAAATCCACGAAATAGAAGATGCCCCAGCCCAGCACCACCAGCAACAGGCTGTAGCTATGCAGCAGCCAGGCCGGCACTTTCCAGCGCAGGAGGGTATACTTCTCTAGCGCCACGATCAGGCCGAAATACAGACCCCAGACGATGAAGTTCCAGCTGGCGCCGTGCCACATGCCCGTCAGAAACCAGACCACCAGGATGTTCAGAGCCTGGTGACGACGGTTGCCTCCCAGAGGAATGTAAAGATAGTCCCGGAAAAAACTGCCGAGGGAGATGTGCCAGCGCCGCCAGAAATCCGTGATGGAATTGCAGCAGTACGGATGGTCGAAATTTTCCTTGAAATGGAAGCCCAGGCAGCGTCCGATGCCGATGGCCATGTCGGAGTAACCGGAGAAATCGAAATAGATCTGCAGGCTGAAAGCGATCAGGCCCACCCAGGCGCCGGCCGTGGTGAGGCCGCCCAGGTCGCCGGCCAGGAACTGGTCGGAAACTTCCGACAGCTGGTTGGCCAGAATCACCTTCTTGCCCAGGCCCACCAGAAAGCGGAAACTGCCGTCGGCCAGGTCGTCGACCGTGACCTTGCGGTGCTGGATTTCCCGGGCGATAGTGCCGTAGCGCACAATCGGGCCCGCAATCAGTTGCGGGAACATGGCGATATAGAGCAAAAGCCCGCCGAAGCGCTTCTGCGCAGGACTTTCGCCGCGGTACACGTCTACCAGGTACGAGATGGACTGGAAGGTATAGAAGCTGATGCCGATGGGCAGCGCGAGTGCCGGCACGGGGACGCCCAGCAGTTCGCCGAAAAAGCCCAGGTACTTGAAAACACCGAGGATGGCCAGGTTGACGACCAGGCCGACAATAAGCCAGAACGTCTTCCCGCGTCCCGCACGCCCCACTCCCAGGCCGACGAGCCAGTTGAGCAGGGCGCAGAGGACCAGCAGGAAAACGTACACCGGTTCGCCCCACGCATAGAAGATGAGCGAGAAGACGACCAGTACCGCATTCTTCACCCTGTTGCCTTCCGCCCGGGAGGCCAGCAGATAGCACAGCGCAAAAGCCGGGAGGAAGGCAAAGAGGAAGAAAAGGTCGGCAAAGACCATTTACCGGGCCTGCTCCTTTTTGAGGCGTTCGGTGAGCAGCGGAACGACCTTGTTGAGGTCGCATACGATGCCCAGGTCAGCCACGCTGAAAATCGGAGCGAACTTGTCTTTGTTGACCGCAATGATGGTCTCGGATTCCTCCATGCCGGCCAGATGCTGGATGGCACCGGAGATACCGAGGGCGAAATACACGGCGGGACGGACCGTCTTGCCGGTCTGGCCCACCTGACGGTCGTGCGGCATCACGCCGGCGTCGACCATGGCGCGGGACGAAGACACTTCTCCGCCCAGGACCGTTGCCAGGCCCTGCAGCATGTCGAAGCCTTCCTTGCAGCCGACACCGCGGCCGCCGGACACCAGGATTTTCGCGTCGGCAATGTCGACGGCGGTCTTCTGGGCCTTCACGGTCTTGACAAGTTTCACGACGAACTTGCTGGCGTCGAATTTGGGCTTGAAACTGACGATCTCTCCCTTGCGGTTGAAGTCGGGCGTGGCTTTCGGCATCACGCCGGGACGCACGGTCGACATCTGCGGACGGTGCTCGGGGCACTTGATGGTCGCCATCAGATTGCCGCCGAAGGCCGGACGCGTCATCTCGAACTCATGGGTTTCTTCGTTGATGGTCAGTTTGGTGCAGTCTGCCGTCAGGCCGGTGCCCAGACGGGCGGCGATGCGCGGCGCGAGATCACGGCCGATGGTCGTGGCGCCATACATCAGGATCGACGGCTTGAAAGCGTTGACTGCCTGGAACACAGCCTGCGTGTACTGCTCGGTGACATAGTCCTTGAGCTCGGGTTCGTCGATGACGACCACCTTGTCGGCGCCGTAGGCCACCAGCGTCTGCGCCTTGTCGGCGATGCCGCAGCCGGCCAGGATGGCCACCACTTTCTCGTTCGTCACCTGAGAGAGGTCACGGGCCTTGCCGATCAGCTCCAGGGCTACCGGCTGGATCTCACCGTCACGCTGCTCTGCAAATACATAGATGTCTTTATAGTCAGAAAAATCCATAGCGATACAGTTTTAGACGGTTAGATGATGTGTTTCTCCTTGAGTTTGGCAACAATCAGTTCCACAGCCTCTTCAGCGTCCACTTCGTGGACCTGGCCGGGTTCCTTGAGTTCCTTGGTGAACGACTTGACCACCTTGGTCGGCGAGCCTTTCAGGCCGAGTTCGGTCTCCGGCACGTCGATGCGGTCGGCGCCCCATACCTCGACTTCCTTGCCGTAGGCATCCACGATGCCGCCCACGCTCATGTAGCGCGGCTTCACGGCGGAGGCCAGGCAGGTCAGCAGGGCTTTACCCTGGAATTCGAGGATCTGGCAGCCGTCTTCGGTTTCCTTGGTCACCGTAAACTTCTTCGAAGCCGCGTCGTATTCCAGACCGGCGACATAGGAAATCTGCGGAATGCCCAGGTGCTCGGAAATCTCCGGGCCCACCTGTGCGGTGTCACCGTCGATGGCCTGGCGGCCGGCGATGATCAGATCCCAGTCGAGCTGGCGCGCCACACCGGCCAGCGCCTTGGAAGTCGCCAGCGTGTCGGCGCCGCCGAGCTTGCGGTCGGTCAGCAGGATGGCGCGGTCGGCACCCATGGCAAAAGCCTCGCGCAGAATGATTTCCGCAGCGGGGATACCCATGGTCACGACGGTCACTTCAGCACCGAATTTGTCCTTGAGCTGCAGAGCGAATTCAAGACCTCCTTTGTCGTCCGGGTTCATGATGGCGGGAACACCCTCGCGGACCAGGGTCTTGGTGACCGGATCGATCTTGATCTCGGTCGTATCGGGAACTTGCTTGATACAGACTAAAATTTTCATCTCGTGACCCTCCTACTTGATTTTACCGAACAATTTACCTGCGATGACCATACGCTGGACCTCGGAGGTACCTTCATAGATCTCCGTGATCTTGGCGTCGCGCATCATGCGCTCCACCGGATACTCACGGGTGTATCCGTAACCGCCGTGGAACTGGACGCACTTGGTGGTCACTTCCATGGCCACTTCGGCAGCGTAGAGTTTCGCCATCGCGGCGTCGGCCGAGAAGTTCACGCGCGGATTGGCCGTGTGCTCGTCCTCGCGGAAGGCGGCGCTGCGCACCAGCAGGCGTGCGGCCTCGATCTTGGTCTTGAGGTCGGCCATCTGGAACTGCGTGTTCTGGAACTGGGCGATCTTCTTGCCGAACTGCTTGCGCTCCTTGGTGTACTTGACGGTCTCGTCGAGGGCGCCCTGGGCGATGCCGAGTGCCTGCGAGGCGATGCCGATACGACCGCCGTCGAGCGTCATCATCGCGATCTTGAAGCCCTCGCCCACCTTGCCGAGCAGATTGGCCTTCGGGACACGCACGTTGTTGAAAATGAGCTCAGCCGTGGCACTGCCACGGATACCCATCTTCAGCTCCTTCTTGCCGATCGAGAAGCCCGGGGTCGTGGCTTCCACAATGAAGGCGGAGATGCCTTTCGTGCCGAGGCTCTTGTCGGTCATGGCGATGACGATGTACACGTTGGCGTGACCGGCGTTGGTGATGAAGATCTTGTTGCCGTTGATCACCCATTCCTCACCGTCCAGCACGGCCGTGGTCTGCTGGCCGGCGGCATCGGTACCGGCGTTGGGCTCGGTCAGGCCGAAGGCACCGATCCATTCGCCGGAAGCGAGCTTGGGAACATATTTCATCTTCTGCTCCTCCGTACCGAACTGGAGGATCGGGGACATGCAGAGGGAGGTGTGGGCCGAGACCACGACACCCGTCGTGGCACAGCAGCGTGAAAGTTCCTCGACTGCAATCGAATACATGATGTTGTCGCCACCGGCGCCACCGTACTGCTTGGGGACGGGGATGCCGAAGAGGCCAAGCTTGGCCATCTTGTCGACCGTCTCCTGAGGGAAGCGTTCCTGTTCGTCGATCTCGGCGGCCAGCGGTTTGACCTCCTTTTCGGCGAACTCGCGGATCATCTGGCGGAACAGTTCCTGCGTTTTGTTGAGATTGAAATTCATAGTTCGTTCGGGGTTCTTCTGTTAATACTTGTAGAAACCTTCTCCGGTCTTGCGGCCGAGCAGGCCGGCACGCACCATCTTGCGGAGCAGCGGGTGCGGACGATACTTCGGATCACCGAATTCCTTGTACAGGACTTCCATGATGGCCAGGTTGACATCGTTGCCGATCAGGTCGGCGAGCGCCAGCGGGCCCATCGGATGGTTGGCACCGAGCATCATGCACTTGTCGATGTCTTCAGCGGTGGCGATGCCGTCGGCCAGGATGCCGACTGCCTCGTTGATCATCGGGATGAGGATGCGGTTGACCACGAAGCCGGGAGCTTCCTTCACCTCGACAGGCTGCTTGCCGATGGAGGTGGCCAGGTCGATGACGCACTTGGTGACTTCATCGCTGGTCAGCTGGCCGCGGATCACCTCGACGAGAGCCATGCGGTCGGCCGGATTGAAGAAGTGCATGCCGATGAACTGGGCCGGACGCTTCGTGCAGGCGGCGATCTCGGTGATGCTCAGCGAGCTGCTGTTGGTAGCAAAGACCGTCTCGGGCTTGCAGATGCCGTCCAGCTCGGTGAAGACATCCTTCTTGAGCTGCATGTCCTCGACAGCAGCCTCGATGACGAGGTCAGCGTCGGCAAAGGTGGCATACTCCGTGGTGGTCGTGATGTTCGCCAGGATGGCGTTCATCTTTTCCTGGGTGATCTTTTCCTTCTCGACGAGTTTGGCGTAGCCCTTCGAGATGGAAGCCATGGCCTTGTCGAGGCTGGCCTGGGTGCGGCTTTTCATGACGACGGGCATCTTGGCGGCAAAAGCCTTCACGATTCCCTTGGCCATCGTACCGGTTCCAATAACGCAGATTTTCATATCGTTGTTCAGTTTATGATTGATTGTTTTATTATTCATGCTTGAACTGGGCGGGACGCTTGTTCAGGAAGGCGTCCATCCCTTCCTTCTGGTCGGCCGTTGCGAAGCACTTGGAGAAATACTGGTTCTCCAGGGCGATCGACTCGTCGATGTCCAGATCGTAGTTCTCGTTGATGCAGGTCTTCGCGAAACTCACCGCAATGGGCGCATTCTGCAGGATGAGCGACACCGTGGCGTCGACGGCACCGGCGAGTTCCTCGGGAGCCACGACACGGTTGACCAGCCCGATGCGCAGCGCCTCGTCGGCGTCGATCATCCGGGCCGTGTAGATGAGTTCCTTGGCCACCCCCTGCCCGACCAGCTTGGGAAGCCGGTAGGTGCCGTTGAAGCCGGGGATGATGCCCAGTTTCACTTCGGGCTGGCCGAAGCGGGCCTTCATCGAGGCGATGCGGATGTCGCAGGCCATGGCCAGCTCGCAGCCGCCGCCCAGGGCGAATCCGTTGACGGCGGCAATCACCGGGAACGGGAGGTCCTCAATCTTCTTGAACACGCGCGAACCGCGCTGTCCGAAGGCCAGGCCTTCCGCATCGGAGAGATGCGCCATCTCGGAGATGTCGGCGCCGGCCACGAAGGCTTTCCCCTCACCGGTGATCACGAGCACGCGGGTTCGGTCCACATCGATGGCGTCCACAAACGCTTCCAGCTCGCACAGCAGCGTCGTGTTGAGCGCATTGAGGGTAGCCGGAGAATTGATGGTCAGCCGTACGACGCCCTGCGGAGCCTCCGACACTTTCAGAAACTGATAGTCCATCACCTGTACGCTTTACTGGGCCATCGGCTTGAGGTCCTTGGCGATGATGAGTTTCGCCTCGGTGGCTTCCTGCACCTGTTCCACGGTGAATTCCGGGTTGATCTCCTTGAGCACGAGGCCTTCGGGGGTCACGTCCATCACACCCATCTCGGTGATGATCATGTTCACCTGATGAGCGGCGGTCAGCGGCAGGTTGCACTCCTTCATGATCTTGTGGTTGCCCTTCTGGGTATGTTCCATGGCCACGATCACGCGTTTGGCACCGACCACGAGGTCCATGGCACCACCCATGCCCGGCGTCAGCTTGCCCGGGATCATCCAGTTGGCGAGATTGCCTTTTTCATCGACCTGCATGGCGCCCAGGAAGGTGCAGTCCACGTGGCCGCCGCGGATGATCAGGAACGAGTCTGCCGAAGAACAGGCGTAGGCACCCGGATAAGCCGTGATGTAGGCGCCGCCGGCATTCACGTAGTCCTTGTCCTCCTTGCCCGGTTCCGGAGCGGGACCCATGCCCACCAGGCCGTTCTCGGACTGGAGCGTCACGTTCACACCTTCGGGAAGATAGTTCGGAATGGCGGTCGGAAGACCGATGCCGAGGTTCACCACGTCGCCGTCCTTGAGTTCCAGGGCGGCACGGCGTGCGATTGTTTCTCTGATTTGAGCTTTGTCCATAGTAATAAGTGTTTGATATTGTTATTTCTTGGTATTCATTCGCTTGACAAATTCCTGCGCCACGAAAGAAGCGACGTCGTCGGCATAAGTGCCGGCACCGAAGCCGGCGTCGTAGCCCAGCTCCTTCGCCAGTTCGTGCGAGATACGCGGGCCGCCGCACACCACGATCAGCTTGTCGCGCAGCCCTTCCGCCTCCAGCAGTTCGATGAGTTCTGTGAGGTTCTTGATGTGTACGTCTTTCTGCGTCACGGTCTGCGACACCAGCAAGGCGTCGGCGTGGAGTTCCAGCCCCTTGGCGATGAACTCCTCGTTCGGCACCTGGCTGCCCAGGTTGTAGGCGTCGAACATGTCGTAGCGCTCAATGCCGTAGTGGCCGGCGTAGCCCTTCATGTTCATGATGGCGTCGATGCCCACCGTATGGGCGTCCGTACCGGTCGAAGCGCCGACGACCACCAGTTTCCGGCCGATGTTCTGCCGGATGTACTCGTCGGTCTCCTTCATCTCCATCACGGTCGATTCCACCTTCGGCACATAGATCGACGTGTAGTCCACCGTGTGGACGGTGCTGCCGTAGCAGTTGAAGAAGGTGTAGCCCGGCGTCAGTTCCTGATAAAAGACGACCAGCGGGTTGTTGAAGCCCATCTCCTTGAGCAGCTGCTTGGCCGCTTCCACCGCCTCGGGACCGCAGGGAACGGGCAGCGTGAAACTCAGCTGCACCTTTCCGTCGTTCATCGTATCACCGTACGGTTTTACTTGCGTGAGGTCCAAGGTCTTGTCGAAATCCTTGGCATCCATCGAATAAAGTCCGCCACTCATGCTTATCTCCTCCCTTTCATCAGGTCAATAAATGGATTGGAATAGTGTTCGCCCTTGGCGACCACGCCGTCGAGGCCCTTGCCGCCGTTCTTCGGGCGCTTCACGTCGCCGAACTTGCCTTTTTCGAGCGCGTTGAACAGGCCTTCCTTCACCAGCTCCTCGAGCAGCGCCACGGCGTTGTCAAGCACCAGTGCAGCCCGCTGGCGGATGATGCCGCCCTCCTTGAACTCCACTTCCTCGCCGATGTCCCGCAGGTTGTTGAAGATGTAGCGGGCGTTCTCGATGGAGAGGTAGCGGTCGCTCATGAACGGCGTGTGGATGGCCTCGGTGGGCATGCCCAGCAGCTGGATGCCCTGATGGGTCCAGATGCCGATGATGTTGAAGAGCGCATCCTGGATATGACCGCGGAAGATGTTGCCGGTCATAAACTTGGTCGGCGGCATGTATTTCAGCGTAGCTTTCGGGAAGATCTCGCGGGTCATCTGCGCCTGCGCGAGCTCATAGAGGAAGCCGTTGGTGAGCATCGGGTCCATTTCAAAGGCATGGCCCAGGCCCATCTGTTCCTCGGGCAGGCCGGCCAGCAGGGCCAGTTGCTCGTTGATGATGTCGGAAGCCAGCACCGTGTGGGCCGCTTCCACCGCATCGGCGGTCGTCAGGTAGTTGTCCTCGCCCGTGTTGATGATCACGCCGGCGAAGCCGTTGATCACGCGGGAGAAGAACTGGTCGACCAGCGTGCGCTGCATGTTGATGTCACGGAAGAGAATGCCGTAGAGCGCGTCGTTGAGCATCACGTCCAGGCCCTCGAAGGCGCCCATGATGGCGATTTCCGGCATGCAGAGTCCCGAGCAGTAGTTGCACAGGCGGATGTAGCGCCCTACCTCCTCGCCCACCTTGTCGAGCGCGGCGCGCATGATGCGGAAATTCTCCTGCGTAGCGAAAGTGCCGCCGAAGCCTTCGGTCGTGGCACCGTAGGGCACATAGTCGAGCAGCGACTGGCCCGTGGTGCGGATCACCGCGATTACGTCGGCTCCCTGGCGGGCGCCGGCCTCTGCCTGGACGACGTCCTCATAGATGTTGCCCGTTGCCACAATGATATATAGGTATGGCTTCGGCCCTTCTCCCAGGGTCTTCAGGTACTGTTCGCGCCGGTTCCTGCGCTGGCGGATGCGCTCGATCGATCCCATGATGACGGGCTGCAGGGCGGCGTCCGCGCTCTTTTGGGCGGCAACCGGAACTTTCGTCAGGTCCAGCGAGCCGTCGGCCACCGCCTCGGCGATCTGCTGGGGCGTCTTGCCGGTGGCCACCATCGCGTTGCCGATGTAGAACATCACGCCCTGCCCCAGCACACCGGCGCCCCTGAGGGCTTCCACGACCACGTTGGGCAGCGGCACTTCGTTTTCGTCGACGCCGTCAATGCCCAGCAGGCGGCAGATGGTGCGTTCCACGGCCACGGTCGTGTAGCCGTCGGCGAACGACTGCACGTCTTCGGCAATCATCCGCGCGAGCTGGCGCGCCCGGTCGACCTTCTGCTGGTCCAATCCAAGTTTGCTTTTATTCATATAGTTTCTTCATTATAGTGTCAGCCAATTCAATCCATCGCGCATCGATACCCAGTTCCCGCGCGATGTTGAGTGCCTCGTGGGGCACTTCGTGGCTCGCCGTACGGACGAGCCGGTAATCCATTTTCCTCCCTTTCGTGCCCGGGAGCAGGCCCTGGACACGCCAGCACTGTCCGGCGTGTTCCACCGTATAATGGGTCGTCATGACCAGCGCCAGGCCGGTCTTGTCGGAGAGGCGTTCGAGCAGCGCCGACACGAGGGCGGTCCCTTCCACTGGGTTGGTGGTCCGGGCCGGCTCGTCGACCAGCAGCAGCACCCGCTTCCCGGTCTCCGCCGCCGCGATGGCGCGGTCGATGCGCTGCATCTCGGCGGCAAAAGAAGACAGGCCCGTCTTTTCGTCCTGTTCGTCGCCGATACAGAAGCGGATGTCGTCGAACGGCGTCATCACCGCCGAAGTCACCGGCAGTGCGAAGCCGAACTGATAGAGATATTGCAGCATGCACAAGGTCTTGAGCGCCACGGTCTTGCCACCCATATTGGCACCGATCACCGTGGCCGGAACCCCGCGCTCGAAGGAGAAATCCACCCGCTGGAATTCCCGGCCGGAAGCCTTGAGGGCGGCCCGGACGCCGGGATGGAACATGCCGCAGACCTGCGTGCTGTCGCCCGACGCAGGAATGACCAGGTCTTCCACATGCATCTGCACGGCCATCGCCAGCGAGATGTCCAGTTCGGCCAGCGCGCGCAGCGTCTGCTGCAAGGTCACGGCATAAGGCCGGAGCTTGTCGCAGAGCAACTTCTTCAGCCGGTCTTCCTCGTTGGCCAGTTCCTCCTGCAGCTGGGCGTCCTCGGGATCGAGCTCCACTTCCGCGCGCAGGCGGCGCAGTTCTCCGGAATAAGAATCATAAAGATAGAACGTGCCGATCTTCAGCCCGTCCGGATCGAGGATATCGATCACCTTGTCCATGTCCGTCCCCATCGCGAGCGATTCGGCCAGCATGGCCAGGTGCTTGATTTCAAAGAACTCGATCTCATCGAGCGTCGCGCCGTCCGCGAGGGCGGCCAGCGTGGCGGTAATATCGCGGAGATTCTGGAGCCGGAAACGCATGTCTTCCACCCGTCGGCGGTCGGTCAGCACCAGCTCGTAATAGCCGCGCAGCGAAGCGTAAGCCTGGTCAATCTGCCCGGCATCTACCATCATCTCGCTATCCAACAGGACTTTCCGGGCAAACCCGCTCTGCAGTTCGAGTTCATCGAACAGGTAGCGGATGCCGCAGGGACTATCTACGATCTCACGAAACTTCATATTCGTTCTTAACAATGTCATACACCGGCAGGCCGATCTTCGCGGAAAGTTCCCGGCAGAGGGCGTCCGAGTCGAGGACGATGCCGTTGGGCGCTTTCGGGTTGACGCATACAGCCAGCAGCTGGCTCTTCATCCGGACGGAAATCCGTCCGTCCCGCCGCAGGAACGCCCGGTACAGGTCCTGCGAGCAGAAAACCTTGGTGAAATCGCCCACCACCAGTTCCAGCGGCTCTTCCACCATCGCATTCTTGGCTGCAGTCAGCAGCCGGTCGGTCAGGGCGCCTTCCACTTCCACGACCCGCTGTCCCTTGAGCATGCCCGCGTCCAGCGCGGAAAACGAAGAGACGCGCAGCTTCGGTTCCGGGCCCACATACAGCGGAAGACCGATCAGTTCGACCACATAGGCCGTCTTGTTGACCAGGTCCCGGATGTTCGCGGAAAAGGCGGCCCCCGTGGAGAGCACCATCGCCTCGCTTACGGCGGGCGACGCCGTGGTCAGGCGGGACAGCGCGCCGTCGATCAGGATCAGGTCGATTCCAAAACCGTCCAGCGAATGCATCCAGCGCTTCAGGGCCGAGGAACCCGAGGGACCGCTCAGCAGCACTTTCCCTTCCTGAAGAGCCTTGGCCGTGACCACGCGCCCGAGGGCCGTGTCCTCATCGCTCACCGCATACAGTTCGGAAAGGGGACGTTTCTGCCGGAAATGCTTCTCGCTCGTAGCAAAGAACATCCCCTCTCGTACCGTAATCTCGGGCTTGGCGGTACCGGTCACCTGGTCGGTGGTCTCCCCGTCAATCCCGATCGACGTCACCGCTACGTTGAAATAATCGAGCGGCAGACGCTTGAGAATATAGTTGAGACACTCCGTCTTGCCGGCGTTTTTCGACAGGCCGACAATCGACACGCTGCGGTGCTTGAGTATCTCCCCTACGAAAGGCATTATTTCTTGTTGCGGTTCTTGCTGCGTTCCTTGCGTTCCAGGTACGCAGGCTCGATCGACATGCGCTGGCCTTCCAGCAGGCCGGCCACGCCTTCGAGCTTCTTGCGGCACTCGGGGCAGTGGCATTCCGCATGATACTCCGTGGGTTCGGTGTAGGTCGTGATCACGCCTTCGAAGTTGCGCAGGACCACCTTGCCGGGCGCCTGGGAGATCACATACTGCGGCATGACCGGGGTCTTGCCGCCGCCGCCGGGAGCGTCCACCACAAAGGTCGGCACGGCATAGCCGGAGGTGTGGCCGCGCAGGCCCTCGATGATCTCGATACCTTTGCTGACGGGTGTACGGAAGTGCTCCAGGCCCATCGAGAGGTCGCACTGGTAGATGTAGTACGGGCGTACACGCATCTTGACGAGTTCATGGACCAGGTGCTTCATCACGTGCACGCAGTCGTTCACGCCGCGCAGCAGCACGCTCTGGTTGCCGAGCGGAATGCCGGCGTCGGCCAGGCGCGCGCAGGCGGCCGACGATTCGGCCGTCACCTCGTTCGGATGGTTGAAGTGCGTGTTGAGCCAGATCGGATGATATTTCTTGAGCATGTTGCAGAGCTCGGGGGTAATGCGCTGCGGGCAGACGACCGGGGTGCGGGTGCCGATGCGGACGATCTCCACGTGGGGGATCTCGCGCAGGCGGCGGATGATGTCTTCCAGCCAGGCGTCGCTCACCATCAGGGCGTCGCCGCCCGACAGGAGCACGTCGCGCACTTCGGGGGTGTTGCGGATGTATTCGATGGCCTTGTCGATGCGCTCGCGCGGGCTTTCGTCGTCCTTCTGGCCGGCGAAGCGGCGGCGGGTGCAGTGGCGGCAGTACATCGAGCACATGTCGGTGATCAGCAGCAGCACGCGGTCGGGATAGCGGTGGGTCAGGCCCGGCGTCGGGCTGTCCTCGTCCTCATGCAGCGGGTCGAGCAGGTCGGCTGCGGCCTGGTGCGTCTCGGCGGCCGTGGGGATGCACTGTCTGCGCACGGGATCGTGCGGGTCGTCCGGGTCGATGAGCGAGATATAGTACGGGGTGATGGCCATGCGGAGCGTGGAGAGGCATTTTTTCACGCCCTCCTCCTCTTCCGCGGTCAGCTTCACATACTTTTTCAGTTCATCGAGGGTCTCGATCCGGTTCTTGACCTGCCATTTCCAGTCGTTCCACTGGGCGTCGGTCACTTCCGGAAAGAGTTCTTTTCTTCTGGAAACGTTCATGGCGTCTTAAGCGTAGAGTTCTTCGAAAATCTTGCGGAGCTCGGGGCTTTCGCGGAGTTCCTGCAGGGTGAATTCGGCGTGGCCCTTGGTATAGCCGTTGCCCATGATCATGTTGACGTCGGCACCGATGCCTTCCGCACCGAGCGAAGCTTTGGTGAAGCTGGTGGCCATCGAGAAGAAGTACACCACGCCGTCATCCTTCGTGCAGAGCACGGCGGTCATTTCCTGGTCGGGCACGTTGACGCAGTTGATGGTCACGTCGGCCATCTCTCCGCCGGTCAGGCGCTCCACCATCTCGTAGACCTGCACCGGCGTCATGCCGGCGGCACTCTCGACGACGTCGCAGAAGCCGAGGTCCTTGATGCGCTGGGTGCTGCGCGGGCTGTTGGCGATACCGATCACCTTGCCGGTGACGCCGACACGTTTCTTGGCCTCGTAGGCGCAGAGCATGCCGCTCTTGCCGCCGGCGCCGAGGATCACGACGGTCTGGCCGTACTGGCAGAGTTTGGCGGTCTGCGCGGGTGCGCCGGCCACGTCGAGGGCGCTGAGGGCGAGTTTCTCGGGCATGTCGGTCGGGATCTTGGCATAGATGCCGCTCTCGAAGAGGATGGCCTTGCCTTTGATGTCGACCTGGTCCACATCGGGACGGATCTCAAGGATCTCGTCGATGCGCAACGGGGTGAGGCTCAAGCTCACGAGCGTGGCGATGCGGTCGCCTTCCTTGAGGTCGATCTTGCCTTTGAGGGCGTCGCCGATCTTCTCGACCTTGCCCAGGAGCATGCCGCCCGAGCCGGTGCGGCGATTGCGGTGCTTGCCCTGTAGTTCCACATTCAGGAGCATCTCTTTCTTGACCTCTTCCATGATCTTCGCCTCGCTGGCGCCTTCGCCGGCCTGTTGTTTGGCGTAGTTGTGGATGTCGGTGAAGGAGGCGGAGTCGATGTTGAGGGTCTGGACGTCGATCAGGATCTCGTTGTCCCAGATCTCATCCATGTTGTTGTCGAGTTTGTTTGCGGGCTGCGGAAGCACGCCTTTGGGTTCGATGACGCGGTGTGTTCCGTACTTGTTTCCGTGTTTTTGTGCCATATTTAGGTTATTGTTTTTATTGTTGTTCTTCAGTCATCATTTATCGGGTTCCGCTGAGCTCTGGTTTTTGTCCCGCTCGCTAAAAATGCTCGCGGCTCCAAAAACCACCCGCTCTGCTACGCCCTTTATCATCAACTATCGTTTTCTGAGGCCCAATATTTCGCGGGCTTCGTCGGAGTTGGCGACGGGGCGGCCGAGTTCGTTCGCGAGGCGGACGACCTTGGCGACCAGTTCTCCGTTGCTCCTGGCGGGAACGCCTTTGGCGAGGTTCAGGTTGTCCTCGAAGCCGACGCGCACGTTGCCGCCCATCACGATGGCCGCGGCGCCCAGGGTGAAGGCGTGGCGGCCGATGCCGGTGGCGGTCCAAGTACTGCCGGCAGGAATGTTCTTCACCAGCCAGGCAAGATTATCGACCGTCGCAGAGGTACAGCCGGGGACGCCAAGCACGAAGTTGAACTGCATGGGCGCGCCGGGAACCTCTCCTTTGCGGGCCATGGTCAGGATGGTGTCGAGATGACCCATCTCGAAGCATTCGTATTCAGGCTTGATGCCGCGTTCGAGCATGCGTTTGCCGAAGGCACGCATGGTCGGCATCGTATTGTCGAAGATCTCGTCGCCGAAGTTGCAGGTACCGCAGTCCAGCGTAGCCATTTCGGGGATCGGCGTGGTGTCGGTGCTCTGCAGGCGTTCCTCGGGGGTCATGCCCACGGCGCCGCCGGTCGAGGGAATCAGGATGACGTTCGGGCAGACCTTGTAGATGGCGTCCTCACATTCCTGGAAGCGGGCGCGGCTCTGCGTCGGCGTGCCGTCGTCTTCGCGCACGTGCAGGTGCACGATGGCGGCACCGGCATCGACGGCGCTCTTCGCTTCGCGGACAATCTCTTCCACCGTATACGGGACGGCAGGGTTCTGCTCCTTGGTGACTTCTGCGCCGCAAATAGCGGCGGTGATGATGAGCTTGTCCATTACTTGCGCTGGCATTTCTTGGGGGTTACACAGGTTCCGCTGGCGCGGCATACGACCACGGGCTCTTCGAGCAGGTCGGCGGCGGAGTCGGAAATATCGGGGCGCGGAGCGATGACCTTGCGGGCCTCGAACACCATCTTGCGGGACGTATTGCCCTCGGAGACGATCTCGCCCGTGGCTTCGATGAAGTCACCGGCATAGACCGGCGCGATGAATTCCACCATATCATAGGCCTTGAAGAGACCCTCGTCGCCGTCGCGGAGAATCAGCAGTTCTGTGGCGACGTCGCCAAAAAGGTGCAGCATGTGGGCACCGTCCACCAGATTTCCGCCGTAGTGCGCATCCTTGGCGCTCATGCGGACACGGATCATGGATTTGTACTGAGCCATCGTCGTGTTGATTTACTGTTCGACATAGATATAGTCCACGAACAGGGCCGGGGTATGGACGGATTCCGGTTCGATCTCCCCTACCTTCACCAGCTTTTCGGCCTCGACGATCACGGTATTCGCGGCCTGGGCCATCATCGGGTTGAAGTTCTTGGTGGTGCCGCGATAAAACACGTTGCCCGATTCGTCGACGATGCTGCCGCCCAGCAGCGCGAAATCAGCGCCGAGGGGCTTCTCGAGCAGATAATCCTTGCCGTCCACGGAAATGACCTGCTTGCCTTCCTGGACCACGGTGCCGAGGCCCGTCGGGGTGAGGATGCCGCCCAGGCCGGCGCCCTTGGCACGGATGCGCTCCGCCAGGGTACCCTGCGGCACGAGATTCATCTTGAGCTGGCCGGTATTCATCTGTTCGATGGACGCCTTGCTGCCGCCGATGTAGGACGCATAGATTTCCTTCACCTGGTGGTTCTCGATGAGCTTGCTCCAGCCCTTGCCGTCAAAGACGGTGTCGTTGCAGATGATGGTCAGATCCTTGACGCCGCTTTCCACAAGCGCGTCGACAATCTGTTTCGGTGCACCTGTTCCCAGGAAGCCGCCAATCATAATCGAAGAGCCGTCCTTGATCATGCCGACGGCTTCTTTCAACGTGATGTTCTTTTTCATATGGATTGTATTGATTTTGATGATCGTTTGCTTTCGCTTAATCTGCAAATTTAATCATTTTCGCCATCAATACAAAGAGAAATCGCGCCCTCCGGCGCGATTTATAAACAAGTAATAAACGGCAGGAAAGCCGTTATCTGTTCAGCACAGGAGCCGCGTAGATTTTCAAGAGATTCTCACGAATCACGCGGCGCAGGTCGGGATCGCGCGGCAACGAATCAATATCCTCCTTGATAAACTGCTCGAACTGCTGGGTAACATACGGATCGCTGGGCTTATCCCCCCGCAGCAGCTCCGCCGCAGCGAGATTCGTCGGCCAGATACGCCACGCCTTGTGGATACGCTCGTCTATGATGCTCGCCAGCGCCCGGAAACGCTCATTCTTGTCCATCGCCGCACAGGCGTCGATCTCAGCATCTGTCAACGGCTGGCAGAACGCCACGTGCACGTGCCCCTTCTGCTGCATGATGCCCAGCACAATGCTCTCCAGATCCTCGCCCGGACGCTTGATATAGCGCCCCATCATCTGCGTGATATAGTTCTCGTAGGCCTTTTTCAGTCCGCAGGATTCGTACTCGTAAGAAATGGCGACCGGCATGATGCGCAGCTCCTTGATATTGTCCGCAAAATCCGCGGGCCCACTCATCGACAGCATCTTCAGCAGCCCCTGCTCCGTCTCGTCCCATCCGTTTTTCGTGCGTCCGTTACGGTGCGAGATCCAGACGGAGGCCGGATGCTCGTCGTACAGGCGCATGCGGATATAGGACGACAGATGCTTCGAGAATGCGTACAACTCCCGCGGCTGGCCGCCGCGCACGACCTTGATCATGCGGTTGGAGCGCATCAGGTCTTCCACGAAACTGTTGTAGATCAGATTGTCGCCGACGGCGATCTCCGAGAAAGGCAGGTCGTTGTCGTGGAAAATATACTGGATGAAGGCCGAATCGAGCACGATGTCACGGTGAGAAGACAACAACGTATAGGTAGACCGGTTTTCGAACCACTCCAATCCACTGTAAGTCAAACCCTTGGTCGTTCTCCACAGGATGGTGCGCACCGCCGGGAACATGACACGCGCCTGGAAATCATCCACGCTGTGAATGGTATTGAGCGTATTGCGCAGGATATCAGGGTCTTTTCCAGGAAATAAAAAGGCGGATATCTGCTCCATCAAGCGGTTGTTCGAGGCCCGCTTGAGGGCGGCAGCGGTTTCAACGTCGTTGTAAGGCCGGATATCGTCGTACTGTGACATGACTCATTTTTTTTGCGTGCCGAGCGTAAAGAGCGGAAGGATCGTCGCCAGGCACAACGGCAGCATGGCCAGCAGCGGCATATAGCCAAAGTCTGTCCGCGCCAGGACATTCTGCATCCAGAGAAGATCGTAAACAAGCAGAAGTACTGCTCCAATTAAATACCAGAAACGCCATCCCGTCAGCGCATTAAGCAACATAACAAGAACGACGAGAGCCATGGGAACGACCAGATGGACAATACTGTCGCCGCAAGCGATACGCAGGCCGCAAATCACGCTGGAAACCAGCATGCTAGCGAAAAGCAACGCAAAACAGTACTTGGCCGCCCCGCTGCCCGCGGCACTGCGCCGGATGGCTGTAGAAGAAACCTGATCGGCAAAACGCTTTTTACGACGACGGAAGTACCAGATACACAGGGAAATAATAACAACAGCTGCGCCCAGCCATACCAGCATCGGCTGCGCCGGACGCCAGCATGCCTGTCCCCCTTCAGGCGCCCAGGCCACGCGCCCGAGCAACAACAGGACGGCATAGGCAAGCGCCAGCCAAAGCGTCTCGATCCAGAAGGCGCGGGGCTTCATCCGACCGTTCCGGACCGTCAGTACAAAGCAGAAACAGAGCAGTGCGAACAAGATCGAGGCAGTCAGGAGCCAGATTCCGTTCGAAAAGCCCAATGCATTGACTATGAATCCGTTGATATCAAAAATCGTTTTCATATTTGTTCAAAAGTTTTTCTATTTGTTCATTTTTCGCTGTAAAAGCGAGGAATCTCCATAGCTCAGAAAACGAAAATCATTCGCCAGGGCAAAATCGTAAATCCTGTGCCATTCCTCCCCTACGAAAGCACCGATCAGGAGCAGAAGCGTACTCTTGGGTTGATGGAAATTGGTCACGAGGTAATCAATGACGCGGAACTGGTAGCCGGGGACGATGATAATCTGGGTCCGTGAAACCAGTTCGGCGAGCTTCTCAGCCTCCATATAAGCCAGCAAAGCCTGCATGGATTCGCGGAGAGAATAGGAATAACCCGCTGCGCGATATGGTTCCCATTGCTCCACAACGCCCGGCTTTCCTTTCTCAATGCATTGAACGCCAAGGAAATAGAGAGATTCAAGGCAGCGTGTGGACGTCGTTCCGACAGCGGTCAGCGGGGTTTCTTCCTTGTCTGCCAGCGCCTGCAGCAGCTCACGGGAAACCGAAAAAGGTTCACTGTGCATCGCATGATCGCCGATCGTCTCGCTCTTGACCGGCAGGAAAGTGCCGGCTCCAACATGCAGACAGAGGTTAAAACGTCGGATTCCTTTGGCGTCAACATCATCTAACTCCCTCTGTGTGAAGTGCAAACCGGCTGTTGGGGCCGCTACGGAGCCTTCTCTGCGCGCATACCAGGTCTGGTAGCGCTCCAGGTCGATCGGTTCTGTATCGCGCCGCAAATAGGGCGGAATGGGGATTCTGCCGGCATGATCCATCACCTGCGAGAAAGAAAGACCGCCTTTCCAGGCAAAACGGACCCAGGAAGCACGTCCTTCCCGCCGGATCAGCTCGGCAGTCAGGTCAATCTCATGCAAAAAAGGGGCATCTGCGTGATCTTCAGCGATATACAGATGAAGCACCCCTTCTTTCCAGCGTTTGGCATTACCGACAATCGCCTTCCAGGAGCAGCTGGAAGTCGTTGCAAAACACAACTCATAGTCCTCAGGATCAGCGGGTTCCAGACAGAAGATCTCAATCAGGGCGCCAGTGTCCTTCTGAAAGAGGAGGCGGGCCGGTACCACCTTGGTATTATTGAACACCATCAGCGATTTTTCCGGGAGATAAGCCGCCAGGTCGCGAAATTTTCGATTCTCAGGCACTCTTCCGCTCGCATTTGTATACACAAGTAGCTTGGAATCATCGCGCTGCGCAAGCGGATAACGGGCTATACGGGCCTCCGGAAGGGGGTAATCGTAGTCTGCTATGCGGATTTCCTGTACCATTGCATCATTTTTCGCGATTGCAAAATTACAATTTTAGGCAGTCAAATACAAGTTTATCTATCGCCCACCAATTGTTTACATTTGTTTCATTCAAAAATATGTTTACATATTTCACCCTTTAGGGTTTATTCATAGTCAACAAACTGATACTATTTTGATTTGCTTTACAACTGTTATGATACTTCCTTCGCAATACAACTAAATTATATCTGATTCCCAGTACTTTATGTATTAGATATCAAGTATTACTTGGTTAAAATCAATATACCGGGGAGGGGTTTAGCCTGATTTTCAGGAAATAGTTCTAATAGATGTATTGATTACTAGTAATTTACTATTAGAATCTAAAGTTCTTCTTTATCGTTTTCCATTTCTATTAGCCGCCTACTGTTGTAGCTTTCGGGTTGTACACAATTGTAAATGTTGAAAATCGTGAAAATTGTCCACAATTTCTTTTCTCGTTTTTGAATTAATTGTTACATTTGTACATCGATAAAATGAGCCGTTATGCATTACAGATTGCAGCAGTTTTTGAATATGGAGAATCTCTCCCCTGCCCGTTTTGCTGAAAAGATGGGCATCCAGCGATCCGGGGTCTCTCATCTCCTGTCCGGTCGTAACAAGCCGAGCTTCGAATTTCTCCAGCGGATGATGACGACCTTCCCCGACATCAACTACGAATGGCTCGTCCTGGGCAAGGGCCGGCCCTATAAAAATGACCATCCGCAGCCCGATCCCCTGCCAAAACCCGGGTTTTATACAGAACCGGCAGAATCCGATACCTTTGAGAACGAGGAATTATTCCCTGATTTTCAAGAGTTTGACACCGAAATTCAGCCCGCTCAAGTTGTTGAGAATCGCGTAAAACCAGCAACGGCCACCGCCACCCCGTCTGAAAGTGGCAAAAAAATCGCCCGCATCATCGTCTTTTTCACCGACGGTACCTTCGAAGAGAAATAATCGTTAAATTTGTAGTCGCTATGACTGCACGACCGATCTCTTCGCTTCGAATCCTGAAGATCGCTCCTTTTTTGCGGCCCGTGGTGCAAGCCTTTTATAAAAGGAATACGCCGACCCTGAAAAAGGAACTCATGGGCATGGAATTCTCGTGCCCCATCGGCGTAGCCGCAGGCATCGACAAACGTGGCGAGTATACCGACGTCATTGCCTGCTACTCCCCCAGTTTCATCGAAATCGGCCCGTTGCGCAACGTGATGCACGCCATTCCGCATCTTCAGAACCGCAGCGAAGACATCCGTATCTTTGGCAACTTAAGCAATATCAAGGACATTCAGCGTTCGTTCTCCTTGATTTACGACTTTGTCGACGCCATTGTGCTCAACATATCGCTCAACACGACAGTCTCTCAGGTCATCGAGCATCTGCTCGACTTGCGCCGCTACAACGATGAGTATAAACCCATCATTTTCAAGCTCAACCGCGACTTGACGCCGCAGGTGCTCGACCAACTGGCCGACTATATGCTCCGCAGCGGCATCGATGCCGTGATGGTCCATGCCGACGAGGTCTCCGTCATCCGCGAAAAGACGCAAGGGCTGTTGCCGGTCATTGCCATGGCGGAAATTTCCGATCCGGAACAGGCCGCCCAACTGCTCGACACGGGCGCAGACCTGATCGCCGTCACCAATTCTCCGCTCCGCTACGGTCCCGCATTGATCAAAAGAATCAATAAATATCTGGAAAAGAGATGAAAACAGCTTCGATCTGCACCATCGGCGATGAGATTCTCATCGGCCAGATCGTCGACACGAACTCCTCTCACATCGCCCGCCAACTCAACCTGCTGGGCATCCAAGTGAAATACATGACCTCCATTGGCGACGACCGCGCCCGCATCATCAGCGAACTCGGTAACTGCCTGGAAAACACCGATATCGTCATTGTTACAGGCGGCCTCGGCCCCACGAAGGACGACATCACCAAAGACGCGCTCCGTGAACTCTCGGGTGCCGGTGGCTACAAGCAGTCACCCGAACAGATGGCGCACATCGAGCGCATCCTCAGCGCCCGCGGCATTCCCTTGATTGACACCAACCGCGCCCAGGCACTCGTTCCGGACAGTTGTACGGTGATTCCCAACAAGTTGGGCACGGCACCCGGCATGGCTTTCTACGGGCTCGGCAAGCACCGCCGTTCAGCCCTCTACTCCCTGCCCGGCGTTCCTTTCGAGGCACTCGGCCTGCTGCCCGACGTGATGGAAGACATTCGCCATCACTTTGATCTGGAGGAGATTACGCACCACACCGTCGTCACTTTCGGCATCCCCGAATCGACCCTTGCCAAGCAGATAGAAGCCTGGGAAGACGCGCTGCCCGCCAACATCCACCTGGCCTACCTGCCAAATCCGACCATCGGCGTACGCCTACGGCTCACGCAGTTCGGCGGCCAGGCCGACTTTACACCTTATCTGACTGAATTACAATCCCTTCTCGGCGATGCCATCTACGGCGAAGGCGACGACACCCTGCAAAGCGTCATCGGAGACAAACTGCGCGCCGCCGGCAAGACACTCGCGCTGGCCGAATCCTGCACGGGCGGCCACCTGTCCGAACTCATCACTTCCGTTCCGGGCTGCAGCGACTACTACAAAGGCTCCGTTACCTCCTACTCCAATGAAGTGAAAATGAAGGTTTTGGGCGTTCGCGAAGAGACCCTGGCGCAGCATGGTGCCGTGAGCGAAGCCTGCGTACGCGAGATGGCTTCCGGTGTCCTGCGGGCCCTCGACGCAGACTACGCCGTAGCGACATCGGGCATTGCCGGTCCGGGTGGCGGTTCGCCCCGGAAACCCGTGGGAACAGCCTGGCTTGCAGCCGCTAAAAAGTTGCCGGACGGCCGCGTCGAAGTGGCCACGCAGTGCGTTCATTTCGCCTCCTCCCGCGCGGTCAACATCGAGCGTTTCGCCTCCTACGCCTTGGATTTGCTCCGCAGAAATCTGTAACACCGCACGTGCTATGAAACACTTCTATTTCCTCCTCCTCGTTCTGCTCACGCTTATGGTATCCTGCAAGAATAACCCTTACAACGAGCAAGTTACAAATCTCGACCAACTATGCTCCACCCTGTTTCCAGCTGACGAGCCGGGCGCAGCCGTCCTGGTCTTGAAGGGCGACGACATCGTCTTTGACAAGGGCTACGGCATCGCTGACCTCGACACGAAAGTGCCCATCGACGGCAACACGTTCTTCAACATCGCCTCGGTGTCGAAGCAGTTCACAGCCGTTGCCATCCTGCAGTTGGCCGAGGAAGGGAAACTGTCGCTGGAAGACCCTGTGTCCAAATACTTTCCGGAGTTCAAGGCACCCTTCTGGAAGGACATCCGGATCAAGCATCTGCTCGCCCACTCTTCGGGTGTGCCGGATGCCCGTGGCGGTATTCCGCGCGAACTGAAGCTCACGGGCGACGAGGCACTGGCCATGTCGTTCCTGCCGGAGCTGGATTTCGTTCATTTTGAGCCTGGTACGGCCTACGAATACATCAACCCGACTTTCGTGATGTGCGGCGCCATTGTGGAAAAAGTATCCGGGCAGCCGTTCGATGTTTACGTGGCGGAGCATATTTTCCGGCCTGCCGGCATGGCGAATACCTGTTATTTCGATCCGAATCACCAGGATCTGATTCCGAACATGGCGCACGGTTACGAATATGAGGATGTGGAGAACATGCCGGAAGAGCGTACGGCGACTATGCAGCCGTCGGACGAGCCGAAAAACTGGCGTGAATACGACTACGGCGAGGAGACTTTCTTTGCTACGCGTCCGGACGGTGGCGCTTATTCGTCGACGCACGAATTCGTGCAGTGGGAGAAGGCTTTACGGGCCAACAAGGTGTTCAGCGAGGCTTCACGTATTGACGCGCAATCGCCGCACACTTACGTCAGTGACAGTCCCTGGAGTGATTATCAGAATCGTCCGAACACGTGGTACGGCTATGGCTGGTTCATCGAGCCGAAGACGGATATGACCAAGGAGGTCATCTACCACACGGGGGACAATGGGGGTTTCAAGATTCTGGCGGCTCGTTACCCGGAAGACAACGCGCTTGTCCTGGTCTTCGCCAATCGTGCCGATTGGGACCGCTACGAGCTGATGCAGAAGATCGAAGAGATCTTCGGATTCTAAGGGCTTGCGCTTAGGTGAGGGGCATATTGCCTCTTCTCACCTTCGTCGCTACGCTCCTCGTCCCTCCCAAGGCCGAGGCCTTGGGCCCCTCCCGTTCATGGGCCACGGGCGGCCACGTTCGCCGAGGCAATATGCCCCTCTGACGCACAAGCCCTCAGGCCTTCGTCGTGCCGGATTTAATCCGGCATCTCAATTGCGAATCCAATCGTTTAACGGGAGGTCGTCGCCTGTCAGTTCCTTCAAGAAGGGATTGAGAAGGTCGTGGCCGGTGGCGCGGTTGGTGAAGTAGACGAAGCCTTCGCCCGTGGCGGGATGTAAGAGCCAGAGTGCCTTGAAGTTACCGTTATCGCCCCAATGCCAGTAGTAATCTTCGTTCACGGCGCCGAATCCCAGGCACCAGAACACCGTTGAATCGCAATCGCGGGGCTCATCGGCATAGCGCTGGGCGTGGACCTGGTGCGTAAACATCTCTTCGTGAGCCTCTTTTGACAGACCCTCTCCTTCCAGCAAGGCTCTCTCGAGGAAACGGGCATATTCGGTCGCATTGGTGCGCAACGTATATGCACAATTGGCGCGGGGATGACGACCTTGGCCGCGGTTTTCTCCGGCGCGATTAAAGCCTGTCAGTGCCAGCGTGTCATATCCAGGAAGCCAGTCATACGACGTGGTCGGCATGTCGAAGCGGTCAAAGACTTCTTTCCTGGCAATCGCATCGAGCGGAGCTTCCCGGATGGCCTCCACGGCGCGCTGCAGGAAGGCATAGCCCTCGCCCGAATAGGCGAAGCATGAGTCTGCCGGATACTTGAACGCGATGCGGCTCGTCGGCCACTCGTCCGACGAGGGGCTTACAGCCCAGTTCGGGAGGCCAGTCTGGTGCGAGAGCACCATGCGCGGCGTCAGCCGCCGGGCCATCTCCGGATCGTCGAAGCGCTCGATATCCGTATATTCGGCAATCGGGGTGTCCAGATCGATCTCTCCCCTGTCCACCATCCGCATCACGATGTAGGCAAACACCGGCTTGCTCAGGGAAGCTGCCTGGAAAATGCTCTGTTCGTCAATGGGTTGTGCCATATCGAAGGCCGTATCCCGATGGCGGAGCACATGGTGGATGTCGCCTTGCGGCGAGAAATAGCAATACTGCATCACCGGAATACCGCACGAGTCCACAAGGGCCGGAAGGTCTGCCAGGGCGTGTTCCACCCGCGGTGACACCGGCGAAGCGGATTTCTGGCAACCCGCCAGCAACAGCATGACAGCCAAAACAGAGACAAGCCTTTTCATCATATTTTGCAATTTATCAAAAAGTTTCTATTTTTGCACTCCCAACCCGGAAGCATAGCTCAGCTGGTTTAGAGCACCTGCCTTACAAGCAGGGGGTCACTGGTTCGAATCCAGTTGTTTCCACTCTTCCCCGCTCCACCTCCCCGCATTTCTAGCAAAGTTAGCAATCTTTTCTAAACCGTGTTCTACCTTGGACATGACCTTTTTTTTATATCTTTGTGCATCAAAGATTGTAAGAAGAATCCATGAAATTTATCATTCGCGTCTTGCTTCCCCTGCTTGTCTTAACCGCCTGTTCTCCTGCCTCCCGGGACAGGACGCTTTCTTTTGAAGGTATTGAAAACGCCCGTGAACTGGGTGGCCTGGTCATGCAGGACGGCCGCACCATCCGTCACGGTGCGCTGGTCCGCTCCGGCGAACTTTCCAAAGCTTCTGACAGCGATGTAGCTCTCTTGAAAGACCGATTTGCTTTGAGCGATGTCTTTGATTTTCGTTTTGAAGCAGAGCGCCGCAGCAAGCCGGACCGCGAAATGGAAGGCGTTACCAATACCTGGCTTTCCACGCTTCCTCAGGCTTTCCTTGCCAGTTTTACGGCCGGCCGCGCCGATACGACCACGACGCAGTCGACCGACCTGCTGGAAGCCCTGGCCCAGTATTCCTTCCATCCGAAGGCACAGGAAATGGCCGCCAGGCTGTATCCCGCCATTGTATCGGACACCACTTCGCAGCAGCGCTACGGAGAATTCCTCCGCGGGGTTTTGAACGCGAAGGGAGGTGCGCTCTGGCATTGTTCCCAGGGGAAGGACCGCTGCGGATGGGGTTCGGCCTTTGTGCTGGCGGCACTGGGCGCCAGCCGTAAAACCATCGTGGAGGACTTTGCGCTTTCCAATGTTTCTTATGCGCAGACCGTGGACGTCATATCGGCCAAGATCCTTGAACAGGGCGGCGGTGAAGCCGAACTCTCCTTCATCCGTTCCATGGTGGGCGTGAACGTGGAGAACTTCGAAAGCACGCTGGATATGATTGATGCACAGTATGGTTCCCTGCAGAACTATCTGGAGCAGGCCCTGGGCTTCACGGCCGCGGAGCAGGAACGCATGAAACAGAAATATCTGACCCGATAAAGGAACAAACCTTAACACATACTGCCGTATGGACTCCTATCAGAAAATAGACTTGAGCGATTACGTTCGCTCCGGAGAAGGCGGAACCGCCGTTTCCTACATCAACAAAACGAGCGACACGCTGGCCAAACTCTATAATCCCGGCTTTGAAGCCGAAAGGGCCAAAGCCGAATTCCTCACGGCGCGTACGGTTTATGAAATGGGCATCCCGACGCCCGAACCTTACCGGCTCGTGACGGACGGAGAGCGATACGGGGCTGAGTATCAACTGGTAAAGAACAAACGATCTTTCACGCGCATCATCTCAGAGGAGCCTGAGCGCCTGCAAGAAATCTCCCTCACTTTTGCCGAATGGGCCCGGAAACTTCACGCCACAAAGGTTGCGCCCGGCCAACTCCGTTCCTACAAGGAAGTCCTGATCCGGTTCTACCAGGAGAAGAATCTTGTCCCGGAAGCGCACAAGCAGAAAGCACTGGCATTTCTGGAAACGGTACCGGACACCCCCACCTGCCTCCACGGAGACCTCCAGATCGGCAACATCATCACCGACGGGAAACGCACGCTGTGGATCGACGTGGGAGAGTTCAGCCACGGAACCCCGGAATGGGATCTCAGCATCATGTGGATCATGGGGCACAGAATGAGCCAGGAACGGGCCGATTCCCTGTTCCACATTACGCCGGAGCAGATGAAAGCGCACTGGAACTGCTTCCTTCCTGCCTATCTGGGCACAACGGACCCCCAGGTCCTTGGGGAGTTCACCAGGCGCCTGGTTCCGTATTATGCGGTCAAGGTCCCCTATGTGTACGATATGGCTTACCACTGCGCCCTGCCGGATGAAGCATTCCTGCGGATGGAGCAGATGATGAGTCAGGCCGGCTTCGCGAAATAAGCGAGTCTACTCCACCCAGTCAAATCCGGTAAAATCGGCTTTTCCGCTGCGGCAGTACGGGCCCACGGTAACGCCCGTGAAACCGCCCGCCATCTCGGTACTCAGCAGCTTGGTTCCCAGGCTGGCGAAGGGTTGTCCGTTCAGCTCGAACGCATAGTGGTCGCCATAGGCGCGCACATCCAACCGGGCTTCGGGCTGTGAGAGCAGTGCCACGGCCTGCTCATGCAGAATGTTGTGCAGGCGGATGCGCACCATGGCGGACGAACGCCCCTTCTCGCGCCGGACCAGAAATTCAATGTGGCCGTTGTGCGTCTGGTAAATGGCCAGGCCGGCCTCTCCGTCGCCTTGCAGGCGGACCTTCGTGCCGAAGCGGCATTCAGGCGCCTGCTGGCGGCGCAGCAGCGCCGTTGGATGCCAGCCGCCCCAGTCAAAACCGTCGCCATTGCCCGTGAGCGTCAGGACACCGCCGCCGGCACTGTAGTTTTCGGCTATGGGATGCTGGATGTGCATCCACTCCGGCCCGATGGTCGAGAAGTCGTAGAACAGCGAGTCTGGCTGCGGCTTTTCCGGTATCTTCTCCATGCGGACCGTCATCCGTTCGGCCACGGGTTCTCCGTCGTTGATCACGGGCCATCCGCCCTTCCAGGTCACAGGCGCCAGGAAAGTCTCGCGGCCCAGGTGGTGGAAGTCACCGTCGTAGCGGCGATAGGCCAGGAAAACGACCCACCAGGTGCCGTCGGCAGCCTCGAAGAAGTCACCGTGGCCCGTGCCCTGGATATTGCTGTTCTGTGCCCGGAGGGAACAGTGGGTCAGGATCGGGTTCTCCGGGTGGGGCTCATACGGACCGTATATGGAACGGCTGCGCGCGATGGTAAGCTTGTGGGCCAGTTCGGTGCCGCCCTCCGAGATCAGCAGGTAGTACCAGCCATCCTTCTTGTAGATGTGCGGTCCTTCCGGGAAACGGTCGCCCGTGCCGCTCCACAAAGGCCTGCCCTGGCTGAGCGTGGCGCCCGTAACGGGATCGATCTCGCACAGCGTGATGGTGTTGTCGGGATTCGACACCATGTAGCAGATTCCGTCCTCGAAATAGAGCGAAGGATCGATGCCCTGCTGTTCCAGCCAGACGGGCTCGCTCCAGGGGCCGGCCGGGTCGGTGGCCGTCACCATGAAGTTGCCGCCGCCGCTCACGTTGGTGGTAATCATATAGAACGTGCCGTCGTGGTAACGGATCGTCGGCGCATAGATGCCCAGCGAGGCGTTGGCCTGTTCCAGCGGGAGTTGCGAGGGCCGGTCCAGCACATTGCCGATCTGTTTCCAGTTCTGCAGGTCGCGGCTATGGTAGATCGGGACACCGGGGAAATAGTGGAAGGTGGAGTTGACCAGATAGTAATCCTCACCCACCGCCACAACGGACGGATCCGGGCTGAATCCAGGGATAATAGGATTTTGCAGTTCTACTTCTACCTTGCCGACAGGGCTTTCAGGCAATCTGCAGGCAGTCAGGAGCATACCGGTCAAGACCAGCATACCCGCCAAAAACAGTTTTCTCATTGTAGGGACGGATTCATGCTAACTCTACAAAGTTAGCAAAACAATCTTGACGAACGATTCCGGCAGGCATACATTTTCCAGCGTCCGGGCGGCCAGGAAGAGCGGAGCGATTTCCTCATCCCGGAAGCCGGCGATGCCGCAGCCGATGCGGGTGACATAGAAGAAAAGCTCCGGATGCGCTTGCGCGAAGGCGATGAATTCATCCACATAGGGTGCGATGGTCTCTACCCCGCCCTGCATCGTCGGAATGGCATAGCTCTGCCCCTGCAGGCCGACACCCTGCCCCATCACGGCGCCGAACTTCCGCCAGGCCACATACGCCGCTCCGCCGCCATGGCTACCCGCCAGGTTGCTGCCGAAAACGAAAACCTCATCCGGCTTGAGTTCCGTAATGAAATCCGGCGTAAACGCCGGCCGGGGAATGTGCTGGTATGTTCTCATCCTCTCCGGGATTACCGGTACTTCGTGAAATGATACTTCTCCCGGAGCGCCTCTTTCGTCGCCTCGTCCTGATGCGTGAAATAAGCCTTGAAGCCGGGGCAGAAATTGATATGCCAGCGCCAGAACTTTCCACGGAACGATTTGGGATTCTTCTCGTAATGTGCTCTTAATTTGCAAGTTTCGCAGGGATATTGTGCCATAGCATTCAATTATTTGACTCCAAATATAAAACTTTTTTCTTTTCTCCGGCCCCTACTCCTTCCCCTTGTTCTTCCTGAAGTCCGTGAAACCCACCGCCAACGCCACGATCAGCGCAATGGCGATGAAGTAATGCGCCAGATTCTGAGCGTTCTCCTTGTCCGGCAGAAACTGCACCAACATCAACAGCACAACCCCGGCGACAATCACCGCCCATATAGAGCCGAATAAAGTTTTTTTCTTGTTATCCATAGGCATTTCCATCATAATACTGGCTCCAAATACAGGATGCTCTTGTCGCCTTCAAGAATCAGCACCAAAATACCACCGACATCCTGAGTGGACTTTTCCCAACGCAATTTACAGATACCTTTCCGCTTTTCCAAAAGAGATCCGATGATTTCTTCCATTTTTCCAAGAACTGCCGCTGAACGATTGTCACGTTGCACGTTGAGGGGATTGTCAATTTTTTGCTGAAACGGTACTGACCTCACCGTCATTACCGGCTTGACCAGGAATCTCTCGGGCATCTCCCTGTCATCCTGAGCCTGCCGAAGGATCTCCATCACTCCCTCACTTCCATCAATTCCTGCAATTGATGGAAGTTTTTTTGAATAATACTGGACTTCCACAAACCCCCTAATAGACATCCATCAACCTCCATCTAATCAAAGCATTGCGTTATTATATGCAGATTCGTACCATAAATATCGATAAAAAACGCTAAATTTGTCAATTATACCGAAACCCACAAAATAGCATTTCGATTTTTAAGTAAACTTATGGCCAGAACTGTAGGAAAATACTCCACAGATTGCAATATAATTGGCGGCATTCCCGATTATAGTGTGCTTCTGGATTACATTTTAGAGAAGAACGAAGCTTCCGGAGATGGAGGTTTCGTATTCCGGACTCAAAACGCATTGAGCCGTTTCAGTAAATCCATCGACACTGGCATCCTCCAGTTTGCTTCTCCCAAGCACAAAGAACTGTTTATGTCCGCCATCGCTGGCGAGCAATATACCAACGCCGAAGAGATGCTCATTCTCTTTTGGCAGATGATCTACGCCAACAAGCTCTTCGGGAAGATTACCGAGAACATCTTCATGCCGGCAGTCTATAGTGGAAGAATCTTCCTGGACAAGAACGAAGTGCTCAGTTATCTCCGCTTCCTCCAGAAAGAAGAGCCCCAGAGCCTTCCCTGGTCAGAGAACACACTTGATACTACAGCATCCAAGTACCTGTCCACCCTTAAGAAACTTGGTCTTGCTGATGGCTCACTGGTAAAGACAATCCTACACCCAGTAATCAGTGACAGCCTTTTTGTCTACTTTGTCAACTGGGCGCTTGCCGTCGATAAAGATAAGACCCTAAACAATCCGTTCTTCTTCTACGGCTTCTACGACACAACAGGCCTGATTAGTCGTCTCAAGAAGATTGAACTCATCCCTTACTGGAACATTAGCCAGATTGGCAACGACATAATGATAGAACTCAAAGCCCATGAGTAGCACTTACGAAACCCAACATCTCCGGATGTTTGAAGAGCTCAAGCACGCTCTCAATATGGAAATGCCCAAGCTTGCCCTTGAAGCCAACGGCGGCAGGAGCATTCTTTTCGTGTATCCGCCAATTGATGATGAAGCATATATCGCCGAGGCAAAAGATCGTTTCTCCGACAATTGCGAATTCATCGATCTGCGTAGTTTGATGACTGAGTTCATCAACGATATGGGCTTTGAAGAATTCCAGCGCCTAAAAAGTGAGATTGGAAACGAAATCTTCGCCAGCAACAATTACTCGGAAGGCACCTTCTACGCCCTCATCATCAAGCGAATCACGGAAGCAATGGACGCCAGGAAGGTTCCTGTCCTTGTGCATACCGGCACCATCTACGGCCTTGGATTCTCCAACAACAATATTATGGAAGAAAAGGTGGTCCTCAATTCCAAGATTCCGCTTGTCGTATTCTATCCGGCCACTGTAGAGAACGGAACTATCATGTTCCTTGGCAAGCAAAACGCATCCAAGTATAGGTGTATCGTCATTCAATAACTATCCACACGACCAACTATGACACAGATTAAAGATATCCTTTCCATTCGTCTGGAAGACGAGATAAGCAGCGTTATTGACCTCAACGCCCAGAGTGAAGCCGATGTCAAAGAAGAGCTGGATAGTTTTATCCTGACAGAAAGCCTTGCCAAGCACCTCTCTGATTTCTGCGACACATTCGAATCAGGCGCAAAGCAATCCGGTGTCTGGATCAGCGGTTTCTATGGCTCCGGTAAATCGTACTTCGCCAAGATGCTGGGCCTGCTGTTATCCAACAGGGTCATCATGGGGACCACGATGCAGGAGCGCTTTGCTCCCAAGCTGGAAGGCCTTCGCAATGCATCTATGCTGAAAAACTCCATTGACGGTCTTGCCAAGACAAAGAACCATGTCGTTCAGTTTGACTCGGCCAAGCATACCGGCAACGCCGGCATCAATTACATGATCTTTGGGAATTTCCTGAAGTCTCTCGGCTTCCTGGACAACTGGATTGGTCTTCTGGAATACAACATGTTCCTGGGCGGTGATCTGAATGCCTTCAAAGCTAAAGTCAAGGAGCAGACTGGCCAGGAATGGGACGAGGTAAAAAAGAACCTGGTCAAATCTACCAAGACCTTCAAGGACGCATTCCTTGGCCTCGGAAACGAAGTCGATATCTACGATTCCAATAAGAAGATGGCCGAGGATCGTATCGCCAATTACGATGCCAGCAAGCTTCAGGAGGATATTGAGCGCTACCTGCGCGTGAACCCAGGCCTGCGCATTGTCTTTATGATTGACGAAGTGAGCGAGGCCATTGCCCAGAAAAAAATCAACATCCTCGATCTGGAAGGAATGGCCGAAGCACTTTCTTCGCTTGGTCAGCGAGTATGGACTGTCGCCATTGCCCAGCTCCAGCTTGATGACGTGATTAACACCCAGAATCTGGACCAGAATAAGGTGACCAAGATTATTGACCGCTTCCGTTGCCGCATCAGCATAGATGCCGAGGAAGTCACCACAATCATCCGTCGCCGCCTTCTGGCCAAGACAGACGAAGGCGTCAATACGCTTTCCACTTACTTCAACAAGAACAGTGGCCAGATAAAGGATATTACCAACTTCGGCGGCACCGGCCTGAAAACCACTCAAGACGCTGCTAGTTATGCCGACTACTATCCTTTCTTCGAGAGCCAGATCAAGATGCTCCAGTACTTCCTCTTTGGCACCTCAAAGATTGTGAAAACACAGGTAGGCACGCGTGGTATGGTTATTTCCGTCTTCGATGTCCTCAAGAAAGAAGCGATGAAAGACGCCGACATTTATACTCACGTCAATGGCCACCAGCTCTGTAACCAGGCAGAAGATAAAGTTCCAGAGGTACTACGCCACCGCTATGAGCAGGCAGAGAACTGCCTCAAGGACAACAACCTCAAACTGGTCAGTGGTAAGAAACTCCTCTTGGTTATCCATTTCCTCACGGGTGCTGAGGTAATCAACACATCAGCAGAGAACATCACCAAGTCCTATATCAGCAAGATTGAGGACTACTATTCCGTGCTGGAAGAAGTGAAGAAGGCTCTGGATATCCTTGTCGAGAAGAACATCCTCATTTACACCGGCAATCAATATCGCATCACCAGCGAGATTGAGCAGCGCATCATCAGTGTAATGACGCAATTTGAGCCTCAGAACTTCCGTATCGTTGGAGAAACCACAAAGCATCTCAGAAATCAGAAGATAATCAAGGATGCCCAGTCGATTACTGTAGATGGCTTCCCGGTGCCTTTCCATCTCGAGATGAGCAATAGCGAGCCTCTCAATAACGTCGCCTCCAAGTCAATGAAAGTCATCTTCTATGATCCTTTCATCAGTTCTGCCGACCGAGCCAAGACAATTGAAGACATCAAAACTACCACCCAGTACGCCAAGGATACAATCACCCTTGTTCCTTCAGATAAATACCGGGCCGATATCTTCAAACTGGCGAAGGAAATTCTTCAGATCAATTACGTAATCGGCTTGGCATGGCCTACTCAGGAGGAAAAGGATGTTGTTCGCAACATCGAGAGCGGCTTGGACACCAAGCAGAAACAACTTGACGAAGCTATCCGCAAAGCATATAATGAAGGCGTCGCCATCTATCTTTACAACAGCTATCAGCTCACGGATGACAATGTCTCTTCTGAAATCGACAAGCTCGAAAAGAAAGCCTACGACAACGTATTCTCCCGTCGCCTCACTTCACAGTTAAAAGATGATTTGGCGGCAAAGACGCTGAAAGTTGCAGACAACCAGCTGCAGCACCTCTACGGAACGTCCGATGAATTCAAGTTCTTTGACGCCACGGGATCCTTTATTGGTGACAAGCTCAGCGTGGTAACGGAAATCCTGGATCTTGCCAAGTCTCACATTAGCGGAAAGGATCTCGAGAATCAGTTGAAGGGCGCTCCTACAGGCTTTGCCTTTGGTACCATCATCACAACAGTCGCCGCCCTCTTCCGTGGAAGCAAGGTTATTGCCAAGTATGGAGGCAAGGATTACTTCTCGTACAAGGATGCCGGCGCTGACGCCATCTTCTCTCCCTCCAGCCATTTTGCCAATGCCTCATTTAAGGCTATTTCAAAGAGCCTTACTTACAATGAGAAGCAAGAGATTGTGGACATCCTCAAAGATGACTGCAACTACAAGAAATGGACAGGAGAAGTCGTCAACTACTCGATGAATGACTTCCAGCTTGTCGACGCCCTCCGCACGCTTTCCAAAGAACTAATCCGTCGAATTACCAACAGTATCGAAGGCGATTCAGAGCGAGAGAAACTCTTCAAGTATTCTATACAAGCAAAGGATATCTTCAAGGAATTCGCCAGCACAGTCACCGAGCTTAATTACTATGATACGGCTACCCGCTTCCTGGCGGATGACACGTCAGATAAGTTTGTTGAGGCCGTTGACCGCGTTGAAAAGGACTTGAACTTCATTGACAACAGCCTCAGCATCATCATTAAAGCTGCCAACTACATCAATGAAGTTGAAGCCGAACTAAACCAGACGCGTGCGGATAAGCTCGAATTCGGTAAACTCCGCGATGAATTCCAAGATCTCCGGGATAAAGATCTTGTAAAGAACTTCGCTGCTCTGAAGGAAAAGAAGCAGCAGATTAAGGACCTCTACTTCAAACTGATGTCGGAGAAAGCCAAGTTACTGAACACCGAATTCTCTGCTCTTGAAGCTCGTGCCGTGGCGTTGCGTGACAAGATTGACACCTTCCCGTCAGATTGGAATGCCACACTTCGCCAGAAAGTATCCTCCACGATAAGTGGCTTCAAGAAATACAAGATTACCGAAATCAGCCTGGCAGACTATTCCGTTCGCTGTTCGCTTACGGGCCTTATGCTGCGTGACCTTGAAGGTGCAATCAAGAGCATTCCGTCTGAGAAGGCCCAGCTCCAGCTGCTCGAATCCGAGTTGCGGACGGTAGCTCCTCATCCTAAACCAGATGTCACAAAACCTCAGCCCCAGCCTGGAGACGACACGAAACCTACGCCTCCGGCACAGCCTAAGGAACGCAAAGTAAAAAACCAGCTCCCTCGCGGTAAGAAGACCGTAGCTGACTATAAAGCCTGGCTCTCCAGTCAGCTTCTCTTTGCCAACCAGTGTGACGAAACCGACATCCTCAACTTCGACGAATAATAGCTTATGAAACTCATAAACCACGTTCTGGATATCCGCAAGCTTGTTCAGCAGGCTATGGACAACCGCTTCTCCAAGATGGGAATCAAGGAGAGTGGTTTGACACCGATTGATGCCCTCCCGGAAGATCTTCGCCAAAAAAGGCAGAAGTTGGAGGACATTCTGCGCAATCACCAGAGCGAGTTGGAAGACTATGCCAAGGCGCGCCAGGAAACCATCAATGAATGCACCTTCACGCTTTTTAATAGGATCGCTGCCATCAAGGTGATGGAAGAGAAGGAGCTATTTCCGGAGGTTATCAAGCGCCGCCCGGAGAACGGTAATAAGTCCTTCTCGCACAACCTTTGGTTGGAGGAGAATCCAAGTGAGAAGAATGCTGAGCGTCAAGGTCTGAAGCATTTCCTTCAGTCAAAGTTCAATGAACTGGGCGAGAATTTCTCGCTGTATAACGAGAATTATCCCTATTCCTTGATGCCTACGGCCGATGAGCTGTACAACATCCTTGAAGCATTCAATGCAGTTGAAAATGATCCGGATTGCGGAGCAGATATCTGGAAAGGCGACGATATCCTGGGATGGCTTTATGAGAATTTCAACGCTGTCGAGAAAGAGGCCCTAAAGAATTCAGGAGAGAAGACCGAGTATGACAAGGTTTCTCTCCAGAGCCAGGTATATACACCCCGCTGGGTGGTGAAATTCCTTGTGGACAATACTCTTGGCAAGTTTTACCTTGAGATGTTCCCTGATAGCGATATTGTTAAACCTGATGAAAACGGAGAGGTAAAATATAAAATAGCCAATGCCCCTACAACAAGGAAGAGAGATCCAAAGAAAATGGAGGAGATTCGGGTGCTTGATCCTGCTTGCGGTAGTGGCAACTTCTTGATTTACACCTTCGATCTGCTCTATGACATGTACCTCAATCAGATGGAGCAGTACAATGCTGAGTATTCACGCCGTGATATTCCTCGACTTATCCTTGAGAATAATATCTACGGTGTTGATCTGGATGAGCGAGCAGTGCAGCTCTCACAGATTGCATTGTTCATTAAGTCTCGTGAGCTGGGTGGCCGAAGGGCCAGGACTGCATCGCATACCAACGTTGTATCAACACATTTCTTCCTGCCGGATTATTCTGAGGTGGAGTCAGAATTTATCGCTTCCGGAGAATGGGATCAAACACAGCGTGGAACCATACGTAAGATCTGGTCTGACCTTCAGAATGCGCACAAGTTTGGTTCGCTAGTCCGTGTAGAGGAGGTGCTGAATGGGCTATCACTCAAAGAAGACGAAGGAACGCTGTTTGCTACCGAAATGGAGCAAGACCTGTTCTCCTTCAAGAGAAGAGTGACCGATGTTCTTCATGATCAGGTAAAGGCCTATTGCGAGAAAAACACTTCAGAGTATGCGTTGACAAAGGCTGAGGATGCAATGACCTTCTTAAGCATTCTTTCAATGCCTTTTGATGTGGTGGTTGCCAATCCTCCCTATACTGACTGTGGGGATTTTGGCGAGGAGCTCAAGTCCTTTACAGAAGAAAACTACAAAAAGCCATATAAGTTTTGCACAAATCTTTATGCATCGTTTATAGCGAGGTGTTGTGAATTATCCGATTCATTAGGGAAAGTCGGTATGATTCATCCTCATACGTTTATGTACATTAAAACCTTTGAGGATGTCAGAAAGTATCTTCTGGAAAAAACTCACATCAATACACTTGTGGATTATGGTCTCGATCGTGTCAATCTGTTCGGTCCAGGGATACTCGTAGACGCGACTTTCTATACTGTTGATAAGGGAGTTTCACATGGAGAAGACAGCATTTTTTTCAATATTACATCAAATCAACAAGAGAAGACAAAGAAAAACTCTCTCGAACGTGCAGTTGATGACGTTCTGAAAGGAATCAAAAATGACCGTGTTTTCTTTATTCAACAGTCGAAACTAAAACTGATTAAGTCGTATCCTTTTATTTATTGGGTCTCAGATGATTTTCGCGAGAAGTTCACTAAATACAATCTCAGTAAGACGGCTTCTGTTATTAGTGGACTGAAAACTGGGAATAATGATGCAACAGTTCGTTATTGGTGGGAAGTAAACGAATCGGACAAATGGCGCTTTATGACAAAAGGCGGTCCATTTAATAGGTGGTATGGAAATAACTGGACTAAAGTTATAGTTGAGAATGATTTCGAACTGATAAAACAGCAAAGTAGCTTTAGCATTCCATCCACCATGGATGTCGAAGCAATAACATTCCCGAGTTCTGGATCAGGCCAAATCTCATTTAGACTGATCGGACCAGAGATTATTTTTAACAATGGCTCTCCTGCAATTGTCTCAAATGATAATCACCTTCTATTGGCGATTCTAAACTCTAAACTGAGTGAGTATTCCCTGATAAGCCTTAATCCGACTGTAAATACTACAGTAGGCGACATACAGAGACTTCCATTAGTGGACTTTTCTAAAATTGATAAGAAGAAACGTGATGACATCGTCGCGCTTGTCGATTTTAATATATTAATTAAGAAGCACTTATGCTCCTTTTCTTTAATTGAGCCTCATTTTGTTGAATCACCAATCGGAACTAGTCGTGATATTAAAGATGAGATTTTCTCATATTTATATTATGAGAATGCACTTAATTCGTTAGTGCTTATTTCCGAGGCAATTATCAATAGTGAGGTCTTCGGTCTCTTTGGATTAAAAGAAGAGGATATTCACATGATTCTACAAAAAGTCGGAGTATGCATAGGCTCTCTTCCTATAAGGGAAAAAGCAAAGGATGAATTTATAGAGTGGTGTGACAACGTTAAAGCAGTTGAAGTTCCAGCTATCGTCAGAAAATATATAGAAGAATTGCCCGAGGCGAGTGACATCGCTGCCCCTGGAGGTTTTAATTCTCTATATCAAACAAATAATGGATGGGAAGACTATTGTGTGCGGGAACTATTGAACCCGGTGGAATGCCTCTGCCAGTTTAAAGAAGCCGGTATTGTACCTCCTCAAAGAGCCAATCATTTAGCGTTTGAACTTATTACTGATATAATTCGAACCATATTAAGTAATGACGACGATGGCGTTGTCCCTTTGAATAATAAACTAGGTGAGGATTCCTTAGCATTTCGAATTGAACAAGAGTTTCATAGAAGAGGTTTTAATGCGGGACAGTTTACTCAAGTGATACAACTACTTGGAGTGGATTTGACATCATATTTGAGATCTTCTTTCTTCGGGCAGTTAAGCGACTACCTAAATCTCTTTATGTATCTTCCAAAGACTCCTTTTATTTGGCACCTTTGTAGCGGGCCCATGCATACTTTAGATCTCTTTATCAGTATATATCGCTGGGATCGGAATACATTGTTCCGCATAAAGAGTGTTTATGCAGCAAATCAAGAATCCGCGATTCGAGATAGAATTAATGCTTTATCTAATGGAAATAGCATAGAGCAGATGGAGGTCAATAACCTTGTAGAACAGTTAGATGAGCTAAAAGCTTTCGTAGTCAAAATAGATAATTTGTTAGCTGGAGGTTATGATCCTAAGTTAGATGACGGTGTGGCAAAGAATATAGCCCCATTACAGTCGAAAGGAATGATATCTTACGAAGTATTAAATGCCTCCCAATTAAAGAAGTATTTAAATGCGACTTGGTAGGAACAAGTAACGTTATATGATTGACAAATGGTTTAGTGAAGAGGTTGCCCTGGCAACGCAGACAAATAAGCGACTCGTTATCACCGACAATGATGGCGAGGGTCGCTTCCTGCTGGGCTATCTCCCTAAAGGGTACGCATTCTTCTATGTCAATAGCATAGATGATGAGGCCTTCGCTCGCTTTCAGGCAGAGAATGAGTTTCCGAATGACAAAGTCATCTTCTATTCATCCATTGCGGCGAAAGATCTGACTCTGCTTCAGGAGTATGTCCAGACTTGTGGTTGCATCAATCTGGACGACATTGATTCCTACCTTAGGAACTTGCTATTCTCAAAGCTGCATAAGAACACGGCAATCTCCAAAGAAGATCTGATAATTGCTGCTAAGATGTGCAAGGGTAAGACGGTCGAATGGTGGAAAAGCATAATGGATGGACTTGTCAAACCGCTAGACATCCGGGAAAACATCCTGGCTCTTCTCCACAACCCTAAGGCGCTAAAGAAGAATTCCGACAAACATATCTGGAAGTCCCTCTGCACGGAAATATACACGCTCATCGGCAAGCCTAATACCAATCAGCCTGAAGATGCTCTTTCCCTGGAGGTGTCCGGCACAATCTTCTCACGTCTGGCAGATGGAACTCTGGATGGCGAATTACTGGACATCTATTACCAGTGGATTGACAGTAAGAGCCTGAGCGAGTCTCTGCCCAAGCATCTCTCTGCATTCAATCTACGCGCGGATGTGGATGTACTTCGTTCCCATCCTGATCATTGCTTTGAAGCGCTTGACAAGAAACTCTTTAGCCTTATCAGCAAGCGCTTGGAGGCTGGCACCAACTGCGACGATATAGTTCAGTACATAGACAAGCGCGTATCCAGCCCTCGGGTTGCAGACAAAAAGGCTTCTTGGCTACGCCATCTACAAGTGCTCCTCGAATACCGGTCTAAGGGTATCGACAGCGTAAACGATATTCAGTCTTTTGCTCAGTATTACCTGGTCAATTTCGCCAAGGTGGATACTGCTATGAGGAAACTATATGTGTCGTGGCTCAGCAATGAAGCCATACTCCGTCCTATCCAGAACTACTACGAGAACCTCAATAAAGTCCTGTTGGACAAATGGTTCAGTTTCCATCGTCAGTACCAGCAGAATCAGTTCCTCTATCTGAAGACTATCCTTACGGAGAATCAACACTGTGCTGTTATAGTCGGAGATGGCCTTCGCCTTGAGATTGCTAATGCGGTTGCCCAGAAGATTCGCCGCTCACAGTTTGATTGTAAGATTGAGGAGAAGACTGGATTCTGCGACCTTCCTTCTGTAACCGAAATCGGTATGAGCCGTCTGTTCGGCATCAACTCTGTCAAGGCACAGGATCGTTTCAACCATTTGAAAAGTGAGTTCCCGGATGTGGAGATCAAGCAATTGGACAAGCTGAGCGATGCGGATACCGCCGAGAAGTTGATCCTCAGCTTTGGCGACATTGACCAGGTGGGAGAAAAGAAACAGCTTGGAGGGCTTAAGGATATCGATGCCTACGAAGATTATTTGGCAGACGCTATCAGCCGGCTCCTTGCGATGGGTTACGGGAAAGTATTCGTGACCACTGACCACGGCTTTGTAATTACTGGCATCCTGGATGAAAGTGATAAGGTTGCTCCTCCTGCTGGAGATAATACGAAGACAGAGGAACGCTATGTTCTTTCAGATACTGAGCTTTATGGTCCAGATATCATTGAGAAGGAGGGTGATTTCTTCTCATATCGTTACGCATACTTCGCCAAGACAGACAAACCGTTCAAGACAAAGGGTGCCTATGGTTATGCCCACGGTGGCCTGACGCCGCAAGAGTGCATCATTCCGCAGTATTGCTTCTCGTCAAATGAGCAGGCATATAGTATAGGCGTGAGCATCATCAATAAGGCAGAGCTTGGCTCGATGTCCAGTAACTTCTACAAGGTTAAACTGAAGGCATCTGGTGATCAGGGTAGCCTATTCAGCAGCCAGGTAACGGTGAAGATCCAGCGCTTCGTAGGTGACGCACCAGTTCCCGGTGGCCCTGTCCTCACGTTGAGCGCCGGAGAGACCAAAGAAATGGAATTCGAACTACCTCGTGGCGGCGAAGAAAAGATCGTTATCGTAGATAGCGACACAAAGAAGCAGTATGACTTCTGCACTGTAAAGAAATCCGATGACCGAGACTTGGGAGGTCTCCTATAAATAGTTGATTATGATTGACATTGACAATAAATTGCTCGACCTCTTCAGGGGTTATGTAGTACGGAAGGATGTGGTTCGTTCCATCAAGACTGGCGCGAATGTTCCTGTCTTCGTCCTGGAATTCCTGCTGGCTAACTCCTGCAGTACCAATGACGAGGAAAAGATTGCTGAGAGCGTCAAGAACGTAAAAACTGTCCTCCAGCAGCATTACGTGAATCCGGACGAGGCTAACTATGTTCAGGCCAAGATACGTGAGATGGGCTCCTACAAAGTCATTGACCGCATCTCTGTCAAGCTTGACCCTTCCAAGGATAAATACTGGGCAGAGCTGTCCAACCTCAATATCCGGGACGCCAACATCGATGAGAGCCTAATATCTGAGCATGAAAAGCTCATGATGGGTGGTATCTGGGCCATCATCGATATGGATTACGACCCTACAAACATCATCGGGAAAAAGATATATCCATTCGTCGTAACCAAGATTCGCCCCATCCAACTTTCCAACTTCGATGGTGCCCGCATCAGTGAAATGCGTTCCCAGTTCAGCAACGAAGAGTGGCTGGATATTCTTCTCCGCAGCGCCGGTTACGAGCCCGAATCAGAAGGGATGACGCAGCGTATGAAGATGTTGCTCCTCTCGCGCTTTATCCCGCTTGTAGAGGCCAATTTCAATATGGCAGAGCTTGGTCCTCGTAGCTCAGGAAAATCGTTCGTCTATAAAGAACTCTCTCCGTATTCGCTGCTGGTAAGTGGTGGCCAGGGAACATCTGCCTCCCTCTTTGTGAATAACACAACCGGACAGATTGGCGCTGTCGGAAAATGGGATGCTGTTTGCTTTGATGAATCTACGGACGAACTCTTCAAGGACGCCGAAGTCGTCCCTCTGATGAAGGACTATATGGAATCTGGCTCTTTCTCTCGTGCTGGCAAGTCCGGCGAGAAAGCAGCGAATGCTTCCATTGTAATGGTGGGTAATATCAACCAGCCCGTGGAAACAGTGCTGCAGAACAGCCATCTTTTCAGCCCGTTCGCAGAGAAAGTTGCCAACGACACTGCATTCCTGGATCGTATCGGATTCTTCCTCCCAGGCTGGGAAGTCATCAAGTTCAAACCGGATAACTTCACCAACCATTTCGGCTTCAGCACCGATTACTTCAGCGAAATGCTCCACCACGAGCGCCGCTTCAACTATACCGATGCCATTGACGAATTCTTCATCCTTGGTTCCCAGCTGCGCCAGCGCGACACCAAACCGGTCCGTAAGACCGTTTCCGGTCTCATCAAACTGATGCATCCGGATGGCAAGTACACCAAGGAAGATGTTCGCACATATCTGGAGTGGGCCATCGAGATGCGCCGTCGTGTAAAGGAACAGCTCAAGCGAATTGGCGGCATGGAGTTCTGGGACACCAACTTCTCATACATCGATAAGGACACCCAGGAGGAAATCTACGTCACCCTTCCGGAAGACCGTGGCAACAATCTGATTGAGGATGCGCCCCTGGCTCCTGGCACCTGCTACACCGCAACTTCTGATGGAGAGAAAGTATCTCTCGTCAAAGTCGAAGTCATCACCATGGAAGGCAACGGCAAGTTAGAAATATCCGGAACAACCTCGGCAGAGGTCAAACAAGACATCAAGAATACCTACAACTACATCCGTGCTAACGAGAAGACCATCCTCTCCCAGAAACATTCCCTGCAGCAGACGGATGTGAGGGTACAAGTGTCCACGCTGCTTGGTGTAGCAGTCCATACGGGTGTCGGTGCCGCAGTTTTCGCCGCCATCGTATCATCCATCTACAACCGCAACCTCAAGGCAGGCCTGGGCGTCATCGGCAACATCTCCATCGGCGGAGCCATCGAACGCGCCACCAACTTTACCGACCGCGTTTCCCTTCTCTCCGAGAACGGTGCCAAAACGGTCCTAGTCCCGATGGAAAACCTCCCGGAAATGTCCTCTCTCCCTGCCAGCATCCTCGGCAAAACTGACGTGCCCTTCTACGCCAATCCGCAGAACTTGATCCAGAAAATGGTATAACGTATATGACAAGTGCTATCGAAGTAATCAATGAAAGGATAATTTTAGCTGGGGACATTCTCACAAAGCTCTCTGAGCTTACAAGAAATCCACGGCCCAGAACTAATTCTGGTATCATTTCTATTGATCCCACAGTTAGGTATAATCCTATTCTGGTCAATCAGATAAAGGATGAACTAAGCAAATGGCAATTTGTGACTAAAGAATTGCTTATTAAGCACTTCGGAGAAGATAGCCGCTATACAAAACGCTTCGATGATTCCATTGTTGAGCATAAAATTGGCCGAGATTATAAAGCAGAACTAACCCGTGAAGCCGAAGCGGGAATTACGGCTCTTAAATCAATCATCGAAAGCATTCAAATCTCTGGAGATCCAGCCACTGATATGAATCAGATTGAAGTCAACAAGCCACCGATGGTTTTTATTAGCCATTCCTATCAGGATAAAGTTTTTGTCGAAGCTCTTGTTGAATTGCTGGAAGGAATCGGTTTGGATGAAACAACTCTATTCTGCAGTTCTGTTCCCGGCTACTGGATTGGACTCGGAAAGAATATTATCAAGGAGATTCGCGATCTGTTTGACAAACGCTCTTTGTTTGTCATCTTTGTTCAATCTCCAAACTTTTATAAGAGCGCTGTATCTCTTAATGAGATGGGGGCTGCGTGGGCATTAAAATCGGAGTATTGTTCAATCTTGACTCCTGATATGGAGTATAGAGCAATGACTGCCGTAGTTAATAGCCAAGAAATCGCCATTAAAGTGAACACTTCGGAAGCTAAAGCTCGTCTAACCGAGATGAAAGGGTCAATCCTGTCATTTTTGGGTAAACCAGATATATCTCCCGTTCTTTGGGAAAGAAAGCGGGACAAATTCTTGAGCACTGTTGACCCCTCGTATAAAGGGGATTCCGCCACTCCTCAATCTTCTACTGAAGAGTATCAGAGATTGATGATTGAGAAAATGAAGCAGGAGAAAGAGGATCTGATGAAAGCAAGTATTAAAGGGAATATTTTCCCATCATCCAGTAAAGGCTCTTTGCACCTTCGCATATTCAATGCTGGCAAATCGACAGCAAGAAACATTCGAATTGAATGGTTGAATGAAGATGAAACCGTTCATCTTTCAAAGCCGTTTGAGACAATCGAGGATCTTAGCCCGCAGAATAAACGAGACTATCGCTTATTTCTAGTCTATGGTCATCCGGAGACAATGCGCTTAAGATATATCTGGGATGATGATTTCAAAACCGACAACACTTTTGAGGAGGGGCTGCAATTATGAAAAAGAATTACAATCGAAGCATCAGCTTAAGATGCGTTGTGTGCGGCAGCGCAGATCACTTCGAGTATAATGATGACAAGACCTATGTCAAGTGCACTCTCTGTAATCGTGAGTACCTTGGCGGTCAGGAGGAGCTTCAAGAGATGAATGAAGCTATGATTACGGAAGAAGTAGAATCTATCAAAGAGGAAGTATCAAAGGATGTAGCGAAAGAACTGACAGAAATGTTTAAACAGGCCTTCCGCGGCAATAAACACATAAAATTCAGGTAGTTATAGCTGGAGCTGCTCTCGAAACATCAAGGCATGGAAATAGTTATTTTTTATTCCTGGATTTCACAGTTTAACAATGCTAACAAGCGCTTTGTTCGGAAATGTATTGATAAAGCGGTCAAGAGACTGCAAAAGGATAAACTACCGGAACTTGAAGGCATCGACTTGAGAGTCATCGAGAGTTTAGATCGAGCTCCTGGGCATCAAGTTCTTACAACCACGCAAGATGAGGAGATTCGTAATTCTGACATCTTCATTGGCGATTGGACGGTTGTCAATCCATATAATTTTCTGGAGCGTTTTCTCGCAAAGACATTTCGTTACAAACGGACTCGCAGCATAAACACAAATGTAGTTCATGAGTATGAGATCTTCGTTGGTAACAATGGCCATGATGGAGCTATTCTTGTCATGGATGCTTCTCGAGGATCAGCAAAGAAAGATAATGACCTAATCCCCGTAGATTACCGCAGTCGTCGTTTCCCAATTGAGTTTTCAGGGACTACTAACATAGATGAATTATCTAAAGATATCTACCGGTCATTAAGAACTAGCGTCCCGGCTGCAATAAAAAGGCGAAAGAATCGTTTCTCTCCCCTACACACCTGGTATGAGCAGGAAGAAAGAAAAGCATTTCATGAATCTCCCTTTTATGAGAACGAAAGGATCCGCACAATCAAGGAGGCCATTCGGCACTCCGATAAAGATTTGCGCATTCTTGGCATGTCTGGGATTGGTAAAACTAGATTGGTTCACGAAGCTTTTCGAAATGAGGAAGATGCTTTTTTCAGAAATAATTATCTCTATGCGGTATTCTCTGACGATGAATCTGCAGGCATTCGCAATTCAATTGAAGGCTATCTGACTGACCCGAAGAACGAATGTATCATCTGTGTTGATAATTGCCCTCCTTCTTTTGCACGCATCATTCAGAAGACAAAACGAGATTATTCAGCACGTAATAGGATTATTACAATTTTCAATCACCAAGACCAGGATAATAGCGACCCTGTATCTGATGTCGAAACGATTGCTATCGGTCTGGATGATGTTTCATCTGTCGTTGATAACATTCTTGATGGAGCATATTCACAATTATCAGATGATAAGAAAAAGATAATCAAAGACTTCTCAGCCGGGTTGCCTATGATGGCAGTTATTCTTGCAGAAAACGCCAAATCTGGGCGGCTAGATTTCACAAGAATACCCAATAATGAGTTGGTTGATAAGCTCCTCGATGTTGATGAGAATCACGATAAGGAGATCCTTAAATCGTGCGCTCTTTTCTCGCATATTGGATACCGTGATGAAGTTGCAGGTGGGGCTAAGTTCATTATCTGCAATAAGGACATCTCTCCCCTGTTGGATGGTGAAGAAAATGCAAGAATGACTTTGTTTCAAAGGACTTTCAACAAATACAAGGCTCGCGAAATCTTTGAGATCCAGGGACGTTTTTTTGCAATCCGCCCCATCCCTCTTGCTCTGAAACTAGCTGAAGATTGGCTGGCTGAGTGCAACCCCGAGCGCCTCCTCAATGTCATTACTGATATTCAGATTGAGGATGCTAGGAATAATTCCCAGCTCTTAACTAATGCCTTCGCTAGCCAAATGTCTAATTTGGCCGGCAATGAGAAGGCGCAGAATCTCGTTAAAACTCTTACTGGTATTGAGAGCCCTTTTGCTAACACGGAAGTTTTAAATACTGAACTGGGTTCACGACTCTTCCGATCGTTAGTAGAAGTGGACCCCGTGTCAGTGGCTGATCTCTTATGGCGTGTCTTTGGGGAGATGTCTACCGAATCTCTGTTGTTAATTAAGGATGGCCGAAGGAACTTGGTTTGGACAGTACAGAAACTCTGTTTCGACAAACGGACCTTTAGGATAGGCACTAAACTGCTAATCAAATTTGCTTTGGCAGAGAATGAAACTTGGGGGAATAATGCCACAAATGAAGCTGTAAACTTGTTTCATGTTTATCTCCCAGGGACAGAAGCGGACTTGGATGCCCGGATGGAGATCATTAACTGGGTAAGAACCTTGGATGGCGCAGAGGACTTTTTGATCAAGATTCTGTCATCTGCGTTGATGTCCGGCAATTATTCATATATGGGTGGCGCAGAGAAACAAGGATCCAAGAGATTAGACCACTACATGCCGTCCGGAGCAGAGATAGTCAAGTATTGGGAAAACATATCATCCATTATAAAGGATTGTATTGTGGCTTATCCTGATAAACTTGACGACCTTTCAGAAGTGGTTTCTTCCAATTTTGGCTGTCTTATACGAGCCGGTGTAAGCACGCTTGCATTTGACTTGGCAGAGTTCGTCGCAGATAAGCGTAATTGGGATTGGGAGAAGATGCGCGAGTCCCTTAGGATGATTTCCTGGAGAAATGGCTGGAAGGAGTATCCTGAGCCCCTTAAAAAACGTATACAGCAGTTTAAAGAAAAACTCACCAAGGATGATTTCATTTCAAGATTCCGCGACGCATCTCGCTATGAAAGAGGAAGTTGGGATGACGAATTGAAAAAGAAAACCGAATTATACAAAGGACTGGCCCATGATTTCGTTGATAAGGAAGGCGCAAGTGATGAAATCTTAAGGCAAGTACTCCTTGATTCCAATTTAAGACCCTATAACGTTTTCGGAGCAGAGCTATACAACTGCGTCTGCAATAATAATAGCCTGTACCTAAAAATTTCGACCACCATCATTTCCACAATATCAGAGACGAAGAATTACGCGGACAGCACCCTGATCGGCTTCTGGAGTCATGCTTCTAAGCAAGACTTTGAGGATGTATACCCTACTATTCTTGACCAGATTCCAGATGCTCTTTTCCCGCTCTTAGCCATACGATGCTCTGCCCTGGATGAGTGCTCTCTATTGTTCGATTTGGTCAGTACTGGAATGGCGAGTATTAATTCCTTCAATATGTTCTGCTCCTACTGTATTTGGAACAAGCATGATAAGGATAGCATAATCGCCTTCTTTGATAGATTGGCCAGATTATCTTCAGACGGTTCGATCATTGCGTTAGAGCGGATGAAGTCTTTGCTGTATTTCGACAAACAAGACAACAAATGGTCGTTTCTTGTAGAAGAGTATAGGAAACTGATTATTGAGGAGATTGCGCCAGCTCGAATTGATCATGAAGGGTATATGGAGTGTGTTGAAATGATTCTTGATCAGTATGATAGTCCAACCGTCGCATCGTTTATCAGTAAGAAACTGTTGGCCTTTTTTATGACGGAATCATCTAATCATCACCTTACAGGGCACTACGTTGATTCTGTTCTTTCAATAATCTTTAATAAGTACTTTGACGTGGTTTGGCCGGACTGGTCTAAATCACTGGCCGATCCCCAAAAACTGGTATTTGCATACCTTCTCAAATTTAAACTTGGGCACTCAATCGGAGGAATCGGAGATGGTGCGTTATTTGGGGTCAACCACAGTGATGCGCTTAAGCAATGGTGTGCTGACTACCCCGACAGCGCCCCTATAGTACTTGCAACCTATGTCCCAGTTTATGATGGAGAGCAATTATCCGAACTAGCTATTTTCCTTCTGGATAACTACGGTAATAACAAATCTGTCTTGAGTGAGTTGGGCTGCAACCTAGGCTCTTTTTCATGTGTAGGTTCAGCAGTCCCCATATATGAGAAGAAGAAGAGAGTGCTTCAAGCATTGGTGCCACACAAGAATCCCGTTGTAAACCAGTGGTTGTTAGATAACATTAGGTACGCAGACGCTGATATAGCCAGAGAGACTGATAGAGATGCGGAGGACACCATCTTGTATAGATAGTACATCCACAAACATCACTTTTTTCGCTGCGACTAATTGGTAAATTTGCCAATTAGAAAAACAATTCCTATCTTTGTCCCAAGTTTATTTTTCCGTGGGGTGCACCACATTAAAAACGCTTGGAAAATTATGGACAAAAATCTCAGAAAGTTTATGGCGACCGAGACAAGGTCTCGGGCCCAGATCCTCGACCGTTACTTCGTCGAGGTGCAGACGCCGGATGGCGAGCTCTTCAAAATCATGTCCGATATTGCCAAGTACGACAGCGACGAGTACAAGGCCTATGTCCTCCACCTGATTGAATTCATCTTCGACCGGAACTTCTCCGACGACAAAGAACAGATGGTAAACCGCATCAGCCGCGATTTCCTTCTCAACGCCGTGCCGTCGATGGGCATGGACTCCGGCAACCGGCAGGCTGAGCGCGTCCGCATCGGCAAGCGCATCAAGGAACTCCGTGAGGCCAAGAAGATGGAAGCACGCGATCTGGCACTCCTCACCGGCATTGATGCCGCCAACCTCTCCCGCATCGAGCAGGGCAAATACTCCACCGGCGTGGACATCCTCTCCCGCATCTGCGTTATCCTGGACGCCTACCTGGATCTGATCCCCAATACCGAAAAATAGAAATGCCATGGCTGGGGTGAAGTATCACTATGCTCTTGATGAGCAGAACCGACTCGTATGCATTGACGAGGTTACAGAGGAAGACCGGCGCACACATTCCTATCACTGCCTGAACTGCGGCGCCGGTATGATTCCAAGAATGGGCGAAGTGCGCTCCTGGCATTTTGCACATCGTGGTGATGACGACCACTGTGGAGCCGAGACCTATCTCCACAAATTGGCAAAGCGCCTGATTAAAGAGAAGTTCGACCGAGAAGAACCGTTCGAGGTCGGTTACTACCGAGATGTCAAATGCTCAGACCAAGGCACCTGTCCTTTTGCCAAGCCGGAAGAATGTCACGCTTGGAAACTGGACACCTTTGACCTGAAACAATTCTATGATACCTGCGTTGAGGAACAGTCAGTAGATGGCTACATTGCGGACCTGCTGCTTACCAGTTCGGAGAAGCCGGACCGGGAGCCGGTCTTGATAGAGGTTCAGGTTTCTCATAAAAGCACCGACCAAAAGATCCAATCCGGCCTACGCATCATTGAAATCCGCATAAAGACAGAAGAGGACATCAAATCACTCTTGGGCTCCCCTTTTGTCGAAAACCCGGAAGCCAAATTCGGACATGTCAGGGACGTAGAAACGATTGGATTCGCCAAGTTCCACAACTTCAAGAAGAAAGCCTCCACACCCGAACCCTTGGAGAAGCGAAGTATACAACGATTCTATCTATTCCGCAGCGGAAAGGCCTTCGTTACCAATATGGACGAATTCAAATCTTGCAGAGAGGTTCACAAGAAGGATAACGACAAAGCCATCTTCGAGGCCAGTATCGACTGCTTCTACCTGGACTCCCCCTCTCCCTATGAGTTCGGATATATGGCGGCAATGCAGAATGGAATCCAAGTGCGAACCTGCCAATTCTGCAAATACCACCGAAGCGGATACGAAGTCGGCTTCGGCCTCGATCCAATCTTCTGCTGCCTCTACAAGAAATACGGCACGCCAGAGAATCCAGAGCCGCAGTACGCACGCCAGTGCCAATACTACCGTGAAGACAAAGAACAAACAGACGAGGTCAAACGACTTATGCCTCCGATTGTAGTAGCATCAAGTGAATAAGGGCAATATTAACACACCCATTAGTGGGTACTAACCAATAAATTAGCACAATGACATCTGAGTCATTCTTTGAAGAAATCCCCAAGGCATTGTTCCCCTATTGTAATTATGAAATGAATGATTCGAGAATTCTCGTATATTCTGGCCATTTTTCACTGAATAACAGAGGAATAAACGAAATCCTTGAAGGGGAAATCTACTACTCGTTAAATGGAGAAGTAGAACTTGTTTTCAAGGGAAAAGGAGAACGATTGGATCTTTCTTGGTTTGAATCCGATGGTGATCTCCAAATTAGCACACCGAGCGGTTTAGCCGGCAAATGTCGCCTCAACAGTTGTGTTTCCTGTAATGATGGAAAAAACACTTTTCAAGGTTTCATTCAACACCTTTTTGCTGAGCAGAGAAAATGCTCACAATGGCACTGGTCATATATGAATATGACGGCGTTTATCGGTGAGCTTGTCACTCGTATTACAGAGAATCATCGTTCGGTAAAGAAGGACCGACTATCTTTTTCATGTAAAGACGGGACAAAGATCATATTAGAAAACACAGAAAAGCGAACAAGTTCAAGTGAAATAAGCCGATACAGTATCTCTCATCACTGTGCGCTAATCCCAGCGAACGACAAACCGATTGATTTCGATTATGCGTGTAAATACATTATTGCTTTTTCACATTTCATAGGTTTTGTGGTCGGCCGGTATCACAGTCCTATTCTCATAGAGGGAATTGATGATAAAGATCAGCATTTCTCATATCATTTTTCTGGATACGATAAGAGTCGAGTTGGTGTAAACAGCTGGCTACCCTCTCCCAATGACACGGACATTGAATCTCTCTGGCCTATTTTCGAAGAAATCTGGAATGGGGATGACGCGGATAAAGCGGATATCCTCTCTACGGCCCTCCATTGGTATCAGGAAGCGAATATCAATAGCGGAAAGGCTGAAGGAGCGTTTATTATGGCAATTACCGGTATACAAATGATGTCTAATGTTATTCTAACGGAAGAAGAGCTAAAAGGGAAGAATCATTTGCAGAACTTGCTCAAAAGGATGAAGTACAAGCCTACTTTCGACCCGAAGAGCCTCATTGACACAAGAAACCAACTGATTCATTATAATAAGGATAACCGTACTAAATACAATACCTTGACCAGAGAACAAAAACTTATGTGCCTGGAGAATGCATTGTCCGTATTGGAGCTAGCGATTCTGTATTGGCTGGGATATCATGGGCGGTATGCAGATAGAACAGACGCTAATAAATGGCGTGGCGCTTCAACTAAAAAAGTACCCTGGGCAGATGTGCGCATCTTTTAAACCTGCCCCCAACATAGCGCGAAGGCAGGTGCGCGATGATGGATGCGACGATTTGTGAGCGGCAGGAAATACGCGGCCAAGCGGGAGTCCCGTCATGTGACGGCGCAGGTTCTTCGACCGTTAGCGGAGCGTAGCGACAGCTAAAAGTGAGAAGTTCGCCGTCAAGGGACGGACGCGCAGGCTGCGACTTTCTCCAGTTTCATGCTCAATGCTTGTGGCCACCAAGAGGTCCCTGCCGATTTGGAATATCCGAAACAAATGCATATTTTTGGATACAGACTCTTTCCGTGCCTGTCTTCTTTAGCCTGAAAAGGCGGTGGCTGAATGGATTACCTTCCATTGATACCCCTTAATCGTACCAATTCAATCTAACCCATCAATCATGAATCCTTATGAACAAAAAAATCAGTCAAGAAGCGACGCTCTACCTTATCCTGTCGTCACTCTTATTGATGGTAGCACAGGCCCTCGGTGTTGTCCCCTTCGTCCTCAGCATGGTCTATTTCATTAAGTCACAGAGCGATGAGGCGGACAGAAACCCGCAAGAGATGCGGCGGCTGCGCGTTTGGATCATTATCACACTCGTCCTGTCCTTCGTTTTGTGCATCGCCACCGTGACATACCTGGTGACAACCTTGACCGAATATCTTCGCCAACGATAAGCAGCAGAAAGGAAAGAGTCTGTTTATAATAACTTCTCCATTTTTCTGAGGTACGATACGAGTATTTCAACCTAGTATTTCGGATAGCCATACATAACAGCCTTTCAAGCCGCCGAAGCGTTGAGACCCCGTGGCAAGCCCGGGATGACAATAGGTATCCGGCATCATCTCCCTATCCTACTCCCCAATTATAAAGATTGATTATTTCGCAAAAAGCCGAGATTCTAAAAATCGCATATCCGAGTTTTTTCTTGAAGGTCTTTCAAACTATCTTTGTCGAAAGCCCGACATAAACAACTTGAAAACTATAAAAAAGTATAGAAAAGAATTGTAGTATAAAATATTATAGTAACTTTGTAAAAGGAACCGTTTATGACACAACTGACAGTGAAGGAGCAGGAGTTGATTGATGCCATCAGGAATGTCCAAAAGAGTAAACATAATCCCTCTAAGGAACTTCGGCGATATGCCAAAGAATTGTTTGATAGACTTTTAAACGAATAAGGAGTTATTATGAAAGATATTGCCAACCGTTACAAAAATTCTTCGATCATCCCTTTGGTGGATGATATTTACGATCTGATTACCTGGGGCGATTTCGCTAAGTGTTTCTTCCCCGACCATTCTGTATCCTGGTTCTACAACAAGATGCGAGGTGTTGACGGTAATGGAGGCATAGGCGCTTTCACAGCGGAAGAGATGAAACAACTTTCCGAAGGGCTGACTCAACTCGCCGATCGTATCAAAGCAGCCGCAGAGCGAATACAGCCTTGCCAGTCGGCCGAAAGAGCATAGAGATTCCAGGACACGATCGGAATGACGGATAAGCGTGGAGGCGGCGGCGCGATGATGGCTGCGACGATTTGTGAGCGGCAGGAAAAACGCGGCCAAGCGGGAGTCCCGTCTCGTGACGGCGCAGGTTCTTCGACCGTTAGACGCCGCGCAGCGGCGGCTAAAAGGGAGAAGTTCGCCGTCAAGGGACGGACGCGCAGGATGCGCCTGCCGCGAACCATGAGGAGCAGCCACTTCGCGCACCCGCCGAAGCGCTGAGAGGCCGGGTCAAGCCCGGCATGACGGAGCGGCTCAAAACTATTTCTCCAAAAAGGGAGCGCCGAAGCGTTCCCCAAGCTGAAGGTCGGATAGAATAACCAGAGACCGGTCCGCTGCGTATCGTCAACGTCCCCTAACGCGACGATAGTGCGAACGGACCCGTTCTTGCTTGCCTTGGCGGAACCGTTTGTATGATTTCACCTTGACAAACTTCTGAATCCCATACACATAGTACAGGCGCAAGACTACTTGAAAAAACCTTTTCTTCATTAATTGAGAATTTACCTTGTAAAAGGTTTTCAGAGGATGGGCGAAGTACCCCTTCAGCTTATTGGACAGAAAAGGCATTCCAGTAGGGGCTGAAATGCCTTTATGTGTCAAGGTAAATCTCGCACGAGGCGATTCTCAATTAACAGTACAAATATACGGCATATTATTGAATCTGCAAACAAATTTGCTCCACCATCAACCTTGTTCCCTCCCCATTCGGATGCACCCCGTCATAGCAATATCTTGCATCCGTGAAGATATCCACCAAGTCGATGCACGGAAGCCCGCACTCCCCCGCCACCTCGCGGATGACGGGCCGGACTCCGTCTTCCAGCGTCTCTGGTGAGAGGCCGCCGAAAGTGCCGCCCATCACGCGGAACATCCTGATAGGCGCGATGAGGATGACGCGCGGATGCGAGGGTAAGTCGCGGTACGACGCGACGATGCGCTCGTAGTCGCGGTGGAAGGCCGCGGCATCCCAGTCCCAAGCCGTAGCATCATTGGAGCCCAGCATCAACAGCACGATGTCCGGATTCCACGCCCGGCTTTCGCCGTAGGCTATCGTCTCTACATAGGGCAGGTCCGCATCGAAACGGACAGACGCGCCGTTACAGCCGAAGTTCCGCACGGCATAGTCCGCGCCCAGCCTCTCCTGCAGCTGCGCAGGATAGCTCTGCCGCCAGGAATCCGGCAGCGAAAAGCCCCAAGTGAGGCTGTCCCCTATGCAGGCCACGCGTGTAGTCATTGTTTTACAAAGATAGTCTTATTAATTGCTTTTTTGCAGATTGAATCCTGAAAAATGCTTCTATCTTTGCTGTGTAAAGGTAGGTCAAGTGAGTTCTTGACCAAATGATGGGAAACAGAGCACCGAAAGGTGCCCTTATTTTTTATATCCTTCGAAAGAAGGGGCTCTTTGTAATGAAAAAAAGCCGCCAGGCAGCGACTTTTGAATGAGGCTCGGACCAAGTGACCTTGAGAGGGTTGTCATCCCTTCTAACGAAATTCCTCTTCGACGAATCCTATCGCAAATATACAGCAATAATCGGAATCTGCAAATTAATTGATGCGTGGAGGCGGCGGCGCGATGATGGCTGCGACGATTTGTGAGCGGCAGGAAGTACGCGGCCAAGCGGGAGTCCCGTCATGTGACGGCGCAGGTTCTTCGACCGTTAGACGCCGTGCAGCGGCGGCTAAAAGGGAGAAGCTCGCCGTCAAGGGACGGAAAGCGGCATCAGCCGCTAGCGGAGGCCGGGCAGGGTTAGCCCGCGTGATAGCAAGGCCGGAGCGGCGGGGTTCGGGGCAGCGCCCCGTAAGCAATTCCACGCCTGCCGTGAACCTTGAGGAGCAGCCACTTCGCGCACCCGCCGAAGCGCTGGGATCCCGGGTCAGTGAATGACCTTTCCGAAAGGGAAGATGGACGGGATGATCATTTTGAAGTGCTGAAGCCCGAACGGGATGCCGACGATCGTAATGCAGAAAAGGAGCCCGCAGAAAAGGTGCACGACAGCGATCTCCCACCAGCCGACAAGAATCCAGATGAGATTCATCAGCGAGGAAAGACAGCCGGGCTGGCCGGGACCGTTGACGATCTCATGACCGAACGGCCATAGCGCGTAGGTACCCAGCATGAACAACTGGACACCGAACGGAATGCCGATGATCGTGATGCACATCAGCAGCCCCACGATATAGTAGATCAGGGCGATGAGCAGGCCGCCGAATAGCAGCCAGACGATGTTGCCAAGCACCTTCATCCCCGTCTACCCTACTTCAGTGATCGTATAGACATCGCGGCTGGAAAGGACCGGCCAGGAATGCCCTTCAAGATAGATGTCGCCGTCGGCGGTGATACGTTCGATGCGGGCCTCGACACCAGTAAGGTCGGAAGCGGCCGCATCACGGCCATCGGAGCTGTCAACGCTGATGACCAGAAGCTTGTCGCCAGGATTCATGGATACTGCTATTTTTCGGTTTCAGTTTCGCTTTCCTTGAAGCTGTCGAGCAGCTCCTTGTAGCCCGGGATCACCAGCCCCGTGGCCTTGTGCAAGTCGCGCTTGTCCGACACGAAGGTGATCACGCGGCCATCGGGCGTTACCGTCGCAAAGGCCGGCTGCGCCGGAACACGCGTCTTCCCTACCTTGCCGCTGTAGGTGTACGAATAATCGTAATATGCCACCTTCAGCGTGTCATCGCCCATCATCTCCTTCATCGCGTTGAGCTCATTGAAGATCTTCGTGTCCTTCTGCAACGACTCGAACATCAGCGTCGCATTCTTCTGCATGCCCTGCTGCATGTATTTCTCCAGCCGGGCCGTGTTTTGGTCGAGCCGCGTGTCGTAGATGCCGATGCGGCGCTGGAACTCCGTAGCGAAGGTCGTGGAATCCAGCAACTTCAAGTCCGTGATCTGGATGCTGTAGGGCTGATCCACATCCTTCATCATTTCGGCCACGATGGCATCGGCCACCGGATCGGCCTTCTGCTGCGAGCAGGCAGCCAGGGCCAGCAGCGCGCAGGTCAAAACTAACAAACGTTTCATATCGATTCTCTTTGATTACCCTTGTATAAACAACCGCCGATATTGTCGCGCACCGCGCCCGTCACCGACGACAGACAGTTCGGCAGATCCGCCACATAGAGCGCACCCAGCAGCGCGAAGATCAGCGCCTCCTTGAAATCGATGGTCAGCGGGTCCGGCACGATGAACTGCGCCTGCGGCGCCACCGCCCGCATCCGCTCCACCAGATAAAGATTGCGCGCACCCCCGCCCGTCACCAGCACCCGGCCCCTGCGGACGTTCCGCCCGACCTGCACCGCCACATGCTCCACAAACGTGGCCAGCACGTCCGCCACAGACAGATCGTATGACGCGATCAACGGATAGACCGTTTCCTCCACCCACTCGCGGCCCAGCGACTTGGGACCCGCCTGCGTGTAAAATGGCAGCGCGTTGAGCGCGGCAAGCAGCGAAGAACAGACCCTTCCGCCCCGCGCCGTCACCCCGTCCCTGTCATACGCCAGGCCCAGCTTTCCGGCAAAATGATTCAGCACATAATTGACCGGCGAGATGTCGTAGGCCAGCCGGCGCGCACCCTCCGCAAACGAAATGTTCGAGAAACCGCCCAGGTTCAGGCAGTAGTCGTAGTCGCCGAAGAGCACCGCATCGCCAATCGGGACCAGCGGAGCCCCCTGCCCGCCCAGCGCCACGTCCGTCGTGCGGAAATCACAGACTGTGTCGACGCCGCAGGTCGCGGCAATGCCCGCCCCGGAACCGATCTGGGCCGTGAAACGCAGCGAAGGCTGGTGAAAGACCGTCTGCCCGTGCGAGGCCACCAGATCGACCTTCAGGCCATTGCGCGCGATGAAATCGCGTACCTGTCCGCCCAGGAACAGGCCATAGTCAGAATGCAGGCGCGCATAGTCGAGCGCCGACAGGGACTGGGCCGTCGCCAGCTGCTCGCGCAACCAAGCCGGATAGTCCACACTTTCCGCCTTCACGATCCGGTACGACCAGTTGCCGTCATAATCGAAATGCACACAGCACAGGTCGAGACCGTCGAGCGAGGTGCCCGACATGAGCCCCACCACGTCAATATGAAAATTCCCGGGTTTCATAAGCTTCATTTCCGCAAATATCCGTTACGATAACTTTGATTTCGTGTTTTTTGCCGCGCGACACACGCTCGGGCTTGAGTTCCAGCGAGACCGTGCCGCCCTTGAGCATGGACAGGTACCACTTCCCGTCGATCTCCACGCGCGCAGATTCGATGCCGGAGGCATTGTCCCGCACGCGGATGCGGATGGTGCTGCCGTTGACGATCTGTTTCTTGCGCTCCAGGAACTGAATCGTGGGCGCAACCGTGTCGATGGCCACGCAGTAGGTACCGAAGCGTACGTTGACGCCCGAGTAGCTCAAGGTCTGCCCGTAATGGGCCATGTAGGATTTCTCCTCGAGCCCGGCGGGCACGTCGGCTGCAATCTCCAGCGCTCCGGCCTTCATCAGCGGGATGTCGGGCGAGCCGATCTGCCAGACGTCGGACACGATGCCGCGTTCCGGATCGGGACCCGCCACCTTGCGCCAGGTGAAGTAGATGTTGTCCGTGAGCGCACCGGCCGGCAGATAATAGCTCATCGAGCTGTCGATCACGCAGTTCTGCATATACCAGAGCCAGGGAACGGCCTGCAGCGAAGTGTCGCGTGCCGGCGCCTGGAAACGGGCGTCATCGCGCCGCACCCGGTAGCGCAGCGCGGCCCGGTTGCCGTGTTCGTCGATGGCTTCGAGCAGCAGCGTGTGCACGGCGTCGTCCGGGAGATCAATGATGCCGCGGCGGCGGCTCTCAATGCGGTCCGCCAGGCGGTTGCCGGGCTCCACGAGACTCTTCACCAGGTCCCGGCCGCCACGGCTGCTCTCGCGATACTCGATCAGCGACCGGATGTAGCGGCCCTTGTCCGAGGGCACGTCCCCCACCTTGAAAGCGAAGAGCAGCGTGTCGTCGAGGCTGACACGGTACTGCTCCACGGCCAGTTTGGCGCCGGTCCCTTCCTGGCGGTCGGTGGCGTCGATGGCCACATAGCTGCGCTGCGGCAGCACCAGTGTGTCGCGCACCGCTTCCGGACGCTGCAGGTTGTGGATGCGCCAGCTGCCGCCCAGGGGCAGCGTGTCGAGCGCATAGAAGCACACCCGGTGGAACTGGGGACTCGTCTTGTCGAGAGGCTTGTATACGCCCCGCGAAATATAGTTCAGGCTCATATCCTGCTCCGTGTCACGGATTTCCATGTGGAGGTGCGGGCCGGCCGAAGAGCCGGTATTGCCCACCTGGCCGATGACATCTCCCTGTTTCACAGGGAATTCATCGGGATGGAAGCGCAGGTTCACGCTGAAACTTTCCGTCGCGTATTGCTCTTTCTCCACGCGCCGCGCCACGGGCTCACAGAAACGCAGCAAGTGCCCGTAGACCGAGGTCGTGCCGTCCGGGTGGGTCACATAAATGCCGTTGCCATAGCCCCAGGGCGATACGCTCACGCGCGAGATGTAACCGCTCTTGATGGCGTGGATCTCATCCCCTACCTTGCCGCCCACACGCCAGTCCACCCCGCTGTGGAAATGATCGTGTCGGAGCTCGCCATAGGTACCCGCAAACGACATGGGCACATCGAGCGGCCGGATGGCCTGCTCCTGTGCCCATGTGTTCACGCTTTGAGCCAGCGTGAGAACCAGCGCGACAATCCGCGCAAGAACCGGTGCGGGAGACCTCTTCATGACTTGGGCGTGAACGAGGATGAACTGCGCCAGCCTTCCATGATCTCTTTTTCTTTGCGGTCCAGCTTCTTCGGCATGTAGACCTGCACATAGATGAGGTAGTCGCCGCTGCCATAGCCGTTGACATCGGGGATGCCCTTGCCGCGGAGCTTGAGGATCTTGCCGGGCTGCGTGCCCGGATCGACCTTGATCTTGAGCTTGCTGTCGATATACGGGATTTCCACCGAACAGCCGAGCACGGCGTCGGGAATGGAGAGATTCAGGTTGTAAATCAGGTCGTTGCCATCACGCTGCAGGCCATTGTCCTTGGGGCCTTCCTCTTCGATGACCACGAGCAGGTTGCCCGGCACACCGTTGTTGCGGGCGGCGTTGCCCTTGCCCTGGATGGTCAGCTGCATGCCTTCCTGCACGCCGGCGGGGATCTTGAAGGTAATCTCCTCGGTGCTCTTCACCAGGCCGGAGCCGCTGCACTTGCGGCAGGGGTTCGTGATCTTCTTGCCTTCGCCGCCGCAATACGGGCAGGGCGACGAGGTCTGCATCTGGCCCAGGATGGTATTGGCGATCTTGGTCACCACACCCGTGCCGTGGCAGTGGTCGCAGGTCTTGATGTCAGCTTCGCTCACGGCACCCTTGCCCTTGCAGTCGGGGCAGGTCACCATCTTGCTGATCTTGACCGTCTTCTCGACACCTTTCATCACGTCGGCCAGGCTGAGCCTGACCTTGATGCGGATGTCCGTGCCGCGGGCCACGCGCCGTCCACTGCTGCGGGCGCCGCCGAAACCGCTGAACGCGCCGCCGAAGGCTCCGCCGAAAATGTCGCCGAACTGCGAGAAGATGTCTTCCATCGAGAAGCCGCCGCTGCTGAAGCCGCCCTGACCGCTCATGCCGGCATGGCCGAACTGGTCGTAACGGGCCCGCTTCTGCGGGTCGCTCAGCACGTCGTAGGCCTCGGCGGCCTCCTTGAACTTCTCCTCGGCCTCCTTGTCGCCGGGGTTCTTGTCCGGATGGTATTGAATGGCCTTCTTGCGGTAGGCCTTCTTGATGTCTTCCGCCGAAGCGTTCTTTTCAACGCCCAGCACTTCGTAGTAATCTCTTTTCTCTGCCATGTTGCGATTCTCCTTCCTGGCTTAAATGCCCACTACGACCTTGGCGTAGCGGATGACGTTGCCGTTGAGCGTATACCCTTCCTGGGTCACGTCAATCACCGTATTCTTCTTGGCCGGGTCTTCGACCGGGAACTGGGCCACGGCCTCGTGGTAATCCGTGTCGAAGGCGGCGCCACGGGCGGCGATCGGCTCCACGCCGCGCGACTTGAGGTAGTTCATCAACTTGTTGTAGATAAGCTCGGTACCTTCAATAGCCGCAGCGTCCGCGCCGGATTCGCGCAGAACCTGCAGGGCACGCTGGCAGTCATCCAGCACAGGCAGGAAACCCTTGAGGATATCCTTGCCGGCGCTGTCGATGAGTTCCAGCCGCTCCTTGGCGGTACGGCGGCGGTAGTTGTCCCATTCGGCCTGCAGGCGCAGGTGCTGGTCCCTGGCTTCCGCAGCCTCTTCGCGGGCCTTGGCCAGGTCTTCCGTCAGTTGCTTGATCTCGGATGCCTGCTCGGCGATCTTCCGTTTTTTCTTGTCTTTCTCCGAGGCGGATTTTCCGCTCGCGGGTTCGGTATTTTCTATATGGTTTTTCTTCTCTTCTTCCATAGTATATACGGACATTTTTTCCGGTCACAAAGATAATCAAAATACCTGCCATTAAAATAATCAAGACAAAATGGCAGAGCGAAGCGTAGCGATTTTTTTTGGAATAATGAAAGAATGATGTATCTTTGCAGTCCCAAACCTATGGCGCTATCGAATAAGGGTTTAGTTCGCGGCCCTCTCAAGGCTGAAATCCGGGTTCGAATCCCGGTAGCGCTACAAATAAAGGAGCTCAAGATTGAGCTCCTTTATTTGTAGCGGTGCGCGAGGCCTGCCTCGCTTTTTTTTGTATCTTTGCGGCCGATTATGCAGAAACGGATACTCATAGCCCTGTTGATCGCAGTGGGCGTACTGTCTTCCTGCGGGGTTTTCCGCAACCGCGGCGTTTCCTACTATTACGCGGGCGAACCCGTGGAAGAGTCAGGCTACCAGCCGCTTGGCAAGGTAGTGGAAGCCTGGTACCCCTGTTCCGTGAAAGGGCCGGCGCAGCGGCGCATGATCGTATACCTGCCACCGGACTACGAGGAAGGCACGAAGCGCTACCCCGTTGTCTATCTCCTGCACGGCGCACGCGGCCATGAGACCGTCTGGATCCAGCGCGGCCGCATGTTCCAGATCACCGACAGCCTCTACTGCCAGGGAAATTCCGTTCCTGCCATCGTCGTCATGCCCAATGTCAACCAGTACAGAGACGACAAGGATTTCGAGAACTCCCGCTACAAAGACGCCATGGAGTCGCTCTTCGAGATCGACGGAACCGTGGAGACCGCTTTTGTGCGCGATGTGGTGGGCTATGTGGACAGCCATTTCCGCACCATCCCCGACAAGGCGCACCGCGCCATCTGCGGCCTCTCGGTGGGCGCCCTGCAGAGCATGTACATCTCCGCAGATTCCCCGCAGACCTTCGACTACATCGGACTTTTCAGTCCCTTCTGGAAAATCATCACCCATCCGGGGCCCGACAACTTCTTCTACTTCAACATCAAGAAAAAGTGGAAGCAGCAGTTCTCCCCCAACCCGCCCAAAGGCTACTACGTCATGACCAGCGGCGGTGACTTCTTCTACCTGCACATACAGAACCTCCGGCGCTACTTCGACCGCCACGGCTACCCGTATACCTACATCCGGACAAAGGGCGGCCATGAATGGTACAACTGGAGCTATTACTATGCCTGGATGATGGAACATGTGTTCCAGGAATCGGCAAAGTAGACTGAACCTGAACCCATGAAAATTCTGTTTGTCATCAATAACCTGTATATCCGCGGAAACGGCCTTTCCGCCTCGGCGCGAAGGACCATCCATGAACTGAAGTCCGCCGGCGAGGATGTCCGCGTCATGACCGGGTGCAATCCGGACAATCCGGGCCAGCACCCCGACTTTCCCCTGAAGGAATTCAAGTTCCCGATCTTCCAGCCCATCATCGAAGCCAATGGCTTCTCCTATGCCAACGGCGATCCCAAACGCATCGAAGAGGCCGTCCGCTGGGCCGACGTGGTCCACCTGGAAGAGAATTTCGTGCTGCAGTACAAGACGATACGCATTGCAAAACGGCTGGGCAAACCCCTGACTGCGTCGTTCCATCTGTTCCCGGAAAACATCTTGAACAACCTGGGCATCACGCGCTGGAAATGGCCGGCAGAAACCCTGCTGCATCTCTGGCAGAAACATATCTACAGTGCCTGCTCCCACATCCACTGCCCTACGGAAAAAGTACGTCAGCGTCTGCAGGAAAACCACTACACTGCCGAACTGCGCGTCATCTCCAACGGCCTGATTCCCGAGACCTGTCTCCGGCCAGCCGATCCCCCGCAGAACTATCTGGATCCCGAGCGCCCGCTGGAAGTCATCTGCATCGGACGCCTGGCCAACGAAAAAGACCAGATCACGCTGCTCCGGGCCATGCGCCACTCCCACTTCGCCCGCCGCATCCACCTGGTTTTCGCCGGAAACGGCCCTCTGGCCAACAGGCTCAAGAAGAAAGCCCGTCAACTGTACCGCGAAGGCATCCTCAGCTACGAGCCCTCCTTCGTCTTCCTGAACCACGATGAACTGTGCCGGCTCGCCGCCAAGGCCGACCTGACCGTTCACTGCGCATACATCGAGATCGAAGGCCTCTCCATTCTCGAGGCCATCCAGCAAGGCGCCGTGCCGGTCATCGCCGACGGGCCCTACACCGGATCCGCCCAGTTTTCGCTGAGCGAGCGCAGCCTCTTCCCCATTCACGACGCCGGAGCGCTGGCCGAACGCATCGACGACTGGCTTTCGCACCCCGAAGAGCGCTGGGAAGAAGGCAAGCGCTACGCCGCCTCCGTCAAACCCTACAACATCGCCAACTCCGTCAATCAGATGATTGCCATGTTCCGCGATGCCCTGAACCGTCAAAACCATGTGGAAGAAACCGCATAACTGGCTGATCGCCGCCGCCGCCCTGCTCGTCATCGTCCTGCTCGGGATGGATGTCTGCCACGCCTTCAATCCGGAAACCGGCATCAGTTACGCCGTCCGCTTCAAGGACCGGCTCATCTACATTATCTTCATCGTGCTGTCGTTCATCCTTTCCGACGTGACGCTGGTCTCAGCCAGACAGCCTTTCTACCAGGTGTTTCTGTCCATTACCAACGCCATTGTACTGCTGGGCTTCCAGGGCTGGATCTTCGTGGATTTCTTCACCACGAAACTGCCGTCCGGCCTGAAGATGTCGACGGTCTACTCCCTGTCCGTCGGCAGCATCTTCCCGCTGCTGGCCATCATCCTGCTGGTGATTGCCGTCCGCATGGCCGCCAACGAGGGCACAGCCCAGCGCATCGCGCGGGCTTTCGAGCAAAAAACAGGAAAGAAATAAGCGCTTAACTCGCCAGTACCAGGATCACCATGCTGACCAGCAGGATCAGCAGGGCCAGTCCTTTCGACCGGAGGTTCTTCTCCTTGAAGAAGAGGGCTCCGCAGATGAAGGTGATGATCACCGAACTGCGGCGCAGGATCGAGACCACCGACAGCATGGCGCCTTCGCCGCTCAGCGACAGGAAGTACAGGAAATCCGACCAGGTGATGAAGAGCGCGATGACGAGGATGAGCCAGTCGTGTTTGTAGGGCTTGTAGTACGGGCTTCCGGAATGTTTCACGGCCAGCAGGGTGATTGCCAGGATCAGCGTAATGTAGAAATTGCACCAGCCCTGGACGAACATGGGCTGCATCGAGGCCATCAGGTGCTTGTCGAGCAGGGCGCTCGCCACGCCCGAGACCACCGACACCCACATGCAGATGACCCAGCGGTTGCGCACGAAGTCGAAACCTTCCCGCCGGCTCGTATGACCCAGCAGCCAGAGGGCCACGAAGGCGACGAGGACGGCCACCCACTGCCAGAGATTCAGTCTTTCGCCGAAAATGAGGATGGAGCCCAGCAACACGAACACCGGCCGGGAGGTCTTGATGGTGCCGGCCGTCGTGATGGGCAGGTGCTTAAGGCCCATCAGGCCCGTGACCCAGGAGATGGTTACGACAAAAGCTTTGAGGATGACCAGCAGATGGTCGCGCAGCGTGCCCGGCGACGCATTGAACGAGGTATTTTCCAGCCAATGCCAGCCAAAAGCGGACGTCAGCACAAAGGGACTCAGGATCAGCGTGGAAAGTGCGGTTACATAGAGAAGGATATGCAGCACGTCGTTGCGTGTCGACGCCTGTTTCTTGAAAACGTCATAGATGCCCAGCAGGATGGCAGATCCGATGGCAGCCCAAAGCCACATGGTTTACAGTTCTTCTTCGGTTTTACAATATTTCTTGATGACGCTGTAAGCGTCCTGGATGCCCAGTTCTCCCGCCGTACTCAGGTCGATGCATCCTTTTTCCTTGTCTTTCAGATAGATCAGCACGAGCCCCCGGTTGTAGAAGGCTTCGCCGATGTAAGGATAAAGATCGATGGCGCGGGTGTACTGCACGATGGCCTCGGGAAGGTCGTTCGACAGGCAGTACAGGTTGCCGAGATTATAGTAGGTGTACGGAAATCCGGGATTGAGCGTGGTTGCCTTCACCATGTCGTGGATGGCCGGCGTGTAGTCGTAGCTGCGAGTCACCTGGTCCTGCACGCGGGTCTTGACGGTCTTGGCATTGTCGAGGGTGAGCACCTGCACGTTGTTCTCCATCGAGGAGATGAAATCGATCATCTCGGCTTGCAGGGCGCCCCGGTTGATGTAGTAGAAGAAGGTCTCGGGCGACTTCTCGATGGCCTCGTCGTAGCAGACCAGCGCGGTGTTGAACTGGTTGTTCTCCGCTTCCACCAGCGCGCGGGCGAAGAGGTTGTCGCTGCTGCGGTCCGTACGGAGCCGGCGCGTCACATCCTCCCGGACCCGGGCGGCGTCGCGGACGTGGGTCCGGCCGTCAGCGGCGAACTTCACGGCCAGCGGGCTCTGGGCGATATATGTGTCGAGGACCTCGTCTTCGAACTTGTGAGCGATGGATGAGAATCCGCTCACCGTATCGGCGGGCTGCACCTTGTAGAGCGGCTTGAGGCGGATGTCCACGTCGCGGTACTGGAGCAGTTCATTGTCGAAATCCTTCTTGGCGAACTCCGCGTCGAGGGCCAGCAGTCGGTCGTACTTGCGGGTGGTGTCGGCGAAGGCAGCCTTGCCCGTGGAATCGGCCGTCAGGGCCTGGTATTCCCGCACCTTCTTCTGGGCGATGTCGTAGTCCTGCTTGGCGGAGGTGTACTGGCCGAGCTGGCTCTTGGCATACGAGCGGTTCATGTAGGCCTTCGCAAAGTCGGGATAGAGGTTGATGGCCTGCGAATAATCGTCCATGGCGTCGCGGTAGCGGCCCAGTTCCATGAAGACAGCCGCCCGGTTGAAGTAAGCCAGCACGTTGTTGGGGTTGATGTTGATCACCCGGTCGTAGTCGTCAAGCGCGGCCCGGTAGTCCCCCACCTGCGAATAGATCAGGGCCCGGTTGTAGAGCGTCAGGGCATTGCCCGGCTCCTCCTCCAGCACCCGGTTGAGATCGTCCAGCGCGCCGGCGATGTCCTTGCGGTCGTATTTGAGGATGGCGCGGTTGAAAAAGGCGAAGGTGTTGGTGCTGTCGATGCGGAGGGCCGTGTCGAGGTCTTCAATGGCGTCGCCGGTACGGTCCTGCATGGCATACACGCGGGAGCGCCGCACATAGCCTTCGGGGTCGTAACGGTTGAGCGAGATGGCCTTGTTGTAGTCTTCCAGGGCACGGACGGTGTCTTTCAGGTAGAGGTAGCAGGCGCCGCGGTTCAGATAGGCGTTGGCCTCGCGGGGCGACTTGCGGATGAAGGTGTTGAAGTCCTGCACCGCCTTCTCGAACTGCTGCGAAAGGAAATAGGTCACGCCGCGGCTGAAATACAGGTCGGTGTAGCTCGGGCGCAGGTCCACGGCTTCCTCGAGATCCTTGAGGGCCAGGTCGTACTTGCCGATGCGGCTCAGCGCGATGGCCCGGTAGTGGTAGGCCGGCGTATAGATGGGATTGAAGTGCAGGGTACGGTCGAAATCGCGCTGGGCGCCCACGAAGTCACCGAGGTTGTACTTGGCGATGCCGCGGAAGAAATAGGCTTCATACACGGTGCTGTCGAGGCGCGAAAGCACGTTGAAGCGCTCGATGGCCTGGGCGTATTTGCCGTCAATGAGCAACTGGCGGCCGCTGTAATAGAAGTGGTCGAGATCGTATTGCGCCCATGCCGCGGTCACGGAGAGCCACAGGAGCGCAAGAAATGCGGTGACGCGTTTGAACATCTTTGCAAAAGTACTATTTTTGCATGTCATTTGAAACTAAATGAGAAAAAGTTGTGCCATTCTGCTCCTTGCGGGTCTCTTTCTGTGCTTTCCGGGCCGGAACGGGGCCTGGGCGCAGAGCCTCCGGCCCTATGAGAACCTGGTTTCGGCGGAAGAGCAGCGCCGGATTCTCACACACCTGGCAGACGAAATGACCGAGGGCCGGGCTTCGGGCACTCATGGCAAGCAACTGGCTGAGCACTACCTCATCGAACAGTTCCGTTCGCTGGGGCTCAAGCCCGTCGACTGGGCTTACACCCAGAGTTTCCGCTACGAAGATTCCATCGCCGTCCGCAATGTGGTGGGGTTGCTCCCCGCCGCGACACCCACGGACGAATATCTGGTCATCGGGGCGCACTACGATCATCTGGGCCGGCTGGGGCACACTGTCTACCCGGGTGCGGACGACAATGCGTCGGGCGTGACCGCGCTGCTGTCCCTCGCCCGCATGTTCTGCGCGATGAAGGCCGACGGGAACGGTCCGCGCAAGAACCTGTTGTTCGTGGCGTTCGACGGCAAGGAGCTGGACATGGCCGGCAGCCGATGGTTCGTGAAGCATCTGCCGGTGCCGCAGGAAAAGATCAAGGCGATGATCAACCTGGACATGCTGGGCACCGATCTAGTGCCGCCGGGGCACAATCCGGAATATCTGTTCGCAATCGGCGAAAGCACGCTGCCGGAGACCTATCAGGGTTATCTTTCCTACCTCTGCCACCGGGCGGCGTACAAGCTCGACCTGGACCTGACGTTCTACGGGAGCCGCGATTTCTATCGCATGATGTACGAGACATCCGACCAGCATCCGTTTGCGCGCGCGGGCATCCCGGCGGTGCTCTTTACCTCGGCCTTCCACCAGCACACGCTCAAGCGCAGCGACACGCCAGCCATCATCAACTATCCCCTGCTGCGCAAACGCACCCTCATCATCTTCAATTTCATCAACCGCCTCTGCGCGGATAACTGATACTGGGGCTCCCGGCCTTAGTACTTTGCTAATCGAGGGTGCGTACAGGTGCGCAGGCAATGTGCGTAATAATGGATGTGACGATTTTGAGCGGCAGGAAAGAGGCAGATAAGCTGGAGTCCCGTCTCGTGACGGCGCAGGTTCTGCGACCGTTAGACGAGCAAAGCGAGACTAAAAGGGAGCAGTTCGCCGTCAAGGGACGTAATCGCAGGATGCCCCTGCCGCGAAGCATGAGGAGCAGCCATTATTATGCAACAGCCGTAGCGACTATTGTGAATCACAATAAACGGTGTCGTGGTAGAGGGCAAGGCGGGTCAGGGTCGGGCAAGCCAGGGCGTCGTCGATCACCAGACGGAGGGCCGAGGTGGTGACGGTGGGCGTCAGTACGATACGTTTGTAGCCGACGGTGGTTTCGCGCGCGATCTCCAGCCAGAAGCCTTCCGGCGTCAGCATCTCGGCGTGGAAAGCCACGATACGCTGGCCCAGGGGAATGTATTCCTGAAGAAGGAGGCGGTTGAACGTGCGAGGCTCGGGAAATTCGAGCGTCAGGGAAGCCGTCGTCCGGTCATCGGGCAACGCCCAGTAGCTGTCGTAGTCGCCCGAAAGGACGTTCGCAGGAGCGAAACCCCGACCACGGGACGGGCCGGAGACGGCGGCACCGTCAGCCTGGTCGACAGCGAAGACCGCATCCAGCGCGGCACGGAATTCCATCAGCCGGAGCGAATCGACCGCATCGATGCGGCCACGCGTGTCGGGCGGCACATTGAGCAGCAGCAGCGAATTGCGGCCGACACTCTCATAATAGATCTGCAGCAGCTCCTGCACACCTTTTACCTGCGCCGTCTCGGACGCACGCCAGAACCAGCCCGGCCGGATCGACACATCGGTCTCGGCGGCGGCCCAGTGCGAAGCGCCCGGCGTACCGCCGTTCAGCACATCCACGGGCGGACTCCCCGCTCCCGGCTCAAAACCATCCAGCTCGAGCGTCGACCAGTTCGTGCGGCCGGCCTCTCCCCGCTCGTTGCCCACCCAGCGGCAGCCGGGGCCTACATCGCTGAAGATCACGGCCTGCGGCTGCAGGCGCTCGACCGTCGCATTGAACAACGGCCAGTCATAGACCTGCCGGCGCCCCGTGGGCCCCTCCCCGCAGGCACCGTCGAACCACTGCTCGAACACCGGACCGTAACGGCCGTCCAGCACGCTCTCCAGCGTCCGGACAAACGCCTCATTGTAGGCCGGCGAGCCATAGCGCGGATCGTTGCGGTCCCAGGGCGAGATATACACGCCGAACCGGAGATCCTCCGCCGCACAGGCATCCGAAAGCGCACGCAGCACATCTCCCTGTCCGTCGCGCCAGGCACTCTGCGCCACGGTGTGCGCGCTCTCGGGAGACGGCCAGAGACAGAAGCCGTCGTGGTGCTTGGCCGTGAGGATCACACCCCTGAACCCGGCGGCACGGGCCGTCTCCGCCCACTGGCGGCAGTCGAGATCCGTGGGCTGGAAGATGTCTTCCGGCTCCGTCCCGTCACCCCATTCCGCTCCGGTGAACGTGTTGGGGCCGAAGTGGCAGAAAAGATTCATCTCCATCTGCTGCCAGGCCACTTGCTGCGGCGTCGGGCACGCACCGAACGGCACCGGCGGACGCACCGTGCAGGCGGAGGCGGTCAACAGGATCATCAACAGGGAAAGGAGGATATGGGGGTATTTCATGACACGTGGGTTTGACCTTGTGAAATTACAAAAAAAGTTCGTATATTTGTTTTTTAAGCGTATCCATGCTCATGAACAATCAACCCATACCCAGTTCTGAACTCATCATCAACGACGATGGTTCCGTATTCCATCTCCATATCGCCCCCGAAGACCTCGCCGACAACATCATTATGATGGGTGACCCCACGCGCGTGCACGCGCTGGCATCGCACTTCGACACGATCGAGCTCACCAAGCAGTCGCGGGAGTTCATCACGATCACAGGTACTTACAATGGGAAGCGTGTCACCGCTCTCTCCCACGGCATCGGCACCGACAACATCGACATCGTGATGACCGAGCTCGACGCGCTGGCCAACATCGACTTCAAGACCCGCATGCCCAAACCCGAACACAAGACCCTGAATATCCTGCGTATCGGTACCTGCGGCGCGTCTCAGCCCTACATTCCCCTCGGCAGCTACATCCTGAGCCACATCTCCATCGGTTTCGACGGCGTGCTGAACTGGTACAAAGACGGTGAGAAAATTTTCCTCAAAGATTTCGAAGAAGCCTTCGTCAAGCATATGGATTGGCCGGAACGCTTTGCAAAACCCTATTTCGTCCGTGCCAACCAGGAACTCATCGACGAGTTCAGCCCTTTCACGATTAAAGGAATGACTGTCTCCGCCCCCGGTTTCTACGGACCGCAGGGCCGTTCCGTCCGCCTGGAGCTGACCATCCCCGACCTCATTGAGAAACTGGAAAGCTTCGAATATGAAGGATACCGCGTGACCAACATCGAAATGGAGAGTTCCTGCCTCGCAGGCCTCGCCGCCCTCCTCGGCCACAAGGCCGCCACCGTCTGCCTGGCCATCGCCAACCGCCACATCAAGGAGAGCAATCCGAACTATAAACCCCTGATGGACAGACTGCTTCTGCTATCACTTGATGCCATTACCTCCTAAGATGCCCGTCGATCCGGAAATACTGGAACCGTTGGTCGCCCTGTTTGACGACCGGGACAACGTGGTGACCGACCTGGTGGACCAGCGGCTCGCCTCGTTAGGCACGGAAGTGGTGCGTTCACTCCACAACCGCGCGGAGCGGGAGTCCGATCCCGTGCAGAAAGCTGCCATCGTCGAGCGCGCCCGCCGGCTCAACGCCACGTTCCGGCTCGATGAGTTCCAGGATTTCATCAACCGCTCCCCGGCCCCCCTCTCCCTCTTCGAGGGCGGCTGGTTCATCAGTTCCCTCTTCGACTGGACCCTGAGCAGAGAGCGTTATGAAGCCCTCTTCTACGCCTGCCTGGAGGCCTACCAGGTGGAACATTCCGACATGCGGACCGGCGTGGAGAACATCCGCATCCTGAACCACGTGTTCTACCGGCGTCTCAAGTTCACGCTTTACGACGTCCAGCTCAAGGACCCGCAACACGCCTTCCTGAGCGACGCCCTGCACAGCCGCGAAGGCAATCCCTTCGTGTTGGCCTACATCTATCTGGCCATCTGCCAGTCCGCCGGCCTCTCCGTGGAGTTGCTCTGCTTCCCGGGCGGCTTCGTGCCCGCCTATGTGGAGAACGGCAGGATCCTCTTCTACATCAATATCTACCGGGGCGGCGAGCTCTTCCCGCAGGACCGCCTGGAAGGCTTCCTCAAAGCCACGGGCCTGCAGATCGACCACAGCGCGTTCCGCCGGCGCGACGAATCGTCCATGCTCACCCTGTACCTGGAGTCCCTGCTCTACATCCACGCCGGGCTGAAGGACGAAAAAAAGAGCGCGCTCATCGAGCGTGCCCTTGACATGCTGGGACCGGAACGTTTCCTGGCCATCGACGCCCCCGAATAGCGGGCGCTTCCTGTCAGATTTCAGCCAGAATAGAACTGACGCCCTTGACCAGTTCCCCCACCTCGACGCGGACCTTCGCGTCGAGCGGCAGGTAATAATCGATGCGCGAGCCGAACTTGATGATGCCGCACTGGTCGCCGGCCCGCACCGCCATGCCTTTCTTCGCATAACAGACGATGCGGCGCGCAAACCCGCCGGCCAGTTGCTTGAAGAGCACTTCCTTGCCTTCCGGGGTGCGGATGGCCGTGCAGAAATGTTCATTTTCCTCCGAGGCCTTCGGCTTGAAGGCGAGCAGGTGCTTGCCGGGAAAATACTGGGCGTAGGAGACGGTCCCTGTCACGGGCCAGAAATTGGCGTGCAGGTCCCAGAAATCCATGTATACCGAAATCATCAGGCAGTCGCGCTGGAGGTAGCCGCCCGCGAAGACAGGGCCGATGAAGACTACTTTTCCGTCGGAAACCGCCGATACCAGGTGTTCGTCACCCACCGGCGTACGGTCGGGCACCATGTGGAAATAGGTCTGCCAGGAGCAGAACCAGAGCAGGAAAATGGTGAGCAGCGTGTTGATCCACCAAACGGGCACCCAGTGCCAGAGCGCAAAGGCAGCCGCGGCGCTGAACAGGTAAACTGCCAGCACCGTTCCATAGGTGTTTTTGTCGAGGCGCATATCAGATCAATTGAAATACAAGCAAATAGGCGGCCGCTACCGGAAAGATGAACAGCAGGTCGTCGAAACGGTCGAGCATGCCGCCGTGGCCGGGAATCAGTTGGCTGGCATCCTTCACGCCGGCGTGGCGCTTGATGAGCGACTCGAAGAGGTCGCCCGGGACACCGACGGCCGAGACGATCAGGGCCAGGATCATCCAGTGCGGAAGCGCCAGCACCGGCGCACCCCACAGGGCCCACACCGCCCAGGCGGCCAGAAAGGTAAACGCCGTACCCCCGTAGACACCTACCCAGGATTTCTTGGGCGAGAGTGCCGGAAAGAGTTTGCGGCTGTTGGTCCGCTGTCCGAAGAGCATGCCCACGCAATAGGCACCGATGTCGTTGATCCAGATCAGCACGATCAAGCCCAGGGTCAGGCGCCAGGAAAAGGCACCGCCGGGCCAGGCGATCCGGAGCAGCGAGAGCATCGCCGGCAGCACGTACACCAGCGGGAAAAAGGGTTCCGTGGAAAAGGCATGGTCCGCCGCTCCGTCGAAGAGCATACAGAACCACGCTGCGACCAAAGGCAGCACACTGAGAGCCAGCCAGCGCACCGGGACGCCATAGGCCAGATGCAGGAAGGTCAGCACCACGGCCAGCAGCATGGCCAGCACCACCAGCACCTGCTCCTTACGGTAGCGGGAGCCGGACACCAGGCGGTAGAATTCCAGGGAGATTGTCACAGTCATCAGGCAGGCCAGCGCCGGCACGCCCCAGGGCAGCCACAGGCAGCCCACCACGACGGCGATCAGGATCACGCCGCTGACAATACGCTGCACCAATGTCGATTTTCCCATCGGTCAGTCTTTTTGTCCTTCCGCCTCCTGAGGGATTGCCTGCACCTCAGGCGTTTCTTCTTCGCGCAGGAGCTTGTTGGGGTCCACCCCGCCCTTGCGCGGGCCGAAGATGGCTTCGAGGTCTTCCGAGAACACCACTTCGCGCTCCAGCAACAGCTTCGCCAGCTGCTCGAAGCCTTCGCGGTTTTCCGTCAGCACCTTCAGCGCCGTGGCGTGCGCCTGTTCGATGAGGCTCTTCACCTCGTCATCGATCAGTTCCGCCGTCTTCTCGCTGTAAGGCTTGCTGAACGCCATGTCGCGGCTGCCCGTCGAATCGTAGTACGACAGATTGCCCACCTTCTCGCTCATGCCGAAATAAGTAACCATGGCATACGCCTGCTTGGTCAGTTTCTCCAGGTCGGAGAGCGCCCCGGTCGAAATGCGGCCGTTGACGATCTCTTCGGCCACGCGGCCGCCGATGGTGGCCGCCATCTCGTCCATCATCTGCTCCGTAGTGGTGAGCTGCCGCTCTTCGGGCAGGTACCAGGCAGCGCCCAGGCTCTGTCCGCGCGGGATGATGGTGACTTTCAGCAGCGGGTTGGCGTTGGGCAGCAGCCAGCTGACCGTGGCGTGTCCCGCTTCGTGATGGGCGATCGTATTCTTTTCTTCGGGCGTGATGATCTTGCTCTTGCGCTCCAGGCCGCCCACGATACGGTCGATGGCATCGAGGAAGTCCTGTTTCTCCACCTCCTGCTTGTTCTTGCGGGCGGCGATCAGCGCGGCTTCGTTGCACACGTTGGCGATGTCGGCACCGCTGAAGCCCGGGGTCTGCTTGGCCAGGAAGTCCATCTGGAAGCCCGGTGCGAGCTTGATGCCGCGCAGGTGCACTTTGAAGATCTCGAGGCGTTCCTTGAGCTCCGGCAGGTCCACATGGATCTGACGGTCGAAGCGGCCGGCGCGCATGAGGGCCTTGTCGAGGATATCGGCGCGGTTGGTCGCGGCCAGGATGATGACGCCTGAGTTGGAGCCGAAACCGTCCATCTCGGTCAGGAGCTGGTTCAGCGTGTTCTCTCGCTCGTCGTTCGAGGTGAAACCGGCATTCTTGCTGCGGGCACGGCCCACGGCGTCGATCTCGTCGATAAAGACGATGCACGGGGCTTTTTCCTTGGCCTGGCGGAAGAGATCGCGCACGCGGGAAGCTCCCACGCCCACGAACATTTCCACGAAGTCGGAGCCCGACATGGAGAAGAAAGGCACGTCGGCCTCACCGGCCACGGCCTTGGCCAGGAGCGTCTTGCCGGTGCCCGGAGGGCCCACCAGCAGCGCGCCCTTAGGGATCTTGCCGCCCAGGGCGGTGTATTTCTTCGGATTCTTCAGGAAATCCACGATCTCCTTCACCTCGACCTTGGCCTCTTCCATGCCGGCCACGTCCTTGAAGGTAACTTTCACGTTGTTGGACTTCTCATAGAGCTTGGCCTGCGATTTCCCGACATTGAAGATGCCGCCGCCGGGACCGCCGCCCATGCTCCGCATCGGGCGCATGAAGACGAAGAACATGCCCAGCAGGAGCAACGGGAAGATCACCCATTCGATGATCGGTCCCCAATAGCTCTTGTGCTCGTCGACGACCACCTTGAACTGTTTCTCGGCGGGCAGCGACTCCACCAGCGCGTCAAGCTGGTTTTCGGCGTCGAATTTCTCCGACACCAGGAAGTAGAAGTGCGGCCCGGCCTTGGGCTCGCGGCCGCCGTAGAGGTTCTTGTATTTTTCGAGCGCGGACTGCCGCAGGTAGATCTCTCCCTTGTGCTCGTTGCGCACGTAGACCAGCTTGTCCACGTCGCCGCTGACCAGCAGGCCGTCCTTGACGTCGATCCACTCTTTCTTCAGGGGATTGGCCGTACCTGTGGACGACCACATGTAGGCCAGGCCCAGCAGCAAGAAGATATAGATCAGCGAGAACCAGTTGAAGCCCCGGTGCGGCTGCCGTGCGGGGCGCGGACGGCGGTTGTCGTCCGGCCGATAGTTGTTGTTGTCTTCCATCACGCTTCGGGATCGGTATAAGTGGTTTTCACGGCATCGGCCCACAGGTCTTCCAGGCGGTAGAACAGTCGCTGGTCGGTCTTGAAGATATGGACCACGATATCACTGTAATCGAGAATGATCCAGAAGGCGTTCTCGCGGCCCTGCTTGCGCAGGACGCTGCGGCCGTACTCCTTCTCCATCATCTCTTCGACATAGTCGGAAATGGCGACGACCTGGGTCGTCGAGTCTGCATTACAAATCACGAAATGGTCCGCGATGGCGGTTCCGATCTTCGTCAGGTCGAGCGAAACCACATCCTGGGCCTTTTTCTCCAACATCGCGTCGGCGATTACGCCGACTTCACTCTTGGTCTTCATCAATAATTGAACTATCTTTGCAAAGTAAATGATCTTACAAAGATAGAACTTTCTTACAAATATCCCGCCATCCGGGAACAACTGAAAATATGGCAGATTTCATCCACTGGTTTGACACCATCGACTCCACCAACACGCGCCTGCTGGCAGACAAGGGCTCCCTGCCCGACCGGACGGTCTATGCCGCCCTGTTCCAGACAGCGGGGCGCGGCCAGAAGGGGAACCGCTGGGAAAGCCGTTCCGGTGAGAATCTGACCTTTTCCATCCTCCTCAAGCCGGAGGCGCTTCCGGCCCGCGAGCAGTTCGTTCTCTCGCAGATCGTCGCGCTGGGCCTGCTGGATTTCCTGAGCGCCGAAGGCGTGCAAGCCACCATCAAGTGGCCCAACGACATCTATGTGGGTGACAAGAAGATCTGCGGCACGCTGATCGAGCCGACGCTGGCGGACGGCCGGGTGGTTTCGGCCGTGGCGGGCATCGGGCTGAATCTGAACCAGCGGGACTTCGACCCTTCCCTGCCCAATCCTACGTCGCTGGGCCTGGTCACGGACCGGCGCTACGATGTCAAGGAGACGCTGCCCCGCGTGCTGGCGCCCGTTTTCGCGCGCTGCGACAAGCTCGGATCGCCGTTTGCGCGCAACGGCTATGATGCGGAATACCTGGCCCAGTTGTACCGGCGCGGCGAATGGCGCGACTTCGAGGAGATGCCGGCTACCGTCGTTCCGACGGAGCATCGATCGGGCCGCCGCATCCAGGCCCGCATCCTCGGCATCGATCCTGAATCCCGGCTCCTGCTCGAGCACCGGGACGGCACCATTCACACCTACGGCTCGAAGGAGATCAAGTATATTATTTAGCGGTTTTGAGGGCGCGGATGGCGGCCAGGGGATTGGCGGAGGAGAAGGCGGCGGAGCCGGCAACGAAGACGCCGGCGCCGAGGCGTTCGAGTTCGGCGATGTTCGCCGTGCTGACACCCCCGTCGACCTGGATGAAGCAGTCGGCGCCCTGAGCGGCGATCATCTCTGCCAGGACCCCTACCTTTTCTGTCGTCTCCGGAATGTACTTCTGGCCGCTGTAGCCCGGATGCACGCCCATCACCACCACGTAGTCGATCTGCCGCAGCCAGGGAATCAGCACCTCGGCCGGTGTCTCGGGATTGATGGCCACCCCCACTCCCATGCCGCAGGAACGCACCAGACGGATGGTGGAACGGAGCTGACGGAGATTGCAGGCCTCATAGTGGAAACTCAGGTACTGGACGCCCAGTTTGGCAAAACGCTCGACGTAGGTCCAGGGCTCGATGATCATCAGGTGTGCGTCGAGCGGCTTCTGCGCGACGCGGGCAATCGCCTGGCACACCGGAAAGCCGAAGGAAATGTTCGGAACGAAGATGCCGTCCATCACGTCGAGATGGAACCAGCCCGCCGCACTGCGGTTGACCATGCGGCAATCCCGTTCGAGATGGCCGAAGTCAGCGGAAAGCATGGAAGGAGCGATGACGCGGGGCATGGCTAGACCGTTTTAAGTACGTCGAGCAGAACCGCCCAGAAGCGTTCGAGGGAAGCCAGGTCAAGCCTTTCGCCCGGCGCGTGAACGCCGCGCAGTGTGGGGCCGAAAGCGATCATGTCGACATCGGGGAATTTTTCCGTGAAGAGACCGCATTCAAGGCCGGCATGGATGGCCCGGACGACCGGTTCCCGGCCGAAAAGCCGCTTGTAAGAAGCCACGCAAACGTCCTTGATATGCGAATTCATATTCGGTTTCCATCCAGGATAACCATCTGAATGTCTTACTTCTGCACCAGCCAGCTCAAGCACTGCCGCAACTCGCTGCGAGAGGAAGATGCGCTGGCTGTCGACGGCGCTGCGCTGCATGGTTCCCACGACGATCTTCTGCCCGCTGTCAATCCGGACGGAGGCCAGGTTGGTCGAGGTTTCGATCAGTCCCGGGATGTCGGGGCTCATGGCGATCACGCCGTGCGGGATGGCCAGCAGGGCGCGGATGAGGCGGCCGGCCGTCGCACGGTCGATGGCAGAAGCCGGCCGTTCGACGGGTTCCGCATGAAAATACAGGCCCGGATCGGTCACGGCGTACTCGGCTTTCAGGCGGGCCGCCAGGTTGTTGAACCGGGCGATGACCTCTTCTTCGCTGTGGGCCGGAATGGCCAGCACGACCTCGCCGCCGCGGGCGATGGCGTTGCGCTTGTTGCCGGCGATGATGTGGCAGAGGTCCACGTTGAGCGGCCAGATCTCGTTCAGGAAACGCGCCGTCTGCTGCACGCCGTTGAAGCGACCCTTGTCGATGTCGTCGCCGCTGTGTCCGCCCAAACCGCCGCCGAGCGTGAATTTCATTGTCACGTCGCCCGGCGCCAGCTTTTTCTCGTGGTAGCTGAAGGTGCCGACCGTATCCATGCCGCCGGCGCAGCCGACGCAGAAATAGCCTTCGTCTTCGTCATCCAGGTTGATGAGCGTCTTGCCCGTGATGAAGCCTTGCTTCACCGCACGGGCGCCGTCCAGCCCTGTTTCTTCCGAAACGGTGAACAGGCACTCCACCCGTGGATGCGCAATCGTGTCGTCGTCCAGGATGGCCATCGCCGACGCCACGCCGATGCCGTTGTCTGCGCCGAGCGTCGTGTCGTGGGCGATCATCCAGCCGTCTTCGATCACGAAATGGATGGGATCTTTGGAAAAATCGAAATTGGAGGTGCTCTTCTTCTCGCACACCATGTCGGTATGGCCCTGGAGAACGACAGTAGGACGGTCCTCATAGCCTTTCGAAGCCGGCTTGGCGATCATCACGTTGCCGACCTTGTCGGTCTTGCATTCGAGTCCGCGCTGCTTCGCGAACGCCTGCAGGTAGGCGACCATTTTTTCTTCATGACCGGATTCACGCGGGATACGGGTGATCTCACGGAAAAAATCCAGGACTTTTTCTGTATTCATCATAGCCTTATGTTTAGCGATTGGTTACTCGGGGCTGTTGAGCTGACGCTCGATGTCGTGGACGAAACCGCGGAAACTGCGGTCGGTGTCCATGAGGTCGCTCACCGTGTTGCAGGCATGGAGTACGGTGGCGTGGTCTTTCCCGCCCAGCTGGGCGCCGATGGAGGAAAGGGAGGTCTTGGTCAGGCTACGGCTCAGGAACATGGCGATCTGGCGTGCCTGGACAATCTCGCGCTTGCGCGTCTTCGAGAGGAAGACATCGTCGCTGATATTGAAGTAGTTGCAGACGGCTTCCTGGATCTTGCCTACGGTGATCTCGCTCTTCGGGTCGGTGACCACGCGGTCGACCAGGCGCTGCGCGAGTTCCATGGTGATCTCCTGCTTGTTGAAGGTGGCGTTGGCGATCAGGGAATAGAGAATGCCTTCCAGTTCGCGGACATTGGTCTTGACGCTCTGGGCCACGAAAGAGAGCACGTCGTCGGAGATGGTGACGCCTTCACGCGCACACTTGGCCTGAAGGATGGCCAGCCGCGTCTCATAGGCCGGGGGCAGCAGTTCCGCGTTCAGGCCCCACTTGAAGCGGGACAGCAGGCGCTGGTCGAGGCCCTGCAGCTCCACGGGGGGCTTGTCGGAGGTGAGGATCAACTGCTTTCCGCTCTGGTGCAAGTAGTTGAAGATGTGGAAGAAGGCGCCCTGGGTGCCTTTCTTCTCGGCGAAGTCCTGCACGTCGTCGATGATCAGCACGTCGATGAGCTGGTAGAAGCGCAGGAAATCCGCCACCTTGTTGCCGTTGTTCGCGCTCTTGGCCGAGCAAGCGGCGTTCATATACTGGTTCTGGAAGGTGTTCGCACTGACGTAGAGCACCACTTTCTCGGGGAAGCGGGCCTTGACCGCGATGCCGATGGCCTGGGCCAGGTGCGTCTTGCCGAGGCCGGGGCCGCCGTAGATGAACAGCGGGTTGAAGGTGCTGCGGCCGGGATTGGCGGCGATACTCTCCCCTGCCGAACGGCCGAGCCGGTTGCACGAGCCTTCGATGAAGTTCTCGAAATTGTAGATTGGATTGAGGCAGGGATCAATGTTGAGCTTGCGCAGGCCGGGAATGATATAGGGGCTGCCCGTGTAGTGGGCGCCCATGTCGGGGAGAGGAATCTCGGCATTGCGGGGTTTGCCGCCCTTCGGCCGTTCCTCGACATAGATGTCGTCGAGGATGCGGACTTTGTAGACGAGCGAGACGTCCGGTCCGATCTCCCGGCGGAGCACTTTGCTCAGGATACCGATGAAATGTTCCTCGATATACTCGCGCCAAAAGTCGGAAGGGACCTCGATCGTCAGCCGTTGCGCATCGAGCGCGATCGGCTTGATCGGGCCAAACCATGTCTTGAAAGACTCTTCATTCAGGTTGTCCCTGAGAATCTCCAGACAGCGGTTCCAAACTGCTATGACGGGGTTGTCGGAAGTCATCGGTTCAGGTTACTTTCCAACAACAAAATTGGGGAAAAAATGGGGATTAAAAAAAATTTTTTTTGTTGTTTTTTTAATTTTTTCCGCAATGTGCTGACAATCAAGAAAAAATTTTTTCTGTTTTTGTTTTGCACTGATAATCAGCCACTTGCAAAGTCGCAAAACGCATATTTTCCTGACGCTTATAGACTTATAGCCCTTACAATGCTTAAAAAATTAAAGGGGCTCAATCGATCTTCACGACGAAGGCGCCCGGGAACTTTTTCTGAATGCCCGGAAGACGGCGCGCGGCTTCCTCTCTGGAGGGATAGTTACCAACAGAATACTTGTAAAAACCGTTGATAAACCGGACCCGGTATTCCAGCACGCCCTTGAGCTCGGGAGAGCCGTTTTTCAACTTTTTCGAAGACGCCAGGATCTGGATCTCGTAGTGCGGGCCCACGACGGCGGGCGAAGGAGCCGGCGGATTGACAGGTTCCAGGTCCTCCTCGGAGGTTTCGAGCACAGCGGGATCGAAATCAAACGAGCCGTCCGTATCATAGGTATGCTTGAAAGAAGCAAAGGCGTCGAAGATATTGTCGGCGATCTTCTGCCGGTTGTCGGCGTTGTTGAGCTTCGTGCGGTCGGAACTGTTGGAGAGGAAGCCCACTTCGATCAGCACGGAGGGCATCGTGGTACGCCAGAGAACCATGAGCGGCGCCTGGCGCACGCCCCGGCTCTTCTTGATGGGGCCGTGGCTGATGAACTGCTGCTGCACCAGCGACGCAAAGGCGATGCTCTGCTCGAAATGGGCGTTCTGCATCAGGTTGAAGATGATGTAGGATTCCGGATTGTCGGGATCGAAGCCTTCGTAGGTCGTGGAGTAGTCTTCCTCCAGCAGGATCACGGAGTTCTCCCGCTTGCAGACGGCCATGTTCGACTCGCTCTTGTCGGTACCCATGACGAAGGTCTCGGTGCCCGAAGCCGCCGTCGATTTGGCGGAATTGACGTGGATCGAGATGAAAAGGTCGGCATGGTTGCGGTTAGCGATGTTCCCGCGCTCGGCCAGTTCCACGAACTTGTCGGTCTTGCGGGTGTAGATGACCTTGACATCGGGAAATTCTTTCTGGATCCGCGCACCCAGGCGCAGGGCCAGGTCGAGGTTGATCTGCTTCTCGCTCAGTTTGCTCTGCTTGGAAACGGCGCCGGGGTCGTGCCCGCCGTGCCCGGCGTCGATGACCACGGTCTTGAGCCGCAGCCCTCCCTCCTGGGCGGAAACGGGACGGGGCAGCGTCAGAAGCACGAAAATGGCCAGCAGGATCATTCCTGGCCGGAACAGCGCTTTATTTGAGCACGATGGCATATTACTTGCTTATTTTTTATATTTTTGCCGATTAATTAGCAAATATACGAATTTTGTTCCACAATAGAATATCAGCCGGAACCTTGTGCCTGGGATTGCTGACCGTCCTGCTCCTGCTTGTGGCGGGAGGAGTGCCGGTCCGGGCGCAGGAGCCCGATACGCTGGCCCGCATCGCGGTCCGCGATTCGATCCCTGCACGCGATTCGATCCCCGCACGCGATTCGCTGGTATTCTCCCGCGACACGCTGGAACTCCAGTATGCGCCGGCGCTCCCCGACTCGACGTCCCGTCCCGCCGACACCCTCGTCATCCAGCCCAAGGGCATGATTGACCGTCCGGCCTTCTCCACGGCCCGCGACTCCGTGATGGAGGACATCGAGAACAACATCATCTATTATTTCGGCGACGTCACCGCCAAATACCAGGACATGGAACTCAAGGCCGACTACATGGCCTACAACACCAAACTCAACGTCGTCTACGCCAAAGGTACGACCGACACCATCACCAACGAGGTGACGGGGCGCCCCGTGATGACCACCGGCGGCAAAAGCTACGAGATGGACGAGGTGTACTACAACTTCGAGACCCGCAAGGCCCGCATCAAGAACATGGCCACGCAGCAGAAGGAAGGCAAGCTGGTCGGCGAAAAGCTCAAGATGATGCCCGACCAGTCCATCAACATCGCGGGCGGCAAGTACACGGTCTGCGATGCCGAACATCCGCACTACTACCTGAAGATGACCGCGGCCAAGGTCATGACCAAACCCAAGCAGCGCACCATGTTCGGTCCGGCCTACGCCGTGATCGGCGACGTGCCGATTCCGTTCATCATCCCCTTCGGCTTCGTCCCTGAGCGGCCCGACCGTGCCAGCGGCATCCTGATCCCGAGCTACGGTGAAGAGAAATCCCGCGGCCTCTACCTGCGCGACTTCGGCTATTCCGTGGTCATCGGCGACTACCTCGACCTGGCCCTGACCGGCGACATCTACTCCTACGGTTCGTGGGCGGCCCGCCTGACATCGCGCTACAAGAAACGCTACGCCTTCGACGGTTCCCTGTCCATCAACTACTCCGACGACATCACGGGAGAGCGCGGCACTGACACCTTCAGCGAATCGAAGAACTTCGGCGTGAACTGGAGCCATTCCCAGGACGCCAAGGCCCGCCCGGGAACCTCCTTCCGCGCCTCGGTCAACTTCTCCAGCCCGTCGAACAACCGATACAACTCCACCAGCGTGAGCGACGCGCTCCAGAACCAGGCATCCTCCTCGATCTCCTGGTCCAAGACCTGGAGCGGCATCTCGCTCTCGGCCAACCTCCTGCACAGCCAGAACTCCCGCGACAGCTCCTACAGTTTCACCCTGCCCAACATTACCTTCAACGTCAACCGCTTCTATCCTTTCAAGCGGAAGAACCGCGTCGGCAAGGAGCGCTTCTACGAGCAGATCTCCTTCAGCTACGGTGCGACCCTGCAGAACAAGGTGGCGTTCAAGGCCAGCGAGTTCGGCTTCAACCGCGACATGCTCAACCGGATGCAGAACGGCATGAACCACAATTTCTCCATCGGCCTGCCCGGTTTCACGCTCTTCAAATACCTGCAGTTCACCCCGAGCGTCAGCTATGGCATGAACTGGTTCTTCCGGGAACAGTCCCGCCGCTACAACCCCGATACCGACAAGGTGGAGACCGTCTGGGGCGACCAGTTCGGCACGTTCGGCGTCACCCAGACCTATTCGGGCGGCATCTCCATGAACACCCGCATCTACGGTATGTTCCAGTTCGGCAAGCGCAGCAAACTGCAGGCCATCCGGCACATGATCACGCCGACCCTGAGCTTCTCCTTCAGCCCGAACCTGGCCACGAAGATGAACGGCTACACCACCTATACTTATACAGACAAGGACGGCGTGGAGCGCAGCGTGGACTACAACAAATATGCGGGCCAGCTCTATGCCCCGCCGGGCGCCGGGCGCAACGCGTCGCTCTCCTTCGGCTTCGCCAACAACCTCGAGGCCAAGGTGCTGAAGAACACCGACCCCATGGCCAAGGAGCCCGACAACCCCAAAGACAAATACGAGAAAATCAAGCTGATCGACCAGCTCAACATCAGCGGTTCCTACAACTTCCTGGCCGACTCCATGCGCCTGTCGAACATCAACCTGACGGCCAGCACCACGATTTTCGGCAAGCTGGGCATCAACGGCAACATGGCCTTCGATCCGTATGCCGTCAACGAGCACGGACAGCGCATCAACAAGCTCAACGTGATCAAGACCGGCATCCCGGCCCGCCTGGTCAATGCCAGCGCATCGCTCTCCTACTCCATCAACGGCGACGGCAAATACAATGGCAACGACGGCCACAACGACCAGGGACAGGGCGGCGGCACCAAGCGGAGCGGCGAAGACGCCGACTACGCACGCGTATATTATCATCCGATCACGGGCGAATACATTCCGGGCGGCTGGGTCTACTACCTCAATCCGAACATTCCCTGGTCGCTGAGTTTCAACTACAACTACTCGTATTCCCGCTCCTACCAGTTCGCCAACGAGCAGCTCGACATCAAGCACAAGCATGTCCAGACCCTCAGCGTGGCCGGCCAGATCCGTCTCACCAAGGCCCTGAACATCAACGTCAACACCGGTTTCGACCTGACCCAGATGAAGCTCAGCACCACCCAGATCAGCGCCACCTACGACCTGCACTGCTTCGCCATCTCCGTCTCCTGGGTCCCGACCGGCCAGTGGGAAAGCTGGAGTTTCCGCATCGCCGCCAAGGCTTCGGCCCTGAGCGACATCCTTCAGTTCAAGAAATCCGCGAGTTTTTGGGATAAATAAAAAATATTCCCTATCTTTGTGGTATCAAATCTGACCGGGACGCGAATCCTGCCTTCCGGTTTCCAATCCAACTCGATGTTAGACATAATTGAATTGAGCAGCAAGAGCCAGGAAGACCTTGTTGCAATCGCCCAAGAACTGAACGTTCGCAAACCGGCTTCGCTGAGCAAAGATGACCTGATTTATGCCATCCTTGACGAGCAGGCCATCCAGAGCAAGGAATCCCCTGCCAAGCAGCGCCAGCAGCGCAAGAAAGGCGGCAGCAAGAAAGCGGAAGCCGGCGAAAGCGCCGCACAGGCCGACAGCACCCCCGCACCCGCGGCAGAAGGCACAGAAAATACCGCCAAGCGCAAACGCGGACGTCCCAAGAAGAATGCCGCCGAGACAGGCGACGGACAGGCCGCTCCCGCCGCCGAGGCTCCGGCCGCCCAGGAAGCCGCACCTGCTCCGGAAACCCCGGAAACGCCGGCCGCCGACAGCCAGCCGTCCAAGAAAGGTGGCAAGAAACAGCGTCCCCGCATCGAAAAGGCCGAGACCGCTCCGCAGCCTGAAACCCAAGCCGAGGCCCAGCAGCAGCCGAAACAGCAGCAGAAACAGGCGCAACAACAGCAGCAGCGCAAGCAACAGAATAATCAGAACCAGCAGAATAACGCGCAGAACCAGCCGCAGAGCAATCCGCAGAATCAGCAGCAAAATCAGCAGCAACAGCAGCCGAAACAGCCCCGCATCGAATTCGAGGGCATCGTCGAAGCGACCGGTGTGCTCGAGATCATGCCCGACGGCTACGGTTTCCTGCGCTCCTCCGATTACAATTACCTCAATTCACCGGACGACATCTACGTGTCGCAGAACCAGATCAAGATGTATGCGCTCAAGACGGGCGACACCATCCTCGGTGAAATCCGCCCTCCGCGCGAAGGCGACAAGTATTTCCCGCTGGTCAAGGTCAACCGCATCAACGGCCGCTCTCCTGAGTTCATCCGCGACCGCGTGCCCTTCGATTTCCTCACGCCCCTCTTCCCGGACGAGAAATTCAACCTTACCGGCCACGGACACAACAGCAACATTTCGGTCCGCGTGGTGGACCTCTTCACTCCGATCGGAAAAGGCCAGCGCGGTCTGATCGTCGCTCAGCCGAAGACCGGTAAGACCGTGTTGCTCAAGGATATCGCCAATGCCATCGCCGACAACCATCCGGAAGTATACATGATCGTCCTGCTCATCGACGAGCGTCCGGAAGAGGTCACCGACATGCAGCGCAGCGTCAAGGCGGAAGTCATCGCCTCGACCTTCGACGAGCCGGCCGACCACCACGTAAAAGTGGCCAACATGGTGCTGGAAAAAGCAAAACGCCTGGTGGAATGCGGCCACGACGTCGTGATCCTGCTCGACTCGATCACCCGCCTGGCCCGCGCCTTCAACACCGTGCAGCCCGCTTCCGGCAAGGTGCTCTCCGGCGGTGTGGACGCCAACGCCCTCCACAAGCCCAAACGTTTCTTCGGTGCCGCCCGCAACATTGAAGGCGGCGGATCGCTCACCATCCTGGCCACGGCCCTCACCGAGACCGGTTCGAAGATGGACGACGTGATTTTCGAGGAATTCAAGGGTACCGGCAACCTGGAGCTCCAGCTCGACCGCAAGCTCTCCAACCGCCGTATCTTCCCGGCCGTCGACGTGACGCTCAGCTCCACCCGCCGCGACGATCTGCTCTACGATCCGGAATATGTCAACCGCATCTGGATCCTGCGCAATCACCTGGCGGACATGACTTCGCTGGAGGCCATGGAATTCATGAAGAGCCGCCTCGAAAAGACGCGCGACAACGAAGAGTTCCTGATCTCGATGAATGGAGACAAACTAAGTTAATTTTATTTTGCAAGTAGAAAAAAAGTTTCTACATTTGCAGTCCCAAAACAAAGGGACATGCTTCCTTAGCTCAGTTGGTAGAGCACGACACTCTTAATGTTGGGGTCCAGGGTTCGAGCCCCTGAGGGAGCACGCGAAAATGAAAACTCAGCCTAAAGCTGAGTTTTCTTATTTTCGCGTGCTCCCTTTGGTCGCATCTTTTCTTCTGGGGCTCTGCCCCAGACCCCGCGGGCCCTTGGCCCGGCCCGCTAAAGCGGGCTTTATGTTGATGACTCCAATAAATCTATAGCGAGCGTATCTGCGGGTGGTTTTGGAAGGGGTGGCCATTTTTTCTGGCCGCACATACCAAAACCAGAGCAGAAAAGCGAGCGATTGATTATCTTTGTAAGATAAATGGATTGCTTTGAGCCATCTTGTTGATATATTACGGGAGCGGAGAACGCTGGATGACCAGGGATTGAAGGCACTGTTGGAAAGTGACGAACGATCCTTGGAGGAAGATCTGTATCGCAACGCACGGGAGGTGGCGGTCGAGCAGTTCGGACATATCATCTGGCTGCGCGCCCTGATCGAATGGAGCAACGTCTGCCGCAACGACTGCTTCTACTGCGGCATCCGGCGCAGCAACACCCGGCTGCCGCGCTACACCCTCTCCCGCGAAGACATCCTTGCCTGCTGCGACAGCGCCTGGAAACTGGGTCTGCGGACTTTCGTCCTGCAAGGTGGAGAGAATCCGCCCGCCGCACAGGCCCTGGCCGAAACCGTGGCCGAAATGCGCGCTTCCTGGCCCGAAGCAGCCATCACGCTCTCGCTGGGCGAATTGCCGCAGGAGACCTATGCGCTGTTGCGGCGCAGCGGTGCGAACCGCTACCTGCTGCGCCACGAAAGCGCCAATCCCAGCCACTATGCCCGCCTGCATCCCGCCCCCATGCAGCTGGAACACCGTCTCGCCTGCCTGCACGAACTGCGGGCACTGGGCTTCCAGACCGGCATGGGCATGATGGTGGGCAGCCCGTTCCAGACCACCGACGATCTGGTGGCCGACATCCGGCTCATCGAATCCTTCCGTCCCGAGATGATCGGCCTGGGGCCTTTCATCCCCCACCCAGACACGCCCCTGGGCAATTACCCCGCCGGCAGCGCCGAACGCACCTTGCGGCTCTACGCCATCCTGCGCCTCATGCTGCCCGGAGCCTGGATCCCCTCCACCACAGCCCTGTCCACCCTCCGCCCGGACGGCCGTACCGCCGGCATCCTGGCCGGGGCCAACGTGCTGATGCCCAATTTCACACCGGCCCGACAGCGTGCCGCCTACGCCCTCTACGAAGGCAAGAACGGCGTCGCCGTCGAAAACGCCGCCATGCTTACACAAATTCTTGAAGAACTAGACACTATCGGATACCATGTATAATCCTTTATCTACCCACGCCGACGAATTCATCGACCACGCCGAAGTCCTCGAGACCCTGGCCGAAGCCCGGCGCGAAAGTCAGAACCCGCTGCGCGTCAGCGAAATCCTGGAAAAAGCCGCCCGGTGCAAGGGCCTCAGCCACCGCGAGGCGGCCATCCTGCTCGACTGCAACGACCCCGTTCTGGAAGAACGGCTCTATGCGCTGGCCGGCGAGATCAAGCAGCGCTTCTACGGCAACCGCATCGTGCTCTTTGCGCCGCTTTACCTGTCGAACTACTGCATCAACGGCTGCGTCTACTGCCCTTACCACGCCAAGAACCGCAGCATTCCCCGCAAGAAGCTGACTCAGGAAGAGATCGCGGCCGAGGTGCGCGCACTCATCCACACCGGCCACAAGCGCCTCGCCGTCGAAGCCGGAGAAGATCCCGTGCACAACCCGCTGGAATATATCCTGGAATCCATTCGTACGATCTATTCCGTCAGCGAGGGCGGCAACAGCATCCGCCGCGTGAACGTGAACATCGCCGCCACCGATGTCGAATCGTACCGGAGACTCAAGGCAGCCGGCATCGGCACCTATATCCTGTTTCAGGAAACTTACAACCGGCAGCAGTACGAAAGCCTGCATCCCACCGGTCCCAAGAGCAATTATGCCTGGCACACCGAAGCCATGGACCGTGCCCAGGAAGGCGGCTGCGACGACGTGGGCGTCGGCGTCCTGTTCGGGCTGGGCGGCTACCGCTACGAGCTTACGGCCCTGCTGATGCATGCCGAGCACCTGGAAGCCCGTTTCGGCGTCGGCCCGCACACCATCAGCATGCCCCGCATCTGTCCGGCCGATGACGTGTCGCTCGACAGTTTCCCCGACGCGCTGCCCGACGCCATCTTCCGCAAGATCGTGGCAGTGCTCCGCGTGGCCGTGCCCTATACCGGCATGATTATTTCCACGCGCGAATCGGCCCGGATGCGGGAACAGCTCCTGCACTGCGGTGTCTCTCAGATCAGCGGCGGCTCCCGCACCAGCGTGGGCGGCTACACGACCGAAGAGCGCCACGACGAGACGGCGCAGTTCGATGTGTCCGACACGCGTCCGCTCGACGACGTGGTGCGCTGGCTGCTGGAGATGGACCACATTCCGAGCTTCTGCACGGCCTGCTACCGCGAAGGCCGCACCGGCGACCGCTTCATGGCACTGTGCAAGAGCGGCAAGATCAGCCTCTGCTGCACGCCCAATGCGCTGATGACCCTCAAGGAATACCTCATGGACTACGCTTCCCCCGCGACCCGGGCGGCCGGCGAACGGCTCATCGCCGCATCGCTGAGCGATATCCCGGAAGGCCGGGTGCGGGAAAAGACCGTCGAGCGTCTGGCCCGCATCGAAGCCGGCGAACGGGATTTCCGATTCTAAAAGCCTGACACGTACTATGGAACGTCTGCACATCGCCTTCTTCGGACCTGCCAATAGCGGCAAGTCGACGCTGGTCAACGCCATCGCCGGACAGGAGGTGTCGCTGGTCAGCCCCATGCCCGGCACGACGACCGATCCCGTCCGGAAGCCCATCGAACTGCCCGGCCTGGGGCCGTGCGTGCTCATCGACACGGCGGGCCTTGACGACGACTCCGTCCTCGGCCCCGAACGCCGGCGCCTGACCCTGTCCATTCTGGAAGAGACGGATGTGGCGGTCTACGTGCCGCCGATGTCCCCAAAAGTGGGACAGCAGCTACAAAATGAGAATGAAATTGCCGTTGATGTCCCCGAATCGGGGACATCGGCGACACCCGTCGTCGTCTACCGGCACGGGGAGTCCGTCGAATCGCTGCTGCAGCGCATTGCGGCGGCCGTACCGAAACAGAAGGAGCATTTCCTGACCGGTGACCTGGTGACGGCCGGAGACACCGTGCTGCTGGTCATGCCCCAGGACAGCGAGGCCCCCAAGGGCCGCCTCATCCTGCCGCAAGTCCAGGTCATCCGGGAACTGCTCGACCGCGGTTGCACGCCGCTCTGCTGCACGCCCGCGTCCCTGCCCGCCGCCCTGGCCAGCCTGCGGACCCTGCCGGCTCTGACCATCACCGACGCGTCGGTATTCCGCGCCGTCAACGAACTTTTGCCTCCCGAAGCCCCGCTGACCGCCTTTTCCATTCTGCTGGCCGCCGCCAAAGGCGACATGCAGGTCTTTATCGAAGGCGCCCGGGCCATTGACCGTCTCACCGCCCGGTCGCGCGTGCTCATCGCCGAAGCCTGCACGCACGTCCCCGACAACGAAGACATCGGCCGTGTGAAAATCCCGGCCCTGCTACGCCGCGTAGCTGCGGGTGGCAATTCCGGGCGCGAGCATTTTGTCAGCGAGCGCCTGGAAATGCCAGAGCAGCGGAGCGAAGAAATGCTCACGATCGATATTGCGGCAGGAAACGATTTCCCGGAGGACCTCACCGGCTATGATCTGATCATCCATTGCGGCGCCTGCATGGCGACGCGGACACGGGTCATGGCACGTACGAGAAAGGCACTCCTTTCGGGAGTGCCCATCACCAATTATGGCATCGCCCTGGCAAAACTGCAGGGCATGCTCGAAAGAGTCGTTATTCCCGGTTCTCGAACTCGGAAACAATCTTCTTGATGTCCGCCGGATTGAGCCGGCCGTAGACCTTCTCGCCGATCGTGGCCACCGGAGCCAGACCGCAGGCACCCACACAACGCAGGCAGTCGAGCGAAAACTTGCCGTCGGGCGTGGTCTGACCCACGTCGATGCCCAGCACGCGCTTGAACTCTTCCAGCAGTTTGTCAGCACCCCGCACGTAGCATGCGGTTCCCAGGCAGACCGAAATCGGATACTTGCCCTTGGGCGTCATCGTGAAGAACGAATAGAACGTCACCACGCCGTAGACCTTCGAAGCCGGAATGCCGAGTTTCGAGGCCACGATGCGCTGCACCGGCTCGGGCAGATAGCCGAGTTTCGACTGGCATTCATGGAGGATGGCGATCAGTTCACCGGGATCGTTATTGAATTGTTCGCAGACCTCCTCCACCTGGCGGACGGCCTCGCAGGATAATTTCATCTCACTCATACTACTGAATCTGTTTGTTGAAATAATGGGTATGCAGCAGTTCTTCGGAACGTTCGCTCAGCGGTTCGCCGAGATAGTCCTCGTACAGCTTGATGATATCGGGATTCTTGTGGCTCATGCGGATTTCCTTGCCTTCGTCCTCGCGGTAGATAGCAGACGCGCGCGCCTGCAGGATTTCGATGTTGCCATGGTGGTACGGCTGGCCGGCGCCGCCGATGCAGCCGCCCGGGCAGGCCATCACTTCCACCACGTGGTAATCGAGCTCGCCCTTGCGCAACTTGTCCATCAAGATGCGCGCATTGCTCAGGGTGTGGGCCACGCAAACCTTGAGCGGGAAGCCCGCCAGGTCGATCGTCGCCTCCTTGATACCCTCGAAGCCACGGACTTGCGTAAACTCGAGCTTGGGCAGGGCCTTGCCGGTATAGACTTCGTACACGGTGCGGAGTGCGGCTTCCATCACGCCGCCGGATGCGCCGAAAATGGCGCCGGCGCCGGACGACTCGCCCATCGGCGTGTCGAACTCGCTGTCGGGCAGCTCGGGAAAGCGGATGTTGGCGCGCTTGATGAGCCGGGCCAGTTCGCGGGTGGAAATGGAATAGTCCACGTCGGGCACGCCGTCGTGGGTAAATTCCGGCCGTTCGCACTCATATTTCTTCGCCAGGCAGGGCATGATCGAAACCACCACCACCTTCTTCGGATCGATGTTCCGTTTCTCGCACCACCAGGTCTTGGCGATGGCGCCGAACATCTGGCCGGGCGATTTGGCGGAAGAAGGATACTCCAGTAGGTCGGGATAATTGTGCTCGAAGAAGTTGACCCAGGCCGGGCAGCATGAGGTCATGATCGGGAGCTTGACATTCTTGTCACCGGCCAGGTGGGCCTTCAGGCGCTTCAGGATCTCGGCGCCCTCTTCCATGATGGTCAGGTCGGCGGCGAAATCGGTGTCGAAAACCTTGGTGAAGCCCAGATACTTGAGCGCCGTCACCAGCTTGCCGGTGACGATGGAGCCCGGTTTCATGCCGAACTCTTCACCGAGGGCCACGCGGACGGCGGGCGCCGGCTGCGCGATGACGATCTTGTTGGGATCGACCAGGTCGTCAAGCAGGCGGTCGGTGTTGTCACGCTCGGTCAAGGCACCCGTCGGGCAGACGGCGACGCACTGGCCGCAATAAGTGCAGTCCGTATCCTTGAACATGCGGTCGAAGGTCGGAGCGATGGTGGTGTCGAAACCACGGCGCACGGCGCCGAGGACGCCCACGGACTGGACCTTGTTGCACACGCTCTCGCAACGGCGGCAGAGGATGCACTTGTCCATGTTGCGCGTGATGGCAGCCGTGATTTCCTTCTTGCGGGCAGACTGTTCTCCACCCTGGAACGGCATCTGGCGGATGTTGAAGCGCATTACCAGGCGCTGGAGCTCGCAGTCGCTGCATTTCGGGCAGGTGAGGCAGTCGTTCGGGTGGTCGGAAAGCATGAGTTCCGCAATCGTCTTGCGGGCGCGGATCACGCGGGCCGAGTTGGTATAGACCACCATGCCTTCGGTACACACCGTGGCGCAGGAAGGCGCCAGATTGCGGCGTCCTTCCACTTCCACGACGCAGATGCGGCAGGAAGCCGGATTGTTCTTGACGCAGGTACCCTTGAGGTCGATGTGGCACAGCGTGGGGATGGCGATGCCGATGGAAGCCGCTGCGTCGAGGATGGTCGTTCCGGGCGCTACGCGCACGGGACGTTTATCGATACTGAGATTGATTTTCTTTTCCATACGCGACTAGATAACGGAAATCGCACCGAAATGGCAGCGCGAGGTGCACATGCCGCAACGGATGCAGACATACGGGTTGATAACATGCGGTTTGCGGCTCTCGCCCATGATGGCCTGCGCGGGGCAGGACTTGAGGCAGGCCGAGCAGCCCTTGCAGCGCTGCGGGTCGATGGTGTAGGTCAGCAGGGCCTTGCATTTCTTGGCACGGCACTTGTGGGCGCGTACGTGCTCCACGTACTCGTCGCGGAAATTGGCCAGCGTCGAGAGCACCGGGTTCGGTGAGGTCTGTCCCAGACCGCAAAGGGCTGAGTCCTTGATGACGGAGGCCAGGTTCTGGAGCTGGTCGAGGTCGGCCATCTCGCCCTTGCCTTCCGTGATGCGGGTCAGGATCTCGAGCATGCGTTTGTTGCCGATGCGGCAGGGCGTGCATTTGCCGCACGACTCACCCACCGTGAATTCCAGGTAGAACTTGGCGACGGACACCATGCAGTCGTCTTCGTCCATGACAATCATGCCGCCGGAGCCCATCATCGAGCCGGCAGCCGTCAGGCTCTCGTAATCAATAGGGATATCGAGGTGTTTCTCGGTCAGGCAGCCGCCGGACGGACCGCCGGTCTGCACTGCCTTGAATTTCTTGCCGTTCTTCACACCACCGCCGATGTCGTAGATGATCTCGCGCAGGGTTGTGCCCATCGGCACTTCGATCAGGCCAACGTTGTTGATCTTGCCGGCCAGGGCAAAAACCTTGGTACCTTTCGACTTCTCGGTGCCGATCGACGAGAACCATTCGGGACCGCGCGTCAGGATGACCGGAATGTTGGCCAGGGTCTCCACGTTGTTGACGTTGGTCGGCTTGCCCATGTAGCCCGCCTCCGCCGGGAACGGCGGTTTGAGGGTCGGCTCGCCGCGCTTGCCTTCCATCGAGTGGATGAGGGCGGTTTCCTCGCCGCAGACGAAGGCGCCGGCACCGTAACGGATCTCGATGTCGAAATCGAAACCCGATCCGAGGATGTCCTTGCCCAGCAGGCCGTATTCGCGGGCCTGGGCGATGGCGATCTTCAGGCGCTCGACGGCCAGCGGATATTCGGCGCGGATGTAGATCAATCCGTGATGCGCCTCGATGCAGTAGCCGCAGATGGTCATGGCCTCGACGATGGAGTTGGGGTCGCCTTCCATGATGGATCGGTCCATGAAAGCACCCGGGTCACCCTCGTCGGCGTTGCAGACGACGTATTTCTCGTCCGACTTGAACTTGCGGGCGATCTCCCACTTGGTACCGGTCGGGAAACCGGCGCCGCCACGGCCGCGCAGGCCGGAGGCTTTGATGTCGTCGAGCACTTCCTGGCTCGAGCGCTTCAGGCTCTGGGCCAGAGCCCGGTAACCGTACCGGCCGATGTATTCGGTGATGTCTTCCGGATTGATCACGCCGCAGTTGCGAAGCGCGACGCGCATCTGCTTGCGGTAGAAATTCATGTGTTTGGAATCGCTCACATGCCTTCCGTTCCCGGGATCAAGGTAGAGCAGGCGCTCGACGCGCTGGCCACCGATGATGTGGGAGCTGACGATCTCCTCCACGTCCGTGGGACGGACGGAGGTATAGAAGGTATTGTCGGGCATGACCTTGACGATCGGGCCCTTTTCGCAGAAACCGAAACATCCGGTCACGATCACGTCCACCTTGTCGGCGATACCGTGTTCCTGGATCGACGCATGGAAGTTTTCCACGATCTTCGCACTTTCGGAAGCCTTGCAGCCTGTACCGCCGCAACAGAGGATCTGGATGTGGGGTGTTCCCGTGTCCAGGCCGCAGGGAGCGATGGTACCGGAGCGCTTGCTGGCCTCCCGGACGGACAGCGCTTTGGACGCTTTCCGTCGGATGCTTTCGAGAGCATCGGCAGAGTTGATTTTCATTATGGTTAAAGTAGGTTTCGTAATGGATTCGCTTGTCAGGATTCCAGGCCGATCATACGGCCCGCAAACTTCTCAATCTTCTCCTTCGCGTAATCGAGCGTAATCGTCAGCTGCTTCCGGCGGCTCGTAGGCGCATCGAACATCGCGTCTGTCATGATGGCCTCGCAAATCGAGCGCAGGCCACGGGCGCCCAGCTTGTACTGGATCGAGGTGTCCACGATGAATTCCAGCACCTCCGGCTTGATCCGCAACTTGATGCCGTCGAGTGCGAAAAGCTCCTGGTACTGCTTTACCAGCGCGTTCTTCGGCCGCGTCAGGATGGCCAGCAGCGTCGGACGGTCCAGCGGATCGAGGTGGCAGAGCACCGGCAGACGGCCGATGATCTCGGGAATCAGTCCATAGGAGCGCAGATCCTGCGGCGCCACGTACTGGATGAGGTTGTCGGTGTCGATCATCTCATGCTTCTTGCGTGCGCCGTAGCCGATCACCTGGGTGTTGAGCCGCTGGGCGATGTAACGGTCGATGCCCTCGAAAGCGCCGCCGCAGATGAAGAGGATGTTCTCGGTATTGACCGAAATCATCCGCTGTTCCGGGTGCTTGCGGCCGCCCTGGGGCGGAACGTTCACGATGCTGCCTTCCAGGATCTTCAGGAGGGCCTGCTGCACGCCCTCGCCCGACACGTCGCGTGTGATGGAAGGGTTGTCGCTCTTGCGGGCGATCTTATCGATCTCGTCAATGAAGACGATGCCTTTCTCAGCCTTCGACACGTCGTAGTCCGCATCCTGCAGCAGGCGCGTGAGGATACTTTCCACGTCCTCGCCCACATAGCCCGCCTCGGTCAGCACCGTGGCGTCGACAATGGCGAAAGGCACGTTGAGCATCTTGGCGATGGTCCGGGCCAGCAGGGTCTTGCCGGTGCCGGTGGGGCCCACCATCAGGATGTTGGATTTCTCGACCAGATCATCCTTCAGATTGATGCGCTTGTAGTGATTGTAGACCGCCACGGCCAGGAAGCGCTTGGCTTCATCCTGCCCGATGACGTATTCGTCGAGGAAGGCCTTGATCTCGGCCGGCTTGTACAGCTTGCTCTCCCCCACGATCTTGCCGTTCGTCCGGATGTGCTCCTCGCCACCCTGGTTCAGGGCTTCCTTGGCGTATTCATAGGCCATGCGGGCGCAGTCGGAACAGATGGACACGTTTCCGGCGGAGATCATCAGCTCCACCTCGTCCGGTCCGCGTCCACAGAATGCGCAATGGTCAGAACCCTCGTGGTTATCTTTCTTCTTTGCCATGCCTGCTCTTTTCAACGATGCGGTCCACCATGCCGTACTGCATGGCCTCTTCAGCCGTCATCCAGAAATCGCGGTCGGCGTCCTTGACGATCTGGTCCATGGACTTGCCGGTGTGGTCGCAAAGGATCTGGTAGAGTTCCTGCTTCAGCTTGAGGATCTCACGGACGGTAATTTCCATCTCGGAAGCCTGTCCCTCGGCGCCGCCCATCGGCTGATGGATCATCACGCGCGAGTGCGGCAACGCGGAACGCTTGCCCTGGGCGCCGGCAGCCAGCAGGATCGAAGCCATGGAGGCGGCGATGCCGGTGCAGATGGTGGCCACATCGGGCTGGATGGTCTGCATCGTGTCGTAGATGCCCAGTCCGGAATAGACCACACCGCCCGGGGAGTTGATGTAAAGCATAATGTCGGCCTTCGGGTCGTTGCTCTCCAGGAAGAGGAGCTGGGCCTGGATGATGTTGGCCACATCGTCGTTGATGGGGCAGCCCAGGAAGATGATGCGGTCCATCATCAAACGGCTGAACACATCCATTTGGGCGACGTTGAGCTGGCGTTCCTCGATGATCATCGGGTTCATATAGCTGGCGTACAGCGAGTTGAACCGATGCAGGCTGAGCGAGCTGATGCCGCGGCCGCGAATAGCATATTTTTCAAATTCTGTCATGGGTTTCTTTATTTGGTGAGTTCGCGCATCTTGTCGAGCGAGATCTTCTTCTTTTCAATCGTGGCGGTCTTGCGCACCCAGCTGAGGACGATGTCGTCCTGCACTTTCTCGATGATGCGGTCTGCCTGCTGGCGGTCGCCGAGCAACTGCTCCGCATACTTGGTCAGATGCTCTTCCGGCACGTTCTGCATGCCGTACATGGCAAACTGGTAGGCAGCCATGCTCTTGGCCTGGTTCATCACGTCATCCTTCGAGAGCTTCAGGTCCTGATCCTTCATGATCTTGCCGCGGACCATGTTCCAGCGGAAATCCTTGGCAAAGAGATCGTATTCGGCCTCGATCTGCTCCATCGTGAACTTGTCGTCGTTGGCAAACTTGATCCAGCGTTTCATGAAGGCGTCGGGCAACTGGATGGCCGCCTTGTCGAGGAGGTATTCCTTCGCGTCGATCATGAAGCGATAGTCGCTCTCCTGGGCATATTCGGCCTGGAGGCGCTCCTTCACCTTGGCGTCGAACGCGGCTTCGTCCTTGCAGCTGCCTTCACCGAAGACCTGGTCGAAGGTGGCCTGGGTCAGCGGAGCGTCGACAAAGGTCTTGACGTCGTTCACGGTCATCGTCCATTTCACGGGAAGGGTGTCGAGTTCTTCCTTCTTCACATGGAACATGGCGGCACGGTCAGCCTCGTTGGGGAAGCTCTTCACGATGTCCACCTGCTTGCTGTCACCTTTCTTCAGGCCCACGAATTTCTTCTTCACATCGTCGGCCATGCTGCGGAGGGCCACATAAGCTCCTTCCACCTTCTGCTCGCCGCTCACGAAATCGGCGATCACGAAGTCGTCCGCACCGGCCTTTTCGCCGCTTTCCAGCTGGCCGAACTGCTTCAGCAGGCCTTTCTTGTAGTCGGCAAGGGCTTCCTTGGTGACGGTCACGGTATAATACGGGATCTTGTCCTCGGCCGTGACGGTGACATTGACTTCGGGGGCGACAGCCAGGTCGAAGTCGAAGGTAAAACGGTCGGGGTTGTCCCAGTCATTCTCGACGGGCTTCTCGCCGGGCAGTGGTTCGCCGAGGATGTTGAGCTTGTTCTTTTCGATGTATTTGTTCAATTCGTCGGTGACGAGCTTGTTGATCACTTCAGCCAGGGCCTGGCCGCCGTGGACCTTTTCAATCAGCGACATCGGCGCCATGCCGCGGCGGAATCCGCGGATATCGGCGTTGCGACGGTACTCGTTGAGTTTCTTCTTTTTGAGTTCGGCCCAGTCTTCTTTCTCAAGGGCGATGCTGACGGTCATATTGAGCGCGTCATGCTGTTTCTTCGTTACTTTCATATAGTTTGTAAAATATTTTCCGGATGATGGTTTTCCATAAAGGGTCGCAAATATACAAAAAAAATACCTATATTTGTAGGAAATCGTTAACAAAATCTCTATGAAACAATACATTGAAAAAAATCGCGAGCGTTTTCTGGACGAATTGTTCTCCCTGCTCCGCATTCCTTCCATCAGTTCCGAAGAGGCACACAAGCCGGACATGCGCCGTTGCGCGAAACGGCTGACCGAGCTGCTGCTGGAAGCCGGCGCCGACAAGGCCGCAGTCTACGAGACGACCGGCCATCCGGTGGTCTACGGTGAAAAGCTGCTCGACCCGAAGCTGCCGACCGTGCTGGTCTACGGGCACTACGACGTGATGCCGGTCGATCCGCTGAACCTCTGGGTCTCCCCGCCTTTCGAACCGGAGATCCGCGACGGAGCCATCTACGCCCGCGGTGCGAACGACGACAAGGGACAGACATTCATGCACATCAAGGCCTTCGAATACCTGGTGCGCGAGAAGAAACTGCGCCACAACATCAAGTTCATCTTCGAAGGCGAGGAAGAGATGGGCTCCGCAGCGCTCTCGAAATGGATCAAGACGCACAAGAAGCTGCTGGCCTGCGACATCATCCTGGTTTCCGACACGACGATGCTCAATGAAAAAATACCCTCCATCAACTGCGGCATGCGCGGCATCACCTACATGGAGGTCACGGTCACGGGTCCGAAGAAGGACCTGCACTCGGGCCATTACGGCGGTGCCGTCTACAACCCGATCAACACGCTCTGCAAGATGATCGACTCGCTGATTGACGAGAACGGGCACATCACGGTCAAGGGCTTCTACAACGACGTGATCGAACTCAGCCGCAAGGACCGGCGCATGCTGGGCCGGGCGCCCTACGACGCCAAGGAATTCATGGACAGCCTGGGGGTCAAGGCGTTGACGGGCGAAAAAGGCTATACGACCCTGGAGCGCATCGGCATTCGCCCGTGCCTCGATGTCAATGGCATCTGGGGCGGATACACCGGCGAAGGTTCCAAGACGGTGATCCCGAGCCAGGCCCACGCCAAGATCTCGATGCGCCTGGTGCCGAACCAGGATTCGAAGACCATCGCCAGGCTTTTCGCGAAACATTTCAAGGCCATCGCGCCGAAGGGCGTGACGGTCGAGGTCGAGGAGCGCCACGGCGGCGACGGCTTCCTGATCCCGATCTCCTCGAAGGCCTACAAGGCGGCTTCGAAAGCCATGGGCGAAGTCTACGGCATCGACCCGGTGCCGAGCCGCGGCGGCGGAAGCATCGCCATTCTGGCAGAGATGCAGCGCGCCCTCAAGGCCGACCCGCTCCTGATGGGTTTCGGCCTCGAGCGTGACTTCATCCATTCCCCGAACGAGAGCTATCTGCTCGACCAGCTCTTCAAAGGAATGGAGTCGATTGCACTGTTCTACAAATACTTTTGATAAAATCTACAATTTATAGAAAATAAGCCAATTACTTTTTTGTAATTGGCTTATTTTAATGAATCAGATCGTAGAGATCCTTCTGCTGCGGAGACATCGGAAGAAGAACCGACTTGGGACGGTTGGTGTAGTTCGAGCGGTAATTCAGGCGGAACATGGTACGGGCGGCTTCGCGGACAGCCGCCGGCGGAACAGAAAAGCGGGCATCAGCCAGCAGCGCCGCCAAAGCATGTTCAACAGCACAGGCCGCCAGACAGATGCACAGATGCCCTTCGACCCGGCCCTTCAACCGGCACAGCTGGGGCTTGAACGCCAGGTCTTTCTTGCCGATCCTGAAAAAGGCGGCCAGGCGCCGGGCCTCTTCACCCCGGCGGACGACGGTCACTGCTTCCACCGCACCCTGTTTCCTGGCAAAACGCTGGATGGCCTGATTGTGCCTGGCCAGGGTTCCTTTGCGCTCGATCAAGCGACCCGCCACCGGCGTGCCGTCGGCCGTCGCCAGAAGGCAGAAAGGGACTTTCGGAAGAGCCGTCGAGAGCACATAGCAAAGCGCCGGTTCTTTGGGAGAGACCGTCACATCCGCCAGCCGGCAACCGTCAACCACCCGGTAAATCTCTTCAGCTTCGGGCTTTACGCCCAGATAACGGCGCAGATAGTCCCGCACTTTCAGCTTGCTGCCCGGCGCGAAGACACGACAGATCACCAGGTGACGGAACAGAGGCTCCTCCCCTGCGCCCAGGCCGAGCCGGTCGAACAGTTCGCCATAGAGCAGTTCCGGACCGGCCAGTTCCAGCCGTCCTTCGGGCAGCGTGGCCGCATACTCGCGCAACTGGGCTTCGTCCATGCGGTCGAAAAGCGTCTCGGGATCGCCTTCCTGCTCACGCACCCATTCGCGGGCCTTGTTTTCCAGCAGGTCCGCCGCGGCTTCCGTCCGGACCGTACCAAACGATTTGACCACCGTGTAACGGCCCCGGCTCTTGTCCACGACATAGATGCTGAGCGAGCCCGATTTATTAGTTTTTCTGCGCACGAACATGGCTATAAAGGACTTATCTCTGTAAAGATACACAAATATTTCCTCCGACCCAAAAAGTTGTCTAAATTTGTGTCTCCAAGTCATGTGATGATTAAATTAAAAATAACGGATATGAGAAAAATGAAATGGATCCTGGCCGCCGTGGTCGTCCTGCTCGCCGCCGTTTCCTGCGGCACAAAGAAAGAAACACCGAAAGTGCTCGTCCTCTATTATTCCCAGACTGGCAGCACGAAAGTAGTCGCCGAAGCGATTGCCACCCGGCTCAATGCCGATATTGAAGCCCTGGAGGCCGTGAATCCGTATGACGGGACCTACCAGGAAACCATCGCCCGCTGCCTGAAAGAGCGTGAAGAAGAAACGCTGCCCGAAGTGCAGGCGCCCAAGGCGGATATCGCCGCCTACGACGTCATCTTCCTCGGCTACCCTATCTGGTTCGGCACCTACGCCCGGCCGGTGATCACCTGGCTGCGAGACGCCGACCTGAGCGGCCGGACAATCGTCCCCTTCTGCACCTTCGGCAGCGGCGGACTGGATGCCAGCATCAGGGATCTCAAGAAAGCACAGCCCGAAGCGACCGTCCTGCCCGGCTACGGCGTGCGCGCCGCCCGTATGGACGCCGTACCGGAGGAAATCGAACGCTTCCTGATCGAAGGCGGTTTCATGGAAGGTTTCGTGAAGGAGCTGGCGGATTTCCCGGAGCAGCAGCCTGCCACGGAAGCTGAAGCCGCCATTTTCGACGCAGCCGTGAAAGACTACCCGATGATCAACGCCAAGGCCACCACCGTCGCATCCCGCGCCCTGCCGGACGGTGTCGAATACCTGTTCACCGCCGTCGACCAGCCGCGTCCGGATGCGCCTCAGGGCGTACCCGCCCGGGAAATAAAGGTGTATGTCACCGTGAAGGAAGGCGCCGCGCCCGTCTTCACGCAGGTCGTCCGATAAGCCACTGCATCGTCCATGAATCCCGCGCTGAAAGCCTACGTCGAGACGGAAATCCTCCCGCGCTATACGCATTTCGACAAGGCGCACCAACCCGGCCACATCACGACCGTGATCCGGCAGAGCGAAGCCCTGGCCGGCCAGCTTGAGGCCCAGGGCGTCGAAGTGGACCGCGACATGGTCTATGTCATCGCCGCCTACCACGACCTGGGCATCGTCAACGGCCGGGAGAACCACCACATCGACTCGGGCAAAATCCTGCTGGCCGATCCCGTCCTTCCGCGCTATTTCACACCGGAACAGCTCCAGACGATGAAAGAAGCCGTCGAAGACCACCGCGCCTCCGCCAAGACCGCGCCCCGTTCCCTCTACGGCCGCATCGTGGCCGAGGCCGACCGGCAGATCGACCCGCGGACCATCGTCGTCCGCACCGTCCAGTACGGCCTTGAACATTATCCCGAACTCGACAAAAGCGGCCATCTGGCCCGCGCCAAGGCCCATCTGGCCGAGAAATACGGAGAAGGCGGCTACCTGAAACTCTGGTTCGAGGATTCGCCGAACGCCCGCAAGCTCCAGGAACTGCGCACGATGATGGCCGACGAACAAGCATTGGATGCATTATTGGAAAATATTTGGATACACGAAACCCAAGCCTAAAAGCGTAGCGGAGCGGGTGGTTTTCGGCGAAGCGACCTTTTTTTGGGAGCGAGACGAAAACCAGAGCGAAGCGGAGCGATAAACTATGAAGATTATTATTCAGTTATTCTGGGCCTTTTTCAAGATCGGGGCGTTCACGTTCGGAAGCGGATACGCCATGATCCCGATGATCGAGAAAGAAGTCGTCGACCGCAAGAAATGGTTCGACAAAGAAGAATTCTACGACCAGTTCGCCCTCGCCTCCTCCGCCCCCGGCCCCTTCGCCCTCAACACCGCCGTGTTTGTCGGCTATAAACTGGCCGGCTGGTGGGGCGCCCTCGTCGCCGTGCTCGGCGCCGTCATCCCCTCGTTCGTCATCATCCTCGTCATCGCCATCTACCTGACCGAATTCAGCGACAACCCCTACGTCATTGCTGCCTTCAAAGGCATACGCCCCGCCGTCATCGCCCTGATTGCCGTCCCCTTCATCAACATGCTCAAACGCCTGCCCTGGTACTTCATGGTTCTGAGCTGCGTAGTGGCCGCCGTCATCTGCTACCTGGGCGTGTCCCCCATCTGGTTCATCCTGGCAGGCGTCCTCATCGGCGTGGTGCTGACCTTCTATGAAAAGCCCAAAGAAGGAGGAGCGAAATGATCTACCTGCAACTCTTTCTCTCCTATCTGAAGATCGGCTTTTTCGGTTTCGGCGGCGGCTACGCCATGCTGTCGCTCATCCAGAACGAGATGGTGACCCGCCACGGCTGGATGACCGCCACCGAACTGGCCGATATCGTGGCCGTGTCGCAGATGACGCCCGGCCCGATCGCCATCAACTGCGCCACCTATGTGGGTTATACCGTGACCGGCAACGTGTGGGGCTCCCTGCTCACCACCTTCGCCGTCTCGCTGCCGCCCCTGACCCTGATGGTGCTCATCACCGTCTTCTACAACCGGCTCAAGAACAACGGCTACATGCAGGGCGCCATGAAATGGATGAAGCCCATGATCTGCGGCATGATCGGCGCCGCCGCACTCCTCTTCCTCAACGGCGAAACCTTCATCGACTGGAAGAGCTATGTGATTTTCGTCCTCTGCTTTGCCGCTACCTGGTTCAAGATCGATTCCATCCTGCTGATTTGCCTGTCGGCAGTCGCCGGCATCCTTTTATACATATAACTATGGCTGACAACTATTTAGAATACAAATTCGAAGAGTTTCAAAAGAAAACGGCCGGCAAGAAGCCCACGGCCTCACTCAGTACGCTGCTGCGTCGCAACCGGAGCTACCGGGGATACGACAAATCCTGCGTGGTGACCGAAGCCCAGCTGCGCCGCATCGTGGAGGTCTGCACCAAGGTTCCTTCGGGACGCAACCAGCAGGTGCTGCGTTTCAAGCTCCTGACGAAAACCACCGGCTCGGACCGTATGCAGGGCCTCTATAAACTCGGCGGCGCGCTGCCCGAACTTCACCTGCCGTTCCCCGGCACCGAGCCCGAAGCCTTCATCATCCTCTGCAGCAGCGTCGAACCCGACAAATGGGTTCACATGGACGTGGGCATCGCGGCCCAGAGCATGCTGCTCAAAGCCACCGAAATGGGCCTGGGTGGCATCTGCATCGGGGCCTTCAACCGCAACGCCCTGGTCGATACTTTCGCCCTCCCCTGCGAACCCGTGCTCGTGCTGGCCATCGGCAAGCCCGCCGAAAAGATCGAACTCGTGCCGGTCCACGCCGGCGCACCGCTGAAGTATTACCGTGAAAACGGCACGCACTTCGTGCCCAAGATCGTGACGGACGACCTGATTCTGTAGACCATGCAGCTCCACAAGCTCCGCAGCTACGTCCTCCCCTTCGCCATCGTCGTCGGCCTGTTCTTTCACAGCCCGCTCGTCTACCTGCGGGAGACCACCCCGTATCTGATCTTCACCATCCTGCTGCTCAACAACGTGGCGGTCGACATGAAAAAGTTGAAAGTCACGATGCTGGATGTGTGGATCATGCTTTTCCAGGTGGTCGTTTCACTGGGCAGTTACTTCCTGTTCAAGGCATTCGGGGCCAGCGAGCTGGTGGCGCAGGGTGTGCTGGCAGGCGTGCTTTGCCCCGTGGCGGCCTCTTCCGTGGTGATTGCCACCATCCTGGGCGCGAACCGCGAGACCGTGACCACCTATACCATCGTGGGCAACCTGATGGTGGCCATCGTAGCCCCCGTCTATTTTTCCTTCATCGGCACCCTGCAGGAACTGCCTTTCCTCGACTCGGTCTGGCTGATTTTCCGGCGCATCGCCCCAACCATCGCCCTGCCATTTTTCACCGCGCTCTTCCTGCAGAGAGCCCTTCCGGGGGTCAATGCTTTTCTCTGCCGCTACAAAGGGCTGTCGTTCTATCTATGGGCCGCCGCCTTAACCATTACCCTGGGCCAGACCATCGATTTCTTGTTTCTGGAGGGAAAGCACGAAGTAAGCAACATCCTGATCATGGGCGTCGCCTCCATCTTTTACTGCATCTTGCAGTTCGCCGTCGGAAAATGGCTGGGCGGCCGCTACGGCGACCGCATCGCGGGCGGACAGATCCTGGGCCAGAAGAACAGCGCCATGGGCATTTGGATCGCGAACACCTACCTCCTGCCCCTGGCATCGGTCTTCATCGCCCTCTATTCCATCTGGCAGAACCTCTTCAACAGCTGGCAGATGTGGCGGAAAGAACACAAAACGGAATAGCCGAAAAGCTCCGCTGAGCTCTGGTTTTTGTCCCGCTCGCTAAAAATGCTCGCGGCTCCAAAAACCACCCGCTCTGCTTCGCCTTTCGTAATACCCAGATTTTATCGTAAGAAGGTCATGGCGGCCCGGAATTCGGGCATCGGACAGCCCGAGTTGTATTCGATCATCAGCGTCCGCAAACCCGCATACGGAAGAATCTCCTCCTCGATCGACTTCAACGAACGGTCACTGCCGAAATACACAGGCGCGAAATAGTCCCAGAACTTGCGCGCCAACGGAGAATCCAGATGGTAGGTCTCCTTGATGAACGCCGGATCGCTGAGATAGCAGCAGAGATAGACCATCGACACGTCAATCAAATTGTAGCCGTAGGCAAAATCACCCAGGTCGATGAAATAGCGCCGGTCGCCGGCAAAGATCGCATTGCTGTACTGCAGGTCACCGTGACAGGCCGTGTCGGTATCGGGCGCGTCTGCGATGAAACGCCCGATCTTGTCTTTCTCGACCTTCGTGAAGAAAGGATTGCTGGCCAGATATTGGTAGAAGCGCTCCTTCACGCTTTCCAGCTTCGTCGTATCCACATGCACCGCATGCAGGTCCAGACACATGTGCGCAAACTCTTCCGCATATTGCTGCACCCGCTCCGGATGGTCGCTCGTGGCACGGGAATACGACTTCTTGCCGATGATCCGGTTGAAGAGGATGCCATAGCGGCCGTCGTCGGTCACGACATAATCGCCCGGCTTCGGCGTCGGAATGCCCATTTCATACACCAGGCGGGCCATGTGCAATTCGTAGAGCGGCTGCTCGATCTTGCCCGGCATATAGAGCTTGAGCATCAGCTCCGGATTGGTCTTGTGGTCATAGCTTTCACCATTGAAGCCGCCACCGGTGAGCACATAATCATTCAGGGAAATGGGAATGGGGGTTTCGTCGTTTTTCATAATTGTTTGCGGAATTGGGCCGGGGTCAGGCCCGTATGGGACTTGAAAAATTTGGTAAAGGTCGGCTGGTCTGAAAAGTTCAGGCGGAAGACGATCTCCTTGATGGACAGATCGGAATAGCGAAGGTAATTCCTGGCCTCCAGGATCACGAACGAATCGATCCATTCAGGCGCGCTGCGCCCGCTGGCCTGCTTGATCAGTTTGGACAGATATTTGGGGCTCAGTGCGAGCTTGCCGGCGTAGAAACCGACGTTCCGCTCACGCAGGTGGAACTCGCTGAGCAGGCGGATGAATCGGCTGAAAACGTCTTCTGCGCGGGAAAGAGGCTGTACGGATGGCACCGCGGCCTGCTGTCCCTCGTTCAGCAGAAAGAAAGAGGTGTAAAGTGCATCCAGACATTCCCGCTTGTTGGCAAGCGGGGATGCCTGAATAGCCTCGGCGAGCTGCAGATAGCGTTGTGCAATGGAGGGGAGATCCATGCTAGAACGGCCGCTGAGGCTGGTTCAAGTTGACGGCGGGATACACGGGGATGCGGCCCGGGTCGTTCGCGGCGCAGGCGGCCAGCCAGGCGACGATGGTGGCATCCACCCGCAGGTCGCTCAGCGACAGGCGCTCGTAGGTATCCATGATGGTATGGTAGGTACGGCCGTATTCCAGCTCATCCTGGATGAACTGATAGGCCGGCAGGCCGAAGCGGGTAAAGGTCTGGTGATCCGTGCCGCCGGTCGTGCGGGGCGAGAGATAGTTGAAGCCCAGCGACTCGACGGCCTTCATCCAGGCCTGGAAAAAGGCGAAGGCGGCGTCGTTGCGCTCCAGATAGATGCCGCGGAAACGGCCGGAACCGTTGTCCATGTTCAGGTAGAGGGCGAACTTGTCGAATCCGGGAAGCTTCTTCTGGTCCTTGTAGAGATATTGCTCGAGGTAGCCGCGCGAGCCATAGAGACCCTGCTCCTCTCCGCCCCAGAGCGCCAGGCGGATGGTGCGTTTGGGCTTGAAGCCCAGTTCCTTCAGGATGCGCATGGCCTCCATCATGACGATGCAGCCCGATGCGTTGTCGGCTGCACCCGTACCGCCGTGCCAGGAGTCGAAGTGGCCGCCGAGCAGGATGATCTCATCCTTGAGCTTCGGATCGGTGCCGGGGATCTCCGCGTAGATGTTGTGCACTTCGCAGTCGTCGGTAAACCGGTTGATGAGCTCCAGTTCCATTTCCACTTGCTGGCCATTCTGGATCAGGCGGACCATGCGGGCGTGGTCTTCGACCGGCATATTGATCTCGGGAACAGGTTCTGGATCACCATACTTGTAGTTGACGCCTGAGCCGGACGGCACGTTGAAGGATCCGCTGCCGTTGACGACGCAGAGCGGCTTCTCCTCTGCATAGAACTGTGCCACCAGGGAGCGAAGTTCCATATAAGCGCGGAAGTCGAAGTTGGACCGGCCGCCGAAACGTCCGCCACGTCCATTCGCGCGGTTGTCCCGGGTCAGTTCTTCCAACTCTTCTTCCGTATAGCGGGAAGCCAGGGGCTCGAACTTGATGTCCGTGTTCTGCATGGAAGGCATCAGCAGGATTTTGCCGGCCACTTTTCCGCGGTACTGCTCCAGGTCTTCCTTGGTCTGGACATTGAAGAGGATGCATTCTCCCCTGACCAGGCCGTCGGTGCTGCCTGACCAGGCCCTGGGGTTGACGGAAAAGGCGCAGTAGTACGGCGCGGTCATGGCCGCGTAGGTCTTGACGACATCCCAGCCGCCGCGGGTGAACGGCATGGCGAAGGCGGAGCGGGGATTGGAAAGGCCCAGCTCCCGGAGCTTGACGACCACCAGGCTGTCGGCGCGGCGCTTCTGCTTCGAAGCGGTCAGCCGCGACCCGAGGTAGTCGGTCATGTACTGGGAGATTTCTTCGATCCTGGAGTTGTTCAGGCCTTCGGCTTTGATTTTGGAAGCCCACTCGGCAGACTCCGCTACCTGCGCCTGGGCGGTGCCGCCGCACAGACACAGTGCGAGCAGCGATACAAGGACAAAATTCTTTTTCATCGGGATAAGGTTTTTACTCTACAAATATAAAAAAAAGAAAATGAATGGAATTATAAAAAAGCCGTAAGCAAAAGTTTGGAATCTTCTATTTGATTTATTATATTTGCATGATGGACGAGACAAATTCAATCAAAAACATTAAAAATACTTATAAATCTAAACACTATGGCAGTAAAAGGAACCATCGTCGTTGACACGGAGAAATGCAAAGGCTGTAATGTCTGCGTGGTCAACTGTCCGTTCGGTGTCATTGCGCTCTCCCACGAGGTGAACAGCAAAGGCTATCATTTCTTAACCATGGTGGAACCCGACAAATGCACCGGCTGCACCAGCTGTGCGACCGTCTGCCCGGATTCCGTCATTACCGTGTATCGTGCAAAAATCTAAACATCCGACAATATGGCAGAAAAAGTATTGATGAAAGGTAACGAAGCCATCGCCTACGCAGCCATCAACTGCGGCGCCGACGGCTATTTCGGCTACCCAATCACTCCCCAGTCAGAAGTGATGGAGACCCTGATGAAGGAGAAGCCCTGGGAAACCACCGGCATGGTCGTTCTTCAGGCAGAAAGTGAAACCGCCTCCATCAACATGGTCTACGGCGGCGCCGGCTCCGGCAAGAAGGTCATGACCTCTTCCTCGAGCCCGGGCATCAGCCTGATGTGCGAAGGCCTCACCTACCTGGCCGGCAGCGAACTCCCCTGCCTCGTGGTCAACGTCATGCGCGGCGGCCCGGGACTGGGTACCATCCAGCCCAGCCAGGGCGACTATTTCCAGGCCACCAAGGGCGGCGGCCACGGCGACTACCGGCTCATCGTGCTGGCGCCGGCCTCCGTGCAGGACATGTACGATTTCGTGGACGAAGCCTTTGAACTGGCGTTCAAGTACCGCAACCCGGCCATGATCCTGGCCGACGGCGTGATCGGCCAGATGATGGAAAAAGTAGAGTTCCGCCCTGCCAAGCCGCGCCGCACGGAAGCAGAAATCCGGGCACTCTGCGACTCCTGGGCCACCCTGGGCAAACCCAAGACCCGCGAACGCAACATCATCACCTCGCTGGCCCTCGACCCGGTCGTGATGGAGAACTTCAACATCAAGCTCCAGAAGAAATACGCCGAGATCGAAGAGAAGGAAGTCCGCTACAGCACCTACAAGACGGAAGACGCCGAGCATCTGATCGTAGCCTTCGGCTGCATGTCGCGCATCTGCGAGAACGTGGTGGACATGGCCCGCGAAGCCGGCATCAAGCTCGGCCTGCTGCGTCCCATCACCCTCTTCCCCTTCCCGAAGAAACCCATCGACGCCCTCGTACCGCAACTCAAGACCATCATGTCGGTCGAACTCAATGCCGGCCAGATGGTCGAAGACGTACGCCTCGTGGCCAACGGCCGCGTCCCCGTGGGCTTCTACGGACGCCAGGGCGGCGTGGTTCCCAACCCCGACGAGATCTACGAAGCATTCCTCCAATTCATCAAATAAGCAGGACGACCTATGGACATCAACGATATCATCAAGCCCGAAAACAAGGTTTACGGCAAATCGTCGGTTCTGACCGACAACATCATGCACTACTGTCCGGGTTGCTCCCACGGCGTGGTCCACAAACTGGTGGCCCAGGTCATCGAGGAGATGGACATCCAGGACAAGACCATCGGCGTGAGCCCGGTGGGATGCTCGGTGTTCGCATACAACTATCTCGACATCGACTGGCAGGAAGCCGCCCACGGCCGCGCACCGGCCCTGGCCACGGCCATCAAGCGCCTCAACCCCGACAAATACGTATTCACCTACCAGGGTGACGGCGACCTCGCGTCAATCGGCACCGCCGAGACGATGCACGCCTGCAACCGCGGCGAGAACATCGTCATCATCTTCATCAACAACGCCATCTACGGCATGACCGGCGGCCAGATGGCCCCCACCACCCTGCTCGGGCAGGTAACCGCCACCACGCCGTACGGCCGCAAAGCCGAACTCAACGGCTATCCCCTCAAGATCACGGAGCTCCTGGCCCAGCTCGAAGGCACCTGCTACGTCACGCGCCAGAGCGTCCAGAATCCGGCGGCCGTCCGCAAGACCAAAGCCGCGATCCGCAAGGCGTTCGAAAACTCCATGATGAAGAAGGGCACTTCCTTCGTGGAAGTGGTCGGTACCTGCAACTCCGGATGGAAAGTCTCCCCCGTGGAGGCCAACAAGTGGATGGAAGAGAACATGTTCCCGTTCTATCCGCTGGGTGACATGAAAGACAGATAAAACAGCGACAACATGAAAGAAGAAATCATCATAGCCGGATTCGGAGGACAGGGTGTCCTCTCGATGGGCAAGATCCTCGCCTACGGCGGCATCATGCAGGACCAGGAAGTCGCCTGGCTTCCTTCCTACGGCCCGGAGATGCGCGGCGGCACATGCAACGTCAGCGTCGTCCTGAGCGACAACAAGATCAGTTCCCCTGTCCTGAGCAAATTCGACACGGCCATCATCCTCAACCAGCAGTCGATGGACAAATTCGAGAAGCAGGTGAAACCGGGCGGACTGCTCATCTACGACACCAACGGCATCACCCGCCATCCCGAGCGCACCGACATCAAGATCTGCCGCCTCGACGCCGCGGAAGAAGCCATCAAGATGGGCAACGCCAAGGCCTACAACATGGTGGTCCTGGGCGCCTACCTGAAGATGAAACCGGTGGTTACGATGGAGAACGTGCTCAAAGGGCTCAAGAAATCCCTGCCGCCGCGTCACCACAACCTCATTCCGATGAACGAGCAGGCCATCACGGCCGGCATGAACGCCGTCGAGCTCGTCCGCTAAGCCAGCCGGAACATCTATTCATGAACTGCGAAGCGCTGGTCAGCCAGCGCTTCGTATTTTGTTCCGGGCCGGCCATAATTGGCATAGGGGAAGATGGAGATGCCGCCCCGCGGGGTGAAGAAACCCGTCACCTCGATGTATTTGGGATCCATCAGGGCCTTGAGGTCTTTCATGATGGTGTTGACCGTATCTTCATGGAAGCCGCCGTGGTTGCGGAAGCTGCCGAGATAGAGTTTCAAGGACTTGCTCTCCACCATCTTCACGTCCGGAATATAGCTGATGCGGATTTCCGCGAAGTCAGGCTGGCCCGTGATCGGACACAGCGTGGTAAATTCGGGGCAGTTGAAGCGCACCCAGTAATCGTTGTCGCGATGCCGGTTGGTAAACGCCTCCAGCACCTGGGGCGCATAGTCAAAATGGTATTCGGTCTTCCGGCCCAGGGATTGCAGGCCTTCCTGTTTTCTATCGTCGTTCATATCAGTCCAGTTTGCTGAAGAAGGGGTTGTAGGAGATGTTGTAGTCGTATGTGTCGATGCCCTCGCTTTTCTTCAGAAGGCGGGCGATGCGGGTCGTCACGGGCAGCATCACCACTTCGTAGAGGGTCTTGACAGTCACCTGCGTCAGGATGATGGAGAAGATGGCGCCCAGCGGCATCACGCCGAGGAAGGCCAGCGGGTAGAAGACCAGGGAGTCACAGAGCTCGCCGAAGAGCGTCGAAACGATGGCACGCCAGCCGAAGCCACGTCCACCCTGCAGCACTTTCATCCGGGACATCACACGTGCATTGACCTGCGAACCCAGCACGAATGAAAACAGCGAGGCGGCCGTCGTACGCGGAACAAGGCCGAAGAGCCGGTTGAAACTCGCCGCCACTTCCTGGTTTTCGGGGTAGATGGGCGCGGGCAGCCAGGCCACCAGCTGTGCGGCCACGGCCACGAAGGCGCTGAGCACAAATCCCATCCAGATGACAAGCATCGCCTTGCGGTAACCATAGACTTCCGTCAGCAGGTCGTTGATGATGTACGAAATCGGGAAAATGATCACGGCGCCTGAGAGCTGCAGGGGCAACTTGCCGACTTGCCACAGGCGGGGAACAAACAGGTTGGAGGTAATCAGGCACACACAGAACGTGACGGCCAGCCAGACATAAACCAAGGACAGCCCTTGCTGTCCATTTTTTTGAGAATCAGACATTTCTTTCTTGTTTTTATAGTGGTACCAAGCACACTTGCAGCAGGCGGTGCCCGCAACTCGGCGGCAAAGATATAAAAATTCTCGTAATTGGCTCAGATTAATTATATTTGCGGCCTTATGAAAAAGATAGGCCTTTTCCTTGTCCTCCTGCTTCCAGCCCTCTCATGTCTGGCCCAGGAGCCCTATTATATCACGAGAGCGGGAACGGTCCTGCACTATGAACGGTACAAGGCTTCCTCCGGAAAACGAATCCAGACCACCCGCATCGAAGTCGATTCCATCGTCAACACGCCGGGCGGACAGCGTGTCTGCTACCGCCTGCTGCTCGAAAAAGGCAACGGACGCGATCTCTATGGCGGGCCGATGGACCAGTACGTCGACATCAACCGGCAGGGTGACGTCATGACCGACATGGGCAAATTCGCAGAGCAGGCCATGAAGAACCTCTTTCCCCGGGCCAAGGTCCGCTCGGAAGGATCCCAGGCCGTCATGCCCTCCCGCTTACAGCCCGGCGATACCATCCCGGGCGCTCATGCCGACATCTACGCCGGCAGCCTGAAATTCACCATCTACATCCTGGGACGCTCCGTCCTCCGCTACGAGACCATCACCACCCCGGCCGGAACCTTCGACTGCATCGTTGCACGCGAACGCAAGATTGAAGACGGGCCCCTGCGCCACCATGACAACTGGTCGGACAACTGGTATGTACGCGGCATCGGCTATGTCCGTCACGACATCTACGACAAGGACATGAAACTGGAAGCCACGGAAGTCCTGACCCGCATCGAAACCAAGTAAACATGACGAGTCCCGTGCGGCAACTGTACCTGTTTCTGTGCCTGGCCTTTCTGAGCCCCGCGAGCCCGCTCGGAGCACAGGAAATGCTGGAAGGAGACCCGGAAAAGGCCGTACACATCGGCCGGCTGGTCTACAGTGACAGCGCGGGAAACCTGCTGCGGATCCGGGAATTCACTTATGAGCCGGACTCCATCGCGGACGGCGCCTGGGTCCGTGAGACGGTCAGCGACACGACCGGCCCGCTCGCCGTCTTCCTCAACCGTTATGAAGGCGCCCGGCTGGTACAGAAAGAAGAATACGACGGAGAGGGCCGTTTCCTGAAAAAGACCCGATACAGCTTCGTCACGCTTGACGGAGAATCATACCCCGCGGAAGAGACCGTCGAGGTCTTCCAGCCCACCCCGCACCTCTACAGCCATGCGGTCGTCTACTCCGACCAGGACGGGTATCACTACCCGCTGGAAATCACCCGCTGGCAGAGCGGCGGCCAGGTAGAGCGAACGACCTACACCTATCCGTTCTGTGCCGGCCCGGCCTTCCGGTCCACGGCCGATTCCCTGCTCGCCCGCGCGATGCCCTGGGCCATCCTGTCCCTATCGCACTGGCGGGATACGGTCCGGACCGATTCCACCGTCGTGGTCTATGACCGCTTCCCGGGAACGGACACAAGCTACCTCCGCCCCGCCGCCATCGTCCGCATTACGGACAAGGGGAATCCGGACACCTGCGTCCGTTACATGGCCTACGACTCCCTGGGACGGCAGCCGCTTCAGGTCCACGACCGCCGGGGGCTGCACTTGCGGGCCATGGACCCGCAGCAGCTGGTCTGGATGGCACCTGATCCTGCGGCGGAACGCCGCGGCGTGCTGCGTGCTTATGACTATTGTGCCGCCGATCCCGAACTTCGTGTCGATCCGGAAGAAGGCGAGAACTACCTCTTTGACGAGAGCGGGGTTTTTCTGAGCCGGGTACAGGCGCCCCGCAGCAGACGGCAGCTGTTTCTCTGGCAGGGATACGGCAACCCGCCCCTTTCGGCCCGCTTCGCAGACCCCTCCCATGATCCCGCGATCATCGACGTGCATACGCAAGTCCATCTGGTGACGCCGGAAGAAATCCGGGCCAGCCTGGATAAGGTCGGCGCCTTCTTGCCCGGGCACCACGGCTTTTTCAAAGGCTCCGCCTACATGTACAGGAACAGCGGCTACGGCGGCCTGCTCGACTTTGCCGTCAACGGGCAGCACGACATCATCGACCAGGTCTTCTACATCACCCGGACCCTCCCGGAGGGCTATGTGGCGCACAACCATTATAACTACGGAAACTTCCTCTGGGGCGCGACAGCCTGCGAGCTGGGCATTCCGCTCTTCTGGTCCCGCCTCGGTGCCCATTTCAACAATTTTTTCCTCTCTCCCGACACCAAAGGCAGTTTCGACGCGATGGACGACCAATACTCCATCCGGACCGGTTATCACTGGCATTAATGGCGGAAACGCTGGTTTTTCGACTGAAAAACAGTATATTTGTACGATAACCAGTATTTTCCGCCCATGAAAAAGACACTTCTTCTGATCAGCGCGCTGTTTTTTTTCCTGCCTGCCTTTGCCCAGTCCGAGGCTTCGGAACAGCCGGAAAAAGCCAATCAATTCAGCATCAGCACCCAGCATTGGACCCGCGGCGAGTGGCGCGACGGCGGCATGGAGAACGACAATGGCAAGGACATGGCCCTCTTCGTGATGAGCAGCACCCAGCTCTCGTTCAACTACAAATATAAAGGGCTGGAAGTCATGTTCGCGCCCAAGCACATCGGCGTCTGGGGGGCCAAGGGCAGCGGCGGCATCAATCTGGAAGAGGGCTGGTTCTCCCTCACGCACAAGAAGGGCCTGTTCCTCAAACTGGGCCGGCAGCACTTTGCCTACGACGACCAGCGCATCATCGGTACCGATGACTGGGTGATGACGACCAGCCGGCACGACGCGCTCAAGCTGGGCCTGGAAATGGGCAAGCACAAGCTGCATCTGCTGTTCGCCTATAACCAGAACGACGAGAACACCAACGGCGGCACCTATTACGTCGACGGTTCACAGACCTACAAGATGATGCAGACGCTCTGGTATCATTTCGATCCCTGGCCGCAGTTCGGTGCGTCCCTGCTGTTCATGAACACGGGCATGCAGAACCTGATGACCAAGGAAGACGTCACCAATTTCCAACAGTTGTTCGGTGGTTTTCTGGACTGGCATCCCGGTTCGTTCAGCTTTCAGGGCTCCTATTACCGGCAGACAGGTATCGAAGAGCACGAGCTCCCGATCCATGCCTGGATGATGAGTGCGGAGGCCGCCTGGACGATCAACCCCAGAATCCGGCTGAACGGCGGTTATTTCCACATGAGCGGCGACCCGTATTTCTTCGTTCCGCCGGAGGGAAGCATCGGCATGATGCGCAAGACCGAAGTCTGTGGTTTCAACCCCATCTTCGGTTCGCACCACCAGTTCTACGGGGCCATGGATTTCTTCTATGTGTCAACTTATTACGGTGGAAACACGCCGGGTCTGCAGGACTGGCACCTCGGTATGAAGTGGTCGCCCTCCGATCCGTGGGACATCAATGCCTCCTACCACTATCTGGCCACCAGTGTCAAGATTCCCGGAGACTACAAGCGGGGCCTGGGACATGAAATTGAGCTGTCCACCTCCTGGAAGATCATGAAAGATGTATCCTTGTCGGCCGGTTATTCGTTCATGCACGGAACGGAAACCATGAAAGTCCTCAAGCGCTCCAGTTCCGAGAACAAGAATCGCCTGCACTGGGCCTGGATCATGATTTCGGTCACGCCGGAATTCTTCAAGATCAAGTGGTAGACGATGAAAAATCGTTATCTTTGCGGCGGATTACCTGCGGGTGTGTTGTAATTGGTAGCCAAGCCAGACTTAGGATCTGGTGCCGAAAGGCGTCGGGGTTCGACTCCCCGCACCCGTACTTGTGTCTACTGGGCTCCGCCCAGACCTGCCGCTTCGGCCTGCTATCACTCATGGCCGGCACAACGGCCTCCGCTAGCGGCTGATGCCGCGGGAATTGTCTACTGGGCTCCGCCCAGACCTGCCGCTACGGCCTGCTATCACTCAAGGCCGGCACAACGGCCTCCGCTAGCGGCTGATGCCGCAGGAATTTTTTTCAATACTAGAAGGGCCCAGTCGTCGCGGGTGCGGCGGGAGATTTCCATGAGACCCAGCGAAGCCGCTTTTTCCAGCAGCAGCGGAATGTCGGCGGTATAGAAACCACTGAGCAGAATGCGGCCGCCCTGTGGCTTGAGGGAACGGACATAAGTATCCATGTCGGCGAGCAGGATGTTGCGGTTGATGTTGGCCAGGATCCAGTCGTACTGGCCCCGGATGAGCACGGACGCATCGCCCAGCACCGTGATGACCTTGTGCGGGACGCGGTTGCGGCGCGCGTTGGCCTTGGCCGACAACACGCAGCGCGGATCGATGTCCACGGCATGGACGGGCACGGCGGCGCCCAGCTTTGCGGCCAGGATGGCCAGGATGCCGGTGCCGGTCCCCATATCGAGCACGGTCTTCCCTTTCAAGGCTTTCCGGTCTTCCAGCAGCTGCTCGATGATCATCGACGTAGTCTGGTGATGCCCGCTGCCGAAGCTCATCTGGGGATCGATGACGATGTTGTAGCGGGTCTTGGGCAAGTTCTTGTGGTACACGGCCTTGACCGTGACTTCATCCCCTACCGTAACCGGCTCGAAATCGCTTTCCCACACGGCGTTCCAGTTCTGTTCCTTCACCAGCTCCACGGTGTGGGAAACTCGGAACTCCGCTGCGTCAAACGCGCCGAGCAGTGTCTTGAGCATGGGCTCTGAGAATTGTTCCTTCGGGATGAAGGCATTCAGAAAAGGATCTTCGACCGTAAAGCTGTCGAAGCCCAGGTCGGCGATTTCCGCCTCGATGATTTCAGCCCATTCTTCCTGAAAGGGCTCGATCCGGATATGTACGGCAATATAATCCATGGTTCAAAGCTCAGATCATCGTGGCGATGTTGGTCGTAAAGAGCTTCACGGCCATGGCCAGCAGAATGATACCGAAAATCTTGCGAAGAATGTAGATGACGGTCGGGCCGAGCACGCGCTCGACCCAGTCGACGTATTTGAGCACGAAATAGACCACCACCATGTTGAGGGCGATGGCCACGATGATGTTCTGCATGGCATACTCCGCGCGCATCGAGATCAGGGTCGTCAGCACACCGGCGCCGGCAATCAGCGGGAAAATGATCGGCACGACATTGGCGGCGGAAGCGGGACCGTCGTTCTTGATGATTTCCCGGCCGAGGATCATCTCCATGCCATAGATGAAGATGATGATGGCACCGGCGACGGCAAAGGAGTTGATCTCCACGCCGAAGAGGGACAGGAGACCTTCGCCGGCGAAGAGGAAGGCCACGAGGATGGCGAAAGAGATGAGTGCCACCTTCATCGGGCCGATCTTGGCGCCGCGGCTGCGCAGGTCGATGATGATGGGCAGCGAGCCGGTGATGTCGATGATGGCGAAGAGTACGATGAACGCGCTGATGATCTCCTTGAAGCTGAAACTCATTTCTTTGTCGTCTATTTTGCCGCAAAAATACAATAATTTTCTATATTTGCAGATTGTCTTGTACATGGTAGCAAAGGGATTTTTGGAGCCACGGAATACAAGTCAAGACAGAAGGGAAAAGAAATCATAACTAATAGTCATATCATGAGAAAGAAAATCGTTGCCGGCAACTGGAAGATGAACACCAGTGTTGCCGAGGGCGTCGAACTCGCGAAAGGTATCGTCGCCAAAGTTGCTGAAATCTCCAAGGGTGTAACGCTCATCATCGCCCCGCCGTTCACCCACCTGGTTCCCGTGGCCGAAGTCCTCAAGGGAAGTCCCATCGGCCTCTCCGCCCAGAACTGCGCGACCGAGCCGAAGGGCGCCTTCACCGGCGAGGTGTCCGCCGCCATGCTGAAGGGCATCGGATGCAACTATACGATCCTCGGTCACTCGGAGCGTCGGGAGTATTATGGTGAGAACGCGGACAAACTGACCAAGAAGATCGCCATGGCCTTCGAGAACGGCCTGAAGGTGATCTACTGCGTGGGCGAGAAGCTCGAGGACCGCAACTTCAACCAACATTTCGACGTGGTTTCCAAGCAGATCTCCGATGTGCTGTTCACCCTGGCGCCGGAGAAGATGGCGAATGTCATCATTGCCTACGAACCCGTATGGGCCATCGGAACCGGTGAAACCGCAACGGCCGAACAGGCACAGGAAATGCACGCGTTCATCCGCAGCACGCTGTCCGCCCACTTCGGCGAAAAGATCGCTGAGAACACCACCGTCCTCTACGGCGGCAGTTGCAAGCCTTCCAATGCGAAGGAACTCTTCGCCTGCCCCGACATCGACGGCGGACTGATCGGCGGCGCTTCCCTCAAAGCCGACGATTTCATCGCCATCGCCCAGGCCTGGTAAATGAAAACCGTCCTGATTACCGGCGCCACGAGCGGAATCGGCGCCGCGTGCGCCCGGAAATTCGCGGGTGCCGGATATCGTCTGATCATTACTGCACGTCGCTCCGGGCAGCTGGCCGCAATGGCCGGCGAACTGGAAAAGGAATTCAGCACAGCGGTTCTACCGCTGTGCTTCGACGTGCGTGACCGCGACGCCGTGAAGCAGGCGCTCGACTCGCTTCCCGCCGCCTGGCGCGACATCAACGTACTGGTCAACAACGCCGGTCTGGCATTGGGCCTGGAGCCCGAATATGCCGGTGACTTCACCGACTGGGAGACCATGATCGACACCAATATCAAAGGCCTGCTGTACATGACACGGCTCATCGTCCCCGGCATGATCGCCAGGCAGCAGGGCCACATCATCAACATCGGATCGGTGGCCGGCGATGCCGCATACGCAGGCGGCGCGGTCTACTGCGCCACGAAAGCGGCCGTCAAGATCCTGTCCGACGGTCTCCGCATCGACCTGGCCCAAACACCCGTGCGCGTTACGAACCTGAAGCCGGGCCTGGTGGAAACCAATTTCAGTCAGGTGCGCTTCCACGGTGATGCGGAGCGGGCAGCGAAGGTCTACCAGGGAATACAGCCGCTCAGCGGCGACGACATCGCCGACGTGGCGCTCTACGCTGCGCAGGCGCCCGCCCATGTGCAGATAGCCGAGGTGCTGATCCTCGCTACCCACCAGGCGAGCGGCAGCGTCATTTACCGGAACTGAGTTTCGTTATTCGTACTTCGCGTACAGTTGCTTGATGGCATTCGCGAGGCGCTTCACGCCTTCCACGATCTTCTCGTCCGAAGCGAAGGAGAAGTTCAGGCGCATCGTGTGCTTGCCGCTGCCGTCGCAGTGGAAGGCCTCGCCGATGACGAAGGCCACGTTTTCCTTGATGGCGATGTCGAAGAGTTCGCGGGTGTCGTACTGTTTGGGCAGCTTGAGGAAGAGGAACAGGCCGCCGTCGGGGTTCGTCCACTTCACACCTTCCGGCATATAGTCCTCGAAGGCCTTGATCATCAGTTCTTTCTTGCGCTTGTAGAGCGCGCAGGTCTTCTTCAGGTTCTCGTCGTAAGCGCCGGAAGCCAGGTATTTCGCCGCCACCAGCTGCGAGAAGGCAGGCGTGCAGAGGTCGGCCGACTGCTTGGCCACGATGAGGCGTTCGATGACGTTGTCGGGCGCCACCACCCAGCCCAGGCGGAAGCCCGGCACGAAGGTCTTCGAGAAGGTGCCCAGCATGATGACCCGTTCCGGATCCATCGAATACATGGACGCGATGCGTTCGCCCGAGAAGCGGATGTTCTTGTAGGGCGTATCCTCGACAATGAGCAGGTCGTACTTGCGGGCCACTTCGATGGCATATTCACGCTCTTCGACCGACATGGTCTCGCCGGACGGGTTCTGGAAGTCCGGGATTGAATAGAGGAATTTCGGTTTCTTGCCCGTTGCGCAGAGCACGTTGCAGGCTTCGTCGAGACCCAGGTTGTGCCGCAGGCCGTAGGGTTGGCCCTGGTAGGACCAGAAGGCCTGCAGGGCGCCCAGATAGGACGGAAGACCGCAGACGACCACGTCGCCCGGGTTGAGGAAGATGCGGGAGATGAGGTCGAGCGCCTGCTGCGACGCCGTCGTGATCAGGATATTTTTGACCGGGACATCCAGCCCTTCTTCCCGTTTGTAGAGCTTCGAAATCTCCTGCCGGAGCGCCAGCACGCCCTCGGTGGAGCCATACTGGAGCGCGGCATGTCCTTCGGTGTCCAGCACTTCCTGCATGATCTTCTTCAGGTCTTCCATCGGGAAGGTCTGCGGATTGGGGAAGCCTCCGGCAAAAGAAATGATCTCGGGACGGGTCGCCACACTGAGCAGATCGCGGATCTGCGAACGGCGCATACTCAAAGCATTGTTGGAAAGAAGCGGTGTGATATCCATGATTTTTAAAGTTTTATTTCAATTTCTCAGCAAATATAACAAATCAGAAGCAAAATCCAGCATCTTTCGTCATTTTTTCAACGAATTTTTTTTGTTCCCGAACTGTTAAAAAATATGTTATATTTGCAGGATATGAAAAACCTTTACTTGATCGACGGCCACTCCTTGATTTTCAGGATGTACTACGCATTCCTGCGCAGGCCCATGATCAATTCGAAGGGGGAAGACACCTCCATCCTCTTCGGGTTCACCAAATACCTGCTCGAACTCATCGCCCGGGAGCAGCCCTCCCACCTGGCCGTGATGTTCGACCCGCCGGCCAAGACTTTCCGCCATGAACTGTATCCGGACTACAAGGCCACCCGCACCGCAACACCCGAACTGGTCAAGGCCGCCCTGGAGCCCCTGACCGACATCGTGCGCGCCCTCGACATTCCCGTGCTCATGAAGCCCGGCTTCGAGGCCGACGACGTGATCGGCACCCTGGCCCGGCGCTTCGCCGCCCCCGACTGCGACGTCTACATGGTAACCCCCGACAAGGACCTCGGCCAGATCGTGGACGACCACATCTTCCAGTACAAGCCCGGCAAGGGCGGCGGCGAGAACGAGATCGTCTCGAAAGAAGCCATCTGCAGCCACTACGGCATCGACGATCCCATGCAGATCGTGGACATCCTGGCCATCTGGGGCGACGCCGCCGACAACGTGAAGGGCGTGGACGGCATCGGCGAAGTGGGCGCCCGCAAGCTGGTAGCCAGATACGGCAGCCTGGAGGGCATCGTGGACCACCTCGACGAGCTGTCACCCAAACAGCAGGAGGCCTTCCGCGCCGCGCTCCCCCACCTCGGCTTGAGCAAGACCCTGGTCACCATCAAGACCGACGTCGACATCGACGCGGACGAAAGCAGCCTGCAGCTCGGCCAGCCCGATCAGCAGCGCGTGGCCGAACTTTTCAACCATTACGAATTCAACTCGCTGCGCGGGCTGGTGCCGAAACTGGCCCCGATTCCCGAAAAGAAACGGGAGACCCTGCGCTGCAACGAAATACCCGCCGCCAGACTTTTCGAGGAATCCCGCCGCAACGGCCGCGTCGCCGTGCGCATGGGCGACCCCGTCATCCTGGCCAGCGGAGACAGCTACTGCAGCCTTCCGCTGAACCAGGCCCTCCCCCTGCTCGCCGACCCGTCCGTCGACAAATGCGGCTTCGGACTCAAGCATACGGCCCTCCGGGGAAATCTCTACGACGTGGGGATCATGCACTACCTGCTCAACCCCGAACGGAGCCACAAACTCGACACGCTTGCCGCCCACTATCTAGACGCCGAGCTCAGCGAGGCGGCCCGGGACGGCCAGATGATGCTCTTCGACTTCGAGGACAAGTCCGCTGCCCGGGAATGCGTGGCGGCCGGCCAGCTGGAACCCCTGCTCCGCAAAGAGTTGCAGGAGCAAGGGTTGTGGGAACTCTACACCCGCATTGAAATGCCCCTGATCAGCATCCTGGCCCGCATGGAGGCCGACGGTGTGCGGATTGACCCGGCGATGCTGGGCGCGTACAGCCGCGTCCTCTCGAAAGAGCTGGTACAGATCGAGCAGGAAGCCCGCGACCTGGCGGGCGAACCCGCACTCAACCTGTCGTCCCCCCGCCAGATCGGCGTGGTGCTCTACGAGAAACTCGGCCTGAACTCCCGAGCCAGGAAGAACCAGCGCGACAACTACCCGACCGACGAGGAGACTCTCACCGAGATGGCCGACCGCCATCCCATCATCGGCAAGATTCTGGAATTCAGGGCCGTCAAGAAGCTTCTTTCGACTTATATCGACCCGTTGCCGGCCCTTGCCGACCCTCGCGACGGAAAAGTCCATACCACTTATACCCAGGCCCTTACAGCGACAGGGCGTCTCAGCAGCGTCCGGCCGAACCTGCAGAACATTCCCATCCGCACCGAGCGCGGCATGAAGATCCGCGAGGCCTTCGTGCCCAGCGATCCCGACGGCTGGATCGTCTCGGCCGACTACTCGCAGATCGAACTCCGCCTGATGGCTCACCTGAGCGGCGACGAGCACCTGGTGGCCGGTTTCGCCCACGGTGCCGACGTACACCGCGCCACGGCCGCCCGCATCTTCCACCTCGATCCCGACGAAGTCACGGCCGAGCAGCGCCGCCACGCCAAGGTGGCGAACTTCGGCATCATCTACGGCATCTCCGCCTTCGGCCTCTCGCAGCGCATGGGCATTTCGCGCACCGAGGCCCGCGACTTCATCGAAGAATACTTCAAGAGCTATCCCGGCGTCAAGGCCTACATGGACCGCGTCATCGCAGAAGCCCGCGAGAAGGGTTATGTCGAGACGATCTTCGGCCGCAAGCGTTTCCTGCCCGACATCAACAGCAAGAACGCCGTCGCCCGCGGCCTGGCCGAACGCAACGCCATCAACGCCCCCATCCAGGGCAGCGCCGCCGACATCATCAAGCTGGCCATGATCGCCGTCAGCCGCCGGCTCGACGACGAGGGCCTTCGCAGCCGCATGGTGCTGCAGGTCCACGACGAACTGGTGTTCGACGTGGTCGCCGAGGAGCGCGACCGCATCGTCGACCTTGTCAAACAGGAGATGGAGCAGGTCTGTACCCTGAAAGTCCCCTTGCTTACCGAATGCAACTATGGCAAAAACTGGAGAGAAGCCCACTAAGGTCCGCATGGAAGACCACGCCCTCGTGGAACTGGCGCTGAAACGCGACCAGGGGGCCTTCTCCAAGCTGCTGGAGAAGTACCGCAGCTCGCTGATGGCCCACATCCTGAAATACGTCTCCGTGACGGAAGACGCCGAGGACATCTGCCAGCGCAGCTTTGAGAAGGCGTTCATGAACATCGAGCGCTACAACCCGCAGTACGCCTTCTCCACCTGGCTCTACAACATCGCCCAGAACGAAGCCATCGACCACTTGCGCCGCAGCCGGGCAACCATCAACTCCGTGCCCATCTCGTCGGAACGCGAGGCGCTCGAGGTGCTTTCGGGCAGTACCCCTGAAGAAGACTACATCGTGGTCCAGGCCGTCCGCGACCTGATTGAAGGCATCCAGAACCTGCCCGACAGTTACAGGCAGGTCGCCGAGCTGCGTTTCATCAAGGACTACGCATACGAAGATATCGCCCGGGAGCTGCAGCTGCCCCTGGGAACCGTCAAGACCCGCATCAACCGGGCCCGCAAACTCCTGGAAAAAATGGTGGAGAACCCTGCCGATGGAAGCACTGACTAAGTATTTCCCGCAGCTGAGCGAACGCCAGCTGGCCCGGTTCCGCGCGATGGAAGCGCTCTACCGCGAATGGAATGAACGCATCAACGTGATCTCCCGCAAGGACATGGACGAACTGATGACGCATCACATTCTGCACTCGCTCGCCATCGCCAAGCTCGTGGATTTCCCCGCCGGTAGCACGGTGCTCGATCTGGGCACGGGCGGTGGCTTCCCCGGCATTCCCCTGGCAGTCCTTTTCCCGGAAGCCCGCTTCACGCTCTGTGACTCCATCGGCAAGAAAGTCAAAGTGGCACAAGCCGTTGCAGACGGGCTTGCGCTCGACAACGTGACCTGCGTGCAGGCCCGCGCCGAAAGCCTGCCCGGTCCCTTCGACTATGTGGTGTCCCGGGCCGTAACCGACCTTTCGACCTTCTATCCCTGGGTCAGGGGCAAGTTCACGAAGGCCATCTGTTACCTCAAGGGCGGTGACCTGGATACCGAGATCGCGGACTGCGTGCGGCGCTGCCGCCTCGACCGCGGAAAGTTCTATGTGGCACCGGTTTCCAACTGGTTCGACGATCCCTGGTTCGAGGAGAAGAAGATTGTGACAATCTCCCGCTAAAAATATTTGTAAATTAAAGGAAAAGCCTTATCTTTGCGCTCCCAAATCAGTATACAAGAAATCATCAGATATGAAACGTACATTTCAACCTTCCCAGCGCAAGCGCCGCAACAAACACGGTTTCCGTGAAAGAATGTCCACGCCCAACGGACGTCGCGTCCTTGCTGCACGCCGTCGTCACGGCCGCAAGAAACTGACCGTCTCTTCCGAAGACCTTTGGTAAGAACGAGTCGGAAAGAACTGTTGGAGCTTTATGAGGCGCCCCTGCCCGAATTGCAGGCGGCGTCTTCTTTTGTACGCAAAAACCTGAACGGGGACCGTATCTGGTACAACCGAAACTTCCACCTCGAGCCCTCGAACATCTGCGCCCACCGCTGCAAGTTCTGCTCCTACCGGCGCGACAACGCATCACAGCCCGGCGCCTGGAGCATGGCGATCGACGAGGTCATCCCCTACTGCGAAAGCAAATTCGAGCCGGGCATGACCGAGATCCACATCGTGGGCAGCGTCCAGCCCGACAAGCCCTTCGACTATTACCGGCAGATCGTGGAAAGGGTGCACGGCTTTGCCCGCGAACACGGCACGCCGCAACGCCCCGTCACCGTCAAGGCTTATACAGCCGTCGAGATCGACGACATGTGCCGTTACAACCGTCTGACGGCCGAAACCTGCCTGCATCGGCTGCATGAAGCCGGCCTGGAAACCATGCCGGGCGGCGGCGCCGAGATTTTCGCGCCGGCCGTCCGCAGGCAGCTCTGCCCCGACAAGTGTGACGCAGAACGCTGGCTCGACATTCATCGTACGGCCCACCGCATGGGCATCCCCACCAACTGCACGATGCTCTTCGGCCATATCGAAAGCCGCGAAGACCGCGTCGACCACCTGCTTGCCCTGCGGGAACTGCAGGAAGAAACCGGCGGCTTCAACGCCTTCATTCCCTTGAAGTTCCGTTCCCGCGACAACCAGCTCTCCAGCCTGGGCGAAGTGTCGGACGAAGAAGTGCTGCGCACCTTCGCCATCGCGCGGCTGGCCCTCGACAACATCCCGCACATCAAGGCCTACTGGCCCATGCTCGGCAAAGACCTGGCCCTCGAAGCCATGGCCTGGGGTGCCGACGACCTGGACGGCACCATCAACGACTCCACCCGCATCTATTCCCTGGCGGGCGCTGAAGACCAGCGCCCCACCCTCACCGTCGCCGAACTGTCCGCCCGCGCCACCGCCGCCGGCTGGAAAGCGGTGGAAAGAGACAGTTTCTATCGGGTTCTTTCCTGATTACGCGTGGTACACGCACTCAGTATCGTATTGAGATTCCCGCGTGGAAGACATTCTGGTTGCCGGGAGCGATGCTGCGGTAGTGCCAACCGACAGTCAGGCCAAAGACCCTGTACCAGATGCCGGCGCTGATGCCCATGCGCCATCCTGCGTTCGCATACATATTATCGGTGTGTCGAGTACCACCGACAGGTGTATAGTCTGTTCCCTCTTCCAGATAGAGCGGTGAACCCGCAAGATACCGGTTGTGACGGATACCTGTGCCCACTCCAGGTGAGACAAAGAGGCCGGCCTTCCAGTCGCCGAATTCATGCATATAGCCGATGTTCAGCGAAGTGACCGACTCGGCAGCATGGGAACGAGCCCAGATCCAGGAAGCAGGTTTTCCGATAAAACTGCCATCTTGGCCGTAAACCGTTCCTTTCGCAAGCCGCTGGACGTCAAAAGAACGAGATAGGCCCCATGAGAAGACATGGCCGTTGCGCCAGGGGCGGAGACGAAAATCCACCAGATCCAATTCTCCGTACAAGCCGGAAGACCGGATCGGCGATTCCACGTTCCGGTAACTGTAACCTGCCTGGATACCGCCGAATGCTACGACGGACCACTTGGGCTTGACATTCTTTTTGGTGACACCGAAGAGCGGTGCTTCGAAATTGAGTTTATTGTTTTGTGCGCTGGCAGACAGCGCGATCAAGGCAGCCAGCAGCGAAAGAAACACTTTTTTCATATTGACTAGGATACTGTTTTACAAATTATTTATAACGCGATACCGATGTGGGCGCCGAAAGAAGGGCCGATCGTCGGGCCGAAGAAGATATTGGATTTACCCCATAGGCGGATGGAGAGGCCGGGTTGCCAAGAGAACCACCAGGTCCAGTCTCCTTGCTTCGGGGTATCCAAGGGATCGGATTTTGTGCTCTTGTAGATATACGATCCACCACCCATTAAGTCACTATACAGCGAGAAACGGCGGCGTTTGTCGAACGGGAGATAGTGCCTGTGATACACATAGACGTTGATGCGATAGTCGCGCGCCGGGAATGCGTCGTAGTGCACGGAGCTTCTTCCGATACCCAAGCCGAAGACCTTGTTGGGACTGGTGCGGATGCCACCGGTCAGATCGAAAGAAGTCATGTAAATCATAGGCGTGAAGCGCAGGCTGAATTCGGGCTTCCAGGCCTTTCGTCCTTCCGCGGAGAGATGAGCTTTGACGCTTTCAAAGTAAGTGGAGACCATAAAGTTCGGCTCCTCGAAATTCAGTTTATCGCTGGCCACGGTCGTGGTCGTGTCCGCATTTTGCGCAGCAGCCGACAGGATCGTCAATACAGCCGATATGACAAGGATGATGTGTTTCATTTTTTGTCCACCTCCTGTTTTTCAAACATCGAATGCAGATCCTCCAGCGTGGCCGATCCTTCCAGGTAGAGGATGGTGATCTTCCAGATAAACCCTTCTGGCCGGGCCTGGTAGCAGAGATAGCGGTTGATCTTCCGGTCCGGTTGGAGTGTGATCAGCGCATAGATCAGCAACGCGCCGTCTTTTTCTGTCTCGCACGAAACGGCGGTTTCGGCATCTGCGGCCACCAATGCCGCCACCTTCAGGGCCGTGGCCGTATCTGCCCGGAAGGAAATCCCTCGGTAATAATCCAGTTTGTAAGTGGCCATGCCGCCGCCACGAACCTCTGTCGTGACCATCCGCTCGGTAGGGACCACTTTCCCCCGGAAAACGGGGTAAGTGTTTAGGCCCCGCTGGGCGAAGGCCGTACCGCCAAGCAGAAGCAGCATCACAAAGAAAAGTATTGTCTTTTTCATCGCTGGAACATTTCTAGTAATTGAATCTCGGCAGGTGTGTCACCCGCGAAGAAATCGGACAGCGAAGCCGCCACGGACGCCATGATCGCCTCGCTGTCATTGGATTGCACGCCGTATGCATAGCTGACGCAGCGTTCATCGGTGCGCTGTGCTGGGCGGAAATGGAGGCTCAGGCTGACGGCCAGTACTGCCACGATGCTCGCGGCCGCGGCCGTCCAGGAGTAGATGCGCATGGCCCGCTGCTTGCGGGCCTTCTGCTCCCGGCCAATAGACAGGTAACCGAGCACGCCCCGGAGTTCCGTGAAATCCGGATCGTCCACCCGTGCTGCATACAGAGCCAGATCCCGCTCCTCTTCCGGCGTGGTCTCCGCCTCCCAGTAGCGCTGCAGCAGGGCTGTGTATTTATCTTTATCGGTCATCTTTCAAAGCGTTTTTCAAGGTTTCTCTCAGTGTTTTCCGGGCGCGGGAGAGTTGCATTCGCACAGCCGCTGGCTCCATCTTCAATTCTTTTGCAATCTCCTCCAGTGTTCGACCACCATATTCTTTCTCCTCCAGTATGTATCGTTGTGTTTCTGTTAGTTCTGTTTGAATTTTCCGATTCATTTCGGCGTAAGCCTTTTCTCTGTCTGTGGGATCGGGGCTGTCATCCACGAAATCCTTCTCCAGCGGAACTGTCCGCGCTCGTCGTCGCTCGTTGAGACTTGCATTCCGGACTGTCCGGGCCAGCAGCGCTTCAGCCTCCTTCTCCGATCCGATCGGATACTGCCGTCGCCAGAGCCGCACGAAGCTGTCCTGCAGGACATCTTCCGCCCCGCCGGGATCCGGCAGCATCCCGCCGGAGATCCCTTTCAGCTTCTGCCGAAGCCGCACGAATGCATCAGTCAGATAATCTTTCGCCATTCTACTTATATAACACGCGAAGGTCGGAAATGTAACAGCAATTCAGCAATAAGTAGATGCAAAACAAGGGATCATCGTTGCGTCGTAGCTGATCAACCCGAAATTCGTTGTCCGGGATCATTGTCGCTACATGTCATATGACGGTGTTCTGTCTGCTCAACGGGGCCATGATGGCGGGGTTGTCCAGAGAGGCCGCTGCTACAAGTTATTGCAGCAGGTAATGGTATGGGCAACTATTATCGGGTTGCCGTCGTCCACGCCGGAATCTCAATCCGGTATTAATCTGCCGGCTCTTGCTTCGTAAAAGACGAGATCTTTGGGATCGGGGAAAGATTCGTCGGCGTCAGGCGTCCTTTCGAGGTTCAGGCCATAGTTAGTAATGGCCGATAACGCTGTACCGATATCTTGTGGATTCAAATGAAATTTCTCCCGGAAGAGTACTTCCCTGATACTCTTCGATGATTTCGTCGTTAAAGACTGGGGTGATGTCTCCAGAAAAGACATTTGCCAGCACTGTCAACGGAACGGTACCCGGATGCTTGGAAATCAAAGCAGATACGATGACATTCGTATCAACGACTGCGTAAATCTTAGTGCCCTTTTTCATCTCTCACCGCATTGATCTCCTCGTTAATCTCCTCCAAACTCATATCTGCGGCTTCAGATGCAAGCGCATTTTCCCGCATCCGCAAGAAGGCTGCCCAGCCTTGACGACGGATGTCAGCTTCAGAATCGGCCTTGATCTCAAAGGGAATCCTGCGTTCCCTGACCACGGCCTTCATGAACAGATTCATGGCTGCGCTGTTGCTCAGCCCGAATTCATCGCATAGGATATCAAAACTCTTCTTGAGTTGTTCGTCCACTCGTATGGTCATAGAAGTCATATGGCGATCATAATTTCATAAAATGTATTGCAAATATAATGCAATAATAAATACAATTGAAAATAATTTTTCAAACTTGTTTATCAAAATTATTTCGTAACTTTGTCGGGTTATGGAAGTAGACCAGAACAATAAACCGATCGGACGCTGGATCATCAGGAATCTGGTGCTGGCAGTGGCGCTCATGATCGCCCTGCTCGTCATCACCCAGCTGAGCCTCAAGGCCATCACCCGGCACAACCAGGTCATCGTCGTACCCGACTTCACCGACCTGTCGGTCTCCGATGCCCAGATCGTGGCCAAACGTTACCATATCCGCACTGAAGTCACCGACTCCGTGTATGTGAAACGGATGGAGAAGGGACACGTGTTCTCCCAGAACCCCGCTCCCGGCAGCCAGGTGAAGAAAAACCGCAACATCAAGCTCACCATCAACGCGCACAGCACCAAGATGGTGAAGATGCCCAACCTCGTGGGCTATTCGCTGCGCCAGGCCAAGACCGAGATCCTGGCCAGCGGCCTGACCGTGGGACGGCTGATGTATCGCGAAGACCTGGCCACCAACAACGTGCTCGACCAGTTCATTGCCGGCCGCTATGTGGCCCCCGGCACTGAAATCGAGGCCGAGAGCCCCGTCGACCTGCTGCTGGGCCTCTCCCCCGATGAAAGCAATACCTACGTCCCCTATCTGGTGGGCTTCTCCCTGCCGGTGGCCAAGGACAACCTCTTTGAGAACTCCCTCAATCTGGGCAACGTCACCTACGACGAGACTGTCCAGAACTACCAGGATACGCTCCGCGCCGTGGTCTATCACCAGAACCCGTCTTACAGCGCCGGCTCCCCGGTGCGCATGGGCACCACCATCCATCTCAAGCTGACCACCAGCCAGGCCAAGATCGCCACCCGATGAGCGAAGACCTGCAGCTTGACCTCGCACCCGACATCCTGTCCGAAGACGAAGAACAGCAGGAGATGTTCGAGCATTTCCGCCTGGTCGCCGACAGCGGACAGGCGCAGCTGCGCGTCGACAAATTCCTGGCCGACCACCTGAAAGACACCTCGCGGCACCGCGTGCAACTCGCCATCGACGCCGAATACGTGCGCGTCAACGACCGCGTGGTCAAGGCCAATTACAAAGTCAAGCCGCTCGACGTCATCACGCTGATGATGCCCTACCGGCGCCGCGGCATCGAGATCAAGCCCGAGCCCATCCCGCTCGACATCGTCTATGAAGACGACGACCTGATGGTCATCAACAAGCCCGCCGGCCTCGTGGTCCATCCGGGGCACGGCAATTATTCCGGGACGCTGGTCAACGCCCTGGCGTATTATCTGGGCGTCCATCCCGACCCCGAAGGAGACGAGCGCATGGGCATGCTCGTGCACCGCATCGACAAGGACACCTCGGGACTGCTGGTCGTGGCCAAGGACGACGCGGCCCAGATTGAACTTGCCCGCCAGTTCTTCCACCACACGATCGAGCGCCGCTACTGGGCTCTGGTCTGGGGCAACATCGCCGACGACGAGGGTACCATCGACGCGCCCATCGGCCGGGATCCCAACGACCGGCTCCGCTTCCGCGTCTGCGCCGAAGAGACGCAGGGCAAGCACGCCGTCACGCATTTCCGCGTGCTGGAACGCTTCGGCTATGTCACGCTGGTGGAATGCGTACTGGAAACGGGCCGTACCCATCAGATCCGCGTCCACATGAACCACATCGGGCATCCCCTCTTCAACGACGCCCGCTACGGCGGCGACCGCATCCTCAAGGGGACCCTCTACACCAAATACAAGCAGTTTATCGACAACTGCTTCGCGCTCTGCCCGCGCCAGGCCCTGCACGCCAAGACGCTGGGCTTCGTACACCCCCGCACAAAAAAAGAGATCTCGTTTGACAGCGAGATCCCTTCTGATATGTCCGCCCTTCTGGAGAAGTGGCGCCGTTATGCGGGTTCCAATGTATTAGAAGAAGAGGACGATTAGAATCTTCTTCCGCCACCCCAGCCACCAGGACCACGACCGGGGCCGCCGGGGCCGCGCATGCCGCTGCGCTGGCCGCCGAAGGTACCGAAGCGATAGGTCAGGCTCAGCATGATGTAGCGCCCGAGGGTGTTGTTGCGGGTATCCAGGGTGTAGTTGTCACGCTGCTGGCGATAGGTGTTCTTCGACTGGTTCAGGATGTCGTAGGCCTTGAGCGAAAGCGTAAACTGGTTCTTGAAGAGCTGCTTGCTGATCTCGGCATTCCAGACGAGGGTCGGATCGTTGTAATTCGCGTTGTAGCCGTTATAGAAGGTATAGCGCGCGTCGGTCGAGATGTTCAGGATGTTCGGAATCTTGGCCATGAAGCGAGCCTGCACATTGCTCGTGAAAGTCGGCTTCACGTTCTTCGAGGTGATGGAGTACCAGGTCTGGGAGTAGCGCGTGCCGCCGCCCAGCGAAGTCTCGAAAATGTCGTCACGGTAAGTCAGGCGCAGGTTCTCGCCCGCCGACACGGTCCGGTAGGTATTCTGCGTGTAGTTGGCCAGATCGAGATAGGAATCCGGATCGCTGCTGTCGATGTTCTCGTTGCCCACCAGCGAGACGCCCGTATTGAAGTTGGCATTGGTGAACGACATGATCGAGAAGCGGCTCTTGGCGATCGGCGAGTTGAACATCATGAAGAACCGGGACGACCAGGCGCCCTTGTTGTTGTTCATCGGTACGGTGTATTGCACGCCGGACGCATCGTTCCAGCTGGCGTTCACGATGTTGTTCGTGCTGAGATTGACGTTCAGGTTGACGTTGAACGAGGCGTAGGTCTTCGTGTTCGTGGAGTTGTACATCACGTTCATGTTGTGCGAGAACGAAGGGTTCAGGTTCAGGTTGCCGAGGGTCACGCGCTGCGGGTTGGAGTTGTCGGGCACGGGCATCATCTGCGTCAGGCTCGGCTGTGTCGAATTGCCGCGGTAGTTGATGCGGAGCATCTGCGCATCGCTGAAGTTGTAGTCGAAGCGGGCGTTCGGCGACCAGTTGAGCACCTTGAGCGTCAGCGTGGTATCGACGGTTCCATTGGCCGTATGGTTGATGGTCTTCTGCGGCTGGATGCTGGCACCGATGGTGAAGTTGTATTTCTCTTCCTGCTTGCGGAAGTTGATGCCGGCGTTCTGGCGGTGCACCTCGTTGGTGATGCGGCTGCTGTAGAGCGGGTCGAGCACCGTATAGTTGCCGGCGGCATCCTTGTCGAAGGTTTCCTTATTGGAGATTCTGTACGTATAGTTATACATGTAGTTGGCCTCAATGTAGAAGTTCTTGCCCAGCGGCTCGGTGTAGGACACACGGCCATTGGCGCCCTGCGTCTGCGACTTGGTGTCGTACATCTGGTCGACGACGGTCGTCGTGACGCCGGCGGGGAGGTCTTCATACCAGTTCTGGACCCGGGTCGTCGACTGGTTGTAACCTTCCATGTCGCTGTTGTTGAAATTGTAGCGGGCGTTGACCGAAATGGTGCGGCCGGGCTTGCCCAGGCGCTGGCGCCACAGCAGGCGGCCGTTGGCGCTCTGGTTGTGGCTGTCGCCGAAGGACTTGCTTTCACCGTCATTCACTTTCCGGATGATACCGCCTGTCTGCCGGTCGGTGGAGAAGGTGCTGACTTCTTCAAAATCGCCCCAGCCCACGTTGAAGTTTGGCTCGAAGAGCAGCGAAGTGTTCTCTGAAATCTTCCAGTCGGCCCGGACGCCGGCGCGCACGCCCCAGGTGCTGGTGCGGTCGTAGCCGTCGTTGTCGGCAATCAGGGTGGAGCCGCTCTTCTCTTCGGTTTCACGGTGGGTCTTTTCTTCCACATAGCGTTCGTTGCCGTTGAACATGGCGTTTCCCGTAATCTCGGACTTGTTCTTCCAGGTGTAGCCGCCGTTGAAGCCGGCCATGTAGGAGCTGGAAATGCCGTTGCCTCCCCAGCCGCCGCCCATGCCGCCCATGCCGCCACGCATGCCGCCACCGCGCATGCCGCTCATGGAACTGGCCGCCATGTCGTTGAAGCCACGGTTGTTCGTATTGTTGGCGTTGCCGATGAAGGCGAGCTGGGCCTTTTCGGTGAAGTTGGCCACCATAGCGGCGCCCTGATAGCGGAAGTCGTTGACTGCGCTCTTGCCCTGGACGTCATATCCGCCGCCGCCCATCACGTTGCCGAACCAGCCGTTCATCATGCCCTTCTTGACACCCAGGTCGAGGATGGTCTCCTCTTCACCGTCGTCAATACCCGTGAACTGAGCCTGCTCAGACTTCTCGTCGATGACGCTGATGCTCTCGATGATATTGGCGGGCAGGTTCTTGCTGGCGATTGAGGGATCGTCGAGGAAGAACTGTTTGCCATCGACCTTGATCTTGCTGATCGTCTTGCCGTTGGCCGTGATCGTACCGTCGGAATTGACCTCCACGCCGGGAAGTTTCTTCAGCAGGTCCTCGAGCACGTCGTTGTCGCCCGACTTGATGAGGGTCACGTTGTGGGTGATGGTATCTTTCTTGACAATCAGCGGGTTGCCGACATCCGACACCGTGGCGCCCTTGAGGAAGTTGGCCTCGACGGCCATCTGCTTGGTGCCCAGGTCCGTATCCTTGTTGATCGTAATCACTTCCTCGTAGGTCTCATAGCCCATGAGGATGGCGGCCACTTTGTACTTGCCGGCCGGAATTCCCTTGATCTCGGCAGCGCCCTGATCGTCGCTCTGGGTGTACTTGAGCACGTCGGTCTTGCCGTCGGGCGTCAGGGCCACCGTCGCGTAACCCACCGGTTCGCCGTTCGTCTTGTCCTGGAGTTTAATTTTCAGTGAATAGTTCTGGGCCTGCACATTCAAGGCCCCGCATGCGATGAGCAGCATCAGAAGGGCTGCCCGGAAGAGACGGTATTTCATAAAAAAAGTAGTATCCATCAAAAGGTAACGCTTCTTAGACTGAACGAAGGATAAAAAGTTACATCGTCCTTGCAGAAAACGTTCATTTTTTTCAGCCTTTCTCCGCCTTCTCACCTTCCTTCACCCGGCCGGGGTGCGCCTCGATGAAAGACTTCCAGTTTTTCGAGGTGCTGGTGTCGGTCAACGGGCTGGTGAGCTGGTAATAGTGACACATCGCAATCGCAAGTGCATCAGAAGCATCCAGGAATTTGGCATCGAGGGTGACTTTGAGGGTTTTCTCCATCAGGAGCTTCACCTGTTCCTTCGAGGCATCGCCCCTCCCCGTGATGGCCATTTTGACTTTACGGGGTGCATATTCGAACACGGGCAGCTGGCGGTGCAGCGCCGCGGCGATGGCAGCCCCCTGCGCACGTCCCAGCTTCAGCATCGACTGCACATTTTTTCCAAAAAAAGGCGCTTCAATGGCGAGGTCGTCGGGGGTGTAGCGCTCGATCAGCGCCCCTACCCGCTCGAAAATCAGGCTCAGCTTCAGGAAGTGGTCTTTCTCTTTCCGCAGGTCCAGCACGCCCATGTCCACGTACTGGACGCTCTTTTTATCTACGAGAATGACCCCGTAACCAAGAATGTTGGTTCCGGGGTCGATTCCCAGGATAATCCGTTGCTGCGCGGCCATCAGATGATGTCGAAACCGGTGTATTTGCGGAGCACTTCGGGCACCACGATGTGGCCGTCCGGCATCTGGTAGTCTTCGATGATGGCGGCCAGAATGCGCGGAAGCGCGAGCGAGCTGCCGTTGAGCGTGTGGGCGAGCTGGGTCTTGCCATTCTCGTCCTTGTAGCGGAGCTTCAGGCGGTTGGCCTGGTAGGATTCGAAATTCGACACGGAGCTGACCTCCAGCCAGCGCTGCTGCGCGGCGGAGTACACTTCGAAATCATAGGTGATGGCGGAGGTGAAGCTCATGTCACCGCCGCAGAGGCGCAGGATGCGGTAACGCAGGCCGAGGTCCTGGACGAGGGTCTCCACATGGGCCACCATCTCGTCGAGAGCGGCATAGGAGTTCTCGGGCAGTTCGAGGCGGACGATCTCCACCTTGTCGAACTGGTGCAGGCGGTTCAGGCCGCGCACATCCTTGCCGTAGGAGCCGGCCTCACGGCGCCAGCAGGGCGTATAGGCCGTCATTTTCACCGGGAAATCCTCTTTCTTGAGGATGACATCGCGGTAGATGTTGGTCACGGGCACTTCGGCCGTCGGAATCATGTAGAAGCCGTCCAGCGGAGCGTAATACATCTGGCCCTCCTTGTCGGGCAGCTGGCCGGTACCGAAACCGGAATCGGCATTGACCATGTACGGCGGCTGGTATTCGAGGTAACCGGCATCGGTGTTCTTCTCGAGGAACCAGGAGATCAGCGCGCGCTGGATCCGGGCACCTTTTCCTTTATAGACGGGGAAACCGGCGCCGGTCAGCTTTACGCCGAGGTCGAAGTCGATGATGTCGAGGTTTTTGACGAGTTCCCAGTGCGGCAGCGCGTTCTCAGGCAGGTGCGGCTCGGGACCGCCCATCTTTACGACGAGGTTGTCTTCGGCGGTGCGGCCTTCCGGAACGAGCGCGCAGGGAAGGTTCGGCAACAGCACGACCAGTTCCTGCTGTTTCTTCTCCGCTTCCGCCATTTTCTCTTCGAGGGCCTTGGATTTCTCCTTCAGTTCAGCGACGGCTTTCTTGGCTTCTTCAGCCTCGGCACGCTGCCCCTGTTTCATCAGGGAGCCGATTTCGGCGGACCTGGTTTTCTGCTGGGCCAGGCAGGCGTCGAGTTCGGTCTGCGCGGCACGGCGCTGACGGTCCATATCGAGGATTTGGTAGACGATTTCTTTGGCGTCGAAATGCTTGACCTGCAAGCGTTCGATGACGAATTCGGGATTCTCGCGGAGGAGTTTGAGGGTTAACATCTTTGTCTCGGTTTATAGCGGCGCAAATATACAAAAAAAGAGGAAAACCTGTCCGGTCTTCCTCTCTTTTATCGATGTCAAGCGTGAAACTGCTTACGCCTCTGCCTTCGGCATGGGGACGACGGACACATAGGACTTGTCGCCCAGTTTCTTCTTGAAAGAGACAACACCGTCTACCAGTGCGAACAGGGTGTGGTCCTTGCCCATACCAACGTTCTCACCCGGATAGTGGACAGTACCTCTCTGGCGTACGAGAATATTGCCGGCTTTGCAAATCTGACCACCGAACAATTTGACGCCCAAACGTTTGCTTTGTGATTCACGGCCGTTCTTGGAACTACCTACACCTTTTTTGTGTGCCATAACTCGTTCTTGTTTTTAATGGTTAGTTAAGCAATGCCTTCGATCTGAAGTTTGGTCAAATACTGGCGGTGGCCGTTCTTCTTCTGATAGCCTTTGCGGCGTTTCTTCTTGAAGATGATCACCTTGTCAGCCTTGCAGTGCTCGATGACGGTCGCCTTCACGGCTGCGCCGTTCACATAAGGAGCACCGACTTTGACATCACCCTCGTTGTCGAGAAGCAATACCTTGTCGAAAGAAAGGGCGGCACCGACCTCGGCAGCCTGACGGTTGACGAAGATCTGCTTGCCGGCTTCCACTTTGAACTGTTGTCCTGCAATGTCTACGATTGCGTACATAAATAAATTTTGTTTAAAAATTTATAACCGTAAGCGGATAGCCTTTAACTATCTCTTAATCACTAGCTTAACGGTTTTCTAATCAATGTTTTGGGTTGCAAAGATACGCAATAAATTGAAATACACAAAATTATTTCTCGAGATAGCGTGTCCTCAATGTCCGGATGTCGGCGTCCGTCAGTCCCATGGGACCTTTCAGGTAAGCATCCAAGGAACCATACTGCGCGTCGACCGCGTCCAGGGCCTTGATGAAATTCTCCGTGTTGGCCCCCATAAACGCCTTGACCACAGCTATTTCTTCCTCCTTGCCTCCCCAGAATCGAACGCGGCGGGTGAATTTCCTGACATCCTTCTCATAGAACCGGTTGGTCATATCGAAGTCGGTCACGATGGTTTTCCTGTCCGCCCCAAGCGCCGCCAGGAGCAACGCCGAGGCGATACCCGTACGGTCCTTGCCCTGGGTGCAATGGAAGAGGATGGGTTTGTCCCCCTCCTCCACCACCAGGTGCAGGAAAGCGGCCATCTGACGCTGGCAGTCCGGATAGAAGAAGAGGGTGGGATACATTTCACGCGCGATGGCTTTCGCCTTTTCATTGAAAGCCGCGGGCACGATAAGTTTCCGGACGTTGAACTCCTTCTTCCTGCCCATGAACTTCCGTGCCTCCTCTTCGGTGATGCTGGCCGACATGGCGCCGCCGGCATCGAGGGGCATGTCCATATACCGAGCCCCGGGAATCTCCCGGTCCTGTTTCTTCAACTTTTCCCGGTCCATACGGAAATCCACGACGATCCCGATGGAAAGACGGTTCAGGAAAGCGAGGTCCGCTTCTTTCGCCCCGGCCAGGTGGGCGGACCGGAAGAGCAAGCCCGATTTGACGCGACAGCCTCCCGGCACTTCGTATCCGCCCAGATCCCTCGCATTGGCGATTCCCTTGACAGGAAGGATCTGATGGATGAACTGGGATGAGGCGGATACGTGTTTCATACGGGCGACTGTGCCGCTAAACGCGGCCCGGATAGGTTTCAAGGGCTTTTTCGAGGCACACAAGAGCGTGTTTCAAGTCTTCTTCCTTGAGGACATAGGCCAGGCGGATCTGGTTCGTACCCAGGCCCTTGGTGGCATAGAAGCCGGCCATCGGGGCGACCATCACGGTCTCGCCGTTGTAGTTGAACTCTTCAAGCAGCCATTTGGCAAACTTTTCGGCATCGTCGACCGGGAGTTGCGCGGCGGCGTAGAAGGCGCCCATCGGACGCGGAGCGATGACCCCCTTCATCTTCTGCAGGCCGTCGATCAGCACGTCACGGCGGTGAATGTATTCGTCACGCACAGCCTTGAAATAGGAAGCCGGGGCGTCGAGTGCACCTTCGGCGGCAATCTGTCCGTAGGACGGCGAGCAGAGGCGGGCCTGCGCATAACGCATGACGGCGGCCATCACATCCTTGTTGCGCGACACGAGGTAACCGATGCGCGCGCCGCAGAGGCTGTAGCGCTTCGACACGGAGTCGAGCAGGATGACGTTCTGTTCCAGGCCGGGAATATGCATGCAGGAAAAGTGCGGCGCGTCGGTGTAGCAGAATTCACGGTACACCTCGTCCGCGTAGATGAACAACTGGTATTTCTTCGCGATTTCGCCCAGCTCCAGCAGCGCCTCTTTCGTGTAGAGGCAGCCTGTGGGGTTGCCCGGGTTGCAGATCACCACGCCCTTGGTCTTCGGCGTGATGTGCTTCTCGACCTCGCTCATCGGCGGCAGCGCGAAGCCGTCTTCGATGCGCGTGGTGATGGGAACGAGCTTCACGTCGTTCTGCAGCGCGAAAGAATTGTAATTGGTATAGAAAGGCTCGAAAACGATGACCTCGTCATCGGGATCGCAGGTTACCGAAAGAGCGATCTGCAGGGCCTCGCTGCCACCGTTGGTGATGTTGATGTCAGCGGCCTCCACTTGGATGCCGATGCCCTTGTAGTAACGCGCCAGGCCTTCCCGCAGCGAGTCGTTGCCGCCGGACTTGGCATACGCCACGACCTTCAGGTCGTTGTTCTTCACCGCATCGAGCGCCTCTTTCGGCGATTCGATGTCGGGCTGGCCGATGTTCAGGTGATAGACTTTGATCCCGCGCTTTTTCGCAGCGTCTGCGAAAGGAACGAGTTTACGGATCGGCGAAGCAGGCATGGCCTGCGCTTTCTTGGATAAGGTAAGCATTATACGGTAGGATTATGTTTGTTATTGTTTGTCTCCATATTTGGCCAGTTCTTCCATGAAGCCCTCGATCTTGGGCTGCACCCGGCTGGTGGAGCAGGCATAGTTGTTCACCAGGATCGCAAAGCGCAGCAGGCCGCGTCTGGAATCGACGTAGCCGGCGTAGCAGCGGACACTCGACAGGGATCCACTCTTGGCGAAGATGGTCTTCTTGAGCTCCGGATCCGCTTTGCGGAGCACCGTCTGCAGGGTGCCGGGACGGCCCGGGCTGGGGAAACTCGCCAGATATTCCGGGAAATCCGGGCTCTGGGCCATCATCGCATAGAAGCGCGTGAAGAAGCGAGGCGACACGTAGTTCTGGCGCGAGAGGCCGCTGCCGTCGTCCTGCGTATAACCGTAGGTCGAGACGCCGCGGTCCTGGAGGTACTCCGCGATGACCTGGCTCGCCTGGCTGTAGGACACGTTCATCCACTCGCTGCCCGTCTTCCGCTCGAGCAGGGTCTTGCCCACCATCTTGAAAATGGTCTCGGCGAAGAAGTTGTTGCTGATGGTATTGGTGACCTTGACGATGCGGCGGAGTTCGGGCGAGAAGGTTTCTGCGATGTAGGTCAGGCTCCGCTGCGGCGGGACGGAGTAGTCGTAGGCCATTTCCCGCACGTCGGTGGTACCCTTGCAGCCGATGCCCAGCGTACGCAGGTAGGTCGCGAATTCGGTGGCGCAGGTGACCGGGCCGTATTTGTTGGACTGCGCCAGCGTGCGCGGCCGGGCGTCAATGCCGAAGGTGCCCGTGAACTTGCCGATCGGAGAAATGCTGGAAGCGTAGTATTCAGTATTGTCGCCGTCGCCCTTTTCTCCCGTCGTCACTTCATTGATATATGTCATGTTCGGCGAATGGGGGCCGACGGGCGTGATGCGCACGGGGTCTCCGACCACCTCTCCCGCTTCGATTTCGAAATAGGACAGGTTCTCGCAGAAAGAGAGGCCGGATGTGCCGCTGCCGTAATCATAGCCGATGTTGCCATATGACCAGCTGCTCGGAATCGACTCTTCTTCGTAGATGCGGTCATCCCCGATGATGCGGCCGTCGATGCGGCGGATGCCGGCGTCCGTGACCGCTTTCGCCCAGATACCGAAGATCGAATCGATCGGGAAGGCGATGGTGTCGCGGGAGCCGAGCGTCGGATCGGCGCCGCCCACGATGTAGAGATTGCCGTGCAGCACGCCCTTTTCGATCCATCCGTCATAGGCAATCCGCGTGGAGAAGCGGAAAGCAGGACCCAGCACTTCGTAGCCGAGACCGGTGGTGATGGTCTTCATCGTGGAGGCCGTCAGCATGGGCATGTCGGGGTTCCAGGCGGCAATCTCCGCGCCGTTTTCGTCGACGGCCAGGATGCCGACGACGGCGTTGATCAGCAGCGAATCGGTTTTCATCTGCCCGTCAATGTATTGCTGGACACGGTTCTGCCCGAAAAGGGCCAGGGGAAGAAGCAGCAGGACTGCCGCAAACGACTTTTTCATATCCGTTTCTTTATATTCAGCAAAATTAGTAATTTTGCCAGATAAAAACCAAAAATCATGCATCGCAGTTTTTCTCTTTCCGGCATGCTGGCAGCCGCCTCCCTCCTGCTGCTCATCACGGCAGGCTGCGGCCAGAAACAGATTCCGATCGACAATCCTCCGATCGTCAACAAGGCGTTGTACGATACCGCCTCCCGTTTCTATGTGGACTTCGAGCAGTATCCTGCGGACATGCGGAATCTGCCCATCGGCATCTTCGACTCGGGTACAGGCGGACTTACCGTCCTGGAAAAGCTGCTCTGCCTTGACCACTTCGACAACATCACCGGCACCGGGGGGCGCGACAGCATCCTCGACTTTGCCGGCGAGCATTTCGTCTACCTGGCCGACCAGGCCAACATGCCCTACGGCAATTACGCAGCCGAAGGCAACACCGCCTATCTCCAGGAGCTGGTCCTCAAGGACGTCATTTTCCTGCTCAATGACCACTACTTCGTCAACGGCATCGAGGAGCAGCCCAGCGGCCGCAAGCCGCGGGCCAAGATTATCGTGGTGGCCTGCAACACCGCCACGGCCTACGGCCTCCATCTCATCAAGTCGATGCTCTACCAGTCCGGGACCGGCGTGAAAGTGATCGGCGTGATCGACGCCGGCGTGAAGGCCACGCTCGACGAACTGGACATCCAGCCCGATACGGCGCCTTTCGCCATCGGCGTGCTGGCCACCCCGGGCACCATTTCCTCGGGTGTCTACGAGCGTACCCTGCGTACGGAAATGGAACGCCGCGGGATTACCACGGCCATCGACATCGTCAATGAGGGCGGCGACGGCTTCGCCGAAGCCGTGGATTCCAATCCCGACTACGTCAATCCCCGTCTTTTTGCGCCCAGCAACAACTACCTAGGCCCCGTGCTGGGAGAAGGACCGGACGACATCCGTCCCGGCCTGCTGCGCGCCTACAACTTCGACTTTTCCGGCAACCAGATCCTGGCCCGCCGCGAACCGGGCGGCGCCTACGCTTCCATCCAGCTCAACAGTGCCGCCAACTACGCCCGCTACAACATCGTGACGATGCTCGAGCGTCACCGCCAGAGCGGCAAGTCCACGCCCATCCGTGCCATCATCCTGGGCTGCACCCACTACCCCTTCTACCTGGAGACCCTGAAGGAAATGCTCGAATACCTGCGGGAATACCGCGAAGACGGGCGTTATCCCTACCGGGAGCTGATCGCCGACGAGGTCACCTTCATCGATCCGGCTGTCTACACGGCGCTCGAGTGCTACCAGACCCTCCGCGAAGACGGCAACCTGGCCTTCCGCATCACCCCCACCCAGGTCGAATCCTACATCTCGATTCCCAGCAGCCTGCTGGAAGACAACTGCCTGACCCCGGAAGGCTATCTCACCCACGATTTCAAATACGGCCGGCAGCCCGGCACCGAGGAACTGACCACCAAGCAGGTGCCTTTCTCCCTCGACAATATCGACCAGAACAACCTGCAGCGGATCAAGGAACTCCTTCCCAATTCCTATGCGCTGATCGCTCCCACGCTTAAGTAGACCCGATGTTCCAAGAGACCATAACACCTGAAGAAATCGAGCAACTCGAACTGGCCGCCTTCCCTGGCAAGATCCACGTCATCACCCGCCCCGGACGCGACCTATCCCACGCCATCAAGCACCTTTCGGCCCAACGCTTCATCGGTTTCGACACGGAGACCAAGCCCGTGTTTCAGGCCCACCAGCCTCGGCACCACACGGCGCTCCTGCAACTCTCCAGCGAGACCGAAGCCTTCCTGTTCCGCCTCCACGAACTCGGCCTGCCCCAGGAAATCGCCGACATCATGGCCGATCCCTACATCACGAAGATCGGCGCCGCCGTCCATGAAGACATCCACGGACTCCAGTACTTCCGGCCTTTCGAGCCGCACCGCTTCATGGACCTTCAGTCCTTCGGCGGCGACTACGGCATCCAGGAGAAAAGCGTACGCAAGATGGCCGCCATCATCCTGGGCTGCAAGGTCTCCAAGGCGCAGCAGTGTTCCAACTGGGAAGCGGAGCCCCTGTCCGACGCCCAGCAACTCTACGCCGCCACCGACGCCTGGATCTGCGTCAAGATGTACAAGGTCCTGCTCGCCTCCCAACGCCCATGACACGCCTCTACCTCAAGAAAGGACGCGAAGAATCGCTGCTGCGTTTCCACCCCTGGGTATTCTCGGGGGCCATCGGCGGCATCGAGGGTCCCGACCCGGCCGAAGGCGACATCGTATGCGTCTACTCCACCCGGAAGGAGTTCCTGGGCTGGGGACACTACCAGATCGGCTCGATCGCCGTGCGGATGCTGAGCTTTGACCCGAAGGAGGAGGCGGTGACAGACGCTTCGTTCTGGCAGGGACGACTGCAGCGCTGTCTCGACGCGCGCAAGGCGGTCGGACTCGCGGATGCCGCTGCCACGAACTGCTATCGGCTCGTCCATGGCGAAGGCGACGGCCTACCGGGCCTGATCATCGACTGGTACGACGGCATCTGCGTGCTGCAGGCCCATTCCGCAGGCATGTTCCTGTCCCGCACGGACATTGCGGAAGCCCTCAGGAAGATCTATGGCGACCGCCTCCTGGCTGTCTACGATAAAAGTGAAGGGACGGCGCCTTTCAAGGCCGGTCTCGCACTGGCCGACGGTTACTTGTGGCAGGCCGGTCCCGCCACGGCGCTCTGTCCGCGCACCGTCCTGGAAAACGGACACAAATTCCTGGTGGACTGGGAAAAAGGCCAGAAGACCGGCTTCTTCCTCGACCAGCGGGAAAACCGCGCGCTCGTCGAGCGCTACGCCCAAGGGCGGCGTGTCCTCAACCTGTTCTGCTACACCGGCGGCTTCAGCGTCTACGCCCTGGCTGGCGGGGCTGTTTCCGTCGACTCCGTAGACAGTTCGGCGCGGGCCGTCGAACTGGTGAAGGAGAACATCGCCCTGAATTTCGGTGCCAACGCCCCGCACCGCGCGCTGTGCTGCGATGCCATCGATTTTGTCAAAGAGGCGCCGAAAGATGCCTACGACCTGATGATTGTCGACCCGCCGGCCTTTGCCAAGCACCGCGGCGCTCTTCCCAATGCCCTGCGCGCCTATCAGCGGCTGAACGCCGCCGCCATCGACGCCGTTGCGCCGGGCGGCCTGGTCTTCACGTTCAGCTGCTCGCAGGTAGTGGACCGCGAGGCTTTTGCACTGGCCGTCTTCAGCGCTGCCGCCGAAACCGGCCGCCACGTCCGCATCATCGACCGTCTCAACCAGCCCGCCGACCACGCCGTCAACATCTTCCATCCCGAAGGCGCCTACCTCAAGGGGCTGGTCCTCTATGTTGAATAATCCTTTCTGCTACACGCCCGCTCCCGCCATCGTCGAAGCCGCCCGGGCTTTGACCGCCCGCATCGACGCCACGCCCTCGCTCCGCGCTCTCTTTTCCGAAGGCAAGATGCTGGGCGTTCTCGAAGTAGAGCGCTCGCTATGCTGCTCTGGTGTTTGCCTCGCTCCCGAAAAAAGGTCGCTGCACCAAACACCACCCGCTGCGTCGCTCGCTTACGACAGGGCGCAGCGGCGGGTGGTATCGGGATGTGAGGGCATTTTTTCGCCCGAACAGAACGATGCCAGAGCAAGCGAAGCTCGATCATTCTTGTATGCTTTTTCTGGACTGGCCGGCGGCAGCGCCTGTGTCGAAGGATTCGTGCCGCCGATCTTTGACTGGAAGCCGGAAGACATCCAAAGTTCCTCGGCCGAAGAATCCAGAAGACTGCAGGACTGGCTCTTCGAACAATATGTCGTCGTCAACGGATATGGAGAGCGACGCAGCATCCGGCAGATCTTCGCCGCCCGCGGCCTCGTACCGCCCGGCGGCACCGGCGACTGCGCCGCGCCCAAGCTGCTGCACTACGCCCTGACCCACGGCCTCAAGCCCCTGGCCATCGGCGAATTCTGGTACGGTTCCTCCCCCGCCCGTGAAATCCGCCGCGCCGGCGCGTTCTATCCGGCCTGCACCGGTAAATGCGGTCCTCTGCTCGGCTACATGCTCCAGGGCGTGGACGTCGAACCCAATCCCCTTGAGAGCGACGCTCACTGGCAGCTGTCCGAACCCGTCGTTCACTACGAAGACAGCTCGCTCATCGTCGTTGAAAAGCCTGCCGGCATGCTGGCCGTGCCCGGACGTCCGGTCAAAGGCGTTCCGCCCCGCCGCTCGCTGCAGGACTGGCTCAGTGACTATTGCGGCACGCCGGTCCTGGCCTGCCACCGCCTCGACATGGACACCTCCGGCCTCATGGTCTTCGCCAAGACGGCTGAAGCCCAGTCTGCTTTGCAGCAGCAATTTGAAAAAAGGGAAGTTTCCAAGGCCTATCTGGCCTGGATCATGGCGGGCGGCAAGGTCCTGACAGCCGGCGAGCGCGGAAAAATCACGCTTCCCATCGCACCCGACTGGTACGACCGTCCCCGGCAGATGGTCGATGAGCAGCAGGGAAAACCCGCCGTCACCGATTACGAAGTGCTGGAGCTCCGCGCCGACGGAACGGCCTGCGTGAAACTCATCCCCTACACCGGCCGCACCCACCAGCTCCGCGTTCACTGCGCTCATCCTGCGGGACTGAACCGGCCCATCATCGGCGACCGGCTGTATGGCGGCCAGCCTGCCGGAAGGCTGATGCTCCATGCCGCCGAGCTGCGTTTCCGCCACCCTTCCGACGGCCGCCGGATGGTCTTCGTCCTCCCGAAAACCGGCTGGAAATAAAAACGGAACGGTGCCGTCAGGCACCTCCAAAATAAAAACGAAGCCACACGGCTTCGAAAAATCGCGCCAAAGGCGCGAGGGGTCCGGGGGCAGGCCCCCGGTAGAAAGAAGTGCCGTCAGGCACCTCCAAAATAAAAACGAAGCCACACGGCTTCGAAAACCGCGCCGAGGGCGCGAGGGGTCCGGGGGCAGGCCCCCGGTAAAAGGAAGTGCCGTCAGGCACCTCCAAAATAAAAACGAAGCCACACGGCTTCGTTTATTTTGGAGGTGCCTAGCGGAATTGAACCGCTCTACCTGGTTTTGCAGACCAGTGCCTAACCTCCCGGCCCAGGCACCAAGGGATTGCAAAGATACGGATTTTTTTTGATATGCAAATATTTTTGCACCCGACAACCGGGATTGCAGAATAATGGCTAACTTCGCTTGCAAATCCAGCGTATGAAAAACAGATGCTTCGTTTTGGCCGCACTGCTGTCGTTCCTGACCCTCGGAGCCGCGGCACGGAGCTGCACTACGAGGACATCCAGGATGGCGCGGACCTGCTGTTCGTCATGAAGCGCTGAAGCAAGATGTCCTGGTCCGCTAAAATGAAGCATCCGTACAGATCAGACAGTAAACTTCTTTCCAGGGAAAAAGCGTGAAACCTGCTGGCAATAGCGGGCGTAGGCCGGGTATTTGCCGCCGCTGATCTGCTCGGCGAGGGTGGAACTGCCCAGGAAGAGCACGATGAGCAGCAGCGCGCCGATGATGCTCCAATTGAAGACGCCGATGCCGGCGCCGATGGAGAAAAGATAGAAGCACACCCAGATGCTCTGCTCCGCAAAATAGTTGGGATGCCGGCTGACGCCCCAGAGGCCCCGCGTGTTGAAGCCCAGGTTGTAAGGTGCGGGAAGCTCTTCCAGCTTCTGGCCGGCCTTGATCATCTTCCATTTCCGTGTCTGGAAAGCCCACTGCTGCTCGTCGGCAATCGTCTCGTACAGGATGAACGAGAACATCAGGACGGCCGCCACGACATCCATGACGCCGAAAGGCCGCGTCGAGTTCATGCTCACCAGGGCCGGGAACGTGGTCATCAGGATCAGCGCGTTCTGGTAGATGGAGATAAAGAACAGGTCGAAGAGCATCCAGGGACCGCGCTTGCCGTTGAAAGGCGCCCCCGTGCGGACAATCGCCCAGCGGTAATCTTCCACGCCTTCCCAGAACTTCCAGTGATAGGCGCCCTTGCGCGCGAAATTGAAAGTCAGCCGGATCCCCCAGAGCGTGGCCAGAACGGCCATCACCACAAGACGGGGCTTCATGCCCCCTTGCACGGCAATGATCCAGACATAAATCTCCGGAAGAATACTCCAGAGCTTGTCCATCTGGGAATTGTTGCCGGTCAGCTCGCCTGTGACGAAACAGAACAAGGCGCTGCAACCCATAATCACGAGCAGAATCTTCAGGGTGGACAGCTGCACGGCGTCCAGGGCCGGCCCGACCAGGAAATAAAGCAGCGGGCAAACGACCAGCGACAGGCCCAGCAACGTGGCCATCAAGGGGATGTTCATTTTATTCATATTACTTTCTATTAAAGATGACGATATGGGAATCGGGCGCCTCCATGATGTTCCAGGAGAGCACGGCGCCGTCAAGATGATGGCGCATGACCTCGTCCAGCGATTCCGTCACATATTCGGGCGAGGTCGGCACGACCCCTTCCCGGTAATTGATTTCGATGCCCGGATATTTGGCGCAGGGATACGGCGCCATGGCATCCAGCTGCGACGAGAGAAAAACCCGGTCCATGTTGAAGTCCGGATAGCCCGTGGCGCCCGGAACAGCCTTGCGGAGCAAATCGTATTCGAAGCCCATGCCGGCCGGGGCGAAGGTCATGCGGTAGAGCATCGGCTTGATGAAATCAGCGTGCCGGGCGAGGATGGCGTAGTCCTGCCCGACGAACGGAGCCATGAACGGGGCATAGAGGTCCATGCCGATCTCGAGGCCGCGGCTGCGCAGGCTGTCGGCAATGGCCGCCACCGCGCCGCTGACAATATGGCCTTTGGCCTCGAAAAAGCGGGCGGCCAGGGTATCCTTCAGGGTAAATCCGCCTTGCGGCGTATAGCCGCTGACCGAGAGGAAATCATCGCCTTTGGCCTCCCAGGCCATTCGCACGGTTTCCAGGTCAACGCCTTCTGCGGCAAATCGTTCCGCACAGTGCGGGCAGCCGCAGTTGAGCACGCCTCCGACACCGCTGACGAACGACTGGGTGCGGATGCGGTCGAGGAAGACGCCGTCGAAGCCGCAGTCGCTGAAACAGTTGTCATAGATCGCGACCACATGAGCGGCATTGAGCGGGTCAGAGGGGCAATTGAAGCGGAAGCCCTCCCCGGCCGCCAGGTCGTAGTTGGCCGGCACATGGCCCCACAGATCCACGGCGGACGTATTGTCGCAGACTTCCTCGGTCTCGGCAAAGACCGGAAGCCAGAGCAGCATCTGGATGTTCTTCTCATGCAGGTAGTCCCCCACCTGCCGGTAGATCGCTTTGTCCAGGCTCCAGCCGATGATGACCTTCCTGACAGGAATCATCTGTCGGACGGAATCAATGCGGCCGATAATCTGGCCGGCCGTATAATCGGGCGTGTGCCAGCCGCCCAGCGACACCTGGACGATATATGCGGGTTCATCCTGCCGGGACTGGCAGGCAGCAATGGCCAACAGGCCAAGCATCAGGATCAGAAGCTTTTTCATAGTGGCGTCAAAGTTACGACGAATCATTCCAATCTCCAACGGGATTTTTCTTAAAAATGTGTATATTTGTGGAATTAAACCATTTTATTACTATGTCTAAAGCTTCTAAAATATGGCTCGGAATCGCAGGCTGCCTGCTTGTGATTCTCGGTATTGTCTGCATCACCCGGCCCGCCGGTACCCTTTTCGCCACCGCCTGGCTGATCGGATGCTTCACCCTTTTCTCCGGCATGTTCAAGCTGATTTTCACCTTCCGGACGGAAAGATTTCTCCCCAATAGCGGCAGCCGCATGCTGTCGGCCATCCTGCAGATCCTGCTCGGTATCTTCTTCCTGGCCTTCAGCGGCGCCCTGGCCGCTTCCCTGCCCATCATCTTCGCTATCTGGGTCATGGTCGAGGGTATCATCATCGCCGTCCAGAGTTTCGACTACAAACGCGTGGGCTTCCCGTACTGGTGGGTCATGCTCCTGCTGGGCATCGGCGCCGTCATCCTCAGCATCTTCTTCGTCCGCAACCCGGTGGATTCCGCTGTGACGCTCTCCTCGCTCATCGGCATCGGCATCATCGCCCTCGGCGTCTCCTACCTTGTCGCCCTCGTGGGTATCAAGAAGTTCGAGAAACAGGTCGAAGCATTCAAAACAGCTATCCAGCAATAATCTCTTAACACAAACACTTTGGAACAGACAGCTAGCACCAACAGCTCCAAGTGGAGCCTGGCCGCCAGGGACGGATTGATCCTGGCCGCCGTCACCGTCGTCGTTTCGACCCTCACCTTCCTGACCGAAAACGCCATCTTGAGCGGACTGCTCTGGTTCGTCAAACTGGCCGGCAGCATCTGGTTGCTGCGTATCATCATGAAACGATACGCCATCGACCATCCGGATGAATCGGTCTTCAGTTACGGGGTCATCGTGTGCGTGCTGTCTGCCCTGGTCTGTGCCGTCTGGGCCTTCGTCGAGTATCAGTTCTTGTTTCCTGATGCGGTGGTGAAGGCCTTTGACCAGACCTTTGCCAGCTTCGAGAGCATGGGCGCCGCCATGCCGGAAGGCTTCGAAGAAGTGATGCTCAAGTTGGAGGACAGCTACGCCCAGATCAGCTGCATCACCACTTTCTTCTGGTGCGCGCTCCTCGGCCTGCTATTCAGCGCCATCCTGTCACGCTCCGGCAAACCCAAAAGCGTCTTCACCGACGAAGAAATGAAGCAGAACAACGACGACGAATTCAATTTCTAAGCCCATGGACCTTTCGATTGTCATTTCCCTCTACAACGAAGAGGAATCCCTGCCCGAGCTCGTCCAATGGATTGACCGCGCGCTGGCACCCCGGAACTACGAATACGAGATCATCATGGTCGACGACGGCAGCCGCGACCGTTCCTGGGGAGTCATCGAGGAACTCTCCAAGACGTATCCCCGCATCCGGGCCATCGGCTTCCGCCGCAACTACGGCAAGTCGGCCGCGCTCTACTGCGGCTTCGAAGCCGCCCGGGGCGACATTGTGGTGACGATGGACGCCGACCTGCAGGACAATCCCGAGGAGATTCCGGAGATGATCCGGATGATCAAGGAGGATGGATATGACCTGGTTTCCGGCTGGAAGAAGAAGCGCTACGACAACGTAGCCACGAAAAACCTGCCGTCCAAACTCTACAATGCCACGGCCCGCAAAGTGACCGGCATCAAGCTGCACGACATGAACTGCGGCCTGAAGGCCTACCGCAACGAGGTCGTCAAGAACATCGAGGTCTACGGGGAGATGCACCGTTTCATCCCCTACCTCGCCAAGAACGCCGGCTTCGAAAACATCGGCGAGAAGGTGGTCCACCACCAGGCGCGCAAATACGGCAAGAGCAAATTCGGCATGAGCCGTTTCATCCACGGCTTCCTCGACCTGTTGTCCATCTGGTTCCTGCAGAAATTCGGCAAGAAGCCGATGCATCTCTTCGGCGCGTTCGGCACGCTCATCTTCATCATCGGTGCGGTATTGGCCATCTGGCTCATTGCGGCCAAGCTCATTGCCCAGGCCCATGGCGCGCCTTTCCGGGCCGTCACCGACCAGCCGCTCTTCTACCTGGCCCTGGTCGCCGTCCTCCTTGGCGCCCAGCTCTTCCTCACCGGCTTCCTCGGCGAAATGATCGCCCGTAACGCCTCCGAGCGCAACAGCTACAACATCAAGCGCACCATCCGCTAGGCATCGCGCAGGTCGGCTAGAAAGTGAATGAATACACTTTCTCTCGCGCTGCGAACCGGATAGCCCATATCTTCCAGATACGCGGTAATGGCCACGTAATCTTCCTCCGTCACGCCGTTCAGCACTTTCAACGACTCGGCTGGCAACTGCACCAAGTCCAGCAGGACTTCCAGTTCATTGTCCAACAGGAGCTTTCTGGTCGTTTCGGGGAGATTCAGGTCCATTGTCTTCATCGCCAGGGACGGATCCCGGTCAATGGCCTCCCGCAACGCCTGCGCACAGAGGAAGGAGCTCCATCGTAGCCTGTCCTGTGCCTTGACCGCCGTGCGATAGCGGGAGCGCAGATCTTCCTCCGTGTACTTCGCACGGAGAAGGGACACCTGCTCGGCAAGCCAGGGATTGGGGGAATGATGGCGCGCAGGCATAGGGCTTATTGCTTTGCGGCGGCCTCAGCGGCCAGTTGGCGGCATTTCTCCACCTCTTCCGACGCACCCCGCTCCTCATAGATGCTGGCAGCCAGGTTGAAACGGAGCAAGGCCGTTGTCGCCTGGCCCAGTTCGAGGAGCCATTTTCCTACATCGCGATGCGCGTCGGCCGCGAGGAGGTGCATATAACCGTATGTGTATTCAAAATACGTCACCATAGCCGTCGCGTAGTCATTGAAGTTATGCGTGATTTCCGGACAAATGCCTCGTTTCTCCATCACGAAGTTGCAGTACAGGCAAAGGATCGAAGCCCGGCGTTCGACATCGATGTTTTTCTCATCGCATAAACGGTAGAGCGACTGGAAGGCGCGCACGGTTTCCTGGATGCGGACAGGATCGTCGCCACAGCTTTTCCGGAGCGTATCCACTTTCCTGAGCGCCGCACGATAAGCGCCGTAGCGCTGTTCCCGCTCGCGCGCATCTTCCCTGCGGCTGATCTTCCAGGTTTCCGCGTAAGCCCCTTTCGCCAAGTGGCAGCCGTTGGCAGCCAGATAGTCGTTGATCTCCTTTACGTTCTCCGGGCTGATGCCTTCCAACTCCCTGAGTTCTTCTTTCGTAATCTGCAGCAAGTCGTAGATCCTTTCGGCCCCGTGGTTGCCCAAGCGCGCCTGCACTTCATACGGAAGCGGTGTTTCCGCAATCCGCAGGGAATAGAAAGGATTGTACCGGGCCGCCTCCTCGAGGGCTTCCTGCGCCAGGAAGAAATCCCACCGCAGGCCCGGATCACCCTCCGCGGCACGCGCGTAGCATTCCCGCAGTTTTCCTTCTTCCTGCGTCGTCCGGAATATCGCCAGAAGGCCCGCCAGCCAGGGATTGACGGAAGCATCGGGATTCGGCTTCGCCAGGCCATACTTGGGCCAGTATTGCTGCAGGTCCTGCAGGATTTCCGCCAAATCCATCCTGATTTCTACCGCCTCGATGAGTATCATTTGAAAATCACCATCCTCCTGCTCCACTTCTGCGATATTCAGGCGTTCCTCCGCGCTTGCTTCCAGGTAGTCCGCCATCTTGCTGTGCCGGAACAGGCGCTTTCCGGAGGCTAGCAGGCCAATCAGGGCGCGATAAGCGTCCTTCTTGTACACAAGCAATTTGTCATTGGACAGGCCCGTCATGTCCGCCCCGGATTCCGGAAGGTCCGGCGCAGGAACCGCCGGTCGGATCTGATATTTCTTGCAAACAGCCTCACAGGCATCCCAATAGGTTTTAAGATGGGCGAAATATTCCAGATAGTCAGCCTGCAGTACCGCCCACTCAGGGCGGATATGGCGCAGTCCCTTTTCCAGATCCTCCTCGCCTTCCGTGTATTCGAACAAGCGGTAGTATTCGTCGAACCAGGCCGGATCGAGGGAGGGTCGATCGAGTAAAAAGTGCTCAGAATGATGGGTTCCCATATGTTTACAGTTTGCTGAAAAGCCAGTGTGCTTTGCCGCCGGGGATGTGCTGGATCATCTTCGTGCGGTGATTGTAGAGATAAACGGGACGGATGCGCCAGGGGTGGTTATAGCGGTTCTGCCAGTCAAACAGGCAGTACTCCCAGTAGCCGCCCCGATCATTCCACCATTCACCTGTCGTGTAGTGGTTTTGCTCTCCGTAGCGGTTCAGCGTCGGCGGATGCCCCTCGCCTCCGGCGGCCAGATAAACCTTCCAGGGTGCCAGCGAATAATTGATGATCCGCCCAAGCGAAACACGGCATACGATGAGCACGGGATTCGCGTCGCTGAGCCGGTACGGATCGTTGGCATAGCGGAGAGCGACGAGGCGGCGCGGCGCGAAATACACACCGATACCGCCCCAGCTGCTCTGACTGGCCCGGAACGTACCACTGTCCCATCCCAACAACCAGCGCAAGTCTTCGTTCCGGCCGCGGCTTCCCGCAATGTTCCGGGCCGCCGTCAGGTCCGTTCCGTGGTAAAGCGTAACGGCCGGCAGGAAGATATCGATGACTGTCCATACGACCCCTTCCACCAGCGCGAGCACGCCGTGGAACACCGGATACTTCAAGATGCGCCAAGGCAATAGCAGCAACCACTTCCAGAAATCGCCTTCCCCTTCATTCTCGCTGCTGGGCGCAAACACCTCCAGTACCAGGTCGTAGATTTCCGTCACGCCATGGACGACGATATTGAAATAGACGGCGTTGACCGCCCGCAACGGGGTCAGGACAATGTAGAGCAGGACCTTGAGCCCTTCCAACAAGGGCCGTAGCACATCGTTGGTCGAATCCGTGAAGCGGTGCCGCTTGAAGAAGCAGCGCCAGGGTTCCGAAAGAAAGAACTGCAACTGGTTGAGCAGGTAAAACGGAAGAGAAATCAGGTAATAGCCGGTGCCGATGGTCCAGCGAAAAACACCGCCCATAGCGCCGACATCCAGGATGTCGCGCAGCCCGAACAGCACGCCGCCGATCAGCCCCAGCAGGAAGCCCAGGCCACCATTGTGGAAGACAATCCAGAAGAGCAGCGCGCCGATGCCGCCGAAGACCAGCGCCGGAGCCGCCAGGGCCAGCAGTTCTTCCTTGAATGCCAGTACCAGCAGCACGACGCCGATGATCAGGATCCATTTGACCACCTTCCAGATGTTCAGGAGCACGGTGCGCAGCTTGCCGGGTTGCTTTTCAGGCGCAGGCGGGGTGATCTGGTTGATGAAATGGAGGTATCCGGCGTGCACGTAGCCGTCCATCGGGCCCTGCACCTTGTCCCTGAAGCTGACCTTCACCCAGTCACTGTTCGGCACGGGCGCATCTACAATCACCAGGCTGCCCGGTTCGAAGACCCCCTTGGAAGAATAGTTCCGCCCCGGCCCCGTCCGCAGATGAAGGTTCGTCGTCGTCTCCGCCCGCCACGGATACGTCCCCGCCGGCGGAATCTCCACCACCGCAGCCGCCACGTCCATCGGACACACTGACGGCAGAAGCAGCACCCAGAGCAGGGCGAGCATCAGGTGGAAAAGGCGGAGATTCATGCTGAGAAAAACATCATTAAGCGTTCCCTTTATGCCTCAAGCACACTCCGTTTCTCGCGTCTATCATCATTGTAACGTTTGACAAAGGTATGAACCAGGCTGACGCTTTCCTCGGGCGTTTCTGCCATGAACAGGAGAGCCAGTTTGTGACGCACAGCCTTGTCGGCGAGGTATACATCCAGTTGATGAGGATTGGGAAAACTGAAACCATTGTCCTTCAGATACATAAAGTTGATATAATACCCGAAATAGCGTGTAAGTTCCCACTCCATCATCTCAAGCATCTTTTTCTTGTTATAGGCAGGATCCTTGGTGTATCGCTGAAGCCATAGTGCGCTATTGTTGATATTCCGAAGATTGACCCGTAAACGGGCAAAGTCATCGACCTTGTCCTTGTCAATGATCTTGGCCATCTCATCAGAAAAAAGGCAGGAACCGGACGGCCATTTCAGATTATTGAAATGAATATCCGAAGGCTTTTGAATTCTTTTTTCAAGCATATCCTTCCGCAACTGCATAATGATTTTCATATTTGCGGCAAGATGGCGGATCAGATCTTCGAACTCAGAATAATACAACTTTTTCTGACTTGCTTCTTCCATGGCCATCGTCCGCAACTTGCTGCGTTCGTTCAGCAAAAAGGTCAAGATAGCCACGAAAACACTAAAAATGCCAGCAATGAGAGGCGCATTGTCCTGCTGGAATATATCTTTTCCGAAAATAGCAATTATGGCGGCAAACACCAGCGGAAGAGAGATGATCAATCGCATCGCCGACCTTGACTGACGCTGCTTGGGGGTAAGGTTACGGTCGTATTTTTCTGCTATGTTCTCTTCATTCAAAGCCTTTTTTGCTTTCAAGCCTTCCTCGGTACGGCATCCTTTCTTGATATAATAGCGTAATGAGAAACCTTTGAGATGAAGAACATATTCACGAATCTTGTTGATTTGTCTGAACAGAGTGGTGAAATTATCCAAGGTCCTTTCGGAACGAGTCCATTTCGACTGGTTGAACAATTCGTCATCAGCAGCATTCTTTGTACGATGATCCCCTTCTACAAGCCGGCATAGCTTGTTGACAAAATAACCTTCGTGCGTATACTTCGCAATCTGAGCCTTGTTGGGATCATCGTCTCCGGCGTCGTAATCATCACGGTATTTTTTCAGAATACCCTCTATCTCTGACACTTTAAACAAAACGTGGCGGAGAAGTTTATATTGATAGTCGCTACGGAGGTAATTTTCTCTGCAGCCAAAATAGAAGGTAAGGTCCACAAGGTTGATGAGAGATGCCGTACGATGGTCCCGGAATGCCTCAAGACTGGGTGTGCTGGTAATGGAATCGCTGCGTTTGATATATCGATGCGTTTTAAACAGCGTACCAGCAAGTTTGACATCCGCATACAACAACACATAGAAATCCAGAAAGTCTTCGTATGCAGGGTGAGCTTTGAAATAATCCGCAGGTATATCTTTCCCCGGATTCATTTTTGTCATGAAAAAAGAATCCAAATCCTGAAGATACCGCTCCATCACGGACCAACTGTAGGACTTGGTCCATCCGAGCGTGCTGGCATAGATAATATCCCGTACAGGAAAATGCTTATCGCAATACACATGCCGTCTCTCGCGCCAATCCTTGATGCGTTTCTGCCATTTTCGGCGCCAATAATAATCGCTGCCGGATTCCTCCTCGATAAATGTATCATACCAGTCGATCCGGTTCCGTCTGGGAACAAGATATTTTCTGATCCATCGCGGACAAGAGAGGAAGCGGGAGATCCGGTTATGCGATCGCCCCTGGTCTTTCGTTATGTCAAGCTTATTCTCATCCTTCACAACAAATTTTGACAGAACCACTCCGTTTGGCTGCATGTGCCTTGCAATTCTTATCAACGCCCTGTTACGCAACTCATCGTCCTGATCCAAAGATACAGCAAGGGCCTTGACATTTGTATGGCATTGATTCTGTCGAGACGCAATAGCCACAAAGGACTTCCGAATCCTATAAGTAGCCGCAGCAGATCTCTCTCCACCGGGAGAATCGGTAAAAAACAAATTCTTGTTCTCAATAAAAGCCTTGTCGTGCAGCAAACGATTCAATCGCTGGCAATGCGAATCGTATAAACCGTCGATATGAGGGGTATCGTCATTGATTAGCAGATAAACCATTCCGCTGTAGGCATTCGCGTTCGATTGGACCGAATCCAACGCATGGGCCAACCGGGTCCAGAAATGTTCTTTTTCTACTACACTTCCCTTGTCCAGATACCCGTTGTAAACACGAATCAGAACATAAATGTCCCATTTACTTTTCCTGCTCATACTCAATAGATTTTCTACAAAAAAACAATCCTTTGATGAGTTCAATACCCGATCTTCCCTTTCCGTCCGTTCCATTTGAAGGTGGCGATGTCGGAGAGCTGGACCTGGTGGGTGGCGGGTTTGCGCTGGAGGCCGGATTCGCGGAGGATGACCTGCTGGTAGATGGTGCGGGCCATGAGTTTCATGGTGCGGGCGTCTGCATATTCTTTCATCGCCGTCAGGAACTTCAGCATGTGACTTTCCGCAGCGGACGTAAAGCTGACCTTAAACTTGGCCAGGCAGCTGCACAGGACCTGGTACAGCTCTTCGGGCGTAAAGTCCTCGAACACCAGTGTATGGTCGAATTCAAAGACCCCCGATTCGACCATCTGCTCCACGACATTCTGGAAAGGCGCGTCCACTTCGGCCAGGACCAGTGCGCACTCGCCGCCTGCCTCGACCGTCATCTCCTTGAGTTTCAACCGGATCAGCTCAATCTCACGCCGGTTCACATAGCTGTAGGACTGGAATTCCGGCGCGTCGGCATCAATGAAAATCAGCCCGTTGCAGGATTTCTTCACCGCCTCGCGCAGCACATTGACGCAATCCAGCTCCGACACGTTGAAGATCCGCTCTCCACGAATCTCCGTGATGCGGCTGTTCGCAATCAGGCGCATCCCTTTCAGAATGGCAGCCAGAATCTCCGCCACCGTACTCTTGCCCGTCCCGCTGTTGCCGATGAAGCGCCAGCTCAGCAGGCCCTTGCCCACATAGGGCTCCCCGATCGCGTGCAGGTAGCGCGCCGACCGGACGAAATTGTGGATGGCTTTCTTGACGCCGGCCAGCCCGGCCAGGGCATCCAGCCGCGCCAGGGCTTCGTCGATGGCCGCGTCGTCAAAGACGACGTCTTTCTGGGCCTTGCCGATCACGACATCCTCCGGAAGGATGGTGCTGAGCTGTTCGGCCGTGGGATGTGCGATGGCTGCGGTCCGGGCGCCCAGCGTGGAGAGGATCTCGTTCTGCAGCAGGTTCTGCACGAAACGGCCGTTGCCGAAACGGGGCGAAGGCTTATCGGCTTCCTGCTCGATAATGATGCGCATGTTGGTCGCAGCGCCCTCCGTGAGGAGGAAACCCTGTTTCCGGATCATCAACTGCCCGATTTCCATCAGTTCGTCGGTGGTGTAGTCCTCGAAATTGAAGACATTCGGGAAGCGGCTTTCAATGCCCTCATTGCTCTCCAGGAGCTTTTTCATGGGCGCCGTGTAGCCGGCCAGGATGACCACCATGTCCTGATGGTCCTTGCCCAGCTCCGTAAGGAGGGAGTTCATCACGATGCGGCCGAAATCTGCGCCTTCGCTGCGCTCGACCAACTGGTAAGCTTCGTCAATGAAAAGGACGTTGCCGCGGGCACGGGCCAGTACATCCCGCATCCGCTGTTCGGTGTGGCCCTCGAACTGTCCTACGAGCTCGCTCTTCTCCGTCTTGATGACGCGGCCCTCGGAAAGGATGCCCCAGGAAGCGAACACGCGTCCGATGATTTCCGCGACAGTGGTCTTGCCGGTGCCGGGATTGCCGAGGAACGCCATGTGCAGGCGCGGCATGTTGGTGGGCAGGCCCAGTTCCATGCGGCGACCGGCGAGGCGCACGGCATGGAGGTAGTCCCGCACTTTGGTCTTGATCTTCTCCAGGCCGATGAGTTCGTCGAGCGCTTCCAGGCCCGCGTCGGGATTCGCGCTGACGGCCGGGATATCTTCGGGCAGGACGGTCTCCAGTTGCGCTTTCGTAGGCTCCGAAAGCGTGCCGATGCGCATGAACATTGCGGGGATGATGTTGTCATCAAAAAGGCGTTGCACCAGGTGGGCGTTCTGGAAGCCGGGGCCGCGGTGCTTGTACTGATGCAGAATGTAGGCCTGGAGTTTCCGGGTGGCCTCGTCCGTGAGACGCAACTTGCGCTCGGCACTGCAGGCATCGGCGATCCGGAAGAGTTCTTCCGCAGCAAAGTCTTCCATCAGGATGGGCGCCGTAAAATGCTTCTTCAGCAGCGGGTACTTGTTCAGCAGCAGGTCCATGCCATCCGGTTCGCCGGTGAGCACCAGCATCCAGCGGGGATAGGTGGCCTTGTCGTCCAGCGCGTCGCAGAGGGCGCGGACTATATTGCCTTCCGTATCATAGTTGTGGCGGGCAACCCGGTAGAGATCGCTGGCATTGTCGAACACCAGCGCCCCGCCCTGGGCCTGCCGGATGGCCTCGACCGTTTTGTCGTACTCTTCACCGATGTGCGATCCCGAGATGTCGGACAAGTGGATGGTTTTGATCTCCTCCTTGTCCAGATAGCCCAGCAGCTTGTACAGCCGTACCAGGAAGCCGACGGCCGTGCTCTTGCCCGTGCCCGGGACGCCTGTAAAGATGGTGTGGACCGAGGGCGCATTGCCGATCAGGCCAGCTTTCCGGCGGAGGTTCCCCACCCTGTCCCGGGTCACGGTTTCCTGCATCCGCTGCTTGAAATGTTCCCAGCCGGGGAAACTTTGCAGGCCGGCCAGCAGCGCTTCCGGCGAATGACTGGTGCGGAGAATCCGCTCGGCCCCGGAAACCAGTTTTTGGCTGGGCCATGGACCGCAGATGGGGATATGACTCGTCAGGATGCCCTGCTCGCCCCGGTAGAGATTCAGGATGAGGAAGTCTTGCTCCCCCGTTCCCAAGGTATAATCGTCTTCAAAAAGCGATGTCAGCAGTACCACTTTCGCGTGCAGGTGTCCGGCATCGTGAAAAAGGGCGACGTCCTGCGGCGAGAAAAAAGTATTCGAACTCTTGGAGCCGGCCTTCGTCGTCACTTCGATACGCAACATTTCCTCCTGCCCGATGTGGGCCAGAACCAGGTCTACATGCACGTACAGCCCGTCTTCCGGGTTAATTTTGTCCACCATCTCCTCTACCGGCAGCTGCGCCGGATTCTCATTCAATGTGCAGCGGAACACATAGTCCGGCAAGAGATTCGTTTCATGGTCCATCATCGTAAATGCTGTGTATAACTCTACAAATTTAAAAAAACTATCCGCAACAAAAACGATACAATCCAAAGAAATTTTGTACTTTTGCAGCCACAAGCAGTTTCCATGCACACCTGATTTTCCATTCAGTCCTGACAGACATTTGTATTTCAGCGCCGGACGAGGGTCCGTCCCCGGGGCAGATTATGTCCTGACGCGGGCGGGCCGGGGAGCCGGTCAAGTTCATTGAAATACAAAACTGTTATGGTAAAAACTTCTCAATTGGTGGCCTGGACCGAGAATGGCCGGGTCCGTATGCTCCCCTACCTTGTGCGTCAAATGGCACAGCCGTTCATCGAGAGGATCGAGGATATCAACAGCCTCCGCCCGTTCAACTTTCGGGAACAACCGAAGTATCTGATCCAACTGAGCCGCGCTTACGAGGATCTGGGCCGCTTCTACGAACGCGTCGGATACATCCGGAATGCTTTCGATGCCTATGCGGCGGCAGCCATCGAAGTGACGAACGTCGATGACTTCTGGTGGTGCGACTGCGACGAAGGATTCGTTCTCAGCATGCCCTTCCGGGGCCGCTTCTTCACAATGTACGGCCAATGCCGCAGGCTGCTGCGGAAACATCCCGCTCTCAGGAATACGGCCTCCTTTGCAGCCCTGATGGACGACTACAAACGGGTCACGGCAGTCCTCGAAATCTGGCACCAGGAAAATGTGTAGGAATCCCGCAAAAAATGCTTAATTTTGTTAATTGCAATGATTCCTATGAAATATGATGTGATCGTCATTGGCGCCGGCCCGGGAGGGTATGTCGCCGCTATCCGGGCCGCACAGCTCGGATTCAATACAGCTGTTGTCGAACGCAGTGAACTGGGCGGAATCTGCCTCAACTGGGGCTGCATTCCGACCAAAGCGCTGCTTAAGAGCGCCCAGGCGCTCCATTACGCCGAACGTGGTGCCGACTACGGCTTTACGGCGGAGAACGTGACGCCCGACCTGGCCGCCATCGTCGCCCGCAGCCGCGGCGTCTCCGCCACGATGAACAAAGGCGTGGAATACCTTTTCAAGAAAAACAAGGTAACGGTGATCAAGGGCAGCGGCAAGGTGCTCGCCGGCAAACGTGTCGAGGTGACGCCGCTCGAAGGCGCCGTCGAGGTCCACGAGGCCGACCACATCATCCTCGCCACGGGTTCGCGTCCGGCCGAACTGCCGTTCGCGCCCATCGACGGCGAAAAGATCTGGTGCTACTACCAGGCGCTCGTGCCTGAGGCGCTGCCGAAGTCGCTGGCCGTCATCGGCAGCGGCGCCATCGGTAGCGAATTCGCTTTCTTCTATCGCTCGCTGGGCGTCGAGGTGACGATCATCGAATTCATGGACCGGGTGCTTCCCATCGAAGATGACGACACCTGCGCACAGATCAGCCGCAGCTTCCGGAAAATGGGCATCAAGGTCATGGTCTCGTCGGCGGTCCAGAAAGTCGATACTTCCGGTGACATCTGCCGTCTGACTGTTCAGACAAAGAAAGGCGAAGAGATTGTCGAAGCCGAAAAAGTGCTGTCGGCGGTCGGCGTGCGTCCGAACACGGAAAACCTGGGACTGGAGGCGCTCGGCATCGAGTTGAACCGCGGTAAGGTCCCTGTGGATAAGAGCTATAAGACTTCTGTCGACGGTCTCTACGCCATCGGTGACATCATCGCGACTCCTGCGCTTGCGCATGTGGCTTCCGCCGAAGCCATTTGCTGCGTCGAGGCGATCGCCGGCCTGGATCCGGCGCCGGTCAACTACGACAACATCCCGGGCTGCACCTACATCACGCCCGAGGTGGCGTCCGTCGGCATGACGGAACGCAAGGCCAAGGAACTGGGCCTCGACTACATGGTCGGCAAGTTCCCGTTCACGGCTTCCGGCAAGGCCACGGCCGCCGGCGCCCGCGACGGCTTCGTAAAACTCGTGGTCGATGTCCCGACTGACAAGATCCTGGGCGCCCATCTGGTGGGCGACAACGTCTCGGAGATGATCGGCGGCATCGTCGCCGCCCGCAACCTCGGCATCACGGCCAAGCAGCTTGCCGGCTCCATGTTCCCGCACCCCACGATGAGCGAGGCGCTCATGGAAGCCGCCGCCGCGGTTCATTCAGAAGCGATCCATATATAAAGTGTCGGAGGCGTCCCAAATAATGGGACGCCTCCTTCAAAAAAGGCTGAAAATGCGGGTAGCGTCCCTTCGGATGGGACGTTACCCGCATCTGCTATCAGACCTCGCGGCCGTGACAATTCTTGAATTTCTTACCGCTGCCGCAAGGACAGGGATCGTTGCGGCCGACACGTTTCTCCACATGGATCGGCGCATTCGTCTTCGGCTCGGAACTGTTCGTCAGCAGGTCGGGGCGGCTCGTCTGCATGCGGCTCAGATCGGAGCGCTTCTCATGTCCTTCCGTCACCACGTCTTCCGGCTGCTGCTCCTGCCGCAGATAAATCTGGGCACGGAGCAGGAAGGCCAGCACGTCCTTGTTCAGGTTCTCCAGCATGGTGATGAACAGGTCGTAACTTTCGGTCTTGTAGACCACGATCGGGTCTTTCTGCTCGTAGGCGGCGTTCTGCACGGACTGCTTCAGGTCGTCCATGTCGCGCAGGTGATTCTTCCAGTACTCGTCGATCACGCGCAGGGTCACCGTCTTTTCGACGGCGCGGATCACCTCGCGGCCCTTCGACTCGTAGGCTTTCTTGAGATCGACCAGGATGGTGTAGACCAGCTTGCCGTCCGAGACCGGAATGGCGATGTTCTGGTAGAACATGCGCTTGGTCTCGTAGACATATTTGATGATGGGCCATGCCCGCTCCACGAGCGCGTCGAAACGGCGCTGCTGCACGGAGAGCAGGGACTGCTGCAGGGCCTCGGTCAGCTGGGCCCGGTTCGACTTCTCAAAGAACTTCTCATCGAAGTCCGGCTCCACGGAAAGCGTCTGTCGCAGTTCCTCGCAGAAGCTGTCGTAATCCAGGTCCTTGTTCTGCTCGACGAACATCTCGCAGTAGTCCGTGGTCATGTTGAGCACATCCACGTCGATGCGCTCGCCCGTGAGGGCGTTGCGGCGCTTCGTATAGACCACCTCGCGCTGGTTGTTCATCACATCGTCATAGTCCACCAGTCGCTTGCGGGTGCCGAAGTCGTTCTCCTCGACCTTGCGCTGCGCACGCTCGATGGCGCCCGAGAGCATCGAGGCTTCCAGCGCCTCGTTCTCGGCCATGCCCATGCGGTCCACCAGGCTGGAGATGCGCTCGCTGCCGAAGATACGCATCAGGTCGTCTTCCAGCGACACGTAGAAGATGGAACTGCCCGGGTCGCCCTGACGGCCGGAACGGCCGCGGAGCTGGCGGTCCACACGGCGGCTGTCGTGCCGCTCCGTGCCGATGATGGCCAGGCCGCCCGCTTCCTTGACCTCGGGGGTCAGCTTAATATCGGTACCACGGCCGGCCATGTTGGTGGCGATGGTCACGGTCGCCGGCTCGCCGGCGTGGGCCACAATCTCGGCCTCCCGTGCGTGCTGCTTCGCGTTCAGCACCTGGTGCTTGATGCCGCGGAGCTTCAGCATGCGGCTCAGCAGTTCGGATATCTCGACGGAAGTCGTGCCCACCAGCACCGGACGGCCCTTGGAGATGTACTCCTGGACTTTCTCGATGACCGCGGCGTACTTGCCCTTCTTGGTCTTGTAGATCAGGTCGTTCATGTCCTGGCGGATCACCGGCCGGTTGGTCGGGATCACCACCACGTCGAGCTTGTAGATGTCCCAGAACTCTTTGGCCTCGGTCTCGGCCGTACCGGTCATGCCGGAGAGCTTGTGGTACATGCGGAAATAGTTCTGCAGGGTGATGGTCGCGAAGGTCTGCGTGGCGGCTTCCACCTTCACATTTTCCTTCGCCTCAACGGCCTGGTGCAGACCGTCGCTCCAGCGGCGGCCTTCCATGATACGTCCCGTACCCTCGTCGACAATCTTGATCTTGCCGTCGATGATCACATAGTCCACGTCCTTGGCGAACATGGCGTAAGCCTTGAGCAGCTGGTCGACCGTGTGCATGCGCTCGGCCTTGAGGGAGTAGTTGGCATAGAGTTCGTCCTTGAGGCGCTGTTTCTCTTCCGGGCTGCCCTCCCCTTTCTCGATGCGGGCCACCTCGTCGCCCAGGCGCGGCATCAGGAAGAAGTCCTTGTCGCCCACCGCCTCGGCGAGGATCTCGTTGCCCTTGTCGGTGAGTTCCACGCTGCGCTGCTGCTCGTCGATGACGAAGTAAAGTTCATTGGTCACCACGCGCTGCTCGATGTCCTTGTCCTGGAAGGCGGCGCGGATGATCTTGCTCTCGGCTTCCTGCAGGATCTGCTTGATGCCGGGCTCGCTGAGGTACTTGATCAACGGCTGGTACTTCGGGAGTCCCTTGTGGGCACGCAGCAGCAGGATCTCGCCCTTGTCCTTGATCTCGCCGGCGGCGATCAGGCGCTTGGCCTCGTTGAGGGTCTGGTTGACGAAGTTCTTCTGTGCGTTGTAGAGGCGCTCCACATAAGGCTTGTATTGAATAAAAGTCTCGTCACCGGCACGCTCCACCGGGCCGGAAATGATGAGCGGGGTACGGGCATCGTCGATCAGCACGGAGTCCACCTCGTCGACGATGGCGAAGTGGTGCTTGCGCTGCACCAGGTCCTTCGGGTTGATGGCCATGTTGTCGCGCAGGTAGTCGAAGCCGAACTCGTTGTTCGTGCCGAAGGTGATGTCGGACTGGTACGCGTTGCGGCGCGCGTCGGTGCTGGGCTGGTGCTTGTCGATGCAGTCGACGCTCAGGCCGTGGAACATATAGAGCGGGCCCATCCACTCGGAGTCTCGTTTCGAGAGGTAGTCGTTGACGGTGACCACATGGACGCCTTTGCCCGCCAGGGCATTGAGGAACACCGGAAGCGTCGCCACGAGGGTCTTGCCTTCACCGGTGGCCATCTCGGCGATCTTGCCCTGATGCAGGACGATGCCGCCGATCAGCTGCACGTCGTAATGGACCATGTCCCAGGTGACCATGTTGCCGCCGGCCATCCAGCTGTTGCGCCAGATGGCATCGTCGCCGTCGATGTTCACGAAGTCGTGGTTGGCGCTCAGGTTGCGGTCGAATTCGGTGGCCTTCACGCGGATGCGCTCGTTCTCCTTGAAGCGGCGCGCCGTCGATTTCATGATGGCGAACGCCTCGGGCAGCACCTGGTCGAGTATTTCTTCAATTTTCTTGTCGATTGTCTTCACCAGCTCGTCGAGTTCCGTGGCCAGCTTCTCTTTCCGCGAGACTTCCATCTCCGGATCGGTGAGCTGCTCGCGGATCTGCGCCACTTTCTCTTCCTCCTCCGCCGTGTAGGCGCGAACCTTGTCGCGCAGGGCGGCACTCTCGGCGCGCAAATCGTCGTCGCTGAGCTTGTCGAGGCGGTCATAGGCCGCCAGTACCAGTTTCAAGGTGGGATTGATCTGCTTGATGTCGCGTTCCGCCTTGGAACCGAACAGTTTCTTCAATAGGTTTGCCATATCGTAGTCTACAGTTTTTTCTGGTATTTTTCAATGAGTTCCGTCGCTGCGGAGAAAGACTCCAGGTCGCCCCGGAGCACGGCTTCTTCGTATTCGGGCATCAGGCGCTCGATGCGCTCATCCTCGTAGAACATGTTCTTCAGACTTTCGTTGATGCTCTCATACATCCAGTAGCGGGCCTGTTCGCGCCGTTTCTTCCGGTAGAAGCCGTTCTCCTTCACCAGCGCGAAATATTCTTCAATTTTCTTCAGGATCTCCGGAAGACCTTCTTTGGTCACCGCGGAAGAGGTGACCGCCGTGGGTGTCCAACCCGACTCCGTGGGCGGGAAGAGATGCAGCGCATTGGCGTAGAGGGCCCTGGCCATCTGGGCTTTCTCCACGTTGGTGCCGTCGGCCTTGGTGATGGCGATCAGGTCGGACATTTCCATGATGCCACGCTTGATGCCCTGCAGGTCGTCACCTGCACCGGACAGCATGAGCAGGAGGAAGAAGTCGCTCATCGAGTGGACCGCGGTTTCACTCTGGCCCACGCCCACCGTCTCGATGAACACCACGTCGAAGCCCGCCGCCTCGCAGAGGAGGATGGTCTCGCGGGTCTTGCGGGCCACGCCGCCCAGCGAACCGGCGCTCGGACTGGGGCGGATGAAGGCGTTCGGGTCGTTGCAGAGCGTTTCCATGCGCGTCTTGTCGCCCAGGATGCTGCCCTTGCTCTTCTCGGAGCTCGGGTCGATGGCCAGCACGGCGAGCTTGTGCCCTTCCGAGGTCAGATAAGAGCCGAAGGCTTCGATGAACGTGCTCTTGCCGGCACCCGGGACGCCGGTGATGCCGATGCGCATGGTCTGCTTCTCGTTGGAGAGGGCCTGGCAGCGCTGGATGATCTGCTGTGCCACGGCGCGATGTTCGGGCAGCGAACTCTCCACCAGGGTGATGGCCTGGCTGAGCACGGTCGTATCACCGCGCTCGATACCTTCCATATATTCGTCGGCCGTCTTGATGGCGGGCCGTTTCTTGAAGACTTTCTTGAGATAGGGGTTGACGATGGGCGGTTGCTTCACCCCGTGGTTGATGATCAGGCTCGAGTCTTCGTTGTTGTAGTCGTCGAAGAAGTCTCCCTGGTGTGATTTGTCGATGGCCATATCTTATTGGACGTTTCCGGTAATAAAGAGGTTCAGGATGGGTTTGGACGGCGCATTGGTGATGACGGACAGCACTTCGATGACCTCGCCGCCGTATTCGAGCGCGGCGGTGTCGAGCCGGACCTTGACATCGGCCTTGCCGCCCGGCTTGATGGTCAGCGGGAGCTGGGTCAGCACGATGGCGGCGTCGCCCTGCCCGTCGATATGGTGGATCACGAGCGGGCGCTTGCCCTTGTTGCGGATGCTGTAGGTGGCGTTCACGGCCTGGCCCTTGCGGACTTCGCCGAATTCGAAGTAGCTGCGGTCGATGACCGGCACGCCGGCCTGCTCGATGTCCGCCTTGCTGAGTTTTTCAAAATTGTCCTTGATGACGCCGGAGATTGACAATTTGTCAGGATACTCCCTGCCATTGAGCCGGAAGGTCGCCACGAAATGCCGGCGTCCCCAGGCGGTCTCCCCCATCGCGGCAGGATTCACCGTATAGGTGAGACGGGCCATGCTGCGGGCCGGAATCGGGTTGGGAGACACGTCGATGCGCAGGCCCGGCGACACCTGGCCTGTCTCGACTTTAAGCTCGCTGCGCGAGAGGTTGGCCACCTGCATCTGGTCGGACTTCACCACGCCCTGGTCGAGGTAACCGATGGATGTTTCGGTCTTGCGGAGGCCCAGGGGGCCGATCTGCGTGGTGAACAGTTCGTCGAGGTCTTTCTTCTTCTCATGGGCGACGCCCCGCAGGCGCAGGACCACCGGACGGTCGAGGCTCGACGCGCCCACGCCCACATACACGGTCAGGGTCTTCTCGAAAGGATACGGACCCTGGTCGTTGCTGAAAGTGACCTGGATAGTACCCGTAGCGCCGGGACGGACCGGTTCGCGCGTCCACTCGGGCGTCGTGCAGCCGCACGAGGAGATGACGTTGTGGATGACAATCGGCTGCCGGGCGGTATTGGTGAAGGTGAACAGGCAGGTGACGGGGCCCTCTGCCATCAGCACGTCGCCGAAGTCATGGACCTTTTTGTCGAAACGGATGACATCCGACTCCTTGTACAAGTTCTCCTGCGCATTCAATGCCGACAGGGACAACAGGATGGCGGACAGAAATATGATCGCTTTTCTCATTTTTCCTCCATTAAATTGCAAAGATACCATTTGTTTGATTATTTTTGCCAAAAATACTTTTATAAAGTATTCATCAAGAATCAAGCCAATACATTTTAACTGTCATACTATGATGAAACGCTATTCTCTGATTGTTTTGGCGGTGCTCGCCCTGCTGGCCACGACCGGCTGCAGCAAGTACAAGTACGAGACCGTCAAGGGCGATCCCACGAACGCCCGCATCTACACTTTGGACAACGGTCTGAAGGTCTACATGATCGTCAACAAAGACGAACCGCGCATCGACGCCCACGTGGCCGTGAAGGTCGGCAGCAAGAACGACCCGCAGGAGACCACGGGCCTGGCCCACTATTTCGAACACCTGATGTTCAAAGGCACGAAGCAGCTCGGCACCCAGGACTACGCCGCCGAGGAGCCCCTGCTCAACCAGATCGAGGAGCTCTTCGAGGTCTACCGCAAGACCACGGACCCCGGGGAGCGCAAGGCCATCTACCACCAGATCGACTCCATTTCGTATGAAGCGTCCAAGATCTTCATTCCCAACGAATACGACAAAGCCATGGCGGCCATCGGCGGACGCGGCACCAACGCCTACACCAGCAACGACGTGACCTGCTACACCGAAAACATCCCGTCCAACCAGCTGGAAAACTGGGCGAAGATCCAGGCCGACCGCTTTGAGAATGTCGTTCTCCGCGGCTTCCACACCGAACTGGAGACCATCTATGAGGAGTACAACATGTACGCCGTGATGGACCAGGAGAAAGTTTCCGAAGCAGCCTTCGCCGCCCTCTTCCCGAAACACCCGTACCACACGCCGGTCATCGGCTGGGGCGACCACCTGAAGAACCCTTCCATCACCAACGTGAAGAAGTATCATGACCAGTGGTATGTGCCCAACAACATGGCCGTCTGCCTCGTGGGCGACTTCAACCCTGACGAAGCCATCAAGGTGATTGACAAGTATTTCGGCCCCCTGAAGCCCAACAAGGACCTCAAGAAGATGGAGTTCGAGCCGGAAGATCCCATCACCGCCCCGGTCGTCAGGGAAGTGCTGGGCCTCGAATCCCCCAGCCTGCTCCTCGCATGGCGCTTCCCGGGCGCCAACAGCCCTGAAGCAAGGTATATCGACCTGATCAGCAGCATCCTTTACAATGGCCGTGCCGGCCTGATCGACCTCGACGTCAACCAGCAGCAGAAGACGCTCGGCATGGCGGCGTACCGGCAGTCCCTGGCCGACTACTGCGCCTTCCTCGTGGAAGCCGAGCCGCTGCAGGGACAGAGCCTCGAAGAGGTGAAGCAGATCGCCCTCGCCGAAATCGAAAAGGTGAAGAAAGGCGAATTCGACGAAGAACTCCTCACCTCCATCATCAACAACGAGAAGCTCGCGTTCATGCGCATCTGTGACATGCCGCGTGCCCTGGTCCGCGCCGAGGTGAACGCCTTCATCTACGACATCGAATGGAAAGATTTTGTCCACGAAATCGACGAACTCGAGAAGATCACCAAAGATGACCTCGTAGCCTTCGCCAACGAGCACCTCAAGGACAACTACGTACAGATCAACAAACTGGAAAAACCCGACCCGAACGACACCCGGATCGCCAAGCCGTCCATCACCCCGATCATGATGAACCGTGACGCCGCCAGCCAGTTCCTGCGCGACATCCAGGCTTCGGCGGCTGCTGTCCAGCCCATCGAACCCGTCTTCGTCGACTACCAGAAGGACATGTCGATCGCTACCGCCAAGAGCGGCATTCCCGTGCTCTACAAGCAGAACGTGACCAACGGCATCTTCGAGCTCCAGTATCTCTTCGAGACCGGCAGCTACGCCGACAACGTGATGCCTTTCGCGGCGGATTACCTCTCCTTCCTCGGCACGGACGACATGACACCGGAAGAAGTGCAGAAGGCCTTCTACCGCATGGCCGTCAACATGAGCGTCGCCTGCAGCGGCGAGCGCACCTACGTCTCGCTGAACGGCCTGGCCGAGAACATGGAGGAAGCCATGGAACTCGTCGAGAAGGTCATCGCCCACGCCCAGGCCAACCCCGAAGCGCTGATGATGCTCAAGGGCAACACCGTTTACGAGCGCCGCAACGCCAAGCTGGACCAGCGCAGCAACTCCTCGCGCATCCAGAACTACGCCATCTACGGTCCGAAGAACCCGGCTACCAACGTCATCCCCACGGCCGAGCTGATGAAGCTCTCCGACGAGGCCCTGCTCGAGAAAATCCACCATCTGTTCGAAAACGAACACAAGGTGCTCTACTACGGTCCCCTCACCGAGGCTGAGGCCGTGGAGGCCATCAACCGCATCCACCAGGTACCCGCGGAGCTCAAGCCCGTGGTCAAGGGCAATCCCTTCGCCTACGTACCCACCGAGAACAACCAGGTGGTCCTGGCCCAGTACGACGCCAACCAGCTCAACCTCATCGGCTTCTACAACACCGGGCTGAAATTCGACGTCGAGACCGCACCGATCATCACCCTCTACAACGAGTACTTCGGCGGCGGCATGAACAGCATCGTCTTCCAGGAAATGCGTGAGGCCCGCGGCCTGGCCTACAGCGCCCGCGCCAACTATTCCATCCCCGGCGACCTCGACCACCCGTCGGTCTTCACCTTCACCATCGGCACGCAGAACGACAAGCTGATCGACGCCCTCTCGGCCTTCGACGAGATCATCAACGAGATGCCCGTCTCCGAAAATGCCTTCAACATTGCCAAGGAATCGCTGATCTCCAACATCCGCACCGCACGCACCACCAAGAGCCGCGTGCTGAGTTCTTACCTCAACGCGCAGCAGCGCGGCCTCGACTACGATCTCAACAAAGTGATCTACGAGAAGGTGCCCGCCCTGACGCTCGACGACGTGGTGAAATTCCAGCAGACCTACGTGAAGGGCAAGCCCCACCGTTACGGCATCGTGGGCCGCAAGAGCGACATGGACCTCAAGACACTGCTCGACTACGGAACCATCCAGCAGGTGTCGACGGAAGAAATTTTCGGTTATTAATTGGGAAAGACAAGATTTGGTATTATCTTTGTCAACGATTTCGCAACAACAACACTTAAACTTTTATAAAATGGCTTACAAAATCACTGAAAACTGCGCTGCTTGCGGCACCTGCATTGATGAATGCCCTGTTGGCGCCATCTCCGCCGGCGACATCTACAAGATTGACCCGAACGCATGCGTCGACTGCGGTACTTGCTCCGGCGTCTGCCCTATGGGTGCCATCGAGCAGGCTTAACCCTTGCAACCAACATGATAAAAGGACGGCTTCGGCCGTCCTTTTTTTTTGCATTTTCATTTGTATTTTCAAGAATGCTCCGTATTTTTGTGTAAATTTTGACAGAATTTATGTTGATTGCTTTGAAACTGCTGGGGTCCATCGCTTTGCTGATGTATGGCATGAAGGTGATGAGCGAGGCACTCCAGAAAATGGCGGGACCGCAACTGCGTCACATGCTGGGCGCAATGACCACCAACCGCTTCACGGGAGTCGCCACCGGTGCACTGGTCACCGTAGCCGTCCAGTCTTCTGCAGCGACCACGGTCATGACGGTTTCCTTCGTCAACGCCGCCCTCCTCACCCTCGCCCAGGCCATCTCCGTCATCATGGGGGCCAACATCGGCACCACCCTCTCGGCCTGGATCATGTCGGCCGGCTTTTCGTTCAACATCATCAACCTTGTCTGGCCGGCCTTCCTGGCAGGCATCATCCTGATCCAGATCGGCAAGCACCGCTACCTGGGCGATTTCCTGTTCGGCTTGTCCTTCCTGCTTTTCGCCCTGGGCATGCTCAAGCAGACCGGCACGGAGATGGACCTGGCCAACAACGCGGCCGTGGTCGACTTCTTCGCCAGTTTCAAGACGAATTACGGCACCATCCTGCTTTTCCTGCTCATCGGTACGATCCTGACTTTCATCGCCCAGTCCTCCGCCGCCCTGATGGCCATCACCATGGTGCTCTGCACCACGGGCGCCATCTCCATCTTCCAGGGCATCGCGCTTGTCATGGGTGAGAATATCGGTACCACGCTGACCGCCAACATCGCCGCGCTGAGCGCCAACACGCAGGCCCGCCGGGCCGCCGCCGCCCACCTCCTGTTCAATGTCTTCGGCGTGCTGTGGGTCCTGGCCCTGTTCTTCCCCTTCGTCCGCCTGGTCTGCGGCCTCGTGGGCGTCAACCCTTATGCCGAGACCCAGGATCCCACCCAGCTCTCCTTCGCCCTGGCCATGTTCCACACGGCCTTCAACGTCACCAATACCCTGATCCTCATCTGGTTCATACCGCAGATCGAGCAATTCGTCTGCAAGATCATCAAGCCGAAGGCCAGCGAGGAAGAAGAGGAATTCCGCCTGAAATTCATCCGCGGCGGTCTGATGAAGACGCCCGAGATTTCCGTGCTGCAGGCCCAGAAGGAAATCGCCGTGTTCGGCGAACGCATGATGAAGATGTCGCACATGGTGAAGGACCTCTACGGCATAGCCGACGAAGCCGAGTTCAAGAAGCTCTTCGACCGCATCCAGAAATACGAACAGATCAGCGACAACATGGAGAACGAGATCGGCAAGTACCTCGGCCAGGTGGGCGACGCACACTTGAGCGACGAGACCAAGGAGAAGATCCGCGCCATGCTGCGCCAGATCGGCGAGCTGGAGAGTATCGGCGATGCGGGCTACAACATGGCCCGCGTCATCCGGCGCAAGCACGAGGCCAAGCTGGAATTCACCGAACAGCAGGAAAACGGCATCAAGAAGATGTTCGCCCTGGCGCAGGAAGCCGGCGCCCGGATGCTCGAGATGCTCAACGGCCGGCGGGAAGACTTTGACTTCGGCCCTTCGGAAGAAATCGAGTCGAGAATCAACCAGTGCCGCGACGAGCTCAAGGACGAGAACCTGCGCAACGTCGACACGCACGTATACAGCTACGACAGCGGCAGCATCTACATGGACCTGATCAACGAGGCGGAAAAAGCCGGCGACTACATCATCAACGTCGTCGAGGCCCGTCTCGGTACTTCGCACCGCCAAACGGAACAGCTTGCCCTGGAGTCCTAGCGACTTTGTCAGATTAACGATACGAACGTATGAGAGCAGCCATCTACGGTGCCGGTTCCATGGGAACGATTCTGGGTGCCTATATCACGAAAAACGGCGGGCGCATCGACCTGGTCAACCACAATTTCGCCCATGTGCGCGCATTGAAGGAAAAAGGTGCCCATGTCGTCGGAACTGTCGATTTCATCCAGCCCGTCAAGGCCATCACGCCCCTGGAAATGGCCGGCACCTACAATATCATCATCCTGCTCACCAAGCAGATGGAGAATGAGCAGATCGTCCGTTTCCTGCTTCCTTACCTGACACCCGACGGGGTGATCGTCACGCTGCAGAACGGTATCCCCGAACTGCTTATCAGCCACATCGTCGGCGCCGACCACGTGTTGGGCTGCACCGTCGCCTGGGGCGCCACCCTGCTGGAGCCCGGCGTCAGCGAACTCACCAGCGACCCCGACAGCCTCACCTTCCAGCTGGGATCCCTCTCCCCTTTTCCCAACCGGCACTTGCAGGATGTCAAAGATCTCCTCCAACTGATGGGGCCCGTCGTCATTGAAGACAATTTCATCGGCACCCGCTGGACCAAACTGCTGATCAACGCCTCGTTCTCCGGTCTGAGCACCGCGCTGGGCTGCACCTTCGGTGATATCATCCTGCCGAAAGACTCCCGGAAAGTAACCCTCGCGCTCATCAAGGAGTGCATCGAAGTGGCCCGCAAGGGCAACATCCGCTTCGAGCCCGTCCAGGGCAAGGACGTCATCACCCTGCTCGACTTCAAGAATCCCATCAAGAAATCCTTTGCCTTCGCCATCCTGCCCTTGACCATGCGCAAGCATATGCGACTGAAAGCCAGTATGCTGCAGGATATCGAGAAGGGCAAGCGATGCGAGGTCGACGCCATCAACGGCGTCGTCTGCTCTTCCGGCAGGGAACTGAGCGTCCCCACGCCCCTCAACGACAAGGTCGTGGAGGTCATCCACCGCATCGAGCGGGGAGAACTGAAGCCCTGCCACGACAATCTGCAGTTCTTCCTTCCGATCCTGAAGAATCAGCCATAACATAAAAACTGTCCCCATGAAAAAATTCTGCCTCACACTTCTTGCGCTGACGGCGTGTCTGGCCATTCCCGCCACCGCCCAGACCCTCACCCACCCTTCCCGGGAGGAAGCGCTCCTCCGCGAGTGGATCCGGACGCTCGGTTCCGACGATTTCGGCGGTCGCATGCCCATGACGGAATACGAAGCCAAGACCGTCGACTACCTCGCCGGTGAGATGAAGGCGATCGGCCTGCAGCCGGCCTTCGGCGACAGTTTTTTCCAGCCCGTCCAGACGATCTCCACGGTCTGCCGGCCTGTGGGCGGCAAGGTGCGCGTGAAGGGCAGCCGCCGGCGCGTGGACCTGCTCTTCCCCGACGACCTGGTGATCTGGACCGCCCGGGCGGCCGGCAAGGTGGAACTTCCGAACACGGAGTTCGTCTTCTGCGGCTTCGGCATCGATGCGCCGGAATTCGGCTGGAACGACTTTGACGGTGTCGATGTCAAGGGCAAGATCATCATCGCGATGGTCAATGATCCGGGGTTCTACGACGCGTCGCTTTTTCAGGGGAAGAACATGACCTATTACGGGCGCTGGACCTACAAGTTCGAGGAGGCGCAGCGCAGGGGTGCGGCCGGCTGCCTGGTCCTCCACAACACCGCGGCGGCCAGCTACGGCTGGAACGTGGCCGCCAACCACACCGGCAGCAACCTGGCCCTCTATGATGCAGCCACGGGCAATGCCGACGCCCTGGCCATCAAAGGCTGGTTCCATGAAAACGGCTGCCGCAAGCTTTTCGAAGCGGCCGGCGTCGATTTCGAAGCTACGCTCGACGCAGCCAAGCAGCCCGGCTTCCGCGCTTTCGTGCTCAAGGCCAGGACCTCGTTCGAGATGCGGGTCGACTACCAGATCGAGCAGACCTGCAATGTGGCCGGTGTCCTGCCCGGCAGCGACCTGAAGGACGAAGCGGTGGTGTTCAGCGCGCACTGGGATCATTTCGGCATCGGTTCTCCCGACGAGACGGGCGACTGCATCTACAACGGGGCTTCGGACAATGGTTCCGGCATGGCGGCGGTGCTGCTGCTGGCCAAGAAATACGCGGAGTTGCCGGTTCGTCCCCGCCGTTCGATGCTTTTCCTGATCCCGACGCTGGAAGAGAGTGGTCTTTTCGGAACGGAATTCTACTGTGCCCACCCGGCTTTCCCCATGGACAAGACGGCGGCGTGCATCAATTTCGACTGTATTGCGCCTGAGCCGCTCACCTATGACGTGGTGGTGCTCGGCGGCGGCAAGTGTGGTCTCGACCGTTACATCGAGGGCGCTGCGGGTGCGCAGGGGCGTTATGTCGTCTGGAACAATGACAATTCGGACGGTTGGTATTTCCGTTCCGATCATTTCAATTTTGTCAAGAAGGGGGTTCCGGCCGTGGTGATCGAGTACGGCAAGGATCTGGTGGATCCTTCACGGCCGAACAAATATCCTCGTTCGGACTGGTATCACAAGCCGAGTGATGAGTATCGCGATGACTGGGATTTCGCCGGTACGCTTGCTCACATCCGCATGATGTTCGCCGTCGGTCTCGATGTCGCCAACGCGGATCATCGACCTGAATGGTATTGAATGATGAATCGCTTCGCTTGCAGGTAAAGGTTCAAAAACCTTCCGCTACGATTCATCCGGTCAACGGAACAGAAGGCAGCGCCTCAGTTACACCAAAGAGAAGGCGACTTCCATCATGTGAGTGAAGGAAGTGCGGCGGGCTTCGGCCGAGAGGCCTTCGCCGGTGAGGACGATGTCGGAAATGGTGCAGATCGTCAGCGCTTTCTTATGGGCGAAAGCCGCGTTCAGGTAGAGTGCCGAAGCTTCCATTTCCACCGCCAGCACGCCCATTTTCCGCCAGTTGCCCTCTTTCGAGTGCTGGCAATAGAAGGCATCGGACGACAGCACGTTGCCCACTTTGTAATGGTAGCCGAGTTGTTCGCAGGCATCGGCGGCGCGACGGAGCAGGTCGAAGTCGGCGATCGGCGCGAACGTGCCGGGCAACTCGAACTGCGCGCCGTAGTTGGAATCGGTGCAGGCAGCCTGTGCCAGGACCAGGTCGCCCAGTTTCAGATCCGGATGGTAGGCGCCGGCGGAGCCGATCCGGATGATAGTTTCCACGCCAAAGAAGTTGAAGAGTTCCCAGGTGTAGATGCCGATGGACGGGATGCCCATGCCATGGCCCATCACGCTCACCGGACGGTCCTTATAGGTTCCCGTGAAGCCCAGCATGCCGCGGATATCGTTGAACTGGACAGGATTCTCCAGATAATTCTCAGCAATGAACTTTGCGCGAAGGGGGTCGCCAGCCATCAGCACGATGGGTGCAATGTCGCCATTTTCGGCCCCGATATGGGGTGTAGGTGTGTTTTTCATAATCAACTGCAGTATATGATTAAGGTATTGTTGCAAAGGTAGCGAAAAAAAGCTATCTTTGAAAGAATAACCGGATAACTGATACGAAACTATGACCTTCACCATGATCATCGAGTTGCTCATCGTGCTGGCAGCTCTCTATGTGGGATCGCGCTACGGCTCGCTGGCGCTCGGTGCCATTTCGGGCATCGGCCTGGCCATCCTTGTCTTCGGCTTCGGCCTGAAACCCGGCACCCCGCCCACCGACGTCATCTATATCATCATCGCCGCCGTCACCTGCGCCGGTACGCTGCAGGCCTCCGGCGGTATGGACTGGATGATCCAGGTCGCCGAAAAGATCCTTCGCAAGCACCCCGAGCACATCACTTTCCTCGGCCCGCTGGTTACCTTCTTCCTCACCGTCCTGGTGGGCACCGGTCACGTGGTCTACACCGTGATGCCGATCATCTGTGACATCGCCCTCAAGAAGAATATCCGGCCTGAGCGTCCCTGTGGCGTTTCTTCCATCGCCTCGCAGGTCGGCATCACCTGTTCTCCCATCGCCGCCGCCGTCGTGGCCTTCGTCACGATCTCCAACGCCAACGGCTACATGGTCACCATCCCGCAGGTGCTGATGGTCACCATCCCCGCCTGTATCTGCGGCCTTCTGTGCGCAGCCCTCGCCTCATACAAACGCGGCAAGGATCTCGACAAGGACCCGCTCTTCCAGCGCCGGAAAGCCGACCCCGAGCAATACGCCTACATGTACGGAAACACCGCTACGACCCTCAACAAAGTCATCACGAAAGAAGCCAAGGCATCCGTCTTTGTTTTTCTGGGCTCGCTGTTGATCATCGTCGCTTTCGCTTTCTGCCAGATGCTGCACACGGCCGACGGTCGCACCGTCGCCCAGGCCATCGAACTGCCCAAGATGAACATCTGCATCCAGATCATCATGCTCATGGCGGCCGCTGCCAACATCATGTTCTGCAAGGCATCTCCCAAGAAAGCCGTGGCCGGCGCCGTGTGGCAGAGCGGCATGGTGGCCGTGGTGGCCATCTACGGCATCGCCTGGCTGGCCGACACCTACTTCGGCAACTACATGGACGAGATGAAAGCCATGCTCACCGGCCTGGTCACCAGTTATCCCTGGGCCATCGCGCTGGTGTTCTTCATCGTCTCGGTGCTCATCAATTCGCAGGGTGCCGTGGTGGTGGCCATGCTGCCGCTGGCCTACGAACTCGGCATCGCCGGTCCTGTGCTCCTCGGCGTGCTGCCCAGCGTGTACGGATACTTCTTCATCCCGAACTATCCGTCTGACATCGCCACCGTCAACTTCGACCGCTCCGGCACGACCGTCATCGGCAAATACCTGCTCAACCACAGTTTCATGATGCCTGGCCTGATCTGCGTGACCGTCTCGACCATCATCGGCTACCTGATGACGAACGTCCTGTTTGCGGGCTATTTCGCCAGCTTCGTCCACTAAGCGGAAAATACTGATAATCGTTATAATCCATAGAAATAATATCTTATGAAACAAATCGTAGAATGCGTCCCCAACTACAGTGAAGGGCGCGATAGATCAGTGATTGACAACATCGTGGCGGCCATCGCCTCCGTCGAGGGGGTGAAGGTGCTCGACGTGGACCCCGGCGAGGCCACCAACCGCACGGTCGTGACTTTCGTGGGCGAACCGGCTCCCGTCTGCGAAGCAGCTTTCCGCGGCGCGGCCAAAGCACAGGAACTCATCGACATGCGCAAGCACCACGGCGCCCATCCGCGCTCGGGTGCGACCGACGTGCTGCCGCTCATCCCCGTTGCGGGCATCACGCTCGAGGAGTGCGCCACCCTGGCACGCGACCTGGCGAAGCGCATGTATGAAGAGCTGGGCATCCCCTGCTACTGCTACGAAGCTTCCGCCTTCAAGCCCGAGCGCAAGAACCTGGCGGTCTGTCGTGCCGGTGAATACGAGGCCCTGCCCGAGAAGATAGCCGACCCGGCACGCCGGCCTGATTTCGGCCCCGACAGCTATAACGACACCGTAGCCCGCAGCGGCGCCTCGAATGTAGGCGCCCGCAACTTCCTGGTGGCGGTGAACTACAACCTCAACACCACCTCCACCCGCCGTGCCATGGCCATTGCCTTCGATGTACGCGAAAAGGGCCGCAAGGCCCGCGAAGGCGGCTCCCTGACCGGCAAGCTGCTCAAAGATGAGAAGGGCGAGCAGATCTGGATTCCCGGCACCCTCAAGGGATGCAAAGCCATCGGCTGGTACATTGACGAATACGGTATCGCCCAGGTGTCCATGAACATCACGGATATTGACGCCACGCCGCTGCATGTGGCTTATGAAGAGGTGTCCCGCGCGGCAGCCGCACGCGGCCTGCGCGTAACGGGCGCCGAGATCGTGGGGCTGGTGCCCAAGCGCGTGCTGCTCGAAGCCGGCAGATTCTATCTGGAGAAACAACAGCGTTCGCTCGGCATCGACGAGAGCGAGATCCTGAAAATCGCCGTCAAGTCCATGTCGCTCGACGACCTGAAGCCGTTCGATCCCAAAGAGAAAGTCATCGAATTCCTGATGCAGGACGAAGAGGAAGAGGCCCGCAAGCACCGCCTCGTGCGGATGACGGCCGAAGGCTTCGCCCGCGAGACGGCCTCCGAATCTCCCGCACCGGGCGGCGGTTCCATCTCCGCCTACATGGGCGCCCTGGCGGCAGCCCTCGGTACGATGGTCGCCAATCTCTCGTCCCACAAACGGGGCTGGGACGAACGATGGAAAGCGTTCTCCGACGTGGCGGAACGGGGACAGATCCTGATGCAGGAACTGCTCGACCTCGTGGACGAAGACACCGCCGCATTCGACCGGATCATGGCCTGCTTCGGCATGCCCAAGGGCACCGACGAGGAAAAGGCCGCCCGCGCCGCCGCCATCGAGGAAGCCACGCTTTACGCGGCATCCGTGCCGCTGAAGACCATGGAGGCTGCACTGAAGACCCTGCCGCTGGCGCTGGAAATGGCGCAGAAGGGCAATCCGGCGTCCGCTTCCGACGCGGGTGTCGCCGCCCTCGCCGCGCGTGCCGCCTGCCGCGGCGCCGAGCTCAACGTCCGCATCAACGCATCCGGCCTGAAAAACCCCGCGCCCGCTCAACCGCTGATCGAACGGGCCGCCAAGGTGCTCCTGGAAGCCGAAGCGCTCGAGCAGCTGGTGCTCGATGCCGTGAACGGACACATCAACGGATGACAGATTCTTCGCTTCGCTCAGAATGACATCAGCTATGACTTTCCAAGAAGAAATACTGGCGGGAATCCCCGCTGAACTGCCGGAGGCCAAAGCCTACGATCCGGCCATCAACCATGCGCCGAAACGCAAGGACATCCTGACGCCGGAGCAGAAGGTGCTGGCGCTCAAGAACGCCCTGCGCTATTTCCCCGAACGCCACCACGCAGCCCTCGCGAAGGAATTTGCCGAAGAACTCCGGAACTACGGCCGCATCTATATGTACCGTTTCCGACCGTCGTATGCGATGTACGCCCGGCCCGTGGACGAATACCCGGCGAAGAGCCGCCAGGCGGCCGGCATCATGGCCATGATCCAGAACAACCTGGATCCGCGCGTGGCACAGCATCCGCACGAACTCATCATCTACGGCGGCAACGGCGCCATCTTCCAGAACTGGGCCCAGTACCGCCTGGTCATGCAGTATCTGGCCACCATGACCGACGAGCAGACGCTCGTCATGTATTCCGGTCATCCTCTCGGCCTCTTCCCGAGCCATAAGGATGCGCCGCGGGTCATCGTCACCAACGGCATGGTTATCCCGAACTATTCCAAGCCCGACGACTGGGAGCGCATGAACGCCTTGGGCGTCAGCCAGTACGGACAGATGACGGCCGGCTCTTACATGTATATCGGTCCCCAGGGCATCGTCCACGGCACGACCATCACCGTGATGAATGCGGCCCGCAAGCAGCTGCGGAAGCGCGGCGTGGCGGACACCGACGACCGCGGCGGCCTGCTCTTCGTGACGGCGGGCCTGGGCGGCATGTCGGGCGCCCAGCCCAAGGCCGGCAACATCGCCGGCGTAGTAAGCGTCACCGCCGAGATCAACCCCAAGGCCGCCGAAAAACGCTATGAACAAGGCTGGGTGGATGAACTGCACCGCGACCTCGATGAGCTGATTCCGCGTATCCGGAAGGCTGTCGCCGGGAAGGAGGTAGTCTCCCTCGCCTATGTCGGCAACGTCGTCGACCTGTGGGAGCGTCTCGCGGACGAGAACGTTCCCGTAGACCTCGGCTCTGACCAGACTTCCCTGCACAATCCCTGGGCGGGCGGTTATTATCCGGCCGGCCACAGTCTCGAAGCATCCAAGAAGATGATGGCGGAGGATCCGGCGAAGTTCAAAGAGGCCGTCCAGGCATCGCTGCGCCGACATGTCGCCGCCGTCAACCGGCTGACTGCGAAGGGCATGTACTTCTTCGACTACGGCAACGCCTTCCTGCTGGAGAGTTCCCGTGCGGGCGCCTACATCCTGCTGCCCGACGGCCGCTTCCGCTACCCGAGCTACGTTCAGGACATCATGGGCCCGATGTATTTCGATTACGGCTTCGGTCCGTTCCGCTGGGTCTGTCTCAGCGAGGATCCGGACGACCTCGCGCTGACCGACCGGCTCGCCATGCAGGTGCTGGGCGACATCGCTGCCACGGCGCCGGAAGAGATTGCCGGCCAGATGCGCGACAACATCCGCTGGATCGACGAGGCCGGCCGCAACCACCTCGTCGTGGGTTCGCAGGCACGCATCCTTTACGCCGACTGCGAAGGACGCACGAAGATCGCCCTGGCCTTCAACGAAGCGATCCGTGACGGACGCCTCAAGGGCCCCGTCGTCCTCGGACGCGACCACCACGACGTCTCCGGCACCGACAGCCCGTTCCGCGAGACGTCCAACATCTATGACGGCTCCCAGTTCTGCGCCGACATGGCTGTCCAGAACGTCATCGGCGACGGCTTCCGCGGCGCCACCTGGGTCTCGATCCACAACGGCGGCGGCGTCGGCTGGGGCGAAGTGATCAACGGAGGTTTCGGCATGGTCATCGACGGGTCGGACGACTCCGCCCGCCACATCCGCGAGATGCTCTTCTGGGATGTCAACAACGGCATCGCCCGGCGCAGCTGGGCCCGGAACGAAGGCGCCCGCTTCGCCATCGAACGCGAAATGTCCCGCACCCCCGGCCTCCGCGTAACTTTACCGAATATCGCTGACGAAGAACTGATTAAATCTGTATTATAATGCATTACATATCTCATGATCATTTGACTTTGGAAAGGCTGCAGCAGATCGTCGAGAGCGGCGAAAAGCTGGCGCTGTCGGAAGAGGCCGTAGCGGCCATCGAAAAATGCCGCCACTACCTCGACACCAAGATGGAAGACCTCGACCGCCCGGTCTACGGCATCACCACCGGCTTCGGTTCTCTCTACAACGTGACGATCCCGGCCGAAGACCTGTCGCAGCTCCAGCACAACCTCGTCATGTCGCACGCCTGCGGCACCGGCGACGAAGTCCGCCCCGAAATCATCCGCCTGATGCTCCTGCTCAAAGCGCAGAGCCTCTCCTATGGTCACTCCGGCGCCCAGCTCGTCACCGTGCAGCGTCTCATCGACATGTTCAACTACGACATCCTGCCCGTGGTGTACCAGCAGGGCTCGCTCGGCGCCTCCGGCGACCTCGCGCCCCTCGCCCACCTCAGCCTTCCCCTCATCGGCATGGGCGAAGTCCGCTACAAAGGACAGGTGCGCCCCGCCGCCGAAGTCTGGAAAGAAATGGGCTGGGAGCCCATCCGGCTCCAGTCGAAAGAAGGCCTGGCCCTGCTCAACGGCACCCAGTTCATGAGCGCGCACGCCGTGTGGTCGCTCATCCAGGCCCGCCGCCTCTCGAAATGGGCCGACCTGATCGGCGCCATGTCGCTCGAAGCCTATGACGGCCGTATCGAGCCCTTCCTGCCCCTGAGCCACCGCATCCGCCCGCACCGGGGGCAGTTGTCCACCGCGGAGCGCTTCCTGCATATCCTGGACGGCAGCGAACTCATCTGCCGGCCCAAGGAACATGTACAGGACCCCTACTCCTTCCGCTGCATTCCGCAGGTGCATGGCGCCGTGAAAGACAACATCACCTACGTGAAGTGGGTCTTCGAAAACGAAATCAACGGTGTCACCGACAATCCGAACGTCTTCCCCGACGAGGACATGGTGATCTCGGCCGGCAACTTCCACGGTGAGCCCATCGCCATCCCGATGGACACCCTGGCCATCGCCCTGTCGGAGCTGGCCAGCATCTCTGAGCGCCGCGTCTACCTGCTCATCCACGGGTACCGCGGTCTGCCGCGCTACCTCGCCCCCAATCCGGGCCTCAACAGCGGTTTCATGATCCCGCAGTACACGGCGGCCTCCATCGTGAGCCAGAACAAAGGCCTCTGCTGGCCCGCCTCCTGCGACTCCGTGCCTTCGTCCAACGGACAGGAAGACCACGTAAGCATGGGGTCCAATTCCGCCACGAAGCTGGTGCGCATCATCGACAACGTGGAGACCGTGCTGGCCATCGAGTTGTTCAACGCCGCACAGGCGTTGGATTTCCGCCGTCCGGCGCACAGTTCTCCGATGCTCGAGCAGATTCACGCCGATTACCGCAAGCTCGTCCCCTTCCTCGACGTCGACACCTACATGCACCCGCTGATCATCCGTTCTGCGGCATTCATCCGGGAAAAGCAATATATTTAGCGCTATGAGAAGGCTGTTCCGCAACATCGGGCTGCTGGCGGGCATCGTTCCCGCAGACATTCGCCGCAAGGAAGGCGCGGCCATGGACGAGGTCACTACGCTGGCCGACGCCTGGCTGCTGGCCGACGACGGGCAGATTGCCGCTTTCGGCGGCCCCTCCCAAGCGCTGCCGGAGGGTGTCGACGAGATGGTCGACTGCGCCGGCGGCCTGTTGATGCCGGCTTTCTGCGACAGCCATACGCACATCGTCTACGCCGGCTGCCGCGACGGGGAATTTCTCGACAAGATCAACGGGCTCAGCTACGAGGAGATCGCCGCCCGCGGCGGCGGCATCCTCAATTCGGCCGCACTGCTGCACCAGACGCCCGAAGAGGAACTCTTCCGGCAGTCCATGGAGCGGGTGAACGAAATGGTCGCGCAAGGCACCGGCGCCATCGAAATCAAGAGCGGCTACGGCCTCAATCCGGTGGACGAGCTGAAAATGCTGCGGGTGATCGACCGCATCAAGGCGGCCTCCCCCGCCCTGATCCGCAGCACTTTCCTGGGTGCGCATGCCGTGGGACGCGGCTATACGCACGAAGCGTATGTCGAAGCGGTCTGCCGGATGATGCCGGACGCAGCGCGCTACGCTGATTTCGTGGACATTTTCTGCGAGCAGGGCTTCTTTACGGTCGAGGATGCCGCCCGCGTGCTGGAAGCCGGGCTGCGGGCCGGACTGCGGCCGAAGATTCATGCCAATCAGCTGGCCGTCAGCGGCGGCGTGCAGGTGGGCGTCAAGTATGGCGCTCTGTCGGTCGACCATCTGGAGAGATCGGGGGCGGCCGAAATTGAAGCGTTGCGCGGAACGGAGACGATGCCGACCTTCCTCCCCGGTTCGGCCTTCTTTCTCCGCATTCCCAACGGTCCGGCAAAAGACTACATCTCCGCCGGGCTGGGCATCGCCCTGGCCTCCGACTACAACCCCGGTTCCTCGCCTGCGGGCGACATGCGCTGGATCTGGTCCCTGGGCTGCATCCGCATGCGGCTCACGCCGGCCCAGGCCTTCAACGCCGTGACGCTCAACAGCGCCTACGCGATGGGCATCAGCGACCAGTGCGGCTCCATCACGGCCGGCAAGCGCGCCGACCTCATCCTGACCCACCCTGGCTGGAACCTGACGAAAATCCCCTATCTTCACCACACGCCGTTTATCCGGCAAGTGTACCTGCAAGGAAAAGCCATCCGATGAAAAAGCTCATGACCTTCTTCCTGACTGGATGGCTGCTGGTCGCAGCGGCCTCCTGCGGTGCCATGATACCGCGGGATGCCACCATTATCACAGACCATGAACAGATGATGGCCATCCTTCAGGAGCATTTTCCCGATCTGTACCAGCTCCATGAAGAGGAGCGCATCGAAGTTGATGAAATCTATTTTTATACCAACCGGGACGGAGAACCGCAATACAAAGTCTCCTTCCGCTACATCCCTGCCCATCATGAATAGATCCCTCAGTTTGCTTGTCTGGGCCGCCCTGGCGGTCCTGACCGCCGCCTGCGAAGGTATTCCGACAACTCCTTTTCAAATCACGGTCAATGGTGTGTCCTACACAGCCGACGGGGCCGTCTGCGACACCATCGACCTGGTGACGCTCTCCACCGAGTTAGAAGCGACGGTGCAGGTTTCTTCCTACGCCCTGTTTTCCCGCCTCTCCATCAACGGCATCCCGCTGAGACACGGCAAGGCATCGGTGCCCGTGGAACGGATCGCGAAGGACGCGTTCCTGACCGTGGAATGGTCGATGTTAGGCGAAAGCGGGACGCTCTTTCTGCGCACGCTCCATTCCCAGGTGCCGGAGACCGTGTCGACGGGAACGGCCACCGCGCCCGGCGACTTCTACCTATCGTTCGTCTATCTCCGCCTGATCGAGAAATACGACAACGAGGGCCGGCTGCTTTATTACCGCTATGAACCCCACGCCATCAGCGGGAGCGACGACAACACCGGCTGGTGGGATTTCCAGAAGCATGTGGGGGATGACGGAAAGGTTTACTACAGCTACCACGCGCTCGATCCCAAATATGAGTCCTGGGTATTTGCCGGCCACAACCCGGGCGTCCGCATCCTGCTCGACGAGCATTACAACCCGATCGCCGAGATCCGCCTGGAAGCCGCCAGGCATGTCAGGAAGGACTTTCCGCCGGACGGTCACGACTTCTATTTCTTCAATCCCCACCACTACATCCTGCTGAGCTACCTTGACCGTGAAGTCGACGGAGAGACGCTCCATGCCGCCTACATCCAGGAAGTCCGGCGCGGCAGGGTGGTCTTCGACTGGTGGAGCACCGATCATCCGGAGCTGACCGGGTGGCAGGATCCCATCTTCGCGCAGGCCGCAGGTGCAGATTATGTCCACATCAACTCCGTGGACGTGCTGCCCGACGGTCACCTGCTCTGCTCTTTCCGGCACCTCAGCAGCGTGGCCAAAATCGACCGTAAGTCAGGTGAGATCCTCTGGACCGTCAACGGCTGGAAGCCCGGTCAGGACTTCGACTTCCACGGCCAGCACTATGCCCGCTGGCATGCGGACGACAGCAGCCTCACGATCTTCAACAACGGCAACGGGACCGGCACCACAACGCTCCTGCAACTGAACGTCGACCTCCAGACCGGCGCGGTCTCCGGAAGCCGGAAACTGATGGATGACGGCTACTATTCCCGAGCCTGCGGCGCCCTCACCTTCAGCGACGGCCACATCATCGCCGGCTGGGGCATCCCCGGTAACGCAGACCCCTCCAACCGCCTGGTCACCGAGGCCGACGCCGCGGGCAATGTCATCTTCAGCCTCCACTGGAAAGATCCGGCCAGCCCCCTCAACAGCATTCTCGCATCCTATCGCTGCGTGAAGCATTAAACAGCTTATCATGAATTTCTCGTTATTCAACAAAAAAATCGAGTATAGTTTCACTTGGGGGCGGCCTTTGAAGGTGCTCGGAGAAGGAAAGGTTTGTGAAAGAGACCTGGATGTCAAATACGACCAGGGGAAGGGCCGCCGATGGACGGAGGAATATGTGGGAGTGGAATTCGACAAGGGAATTACCGGGGTGGAAGCCGGTTTCCTGGAAGGGTTTCCGAACCTGGCGTATTTGGTGATTCCTTATACCCTCCGGTCCATTGAGGTAACGCCGAAACTGAAGGCCATGCTGCAGCAGAAGAATGTGCTCGTCAGAGGATGGTATGACAGTTATGGGGAGCGCTTTGCCCGGGAGAACAGCCTCGCGTTCCGCCACGCGGATATCGTCGTGGGATGGACAATCGACGAAGAACACGATACCAGCACCCGGCTGGAGATCCGCTTCAATGAAAAAGGGAAGCCCTATCGTTTCTATGATGACGTATGCTCCGGCTGGGCGGCCAGCAATTCCGGTGGTGGCACGTATGAACGTGAACTGGATGAGGATTTCTTCGTGGGAGAGACGCTGGAGAGTTTTGCCGGGTGGTTCGAGCGCTTCCGGGATGCCATCTTGAAGAACGACGATCTCAAATACTATCTGGAAACCGCCAACAAGCGTTATTCTCGAAATAAACAATAGTGCTTCAAAACTTCAAAAGGGTGTCGAAGGCTTCGGCATAGCGTCGGCTGTGCAGGTCGGTACCCAGGAACGAATAATAGCCCTTTTCCAGCAGGTACCTGGCGCGCATCTGCGCCGGGGAGCCATAGAAGCCCTCCCGGGATCCCAGGTTACGCTGGAAGAGCGCCCCGGCGTCGTGCCAGCGGTCGTAGTCTCCCGGCGTCGCCCACAGGTAACGCTCGGGGTGCGCCAGAACGGGCTGGTAGCCGGCTTCGACAAGTTTTCGGATCTCATCTTCGGGGACCATTGGAAGCATCTTCTCCGGTGTCCGGAGGGGCAGCTCGATGAGGATATGGTTGCCCTTCCAGGGAAGAAGGCGCTTTCGGGGCCATGTCTGCGGGACGAGGCGGTATTCCAGCGAAGGAATGAGCCGAAGGGAGATTCCCTTCTCGTCCAGCTCCCGCTGCAGGTCGGACGCCGCCTTCGCGACGCTTTCCTCGGTGTTGCGGTAGAGAAACGTGCTGTGGGACGTGCACACCGCCTCGCGGTAGCCCTTGCTCACCAGCCAGCGGCACAGGAACAGCGACTCCTCCAGGTCGGCGGCACCGTCGTCGAGGCCCGGAAGAATGTGGCAATGGCAGTCGTATTCAGGGAGACATTCCATGTTACAAAGATACATCTTTCTGACTATCGCCAGCATCCGAAGTTGACGGCCATCCTTTCGACGACCAGCGGCAGGAAGATTTAGGGGTATCTACAAACTCCTGATCTTATCTTGAATATGATGAATGACTTTTTGAGAGGCCGGATATCCAGCAGTGCCGTGGCGGCGGCCTTTACATATGGGGCATCCTCGCGACCATCGGCAGGGTGTAGTACTTGTGATGCCAGGAGTGGGATAGGCGCGAAAAATGGATTGTGGGATATTAATATGTTTGAAAATAAACAATATCTTTTTTAGATGATATAATCGTTTATGCCTAAGAAATTCGAGATAAGAAACAGTACTGCAGAGTTCCTTATTTTTCAGGCAGAGGCTAAGGAACAGGGTGTTGAGGTTTACTAAAAAATGAAAGCATCTGGCGAATGTATTTGAGACAGGTGAACTAAAAGAAGAAGCAACTATTTCCAAAATGGAAACAGTTCAACAAGAAGGTAATCGTGAGGTGAAACGAATGGTGGTTATGTATAAACTCGATGCCATCATCGCTGTAGGCTATCGTGTCAACAGCATTCGTGCCGCCCAGTTCCGACAGTGGGCCACAAGGGCTCAGCGGAAAAACCGGGTGGGCGATGTACACGAAAACGGTTTCCATGCTGCCAGCCCTGCGAAAGAACGACTGGATGAAGGATTCATTTCGATAACCGCCGTCGTCATTGCGTCGTCGACCTTGTCACGAAAGGCATCTGGGCGCCGCTTTTTCCCTTTCGTGACTGCTTTTTGGGGAAATTTGCTGGATTCCCTGCCGCGAAAGGGATGAGATAGATGAACGGTCCCTTTCGCGCCAATCCAATGAGATAATGATGAGATCAACAGAATGGGTGAGATAG
>JAFSOA010000007.1 GCA_017447265.1 Bacteroidales bacterium
TTGTCGGCGTTGACGATGATGACGTTGTCACCACAGTCCACGTGCGGCGTGAAATCCGGTTTGTTCTTGCCACGGAGGACAAGGGCAACGCGGGAAGCGAGACGACCCAGCACCTGATCGGTCGCATCAATAACGTACCATTCTTTCTTGACGGTACCGCTATTGGCGGAAATGGTCTTGTAGCTTAAAGTGTCCACTTTGTTGATTTTTAGGTTAATACTGTAAATTTGTTGCGATTCCCCGCTTTTTTGGGGGCTGCAAATTTACGAATAATTTTCTCTCTGGCAAATTAATTTTCAGGAGAATAGCCTCAACGGTGGCGCAGGGCGAGTTCCCTCTCCACGTCGCCGACCGTACAGCCCATCGCCTCTAGCAGGACCAGCAGGTGGTAGGCCAGGTCCGCCGTTTCGTAGAGGAAGCGGTCGCGGTTGCCGTCCACCGCTTCGATCACGGCCTCCGCGGCCTCCTCGCCCACTTTCTTCGCCATGGCCTTGGTACCTTTTATAAACAGGCGCGTGGTATAGGAGCCTTCCGGCAGTTGGGCGTGTCGCTGCCGGACCACGCGCGACAGGGCGCGGAGGAAGCCCTCCTCCTCCAGCGTGTCGAAGCAGGCCGTCGTGCCGCGGTGGCAGACCGGGCCGGCGGGATCGGCCTGGATGAGCAGGGTATCCGCGTCACAGTCGGGATACATGGACCGGACGGTCAGATAGTGGCCGCTCGTCTCGCCCTTGGTCCACAATTGCTGCCGGGTACGGGAGAAGAAGGTCACCCGCCCCTCCGACACCGTCTTCTCGAAGGCGGCTTCGTTCATGTAGCCGAGCATCAGGACTTTGAGGGTCGTGGCGTCCTGGATGATGACGGGAAGCAGCCCGTCGCCGGTCTTGTCGAGCTTGAAATCGTTGAAAGTCATGGTTTCATCGTTTTAAAGCCGGACGGGAATGCCCGCCGCGGCCAGTTGCCGCTTCACTTCGGCGACTGTGTATTGTCCGTAATGAAAGATGCTGGCCGCCAGAGCGGCGTCGGCCTTGCCGGTGGTCAGGACGGCGGCGATGTCCGCCACGCTGCCCGCCCCGCCCGAGGCGATGACGGGAACGCCCAGACTCTCGGAGAGCGCCGCATACACCGCACAGGGGTAGCCGCTGCGCGTGCCGTCGTGCTCCATGGAGGAGAAGAGGATCTCGCCGGCACCGCGTTCCTCCGCCTCCCGCGCCCAGGCAAACAGCTCCTTGTCGGAAGGACGGCTGCCGCCATGTGTGGTCGCGCGCCAGGCACCCGTGGCATCGCGCTTCGCGTCGATGGCCACCACGACGAACTGACGTCCGTATTTGGCGGCGATCTCGCCGATCAGGGCCGGCCGTGCGATGGCCGCGCTGTTGAGGGTGACCTTGTCGGCCCCGGCGTCGAGCAGCCGCGAGGCGTCGTCCAGGCTCCCGATGCCACCGCCTACGGTGAAGGGAATGTCGACCGCCTCCGCCACCCGGCTCACCAGCGCCGCAAAGGTTTTCCGCCCTTCGAGCGTGGCGCTGATATCGAGGTACACCAGTTCGTCGGCGCCTTCACGGGCGTAGCGCCGCCCAGTTCCACGGCGTCGCCCACGTCGCGCAGATCCGTGAAATGGACGCCTTTCACCACGCGTCCGTCCTTTACATCGAGGCAGGGAATGATTCGTTTTGCAAGCATACGCGCAATTGTTCAAGGGTGATACGTTGTTCATAGAGCGCCTTGCCGACGATGATGCCGGGCAGTCCCAGCGCGTCGGCCCGGCGGATGTCGCCGAGGGAAGAGACCCCGCCGCTGACGATGATGCGAAGCGAAGGGAAGCGTACTTTCAAGTCCTGGTAAAGGTTGAAGGAAGGGCCCTGCAGCATGCCGTCCCGCTCGATGTCGGTGACGATGGCCTGGGCCAGCCCCAGCGGAAGGAAATCTGCGATCAGGGTCTCGAGTTTCACCGCGCTGTCCTCCAGCCAGCCTTTGACGGCGACTTTTCCGTTGCGGACGTCCGCGCCGAGGATGATGCGCTCGCCCCAGGCCGCCAGCCAGGCTTTCATCCGTTCGGGGTGAAGCGCCGCGACACTGCCGACGATCATCCAGTCGGCACCGGCGTCGTGGACCGATGCGAGCGCCGCATCGTCTTTGATGCCGCCGCCCCACTCGAGTTGCAGCAGGCCCAGCGCGGCGATGCGCTCCAGGGTCCGGAGGTTTTTCGGGCAGGACGACCGCGCGCCGTCCAGGTCCACCAGGTGAAGCCGCCGCACGCCGCAGCCGGCATAAGCGCGGGCCCATTCCACCGGATCGCCGCCATAGTTTTTCTGCGTGGCGTAATCGCCTTGCGACAGCCGTGTACAGCGGCCGTCGATGATGTCGATGGCAGGAATGATCTCGATCATAGCGACAGGAAGTTTTGGAGGATACGGGCGCCGGGCGCGCTGCTCTTTTCAGGATGGAACTGCGTCCCGTAGAAGTTTTCGTATTTGAGGACCGCGCTGAACAGCACGTCCCCATAGTGGCAGGTCGCCACGGTGTCGGGGCAGAGGTCCGCATAATACGAGTGGACAAAATACACATGGGAGGCGGGCTCGATGCCCTGCAGGAGCCGTCCTTCCAGGTTTCCGAGCTGGTTCCAGCCCATGTGCGGCACTTTGCAGCCCGGTGCGGGCCGGAACGAACGGATATGGGCGTCAAATACGCCCAAGCACGCTTTCCCCGGCGCCTCTTCGCTGTCGCGGCAGAGCACCTGCATGCCCACGCAGATGCCCAGCACCGGCTGCCGGAGCGAGCGGATGACGGGAATCAGGCCGCGCTCCGCAAGTTTGTCCATGGCCACACCGGCGTGGCCGACCCCGGGCAGGATGACCCGTCCGGCCCCGCGGATGACCGCGGGATCCGCCGTGACGCAATACTGCGCTCCCAGGCGGTCCAGGGCATTCTCCAGCGAGCGGAGATTGCCCATGTCATAGTCAATGATGGCAATCATAGCATTCCTTTGGATGAAGGGAGTCCGCCGTCGAATACATTGCGCCGGACGGCCTGGCGCAGCGCCCGGGCGAAGGCTTTGAAAATGGCTTCTGCCAGGTGGTGGTTGTTTTCCCCTTCCGCCTCCACGCGCAGGTTGCAGCGGGCGGTCATGCACAGCGACTTGAAGAAATGGGAGAACATTTCCGTAGGCGTGTCGCCGACATATTCCCGGGTGAAGCGGACCTTCCAGACACATTCGCTCCGTCCTCCGAAATCCAGCAGCACCAGTGCCTTGCTCTCGTCCATGGGCAGTACGAAGCCGTAGCGCCCGATGCCCCGCTTGTCGCCCAGCGCCCGGGCGATGGCCTCTCCCAGCGCCAGGCCCACGTCTTCCATCGTGTGGTGCTCGTCCACGGCCAGGTCGCCGCGGCACGAGAGCGCCAGGCTCACGCCGCCATGGTGGGGAAGCTGCTCGAGCATGTGGTCGAAGAAATGCAGGCCCGTGTAGATGCCGGAAGGACCTTTCCCGTCCAGGTCGAGCGTCAGCGTAATGTCGGTCTCCCGGGTCTTGCGCTCGACGGTCACCTGGCGGGAGCGGCTGCGCACCGCTTCGGCAATCTCCGCCCAGGTCATCGGGCCGAGCTGCAGCGCCTGCGCGCCGAGGTTCCGGGCCAGTTCGACATCGGTCTGCCGGTCGCCGATCACGAAGCAGGCGGACAGGTCGTAGCTGCCGTCCATGTACTTTCCGAGCAGGCCCGTCCGGGGCTTGCGGGTCGGGGCGTTCTCCTCCGGAAACGACGGGTCGATCAGGATATCGTCGAAGACGACGCCTTCGCCCGCCAGGGTGTTGAGCATCAGGTTCTGGCAGGGCAGGAAGGTCTCGAAAGGAAAGGCGGGCGTACCGAGTCCGTCCTGGTTGGACACCAGCACGAATTCAAAGCCCAGGCCGGTGAGGGCTTTCAGGCCCGAAATGGCACCCGGCACGAAGGCGAATTTTTCCAGCGCGTCGATCTGCTCGTCGGCCGGTTCGGCCAGGATCGTTCCGTCCCGGTCGATGAACAAGGCTTTTTTCAGTGTATCATTCATAGCGATAAGATTCCAGGGCTTGTAACAAACGGTCGTTTTCTTCCGGCAGGCCCACGGTCAGGCGCAGGCAGCCGGCACAGCCGGCGACCCGGCTGCGGTTGCGGACGATGATGCCCTGCGCCAGCAACCAGGCATACAGCGCATCGGCATCGGCCACCCGGACCAGCAGGAAATTGGCGTCGCTGGGGAAGACCGTGCGGACGAAAGGGAAACGGGGCAGCGCAGCGGCCAGCCGTTCCCGTTCCCGGATGAGGATGGCCACCTGCCCTTCCACCGGCGCTTCGAGCAAGGCCATCGCCTTTTCCATGGCAGCCCGGCTGAGGTTGTAGGGATATTTGACCTGCGACATCAGGCGGATCACCTCGGTGCTGGAAATGGCCATCCCGATGCGCAGGCCGGCCATGGCCCGGGCCTTCGACAGGGTCTGCAGGACGATGAGGTTGTCACGCGCCATCGCTTCCGCAGCCAGGCTGCCTTTTTCGGAGAAATCGACATAGGCCTCATCCACGACAACCACACCGGGGAAACGCGCGCAGATCTCAAGCAGCTGCTGCTTCGGGAAGGCGTTGCCGGACGGATTGTTGGGCGAGCAGAGGAAGAGCAGCCGGGTATCCGCATCGCAGGCGCCCAGCAGGGCCTCGGTGTCCAGGTCGAACGAAGCGCCCAGGGGAACGGTGCGGACCGCCACGTCGTTGATGGCCGCCGCCACGGTGTACATCCCGTAACTGGGGGCGATGACCACGGCGTTGTCGCGGCCGGGCGTACAGAAGATCCGGAACACCAGGTCGATAGCCTCGTCGCTGCCGTTGCCGAGGAAAAGGTTCTCCGGCCGGAGCCCTTTGAGGGCGCAGATACGGGCCTTCAACGCAGCCTGGTGCGGGTCGGGATAGCGGTTGTAACCATTGTTGTAAGGACTCTCGTTGGCATCGAGGAAAATGCCGAGGGGTCCGTCGTATTCGTCGCGGGCGGTCGAATAAGGCGCCAGGGCGGCGATATTGGGTCTGACAAGCGGGGTGATGCGGCTCATAGGGCTTCCATTCTAAGGGTGACGGCCCGCTCGTGGGCGGTGAGGCCTTCGGCGCGGGCCATGGTGACAATGGTGGGGGCCAGGGATTCCAGGCCCTCGCGCGACAGCTGCTGCAAGGTCATTTTCCGCAGGAAACTGTCGAGGTTGACGCCGCTGCAGGAGCGGGCCCAGGCACTGGTCGGGAGCGTGTGGTTCGTGCCGGAGGCATAGTCGCCGGCGCTCTCGGGGCTCCAGGGGCCGATGAAGACGCTGCCGGCGGCGGTGACGCGGCGGGCCAGTTCTTCCGGCTCCGCCACGGCGATGATCAGGTGCTCCGGCGCAAAGGCCTCTGCAAATTCGAGCAGCGCCGCGCGCGTCGGAAAGACCACGGCAAAACTGTGGGCCAGCGCACCTTCCACCTGCGTATCCCGCGGCAGGGAGCGCTTCTGCCGCTCGACTTCCTGCAGCACGGCCTCCGCGTAGGCTTCCTCCGTGCAAACCAGGACAGCCATGCTGTCGGCTCCGTGCTCCGCTTGGGAAAGCAGGTCAGCCGCCGCAAAGGCCGGCGGCGTGGAACGGTCGGCAAGCACCATGACCTCCGACGGCCCGGCCGGCATGTCGATGGCCGTGCAGCGCCCGCTGACCAGTTGCTTGGCCAGTGTCACATAGGGATTGCCGGGCCCGAAGATCTTGTCGACGCGGGGGACCGTCTGCGTCCCGAAAGCCATGGCGGCAACGGCTTGTGCCCCGCCGATCCGGAAGATACGGTCCACGCCGCACACGCTGGCGGCGAACAGCACTTCCGGGGCGACGCTGCCGTCCTTGCGGCAGGGCGTGCAGAGGATGCGCTGCCGGCAGCCGGCCAGGGCGGCGGGGACGGCGAGCATCAGTACCGTGGAAAAGAGCGGCGCACTGCCGCCCGGCACGTACAGGCCCACACTGGCAATCGGCACGGGACGCTGCACACAGACCACGCCCGGGGCCGTTTCCACGGTAATTTCGCGCGGTCGCTGCGCCCGGTGAAAGGCTTCGATATGGCTTTTGGCCGTGCAGATGGCTTCCTGGACGTCGGCCGGCACCTGCCGGCAGGCCGCGGCGATTTCAGCGGCGGAGACTTCCAGCGGCGCGTCCACGGCGTCGATCTCACGCATCAGGCGCTGCAGCGCCGCGTCGCCTTCCTGCTCAACCGCCTGAAGAATGGCCTCGACGCGGGGCCGTATGCCCGCATAATCGACGCCCTGACGGCGGATCAGGCTTTCCCAGTCCGGACGGGGCGGATTGACATAGCGTTTCATAAGATGATCTTGTCTACGTCCATCACCAGGATTCCTTCGGCGCCGATGGCCTTGAGCTGCCGGACCTTGGTCCACAGGTCGGCCGCGTCGATGACCGAGTGCAGCGAGCACCAGTTCTCCGAAGCCAGCGGCATGACAGTCGGGCTCCGCATGGCGGGCAGGATGCGGATGGCCTCGTCCATGGATGCCCGGGGCAGGTTCATGAGCAGGTATTTCTTGCCACGGCTCAGGGTCTCCGACTCCATGCGGAACAACAGTTCGTCGATGAGATCCTGCTCTTCCTGGTTCAGGTTTTTCCGGGCAATGAGGACCGCCTCGGACTCAAAGACCGTCTCAACTTCCTTCAAGCCGTTGGCAATCAGGGTGCTGCCGGATGAAACGATGTCGAAGATGGCATCAGCGATGCCGACGGCCGGGGCGATTTCCACGGAACCGGTGATGACCTCCACCGTCGCCTCGATCTGCTTTTCCGCCAGGAAGCGGCGTAGGATGTTCGGATAGGAGGTCGCGATGCGGCGGCCCTTGAACCAGGCGAGCCCGTCATAGCACTCCGCCTTGGGCACGGCGAGGCTCAAGCGGCAGGCGCCGAAGCCGAGAGGACAGAGGATGGATACGTCTGCACCGCACTCCGCCACTTCGTTCTGTCCGACAATGCCCAGGGTGGCCGTGCCACCGGCCACGACCTGCGGGATGTCATCGTCGCGCAGATACAGGGCCTCGATGGGAAAAGTCAGGGAGCGGGACAGCAGTTTCCGCTTGGGGGCATCCACTTCGATGCCGATGTTTTTGAGGAGGTTGACGCTTTCTTCGTAGAGCCTCCCTTTCGATTGGATAGCGATTCTGATCATGATATACTATGAAAAAACCGGCCTTTGCATGCAAGGGCCGGTTCAGGTCAATATCTAAATACCTCTTTATAATACAACAAGGGTCCCGCCCTATCATTCAATGATATGGTGGTGATGATGCTTGTTGGTGAGGCGTGCGTTCATTTCACTGCAAAGGTAGTGATTATTCTTTTCCATGCAAAAGAAATCGCTCAAATTGTGCTTTTTCCTCTTCGGTCTGGAACTGTGTCTCGATGGGAATATAGAACAGGCGGGTGCGGACCTCTGCGTCCAGGCCGGGGCAGTGCAGCAGGCGCATGGCGTCTTTTTCCGTGGTCAGCAGCACCGTCCGGGGATGCAGGAGGGCGTAATGCCGCAGAAAATGCTGGTCGTGCTTCGTGAAAGTGTGGTGGTCGTTGTAGCGCTTGTGCTCGATGTGCGGATATCTGTCGACCAGCTGCACGCGCAGCGGGCGGTCGTCGGCCACACCTGTAAAGAGGAAAGCCTCTTTGGAGTAGAGGTAGCGTGCGTCCGCCTCGTCGGGAAAGACGGGCTGCGGAGCCAGGTAGCGGATCGAGGTGAAAAAGAGCGGCTGCCCGGGGCGCAGGTGCAGTTGCAGGCGCATCTGCGCGCGGTCCCCGTCGTCCACCCGTTTCGGCGTCTTGGTAACGATCACGGCGTCGGCCCGCTTCAACTGCTCGGGCAGGTCGCGCAGGTGCCCCAGCGGCAGCAGTTCGTCGTCGAAGACAGGGCGGTTGTAGTCCACCAGCAGCAGGCTCAGGTCGGGCTGCAGCTTGCGGTACTGGAAACCGTCGTCGAGCAGGATGATCTCGGCATGCTGCGCTTCCGGCAGGGCCAGGAGCTGCGCCACGCCATGGTTGCGGTTCTTGTCGACCGCCACCAGCACGTCGGGAAACTTGCGCTTGACCTGCAGCGGCTCATCGCCCGCGAGCGAGGCCGGATCGGAGGGTTCTATCAGTTGGAAACCGTGGCTCTTGCGCTTGTAACCGCGCGAAAGCACCGCCACACGCCGGTCTTTCCGCAGCAGCGCGCAAAGATATTCCGTCATCGGGGTCTTGCCCGTGCCCCCTGCCGTGAGATTGCCCACGGACACCACCGGCACCGTGTGCTTCATGGCCTTGCGGCACCCCCGGTCGTAAGCGGCGTTACGGAGTTTGAGCCCCAGCCAATACGGGAAAAGGAAAATACGGCTCAATATCATCCCCAGACCTCCGCAATCTTGTCGAGGGTCGCGTAGAGCTCCGCCGGATCGGTGGATGTCACCAGTTTCAGGCGCGTCTCCTTGAAGTTCTCGAGTCCTTTGAAATAGCAGCTCAGGTGGCGGCGCATCTCGAAGATGCCTCTCCGCTCATCCTTGAGCTCGAGCGACTTGGCCAGATGCCGCTTGGCCAGGTCCACGCGCTCGCGCACGCTCATGGGCGGCAGCAGTTCGCCCGTGGCCAGGTAATGCTTCACCTCCCGGAAGATCCAGGGGTGGCCGAAGCTGGCCCGGCCGATCATGATGCCGTCGACGCCATAGCGGTCAAAGGCTTCCCGGGCGCCCTCGGGCGTGGTGATGTCGCCGTTGCCGATGATGGGAATGTGCATGCGCGGGTTGCGCTTCACCGCCCCGATCAGGGTCCAGTCGGCACTGCCCTTATAGAGTTGGGCGCGGGTACGTCCGTGGATCGTGAGGGCCGCGATACCTGCGTCCTGCAGGCGCTCGGCCAACTCAACGATGATCTTGCTGTCCTCGTCCCAGCCCAAGCGGGTCTTGACGGTGACGGGAAGTTTCACGGCCTCCACCACCCGGCGCGTGATTTCGACCATCTGGTCGGGGAAACGCATCATACCGCTGCCGGCACCCCGGCGGGCAATCTTGTTGACAGGGCAGCCGAAATTGATGTCGATCAGGTCGGGACGGGCCTCCTCGGCGCGGACGGCGGCTTCCACCATCGCGTCGGGAATATGGCCGTAGATCTGGATGCCGATGGGGCGCTCCTCGTCGGTCACCTGCATCTTGGCGATGGTCTTGGCCGCGTCGCGGATCAGGCCGTCCGACGAGATGAACTCCGTGTACATCATGTCGGCGCCGTACTGTTTGCAGATGTAGCGGAACGAGGCGTCGGTGACGTCTTCCATCGGCGCCAGCAGCACCGGCCGTTCCCCCAGGTCAATGTTTCCGATTTTCACGCCGCAAAGATATAAAAAAGAGCCGCTCGGCGAGCGGCTCTTTCATCAAACAATCATTGGTTTACCAACCATAATTCTGGCCGATGGCCGGGTTCAGGTCGATCTGGCCCGACGGGATCGGAGCCAGGTACTGCCTGGGGTCGTACTGACGGCCGGTCTTGCCGTTGAGGGTGATGATGTAACCGTTGGCGTCGACATCCATCTTGGCGTGTTCGAAGTCACCGACCCAGGCACCACGGCACTGGTCCGGATACTTGGTCTGGTCGAGTTTGTCGAGCTGGTGCCAACGGATCATGCACCAGTAGCGGTCGTTGTTGTCGAACATCAGTTCCACGCGGCGCTCGCGGCGAACCTCCCAGATCAGGTTGCTGACACCCATGTTGTTCTTCGGGTCAGCAGCCGGGGAAGAAGTCAGGTGCGGCATGCCCACGCGGTCGCGCAGCATGTTCACAGCGTTGACGGCACCAGCGTTGTCACCGGTCTCGGCGCAAGCTTCAGCATAGTTGAGGATCACGTTGCCCAGCCAGAAGATCGGAGCGTCGGTCTCGGCACCGCCGATGGAGTTACGCAGCGTAGCGTTGGTGAAGGCAGGGTTATCGAATTTCTGCACACCATAACCGGTGGAGGAGGTAGCTTCGGCACCGAGGCCATAGCGTTTGTATCCCACACCCGGATAGAGGAGCACATCGTCAATCTGCATGCCCAGACGAGGGTCGCGGACGGCCAGGACTTCGCTGATGTCGATGTTCCACTGGCGATCGTCGGCGTACGGGTTCTTGCCACCGATCCAAGGCTCGACACGACCGTGGTCGTTCTTGTTGAGTTTGGTGTTGGCGAGGCAGTTGCCGTCGAGGAACAGATAGGAATCAAAAGCGTCCTTGGTCATACCGTTGGTCTGGGTAGAACCGCAGGTGTAGTCGATGGTACTGTGCGAGAGCACGCCCTGGACATACTTCTTGTACATGATCATCTCCTTGGTAGCGGCGGAGTTGGCCAGGTCGAAGGAGTTGTAGACAGCCTTGTAGTCAGAACTCAGTGCGTAGTTGCTGTTGTTCATGATCGCCTGCGAAGCGGTCTTGCACTCGCCAAGGAATCTCGTGGCGCGGCTTTCGTCAGCGGCTTTCTGGCCGTCGGCGGCGCTGCGGTACTTGCAGAAGGTACCTTCATAGAGGCAGATCTCCGACTTGATAGCCTGGGCCACGGCGTTGTTGTAAGCCGTACGGGAGTTCGCGTTGTAGCTGATGTTGGCCACGGCGAAGTTCAGGTCTTCCAGGACCTTGTCCATGATGCCGTCACGATCCTGACGGGGACCGAAGAGGATGTCTTCGTCGGTCACGTCGAGGGCGTGGTCCACCCAGTAGCAGTCACCGAAGGTGCGGACGAGGCAGTAGTGCTGCCAAGCGCGATACAGGCGGGCGATACCCTCCCAGTTGGCTTTGGCGGCGGCGCTCATCGACTCGATGCCCGGAAGGGCCTCAAGCAAGATGTTGGCGCGGCGGATTTCCGTATAGCAGGAGTTCCAGGTGCTGTTGGTTGCGCTGACGGAAGTGAAATTCCATTCGGTGTAACCGGTCGGCGTCTGGTTGTCGCTCAGCGTCGGGAAGTAGAAGGAACCATACGAACCGCTGTTGCCGTAACCCGACCACTCGTTATAGAAGTAGTTGGCATACAGCTCCACGTTCGTTTCGCTGGTGAAGTAATTGGATTTCGTGAAGGAGGTATAAGGGTCTCCGTTCAGAATCTCCTTGACGCAGGAAGTGAGCGTAAGGCTCAGAAGGACTGCAGAAAGTATGATGGTGATTTTTTTCATATTCGTAGACCTTTAATTAGAAAGTGATCTGCAGACCGCAGGAATACGTACGATAGATAGGCTCGGTACGGCCCCAAACACCATTGGCATACGAACCGACACCGGTGTTGATTTCAGGGTCGATGCCGGTGCCCTTGTTGTTGTTGATGATGTCAAGCAGATTGCTGCCTGCCACATAGACGCGGACCTTGTCGATCTTGATCTTGTTGGTCAGCTTGTGCGGGAGGGTATAGCCGATGGTCACGTTCTTCAGACGCAGGTAGGCCATGTTGACCATGTACTTCGTCTGCGGATAGAAATTGTAGCGACCACCGCTGACGATACTCGAGGAAATCGTACCCTGGCCGGCACCGCCACCGAAGAGGGCGGGATACTTGGCGTTCTGGTCGATGTTCTCGGTAGCGACCTGCTGAGCGGTCACATAGCTCATCTGGTTGGTGTAGATACCGTCGACGCCACGCATGAACGGCATCACGAAGGAAGACTGGGTCCACATGTCACGCTTGCCGACGCCCTGGAAATACAGGTCGAGGTCGAAGCCGTTCCAGTTGCCACCCAGACGGAAGGAATACTGGTAGCGCGGCGTGCTGTTACCGATCTTGATGAGGTCACCGTGATCTTCCGGCGTACCTTTACCCCAGTCGATCACACCGTCACCGTTCTGGTCCACGAACTTGATGTCGCCAGGGCCATATTTGAACTTGCCGGATTCCAGTTTGGACTGGGAAGGCGAAGCAGCCACATCGGCGGCGGAGGTGAAGTAACGATCGGTCTGGAAGCCCCAGATCTCACCATATTCCTTGCCGGTGTAGTTGCTGTTGATCAGGTTGTTGCTGTCCCATTCCGTGACTTTGGTCTTATAGTCGGAGAGGTTGGCATTGGCGTAGACGTTGACGGGACCGAAGCTGTGGTGCCAGTCAATGTTGAGTTCCCAGCCGCGGGTGCGGAGCGAACCGGCATTCTCGTAAGCGGAAGAAGCGCCGAGGACAGAAGGCAGGGCCTTGCCCGGAGCGAGCATGCCGATGGTGCTGCGCTGGAACCAGTCGAAGGTCACGTTGAGGTCACCGTTCATGAAGCCCAGGTCGAGACCGATGTTGGTGGTGGCGATCTTCTCCCAGGTCAGGGACTCGGAGACCATCTTCGGCGTGCCGAAGTAGTCGTACTTGGAGTTGCCGCTGCCCATCCAGTTCACGCCGTTGGTGGTCTTGGACATGGTTTCGAGGTACATGTTCGAACCCACTTCCTGGTTACCGATCTCACCGTAGGAAGCACGGATCTTGGCGTTGTTGATGATGCTCTTGATCGGAGCCCAGAAGGCTTCTTCGGAGATGCGGTAGCCGATGGAACCGGACATGAACGTTGCCCACTGGTCTTTCGGCGGGAACTTCGAGGAACCGTCGCGACGGATGTTGAACTCAGCCAGGTACTTGCCAGCATAGTCATAGTTCACGCGGCCGAAGAAGCCGAGCGATCCCCAGTGGCTGTGCGTGTGGCTGTAGCTGTAGTCGGAGTCTGCGAGGGCGAGTTCCGGCATGTTGATATCCATCAGGTCGTGGCGCTCGTAGTACAGGTACTCGTACTCGGAGTTGTCGAGGTTGGCACCGGCCATCAGGTTGAGGTGATGGTTCTGGGCGATGTCGAGCTTATAGTTGAAATACGCGTTGGCCACGTGGTTGTAGTAGAAGTCGCGGCTGGTTTCCATCCAGGTCGTGCTCATGATGTTGGTGACCACGGGGTTGACGGACCAGGTGTTGAGCACGTAGGACGGGAAGCCCGGGCCCTTGTAGCGGACCACCTTGTTGGTGAAGGTGTAGTCAGCGTTGAAGGTCAGGCCTTTCACGATGTCGATCTTCAGGAAGCCGCCCAGACGGAGGTTCGAGGTCTTCGTGAAGCTCGGGGCGCCGGTCATGCGGGCGCCGATCAGCGTACGGGCCTCATACTGCGTGCCGTCTTCCGCTTCATACCAGCCATACGGGCCGAAGAAGGACCCCCAGCGCCAGAGGTACTGGTAGGTGTTGGCACCACGGGTATACGGGTAGCTGTAGGTCTTGTCGGAGTAGTTGACACGGGCGCCGATCAGCAACCAGTCGGTAGCCTGGGTCGAGACGTTGACCGTTGTGTTGAATCTTCTCACCTTGTCAGGATTGAAATTGGCAAGGCTCTGGTCCTGGCTGTAGCCGGCGGACATGTAGTAGTTGGTCTTGCCGGAAGTACCCTGGACGGAGAGGGTGTGGTTCATCGACGGGGCCGCCTTGTTGAAGTAGATGTTCACGATATCCCAGTCAGCATAGTAGCCGAGTTCGTCGTAGTCGTCACCGAAGACCATCTTGCGATACGGGGCCTTCTTGCCGTGTTTCTGCTGCCAGCGGGTGGCCATGTCGATGAAGTGGTCGCTGTCGAGGTACATGCCGAAGAGCTCGGAAGCATCACCGGCACGGTTGTTGGCCTCGGTCATGGCGGTCACCTGCTCGATCACGGTCGGGTAGTTCGGCAGGTCGGTAGCCTGGCTCCAGCCGAAGTTGTCGGTGTAGCTCACCTGCACGCGGTCGGTGGTCTGTGCGCTCTTGGTGGTGATCAGCACCACGCCAAAAGCAGCACGCGTACCGTAGATCGAGGTGGAGGCGGCGTCCTTCAGGACGGAGATCGTCGCGATGTCCTGCGGGTTGAGGTACGACAGGTTGTCGATAGGAACACCGTCGACCACATAGAGCGGAGTGGAAGTGCCGCTGTTGGAGAGGGTACCGATACCACGGATCACGATCTCAGGCTCGGCGTTGATGTCACCGTTGACGTTGAGAACGGTCAGGCCCGGGACAGCGCCCTGGAGGGCTTTGCCCACGCTGGTCGTCGATTTGCTCTCGAGGGTCTTCGTCACGTCGACGGTGGAGACGGCGCCGGTCAGGTTGGCACGGCGCTGCGTGCCGTAACCGACCACGACGGTCTCATTAAGGAATTCGGCATCTTCGGCCAGGATGATGTCGACCACCCTGCGGCCGGCCACGGCGACTTCCTGGGTCTTGTAGCCGATGCAGGTAAACTGGAGCGTGCCGTTGGCAGGAACATTGATGGAGTAGGCTCCTTCGACATTCGTCGACGTTCCGGCGGTCGTCCCGACGACAACCACATAGGCACCTATGATCGGCTCATTGTTCTTATCGACCACCTTACCGGTGACGGTAATGTTCTGAGCCAGCATCGATCCTGCTGAGAGGACCAGTGCGCACATAACCGCTAAAATGCGGCCAAATCTTTTGGATACGAACATAGAGTTTTAGGTTATAATAGTATGGTTAAAAGTGTTTCGCTTGTTATCCAAACATACAAAGATAAAAAACTTTTTGATAAGTGTTTTCGCTTACATCCAATTATAGGTTAAAATTGTATAGGTTGTTTGTGTGTTGCTTTTTGTCCGAACATACAAATATAAAAACTTTTTCGACATTATGTTTTCTAAATGTGCAAAAAGTGTGAACAAATAGACAATAAATGCGGCCGTATCCTTGTTTTTTGCTTTGGAATTCGTAAATTTACAGACTTGAAAAATACTATAGTACTGAAACATGTTTGACAAATCCGTTTATATTTCCCGCAGAAAGCGCCTGCTGGCGCAGATGAAAGACGGCATCGTCCTGTTGCTGGGCAACAGCGAAGCCAGCTGCAACTATCCTGACAACCAATACCAGTTCCGCCAGGACAGCTCGTTCCTCTACTTTTTCGGGCTCGACAAGCCCGACCTGGCCGCCGTGCTCGACGTCGAATCGGGCGAGGAGATCCTCTTCGGCAACGACGTGGACATCGACGACATCATCTGGATGGGCCCGCAGCCCCTGCTCGCCGACCAGGCCTCGGAAGTAGGCGTCGGCAAGACGGCTCCCTTCGCCAGGCTGGCCGACTGCCTGAAAGCCGCGCAGCAGCAAGGCCGCACCATCCACATCCTGCCGCCCTACCGCAACCACAACAAGATACTCCTGCACCAACTGCTGGGCCTGCCGCTCTCCGGCCTGAAGGAAGCCGCCAGCGTAGAACTCATCAAGGCGGTGGTGGCGCTGCGCCTGGTCAAGGAGCCCTGCGAAATCGCAGAAATCGACAAAGCCTGCAACCTGGGCTATGCCATGCACCTGACCGCTATGAAGATGATGCGGCTGGGCATGGTCGAACAGGAGCTGGTGGGCGTCATGGAAGGCGTCTGCAAGAGCGGCGGTGTCATGACCTCGTTCCCGACCATCCTCTCGCAGCACGGCGAAACGCTGCACAACCATTCCCACGACGCCGTCCTGACCGAAGGCCGGCTCTGTGTGATCGACGCCGGCGTGGAGATCGCCTCGCACTACTGCTCCGACAACACCCGCACCCTGCCCACGGGCGGCAAGTTCACCCAGAAGCAGAAGGATGTCTACCATATCGTGCTGGCCGCCAATGACTATGCGCGCGAAGCCTCCCGCCCGGGCGTGACCTACCGCGAGGTGCACCTGGGCGCCGCCAAGATCATCGTGCAGGGGCTCAAGAACCTCGGCCTGGTGCACGGCGACGTCGACGAGATGGTGGCCGCCGGCGTGCAGGGTCTCTTCATGCCGCACGGCCTGGGCCACAACATGGGTCTCGACGTGCACGACATGGAAGATCTGGGTGAAAACCATGTGGGCTACGATCCGGACCAGACCCGCGCCAGGCAGCTCGGCCTCGGCTCGCTCCGCATGGCCCGCCGCCTCGTCCCCGGTCATGTCATCACCGACGAGCCGGGCATCTATTTCATCCCCGCCCTCATCGAGAAGTGGAAGAAGGAAGGCCACAACGCCCAGTTCATCAACTTCGACAAGCTGGAGGGCTACTACGACTTCGGCGGCATCCGCCTCGAAGACGACCTGCTCATCACGGAGAAAGGTTCCCGCATCCTGGGTGCGCAGCGACTCCCGATCACCGTGGAAGAAATTGAAAACACCATGTATACTGATTAAACATTCATATGAAAAAAATTCTCTTCACCCTCGCCACCCTGCTCCTCATCGCGGGTGCCGGCGCCCAGACCATCGGCCAGGCCGAACTTCAGGAGATCCGCGGCAGCTTCGTCAAAGATGCCGCCACCAAAGCCATCCAGAACGCCCTGACCCGCGACCGCGACATCAAGTCGTTTACCTATAATCACGAAAAAGACGGACAGATTGACCATTATTTCAAATACCGCTGCGACGTGCGGGGCATCACCAACCAGCTGAGCTCCGGCCGCTGCTGGATGTTTACCTCCATGAACGTGCTCCGTCCGACCGTGATGCAGAAATACGAATTGCGCGATTTCGATTTTTCGCACAACTACTGCTTCTTCTGGGATCAGTTTGAAAAAGCGAACCTCTTCCTAGAGAACGTCATTGCCACCACAGACCGCGACATCACCGACCGCGACGTGGAATTCTACTTCAAGGCGCCCGTCGCAGACGGCGGCGTCTGGAACCTCTTCTGGGACATCGCCGAGAAATACGGCGTGGTGCCGCAGAGCGTGATGCCGGAAACCGAGCACTCCAACAACACCGCCCAGCTGCGCGGCGTGCTCAACGAACTGCTCCGCACGGGTGGCTGGCACCTGCGCGAAATGGCCGCCTCTGGCGCCAAGAAGAAAGCCATAGAGGCCAAGAAGATCGAGATCATGAAGGAAGTGTACCGCGTGCTGGCGCTCTGCCTCGGCGAACCCCCGACGGAGTTCACCTGGCGTTACAAAGATGCCAAGGGCGAGGTCAAGACGCTGAGCATGACTCCGCAGGAGTTTTACAAGAGCATCGTTCCGGCCGACTACAACCCGGATTCATTCATTATGATCATGAACGACCCGACGCGCGAGTACTACAAGGTCTATGACATCGCCTCCTACCGCAACACCTATGAAGGCATCAACTGGCGCTATCTGAACCTGCCCAACGACGTGATCAAGAAGGCGGCCCTGGCCTCCATCAAGGACAATACGCCCCTCTACATTTCCTGCGACGTCGGCAAGCAGAGTGACCGTGCGAAGGGTATTATGGACGTGGACTACTACGACTATGCCTCCCTCTTCGGCATCACGCTCGACATGGACAAGAAGGCCCGCATCCTGACCCGCCAGAGCGGTTCCTCCCACGCCATGACGCTCATCGCCTGCGATACTGACGAGAACGACGTGCCCATCAAGTGGGAAGTCGAGAACAGCTGGGGCCCGGCCTCCGGCAACCACGGCTACGTGACCTTCACCGACGCCTGGTTTGACGCCTATCTCTTCCGCATCGTCATCCACAAGAAATACCTGGACGACAAGGTCATCAAGGCTGCCCAGCAAAAGCCTGTCCAGCTCCCTGCCTGGGATTATATGTTCTAGTGGTCTTTCAGGATAACGATGAAACGCGAGCATTTTACCCTCCCGTATGACGGCGGGCTCATCGAGAAGGACCTGCCGAAAGGAATCCTGCATTCCTACGAGAAAGTCTGGACCCACATCTACGAAGACGCGCATCCGGCTTCCCTGGCCGTCGCCGATGTCATCGTGGATGCCATCAACCATACGGAAGGCCGGCTTTTCCGCCTCGGCCTGACCACCGGCTCCACCCCCATCACACTCTACAATGAACTGGCCCGGCGCTACAAGGCCGGCAAGGTCTCGTTCAAGAACGTGGAGATCGTGTCGATCGACGAATACTATCCCTCCACCCACAAGCAGTACCAGAGCCGCAACTTCCAGCTGCACCAGGCCCTGCTCGACAAAGTGGATATCCTCGAAGAAAACATCCATATTCCCGACGGCAGCGTGCCGCGCAACAAACTCAGCGAATATAACGATTATTTCGACAAAAATGCCCGCGACCTCGACCTGCTGGTCATCGGTATCGGAGAACAGGGTCAGGTGGGCTTCAACGAAGCCGGCACCACGGCCAACAGCCGCACCCGTGCCGTCCGTCTATCCCATGCTTCGCGTAAGATCCAGTCCCGCAACTTCCACGGCGAAATGGACGTCACCCCCACGATGGCACTGACCCTCGGCATCAGCACGATGTTTTCCGCCAAGAAAATCATCCTGATGGCCTGGGGCGAAAACAAAGCCGCCGCCGTCAAGGCGATTGCCGAAGGCGATCCCGACGTCGCCTGCCCCGCATCCCTCCTGCAGGGTCACGAGAACATCAGCTTCTATGTGGACCAGAATGCCGGCGCGCAATTGACCCGCGTCGTCACGCCCTGGCTCATCGGCCCGTGCGACTGGACACGCAAATTCATCCGTGGCGCCGTGGTCTGGCTCTGCCAGACGGTTCACAAACCGATCCTCAAGCTCACGGAAAAAGACTACCTCGACAATTCGCTCGATGAACTGATCGAGAAATTCGGCCCCTACGACAAGATCAACATCGACGTATTCAACGACCTGCAGCATACCATCACCGGCTGGCCGGGCGGCAAACCCAATGCCGATGACAGCACGCGTCCCGTGGCGGCCAAGCCGTTCCCGAAGACCGTGCTGATCTTCTCCCCGCATCCCGACGACGACGTGATCTCGATGGGCGGCACCTTCATCCGCCTCGCCAGTCAGGGCCACAACGTCCACGTGGCGTACGAGACCTCGGGCAATGTGGCCGTGCACGACGACGTGGTGCTCCAGCACATGGACTGTGCCTACCAGCTGGGGTTCGCCGACAAGTTCGACGAAGTGAAGAAGTTGGTTGACAGCAAAGTCCCGGGCGAACCGGAACCACGTGCCCTGCTCGATATCAAAGGTGCCATCCGTCGCAGCGAGGCCCGCGGTGCCGTCCGCTCTTTCGGGCTGAACGACAACACCAACGCGCATTTCCTCAACCTCCCGTTCTACGAATCGGGCGGCATCAAGAAGAATCCCCGCACGCAGGCCGACGTCGACATCATCAAGAAACTCATCTCCGACCTCAAGCCGCAGATGATCTTCATGGCCGGTGACCTTGCCGACCCGCACGGAACGCACCGCGTCTGTACGGAAGCGGCGCTCGAAGCGGTCGAGCAGTTGCGTGAAGAGGGTAGCCCGTGGATGGCCGATACCCACATCTGGCTCTATCGCGGTGCCTGGATGGAATGGGAACTCGGCCGCGTCGATATGGCCGTCCCGTTGAGCCCCGACGAGGTGATCAAGAAACGCCACGCCATCTTCCGGCACCTGTCGCAGAAAGACATCGTTCCCTTCCCGGGCGACGACTCCCGCGAATTCTGGCAGCGCGCCGAAGAGCGCACCCAGAACACCGCCCGCCTCTACGACGAACTCGGCATGGCCGAATACCAGGCCATCGAGGTCTTCCTGAAGCTCTGCTAGCCGGTCCCTGCAGCACCCTAAAAACGATTCCGTCCACGAAAACGGCCTGTTTCGTGGACGGAATGTTGTTTTAGAGGCTCCCGTCCACGTTTTGATGGGTTTTTGTGGACGGAATGCCCGAAGCTACTTGCAATAGGTATCCAGCCAGGCGAAGAACTCGCGGTTCCAGTGGATGGAGTTCTGGGGCTTGAGGATCCAGTGGTTCTCGTCGGGGAAGAGGATCATCTTCGACGGGACGCCCATCATCTGGGCGGCGTTGAAGGCCGACATGCCCTGCTCGACGGGGACGCGGTAGTCCAGTTCGCCGTGGGTCACCAGAATCGGGGTATCCCAGTTCTGGACCAATTTGTGCGGCGAATTGGCGTAGTGCCGGACGGATGCCGGTGTCTTGCTCCACGGCGAGCCAGCCATGTAGACGCCGGGGGTCTTGCAGCCGCCGTTGTCCCAGTCAGGGAACCACATCTCCTCGGTCGACATGTACATCGACTCCTCGTTGAAGATGCCGGCGTGCGCCACGAAGGCCGAGAAGCGGCCCTGGTGGATGCCCGCCAGGTAGTACACGGAGTAACCGCCATAGCTGGCGCCCACGGCTGCCATCTTGCCCACATACGGCTCCGCCTTCAGCGCGTCAGCCGCCGAGAAGTAGTCGCGCATGTTCTGGCCGATGTAGTCGCCGGAGATCTGTTCGCACCACTCCTGGCCGAAGGCCGTCGTGCCGCGCCGGTTCGGCAGCACCACGATGTAGCCCTGCGAGGCCATCAGGCGATAGTTCCAGCGGTACGACCAGCCCTGCGTGATGGCACCTTGCGGACCGCCGAGGCAGAGCAGGATGGCCGGGTACTTCTTCGCAGGGTCGAACTTGGGCGGATAGACCACCCAGGTCAGCATCTTCTTGCCGTCGGAGGTCGGAATCCAGCGCTCTTCCACCTTGGGCTGCTCGAGCTTGGCGAAGATCTCGTCGTTCTCGTGCGATAGCACCGTCCAGGAGCCGTTGGCCAACGACACCGACACGATCTCGGCCGGGCGCATCAGCGTGGTCTGGGTGGTGATGATGCGGTCGCCCACGAGGATCGGGCTGCCGAAGTCGGCCCATTCGTGCTCGGGCGTCACGCGGGTGAAATGACCCTGCAGGTCTGTCTTCCAGATCTCCTTCACGCCTTCCACTTCGGCGTTGAAGTAAATCTCCCTGGAATCGGGCGACCAGACAGGCGACCCCACGTTGTACTTGAAGTTCTCCGAGAGTTCAATGCGCTCGCCGCTGACGATCGGCGAGATGAACAGGCGCACCTTGTCGGCTTCGTAGCCGTCGCGCTCCATGCTCAGCCAGGCGATGGTCGAGCCGTCGGGCGACCACACGGGTTCCGTGTCGTAGCCCATCATGCCGGCCGAGGCGTTGTACTGCGGATGGCCGATGCCCGACTGCTCTTCCATGTTGTAGACATAGATGTCGGTATTGGTGGAGAAGGCGTAGTCGCGGCCGGTGAGCTTGCGGCAGGAATAGGCGATCTGGTGGGAATTCGGGGCGAAGTCGAGCTGCTCCAGGCCGCCGAAAGGCTCGGTGGGGAGTTCGAACGGTGCGCCGTCGAGGATGTCGACGCCGGCGCCGAGGGTCTTGCCGTCGAAGGTTGCATAGTAGGTATGCGGGATGTTCTCCACGAAGTGGTCCCAGTGCCGGTACATCAGGCCTTCGATGGTGCGGGCCGTCGATTTGGCCAGGTCAGGATAGATGTCGACGGGCTTCTTGGCCACCTTGAACTCGCTGACATACATCACATATTTGCCGTCGGGGTGGATCTTGAACTCCGACATGCCGCCAGGCACGTCGCTTACGCAGCGGGCACCCGTGCCGTCGGCATTCATCACGTACATCTGGCCGCCGGACAGGTAGGCGATACGCTTGCCGCCTTCGATCCAGCGGGCATTCGAGATGCTCTTGGGCGCGTGCGTCAGCTGGCGGTTGTCCGTGCCGTCGATGTTCATCACGAAGAGGTTGCGGTTGCTGCGGTTCTGCTCGATGGAGGTGTACGCTACGCCGTAGAGGATCTTCGTGCCGTCGGGCGAGACCTGCAGGTCGGTGATCTTGCCCATCTGATGCATGATTTCAGGAGTGAAATGGCCGTCGACAACGGCGACTTCGTGCTTCTCGAGCACGGGTTCTTTCGGCGCTTTTTCGCCGCAGGCGCTCACAAGAGCCATGACAGTCAATGCAATAACAAATCTTTTCATAGGATTACTGTTCATCTTCGTAACCATATCCCAATTCAATTCCCTTCAGAGTAGCCGGCACGCCCTTCGACATCCAGACGGGCATCGGAGCGCCCTTGAGGAAGTGGTCGAAGAACTGGCTGAGGCGTATGCTCAGGTCCTTGCGGTTGCGGCGCTCACGCAGGTTGTGCGCCTCGTCGTTGTACTGCAGCATCCAGGCCTGCTTGCCCATGCGGCGCAGACCGTTGTAGAATTCGATGCCCTGCCACCACGGCACGGCGCCGTCCGCGTCGTTGTGCATGATCAGCACGGGCGTGGTCACGTTCGGCACGAAGAACAGCGGGGAGTTCTCCACGTAGAGGTCGAATCCGTCCCACAGGTTCTTGCCGATACGGCTCTGGCCTTCCTCATACTGGCCCGTGCGCGCGATGCCGCTCTCCCAGCGGATGCCGCCGTACGCACTGGTCATGTTGCTGACCGGGGCGCCGGCGCCGGCTGCCTTGAAGCGGTTCGTCTGGCCGATCAGGTAGGCCACCTGGTAGCCGCCCCAGCTCTGGCCCTGGATGGCCATGTTGTCACCGTCCACCCACGGGAACTCGCAGAGCATGTCGCAGCCCGGCATCAGGCACTTGAGGCAGCTCTGGCCCGGATGGCCGTCGGTATACACGAGGTCGGGCACGAAGACGATGTATTCGTTGCTCACGAAATACGGGATATTGATGGTCGAGGCGCTCGGTGCGGGGACGCGGGAGTTGTAAAGGGTCTCGGAGTTCTTCTCGTAGAAGTAGATCATGACCGGATACTTCTTCGCCGGATCGAAGTTCTCGGGCTTGAAGAGCAGGCCTTCGAGCGGCTTGCCGTCTTCGCTGGTCCAGCTCACGAGTTCCACCGTACCCCAGTTGTAGTCGCGCTGCTGCGGGTTGATGTCGCTCATCTGCTGCTGGGTCTTGAAGTTGTCGCGCGTCATCCAGACGTTGTTGCCGTCCTCGAAGTTGCCGCGGGTGTAGATGTAGGCGTTGCCCTTCTTGCCTGCCGACACGGCCAGGCCGGAGAAGTTGTAGGGGCCTTCGACCATTTTCTGCAGCTTCGCTTTCTTCTTGGTGATATCCTTCATCGCATAGCCGCGCTCCTTGGTGACATGGTTGAAGGTCGTGAACCAGGCCGGCTTGCCGGTCTTCACCTCAGCTGCGCCGAAGCCCATCGGACCGCGGGCCTCCGGGTCGGAATACGGGTTGGTGTAGTTGTAGGTGGTCTTGGTCTCGCGGCCCTTGCCCTCGGTCACGCGGAACGGCGCCACAGCACCCGTCGGGTCGAACTGCCAGAGATCGTACTGGTCGGGGATCCAGAAGAACTTCGCGTCTTCCGCCCAGATGGCGCGGCCCCAGGCACCCGGATCGGCCGGATGGTCATCTTCTTCGTTCCAGAAGGTGACGCCGAGCCGGGAGGTGAGTTCCTTGAATTCGCCGGTGGCCAGCGTATAGAGATACCAGTTGTTTTCCTTGGAATGGAAGCCGACCGCGTAGGCGCCGTCGGGCGAGATGGACAGGTTGCTGAACGGAGCGTCCTTGCAAATGAGCTCGCGGCTGCCGTCCTTGAGGGAGAGCTTGTAGATGTCGTTGTGGGCGGCATAGCTCCAGCTGCGCTGCACGCGATACGGCTTGTCCGTGGTGACAATCAGGTAATCCTGCTTGTTCTTGTCGCCGACGGCCACGTTCTGGATCACTTCGTCGGCCAGCTGCACGAAACCGCTGCCGTCAAAGTTTACCTTGGCCAGGTAGGTGCGGCCCTGTTCGCGCCGCAGGTTGTTCTTCTGGACGGGCTGGATGTATTCGTCGTTCCAGACCCAGATGTCCAGTTTGGGCTGCTCGAAGTCCACCAGCGTGGTGTCTTTTTCGCGCGGGATGGGGCAGGTGCCGAAGGTCACGAAGCCGTCGTGGAACTCGGCGCCGCGGGCGTCACCCAGTTTCCAGCCCTTCGGAAGGACGCCGCCGTCGTGGGCCACGGCCTTGACGGCCTTCGCGCCGTCATAGAGATACAGGTCGAGGGTCTTCTTGGCATCCTTGGCCGTATCGAGGGTGGCGAAAAACGCCAGGCGGTCGGCCTTGTCGTTGAACGAAAGGCTCTTGAAGGTAGCCGCCTTCTCGCCGGTCAGCACTTCGGTCGTTGCCTTGGTGGCCGGATCATAGACGAAGACGCCGCGCACGTGCACGCTGTCTTTCTTGTCGGGCTTGGTGATGTAGGCGACCTTGTTGCCTTCCTTCGATACGATGAACGACTCCACGCACTCGATGGTGTCGATGGCGTTCGTATAGATATTGAGGATGTACAGGTTGTCCTTGGTCGGCTTCGGAGCCGGCTTCTCGGGTTTCTCGGACTTTTCAGGCTTCTCAGGCTTCTCGCCGGGTTTCGCCTGTGCCTTTTTCTCTTTCGGGTCGGGCTTCGGAGCGGGTTTCTCCGCTTCCTGGAAGGCCACGAAGCCCGTCAGCTTGTCGCCCATCCTGGGCGTTTTGACCATCGGCCAGGTTTCAATCTTGCCGGTGGCCAGGTCGAGGACGCCGAGGCTGTCCTTGGGCATCTCGTTGGGTTTCTTCTTGTCAATCTTCGCCTGGCGGGTCTCCTGGAACTTCGGCGTGATGCGATAGACGAGTTTCTTGCCGTCTTCCGAAATCCTGGCACCGGTTGCGCGCTCCAGGTCATAGGTCTTGCCGGTCTTCACGTTGTAGAGATGGAGCACCAGGTCTCCCTCCTGTGGGGCGACGGTCCAGCGGGCCCAGTCACCGTCGTTCTGGACGGAGAGTCCGCTCACGCTCTTCCAAGCGTCATAGACGGAGTGATCAAGCGGGGGTTTGGCGGCAAAAGCGCTGAGTGTCACCAGCATCGCCGCTGCGAAAAGGATGGTTTTTTTCATATGAGAATTGATTTGTTCTAATCTTGCTGAAGCAATTCTCAAAAATACGAAAAAACTTCATTTTCGCCAAACAGCCGCAAGTTCATCGGCCTCTTGGCCCCCTCCGGGGGCGGTCTCTTTGCGCCTACCCCCGATTCCGGCCCTTGCCGCAAAACAATCGGCCCCACAACGCGTGTGAGGCCGATCATCTTGCGCCTGACTGACGGAAAAAAGCCTCCAGGCTATTGTGAATTATCTCACTTGTACTTTGAAGCCCTGGATATCGCTTTCCATAATTTTCAGCGGGACGGCCTTGCGGATTTCAATGCCTTCTTCTTCCAGTTCGCAGCTGCTATAGGGTTTGCCGTAGTGCTGCATCGTGTAGGCATCGCGGACCTCGTTAACGGCGGCCCGGATGGTTGACTGTGCGTTCACGAATGCGCCGTATGGCGTTGCGCGATCGTTCTGGAGAAGGATCAGATAGGTCTGCGGCTGGGCTTTGATGATATTGACCAATGTGGGCTGCAATGCCTCCATTTCGATGTTCTTGTCGTCCAAACGGAATTGGCCGCGGGCGTTGATCAGCAGCCGGTGGGTGGTCTCCTTGCTCAGTTTGAAATCTTCCAGGACCGTCAAGCCCTTCTTTTCGGCGTTTTCACGGGTGGGCGGAAGCAGGCGGGGCGCTTCTTTCTCCTGCCCATTGCCGAAGTCACAGTTGTATCTGACCTTCAGGAGTTCTTTGCCGCGCAGCTGTTCGCGGACATCTTCGATCAGACCCATCTTGCATTCGGGCTCGGCATCGAGAACGACGGTGTGATAATTTCCGCTGAGGACGTTGGGAAGGTCTTTCTCCCAAATGGGACCATAGCTGTAGAGGCCGTCAATCTCTTCCGGGGCGAAGGTCCTCAGATAAAGGAACAGTGTGTCAGCTACGGCGTCGCCCTTGACGATCTTAAAGTAGGCATGCTCGGTCCGTTTCTCGACGGGGGCGGAGGATTTCGGTACGACAAGGCTGACTTGCTTGTCGGTCGTTACGGAATTATCACTAACTTTGTAGTCAGTGACCGTGCGGGCGTTGGCTGCCAGGAAGACCAGCGCCAACGGCAGAAGGTAGAGGCCTCTGAGCGCCCTGACCTTCGAAGATCTGGATTTTGACATCATGGTAATACGATTTTTAAGGATACTGTGATGGAAGCTGTTGGTGATGGAGTAGCCGCTCGCACCAACAGCTTTTTTTACAAGGGAATATTGATAGGCCTTCACGTCGGCACCGTGGCTGAGCACGGCGTCGTCGGCCTCGTACTCGTGGATAGCCCGCAGCTCGCGCTTCAGGAGCCAGGCTGCAGGATTGAACCACTGCAGGTCGCAAAAGATCTCGGCCAACAGCACTTCCTTCGAATGGCCGAAGGCCAGATGCGCCTTTTCGTGCGCGAGAATGAAGGGGCTAGCCTCTTCATAGTCGTTTCTTGAGAGGACAATCCACTGCATCCAGCTGAAGGGGGCCAGGTCGTGATCGACGACGATGATGGATGTTCCGTCGGCATCGTAATGCTGTTCGCCGCTGCGGATCAGGCGGGATACCTGCAGGGCCGAGTACGCCGTACGGGAAAGCGTGACGATCACACCGGCGACGTACAGGCCCAGCAAGGCCCATTGCCACCAGGGAGTTTGGGGGGTTGCGGCTTGTGCCGTCATGTCAGAGGCTTCTGAACCAGTTGCCGCCATATCCGGATTCTGCATGCCATCGGCCAGCATTTCGGATTCCGAAACATGCGCAACAGAGGCTGGCTCTCCGGCGGGAATCAACTCCGTCCGGTGTACCGTGATGATGCAGAAAGGGAGCAGCGCCGAGAGAACCAGCGCGCCCATCAGGACATACCGGCCGAGGCGATGGAATGTTTCACGGCTGAGCAGCAGCTTATAGAACAGATAGAACGCTACCAGCAGCAGCGCGACTTTCCCGATATAAATCAGAAGTGCCGTCATAGTCTCCGTATTATTTCTGGTGTTCTATCTGCTCAATCAAAGCCTTGAGTTCATCGACGTCGAGCTTCTTCTCTTCGACGAACTGGGATACCAGGCTCGCATAAGAGTTTCCGTAGTAACGCGACACGACTTCGCCAACCGTGGAGCCGCGGTACTGGCGCTCGGTGATGGCCACTTCATAGATGAAGGTATTGGCGACGGGCCGACGCCGCAGGAAGCCTTTGCTCTCAAGGAATCCTACCTGCGTGGCCACCGTCTTATAATTGGGCCGGGGTTCGGGCAGGCTCTCCACCAGGTCGCGGATACAAAGGTCGCCCTTCTCCCAAAAAATGTTCATCAGGGCCTCTTCTTTGGCTGTCAGTTGCTGTTTCATGGGTCGTTCTGGATGGTTTCTACCACAAAGATAGTCATTATTTCCGATATTCCTAATTATTTTAAGAATTTTCTTTATAGCTGTAAGATGATTCCGATATGTCATAAGAACCCCTGCGAAATCGGACATCTTTAACTACTTGACGGGCATTGCCCCAGCCGAGCCCTCCCACTCGGTCTCCGCTATCGGCTGATGCCGCGTGTTCGTTTCGCCAAACAGCCGCAAGGCCCCGACGAAACAGATTTTTCAATATCTTTGTGTATCTAACCTTGTTTTGATGCGCTGTTTTCGTCCATTTGCTTTTTCCTTCGCTCTCCTTTCCCTGTTTCTCTTGGCTGCCGGTTGTACAAGTCAGGGACAGGAGCGAGCCCAATCCTGGTATGAACAGGGGCTGCGCCAGCTCGAGGCAGGAGATCCTGCCAAGGCCGTCGTTTCGCTTATGCAGGCACAGAAAGCAGCTGACAATACGTCCAACACCTGTCTGCAGGCCAATATACAGCAGGCTATGGGAAATGCCTACAGCAAGAATTATCTATTTGAAGACGCTCTTGCCTGTTACGACAAGGCGGAGAAGGGATATGAGGCCGTGAGAGATACCGCAAGTCTGAACACGCTTCTCTATGCGAAGGCCAGGACCTTCAATAACCTGAAACGTTACCCGGACGCCGACTCTCTTTTCATACGTCTGGCACGGAATCGTTCGCTGGACTCAGTGTTTCTGGCAAAAGTGTTCGCAGACATGGCTTTGATGAAAGTAGCGCACGAACAGGAATACCGATTCGGGCAAATCTATTACAACTATGCCGTGAACTTGCGTCCTTCTTTTTCCAATTTCAACCATTGGGGCGCGTATGCCTATGCGCTGGAACAGACCGGTTACCCTGCAAAGGCAGACATGCTGCTCGAAAATCTGGAAAAACGCAGGGCGGATTCGCTGCTCTCCACACTGATCTGGAAAGGAAGAATCCTTGCCCACCGGGGCGCCTACCAAGAAGCGGCCGCCTGCTTTGATGCGGCATTGAAAAAACAATCTGAGAATCTGAACAAGGTCCTTCACCAATCGGCGCTCCGTACCCAACGTGATTATTTTGAAAATTCGCTCCTGCATGCACGACGGGAGAACAGGATGATCAGAATCATCATTGTCCTGTTCTTCTTGTTGCTGATGGCAGCGGTCTACGTTGGGTTCATCTTGCTCCGGCGACGCCAGGAACAGGCACGGGTGGAAGAGCAGGCTCTCCTTGAGGCCTCGAGACAACTGACGCAACAAGTAGCATCGCTGCAGGAGGATCGTGCACGATTGCAAGCGCAGTATGCCCATATCCAGCAGAGCCATTTCAAGGAAATGGGCGCCCTGCTGAAGACGGCACTCGGTGAAAACGAAACGAACATTGACGCCAAGCAACTATCGCTGTTCGTCAAGGCGAAACGCGTGATGGACGAAATTCGGGCTGATTCTGGCGGAGAACAGTCCTTTGAGGAGAAACTCAACGAATGCTTCGACCAGGTGATGGCCAGGCTGCGAGAAGAGATCCCCAATCATACCGAGGAATACTACCGTTTTGCCGGCTTCGTCTTCGCGGGCTTTGACAATCAGACTTTGATGGCTTTGACAGGTACCCGTTCCCTCGACTCTGTCTATGCCAAAAAGAAGCGGTTGCGGCAGGATATTGCCGCCTCGTCTGCCCCGCACAAGGAGCAATTCCAACATCTTCTCTGATAAAAACCTGTCACCGAGCAGATAAAAACCCGCTTCGAAGTGCTTTCAAAGGGGTTTCGGCCCTTTGCCCTGTCACCGCCCCGTTGATGCTTGGAGATGCCTCTGCCTGACACTACCTTTGCGTCATGGAAAAGCGATACACCCTTCTATTATTGCTGACAGCACTGCCGCTTCTCTCCCCGGCACAGAATGTCAGATGCAATTATCAGTACTTTTACAAAAAGGACCCGTCAAAGGGTTTCTATAAAGTACCTGATATGCTGCTCGACCATTTTGACGGACGGACTGCCTGGTACAGCGAAAACACCTTCCTTGCCGACTCTTTAAGCCTGATCGCCTTCGATGAAACGGGACACATCGCCGACCAGGATGCCTACGCCGAGCGGACACGGATCCAAAAGAAACTGTTCGAATGCACGACCGTCGACTATCAAACGCAGTCTTTCATTCAGCATTACCAAAGCGCTGCGCTTCACCTGAACGGCATCGGCGAACTCATCCTGCCGGAATGGGTATTATCAGATGAGGAAAAAGAGGTTGAGGGATATCGTTGCAAAAAAGCGACCGCACATTATCTGGGACGTGACTGGACGGTCTGGTATACGGAAGAAATCCCGCTGAATATCGGTCCTTGGCTGATATGGGGTGCGCCGGGCCTGATTATGGAAGCACGAGACGCCGACGATCTCTTTATCTTCAATTTCACGGGTGCAGACGCGCTGTCCTATGGGCATCGCTTCGACATTCTGAGGGATTTCAACCTGAAGCCGCACGTCGCAAAGAGAACGGGAAACTATACGACAGCTGATCTCCGAAAGGTTGAAAACACTTACACGAAACTCCGGAGCGACGTCAGCTATTTTGATGAATCCCACCAAATAAAAGGATCACGGCTGACCGATTCCAACGGCCGGGAACTCGACCGATCTGCATTTTTCAAATATATCCCGCTGATTCCAACCGAGTACTGGAAAAACAAAAAGTAACCGTGAGTCTTCGGTTTCTCACTTTCCTGATGGCACTGGTTTTCAACTGCCTCCCGGCCGGCTCACAGACTGTCGTTTCGGGCGTCGTGCGCGAAGCAAAGACGAAAGATCCGGTGGCAGGAGCGTTCGTGCTGGGAGTGGCCGGCTCACAGCAGAAAGCCTTTGCGTATAGCGATGAAGAAGGAGAGTTTATGTTGAGGGTGCCTGACGGCGTTGTGCTCGACGAGATTCGGGTTTCCATGATGGGTTTTGCCGCGATGAAGATGCAGCTGACTGCCGGCAATACTTCCAACATTGTGATAGAACTGACTGAGCTGCGGGCTGAACTGCGGGCGGCGCGGGTGGAGGCTGCCGTTGTGGAAGAAAAAGGCGATACGCTGTCCTATACGGCCGGGGCTTTCAAGGACGGCTCCGAACGCTCGATGGGCGACCTGCTCGAAAAACTGCCCGGCATCACGGTCACGCCCTCAGGCGGCATCCAGCATAATGGGAAGGCCATCGGAAAACTCTACGTGGAAGGAATGGACCTGATGGGCGCTCGCTATGGCACAGTGACCAACAATCTCTCGGCCGATGCCATCGCCCGGGTGGAAGTTTACCAGAACCACCAGCCCGTGCGCGCTCTACAGAATCTCTCGCTCACAGACCGAAGCGCCATCAACATCATCCTGAAGGAGAGCGTGCGGAGCACCTGGTTGTTCTCGGGCGATGCGGCCCTCGGCCTGCCGCCGTTCCCGCTTTTCGAGGCACGGGTAATGCTCTCGAACTTCGGCAAGCGTCGCCAAAGCCTCTTCCTCGTCAAGGGAAATAACGATGGTGGTGATATCCTGCAGGAACTGCAGCAGCAATCCATCCTCGGTCGCGGCCCCGGAGCCTATCTCATCACACCGGGCGAAATCGACAGTGATTTGCGCTCGCGCCTGAACCCGGGCCGGAGCTATCTCTCGCTGCCCAAGGAATACTGGTACGACAATCTCTCCGGACTCGGCTCCTTCAACCACCTTGTGAAGATGGGGGAAACCCGGCAGCTGCGCCTGACGTTGCAGACGGCCGGAGAACGCTACAATGAAACATCTGAAAGCCGCGAGGAGATACGCTTTGCCGACGGCACCTCGCTCGAAATCCTGGAAAACCGCACGATGACCGACCGGCGCGGCTACTTTTCGGGAACGGCAGCGTATGAGGACAACGGTGCGACACGCTATATTAGCAATGAATTCTCCGCGGCCGGCCAGCTGCGCGTCAATGAATCGGTTCTGCAGGGTGGCCGCAACCAGTACGACCAGCGCTACGACCTGCCCTCTTTCAAGGCCGACAATTTTTTGAAACTGGTGCTGCGACGGAGCGCTGGCCGCGCATTGGAACTGACCAGCGACAGCAAGTACCGCCGCACCAACCACTCAGCACGCTATGTGACCGACGGACGGGATAATGGCCAGCATCTGTTCGGACAAGACTTTTCGACAGACCTGTGCACTTCGCAGAACTGGAGTGCCGGCCGACACCGCATCAGCCTCTCGGAAGGCATGGCGCTGGAGTATGTAGACCGTCGGGCAGAAGCAGAGGGCGTGACGTTCGAAGGCGTCATAACTTCCGGCTCGCTGTCCGTGCTGGCACTACGGCCCACTGTTCGCGTTTCGGATGCCATTTCGCTCGGCGCTGCCCGGCTCACCCTCACGCTGCCCGCCACGCTGCACTATCTTATTGTCCCGGGAAACGACAACTTACTCTATCCCACGCTCACTCCCTCTCTCTCCTTGCAATGGAAACTGGCGCAACGACTGGAACTATCGGCATCCTCTTCCTATTCGCTGACCCGATCCAACACCGAGTCTCTGCTTGACGCAGCAGTGATGCAGTCTTGGCGTACGCTGGCCGTGAGCGACAGTCTCCGCCGGAGTGCCCGCTGGAATACCCAGGCGACGCTCCGCTGGAGCGATATGCCCGCATTGTTCTTCGCCACGCTCTCCGGAACCTGGTCGATGGGCGGATCCAACCGCGCAGCTTCAAGCATCTGGATGGAGAATCTCACTTATCAGTATTACCTGCCACTCTCCACCGCCACTTCCGGCTGGAGTGTAAATGGCTCTTTAAAAAAATACTTCGGACTGCGGGCCTTCGTAGTGGAGTTGCAGGGAGGATGGATGGAAAACGATATGCAGGAGTATCTGCAGGGTGTCCCTGTCAGTTATCACAACACCCGGCTGCATACGCAGCTGAACTTCGCGAGCAACCCCGTCTGGTGGTTCTCCACAAACATCACCGGTAGTTACGACCGCAACTATGTCACGGGGGCATCAAAGCAACAGACGCAGATGGTCCAGATCGAAGGAACGCTTCGGGTCAAACCTGTCAAGCCGTTCGCCATCGACGTCACCGGTCATTGGCTCTGGAGCGAAATTCCGGGAGTGCGCGTTTCCAACACGCCGCTCCTGAAAGTCTCCGCCTCCTGGTCACTGAAGAATGCCACGCTCTTCATCGAATGCAGAAATCTGCTGAACGCTACCGAATACCGTCGCGAAAGCATCTCGGCTTACCGAACCACCTCCTCCATCACTCAACTCACCAGCCGACAGTTCCTTCTCGGCATCCGGATGACGCGCTGATTCGCCGAGGATGCCAGAAGGGTCTTAAGTCTCTGTTGCATAACAAGAAAAATGCAAAAATGTTTGGCGGTTTGGATATTAATCCGTACATTTGCAGCCCTGCGAAAAATGCGCAGGAATATGCAACTTATTAACTAACAGTAAATTAAACACCAAATGCCTGGTATTATTGGAAAGAAAGTCGGTATGACTTCCGTGTTCAGTGCCGAGGGAAAAAATCTTCCATGCACTGTGATCGAGGCTGGCCCGTGTGTTGTCACGCAAATCCGTACAGTTGAAAAAGACGGTTACGCCGCTGTACAGCTTGCCTATGACGAAATCTCTGAGAAGCACGCCAGCAAGGCCCTGAAGGGCCACTTTGAAAAGGCAGGTACCACCCCGAAACGCAAGCTCGTCGAGTTCAAGAATGACTTCCCGATGGAGCTCAAGCTGGGTGATACGATTACGCTGGAATCTCTTACGCAGAGAGAGCTCAAATGGGTCGACGTGACCGGTATCTCGAAGGGTAAAGGTTTCCAGGGCGTTGTGAAACGCCATCACTTCCAGGGCGTCGGCGGACAGACCCATGGTCAGGACGACCGTCTCCGCCACCCCGGTTCCATGGGTGCATCCTCCTGGCCTTCCCGCGTATTTAAAGGTATGCGCATGGCCGGCCACATGGGTGGTGACCGTGTGAAGGTTTTCAACCTCGAGGTCATCAAGGTCATCCCTGAGAACAATCTCGTCATCGTCAAAGGTTCCGTACCCGGAGCCAAGGGTTCTTATGTAATTTTGGAGGACTAAGCGCTATGAAACTGGATGTATTGAAAATCGACGGTACTGCTTCCGGCAAGCAGGTCGAGCTGGACGAGACCATCTTCGGCATCGAGCCCAACGACAACGCCATCTATCTCGACGTCAAACAGTATCTTGCAGCACAGCGCCAGGGTACCCACAAAACCAAGGACCGCAGCGAGGTCGCTTTCTCCACGAAGAAAATGGGTCGCCAGAAAGGCGGCGGCGGTGCCCGTCACGGCTCCATCAAATCCAACATCTACGTGGGCGGTGGCAACACCTTCGGACCGAAACCCCGCGACTACCGCTTCAAGCTCAACAAGAAGCTGAAACAGCTGGCCCGCTTCTCCGCCCTGTCCTACAAGGCCAAGGAGAACGCCATCACGATGGTTGAGCCTTTCGCTATGGAAGCGCCCAAGACCAAGGATTTCATCAAGATCCTCGAGAACCTGAAGGCCTACGGCCGCAAGACCCTCGTCGTGCTTCCCGAAAATTCCAAGAATATTTATCTGTCTTCCCGCAACCTTCCTGAAGTCAAGGTGATCACCATTGACGAAATCAACACCTACACCCTCGTGGATGCCAATCATCTCGTGATGGTGGACGGCGTGCAGGACATTATCGCCGAGAGACGCAAATAAAACTGTACGACAATGGGAATCTTAGTCAAACCCCTCGTAACTGAGAAGATGACGGTCCTCGGCGACAAGCTGAACCGTTATGGATTTCTTGTTGACCGCGATGCCAACAAAATCGAGATCAAGAAGGCGGTAGAACAGATGTATGGTGTTTCAGTGAAAGATGTCAATACGGTGAACTACCACGGTAAACGCAAGAGCCGTTATACGAAGAACGGTTTACAGACAGGCCGGACGAACCACTTCAAGAAGGCGTTCGTCACCTTGGCCGGAGATGATAAGATTGACTTCTACAGCAACATTTAAAGGCCATGGCAATTCGTAAGTTCAAACCGGTAACTCCCGGTACCCGCAATAAGGCAATCAGCGCATTCGACGAGATTACCTGCAGCACCCCTGAGAAGAGCCTCCTCCGTCCGCTCCGCGGCACCGGCGGTCGCAACAACCAGGGCAAGATGACGATGCGTTATCTCGGCGGCGGTCACAAGAAAATGTATCGCGTGATCGACTTCCTGCGCGACAAGGACGATTATACCGCCACTGTCAAGACCATCGAGTACGACCCGAACCGCAGTGCACGCATTGCGCTCGTCGTCTACGGTGATGGTGAAAAACGTTATATCCTCGCTCCCAACGGAATCAAGGTCGGCCAGACCATCGCTTCCGGCTCCGGAGTTGCTCCTGAAATCGGTAATACGCTGCCTTTGGCAGAAATTCCGCTCGGTACCCTCGTGCACAACATCGAGTTCCGTCCCGGCCAGGGCGGCGCGATGGCACGCAGCGCGGGCACTTTCGCCCAGCTGACCGCCCGCGAAGGCAACCACGCCATTCTCCGTCTCCCTTCGGGCGAGACCCGCATGGTGCTGGTGACCTGCCGCGCTACGGTCGGTACTGTCTCCAACGTTGACCACAACCTGGAAAGCCACGGCAAAGCCGGCCGTCGTCGCTGGCTGGGCCGCAGGCCGCACAACCGCGGTGTCGTGATGAACCCTGTCGATCACCCGATGGGTGGTGGTGAAGGCCGTGCATCCGGTGGACACCCGCGTTCCCGCAAGGGTCTGCCTGCTAAGGGATACAAGACTCGTAACCCGAAGAAGACTTCCAGCAAGTTCATCATCGAAAGAAGAAAGAAATAACGGAATTAAACTGCATTAGACTATGAGTCGTTCACTTAGAAAAGGTCCGTATATCCAGGAAGCTCTGGAGAAAAGAGTGCTCGCGATGAACGAGGGCACCATGAAGAAAGAAGCCATCAAGACCTGGTCCCGCGCCAGCATGATCTCCCCTGACTTCGTAGGCCACACGATCGCCGTCCACAACGGCACCAAGTTTATTCCGGTCTATGTCACGGAGAACATGGTAGGTCACAAACTCGGAGAATTCGCTCCGACCCGTACCTTCAAGGGCCATTCCGGCAACCGTTAAAATTTAAAAAAGAGTAAACAATGGGAGCTCGTAAAAGAGAAATGGCCGAAAGGCTGAAAGAGATAAAGAGACACACAGCTATCGCTAAGCTGAATGATGTCCCCACGTCGCCCCGCAAGATGCGTCTGGTTGCAGACCTGGTCCGGGGTGTCGAAGTCAACCGCGCTTTGGATATTCTCCATTATTCAAAGAAAGAGGCTTCCGTCCGCCTGGAGAAGCTGGTGCGCAGCGCCATCGCCAACTGGGAGGCAAAGAACGAAGACTCGCGCAAGGAACTTGAGAACGGCAACGTGTACGTCCAGACCATCATGGTCGACGGCGGCCGTCAGCTCAAACGCATCCGCACCGCACCGCAGGGTCGCGCCGCCCGCATTCGCAAGCGCTCGAACCACGTCACGGTGATCGTCGGAACGAAAAACACTGAAAAACCTGCAGAAGAACCGGCAAAGGAGGCCGTTGAGGCATAATTATGGGACAGAAGACCAATCCGATCAGCAATCGTCTGGGTATTATCCGCGGTTGGGACTCCAACTGGTATGGTGACTATCCGACCCGCATCCTCGAAGATGCCAAGATCCGTGAGTATCTGACCGCCCGCCTGGCGAAAGCTTCCCTGTCGAAGATCGTCATCGAGCGTACGCTCAAGCTCATCACCGTCACCATCCACACCGCCCGTCCGGGTATCATCATCGGCAAAGGCGGCCAGGAGGTCGACAAGCTGAAGGAAGAGCTCAAGAACATCTGCAACAAGGACGTCCAGATCAACATCTTCGAGGTCAAACGCCCCGAGGTGGACGCCAACATCGTTGCCAACAACATCGCCCGCCAGCTCGAAGGCCGCGTGTCCTATCGCCGCGCCGTCAAGATGGCCGTCGCATCGACGATGCGCATGGGCGCCGAGGGCATCAAGGTCCAGATCAGCGGCCGCGTCGGTGGCGCCGAAATGGCCCGCAGCGAGATGTTCAAGGAAGGCCGTACGCCGCTCCACACCATCCGTGCCGACATCGACTACGCACTGGCAGAGGCTCACACCAAAGTCGGCGTGCTCGGCATCAAGGTCTGGATCTGCAACGGTGAAGTCTACGGCAAACGTGACCTCTCCCCGAACGCCGGTGTTTCGGCTGCTGCACAGAGTGCCAGCGGTGAGCGCCGGGGTGGCGAGCGTCGTCCGCGCGGCGACCGCCGGGGTGACCGCCGCGGTGACCGTGGCGAGCGTCGCGGTGGCGATCGCGGTGAACGCCGCGGCCGTCGCGAAGAGTAACTGACCCGTTCCGGGCTTGACCCGGAATCTCTTCTGTAAGAAAACAAGAGGTTGTCGCACGTCGGCAACCTCTTTTTTTTAACTTTGTGGCAAGATATCCCTCTCTATGAAACGAATCCTCTCTCTGCTGGCAGTCGTCGCCCTCGTGGCGGCCTGCTGTGCGCCGGCACCCAAAGGCGCCCTGAAACACGCCACCCCCGAATCGATGGGGATGAATTCCGAAAAGCTCAACCAGATCGACCGCGAGGTGGCCCGCGCCATCGAAGAGGGCAACATTCCAGGCTGCGTGGTGAGCGTTGTCCGCGGCGACAAGATCGTCTTCCTGAAAGCCTACGGCAACAAACAGGTGGTGCCCGACACCATCCCTATGACCCCGGAGACCATCTTCGACCTGGCATCGGTGAGCAAGTGCGTAGGCACGACGCTTTCTTTCATGCAGTTGGTAGAGAACGGCTACGTACGCTTGAGCGACGACGTAGACATGTATATCCCGGGCTTCCAGCCCTGGGTCGATCCGGAAACGGGCAAGAAGGTCGACATCACCGTCCAGGACGTGATGACGCACAGCTCCGGCCTCTCACCTTACATCGCCACGGCTTCCTACCTGGCTCGTTTCGGCGAGAACAGCCCGGATTCGCTGATCTGGCATATCGCCCATGAAATCAAGCGCAACTTCCGCCCGAAGACCGGCTACATGTACAGCTGCCTCAACTTCGTGACGGTGCAGAACATCCTGCAGAACATCACGGGCGAAAAGCTCTGCGACTATGCCGAGAAAAATGTGTTCGGCGCGCTGAACCTCAAGCATACGGGCTACATGCCGAAAGAGCGCCATCCGGAATGGATGCCGCTCGTGGCTCCGACCGAAGTGCAGCCCGACGGCAAGGCACTGCTGGGCGAGGTACACGACCCGCTGGCCCGCCTGGCCAACAGCGGCAACTCCGGCAACGCCGGCGTGTTCTCGAACTGCGAGGATCTCTCCGTGATCTGCGCGGCCATCCTGAACGGCGGCGCCGTCAACGGACAGCGCATCCTCAGCCCGCTGACCGTCGAGACCATGGCTACCGTACCTTCCGACAACGATCCTGAGATCGGCCGGGCCCTGGGCTGGGACAACCGCAGCGACGCAGCCGGCCTGCGCGGCGACTTGTTCAGCCGGACGCGCACCATCTGCCATACCGGCTACACCGGCACCTCCATCATCATGGACCTGGACAGCAAGACCGCTGTCATCATCCTGGCCCATCGTGTTCACCCCGTCGACAAGGGCGGCACCGGCAAGCTCCGCGCCCGCATCGCCAATATCGTAGCCGGCAGCATTGAAGACCTTGAGAAATAACATCAGCTACGGCCGTGTGGCCGACCTCTTCCCCCGCACCGGGACCATCCTGGTCGCAGACGCCTGCTTCCGCGAAGGAGGCAAGCTGGATGCGTGGGGCTGTCCCGTCCTCTGGGTGACCGCCTCTGAAACGGAAAAGACCCTCGCCACGGTCGAGCGGCTGGCAGAACAACTGCTCGAACTGCAGGCCGACCGGGATACTTTCCTGATCGGCGTGGGCGGCGGCATCACCACCGACATCACCGGTTTCCTGGCCGCCATCTACAAGCGCGGGCTGCATTTCGGCCTGGTGCCCACTACACTGCTGGCCCAGGTCGACGCCGCCATCGGCGGCAAGAACGGCGTGAATTTCCAGCGCTACAAGAATATGCTGGGCACCTTCCGCCAGGCGGAGTTCGTATACATCGATACGGATTTCCTGCAGACGCTTCCGGAGCGCGAACTGCGCTGCGGTGCGGCGGAGATGCTCAAGACCTTCCTGCTGGCCGACGCACAGGCTTATGAAGAAGCCGTGCGCGTGTTCAGCGGACCGACACCGCAACGCGTGCCGGAGCACCTTGTCCGCCGGGCCGGCGAGATCAAATACGCGCTGGTGGAGCAGGATCCGGAAGACCACGGCGTCCGCCAGCTGCTCAACCTCGGGCACACCTTCGGCCACGCCATCGAGAAATGCTCCTCCCGGTACGAGCATGGCGAAGCCGTGGCCATCGGCATCGTGATGGCCGCACGGATGGCCTGCGAGAAAGGACTCCTGCAGCCCGAAGAGGCAGCGCGCATCCGTCGCGACATCGAAGCCTGCGGCCTCCCCGTGGAACCGCCCGTGCCGGAAAACGAGCTGCGCGCCGCCATTCTCCAGGACAAGAAACGCAGCGGCGGCATCCTGAAATTCGTGCTCCCCGAAACCATCGGCAAAGCCACACTATGGGAAGAATCTGTTACAGCCTGAAAAAGACGAGCCCCTCGTACTGCCGTTTTCTGGCCGAGATCAGGCCCGATGACGCCATTGAGGTCCGGCTCGACGAGAACGAATTCGAGGAAGCTGAAATCCGAGACATTTTTTCCTGCGAGCGCCAGTCGCAGCTGATCGCCACCTGCCACATATCGCTCCCCTCCCAGGTGGAGCACGCGGCACAGATGCTGACCACGGCCGTCCTGGCCGGCGCCGACTACATCGACGTGCCGCTCGATTTCCCGGAAAATTCCCGGCAGTGGCTGATGAACCTGGCGCTGAACCACGGCACCCGCGTCATCGTGTCGTGGCATGACTACACGGACACGGATTCGCGGGAAAGCCTGCTGCAGCGCGCCGAACAGGCCCGGCAGCTGGGCGCCGACATCATCAAGATCGTCTCCACGGCCCGCACGCCGGAAGATGCCGACGCCGTCCTCTCGCTGTACGACCATTTCGAGCCGGAACGGCTGCTGGCCTTCGCCATGGGCGAAGCCGGCCGCGCTTCGCGCTTTACCGCTTTCGAAAAAGGCGCTCCCTTCCTTTTCGTAGCGCCCACCCGCGCCAGCGCCACGGCGCCCGGACAGCCGAGCTGGTTCGACCTGCTGCCCGACAACGCCATCAAGCTCCGCGGCGACGCATTTCTCCCTGCCTCGAAGAGCTTCGCACAACGCGCCATCCTGCTCGCCGCCCTGACCACCGGCACCACCAGACTCTATAACGTGACCCTCTGCGAAGACGTGTCATCCGCCATCCGCGTAGCGGGTTCGCTCTACGCCGACGTAAGCCTCGACGGAACCACCCTCACGATCGAAGGGCACCAGGACCTGCTTCGCGACGGGCTCCGCGTCCGCGACAACACCCTCTTCGTGGGCGAATCCGGCCTGCTGGCACGCCTCTGCATCCCGCTCGCGGGCCTGTCCCGGGAAGACATCCTCATCACGGGTGAAAAGACCCTGCTGCGACGCCGGCTCGACGACCATCGCGACGCCCTGCGGGAACTCGGGCTGCAACTCCGCTTCACGGACCGCTGCCACCTTCCCGTGCTGGTGAAAGGCCGGCTGCACCCGGGCGACGTGACGGTCTCCGGAGAGAAAGGCTCGCAGATGATCTCGGGTATGCTGCTCGCCCTCTCGCAGTGCGACCAGGAGAGCTCCATCCTCATCGAAAACGTGACCAGCGAGCCCTATATCAGCCTGACTACCTACATCGCTTCGTTCTTCGGTCTCTCAGGCTATGAGTGTCCCGAACTCTCGAAAGACCACCAGGCCGATGAGGAAGATATAAGTCCCGAAGACATGCTGCTGCGCACCTGGTATATCGAGCCAGGGCAGTCCATCACGCCCGTCCAGGGGCTGGAAGTGGAACTCGACTGGAGTGCCGCCGCGATGGTCCTGACCGCCGGCGCCATTGCGGGCGAGGTCACCGTCCGCGGACTGGATCCCTATTCCTGCCAGTCCGACGCCGCCATCTACGACCTGTTCAAGGAAAACCACGTCGATATCGAGGTGTCCGACAACCAGCGCACCCTCACTGTGCGCAAATCCATCCTGCGGCCTTTCTTCTTCGACATTACCGATGCGCCCGACCTGTTTGCGCCGCTGTTCCTGCTGGCCGTCTTTTCGGAAGGAGAAAGCGTCATCGTAGGCATCGAGCGGCTCAAGAACAAGGAAAGCAACCGGGCCGCCAGCTTCGCCGACGAGTTCCGGAAGCTGGGTGTCCAGACCGCCGCCGCAGACGACCAGATGATCATCTACGGCCATGAGAACCACCGTCTTTTCGGTGCCTCTGTATCCTCGCATGGCGACCACCGCCTGGCTATGGCCCTCATGGTGGCTTCGCTCTATGCCGAAGGACCTGTCAAGATCGACGACACCGACTGTGTCGCCAAGTCCTTCCCTGAATTCCTCGACTTGTTCCATCGACTCAAACGCTGACGCATGGATCGTTTTGGCCATCATTTCACCCTCGAGATTTTCGGTGCCTCGCATGCGCCGAACGTAGGCGTCACGCTCCGCGGCGTCCCCGCTTCGCTGCCCCTCGTTCCCGACGATTTCATCGCCGACATTCTTCGCCGCAAGAGCGGCGCCAAGGGAACCACACCCCGCATCGAGGCCGACCTGCCGGAAATCGACGACCGGCGCGCCAGCGACGGCACCCTAACCATCACTTTCGCCAACCGCAACTACCGAGACGGCGACTACCGCGACTTCACCGCTATTCCCCGGCCTGGCCACGCCGATTTCGTGGCGCTGGCCAAATATGGTTCGCTGCGCAACGGCTGGTTCTCCGGCCGCATGACCCTGCCGCTCGTAGCGGCCGGCGTGGTGGCCAAAAAGCTCATTGCGCCCCTCCGCGTGGAGGCAAGGCTGCTGGAGGTCGGCGGTGTGGACTTCTCCGATACGGCCGCCGTGGAGCAGCGTCTCGACGCCGCCATCCGGGAGGGCGACTCGCTCGGCGGCATCATCGAGTGCTGCTGCACCGGTGTCCCAGTAGGCTTGGGCGAACCCTTCTTCGATTCCATGGAGTCGCTGCTTTCGCACGCGCTGTTCTCCATTCCCGGCATCCGCGGCGTGGAGTTCGGCGACGGGTTTGCGGCAGCCCGGATGACGGGTTCCCGGCACAACGACCCGATCATCGATGCGGCGGGACACACGGCCCGCAACGGGGCCGGCGGCATCAACGGCGGCATCACCAACGGCAACCCCGTGGTCTTCCGCATCGCCGCCAAGCCGACGCCAAGCATCCGCAAGCCGCAGCGCACCTTCGATTTCGCGCAGGGCACGCTGGTGGACTATACGGTCCCCGGCCGCCACGACGTCTGCTTCGCCCTCCGCGTACCGCCGGTCGTGGAAGCCGTCACCGCTTGTGTATTTGCTGACTTACTCTTATGAAAAAGTTCTTCTTTCTCCTGCTGTCCGTGACGCTGCTGGCCAGTTGCCACCGCGGCCCCCAACTCGACCCTGTCGTCAAGGCCTACTACCGCGACTCGCTCGCTTCGCTGACCGAACGCTGCTCAACTGTCCTGGCAGCCGCCTACATGGCGGAGAACCTGCTGGACGTGCGCGACGACCTGCCGGGCTGGGAGGGTTATCCTGTCCAGCTCTGGGAGTACTACACGGGCAAGGACATCTATCTGGGTGCGCCGAAGCGCGGGCTCGTTTATATGCTGAATCCTTCGCCTGTACAGCTGGCGAAATGGGTGGTCAATGCGGTATTCGACGCCACGGGCACGCTCGATCCAGCCCATATCGAGAAGCTCTGCGCATTCATCCAGTGGCAGAGCGGCGCCCAGTTCCCGGTCAGCGGGGTGGTGTATGAAGACATGTACACGGCGGGCTTCTATGAGCCTTATGTATTCAAAGACGGCGTGACGGTCTATGTGGCGGATTCCACCTACCTGACGCGCGAAAAGCACCCCACCGACGAGATGCTGGAATACTATCTGACGCTGACCAACGACCAGCTTCGGCCCAATACGGGCCGCTATGCGCGCATCAGTTCCACCACACGGGAAATGTACTACGCTGCGGGTGGAACGGCCGAGGTGGGGCACAGTGACGACGGCGAGCGTTCCCAGGCCTGGCTGGCGGAAGTAGGGCGGCTTTATCGCGAGGCATGGAACGCTGACAAGAACTTCCTCATCTACGCCTGGGCCAAGGCAAATTTGTAAAATTGCGCAATAATCCATACATTTGCAGCCTCTACGATCAGCCCGGATGGCGGAATCGGTAGACGCGCTGGTCTCAAACACCAGTGGCCGCGAGGCTGTGCCGGTTCGACCCCGGCTCCGGGTACGGGGAAAAAGGCTGCAAAATGCAGCCTTTTTCTATTCCCGTACCCGGAGCGTCGGCGGCATCAGCGGGCTCTTCGAATTTCGGGTTGCTGTCTTTGCAAATTGGGGCTGATTCCCTCCCGGAATTCTGTGGGTGTCATACCGGTTTCCTGCCTGAAATAACGGCAGAAGAATGAATCTGTCTGGAAATGAAGCGCATCGGCAATCTCGCGGACACTCATCTGCGTTGAAGCCAACAGCGCCTTGGCCTCGATGATCACCCTGTCCTTGATCAGACGCATCGGCACTATTCCGGAAGCGAGCCGCACCATCTTCGAGAAATGCTTGGGAGACACGCAACACCGATCGGCATAGAAAGAGACATTCCGCTCACGGCTGGCATATACCTGAAGATCGTCCATGAACTTCAGGTAGATTTCCTGTTCCCGGGAATGGCGCTCCTCGTCTTTTCCGGCTGCGACGAGCATGGAAAGGAAAAGGTCGGACGACATACACAGAAAATGGCTGATGAGCGCCTGCTTGTAGGATCCCTGTGCCATCTCGTACAAAGCTTTGACTTCCTGATACAAACGGACATATGATTCCCGGAGCTGTGTCTCCAGATGGAGCCGAACCGGGATGGACCGGTGAAGCAGGAAAGATCTGGCATCCATTATCTGCCGCCCCATCAGTTCGCCTTCATCCACGTCGGCAAAGGCCATGGCAATGGTCTTGAGGTCCGCACTGCAAGTCAGGCTTTCGACAATCGAACCGTTCTTCACGAGCAAAAGATCATCCTTCCCGACTTGAAAGATCCTCCCGTTGATGGTGGCGGTCATCGATCCCTCCAGGCAGATGATGGTCGTCGTAAAACGAAGGATGTTCGGGAAAGACAACTTTTGCGCACCCGCATAGACATAATCCAGCAGCGTGTGGTTTCCGGACAGGTTGTCGTCGATGAAGATGGATTCCCCGACGATGATACTGTCTGCCATCTTCTGAAACAGGCGAGGAAACAGGCTTCCTATGGGCCGGTCACTTGGCATACCTTTTTTCTGTAAAAATACAGAAATACAATCAAAATCCCGATCTATTTCTGAAAAAGCGAAAAATGTAACATTAATTGCGACATATCAGTAAGGCCTGTCAACTTTTATCATCATACCTTTATGATGCATTCACAGATCTATCACAATGAACAAGTCAGTCTATATCGTTACCGGAGCCAACGGTCATCTCGCCGGCACCATCATCCGCTACCTCGAACGTCAGGATTGCCTGATACGCGGCTTGCTGCTCCCCTCCGAGAACAACACCGACCGGGAAAAGATCTCATACTACAAAGGGGACATCACCGTCCCGGAAACCATGGAAGCCCTCTTCTCCGGATTGGAAAATCATGCGGTCACCGTCATCCATGCAGCCGGGCTGATCAGCATCGGCAACGAGATTACACCCGCCTTGTACAATGTAAATGTAAATGGCACCCGCAATGTCATCGCCATGTGCCGCAAATATGGGGTCCGGCGCTTGCTGTATGTCAGTTCCGTACACGCCATCAGCGAGGGGGACGGGCATTCCGTCATCCGGGAGGTCACGTCCTTCCCGAAAGACGCGGTAACAGGAGCCTATGCCATCACAAAAGCAGAAGCGACACAAGCCGTCATGGACGCCGCTAAAGACGGGCTGGATGTCGTTATCGTGCATCCTTCCGGCATCGTAGGGCCTTTTGACGACGGCAGGAACCACATCGTCCAGCTGATCCAGCGATTTCTGGACGGAAAACTGCCCGGAGGCGTGACCGGAGGCTATGATTTTGTAGATGTGAGGGATGTAGCGAAAGGCTGTATCGCGGCAGCGGAGAGAGGCAGAAGGGGAGAATGTTACATCCTGTCCAACCGTTTTGTCACCATCCCGGAGCTGATGGCCTGCATGGGAGCGGCAACGGGCAGAAAAGTCCCCCATTGTTACCCGCTCTGGCTGGTGAAAAGGATGGCGCCTCTTTTCGAATGGATCGGAAAAGTCACGCACACGAGGCCGCTGTTCACCCGGTACTCCCTGTATACGCTGGGGTCAAACGGCCGGTTTTCCCACGACAAGGCTACGACGGAACTCGGCTACTGTCCGATGGACATCAAAGATTCCGTCAGGGACACCATCCTCTATCTCCGGGGTGAAGCTGCTGATAATCTTCTCCCGGGCGCTTGATTTCCCCGAACGGATTATTCTTGGTCACTTTCGGTCGTGAGATCGATAACTCAGCATTTAATCGCCTGTCTCTTTAATGCGGGTAACGTCCCAGTTTTTGGGACGTTACCGTCATAATCGACCTTATTTGCAGGTAACGTCCCATTTTCTGGGACGTTACCTGCACTTCCGCCCGTGGCAAAGAATAAAAGGGCTAAGCGCATATTTCGGCGGGAAACGGTTCACTGGTAAGCATCCGACCATCTGCATATTGGCAGCGGCGTGAGATCGATACGTCTGATTTTACCAGTTGAAGAATCTGCCGATATGGTGATAGAGCAGCCAGGCCGCCACGAGCATGGCGAACTTGAAATGACTTCGTCTGAGTTCTTTCAAGTCTTCTGGCGATATGCTTTCGTCATTTTTGTGCTTCCGATAATCTGCGATAATCGCAATGGTTGCTCCAATAATGACGACGATAAAAAAAACGTTAAATACAATTCTCCAAGTAGTCATCGTATTTTCTTATAGGAATTCCAACTAATTCTCCGCCTTGATGGTCACGCTGATGTAGAAAGAGAGGCGGATCGATGCGGGGATTTCTTTCGGATCGATGTCGGAAACGCCGATCCGGAGATCACGGATCTCCTGTGTCCGGTAGGTCTTGCCGGGGACAGGTGTATCGTAGAGCGTGAGGACGCCCTTTTCGACTTCTGTCTGCGACGAAAAGTCGTCCGGCATGTATTCCAGTCCGTCGATGACCATGTGCACCGGAACGGGGAACAGGCGGCGGCAGGCGGCATAATCGCTGTAGACCAACCCCAGCTTGGCCACTTCGTCCGTGAAATTCACCGGATAACCCTTCCGGATTTCTTCCGCAGTCACTTCGTAGGACAGTTCGAACACGGTCGTATTGTACCAGGACATGACCAGATGACAGGTCGAAGCGCCGCCCCAGCGATCCCGCAGGACCAGCGTGCCCGCCACGTCCTGCCGCTTGATGCCCGTGGAGTCCTGGAACTGCCGCCAGGTCTCGTTGTTGGCCGTATCGGGAACGAAACTCACATAGTGCTTCTCCTGATTGAAGTCGATATGCACGGCGGCCGTGCAGCCCTCGTCCGGCAGGAACGTCACTTCCGACAGATTTGCAGCCGAGTAGAAACGTGCATCGGATTTATCCTGGGTCATGAAGGTCAAACCGTCCAGCGGCACGTAAACCATACCGAGCGTATCTTCCTGGACCGTGGTATCCCCTTCTTTCCTTGTCTTCTTCATCTTGAACGAAGCGTGCGGATAGAGCCAGCTGTCCAGGCCTTCCACGGGAAGCGGCATCATCACGGTATTGAAGGCTTCCGAACTGATGTACTGGGGCTTGCCTTCCTTGTCTACATACGCGCCCACGAAGGCCATCCGGGAATCGTCCCAGATCGCCGCCTCGGAGGCCGAGGTCAGCGTCGCGAGATACTGCCCGTCGAGCGACTCGCCGGCGGCATTCTTGTCGACCTCCAGGTTCTTCAGGCTGAAATGGTCGGACTTCTTGACATACGAAGCCTTCGTCTCAGGCTCGACCCGGAAGAATTGTTTGCTGGAGATGCAGTCGAGGGCGATCATGTCTTTCGTCACCGCCACGCCGGAAGGATTGACCCGGAAAAGGGAGGAAAAATCCACGCTTTTGGTAATGGTATCGGCCGGGTTCGTGGCCATCACCAGCATGAAAGGCGTGTCGCTCTTCTTGAGGCCGTCATACTTCCCGGCCAACTCATCCAGACGCCGCTGTTCAGCTTCCTGCCTGGCCTGCAACTCCTGCAGCGCGCGCTCCTGATCGTTCAGCCTGTTTCCCTGCGCATCGAGAAGCTCCTTCCATGAAAGATCGTCGTGGAAACATCCTGCCAACAACATCAGGCAGGACATGATCAAAACCATCGTCTTTTTCATCTCTTTACTATTTTGGTAATCAAATATAAATATATGCATTTTTTGGCCGTTTTCCAAAAACGGATTTTCTGCCAGCCCGAACAAGACAATGTCACAGCTTTTTTGTATATTTGTAGGGTATATACAAATTTATCAACTTCAAACGCTATGGCAAAATTTGAGATCACCACGAGAAAGAATGGCGAGTTCCAGTTCAATCTCAAGGCATCGAACGGCGAGGTCATCCTCACCAGCGAAGGCTACACCACCAAGGCCGCCTGCATCAACGGCGCCGAATCTGTCAAGAAGAACGCTGTCGAAGAGAAACGTTACGAGAAGATGGTTGCCAAGAACGGCAAGCCGTATTTCACGCTGAAGGCTACCAACGGCCAGATTATCGGCCAGAGCCAGATGTACGCTTCCGAGCGCAACCGCGACAACGGCATCGCTTCGGTGATGAAGAACGCCCCGGTCGCCGAGATCGTGGAACTCTAATCCGAACGACGGATATGATCTGGCCGGCCCCTGCGGGGTCGGCCATTTTATCGAGCACGATTTGAAAAATTTCTTAAAAAATTATTGTAATTCGATAAAATTTTACATATTTGCAGAAAATTAAACATTACAACCATGATTACAACCTGGTGGGCAACCCTTTCCATCGCCATGAAAATCCTGTGGGGCGTCACGCTGACAGCTTCCCTGATCTTCCTGATCCAGAGCATCCTGACCTTCATCGGCGCTGATGCCGGCGAAGGCGGTATCGACACGGACGTCGACACGGGCTTCGACTCGGAAGAGGCCGACGCGGCCGTCGATGGCGGAACCAACCTGCTGACCTTCCGCAACTTCGTCAATTTTACCCTGGGTTTCGGCTGGTCGGCCATCCTGCTGCAGGACAAGATTCACTCCGTTCCCCTGCTGCTGATCGTCTCCGCGCTGATTGGCGTAGCCCTGGTGATTGCGGTCATGTATCTGTTCAAATGGCTGAGCGGCATGCAGCAGTCGGGCAACATCAATCTCTACAAATCGGCCGTAGGCTGCAATGGCAATGTCTATCTGACCATCCCCGGCGAACGGCAGGGCGAAGGCAAAGTCCAGCTCTCCATCAACAATGCCGTGCGCGAATATAAAGCCGTCACCGACGGCGAAACGCTCAAGACGAACACCCCGATCCGCGTGGTCGAAGTCATCGGTCCCGATACCGTGCTCGTCGAACCCCTTGAATCATTAATCATCTAAAAACACCGAAAAGTATATGGAACTCTATCTGATCCTGATCCTCGTGGCGGTCGTTTTTGTCACCTTCACCGCCATCCTGCGGCGCTACAAACGCTGCCCCTCCGACAAAATCCTGGTCATTTACGGTAAGACCGGCAAAAACAAGGAGGGTGGCATCTCGTCGGCCCGCTGCATCCACGGCGGCGCCTCCTTCATCTGGCCTGTGTTCCAAAGCTACGCGTTCCTCGACCTGACCCCCATCTCGATCGAATGCAACCTGACCAACGCACTGTCGAAGCAGAACATCCGCGTCGACGTACCGTGCCGCTTTACCGTAGGTATCTCCACCGAGCCCGACAATATGACCAACGCCGCAGAGCGCCTGCTGGGCCTGACCACCGACCAGATCCAGAACATCGCCACCGATATCCTCTTCGGCCAGCTTCGTCTGGTGATTGCCACCATGGACATCGAGGAGATCAACGCCGACCGCGACAAGTTCCTGGCCAATGTTTCGACCAACGTGGAAGCCGAGCTCCGCAAGATCGGCCTGAAACTGATCAACGTCAACGTCACCGATATCCGCGACGAATCGGGCTATATCGAGGCGCTCGGCAAGGAAGCTGCCGCCAAGGCCATCAACGAAGCCAAGAAGAGCGTGGCCGAGCAGAACCGTTTCGGTGAGATCGGCAAGGCCGAAGCCGACCGGGACAAAGATATCCGTATCGCCGAGACCACCCGGGACACCCGTATCCGTACCGCCGAAGCCAACGCAAAGGCCGTCGAGGGTGAGAACAACTCGAAGATCTCCATCGCCCAGTCCGACGCGAACCGTCGCGAGAAAGAAGCGGAAGCCTCCCGCATCGCCGTCGCCGCCGAGAAGGTGCAGGCCGCCAAGGCCCTCGAAGAAGCCTACAAGAGCGAGCGTGACGCCGAGCTGGCCCGCGCCGAACGCGAGAAAGCCACGCAGCAGGCCAACATCGTGGTCGCCGCACAGATCGAGAAGGAAAAAGCCATCATCGATGCGGAAGCAGAAGCCGAGCAGATCCGCCGCAAGGCCAAAGGTGAAGCGGACGCCATCTACGCCAAGATGGATGCACAGGCCCGCGGTACCCTGGAGATCCTCTCCAAGCAGGCAGAAGGCTTCGGCCAGTTGGTCGCAGCCGCCGGCGGAGACGCCCAGCAGGCCATCACGATGCTGATCACCGACAAGCTCCCCGAACTCGTGGCCACGCAGGTCGAGGCCGTCAAGGGCATCAACATCGACAAGGTCACGGTGTGGGACAACGGTGGAGGCGCCGACGGCAAGACCGCCACTTCCAACTTCATCTCGGGGCTGATGAAATCGGTCCCTCCGTTGGAAGACCTTTTCAAACTCGCCGGCATGGAGCTGCCGTCCTACCTGAAAGGCAAGTCCGTTTCGACCAGTGAACCTGTAGAAATCAAGGAAGAAGCGTAGTTATGCCGATCATTATCAACATCGATGTGATGCTGGCCCGCAGAAAGATGTCGTCCGGTGAGCTCGCCCAGCGGATCGGCATCTCTGCGGCCAACCTCTCCATCCTCAAGACCGGCAAAGCCAAGGCCGTGCGCTTCACCACGCTCGAAGCCATCTGCAAGGCCCTGGACTGCCAGCCCGGCGACCTGTTGGAATATCGTTCTGACTGAAAGGAGGCGGGCGGCCGCCTGCGGCACCAAACACGAAAAAACTCCTTGCAAAGGGAGTTTTTTTGTACATTTGTAGATTGTAATCGCTGATACACAGCTTACCGATAAACAGCTTATGGAATCTTCCGTCTATTATAGAAGCAAAGCGCCTTTCCGACTGGGCATCGCCGGAGGCGGCACCGACGTGTCTCCTTATTCCGACTTGTTCGGAGGTGCCGTGCTCAATGTGACCATCGACCGATTCGCCTACGCCACGATCGTTCCCAACGACGAAGGCAAGATCCGTTTCGTCCATGTCAACGACAAAGTCGTGCAGGAGTACGGCGCGACCCCGTTCATCGAGCCGGTCGGTCCCCTGATGCTGCAGTGCGGCATCTACAACCGGATCGTCAGGCAGTTCAACGACGGAAAACCGCTTTCTTTCGAACTCACCACCCAGATGGACGTACCTTCAGGCTCCGGCCTGGGGACCTCTTCCACCCTGGTGGTCGCCATCCTGGGCGCGTTCGTGGAATGGCTCAACCTCCCGCTGGGCAAATACGACATCGCCCGGCTGGCCTACGAGATCGAGCGCATCGACCTGGGTCTGGCGGGCGGCAAGCAGGACCAGTACGCCGCCACCTTCGGCGGCGTCAACTTCATGGAATTCCTGAGCGAGGACCGCGTGATCGTCAACCCGCTGAGCATTCCCGACAACGTCCTCAACGAATGGGCCCTCAACACCGTGCTGCTCTATACCAACAAGCGGCGCGAATCGGCCCGTATCATTGAGGAGCAGATGGCCAACGTCAAGAAAAAGAACAACGATTCCGTGGAGGCCATGCACCGGGTGAAGGACGAAGCCTTTCGCATGAAGAAAAGCCTGCTCCAGAGCAACCTCCAGGACCTGGGCCCCGCCCTCAACACCAGCTGGGTCAACAAGAAGAAGATGGCGGGCGGCATTTCCAATCCCTTTATCGACCAGCTCTACGAGACCGCCATCAACGCCGGTGCGACGGGTGGCAAGATTTCGGGCGCCGGCGGCGGCGGTTTCATGTTTTTCTACTGCCCCGGCAACACCCGCTACGCCGTGGAGCAGGCACTCATGGACCTGCAGATCGGCGAAGTATATGATTTTGAATTCAGCAAAGAAGGACTGACCACATGGACTGTAAACAAGTAATCTCCGCCCGCCTGCGGACGCACATCGATACCCTTTCCCTGCTGGAACAGGATGAAACCCTCAAGGCGGCCATCGCCCGGGCTGTCGGAAAGATCGTCGCCTGCTTCAAGGCCGGCGGCCGCGTGTATTTCTGCGGCAATGGCGGCAGCGCCGCCGATGCCCAGCATCTGGCCGCCGAGTTTTCGGGCCGCTTCTACTTCGACCGGCCCGTACTGCCGGCCGACGCCCTGCACTGCAACACCTCCTACCTGACCGCCGTGGCCAACGACTACGGCTATGAGAAGGTCTTTGCCCGGCTCATCTCGGGACTGGGCCGTCCCGGAGACATTCTGGTGGGGATCTCGACCTCGGGCAATTCAGGGAACATCCTCCAGGCTTTCGACGTCTGCCGTGAAAAAGGCCTCTGTACCATCGCCATGACCGGCGCTTCCGGCGGCAAGATGCGCGAAAAGGCCGACCTGCTGATCAATGTCCCGTCCAACGACACGCCCCGGATCCAGGAGGCGCACATCACGGTGGGACACATCATCTGCGAACTGGTGGAGCAGGAAATCTTCGGAGAAAAGCAATAATGGAAGCCGTTGTCCTGGCCGGAGGCATGGGTACGCGGCTCCGCAGTGCGGTCCCGGACCTGCCCAAATGCATGGCACCCGTGGCGGGACGTCCGTTCCTGGCCTGGCTGCTCGACGATCTGGAAGCGGCGGGCTTCGGCCACATCATCCTTTCGCTCGGCTACCGGCACGAAGCCATTGAAAACTGGGTGGCGGAGCGCAACAACCAGGCACGCATCGACTGCGTGGTGGAGGCGGAACCCCTGGGAACCGGCGGCGGTGTGCGGCTGGCCCTGCAAAAAGCCGAAGAAAGCGATGTCTTTGTATTGAACGGGGACACATGGTTCGGGGTGGACTACGCTGCCATGGCCCGGTTCCACCGCCGGCAGGGCCTGTTGGCCACGCTGGCCCTCAAACCCATGCGTGACTTCGACCGTTATGGGGAAGTCTGCTGCACCCCGGACGGGCTCATTTTTGCTTTCAAGGAGAAACAAGCCTGCGCACAGGGTCTCATCAACGGCGGCATCTATCTCCTGCAGCGCGGCGCCCTGGCCGGCTGTCCGGAGCGCTTTTCCCTGGAGCGCGACTTCTTCGAGCCGCTGGCCGCTGAAGAAAAGCTGGCCGGCTTCCGTTCGGAGGGCTATTTCATCGATATCGGCATTCCGACGGACTACGCCCGCGCCCAGCTGGATTTCGCCTCGGGTGCCTTCCGGCCTTATCCCTTCGACGCCCTGCTGCTCGACCGCGACGGCGTGATCAATGTGCTCCGCCCCGGTGACTATGTGAAAAATATCGGTGAATTCCTGTTCTGTGAAGGCGCACTGGAGGCTCTCCGGCTCGTCAATCCCCTGTTCCGCCGCATCGTGATCGTCACCAACCAGCGCGGCGTGGGCCGGGGCCTGATGACCGCCGGCGACCTGGAAGAAGTCCACACGTGGATGCTCGGCCGCATCCGGGAAGCCGGAGGCCGCATCGACCGCATTTACGTCTGCACCGATACCGACAACAGCAGCCCGCGCCGCAAACCCAATCCCGGCATGGCCCTGGAAGTACGCGCCGACTATCCCGACATTGACTTCGACCGGAGCTGGTTCGTGGGGGACAGCGCGTCCGACCTCGAATTCGCCCGCCGCGCAGGCATCCCGGCCTTCCTTGTGCAGGGAACGCAGGACCTGCTGGCTTTCGCCCGTCAAACGACCCAATCCGTCAACCGATGAGAATCGCATACCTTTCCACCTTCTACCCCTTCCGCGGCGGCATCGCCCAGTTCAATGCCAACCTCCTCGAAGCGTTCGCGAAGGAGCACACCGTCAAGGCCTTCACCTTTACGCGGCAGTACCCTTCCTTCCTTTTCCCGGGCAAGACACAGTACGTCACGCCGGAAGACAAGGCCAAGCCCGTCGACAGCGAGGCCGTGCTCGACACGGCCAATCCCTTCAACTGGTGCAAGGCCGCCCGCAAGATCGCTGCGTGGAAACCCGACCTGGTGGTCATGAAATACTGGATGAGCTACCTGGCGCCCTCGCTGGGCATGGTGGCCCGCCGGCTGCGCAACCGCGGCATCCCGACCGTCGCCATCCTCGACAATGTGATTCCCCACGAAGCCCGGTTCTTCGACAAGCCTTTCTCGCGCTGGTTCCTCAAGCAGTGCAGCGGATGCGTGGCCATGAGCCAGTCCGTGCTCAACGACATGCTGTCGCTGACCCCCGACAAGCCCTATGTCCTCCAGGCCCATCCCCTCTACGACCATTTCGGGGAAAAGATGGACAGGCAGGCGGCACAGGAAGCGCTCGGGCTTGATCCGAAACTCCGTACGCTGCTGTTCTTCGGACTCATCCGCGACTACAAAGGCCTTGACCTGCTGATCGACGCCATGCCCCTCCTCGGGCCGGACTACCAGCTGCTGATTGCCGGCGAGAGCTACGGCAGCTTCGAGAAATACGACGCCCGCATCGCCGCCTCCGGCTGCGCGGAGCGCATCCATGTCTTCAACCGTTACATCGACGACGAAGAGGTGCCCCGTTTCTTCTCCGCGGCGGACCTCTGCATACTGCCCTACAAGAGCGCGACCCAGAGCGGCATCACGGCCATCGCCCTGCATTTCGACATGCCGATGGTGGCCACGCCCGTCGGCGGCCTCGAGGAGAGCATCGGGAAGCCCGGTCTGGGCGTGATGGCCCGCGAAGCCTCCGCAGAAGCTATCGCCGATGCCATCCGCCATTTCTATGACGGCGGCCCCGAGGCCTTCATCACCAACATCCGGGAGGTTAAACGTACCCAGACCTGGGCTAACTTTTCCGATGCGATGATAAGAAAAAACTTATTATCTTTGTGACGCATCAGGTTCCTGTGCCCGGACGCCTGTCCGGATGGGATCAAAAGGGAACCGGGTGAGAATCCCGGACAGTTCCCGCTGCTGTAAGTTCTGCTATTTCGCGGTACTCTCCGCCACTGGGGCCCCGCCCTGGGAAGGCACCGCGAAGGAACAAGCCAGAAGACCTGCCTGCTGCCAAACTTCATGAACGACCTGCGGCGAACGGGTCCTGAATGAGTTACTTATGACCAAACAATTCATACCTATGCGTAATCTTTCTCTGCGGAGAGTCCTCGGACTCGCCCTGGCCATTTTCATGGCCGCTAGCCTGGCAGTGAGCTGCTACGACGACAGCGAACTTCGTGCTTCCATCGACGACATCAAATCGCAGCTTTCGCAGCTGCAGACCCTCGTCAATTCTCTCCAGAATGACGATGCCGTGCTGGGTGTCACCAACAACCCCGACGGCAGCTACACCATCAAGTTCAAGAAGAGCGGCGACGTGACCATCAAGAACGGCAAGGACGGCGCGCCCGGCAAAGACGGTGAGCCCGGCAAGGACGGCTGCATCACCGCTGTCGTCAAGGGCGACGAGAGTTACACCTTCCTCTTCGGAGACGGAAGTTCCATCCTCCTCCCGCGTTACTGCGAGACCCGCACGCTGACCTTTGAGGATGCCGATTACAGAGGACCCGAAAACACGGTCGCTTACTGGTCTTCCAAGATTGACGACCCGCAGTACGGCGGTCCGATTCTCTACGGGGACGGCTGCACCTGGAGTGACGAGAACAACACCTTCCTTACCTCCAAGGTCCTTCCGTATGATGCTGCCACCTGGAGCGGCGGCTTCTCCGGCGGCGGCATCGCCATCTCCAACTACGGCAACGGCATGCTGAACGGCGCCGACTATACCCGCCAGCTGGAAGTATTCAACCCTGAACTCGACGGCGCCGGACGCAAAGGCTGTGGCCACAATGGCTCCGACAACTTCGCCATCGTCTATGACGCCGGCGCTTATGCCTCCCTCGCAGCCATGCTGTTGATGTCGGACAAAACGCCCCGTGTCATCGAATCGGTTTTCGTCACCAACACCTGCTACACGCTCAATACGCTGATCAACGGCAACGACTATGCCGCCGCCATGGCCAACACCGGCTTCTTCAAAGTGACGGCCGTGGGCTTCAACGGCGAGAGCGAAGCTGCTACTGCCACCGTGGATTTCTACCTGGCGAAGAACATCTCTTTCGTGACCGGCTGGACCGAATGGGATCTGTCCAAACTGGGTCCTGTGGCTGAAGTCGTGTTCACGATTTCCGGCTCGCCCGAACAGTATGGCGACTGGGGCATCAATACGCCGACCTACTTCGCCCTCGACGACGTGTCCGTGCGCGTATACCCCGATTAATCCGTTTTCATGCGCCGGACGCATCTCATTGCATTTCTGATCTTGTCGCTCTTCGGAGCCACAGGGTGTCCACAGGGGGAGGAAAAAGGTCTTCCCCCTGTCATCACCCTGCCCGACGGAAAGATCTATTCGGTCGAACTCGGAGAGAGCATCACGCTCGCTCCGGGTTTTGAGCATTTGACCGAAACATCGTCCATTACCTGGCTCAGCGACGGGAAAGCCGTCGGATCCGGCGCTTCCTTTACCTTCACCCCCGATGAAACAGGGGTTTACTATTTCACCGTAGAGGCCGTCAACGAATTCGGAAAAGCTTTCGCGGAAGTACGCATCGATGTCCGGAAACAAGATACGCCGCCCGCGCCCCAACCGCCGGACACGATCCCCGTCGTGAAAGTCCCGCTCTTTACCTTCGACCAGACCGAATACCACGTCTCCGTGGGCCGGGCCATCCGCCTGCTGCCCTTCGATCTCGACAGCACCAGACAGTATACGTTTACCTGGAAAGTGGACGGCGCCACGGTCCAGGAAGGCGACCAGCCGCTCTATCGCTTCGAAGCGCAGCATCAGGGTTCCTTCCGCGTGGACTTCCGGGCCACGGACGGTACGTCCGCAGCCGACACCACGCTGACGGTCGTGGTCTGCCCGCCGGAAGGCAGTTTCCGTCGCCCGGTGTCCGCTTCCAGTTCACCTTTCGCCGACCAGGTCCTGTATTTCCTGCCGGCTCCCGGCCAGTATGTCAATGAGAACTACACGGCCCTGACCATGGAGGAAGCCTGCACCTATGCGGTGAACCGGCTGAAAGAAGACAAATATGTCTCCCTGGGAGGCTTCGGCGGCGTGCTTGTGCTGGGCTTCGACCACAGCGTCGTCAACGACGGCGACTACAACTTCGCCATCAAGAATTCCCTTTATTCCAATTATTCCGAGCCCGGCATTGTCTGGGTGGCGCAGGACGAGAACGGCGACGGCCTGGCCAACGATACCTGGTACGAACTCAAAGCTTCTGAGTACGGACTGGACTGTACGGTGCAGGATTATGCCGTGACGTATTATCGTCCGACGGCACCCGCCCAGCCCGTTGCCTGGACCGACAACCACGGCGGCAGCGGCAGCATCGACTACCTGGTCGCCTACCACAAGCAGGACTACTACTACCCGCTCTGGGTCAAAACGGACCAATACACGCTGCGCGGATCGCGCCTGGAAGCGCGCAACTACGACCAGTCGGGTCGCGGCACCTTCTGGATCAATCCCGACTACGGCTGGGGCTATGCCGACAACTACAGCCCCGTCGACATGCTGCCCGAACGGGCCACCGGCGTCACCAAGGGCTGCAACCACTTCAGGATTGCGGATGCCGTGACCTACGACGGCCAGCCGGCGAACCTGCAGTACATCGACTTCGTGAAGGTGCAGACCGGCCTCAACACCAAGAGCGGCTGGCTCGGTGAAGTGTCGACGGAGGTCTGCCGCGTCATCGATTTCAATCTGGTCAAATGATCCGGGCGCTGTTATTTCTCCTTTTTCTCGCTCCTCCGCCGGACTCCACCGAAGTCCTGACAGAATCCGTCGTGACGGCCTTCCGCCAGCCTGAAAAGATCATCCCGGCGCAGACTCTGCAGGGCGAGCAGCTCGAAAAGCTCAACGCCCTGTCTGTCGCCGACGCCATCCGCTATTTCTCCGGCGTGCAGATCAAGGACTACGGCGGCATCGGCGGCCTGAAGACCATCAACGTCCGCAGCATGGGCACCCAGCACGTAGGCGTGTTCTACGACGGCATCCAACTGGGCAACGCCCAGAACGGACAGATCGACCTGGGCAAATATTCGCTCGAGAACATGGAGTCCGTGACCCTCTACAACGGCCAGAAGAGCACATCCGTGCAGTCGGCCAAAGACTACGCCTCGGCCAGCGCCGTTTATCTCCAGACCCGCACCCCGGTGTTCAGCGGAAAGCGCCGCACGAATCTCAAGGCCACGCTGGCAGGCGGCTCTTTCGGCACCATCAATCCCTCCGTGCTCTGGGAGCAGAAACTGGGCAGCAGCGTTTCGAGCTCTTTCAATGCGGAATTCCTCTACACGACCGGTAAATACAAGTTCACCTACCGGAAACGCGACGGCTACGACACCACGGCAGTCCGGCAGAACGGCGACGTACGGGCTCTCCGCATCGAAGAGGGCCTTTTCGGCCGGATTCCCGACGGACAGTGGCGCCTCAAATTCTATTTTTACGATTCGGAGCGCGGCTACCCGGGCGCTTTCGTGCGCGAGGAACCGGGCAAGTTCCGCCACGAAGACCGGCAGTGGGACACGGATTTCTTCACCCAGGGCTCCTTCTATAAAAAGTGGGGCAAGTACCGGCTCAACGCGAGTTTCAAATACGCCTACGACTACCTGCACTACCTGTCCGACCCGCGACTCGACGTCTCCACGATGTATGTGGACAACCACTACCGGCAGCAGGAAGCCTACCTGTCGCTGGCCCAGTCCTATGACCTGTTCAAATGGTGGGACGTGGACCTGGCGGCGGACTGGCAGTACAACACGCTCGACGCCGACCTGGTGAACTTCGTGTATCCTTCGCGCAACACCCTGCTGGCCGCCCTCTCCACCTCGCTGCGCTGGAGCCGGCTCAAGCTGCAGGGCAGCGTGCTCTATACCTTCGTCGGCGACCATGCCCGCGAAGCGGGCGCCGCGGCGGAAAAGCGCAACGAATGGACCCCCACCGCCGTGCTGCAGTTCATTCCGTTCCGTGACAAGAACTTCTCGCTGCGCGCCTTCTACAAGCGCATCTTCCGCATGCCGACCCTCAACGACCTCTACTACACCTTCATCGGCAACAAATACCTGAAACCCGAGTTCACCACCCAGTACAATGTGGGCCTCACCTGGGACAAGCATTGGACGCGCGGCATCTTCAAGAAACTCAACACCTCCCTCGACGTCTACTACAACGAGGTGGAAAACAAGATCATCGCCACGCCGGCCTCCAACCAGTTCCAGTGGACGATGGTCAACCTCGGTCTGGTCCGCATCCGCGGCATCGACGCGGCTGTCAGCACCTCCCTGGCCCTGGGTCCCGTCAGCGCCGACCTGCGCCTGACCTACACTTTCCAGAAAGCGCAGGACTTCACCGACCCGGAAAGTCCCTGGTACGGGGGCCAGATTCCCTATATTCCCTGGCACAGCGGCTCTTTCACGGCCGGTCTCGACTACGGCCGGTGGCACTTGAATTACAGCTTCATCTACACGGGCGAGCGCTACGAATCCGTAGCCAACATCCCGGAAAACTACGCCCAGCCCTGGTACACCAGCGACCTGTCGCTCTCGCGCAGCTTCGCGCTGGGCGGGCACGAACTCCGCGGCACGCTGGAAGTCAACAATATTTTCAACCAGCAGTATGAAGTTGTGCAGTGTTATCCGATGCCCGGAACGAATTTTCGATTAATTTTGTCTTTTCTTTTGTAGGCATATGAAAAAGATATTGCTTTTCCTGATCCTTCTCACGGCGCTGGCTGCCTGCCGGACCATCGACCCGATTACCCCGTCGGACCCGACGGACGTAGGTGGCGGCGACGCCGGTGACATTGCAGGCTTTTTCCTGCTCAATGAGGGCAACATGGGCAGCAACAAGTGCACGCTCGACTACTACGATTATGCCACCGGCATCTATCACAAGAACATCTACGCGGAGCGGAATCCCGGCGTGGTGCAGGAACTCGGCGACGTGGGCAACGACCTGGCCATCTACGGCAGCAAGCTCTGGGCGGTGGTCAACTGCTCCAACCTCGTGGAGGTGATGGACGCCGCGACGGCCCGTCACATCGGGCAGGTGTCGATTCCCAACTGCCGCTACATCGTGTTCAAGGACCGCTACGCCTATGTGAGTTCGTACGCTGGTCCCGTGGAAGTCGATCCCAACTGCCGACTCGGCTATGTAGCCAGGATCGACACGGCCACCCTGCAGGTGGTGGACACCTGCGTGGTCGGCTACCAGCCGGAAGAGATGGTGATTGCCGGCGACAAGCTCTATGTGGCCAATTCGGGCGGCTACCGCGTGCCCGACTACGACCACACGGTTTCCGTGATTGACCTGGCCTCTTTCAAAGAGACGCAAAAGATCGACGTGGCGCCCAATCTGCACCGCATGGAACTCGACGCCTACGGCAAGATCTGGGTGTCCAGCCGCGGCGATTATTACGACATCCAGCCGATGACCTTTATCATCGACACGAAAATCGACGCTGTCGTCGAGCAGATGGACCTCCTGGCCTGTTCCGACATGACGCTCTGCGGCGACTCGCTCTACGTCTACAGCAACGCCTGGAGCTACTTCACGCAGACCTCCGACGTAAACTATGCCATCGTCGATGTGAAGACGCACCAGGTGGTGACCCGCCACTTCATCACCGACGGCACGGAGACCTGGTTCCAGAACCCCTACGGCATCGCTGTCAACCCGAATACGCACGAAATCTTCGTGACCGACGCCCGTGACTACATCACCCCGGGCAAAGTCTATTGTTACTCACCCGAAGGCAGGTTGAAATGGAGCGCCAACACCGGCGACATTCCTTCCCGCATCGTGTTCACCAAGCAGAGCCTGCGATGAGACGCACGTGGATGCTGGTTCCGCTGTTCGTCCTCCTCGGGCTGCTGCTGTCCTCCTGCGGGGGCAGGCAGGCTGCCGCCCAGTCGGAACTGAAAGCCGCCGACACCATCCGCTACGCCCGGAACCTCCATATCGAATACTACGACGACTATGTGTCGGTCCGCATCCGTGATCCATGGGACACGCTGCGGCAGCGGCAGCACTATGTGCTGGTCGACCGTCAGCGGGATCTGCCCGCCGGACTGCCGCAAGACGGCATCGTGATCCGTGTCCCCGTAGAAAAAGCCGTCATCTATACCTCCGTCCATACCGCCATCGCCGAAGAACTGGGGGCCCTCGACCGCGTCTGCGGCATCTGCGAGCCCCAGTACATCACCTCGCCGGTGGTCCTGCAACGCGTCGCGGAAGGCCGCATCGCTGACCTGGGCGTATCCACTTCGCCCAATGTGGAAGGCATCATCGACCTCGGCACCGAGATGATCGTCGCCTCGCCTTTCGAAAACAGCGGCTACGGCTCCGCCGAGAAACTCGGCATTCCCATCGTCGAGGCGGCCGACTATATGGAAAACCATCCCCTGGGACGCACGGAATGGGTGCTGTTCTACGGACTGCTGCTCGGAGAGCGGGAAGCCGCCGAACAGATCTTCGCCCGCACCGAAGCCCGCTACAATGAACTCAAGGCCCTCGCTGCACAGGCGACGCAGCACCCCACGGTCCTGTTGGAGCGCCGCTACGGCAACTCCTGGGCGGTTCCGGCCGGTGAAAGCTATATCGGCGTGATGCATGCCGATGCCGGGGCGGACTATGTGTTCCGCCACCTGCCGGGTGCCAGGAGCGTCCACCTGACTTTCGAGTCGGTCTTCGACCAGGCCGGCGACACCGACTTCTGGTTCCTCAAATACGACACCCGCACGCCCTTCACGTATGCGCTGCTGGCTCGGGAATATGAGCCCTACGCCAACTTCCGTCCCTGGAAGGAGCACCGCATCTACGCCTGCAACACCATCACGTCCACCTACTACGACGACATCACCCTCCACCCGGACCGGGTACTGGAAGATCTGATTGCCATCTATCATCCCGATCTGCTGCCGGGGCATGTGCAGCGGTATTATTTCCCGCTCGATGACTAGACGCCACCTCCGTTGGATTTATGCGGGGCTGTCCCTGGCCCTGGTCGCGCTCTTCTGCGGCGGCCTCCTCTATGGAGCCGTGCGCATTCCGCTCCGCGACATCGTGCAGATTCTCCTGCGCTCCTACGAGGGCAAGGAGGCTTGGCAGCACATCGTGCTGGAATCGCGCCTGCCGCAGACCGTCACGGCCCTGCTGGCCGGCAGTTCCCTCGCCGTCAGCGGCCTGATGCTCCAGACCCTCTTCAAGAATCCGCTGGCCGGCCCGTCGATCCTGGGTATCAGCGACGGTGCCAACCTGGGCGTGGCCATCGCCATGATCTATCTGGGCGCCGCCAGCTATCTGACCACCATCGTGGCGGCCCTGACCGGCGCCTTCGTGGTGCTGCTCATCATCCTGGGCTTCTCCCGGAAAGTAACGAGCAACGTGATGCTGCTGATCATCGGCATCATGGTAGGCTACCTGGCTTCCTCGGTCATCTCCATCCTCAACTACCATGCGTCGGCCGACAAGGTGCATCAGTATGTGATGTGGGGGATGGGCGACTTCAGCGGCGTCTCGCTGTCGAAGCTGCCCTGGCTCGCCGGCTTCTCGCTGGCGGGGCTGCTGGGTGCGCTGCTGCTCATCAAGCCCCTCAACGCCCTGCTGCTGGGCGACGCCTATGCGACCAACCTGGGCGTCAACGTGCGCCGGGCCCGCTTCCTGATCCTGATCTGCACCGGTGTGCTGACCGCCGTGGTCACCGCGTTCTGCGGACCGGTCTCCTTCATCGGGCTGGCCGTACCGCACATCGCGCGCTTGCTGCTGGGCAGCTCCAACCACCGGCACCTGCTGCCCGTCACGCTGCTGGCAGGCGCCTGCACCGCCTTGCTCTGCAGTATGCTGACCGTCATCCCCGGCTCCGGCAACGTGCTCCCGCTGAGCGCCATCACGCCCATCATCGGCGCCCCGGTCATCATCTACGTGATCGTCAACCGCAAGAATCTCCACTATTTCAACTGATATGAAACGCTCCGTCGCCATCAGCACCCACCAGCTCAGCATCGGCTATTCCGGCCGGGGCGGCAAGCGTGTGGTCCGTCCGGACCTCAACCTCCAGCTTTTCACCGGCGAGATCACGGCCCTGCTGGGCAGCAACGGCGCCGGCAAGAGCACCCTGCTCAAGACCCTCTGCGGCCTGCTGCCTTCCCTGCACGGCGACATTTTCATTGAAGGGAAGCCCCTGGCGGGCTACCGTTCCGGAGAACTGTCCACCCACGTGGGCGTGGTGCTCACGGAGCGCACCCAGACCGGCGGCATCAGCGTCTACGACCTGGTCTCGCTGGGACGCTACCCCCACACGGGATTCTTCGGTACCCTGCGGGAAGACGACCACGCAGCCATCCGCCACGCCCTGGAGACCGTCGGCATCGCCGACAAGGCACAGCGCTTCGTCTCGGAACTCAGTGACGGCGAACGCCAGAAAGCCTTCATCGCCAAAGCGCTGGCCCAGGAGTGTCCCATCATCCTGCTCGACGAGCCCACCGCCTTCCTGGATGTCACCAGCCGCATGGAGACCATGATCACCCTGCGCCGGCTCGCCCACCGGGAAGGAAAAGCCGTCCTGCTTTCCACCCATGACCTCGACACGGCGCTCCAGCTGGCCGACACGCTCTGGCTCCAGCCCGCCGATCCCGCCGAGGAAATGATCTGCGGCAAGCCCGACCAACTGGTCGGCAACGGGGCGCTGGCCCGCTTCTTCGGCAGCGCCTCCCTCCGTTTCGATCCGGAGAGTCGCCGGCTGGTTCCCGTCACGAAGAAAAAATAAAACCGCCCCTCCCGGAGCGGTTTTTTGTTTCAGCAACGCGCGTTGTCTTATTCGGCCTCGACGGGCGTGACCGGAATCTCCGGCGTTCCTTCCACGGGAACGGTTTGCTCGATCTGGGTCTTGATGTTGGAGTGGCGCGCGCTCCGCTGCGGGATGACGAAAGTCGCCACGACGCAGAGAACGATGATCGCGATCGCCAGGGTCCAGGTTGCCTTCTCAAGGAAGTCGGCCGTCTGACGCACGCCGAAGGTCTGGTTGCCGGTAGCGAAGTTGGCTGCCAGTCCGCCGCCCTTCGAGTTCTGGAGAAGAACCACGATGGTCAGAAGAATACTCGCAATCACGATCAGGATGGAGAGTGTGATATACGCTGCTTGCATAGTCTATTGTGTTTTTTCTTTTACTTTTTCTATAAGAGCCGCAAAGTAAGCACTTTTTTCTGGATTTAGCAAAATAAGTTTTTCGTAAATCGCTATGGCTCGGTCATAAAGTTCCTGTTCTTCATAGATTCGGGCGAGCGTCTCGCTGACCATGCTGCCGTCCGCGTCGACCTCCACGGCTTCCGCGGGCGCGTAGTCCACGCTGCCGGCGCGGGCGCCGAACACCGGCGTCGTCACGGAGAAGCCTTCTTCCTGAAGCCGCTCGAAATCTTCCTGGCCGAAATAGTCGCCGCCCACCACGTAGTACTGGGGTTTGGCGGGCTCTTCCATCAAGGGCACGGGGGTTTCGGCCGGCACTTTGCCGGTGAGGATGCGCAGCAGTTCGTCGCGCGAGAGGAAGAAGATGGCATCGCGCCCGACAGCGCGCCGCAGGGCCTCTTCGTCGTCACCCTGGCGGGACAGGGCTTCCCGGCGGGCCACGGTGAACCAGGGCTTGTCTTCGAGCAGCTGCTGCAGCTCGGCGGAGGAGAGTTGCCGGACGTCTACCATTGGGCTACCGTTGCGTTGAAAATGTCATCCACGAGCTTCTTGACGATGGTTTCGCAGAGCTGGTTCTCCACCATGTCGAGCGAATTGTTGGAGTCGTAGTCCTCGTAGGCCGCGAACGACTGCTCCAGGTTGTCTTCGGTGTGCAGCACATTGGTGAAGACGACCTTGCAGGTGACGGTCAGGCGGTTCATGGCAGCCACTTCTTCGGCGGTAACCGCCGTGGCGCGCACGTCATACGACTCGATGGTAACGACCAGGTTCAGGTCGCCGTCCTCGGTCACCTGTTCCAGCCGGGTGAGCTTGCGGTACTTGTCGTTGAGTTCTTCGGTCAGCTGGTTCGCCAGGGAAGGATTGATCTTGGTCGCCTTGTTGACCACGGGCTCGATGCAGATGGTCTTGACGTCGGCCTGAATGGAGGTACCTGAGAACGAATAGGATACCTTGCACCCCGAAAGCAGGGGGAGCAGGAGGCTCAGGCAGGCCAGGATGCGGACAGCGCGTTTCATTGGATGCCGAGTTCTTTGATTTTGCGATAAAGGGTGCGTTCGGAGATGCCGAGCTCCTCGGCGGCGGGCTTGCGGCGGCCGCCGTTGCGCTCCAGGGCCTTGCGGATGAGTTCCGCGCTGACGTCCTGGATCGAGACGGGCTCCTCGGCCGACAGCGGGGCTTCCGTGGGAACGGCGCTTGAATGGACGTCTTCCGCGCTGATGAGCAGCTTGTTGCGGGAGGCGGCCCCTTCGTCGTCCGTGTCGGCGGGCAGGTGGTCGAGCCGGGCGTTGATGGCGTCGATGTCCTGCCGGAGCTGGTAGAGGATCTTGAAGATGATGTCGCGGTCGCTCATGTAGTCGGCGCCGGCGTCACCGGTGCGGACGGGCAGGTTGCCCGCACCCTCGGCGGGAAGGTAGCGGGCCAGCACCTCGGCCGATACCGTCCGGTTGGTTTCCAGCACGGAGATGCGGTTCACCACGCCCTGCAGCTGGCGGACATTGCCCGGCCAGCGGTAGTTGCGCAGGAGCTCCTGGGCATCGGGCGTCAGGCGGACGGCCGGCACCATGTTCTGGTCGGCGAAATCCAGGGAAAACTTCCGGAACAGGAGGTTGATGTCGTCCTTCCGCTCGCGGAGGGGCGGCACGTTGATCGGTACCGTGCAGAGGCGGTAGTACAGGTCTTCACGGAACTTGCCGTCGCGGATGGCGGCCAGCAGGTTGACGTTGGTCGCCGCCACGACCCGGACATTGGTCTTCTGCACCTTGGCGGAACCGACCTTGATGAACTCGCCGGTCTGCAGGACACGCAGCAGGCGCACCTGGGTCGACAGGGGCAGCTCCGCCACCTCGTCGAGGAAGAGCGTGCCGCCGTCGGCTTCTTCAAAATAGCCCTTGCGGGTCTCTATGGCACCGGTGAAAGAGCCTTTTTCATGACCGAAAAGCTCGGAGTCGATGGTTCCTTCGGGGATGCCGCCGCAGTTGAGGGCGAGATAGACGTTATGTTTGCGCGCGCTGAACTGGTGGATGATCTGGGGAATGACCTCCTTGCCCACGCCGCTCTCGCCGGTAACCAGCACGGACAAGTTCGTCGGGGCTACCTGGCGGGCGATTTCGATGGCACGGTCGAGTTCCGGATCATTGCCGATGATGCCAAAGCGCTGCTTGATCTGATTCAAATCCATATTTGCAAAGTTAAGAAAAAAAGTATTATCTTTGTATGATAGTACCCGAAGTGGCAAAATCCTGTAAATTTTCAAATAAAACGTTTTTTATGAAAAAAATCTTATCCAGCCTGCTGCTCATCGCAGCCATCTCTTTCGGGCTCGCATCCTGCACCAATGCCCAGAAGATGATCGATGCAGCCGACCAGATTGACATCAAGTGCAATCCGGAAGTTCTTGAGGTCATCGCCGGCAACATCGACGCGACCGTTTCTGTGACCTTCCCGCCGGAGTACTTCCTCCCGAAGGCCACCCTCGAAGTCACCCCCGTCCTTCTCTATGTCGGTGGTGAAGCCGTCGGCAAACCGTTCATGTATCAGGGCGAGAAAGTCGCCGACAACTTCAAGACCGTCACCAAGGCCGGTGCCACCATCACTGAGAAAGTCCACTTCGACTATGTCCCGGGCATGGAGAAATCCGAACTGGTCGGCCGTGCGAAAGTGTATTACAAAGGTGCCGAGTATGTGTATCCCGCCGACATCAAGATCGCTGACGGCGCCAACTGCACCTACATGCTCGCCGACACCGACGGCAGCTACCACTACATGGCTGACGGCTATCAGGAAGTGATCCCCGAGACCGCAGAGGCCCAGATCATGTACCTGATCAACAGCTCCGACGTCCGCAACTCCGAGCTCAAGAGCAAGGATGTGAAGGACTTCCAGGAAGCTCTCAAGGCCCTGGCAGCCGACGAGCGCCGTGAGGTCAAGGGTACCGAGATCGTGGCCTACGCTTCTCCGGACGGCCCGAACGCCCTCAACGACAAACTTTCCTCCAACCGTGAGAAGAGCGCTTCCAAGGCATTCAACACCGTGACCAAGAAGCTCAACACCGGCGACGTGACCACCAAGTCCATCGGCGAAGACTGGGAAGGCTTCCAGGAACTCGTCAATAACTCCAACATCGAAGACAAGGAACTCATCCTCCGCGTCCTGTCGATGTACAGCGATCCCAACGTCCGCGAGCGTGAGATCAAGAACATGTCGGCTGTCTACCAGTCGCTGAAGACCAACATCCTCCCGCAGCTGCGCCGCGCCCGCTTCATCACCAACGTGGAGTACACCAACTACACCGCTGAAGAACTGGCCGACCTCGTGGAGAACAACATCGACGTGCTCGACGAGCCCGCTCTCCTGCGTGCCGCCGCCAACGCCAAGAACATCGATTCCAAGATCGCCATCTACAAACAGGCTGTCAAGAAATATGGCACCGACAAGGCGAAATACAACCTCGGTGTGGCTTACCTCGACAAGGGTGACAACAAAGCCGCCAAGGACGCTTTCGACAAGATGGAGAAGAAGGAAGGCAACTGCTACGACAACGTGATGGGTGTCCTCGCCATGCGTGCCGGTAAACTCGACGAAGCCGCCAAGTGGTTCTCCAAGGTGACCTGCAAACACGGCAAGATCAACCAGGGTACCCTCGACATCCTCAACGGCAAGTACAACGACGCTGTCGCCAAGCTCGCCGGTTCCGGCACCCACAACGAGACCATCGCCTACCTGGTGACCAACCAGCTCGACAAGGCTGCCGCCACCATCAAAGGCAACTGCCCGAAGTGCAACTACAAGAAGGCCATCATCGCTGCCCGCAAGGGTGATGTGAACGCCTACAACGCAGCCATGGAGATCGTCAAGAAGAACGAGAAACTCGCAGACCGCGCTACGAAGGACGTTGAATTCCTGAAGTACAGATAACAAAAACATTTTTGTTATAAAAAAGTGACCGGTTGGAGTACCAACCGGTCATTTTTTTCTCTAACTTTGTAGAGGCTGTTGAAGCCAACTCCCCCAAAAAGGACTCTCACACATCACATAACCCTCACGGGTACAACATTTATGGATTATACTACGGACCTTTACATCATTAAAAGGGACGGCAAGCGTGCCCCCTTTTCCATCGAGAAGATTAAGAACGCAATCCGCAAAGCTTTCCTCGCATCGGGCAGTTTTGCAACGGAAGAAACCCTGACCAACATCCTCAGCCGCGTCCACATCTCCAATGGGATGCATGTCGAGGAGATTCAGAACCAGGTGGAGGTTTCGCTCATGAGCGAGCGCTACTTCGCCGTGGCCAAAGCCTACATGATCTACCGGCAGCACCACACCGAAGACCGTGAAGTGCGCGACCGTCTCAACTTCCTGATCGACTACTGCTCGGCCGCGAACCCGGCCACCGGCAGCAAGTACGACGCCAACGCCAATGTCGAGAAGAAGAACATCGCGACGCTCATCGGTGAACTGCCCAAGGCCAGTTTCATCCGCCTCAACCGCCGCATGCTCACCGACCGTATCCGTGAAATGTTCGGAAAGGAACTGTCCGACCGCTACCTCAGCCTGCTCAACGGACACTTCATCTATAAGAACGACGAAACCAGCCTGGCCAACTACTGCGCCAGCATCACCATGTACCCCTGGCTATTGCAGGGCACCATTCCCCTGGGCGGCAACTCCACCCCGCCGACCAACCTCAAGAGCTTTTGCGGCGGCTTCGTGAACCTCGTGTTCATCGTTTCCAGTATGCTCAGCGGCGCCTGCGCCACGCCGGAATTCCTCATGTACATGAACTACTTCATCGAGATGGAATACGGCGAGGACTACTACCTGCATGCCGACGACGTGGTGGACCTCTCCCGGAAGCAGCGCACCATCGACAAGGTCATCACCGACTGCTTCGAGCAGATCGTCTATTCCATCAACCAGCCCACGGGCGCCCGTAACTTCCAGTCCGTGTTCTGGAACATCTCCTACTACGACCGCTACTACTTCCAGAGCATCTTCGGCGACTTCATCTTCCCCGACGGCAGCCGCCCGCACTGGGATTCGCTCAACTGGCTGCAGAAACGCTTCATGAAGTGGTTCAACGCCGAGCGTACCAAGACCATCCTCACCTTCCCGGTCGAGACCATGGCCCTGCTGACCCGCAACGAAGAAGTGCGCGACGAAGAATACGGCGACTGGACGGCCCAGATGTACAGCGAAGGACACAGCTTCTTCACCTACATGAGCGACAATGCCGACTCGCTGGCCAGCTGCTGCCGCCTCCGCAACGAGATCCAGGACAACGGTTTCAGCTACACCCTCGGCGCCGGCGGCGTTTCGACCGGTTCCAAGAGCGTGCTGACCATCAACCTCAACCGCTGCGTCCAGTATGCTTTCAAGAAAGGCATTCCGTACATCGAATACCTCGAAGACGTGGTCGACCTGATGCACAAGGTGCAGCTCGCCTACAACGAGAACCTGCGTGACCTCATGGAGAAAGGCATGCTGCCGCTTTTCGACGCCGGCTTCATCAACATCGGCCGCCAGTACCTGACCATCGGCGTCAACGGCCTGGTGGAAGCCGCCGAGTTCCTGGGCATCAAGATTACCGACAATCCCGACTACGTGGCCTTCGTCCAGGGCGTCCTCGGCATGATCGAGCGCCTCAACAAGAAGTACCGCACCAAGGACGTGATGTTCAACTGCGAGATGATCCCCGCCGAAAACGTGGGTGTCAAGCACGCCAAGTGGGACAAGGAAGACGGCTACATCGTGCCGCGCGACTGCTACAACAGCTACTTCTACATTGTGGAAGACGAGAATACCAACATCCTCGACAAGTTCCGCCTCCACGGCTCGAAGTACATCGAGCACCTGACGGGCGGCAGCGCGCTCCACATGAACCTTGAAGAGCACCTCAGCAAGGCCCAGTACCGCCAGCTGCTGCACGTTGCGGCGAAGGAAGGCTGCAACTATTTCACCTTCAACATCCCCAACACCATCTGCAACACCTGCGGGCACATCGACAAGCGCTACCTGCACGAATGCCCGAAGTGCGGCAGCCACGACGTAGACTACGCCACCCGTATCATCGGCTACATGAAGCGCGTGAGCAGCTTCTCGCAGCCGCGCCAGAAGGAAGCCGCCCGCCGCTACTACGCCAACGTCAACCGGACCGAAGCCGCCCAGCAGCCCGCCAGCCCGGTCGAGGTGCCGGTAGCGCAGGAGGCCTGAGATGCTGAAGTTCTACAACTACGACATCGTATTCCAGGAGATACCCGATGAATTGACGCTCGCCGTCAATCTCACCGGGTGTCCTTGTCATTGCCCCGGCTGTCACAGCCCGCACCTCTGGGAAGACACCGGCACGCCGCTCGACGCCGCGACGCTGCGCCGCATCTACGACGAATATGCCGGTGAAGTGACCTGCATCTGCCTGATGGGCGGCGACGCCGACCCGGCATCCGTGGAGCGGCTCTGCGCCTTCGTAAAGCAGGAAATGGGCCTCCGGAGCGCCTGGTGGTCGGGCCGTCCGGAACTGCCCGCGAGCATCGACCTCGCCCACTTCGACTACGTCAAGACCGGCCCCTACATCGAAGCGCTGGGCGGACTCAAGAGCCCAAAAACCAACCAGCGCCTCTACCGCATCGCGGCAGGAGCGCTGGAGGATATCACAAGCCGGTTCTGGCGGTCAGAATGACCGGACCATCCCCATCATCGTCAGCACGATAAACACCACCAGGACGACCACCCAGACCAGGAACAGCAGCAGGCCCGGACGCCAGCGCGGCGATTTCAGGTCGAAGATCAGCATGATGCCTGCGTAGCTCATGCCCACCATCGGCAGGAAGTAGAGCAACACCAGGTCGAGCTTGTACAGGAACGTGCCGGCCAGCGGCATCGTGAACGGAATCTCGTCGACCAGGGCTTCCCAGCCTTCTCTGATCATGTCCCAGCCGAAGAGTTCCTGCCCAAAGACGGCGGCCACGCCGAAAGTGAGGCCCGCCACGCCGGCCAGCAACAGCAGGACGCCGATCAGGATGCGCAGCACACGCCCCAGGTCGCTCCCGACCGGCTTGGAGGAGACCGGAGGATTGGCAACACCCATTTCCCAGCGCTGTTTGACCGTCTTGGCCTCGGGCATCGCGATCCAAAGGGCGACATAGGCCAGCAGCGCAAGGCAGCCGTAGTTATGGAAATACCAGTGGCCGTAACTACCGTGGAGGGAAACGCCCAGGACGAAGAGTCCGATGAAAATGATGCGGATCAACACCACGTCGATCCTGAAATACGCCGCCAGGCCGCTGCAGACGCCGCCCAGCATCTTGCCGGTCGGGTCACGGTAGAGCCGCTTCTTGCCTTCGCGCCGCGTGTCGCCCGGAATGTATTCTTTTTTCAGTTCCGGATCTTCGTCCGACTCGATGGCCGACGGTTTGCCCAGGGTGGCGATGATCTCGTTGATCTCAGCGACCGAAGCCACGCCGTCGTCGGCGCACTTTTCGTAGAGCAGTTCCGCCATCCTTTCCTCGATGCCTTCCATGATCTCAGAACCGCCTTCCCGCTGGGAATAGTAGTCTCCCAGTTCGTCCAGGTATTGCTTGACGATGTCGTAGGCCTTTACTTCGAGCGTAAAGGCATATCCGCCGATACTTACTTTTTCAACTTCTGTCATTGCTTCAAGGTATTGATGGTTTCAACCAAATCGCCCCAGGAGGAGTCCATCACGCTGAGCAGCGTGCGGCCGTCTTCACTGATGCCATAATATTTGCGCGGAGGCCCCTGCGGGGATTCTTCCCAGCGGTACGTCAGCGCCCCCTGGTTCTTGAGACGGATGAGCAGCGGATAGAGGGTGCCCTCCACCACGATCAGGCCCGCCTCCTTGAGCGTGTCGATGATCGAGGAAGCGTAGGCTTCCTGCTTGTCCAGGATGCTCAGGATGCAGTATTCCAGCATCCCTTTCCGCATCTGCGAACGCACGTTTTCTACATTGACTTCCATGGCTTCTTATCGGGTGCTGTCGGTAAAACGGGCCATGTTCTCGGCATTGGCCTCAATGCCGCGGAGCTCGCACTTCTGGGCCGGAGTCACGGCCTTGGGGGCCACGATCCAGATGATGAGATAGAGCCAGAAGCCGAAACTGCCGGCCAGGAACAAGGCCAGAAAGATGATGCGGACCAGGGTCACGTCAATGTCGAAATAGGCAGCCAAGCCGCTGCAAACGCCGCCGATCTTGCGGGATTCGACATCCAGATAAAGTTTTTTGACAGGATTCATGGTTTTTTCCTCCTCCATTTTTTCGTTTTTGGTTTCTTTTTCGGGTCTGCCGTCAGGCATACCGAGCTGTGCGGTGATCTGGTTGACCATGTCGAGACTGACGGTCTGCTGGCCGGATCCCAGATTCGTGAGAAGCAGTTCCGAGATGCGGGCTTCGATGTCGTCCATCACCTCTTGTCCCTGGTCATCCTTGAGCCGGGTACGGAACGTGCCGAGATAATCTTTGAGGCGCTCGTGGGCATCTTCATCGATGATGAAGCTCTTGCCGCCGATGCCGATGTTCAGGGTCTTTTTCATAATTGTATTTCTTTTCCGCGGTAGAAATCAATCAGTCCGGACTGATAGAGGGCTTCGCAGCGAGCCTGGGCCAGGTCGGAAGCCGCTTTCAGGTATTGGGTTTTCGATTCGTTGAATTCCGTGATGGTGGCCTTGCCGTTTTCATACTTGGCCTGGACGAGCGTCAGGCTCTGTGCCGCGGCCTTTTCAGCTTCAAGGCTGCTCTTGAACTTTTCGTGCGCCGCCACGGCGTTGTACCAGGCCTGCTGGATATCTTTGTAGAGTTGCTTCTTGGTCTGGTCGAGCTGTACCTGCTGTACCTGATAGCTGACCTTCGCGCTGCGCACCTGGTTACGGTTGCTCATGCGGGAGAAGATCGGGATGCTCAGCGACAGGCCCACATACTGGCTGAAGTTGTTGCTCAGCTGCGTGAAGAAGGCAGCATGCGGATAGCCGGAGCTGGTGTAGTAGTTAGTGCCCAGACCGCCGCTGAGCGAGAGGGTCGGCATGTAGCCGCCCTTGGCCAGGGCGATGTTGCGCTCCGCATAGGCCAGGCGGGTCTCTTCGGCCTTCACGGCGGGCTTGATGCCGATGGCTTCTTCGTAAATGGCTTCAGGGCTGGTCAGCGGCAGCTCAGGCTCCTGGTGGACGGGACTCGCCACGGTGAAGCCTTCCGGCGAAGGGAGCTCCAGCAGCTGGGTCATTTCGAGCAGGGCGATGTGCAGGTTATTGCTGGCCTGGACAGCCGTCAAGCGGCTCTGGGCCAGCGTGGCGGCCTGCCGCGCCACCTCGGCTTCCGCGGCCTTTCCGTTGTCGCGCATGGCTTCCAGCCGGATCACCTGCAGGGAGTCGATTTCGACCTGCCGCCTGGCGACGGCAAGGATCTCCTCGTTGTAGAGAATCTGGACATAGGCCTTGGCCACGGCGACGCGGATGTCATCGCGTGCTTTTTCCAGGTCCCTGGTGGCCGCCTGGAGGTTCAGCTTGCTCAGCTCGATGTTGTTCCTGTTGCGCAGGCCGTTGAAGAGCGTCATGTCGGCACCCAGGCTCAGGCCCGTATTGGTGGTATTGGTATTGGCGTAGGTATTGTCGGCGGTCAGGCCGCGGCCGAACGAAAAGTTCTGCGAAGCGTTGGCCGAGACGCCGGGCAGCAGCCGGGCGCGTGCCGTTCCCAGATCGATCTCGCGCTGGTTCACCTGCAGGGCGCTCTTCTGCACCGTCAGGCTGTGGTCAAGCGCGTAGTTGGTGCAGTCCTGCAGCGTCCAGGGCGTTGCCTGGGGCGCTTCCTGGGCCCGGGTGGCCGTGGCGGCCAGCAGCATCAGGGTGATGACGACAAAACGTTTCATGACTTATTTCTCCTCTATGATCTGGTTGCCGCGGACCACGTCGCCTTCCTTGAGTCCGCTCTTGATTTCAATGTTGATGCCGTCGCTCACGCCCGTGGTGACCGGGGTGCGGACAAAGCCATCCGCGCCCTTCAGGTAGACGAAGGTCGAGTCGCCTTCGAATTCAAGGGCACTTTCCGACACGGCAAGCACCTGTTCCACCCGCTGCAGCACGATCTCTGCGTTCGCGCTGTAGCCGGAACGGATCTTCTGGTCCGGATCGGCCTTGACGGCGGCCTTGATTTCGAACTGGTTGGCGCCGTTGCTTTCCACGGCTTTCGGGGCGATGTATTCCAGCGTGGCGTCGAACGAGTAATCCTGCAGGGCGCCGATCGAGATGACTACGGGCATGCCCTCGACAAGGGAGCCGACTTCGGTCTCGTCGATCTGGCCGTCGAAGATCAGGTCGTTCATGTTGGCCACGGTGGCTACGGTCGTACCGTCGTTCATGGTATTGGCCTGGATCACGGAATTGCCTACTTTCACGGGGATGTTGAGAATCAAGCCGGTAATGGTGGAACGCACCAGCGTGGAGCTTGATTTCGCGTTCGATTTCGACACGCCGTCGCGTACCACTTCGAGGGCATCCTGGGCGGCGGCCGCTTCTTCCTTGGCCTGGTTGAGTTGCTGGAGTACCTTGTCGTACTCTTCGGCGCTCACCAGGTTCTTTTCATAGAGTGCCTTTTCGCGGTCGAAGTTGGTCTGGGCCTGTTTGAGGTTGATTTCGGCCAGGCGCACGCGGCTCTGGGCGGCACTCAGGGTGTTCATGTCGGGGATGACCGTCAGCTTGGCGATGACTTCGCCGCGTTCCACCTGCTGGCCGGCCTCCTTGTAGAGTTCGGCGATGATGCCGTTGATCTGCGGTTTGATGTTCACCTCGTTGCGCGGCTCGATCTTGCCGGTCACCACAGTGGTGCGCTGGATGTCAGCCTTCTCCACAGTCAGTTCATGATAGGACACTTCCTTCGGTTTGGATTTGACGAAGAGGAAGAGGAAGGTGCCCAGGAAAACGATGGCAATCAGGGCAACCACAATGTACTTCAAGACTTTTTTCATATTATTATCTTTATATTTATTCGTTTACTATCATCTATTCATTTTCTGTCGTCATTCATCCCGCATCGCATCGACCGGCTTGATCTTCATGGCGCGCAGGGCAGGAGCCAGGCCGGCCAGCACACCCAGCACGCTGAGCAGAAGAGCCGCCAGGATAGCCGTCCAGAAATGGATTTGGAAGAAGGGTTTATGGGCGATCGCTTCCACCACGTTGAGAATCAGCACCGAGAAAACGATGCCTGCACTGCCCGCCGCGAGCGTGAGCGTGACGCTCTCCCAGATGATCTGCGAGAGAATGTCGCCCGGCACGGCCCCGATGGCCCGGCGGATGCCGATCTCCACGGTCCGCTCGCGTACCGTCACCATCATGATGTTGCTCACGCCCACTGCACCAGCCAGCAGCGTGCCGATGCCCACCAGCCAGATCAGGAAGTTCACGCCGCGGAACAAGTTGTCCACGATGGAGAAGATCTGTTCCGTATTGAGTATCATCAGCGCCTGGTCGTCCGTCGGATCAAACAGGTGCTCGCGGGCCATGATGCTGCGGACACGCGGTTCCAGCGGCTTCATCTTGATGCCGTTCCTGCCCGTCATGCAGATCAGGTCCACGTTCTGGCCCCGTTTGTACAACTTGGCAGCTACGGAGAAGGGGATCATCACCGAATTGTCGGAACTGCCGTTGATGCTCAGGTTGCCGCTGGAAAAGTCCACGCCGATTACCTGCAGGAATACAGATCCGACCCGGATGAATTCTCCGCAAGGGTCGCCGCCCTCCGGGAAGAGGTCGTTGTAGATGCGCTTGCCGATGACGCAGACCTTGCGCTCCTGCTCCACGTCCACGTCGCTGATGGTGCGGCCGTACTTGATGAGCGGCTGCTCGATCTTGCAGTAGTCGCCGGAGATGCCTTTGACACCGGGATTGGTGCTGTTCCCTTTATAATAAGCCGTCTGGCCCCAGTTGCTCACGATGGGAGCCACGACGTCGAGTTCGGGCATCAGGACCTTCAGCCGTTCCACATCCCGGCGGGTCAGCTGCCAGTAGCGACCTTCCTTCATGCCCTTGTAGGGCTTTGAAGTGTTCGACGAGATCATCACCATCGTATTGGAAGCGAAGCCCTCGAAGTTTTCAGAAAGCATGTGCTTGAGGCCGTTGCCGCCGCCCACCAGGAACAGCAGCATGAACAGTCCCCAGAAGATGCCGAAACCGGTCAGGATCGTACGGCGCTTGTTGCGGAACAGCGAATCGATGATCTCGCGCAGGGTATCAAAGTCAAAATAGTGTCTCATCTTACTCGGCCCTCAATGCTTCAATGGGTTTGACTTTGGCTGCTTGCATGGCAGGGAAGATACCCGCGATGGTACCGGCCACGATCAGCACGACCGTCGCGCCGATGGCCGTGCTCAGGCCGACCGTCGGGTTGTCGAGCATCTTTATGCTCTGCCCGAATATTTCCATTTTTGACTGCCCGACCGTCATGTCGAGGATCTGACAGGCAATCATCCCCAGCAGCATGCCGATGTAGCCGAAAAAGGCGGTGATCAGGACGCTTTCCGTCACGATCAGTTTCAGGATGCTGCCGGGACGGGCGCCGATCGCCTTGCGGATGCCGAACTCATGGGTGCGTTCCTTGACGGTGATCAGCATGATGTTGCTCACGCCCACGATGCCGCTGACCAGGGTGAAGAGGCCGATGATCCAGAGTGCCGTAAGCAGGATGCTTCTGCCTTTGTTCATCTGCAGGTTCTGCTTGAAGCGGTTCCAGATCCAGACGGCGCGCCGGTCGTCGGGGGCGGCACGGTGGGCCGCGTTGAGCGTCGTGCGGACCTCGTTTTCAAAAACATCGCTTTCGGCCTCGTTCGTCAATCCATGGAACGACATGGTGATGGCATCCACGTTTTCGTTCAGGCCGAAAATGGACTTGATGGTAGTATACGGTACGTAAAGGTCGCGGTCATCCTCGTTCTCCATGCCATGGCGGACACCGACGATGGTGAACGACAGGTTGCCCACCTTGACTTTCTGCCCCAGCAGCCGGTCGAAGTCCGTTCCGCCGGAGAGGAAGTTCTTGGCGTGCAGATGGGTGATGATGATGGCCTTTCTCTTTTCTTTGATGTCTTTGTCGTTGATGAAACGTCCGGCATCCATCTTGACGCGGTTCATTTCGATGTCGCCCGGAAAGGTGCCGTTGAGCGTGACGTTGGTGAAGTAGCGGCGGCCGTAGGTCATCGTGTATCCGCCCTTGCTGACAGAACTCGACACCAGGTCGATGCGGTCGGACAGGGGTCCTGTCTTCAGCAGGTCGACGTCATGGTCCGTGAGCGAGATGCGGCGGCCCTGTTTGAGGCCGTCGTACGGCTTGGACGTGTATCCGCCGCCCACCATCATCGTGTTGGAGGCAAATTCTTCACCGTCGTTCATGAAGGCGTTCATCAGGCCATTGCCGGCACCCAGCAGCACGATCAGCATGAAGATGCCCCATGCGACAGCCAGACCGGTCAGGCAGGTCCTCACCTTGTTGCGGCGGACGGATTCCCAGATTTCTATGAACAGATCGTGCATGGTGGGTTATTTCATGATGGTGGTGGTGCCGAACACCGAACTGTGGTGCTGACGGTTGTCTTCGGTGCGCTCGATCAGGCCGTCCTTGATGTGGACGATCTTGTCGGCACAGTTGGCCACGCCGCTTTCGTGGGTCACCACGATGATCGTGACACCGTCTTCGCGGTTGAGCTTCGTCAGGAGCTCCATCACTTCGACAGAGGTCTTCGAATCGAGAGCGCCGGTCGGCTCATCGGCCAGGATGATTTCCGGACGGGTGATCAGGGCGCGGGCGATGGCTACACGCTGTTTCTGGCCGCCCGACATCTCGTTGGGATAGTGGGAAGCCCAGTCTGTGAGGCCCATCTTCTCCAGGTAGCTCATCGCGATCTCATGGCGGCGGTGACGGTTCATGCCCTGGTAAAAGAGCGGCAGCTCCACATTCTCGACGGCCGTCTTGAAGCCGATGAGATTGAAGCTCTGGAACACGAAGCCAATCATCTGGTTGCGGTAGGTGGCACTTTCGCGTTCGCTCAGGTTTTTAATAAGGTGTCCGGCCAGATGGTACTCGCCCTCGTCGTAGTTGTCGAGGATGCCGAGGATGTTGAGCAAGGTCGACTTGCCGGAGCCGGAAGCGCCCATGATCGACACGAACTCGCCTTTCTCGATGGTCAGGTCAACTCCCTTGAGCACGTGCAACGGCTGTCCGTTGTCGTAGGTCTTGTGGATATTATTCAGTTCGATTAACATACGCTGTTTTTCTCATCTATGGGCGTCGCAGAAGGATTGCGACGCCCATTTCATAACCAATTCTTTAATCGTCTTCGTTTGACGATGCAAAGATATATAAAAAATTTAGTACCTTGTATCACAAAGTACCAAAAATTTTAAAATATTTTTATTTCTTCAGTACTTGAGCCTCCCTTCTCCAGACCCGAACATGATCCAGACCCTGGCCAGAGACCCGGAAAGCACTGTCAGAATAAAACTCTGTATGAAATATACGGCAGCACCGGAATGAGAGAGATTGTTTCCCACTGTTCTAATTCAGCATTATATCTAAGCATGAACGGATTATGCCTGTTCAAGATATTATAGACACCTATATTCACTTCATGTTTCACAGCCTTGCCAGCTATTGCAAGATGGACGCCGCCATCCCAACGAATGTATGCCGGCAGCTGGTAATTGTTCAACGATGATATCAGCGGCAGACGGACACCGTCTTTCTCTCCGATAAACCAGCCCGTAAGACTTCCGTCCTGCAATGTATCCCAACTTCCGCTCTGGTAAGTAAACTGCGACGAGATATCCAGCGAAAAAGACGCTCTTTGCAGGACTTTCCAATCCGCTGCAAGATGAGCAATGTGCCGCCGGTCATATTTTGCGGGAAAACGTCGCCCTTCATTCAAGTCCGGGAAAAACCGGTCGGATTTCGACCATGTGTAGGATGCACGCCATGACAGAACAGGCCCCTCCTTTTCATACAGGAATTCCAGCCCATATGAGGTTCCTTCTCCAACATTGATGTTGTCATGCCATCCCGCCCGGGAAACGGCGTTAAAGAAATCGGTCGCTTTCCCATAGTACACCAGATTGCGCATTTTTTTATAAAAGGCTCCTGCGCGAAAGAGATGCTGTCCAAGATTGCCGTATGCACCCATATAGCCCTGAAGTGCCCGCTCCGGGGGAAGAGTCGCATCCGAGGAAACAATCATGTCGAGCGACCATCCCAAAGGGATTCCCTCCAGCGTATGATAATATTGCGTCAAGGCATCTACCGTCACTTCCAATCCGGCTTTCCGGATGAAGTTCCAGCGCAAAAGCAGACTTCCTTCAGGATGGAACATCCAACCTTTGTCTGTACGGCCGCCCAGACCATAGGCAAACGCATTCCCTCGGAAAGCAAATCGGGCCAGAAAAAGATCAGGAATGCTGTACTCCCACTGACCATGCAGGGTTGCCAGCAACGTGCCGGAACGGGTATCCAAAAGAGATGAACGTCCTTCTTCGCCCATTACGCTTGATGCCGCCGGATTGAAAAGCGCACCACGAACTTTGATGCCAAATTGCAGATTGGAGCGCAGGCCCGTTTCAATGGTTGCTGACCCTGAAACTGTCAACTCATCAATGACACTCCGCATCAGAAAATCATTGAGCGCACCTTCAAATAGCGTCTTTTGCCGCTGACTGCCGACATGGTGATTGAAAGACATGTCTGCATGTAGCGTCTTCAAACATGAAATACTCCTGTTGTTCCAGGAAAGATTCGCCAGTAAATTGCTCCATCCGAGAACATCCGAAGAGGTTTCATTCATGGTAAAAGCATAACGATCCTGACTGCCGAAAAAAGACAGGGACAGATCGTTATCAACGTCTTTTCTCCATGTCAATTTGCCGTAGGCATCTCCTGCTAATGCCCCAAAATCATCGAGCAACAACTGGTTCTGTTTAATCATAGGCTTCACTGCCTTATACACAAGGCCGATTGGAGAAACCCGGATTACCGCCTGTGCCGATGCGCTTCCCTTCACAATGGGCGCACTGATCCAGCCGCCGAGCAAGAACGGATTCGCCGAAAAAGCCGCTTCCGTCCTGCCAAAGTTTCCATCCTTGGAAACCAGCCGTATATGAGATGCCGTGAAGTTGCCGTCTTCCGAAGGAAATCCTCCGGCGAGGAAAACCGTCTCCGCAACGACGTCTTCCGGAATGATCGTTGTCAGTCCCAGCAAATGACTGACACCATAGATTGGCATGCCATCCAGTGTCATCAGATTGGATCCCATGTTTCCTCCTCTGACATAAATGGCGGATCCGCCTTCTCCTCCCGTTGATACGCCTGGCAGTGTCTGAATATATTTCACGGCATCTCCTTCGCCTAACAACGAAGTGACCTGCCTCGTTTTAACAGGTATCAGAGCATATCCTTCGGAGTACAAACCAACATTGCGGCGAGCTTCCTTTACGGCCGCCTGCAGCGTATCCCGGATCTCGCGGTCCTGATATTGCGCAAAAATCAAAACCGTATCCGTCAAAAGCAGAATCAACGATAGCAGAATTTTTCGCATAGGCCACTAAAGTCTTGGGGGTTCATAAACAACCATGTTGCCAGTAAAACGGTTTATAGACCTATGACAAGCAAAGGCCTTGACACAGATAGCTCCGAATATTCCGGTTCCGCCTTCAATATTGCCCGGAATATTCGCATTGTCCGAATAGAGACTTGTGAGCATGTCTCCGTCCGCCTTCTGCTTTCGCTCGTACACATATTTCAAATAACGGTCGTATTCCTTGGATACAGAGGAAAAGTACAAAATAGTATATTCGTCATCCGGACCGACATTTTTGTCAAAAACCGCATTTTCAAAAGATCCGACCACCGTGAAATATTTGTTGGCTGATTCGACCGGCTTAAAATCAGTTACGGTAGAAAAAGCATGTCCTGATACCGGATATACATTTCTCACGCCGTTATCATAGTCTCGTGTCTGTTCGATTCTCAAAAAGCTGTCATGCATCACAAGACCATTATACTTGGAAAAAGATGCCCGGTCATACCGGTCCCGCAGTTCATTTCCGGAAGGCGAAAAATAGTCTTCGGACTGATACTGTTTTTTCGTGACATTAAAATTATCGGATTCCTTGTGATTGGTCGCAAGATAACGGATCGGAGTCAACTGCCCGTCACGGCCATGAAAGGCGGCTGAGATATAACAGCAGACACTATCCTTCAACAAAAAAACAAGCCCAGGCATCACGTGATGCATAGTTGTCGCGCCCTTCATCTCCTTGAACTGGCGATAGAACGATTCGTTAAAAAACTGGCAAACGCCCAGTTCATAAGCCAGCGGGGGTTGCTTCTGTCGGATATTCTCTTCTTCCTCTTCCAACCAGATAGCGGGCTGATATACATCTACATCTATCAAGATACGCTCATCCGGGCAGCTTGTCTCTGCAGAGATCTCTTTGCCGTCTGGAAGGTGAATCTCCAGCCAATAGGTCTTACCGGGCTCAGGCGTCATTGAAACAGCCCATTCGCCGGCATTCACCTTTTTTCCGGGATAAGCATACCCTTTGTCCCTGATGAAAACCTGTGCGTCATCAACCCACTCCTCCTTTCCATCCTTCAGTGAAGACACCCAACTCAGCCTTACCGTCTGCAAAGAATCCCTCGTTAAGATACAATATACAGAAACCTGTCTCTCTCCTTTCCACGCTATCTCCACCGGATCGGAACAAGCCAAAAGGAGAAACGCCAAAAGCAAGACGACGGGAGGAAAGACTCGTTTCATTGGTTATAAATAACGCTAAATTAATTTGTAACTATAATTACTATTACAAAAATACGAAAAAGCCTTTATACTCGGGTTTAGTAAAGTCCGGTTCGAAGTTAAAGAAATGGTATTATTCCCATTATTTATATTTTATAATTTGGCCGTTCAAAACAATTGGCGTATCTTTCTTATCTTTGCGCTCAATATGAAAAACATCCGCAACTTCTGCATCATCGCCCATATCGACCACGGCAAGAGCACGCTGGCCGACCGCATGCTCGAGCGCACACATACGCTCGACCAGCGGGAGATGGAAAACCAGGTGCTCGACTCCATGGATCTGGAAAAGGAGAAAGGCATCACCATCAAGAGCCACCCCATCCAGATGGAGTATGTATATAAAGGAGAAAAATATATCTTCAACCTGATCGACACCCCGGGCCATGTGGACTTCTCGTACGAGGTCTCGCGCGCCATCGCCTCGTGCGAAGGCGCCCTCCTCGTGGTCGACGCCACGCAGGGCATCCAGGCCCAGACCATCTCGAACCTCTACCTGGCCATCGAACACGACCTTGAGATCGTGCCGGTGCTCAACAAGATCGACATGGATGCGGCCATGGTCGACGTGGTGCGCGACCAGGTGGTGGATCTGCTGGGCTGCGATCCGGACGATGTGCTGCTGGCTTCCGCCCGCACGGGCGAAGGCGTGGACGCGGTGCTCGACGCCATCGTGGAGCGCATCCCCGCGCCCCAGGGCAATCCCGATGCGCCGCTGCAGGCCTTGATCTTCGATTCCGTATTCAATTCCTTCCGCGGCATCATCGCCTACTTCAAGGTGGAGAACGGCTCCATCCGCACGGGCGACCGCGTGAAATTCGTCAACACGGGCAAGGAATACACCGCCGACGAGGTGGGCGTGCTGAAGATGAAGCTCTGCCCCACGGGCGAGATTCCCTGCGGATCGGTGGGTTATATCATCTCGGGCATCAAGACGGCGGTCGAGGTGAAGGTGGGCGACACCATCACCCATGTTGCGCAGCCTTGCGCGGCGGCCATCGCCGGGTTCGAGGATGTGAAGCCGATGCTCTATGCGGGCATGTTTCCCGTGACGGCCGACCAGTACGAGGACCTGCGCGCCTCGCTCGAGAAATTCCAGCTCAACGACGCTTCGCTGGTATTCGAGCCGGAGAGCTCCCTGGCGCTGGGCTTCGGCTTCCGCTGCGGCTTCCTGGGTCTGCTCCACATGGAGATCGTGCAGGAGCGCCTGTTCCGTGAATTCGACATGGACGTGGTGACCACGGTCCCGAACGTTTCTTATAAGGTATATACGACGCAGGGCGAGTGCATCGACGTGCACAACCCTTCCGGCCTGCCGGCCCCCACGCTCATCGACCACATCGAAGAGCCGTTCATCCAGGCGCAGGTCATCAGCAAGAGCGAGTTCTACGGACCCATCATGAAGCTCTGCCTCGACAAGCGCGGCATCCTCAAGAGCGAGCACTACCTGACCGCCGACCGCGTCGAGCTGACCTATGAGATGCCGCTCTCCGAGATCGTGTTCGACTTCTACGACAAGCTCAAGAGCATCTCGAAAGGCTACGCTTCCTTCGACTACCATGTCATCGGCTTCCGGCCAGCCAAGCTCGTGAAGCTCGACATCCTGCTCAACGGCGAGCCGGCCGACGCGCTGTCGACCCTGATCCACCAGGACCACGCCTACGACTTTGGCCGGAAGATCTGCGAAAAACTCAAGGAGCTGATTCCGCGCCAGCAGTTCGACATCGCCATCCAGGCCGCCATCGGCGCCAAGATCATCGCCCGCGAGACGGTGCGGCAGGTGCGCAAGGACGTGACGGCCAAGTGCTATGGCGGCGACATCACCCGAAAGCGCAAACTCCTCGAAAAGCAGAAGGCCGGCAAGACGCGCATGCGCCAGATCGGCCAGGTCGAAGTGCCGCAGTCCGCCTTCATGGCGGTGCTCAAGCTCGACTAGCGAAAAAAAGCGGCCCGAAAGCCGCTTTTCTCATTTCTTGTCTTTTCCCTTCGTTTCCCGCGGGTCAGGACCCTGCTGATGCTTCTTCAGGTTGTTGATCATGCGCCGCTGGAAGGCTTCTTCGGCCTGGTAGAGCTTGGCTACCTTACGGATAGGCAGCACCTGCTTGAATTTCGGATACCAGTCGGACAACACCTGGTTGGAGGCTTTGTTGGCTTCGATATAGGCGTCCAGTTTCTTTTCCAGTTCGGCATCGGAGAGTTCCTCGGATTTCTTGCCGCGGAATTCGCCGAAGGCATCCTTCATCTTTTTGTGGGCGGCCAGCGACTCTTTCCAGCACTGGTTGTACACCGGCCAGAACACCTGCGCCTCTTCAGGCGAAAGATCCAGCTCCTGCGTGATGAAAGCGATCTTTTCGGACTGGATACGCTCGAATTCTTTCTTGCGCTGCTCCTCGTTCTGTTTGTGACCCTGCGGCTGGGCGAAAAGAGAAACTGCCATCACGAGGCAGGCCGCTACGCTGATGATTCTTTTCATGTCAGTAGGATTGTGCATAAATCTCGGCCAGGTCGGAGAACGAGAGTTCGGTCGCGAGGTAGTTAACGATGGTTTCCTCGTCCAGTTCGGTCTCCTCGGCCAGGTTGGACTGATAATAATCGATGAGCGAAGCCGGACGGATCATCTCCTCCTCTGCGGTGGCATATCCCGCCACATCGGTGGAGACCTCGCCGCGGCCCAGCGTCCGGGTCAGGGAAAGCACGCCGTAGCCCATGCCGAAGATCAGGGCGAACATCGCGGCGAGGGTCAGCGCCGGCTTCAGGACGGCCCAGATACGGACCTTCCGGGAAGTCTCGGGCTGCGCTTCGGCGGCGATGCGGGCCATCAGGCGGTCTTCCAGTCCATCGAAGTAGCCTTCGGGGGTCTTGAAGGGCTGTCCGGCCTGGCGGGCGCGTTCCAGAATATCTTGCTGTTCGTTCATACGCTTTCTTAGACGATGATTTTGGACAAAGGTTTAATACCTGGCATCTATTTCTTCTTTCATCCAGCTCTTTACCTTTTCATAGGCATGGTGATAGGACGCTTTCAGGGCGCCTTCGCTGGTCTCGAGCACCTGCGCGATCTTCTCGTAGGGCATCTCTTCGAAGTAGCGGAGGTTGAACACGGCCTTCTGCTTGGGCGGCAGTTTGGCGATGGCTTTGTAGAGCGAGCGCTGCAGCTGGTCGCCGTCGAACCAGGTGTCGGTCGACAGGCGGTCTGCCGCTTCCAGGGTGAGGCTCCCGCCCCGCGTCTGCTGGCGGGAAAGGAAGGTCAGCGATTCATTGGTCGCAATGCGGTAAAGCCAGGTATACAGCTGCGCATCGCCACGGAAACGGTCGAGCGACTGCCAGACCTTCACAAAGGTGTTCTGCAGGCAGTCGTCGGTATCGTCGTGATCGAGCACCATGCGGCGGATATGCCAGTAAAGGCGCTCCTTATAGCTGGACACGAGTCCACGGAACGCCTTTTCACGCTCGCCGGAACGGTAGAGTTGCAGTATTTCCTGATCGGTCATCGCAGCGACAGCGCTGCCTCGACGATATGCCGTGCATCCAGTCCGTAGGCCGCCATCAGTTCAGCAGGTTTTCCGCTCTGGCCGAACTGGTCGTCAATGGCCACGAAACGCATCGGGGTCGGGCAGCTGGCTGCCAACACTCCTGCAATAACCTCGCCAAGTCCGCCGGCGATCAGATGCTCTTCCGCCACCACCACGCGCCCTGTCTTGCGGGCCGAAGCGACGACCGCCTCCTTGTCGAGCGGCTTGATGGTCGCAATGTCGATCAGGTCGACGCTGACACCTTGGGTTTCCAGTTCCCTGGCCGCCTGGATGGCTTCCCACACGAGATGGCCCGTGGCGAAGATCGAGACATCCTTGCCTTCATTGAGCCGGATGGCCTTGCCGATCTCGAAGGGCTGGTCGGCCGGGGTGAAGTTGGGAACGCCCGGACGGCCGAAGCGCAGGTAGACGGGACCGTCCCAGGCAGCGGCGGCGATGGTCGCAGCCTTGGTCTGGTTGTAGTCGCAGGGGTTGATGACCACCATATGGGGCAGCATCCGCATGATGCCGATATCTTCGAGGGTCTGGTGGGTGGCGCCGTCCTCGCCCAGGGTGATGCCGGCGTGCGACGCGGCGATTTTCACGTTGGTCTGCGAATAGCACACCGACTGGCGGATCTGGTCCATTACGCGCGCGCTCGCGAAATTGGCAAAGGTGCCGATGAAGGGAATATAGCCCGCGATGGCCAGGCCGGCAGCCATGCCGACCATGTTGGCCTCGGCGATGCCCACCTCGAAGAAGCGGTCGGGGTGCTCCGCCGCAAACTGGTCCATCTTGAGCGAACCCTTGAGGTCGGCGGTCAGCGCTACGACCATCGGGTTGCGATGGCCCAATTCTGCCAGGCCGGCACCGAAGCCGGAACGGGTGTCCTTTTTACCGGTATCTACATATTCTTTCATAAGGCAAAGTCTCCCATCGTTTCTTCGAGTTGTTTCATGGCTTCCGCGCACTGTTCCACGGAAGGGTTCTTGCCGTGCCACTTGCAGGTGCCGGCCATGAAGTCGACCCCGTGGCCCATCTCCGTATGCCAGAGGATCATCACCGGCTTGCCCTGGCCCAGTTTTTCCCGGGCGGCTTTGAAGCTGCCTTCAATCGCGGAAAAATTGTGTCCGTCGCCTTCAAGCACCGTCCAGCCGAAGGCTTCCCATTTGGCATACAGGTCGCCCAGGCCGGCCACTTCTTCGGTCGTGCCGTCGATCTGCTGGTGGTTCCAGTCGGTCATCGCGATCAGGTTGTCCACCTTGTGGTGGGCGGCCGACATCGCGGCTTCCCAGATCTGGCCTTCTTCCGTCTCACCGTCGCCGATCAGGACATAGACGGTGCGGGGATCCTTGTTGAGTTTCTTGGCCAGGGCGGCGCCGATGGCCACGGAAAGGCCCTGGCCCAGGGAGCCGGCGGCCTGGTTCACGCCCGGAAGACCCTTTTCCACGCAGGGATGGCCCTGGAGCCGGGTGCCGAAGCGGCGGAACGTGGCCAGCTCGGCGACCGGGAAATAGCCGCGGCGGGCCAGCACGCTATAGAGAACCGGTGAGATGTGTCCCGCCGAGAGAAAGAACTGGTCGAGTCCTTCTCCGCTGCGGCGCCATGTCTCCGGCGTCACGTTCATTTCTTTGAAAAACAGATAGGTCAGGACATCGGTAGCGCTCAGCGACCCGCCCGGGTGGCCCGAAGCGGCGGCCGTGACCATGCGCACGATATCCCTCCGCACCTGCGAAGCGATTTGTTGAAAGGTATATTCCATAATGGTTGAAGAGATGTTTTCCGTTACGGAAAACAAAGATACGAAACATCCTCCATTTTTTTGTATTTTTGTGATGATGTTGAATCCGCGACCCTGAAACCAAAAAATTGATCTATTCCAAGTAAAAACCCTCGTTTTTGAACGATTTTTACCAAGTTTTGTAGCCTTTTGACCTGTTATCCTTCTTTCAACGCTAATTTTGCTCTCGAATTCAGACGTGAAACAATTCGAAAATTTAACAATTAAAATAACAGGTATTATGAAAAAGAAAGGTATCCTCATTCTCGCTTCCGTAGTCGTCATTTGCGCCCTCGGTCTTGTCCTCTCCCCCCTCATGGACTGGAATGTCAACAGCGACCAGACCAGCGGCAACATCGGCAAAACCTCCCGCTTCTCGCGCAAGACTGCCGTTGAAGGTGTCAGCAACATGCAGGAACTCCTCCTCAATGACGAAGCATATAAAAATGGTGTCGTGGCCGGTTATGTAGTCATGCAGACCCGCGCCAAACAGTTCGACGCCCTTGTGGATCTTTCCAACCAGGCAGCCGGCGGCATCAGCGAATTCGACGCCGTCCTCAAGGACATGAACGATATCCGTCCGACGATCAACAACGTCTGCGCCTCGCTCACTGAAGCCGGAAACGACATCAACGCCGCCCTGGGCGGACAGAACCGTCCCGACCTGGCCCAGAACACCATCAACGCTTCGCTGGCCTACACCACGCTCCAGAAGCAGAACAAGCTGGCCGACCGTTTCATTACGACGACCGACAACTATCTGAAGAACGCCGATGGCAGCGAGCAACTGAAATTCGTCCGCGACCAGTGGGTGAACTACCAGCAGATGACCGCCGCCCTGAACAATGACACGAAAGCCGCCGCCGAACTCGAGAAGAAAGGCTATACGCTGACCCCTGAGCAGACCGCAAACGCGCTGAACAATTGCTATCTCAGCGATGCCACCGTCCTGATCAGCAATGCGTACCTCAGCAATACCCTGGACGTCGACAACAACATCTCCAACATCATTAACAATGACGTGTTCCAGCACGCCGTCCTCGCCTGCTCGACCAACGATGTAGCCAGCGGCAAGACCCTTGGCGAAGTTGTCAACGATATGGTCAGCAACAGTGAAAATCTCAGCAACATTACCAATGAGGTGATTTCCAACGAAACGATTGTCCGCAATATCGTCAACGAGACGATCAGCAACATCACCAACGAGACCGTCAGCAATATCACGAACGAGACTGTCAGCAACATCACCAACGAGACCGTCAGCAATATTACGAACGAGACCGTCAGCAATATTACGAACGAGACCGTCAGCAATATTACGAACGAGACTGTCAGCAACATCACGAATGAGACCGTCAGCAACATCACCAACGAAGTTGTCAGCAACATCACCAATGAGGTCGTCAGCTTCCACATGCTGAGCAACGCGGTTCTCGGCAATTCCACAGAGATCATGAAATCTTTTGATCAAGTGGTTATCAAGAATGCTGTTCTCTCCAACTCTGATGTGATGCGTAACAGCAGTGACGTGATGCGTAACAGCAGTGACGTGATGCGTAACAGCAGCGACGTGATGCGCAACAGCAGCGACGTGATGCGCAACAGCAGCGACGTGATGCGCAACAGCATCAATGACGCCATCAAGAACATGGCTGTCGGCAACCAGACCGGTGTCGGCTTCCTCGTCAAAGACTTATAATCAAACCTACTCTTTCAACCATGCGTATCCGTATCATTGTACTGATCCTGCTGCTGCTCCCGGCCCTGGCCCACGGACAGAACCAGACCTACTACCAGTATAAGACCGATGAAGCCCGGCTGGTGTTTTTCGACAAAAACCTCTCGCGCTACATCCCGCACATGATACGCATGTTTCAGAATGGCAAGGCGCTTCACGGACAGATCTGGACCACAGATTCCGTGTATGTTCCGGAAGCGCCCCTGCTGCTTCTGACAGACTGGGAGGACGACGGCAACGGCGGAGCAACGCCGCTGCCGCGTTCGCTTATTCAGATCGGCATGGCGCCGCTGAATATGTCCTACTACATCAATCCCTCGGCCGAGCGTTACCGGCAGTTGTTCTGTCACGAATACACGCATATCGTGATGACAGACAAATACAACCGCCGCGACCTCGGCTGGCGCCGTTTTTTCGGTACCAAGGTGAATACCGACAACAGCCAGCCCCTTTCGGCGCTGTGGAGCTACATGAGCGTCCCCCGCTGGTATGCGCCCCGCTGGTATCAGGAAGGCATTGCCTGCTTCATGGAGACCTGGCTTGGCGGCGGCGTGGGACGATCGCTCGGCGGCTATGACGAGATGTATTTCCGCAGCATCGTCGCTGGCGGCGACAAACTCTTCTCCGTGGTGGGCCTCGAGACGGAAGGCTCCACGATGGACTTCCAGGTGGGTGCCAACGCCTATCTCTACGGCACCCGCTTCGTCAACTACCTGACCAAAGAATACGGCTACGACAAGCTCATCCGCTTCTACAACCGGACGGCCGACAGCCGCACCTACTTCGGCAGCCAGTTCAAGCAGGTCTACGGACAGTCGCTCCGCAAGACCTGGAACCAGTGGAAGGAAGACGAAAAACAGCACCAGGCCGAAAACCTGGCCGCCATCCGGGAATATCCGCTCACGGAAACCACGCCCCTGACCAAAAAGCCGCTGGGTTCCGTTTCTCCGCTGGTCTATGATCCTGCCTCGGGCAAGGCCTATGCCGCCATGAACGCCCCCGGCGGCTTCGCGCACCTCACCGAAATCGACGTGCAGACCGGCCGGCGGCGGAAACTCACCGACATCTACGGCATCCAGCTCTACAACCCCGCTTTCGTGGCCCTGGACCGCAATGCGGGCCGTATCATCTTCACCTCCAACAACGCCAAGATGCGCGGCCTGGAAGTATACGACCTCCACAAGAAGCGGGTCGTCAAGAAGAAAAACTTCCAGCGTGTCAACAACATTGTTTACGACAACGCCAACGACTGCCTGTACGGCCTGTTCTCGAACGGCGGCACGCAGTCGATCGTCCGCTTCGACAAAGACATCGAGAATCCCGAAGTCATCTATGCCTTTCCCTTCGGCGTGAGTGTCTTCGACATTGACGTGAGCCACGACGGCAAGATGCTCTCCCTCACCAGGCAGGGCGACAACGGCGAGCATACGCTCCTCCTTTTCCGCACCGACGAACTGGCCCAGGCCATCTTCAAGCCCGAAGAACTGGCCAACTGGGAAGACAGCAACCTCGGCCAGTTCCGCTTCTCGCTCGACGACCGCTACCTGATCGGCAGTTCCTACTATACCGGCGTGTCCAACCTCTGGCAGATCAATATTGCCACACACGAGATGGAGATGCTCTCCAACACGGAAATCGGCCTGTTCGCGCCGCTGGAGATTGCGCCGGACAAACTGCTGGCCCTGGAATTCGAGCGCGACGGCATGCGCCCGGTGACGCTCGAACGCAAGGTCGTGAGCGACGCCAACGCAGTGACGCTCTACGGACATCGTGCCTTCGAGAACAACGAAGAGGCGCTCACCGAGGTGGGCCTGCTCAAGAAACCCCTGCCCAACATCGAGTTCGGGGACGTCTATAACAACATTGTCCCCTACAAGGTCATGAAGGAAATGCGCTTCGCCGGCGCGTATCCCATCATCTCCGGCTTCACCGACACCGCTGCGTGGAACCGCGTGACCCCGGTGCTCGGCTACCGTTTCTTCTTCAGCGATCCGGTGGGCCTGAGCAGTATCAAGCTGGACTTCGGCATCTCGCCCTGGAGCCACAACGACTGGCTCAACAAATTCCATATGGACTTCCAGTGGAAGTATTATTTCTGGACGTTCAAGGCCGCCTGGAACCACATGGACTTCTACGACCTGGCCGGCCCGATGCGCTCCAGCCGCAAAGGTTATATGGTCTCCGTGGCCTACGACTACACGAACTCCATGTTGGTGCCGTACTCCCGCGCCTGGGGCTTCTCCGTGGGTGCCTACGGCCTCATGGACGCCCTGCCGCTCTTCCAGGAAATCCAGGTGGACAAAGACATCAAGTCCCTGCAGACCGCCAAGTTGTACGGCAAATTCTCAAAACTGCGCACCTCCCTGGGCGGCGTCATGAAAGAGCAGGGTTATGACCTGGGCATCCAGGGGTATGGCTATCTGGCCGGCGGGCATTTCTATCCGTCCATCGAAGCGTCCGCCGATTTCGGCGTGCTCCTCCCGGTCGACCGCAACACGTCGCTCTGGCTCCGCACGGCGGGCGGGCACAATTTCGGTGATTTCCAGACGGCTTTCGGCAACACCTATTTCGGTGGTTTCCGCAACAACCGGGTGGACTACCGCAACGCCTTCCAGTACCGCAGCTCCCTGGCCATGCCGGGTGCCAGCATCGACGCCATCAAGGCACATTCGTTCGCCAAGGCGACGGCCGAGCTCAACCTGCGCCCCATCCGCTTCAACAACTTCGGCGCCCTGGCCTTCTATCCCACCTGGCTCCAGATCTCCCTCTTCGGCACCGGCCTTTCCGCCTGGAATCCGGTGGTGGAGCAAAAGAAGTGGCAACATGACATGTATTACAGCGCCGGTGTCCAGCTGACCACCGAGCTGGTGTTCTTCAATTATATGAAAACCACGCTGTCTGTCGGCTACGGACACCTCTTCGCGCCGGAAGGCTTTTCGGCAGGACGGCATGGCAATGAATGGATGGTCTCCCTCAAGCTGCTGTAATGTCGTTCGTCGCCGCCCTTCTCCCTGTCGCCATTTACATCTTTGTCGTCTACAAACTCGACAAATTCTCGCTGCTGAGCGTCCGGCGCCTGCTTCTGCTGGTCCTTTGCGGCATGGGGACGGCCCTGGCCTGCTACGGCATCTTCTGGCTGACGGACCCGCTTCTTCCCGAAAGAGCGTCCGAACTGCTTGACCCGATAGTGGAAGAAGCCGTCAAAGCCCTTCCGCTCCTGATCCTGGCCCGGCACAAGAAGATCGTTTTCTTCATCGACAGCGTCATCTGCGGCGCGGCGGTGGGCGGTGGTTTCTCCATCCTGGAAAACATCTTCTACCTGCTGATGAGCGAAGGCATGAGCATGGGGACCGTGCTGTTCCGCGGCCTGGAAGTGGCTCTGATCCACATGGGCTGCAGCGCCATCATCGCCGCCGGCCTCATGTTCGCCGTGCGCCTGGCAGAACGCCGCCGCGCCCGGCTCGACATCAAGACGAAAGACTGCCTGATGGCCGCTTTCCTGCTCGTCGCTGCACCGGCCCTGCATGTCTTCCACAACAGCTTCCACTTCAACCCGCTCATCCAGTATATCTTCGTGTTCGGTTCCATGGCCGGGCTGCTGGTTTGGACCTACACCTACGACGGCGACATGATCCACCGCTGGCTCGACAAGGGGCTCGACAAGCAGGTCAGCCTGCTTCGCTCCATCAACGAGGGGCACCTGGGCGAGACAAAGACGGGTTCTTTTCTGGTCTCGGTCAAAGAATCTTTTCCGCCGGAAGTCTTTTTCGACATCATCTGCTTTGTACAGCTGCATGTGTCGCTGTCCGTGGCGGCCAAGAGTCGTTTCATGATGCGGGAAGCGGGGATAGACCTGCCCCTGGACGATGCGCAAAAAGAACAGTATCTTTCTCAGTATAAAGAATATAATACTCTCGAAAAAACCCTGGGGCAGAGTGCCCGCATGACGATTGCCCCGGTCGTCAAATTCTATCCGGCCGACCGCAAGGCCCTCGAGGACCTGCTGGCGGAATGCCGCTGATCGCGCGCATTTGCTTTTTTCGACACAAAAAGCGAACTTTGTATCAGCGATGACCTACACCTTCCCCCAACTGCTCCTGAGTGTGATGACAGCGATCTATGTGGCTGTCAGCGTTGTGGTTGCCGTTGTACGCTGGGGGCATCGCTGCACGGCGTATGCCAAGCATATGGACTATTACTTCCCGGACTGGCGGGCCTTCATCTTCTGTTTCCTGTCCAACCTGGTGCTTCTCCCGGTCGTTTTCCTGCCCAACGAGTCCGACGCTGTCATGCAGTTGCGCCTGATGCTGATCCTGGCATCGCCCTTCCATTGCGCCGTATTGATTTTCAACTATTTCGGACGGATTCTCAAAGCAAACTGGTGGCACGGGCCCATCTATATCCTGATGGGCACCTACTCGATGATGGCGGTCATCGGCGTGGTGACGACGCTCATGCCCGGTACACAGGTGCAGGGAGATTTCTTCCGCTGGTTCTTCATCATCGCCGACATCCTGGCCATGGTCTACCTGGTCAGTTTCGTGCTGGCCCTCCTGATGCTCATCCGCGAGCTCACCCGCTTCTCCGACGAGAACTATTCCAACCCCGACGACTTCCCGAAGCAATACACAGAGTTCATCCTCCTGATTTCCGTCCTGCACCTGATCATGAGCTGGAGCATGGCCATCAACGGCCAGTGGTGGGCCCTTTCCTTCGGACTCTTCGTACTCTCCATCCTGGCCGTCGTCCTGCTGCTCGGCTCCCTGTCCCCGCACCGTACGGTGGAGGTGGACCAGCTGGAAGCCGCCATGAGCATTGAAAAGGACAAGAGCCTGGAAAGCGAGGTCCTGTCGCCGGACAAAAAGGAAGAGATCCTCACCGCCATCCGCCAGCAGGTGGAAGAAAAGCAGGGCTATCTCGACAGCCACCTTACCCTCAACAAGCTTTCGCGCGACTGCGGCCTCAACCGCACCTATGTTTCCTGGGTGCTCAACGAGCGTCTCGGCGGCTTTTTCTTCTATATCAACCGCTGCCGCATGGCCCATGCCGACAACTACAAGGCCGCGCATCCCGACGCCGATGTCGACGACATCGCCCTGGCTTCGGGTTTCAACAACCGCCAGTCCTACTACAACGCCCGCAAACGGGTTGCCGCCTGATCCGGATTATTTCGGAAGCTTGAAGGCTGCTTTCAATTCCTCCATCTGCGCGTCACGCATCCCTTCGGGTTCAAAACCCATGCTCCGCGCCGCGATATAGATCTGGGCGGCTTTGTTGAGCACATCCACCTGGTCAAACGCGTTCAGGATATCGGTTTCAACGGCAAACACGCCGTGTTTTTCCCACATCACCACGTCGTAATCCTCATCCAGGGTACGGATGGTGGCTTCGGCGAGTTCGACGCTGGATGGCATCAGGTAAGGCACGATACCGAGGCCGCGCGGGCAGAAGGCCCGGGTCTCAGGAATCATCGACCAAAGCATACGCGTGGCGGCGTCTTTCTGCAGCCATTTCGGGCTGTGGGTGAGGGCCACAAGCTCGATGGGATGGGTGTGCAGCGAGGCGCGGTACGGCGAGCCTTTGGCCAGCAGGTAGTCGTGCACGGCCAGGTGCGACGGGAGTTCGGAGGTCGGTGCGACGGGGGCGTCGGCGACGATTTCGTAGCTGTCGCAGCCGGGCAGGATGCGGATGATGGAGCCGTTGGCCATGGGGTCGCGGGCCAGGTCGCGCATGCGGCGGCCGGTGCCTTTGCAGTAGAACCAGCAGCCGGCCAGGTGGGGCAGTTTTTTGCCGATGGGGCGGGGCTCGGTGAGGGCGGGCAGGGCCTGCAGGGCCTCGTCGATATGGGCCGTGATGTTGATGGTGATATTGCCGCCATTGCGTTCGGCCCAGCCTTTTTGCCAAAGATATCCGGCAACTTCGGCGACCTTCTCGATTTCGGCCTGCAAGGCCGGTCGTGTATACGTTATATTCATTATTCGTCATTTATCGGACTTCGCTGAGCTCTGGTTTCCGTCTCGCTCCCGAAAAAAGGTCGCTTCATCGGAAACCACCCGCTCAGCTACGCCCTTACATCATTATTCTCCTATATCAACTGAGGCAGGAATGTACTGAAGATTAGGACGGCAAGGCCGATGAGCAAGACGATGACCGTCTTGCGGTCGGCGCCTTTCCATTCTTTCAGGATGATGCCCCATACATTGCTGAAGGTCACGTTCAGGGCCATCAGAATGCACCAGCTGAAGGTGATCAGGGTCGGGTAGTCGCGGAGGAAGCCTTTGCCGAGGCTCAAGCCGAAGAACTGGCTGTACCAGAGCAGGCCGGCCAGGGCGCAGAACAGCAGGTTATGGCGCCAGAGCGCTTTCTGCTTGTAGTCGCCCCAGGTCTTGTTCTTGCTGTTCTGGTAGAAGCAATATACAGCGTTGGTCAGGAAGCCACCGAAGGTCACCAGCAGGGTGGCAGGGAGGCTCTTGAAGATGTCGGGCGTCTGCTCCCAGGTCAGCGGTTCTCCGAAGCTGAGGCCAATGTTGAAGCAAGCGCTCATAAAGCCGGCCAGCAGCGCCACGGCGATGCCTTTGCCGAAATTGAAGTCCTTGACAGCTTTCTTCCGCTCTTCTTCGGGAAGGGCGGCGGCCTTCATCGCGCCGGCCACGCCGATGATGGCGATGCCGATCAGGGTAACCACCACCCCAATGATGACCGAGGATGTCAGGTCGTGGGCATGGCCCGTGAAGACGGGGCCTAGGATGGCGCCGAGGGCGGAACAGGTGCCGAGGGCGATGCTCTGGCCCAAAGCGACGCCCAAGTAGCGCATGCTCAGGCCGAAGGTCAGGCCGCCGACGCCCCAGAGCATGCCGAAGAGGATGGTCAGGAGGCTGGCTTTCGGGTTGGAAGCGAAAAGGGCAAAGAGGCTTTCACCGCTCGGCACGGCGAGCAACGCGCCCAGCAGCGGGAAAAGCAGCCAGGCGAAAACGCCCTGGACGATCCAGTAGCTTTCCCAGCTCCAGGCCTTGATCTTGTTGATCGGCACGTAGCTGCTGCTCTGGCAGAACGCCCCGATGGCGATGATGACAAGTCCAATGATCAGGTTCATCTCTTAGACGTAATTTCTCTTTCGTATTTCTCGATTTCCGGGATGAAGGCTTCGCCGACAGGGACGTTGTTCTTGTAGTTGAAGTAGTCGAAGACGGCGCCGAAAGGCAGGGTCTTGGCTTCTTCGAGGAGGGCGAGGCGCTGGAAGCCCCGGCCGGCGTCTTCGTATTCGCGGAGCTTGGCCAGCGGTTCCAGCAAGGCGCTCAACAGGCACTTCTGCGTAGCGCGGGTGCCGATCACATAGGCGCCGATGCGGTTGATGGCGGCATCGAAATAGTCGAGGCCGATGTGGCTGCGGCTCAGGGCGTCGGCCCGCACGATCTCCTTGAAGAGGTCGAGCGTCTGGTCGTTCATGATGGTCACATGGTCGGAGTCCCAGCGGATGGGGCGGCTCACGTGGAGCATCAGTTCCGGCACGAAAAGCAGCAGCGAGGCTACCATGTCGGCCACGTTCTCCGTCATTTCATAGTGCCCCGTATCGAGCGTGTATATCAGCTTGCGCGTGGCGCAGTAGCCGGCCACGAAATCGTGCGAACCCACGGTGTAGCTTTCCAGACCGATGCCGAAGAGCTTGGCCTCCAGGCAAGTCTTCATGCCGGGAAGCTTTTCCATAAGGATCTCGTCGAGGCTCTCGGCGAAGATCTCGCGGTAGCGCTTACGCTCTACGGTCTGGTCTTTCGATCCGTCGTGCACCCAGATGTTCATGATGCAGGGGTCGCCCTGCGCGCGTCCCATCGCATCGGCGATGCGTCTGCAGCGCTTGGTATGCTCGATCCAGAAGTCCCGGATTCCCTTGTCGGGATTGGCCAGCGAAAGGTCGCCGCTCTTGGCGTGGCCGAAGGAGGTGGAGTTGAAGTCGAGTTTCAGGCCGTTCTCCTTTGCCCACTGGATCCAGCTTTCGAAATAGCGCACGTCCACCTGGTCGCGGTCCACGAACTTGCCGCCGAAGTCGCCGTAGATTTCATGGAGGTTCAAACGGTGGTTGCCGGCGATCAGGCTTTTGGCGAAGAGCACGTCGGCGCGCACTTCGTCGATGTTGCGAGCGCGGCCCGGATAGTTGCCAGTGGTCTGGATGCCGCCCGACAGGCCGGCTGCGCTCTCGAAGCCGATGACGTCGTCGGTCTGCCAGCAATGCAGCGAGATGGGGGTCTTTTCGAGGGTTTCAACCGCCTTGTCGGTGTCTACGCCGAGGGCGGCGTAGCGTTCGCGGGCGTACGCGTAGGATTGGAGGATATCTTTTTCTTTCATTGGGGAAGATAGGTTTTGACTTGGAAGGTATCGGCGATGAGGCGGCGCATCTGCCAACGGTCGGTCACCAGGCCGGCCGTCCGGGCCTGGAGCATGAGGTTGCCGATGGCGGTGGCTTCGGTCGGACCGGTCACCACCGGCATGCCGAGTGCGTCGGCGGTCCACTGGTTCAGTAGTTCATTGGCGCTGCCGCCGCCGATGATATGCAGTTTTTCGATCTTGAAAGGTGCAAAGTCTTGCAGCATATCCAGCACTTCTTTGTATCGATCGGCCAGGCTGTGATAAATACAACTGACGATTTGCGCATCGCGGTATAGCCACGGGCGGTTTTCGGATCGCGAGCATTTTTTCGCGAGCGGGACGGAAACCGGAGCGGCTGAAAGCGATGCGCTGATTTCCGCCACCATATCTTTCGGATTCGCGAAACGCGGGTCGTCGGGATTGATGCGGCCAGGGAAGGCTTCTTCGGCGCGCGCCATCTCCACGAGCTGCGCATAACCATAGTCGCGCCCCTCGGCCTTCCAGCGCTGTCGACACTGCTCCAGCAGCCACATGCCCGTAATGTTCTTCAGGAAACGCGTCGTGCCGTCGATGCCGCCCTCGTTGGTAAAATTGGCCTTGGCCGAGGCCTCGTCGATGATCGGCGCCGGCACTTCGATGCCTATCAGGCTCCAGGTGCCGCTGCTCAGGTAGGCGAAACGCTCGTCGGCAGCCGGCACGGCGGCGATGGCCGACGCGGTGTCGTGCCCCGCCACGGAAATGACCGGAATCCCTTGGTATTCCCCCACCTTCGTACCCGGCTGCACGATGGGCAGCAGCATGTCGGTGCGGATGCCCAGCTTCTCCAGCAGCGCGGTATTGAACTGGCGGCTGTTCTGGTCCATCATGCCCGAAGTGGAGGCGATGGTGTACTCGCATACCTTCTTGCCTGTCAGCAGGTAGGCCAGCAGGTCGGGTACAAAAAGCAGGCTCTGCGCATCGCGCAGCGGCGCAAAGCCTTCCTGCGTCTGCGCATAGAGCTGGAAGATGGAGTTGAAGTTCATGACCTGGATGCCGGTGGCGGCATACAGCTCTTCGCGCGGCACAGTCTGGAACACCTTTTCCGGAATGCCCTCCGTATACGGGTCGCGGTAGGCCCGCGGCAGGCCCAGCAGCGTGCCGTCTGCGGCTACGAAGCCAAAATCCACGCCCCATGTGTCGATGCCGATAGAGTCGGGCCGCACGCCCCGGCCGGCCAGTTCCGCCAGGCATTTCTTGAAGTGCTCGCCAATGGCGACGATGTCCCAATAGTACTTGCCTTCCCGCTCGACAAGGGCGTTCGGGAAGCGGTACACCTCTTCCATGGAGAAGCGGCCCTCCGCAAACGTACCCAGCAGGGCCCGCCCGGAGGTCGCACCGCAGTCAAAAGCCAGAAAAGTATGCTTCTCTTTCATATCAGTACGAATAGGCGACCCGCTGCAGGGCCTTGTCGGCCGAACTGCCGCCGACCAGCAACTCCCACGCACCCTTCACGGGCACCATGTCACCGGCTTCGGGCGACCAGCCCAGGAAGGTTTCCGCCGTCAGCGGGAAGGAAACCGTGACGGTCGCACCCGCCGGGATATGGACCCGCCGGAAGCCGCGCAGGCTCTTCAGCGGCCCTTCCGCATCGGCGGGCTGCCGCACATACAACTGCACCACCTCATCGGCGTCGCAGGCACCGTCGTTCGTTACGGGAACTTCCAGCACGCTTCCGTTCACGCGGGGAGCACCATAGGCAAAGTGCGTATAGCTCAAGCCGTAGCCGAAGGGGAAGAGCGCTTCGCCCTTGAAATAGCGGTAGGTACGGCCTTGCATGTCGTAATTCTCATAGTCCGGCACCTGCTCGATCGAGCGGTAGAAAGTGACAGGCAGTTTGCCGGAAGGGACCACGTCTCCGAAGAGAAGTTCCGCCAGCGCCGTGCCTCCTTCCTCGCCCGGATACCAGGCCTGAACAATGGCGTCGCAGTGCTGCGTTTCGGGCACCAGGCCCATGGCGGAACCGGAGAAATTGACCAGGACCACCCGCTTGCCGGCCTGGTGCAGGGCGGCCAGCAGCTGCCGCTGCACGGCGGGCAATTCGATGTCGGTGCGGTCGCCGCCCCGGAAGCCGGGCAGGTCGACAGGCATCTCTTCGCCCTCCACCTTCGGCGAGATGCCGCCGGCGAAGACCACGATGTCGATGTCTTTCAGTTGCTTGAGCACACCGGCTATCTCTTGGGCCGACAGCGGCTCCCTGCGCACTAGCTCGCAACCCTGGAAGCTTACCAGGCCGGGGATACGCTCGCGCATGGCTTCTGCCAGCGTCACAGTCTGTTCCGGAATCGGATTGTAGTTGCCCCAGAGCATTTCCTTGTCGTCGGCATTGGGGCCGATCACCGCGATGCGGGCGCCCGGCACAAGGGGCAGGATCCCGTCCTTGTTCTGAAGCAGGACCATCGATTCCTGCGCCATCTGGCGGGCCAGGGCGCGGTGAGCAGGGCCTTCCACGATGTCGTCCGACAAGTCTGCCCATGCGGCATCATTGTCGTCCAGTTCGCCCAGGCGGATACGGGCGGCCAGGATACGGGTCAGCGCAGGTTCAAGCTCGGCTTCATCAAGCAGGCCGGCGGCGACGGTCTCGGGAATATGGCGGTACGATTCGCCGCAGTTGAAGTCGGTGCCGGCACGGACCGCTTCCGACACGGCCTGTGTCACATCTTCACAGTAGCCGTGGCGTCCTTCCATGAAGAAGTCATGGATGGCCCAGCAGTCGGAAACCACCAGTCCCCGGAATTTCCACTCGCCCCGGAGCACCGTGTCGATGAGGAAGCGGTTGGCGCCGCAAGGCACGCCGCGGAAGCGGTTGTAGGCAATCATCACTTCCTGCACCCCGGCCTTGGTCACCAGGTCCTTGAAGGCGGGGAGGTAGGTTTCGCGCAGGTCGCGGTCGCTCACTTCGGCATCGAAACTATGGCGGTTCCATTCCGGTCCGGAATGGACGGCGAAATGCTTGGCGCAGGCATGCGTCTTCAGGACAGGCGCATCCAGCGGACCCTGCAGGCCCCGCACCACGGCCATGCCGAGCTGGCCGGTCAGGTAAGGATCTTCGCCATAGGTTTCCATGCCGCGGCCCCAGCGCGGGTCACGGAAGATATTGATGTTGGGCGTCCAGAAGGTGATGCCTTCGTACCAGTCGGAGACACCGTCGGCCATGCCCTGGCGGTGTTTGACCCGTCCTTCGTCGCTCACGGCCGTAAAGACCTGCTCAACCAGCGGCTCGTCGAACGAAGCCGCCATGCCGATGGGCTGCGGGAAAGTGGTCGCCTTGCCGTTGCGCGCCACACCGTGCAGTGCTTCGTTCCACCAGTTGTAGGGACGGATGCCGAGGCGTTCCACCCCGCCGTCGTCGTGCCGCATCAGGGAGGCTTTTTCCTCGAGCGTCAATTGGGAAATCAGGCTTTGCGCCCGCTCTTCGGGCGTCGGATTGTGGGTGCATGCCGCCACGACAATGGCCAGCAGCAGGAGTTTCAGCTGTTTCATATCTCGGATTCGCTAGTCGGATTCACGAAGATACGAAAAATCCCGATTTTTATCTAAATTTGCATATGCCCTTTACGCCCATCTATCTGTACGGTCTGGCAGCGGCGGTCTATGTCACCACCTGCCTGATGGCGGCTGCGGTGCGCTGGTTCCACATGTGCAAGCCGTACAACCACAACCCGGAATACTACTATCCGAGCCGGCCCTATGTCGTGGCAGCGTGGATCAGTTCTCTGTTTCTGCTGCCCTATGTGCTGAACCCGGCCAGTGCGGATGCATGGTTCGTAGCGCGGCTCTATTTCCTGCCCGTGACAATCTATCACTTCTCGCTGCTGATCTTCTCGTTTTTCGGCAACGTGATGCAGTGGAAAAAATGGCAATGGCCTACCATCCTTTCAGGCGTGCCGGTGGTGGTGGCGCTGCTGGCCGCCGAGGTGGTCGCCATCCTGCCGGGCGACCAGCTGGGCGGAACCACCCTTTCGAATTATATCGTATATATCCTGGGCCTGCTCATCACGGGCGTGTGCTTCGCTTCCCTCGCCATGGTGCGGATAGGGGCCGGACGCTACGACAACGACGAGTTCTCCAACCCCACCGATTTTCCTGTGACACAGGCACGGCGCTGGATCTCCATCATCCTGTTCAACACGGCGCTCTGTTGGGTGGGCGCACTCTTCGACAGTCCGGCGGTACTGGCGGTCATCCAGCTGCTGATCGCCGTCTCGTGCGTGGTCTTTGTGATCTCGGTGCTGCACCCCAACCGCAACCGTCCCGTGGAGGAAGCCAAGGAGGACGCAGCCGACCAGGAAGAAGAGCCCCGGACGCAGGGTTACCTGCGGTCCTTGTCGAAGCAGCGGCAGGCGGAAATCCTTGCCGCCGTGATCACGGTGGTGGAAGAGCAGGAGGCCTATCTCGATCCGCATCTTACCCTGCAGGACGTCGCGGACCGCTGCGGCTACAACCGCACCTATATTTCCGGCCTGGTGAAAAGTGAACTGGGCGGCTTCTTCGCCTATGTGAACCGCCTCCGCATGACGCATGCCGAACGGCTCCTGGCGGAGAACCCGGGCATGCCGGTCAGGGAAGCGATCGACGCCTCCGGCTTCGGCTCCTCCACCTCCTATTATAAAATCAAGCACCAGCTGGGAAGCTAGCGCTTGTTCTGCCGGGCCCGGGGACCCTATCCGATCTGTCCGTCGTGGATTTCGACCGTACGGTCGCTCATCGCGGCCAGTTCCTTGTCGTGCGTCACGATGACGATCGTGATACCGAAACGGTCGCGCAGTTCGAAAAAGAGTTTGTGCAGTTCGCCCTTGGTCTTGCTGTCGAGATTACCCGACGGTTCATCGGCAAACAGCACCTTGGGCTGGTTGACCAGCGCCCGGGCAATCGCCACGCGCTGCTGTTCGCCGCCGCTGAGCTGCGATGGCTTGTGTGAAAAACGCTCGCCCAGCCCGAGGAGCGTCAGCAGTTCTTCCGCCTTTTTCCGGGCCGCGGCGCGCGGCACCTGGGCGATCAGCGCCGGGATCATCACGTTCTCCACCGCCGTGAATTCCGGCAGCAGGTGGTGGAACTGGAACACGAAACCGATCTGCTGATTGCGGAAAGCGGCCAGCGCCTTGTCGGAAAGCGCGAAGATATCGGTGCCGTCGATAGTCACTGTTCCCGCGTCCGGGCGCGACAGTGAACCAAGGATCTGCAGCAGCGTGCTCTTGCCGGCACCCGAAGCGCCGACAATGCTCACCACCTCGGCAGGGGCGGCCGTAAAACAAATATCCTTCAGGACCCTGAGGGTCCCGAAGGATTTGTCGATATGAAGGGCCTGGATCATCAGGAAGACTAGTCTTCTTCCTGCTGTTCGGCCTCGTAAGCCTTGAGCAGCTTGTCCTGGACGTCGGCCGGCACCTGCTGGTATTCAATGAATTCCTGGGTGAACGTGGCACGACCGGAGGTCAGGGAGCTCAGGGTCGTCGAATACTTGTAGAGTTCTGCGAGCGGAACGCGGGCGCGGAGGATCTGGAAGCCCTTTTCAGAGTTCATGCCTTCGATCATGCCGCGGCGGTTCTGGATGTCGCTCATCACATCGCCCATGCAGTCAGCCGGGACCATGACTTCCACCATGTAAATCGGCTCGAGGATCTTCGGGGCTGCGTTCTTGAAGGCCTCGCGGAAGGCGTTGCGGCCGGCGATGATGAACGCGATTTCCTTGGAGTCCACCGGGTGCATCTTACCGTCGTAGACGAAGACGCGGATGTCGCGGGCGTAGGAACCCGTGAGCGGGCCTTCCTCCAGGCGCTGCTGGATACCTTTCTTGATGGCGGGCATGAAGCTGGCGTCGATGGCACCACCGACCACGCAGTTGATGAATTCCCATTTACCGCCCCAAGGCAGCTCGAATTCCTCACGGCCCTTGATGTTGAGTTGGGTCTCCTTGCCGTCGATCTTGAATTTCGCGGTGGTGTCGACACCTTCCACGATCGGCTCGACCACGAGGTGCACCTCACCGAACTGGCCGGCGCCGCCGGACTGTTTCTTGTGACGGTACATGGCGTTGGCCACCTTGGTGATGGTCTCGCGGTACGGGATCTTCGGCGCGATGAACTCGACGTCGATCTTATAGTTGTTGTTGAGGTTCCACTTGAGGATGTTGATCTGCTGCTCGCCCATGCCGTTGATGATGGTCTGCTTCAGCTCGCGGGAGTACTCGACGCGGAGAGTCGGGTCTTCTGCACCGGCGCGGTTGAGGGCCTCGCCCAGCTTCTCCTCGTCTTTCTCGTCGGTGGCCTTGATGGCGCAGCGATACTTGAACGGCGGGAAGGTGATCGGGTCGACGACCTTGTCGTAGCCCGGTGCGTTGAGGGTCTGGTTGGTCTTGACAGCTTTCAGCTTCACGGTGCAACCCATGTCGCCGGCCACCAGCTCCGTCACTTTCTCTTTCTTCTTGCCGGCCACGGCGTAGAGCGTGGTGATGCGCTCTTTCGTCTCGCTGGCCATGTTGATCACATCCTGGCCTTCCGTGATCTTGCCCGACATTACCTTGAAGTAGGTGACATCGCCCAGGTGCTGCTCCAGCGCGGTCTTGTAGACGAACAGCGAGGTCTGGCCCTTGGCGTCCAGCTGGGGAGCCGGGCAGAACTCAGTGATGAATTCCATGAGGCGGCGGACACCCATGTCTTTCTTCGAGCAGATGCAGAACACCGGATAGCTTTCACCCTTGTCGAAACCGACGCGGAGTCCCTGGTGCATCTCTTCCTCGGAGAGCTCGCCCTCGTCGAAGTATTTCATCATCAGTTCTTCATCGCCTTCAGCGGCCTTCTCCATCAGTTCGGCGCGCATATCTTCGGCTTTACCCTTGAACTCGGCCGGAATTTCGACTTCGTCGAAGTTGCCGTTCTCATCCTTGAACTTGTACATCTTCATCTTGAGGACGTCGACGATGCTGTCGAAGTTCACACCGGCGTTGACCGGGAACTGGATCACGACCGGCTTGCCGCCGAAAGCCTGGTGCAGGCTGTCGAGGGTGTTGTCCCAGTTGGATTTCTCCGTGTCGAGCTGGTTGACCGCGATGATCACCGGTTTGTGGCAATCCTCGGCGTAACGGCCGTGGATCTCGGTGCCCACCTCAACGCCCTGACCGGCGTTGACCAGCATGACGGCCGATTCGCAGACATTGAGACCGAGAACGGTTCCTTCCACGAAATCGTCAGCGCCCGGGGCGTCGATCACGTTGATCTTATGGTCTTTGAACTCAGCGTACAGCGGCGTGGAGTAGATGGAACGCTGGTAGAGCTGTTCAACTTCCGTGTTGTCGGAAACGGTGTTCTTGGCTTCAACGGTACCGCGGCGGTCAATCACTTTGCCTTCAAAAAGCATGGCTTCGGCCAAAGTGGTCTTGCCCGACCGCGTACCTCCCAGCAGGACGACGTTCCGGATCTGTTCAGTGGTGTAATTCTTCATATTGATATAAACGTTTATATATATTTGTTTTCAGCGGAATAGCCCACAAAGTTATGGATTCTTTTCCATTAAAACAATACGTTTCAGTGAGTTTCTCCCGACATCATCGCTTCCGCGGCTGCGCGCATGGCATCGTAGATCGGGCCGTCGGCCAGCGCGGCGGGCGTACCTTCGTCGCCGCCTTCGCGGACGCTCTGGACGAGGGGGATCTGACCCAGGAGCGGAAGGCCGTACTTGTCGGCCATCATCATGCCGCCGTCGCGTCCGAAGATGTAGTAGCGGTTGTCGGGCAGTTCGGCGGGCGTGAACCAGGACATGTTTTCGATGAGGCCCAGGATGGGCTTTTCGACCTGCGGATGCCGGAACATGTTGACGCTCTTCTCCACGTCGGCCAGCGCCACGGCCTGGGGCGTGGTGACGATGACGGCGCCGCTGAGCGGAATGTCGTGCACCAGCGAGATGTGGATGTCGCCGGTTCCCGGCGGCAGGTCGATCAGCAGGTAGTCGAGCTTGCCCCATTTCACCTGCAGGAGCATCTGCTTGAGGGCGTTGCAAGCCATGGGACCGCGCCAGATGAGGGCCTGTTCCGGCCGGGCGAAATAGCCGATGCTCATCCATTTCACGCCGTATTTCTCGATGGGGACGATGATTTCCTTGCAGCTGTCGTCGATCTCGGCGTCGATGGGCAGGGGCTGCCCCATCCCGTCGTAGACTTCCACTTCGGGGATGGCGCCTTCGGTGCCGGTCATCTTGGGAATCGAGGGTCCGTAGACGTCGGCGTCGGCCAGGCCCACCTTGTAGCCCATGCGGGCCAGGGTGACGGCGAGGTTGACGGAAACGGTGGATTTGCCCACGCCGCCCTTGCCGGAGGCGATGGCGATGATGTGTTCCACGTCGGTGAGCTGTTCCATGCCGAGTTCAAGCGGCCGCTTCTTGGGCTGGGGCTTCGGCGGGTTGGGGTTATAGGGGCCTTTGATGTCGTAGGGATTCATATTTTTAAGTAATTTTGTAGGATCGTGTTTCGCTTATGACAAAGATACGCAATATTTTGATTGTTCCCGATAAATTCAAGGGTTCGCTGACGGCGGCAGGCGTGGCGGATGCGCTGGAGCGGGCGGTCCGCCGCTATATGGTGGGCGGCGCGCAGGCGCAAGTCGAGAAGCTGCCGATGGCGGACGGCGGCGACGGCTCGCTGGAGGTGGTGGAAGCGGTGCTGGGCGCTGCCTGCGAGCGGGTGATGGTCGATACGGTCGATGCGCTGATGCGTCCGGTCCAGGCACCGCTGCTGCTGTTCGACAAGGGCCGCGGGGCCTTCATCGAAATGGCGAAAGTCTGCGGCCTGGCGATGCTGGCCGAAGAAGAACGCAATCCGGAAAAGACGACGACCTACGGCCTCGGCCTCATGATGGCCGCCGCCCTGGCCCGCGGCTGCCAAAAGCTGGTGATCGGCATCGGCGGCAGTGCCACGAACGACGGCGGCGAAGGCTTGTTTCGCGCGCTTTCCGAGAGAGAGGCCTCTCTGAGGCGCGTTGAGAACCCTCGTGGCGAGCGCGTGACCATTACCGTCGCCTGCGACGTCGATAATCCCCTATTGGGGCCGAATGGCGCGACCATGGTCTATGGCACACAGAAGGGAGCTGATCCCGCTATGCTGGAACGACTGGAAGGCCGGATGGAACGCTGGGCGGAAAAAGCGGAACTCGACGTGACGCTGCCGGGTGGCGGTGCGGCAGGCGGCGTGGGCGCAGCCCTTGCCAAACTGGGCGCCGAACTGAAGCCCGGCTGGCAGCTGTTCGGCGAAATGGCCGGCCTGGAAGCGAAGATCGCCGAAGCCGATGTCATCCTGACCGGCGAAGGCGCCTTCGACAGCCAGAGCCTCGACGGCAAGCTCATCAGCGGCATCCTGTCCTATTGCAAACCCTACAAGAAAAAACCCGTGGTCGTCTGCGGCTGCTGCACGCTGCCCGCCTCCGTCTGGAAAAAAGCCGGCGTCGCCGACGTCTATGCCTTGTCGGAGATCGAACCCGACAAGCAGCGCAGCCATACCGAAGCGGCACGCCTGCTTTCCGGTGTGGAGACACGCATCGCCGGCTGCGACGAAGCCGGCCGCGGCTGCCTGGCCGGACCCGTGTTTGCCGCCGCCGTCATCCTGCCCGAAGGCTTCGACCATCCGTTGCTGACAGACTCGAAACAGCTGACCGAAACCCAGCGCAACGAACTGCGACCCATCATCGAGCGCGAAGCCCTCGCCTGGGCCGTGACGCCCGTCGACGCCGCGGAGATCGACCGCATCAACATCCTCAACGCCTCGATCGAAGGCATGAAGCGCTCCCTCGACCAGCTCACCGTCCAGCCCGACCTCGTGCTTGTCGACGGCAACCGCTTCAAGCCCTGGCGCGACATACCTTCCCATACCGTCGTCAAGGGCGACGCCACGGTCCGCGCCATCGCCGCCGCCAGCATCCTGGCCAAGACCCATCGCGACGAATACATGCGGAAACTCGCCCGGGAATATCCCCAGTACGGCTGGGACCGCAACATGGCCTATCCAACAGAAGAACACCGCGCCGCCATCCGGCAGCACGGTGTCACTCCTTATCATCGCAAGTCCTTCAACTTGCCGGGTTCCGAAGACACGCTCTTCTGAACGTCATTCCGGGCTTGACCCGGCATCTATTTCTCCGGAGCCGTACTCTTCAGGAACAGTTCGTCCATCTGGATGTCGTCGATGCGTGAAGGCGCGTCAAGCATCACGTCGCGTCCCATATTGTTCTTCGGGAAGGCAATGTAGTCGCGGATGGTCTCCTGGCCGCCGAAGAGGGCGCAGACGCGGTCGAAACCGAAGGCCAGGCCACCGTGCGGCGGAGCACCGTACTTGAACGCGTTGATGATGAATCCGAACTTGTAGTCCGCATCTTCCTTCGAGATGCCCAGCACCTCGAACATGCGCTGCTGCACGTCGGCCTCGTGGATACGGATCGAGCCGCCGCCGAGCTCCACGCCGTTGAGCACGAAGTCGTAGGCATTGGCGTAGACGCGCTCCAGATCCTCTTTCTTGTTGCTGTAGAACCAGTCCACGTGTTCCGGCTTGGGCGCCGTGAACGGATGGTGCATCGCATAGAAGCGCTGTGTCTCGTCGTCCCACTCGAGCAGCGGAAAATCGACCACCCACAAAGGCGCGTACTCATGCGGATGACGCAGGCCGAGGCGGTTGCCCATCTCGATGCGCAGCACGCCGAGCATGGTCTGGGCCTTGCGCTTGGCACCGCAGAGCACCAGCACCAGGTCGCCCTTCTGCGCCTCGACGGCCCGGGCGATGCCGGCGAGTTCTTCCGGCGTGTAGAATTTGTCAACCGACGACTTGACGGAGCCGTCTTCATTCAGCTTGATGTAAACCAGACCTTTGGCACCCACCTGCGGCCGCTTCACCCATTCCGTGAGTTCGTCGGTCTGCTTGCGGGTATAGCCGGCGGCGCCGGGAACGGCGATCGCACCCACATACTCCACACCGTCGAAAACACTGAACCCGTGTCCCTGCACCAGCGAGGTGATCTCGTGGATCTTCATGCCGAAACGGATATCGGGCTTGTCGCTGCCATAGTTGTCCATGGCGTCGTACCAGCTCATGCGCGGAATCTTCGGGGCGATCTCCACGCCGATGACCTCCTTGAAGAGGTGGCGCATCATACCCTCGAACAGGTCGAGCACGTCTTCCTGCTCCACGAAGCTCATCTCGCAGTCAATCTGCGTGAACTCCGGCTGGCGGTCAGCGCGCAGGTCCTCGTCGCGGAAGCAGCGCACGATCTGGAAATAGCGGTCGTAGCCGGCCACCATCAGCAGCTGCTTGAAGGTCTGCGGACTCTGCGGGAGTGCGTAGAACTCGCCCGGATTCATGCGGCTGGGCACCACGAAGTCGCGGGCACCCTCGGGCGTCGACTTGATGAGGAACGGGGTCTCGATCTCCATGAATCCTTTGCTGTCGAGATAGTTGCGCACCTCATGCGCCATACGGTGACGCAGCATCAGCGCACGTTTCAGCGGACCGCGTCGCAAGTCGAGATAGCGATACTTGGCCCGGATGTCCTCGCCGCCGTCGGATTCATCCTCGATGGTGAAAGGCGGCGTAAGCGAGGCGTTCAGCACGTTCAGGCCGGTGAGCCGGATCTCGATCTCGCCCGTAGGGATTTTTTCATTCTTGCTCTGGCGCTCTTCCACCACGCCGGTGGCCTGGATCACGAATTCACGGCCCAGCCTGGCCACGGTTTCGCTCACTTTCGGGTCGGTGGTCTCGTCCACGCGAAGCTGTGTGATGCCGTAGCGGTCGCGGATGTCAACGAAACTCATGCCGCCCATGCGACGGCTTTTCTGGACCCAGCCGGCCAGCGTTACGGTCTGGCCCACATGGCTGATCCGAAGTTCTCCACAAGTGTGTGTACGGTACATAGTGCTGTTAAAAATTAGGATTCATCCGAGTGCCTTTCGCCAGTTCGGCCGCCCACTTGAAGTAGCCGATGGCCGAAAGGTGAATACCGTCGGTCGTATTGATTTCCGCCAGGTCGCCGTTCTCGTCGGACAGGAGTGAGGCAATGTCCAGATAAAAATAGCCGTAACGTTCCTTGCCGGCGTCAAGCAGCTTGTTGAGCTCCATCGCACGCTCGTTGAAGCCCTCGTAGAACTTCGATTTCGGGTTGAGTGGCAGGGTGCTCTGCACATAGAGCTTGGTGTCGGGCAATTCCGTCCGGATGGTCTGGATGAGCTTCTCGTAGCTGTTCCAGACCTCGATGGCCGGTTTCTCGGGATTGTTGATGAAATCGTTGGTGCCGGTAATCACGAAAATCTTGGCCGGTTTGTCGGGAATGATCTCGTCGAGCCGCTGGCAGACACCGTCAACCACGTCACCGCTGATACCGCGGTTGATGAGGTAGCCCATCGGGAAGAGTTCTTCCCAGAGCGCGTTGTTGTTGAGGCTGTTGCCCAGCATCACGATCTTGCCTTCCGTCTCGGGCAGCGAGCGGAAGACCGACACGCGATGCTTGTAGTAATCCGATACCTGCAGGGGATATTCGCGGTCGTTCGCATGATTCAGGTGCGGCTTTCCTACCTGCGTCTCGATGCTGGCGGCCAGGGCTTCATAGCCGGCGCCGTTCAGATACGTGCCGCCGTCCCAGGAATACGTATTGTTCCGGATACCGGCGAGCAAGGCAGCCTGGATGTCGATCACTTCGAACTTTCCTTTCTGGGAAAGCTGCTCGACAGCCTGGTTGACATAATCGATCACGGCCGTCATCTCCTCGGTCACGCCGTTGCTGGAGACAATGTTCATCCAGTAGCTCTTCGTAGCGGGCGACAGTTTGTGGATTTGCTTGAATATCTTTTCAATGTTCTCCACGATCGTCTCCTTCGGCACCTGGTTAAACACGTCGTTCCAACCCACGCTGACAAAGATCTTGGCAGGTTTCTGTGCGGCGATGTTGTGGATGCGGTACAGCACCTGTTCGCTGGCGTCGTAGGTGATGCCGCGATTCTTGATGGCCGTATCGCCGAAGAATTCGCTCCACATGCCCCGGTCGATATAGTCGTCGCCGACCATCACGATGCTGGTGGCATGCACGGGCATTTCTTCGTACATGCCGTTTTTCTCTTCAAAATAGTTGGCATTGGTAAACCGCTCCGGTTTGGCATACGGGTTGACAGAACCCTTCGAACAGCCGGCCAGCACGACCGACATCAACGTCATGATAAAAAGAATTCTTTTCATATCAGTAGTTTAATATTATACATTGAACAGGAAGTGCATGATGTCACCATCCTGCACCACATACTCTTTTCCTTCACTGGCCAGCTTGCCGGCGGCGCGGCATGCCGCTTCGCTGCGGAGTGACACGAAATCGTCGTATTTGATGACCTCGGCGCGGATGAAACCCTTCTCGAAGTCGGTATGGATCACGCCCGCCGCCTGCGGTGCCTTGTCGCCTTTGCGGATGGTCCAGGCACGGCATTCGTCGGCACCGGCGGTAAAGAAGGTCTGCAGGTTGAGCAGCGCGTAGGCCGACTGGATGAGCCGCACCACGCCCGATTCCTCCAGCCCGATCTCACCCAGGAACATCGCGCGTTCCTCCGGATCTTCCAGCTCCGCGATCTCCGATTCGATCTTGGCCGAAATCACGAGCAACTGCGCATTCTCGCCCGCCACCGCCTGGCGCACCGCCTCCACATAGGCATTGCCCGCAGCGGCGGAAGCCTCGTCCACGTTGCAGACATACATCACCGGCTTGTTGGTGAGCAGGCAGAACTCTCTGGCGATCCGCAGGTCCTCCGCATTGTCGAGCTCCACTTCGCGGGCGTTGCGGCCCTGCTCCAGGACTTCCTTGTAGCGGAGCAGCACGTCCACGGCCTTCTTCGCCTGCTTGTCGCCGCCCGTCTGGGCCTGCTTCTGCAGCTTGGCCAGGCGGTTGTCGACCGTCTCCAGGTCCTTGATCTGCAGTTCGACATCGATGATCTCCTTGTCGCGCACCGGGTCGACGCTGCCGTCCACATGGGTCACGTTCGGGTCATCGAAGCAGCGCAGCACGTGCAGGATGGCGTCGGTCTCACGGATATTCGCCAGGAACTGGTTGCCCAAGCCCTCGCCGCGGCTGGCGCCCTTCACCAGACCGGCGATGTCCACGATTTCCACGGTGGCCGGAATGGTGCGCTTGGGGTGACAGATGTCGGTCAGCACGCTGAGCCGGCGGTCCGGCACAGTGGTCGAGCCGACGTTCGGTTCAATCGTGCAGAAAGGGAAATTCGCCGCCTGTGCCTTCGAAGAGCTGATGCAGTTGAAGAGGGTCGATTTACCCACGTTGGGCAAGCCTACGATGCCGCATTTGAGTGCCATTTTCTACTTTTTAATTGTAACTCGCAAAGATAGCAAAATGTGCTTGATATTTTTATTAACTTTGTCAGGATATTGCTCCTCAACACGTGAAATGATGAAAAAGCTTCTTCTCTCCCTCGCCATGCTGCTCGGCAGCCTTGGCCTTTCCCTCGCCCAATACGACAACTGTTTCTCCATCATCGCCGGTCGCCAGGCCACGGTCGACGGCTCCGTGCTGATGGCCCACAACGAAGACGAAAGCGGTGAACAGATGCTCAACATCTACGTCGTGCCGGCTACCGACCGGAACCTCCGCTACATCTGGTGCGAATTTCCGGGGATGGAAGTCGCGGACGTCTACATGAACCAGTTCGGCGTTTCCGTTGCGTCGAACGGCTGTCCGTCGCGCGAAGACAAGGGAGAACTGAGCGACGGCGGCGTCCTCTACGAAATCCGCGGCTCGGTGGCCAAATACGCGCATTCCGCACGGGAAGCTGTGGAAATCATCGGCTCGATGGTCGAGACCTTCGGCTACAAGGGCAGCGGACGTTCCTACATCGTGGCCGACCCGACCGAGGGCTGGGTGGTCTCGGTGGTCAAAGGCAAGCACTGGGTGGCCCAGCGCGTGCCGGACGACCAGGTGATGACCATTCCCAACTACTATGTGATCGGGGAAGTGGATCTCGAGGACGAAGCGAATTTTGCGGGTTGCGAAGACCTGATCGAGTATGCCCTCTCCCGGGGCTGGTACGATCCGGAGAAAGACGGCGCCTTCAACTTCGCCAAGGCGTATGCTTCCGAAAAATCCATGCAGTCTGTGAACAATATCTCCCGGCACAAGGAAGCCTGGGCTTATTTCTTCGGCCAGGACCGCCCCAACGAATTTGCCGCCGTGCCGCAGAAGAAAGTGTCGTTGCGCGACATGATGAACGTCCTTTCGCTCCATGAGAAACCCACGGCCGATGGCAAGCTCGAGAACAGCATCTGCAACGACCGCACGGTGCTGGCTTCCGTCTTCCAGCTGCGGCCCTGGATGGGCTTCGACAAAGGCTGTGTCATGTGGAACGCCATGGGTCACCCCTGCAGCCAGGTGTTCGTGCCCTGGTACGCCGGCATCACGGAAGCCCCGGCCGGCCTGGGACGCTACAACTCGCCTTTCGAAGCCGAGCTCAAGCACATGTCCAACACCAAGGACAAGCGCAAGAACTATCCCGACCATTTCTACTGGAAATATGTGGATGGCTGGAATGTGGAGACGGATCCCGGCGAACAGCAGCGCGAGGTCTTCAAGGAGCGCCGCAAGTTCGAAAAGGGTAACGACACCGATTTCAACGGCTTTATCCGGAAATTCTACTAAGCCTCAAGCCGGGACCGACCCGGCATCCTTTTACTGCTGCAAACGGCGGATATACGTGCTGAGCGTAATATTCCGGTCGTTCTTCGACGTGTAATAGCCTTTTTTCTGCGACTTTTCAAGGCCTTCGATGATGGTGGTCAGCGGCGGGCATTCCAAGACTTCGTCATATTTGCGGATGGCCTCGACGTCGTAGTGGTTGACGGCGTCCCAGAGCCCTTGCAGCACCGGAATCTTCTCCATCTCCTCGCGGTTCCAGCGATTGTGCTTTGTCAGGTACGCCTTGCCCTCGGCACGCTCTTTCTTCGTGGTTTCCGACACTTCCGGCATCTTGGGCAGCGTGTCCGGCGCGGCTTCCACGACAGCGGTATCGGCAGGAAGCTCGACAGGAGCCAGAAAGCCGGACGTCACGCTGTCGACCCTCGCCGCCGGCACATCTGCCGGGACTTCATTCCGGACGCGGTTACCTACCCAAAGACCCAGCACGAAGCCAAGAAGGATGGCGCCGCCAACACCTGCCGCACTCAGCAGATGCTTCAAAAGACTGGGATTCTTTGGTCTGTCCACCATGTCGGGATGACACGACTCGAACGTGCGACATCTTGGTCCCAAACCAAGTGCGCTACCAACTGCGCCACATCCCGAAGGAACTGCAAAGGTAAAAAAATTTTGCTTATTGCCGAAAACCCCCTATCTTTGCATTCCCTACGCCACCCCGGACGGCGTCCCGCGCCATCAGGCGCCAGCGGAAGCTGAGCAGGGACCATCCCGCGCCATCAGGCGCTAGCGGAGACCGAGCAGGGACCATCCCGCGCCATCAGGCGCTAGCGGAAGCCGAGCAGGGTTGGCCATGTGTGATAGCGAGGCTGGAGCGAGGGGCCCGGGGCAGTGCCCCGGTCAAATAAGGTGAGGTGGGTGAGTGGCTTAAACCACCAGTTTGCTAAACTGACGTACGGGCAACCGTACCGGGGGTTCGAATCCCCCCCTCACCGCAACAAAAAACACAGTCCTGAAAACAGGGCTGTGTTTTTGGTTTTAACAGGAAAACTTACTTCGTAGACCCTCCCAGCGCGATGTAGAGGGCAACGACGCCGAGGGCGCCTTTGTACATGTTCATCGCCTCGTTGAGCTGTGCGCTCAGCAAGCGCTCCTGGGCCGTGAGAACCTCGATGTAACTCGCCTTGCCGCTGTCCATCAGTTCGTGGGTGCCGACATAGGCGTTCTGCAGCACTTCCACCTGGCGATGGAACAAACCGTGCTTGTCGAAGGCGGCCTGGCAGTCAGCCAGCGCTTCATTCACCTGGTTGCCGGCATTGATGACGGTCTGCACATACTTCTGCTTCATGTCCTCCTCGTTCAGATCGGCGATCTTCTTGTTGGCCTTCAGCTGGCCACGGGCGAAGACAGGCTGCATCAGCGAAAGGGCGGCATTCAGCAGCAGCGCACCGGGATTCACGATCTGGCTGCCCGCATTGTTCGTCCAGCCGAGAATGCCGGAGAGCGTGAGGTTCGGATAGAAGGCCTGGCGTGCGGACTGCGTGTTGTAGAAGGCCTCAGCCATGGCATAATCCGCCATGCGGATGTCCGGACGGTACTGCAGCAACTCGGCAGGCACGCCGAGACGGACGCTTTCGGGCATCTGGTAATTTCCCCACGAGCTCCGCGCAATGTGCTGCGGCGGGATGGCCAGGAGCTTGCAGATGGCATTCTCCACACTGACGATGTTGCGGCGCACATCCACGATCTGCGTCTTCGCGCTCAGATAGGACGACTCCAGCTGGTCGACAGCGGTAGAGTAGGCTTTACCATTCTCCCACAGGGCCTTCTGGGTCTCCAATGAAGCATTCCAGAGGCTGTCCGTTTCCAGAAGGATCTCCAGCTGGCGGTCGAGGATCTGCAGCATGAAATACTGCTGGGCGACTGTGCTGATGAGGTTGGCGCGGACATTCTCTTCCTGCATCCGGGCCTGCATGAACACAGCCTCGGACTTGCGCTTCTTGGTGGTGTTGGTACCGAACAGGCCGGGATCCCAGGAGAGCTGCAGCGGAAGGCTGTAGGTCCAGGCGGCGGCGCTGTTGTTGTAACTGGCCACATTGCCCGACGGTGCAAGATTCAGCGACGGCAGATAAGCCAGGCGGGAAGCCTTGAGCGCCGCTTCCGACTTCTCGACGGCAATGCGGGCACTGTTCAGGTTCGTATTCTGCACCAGCGCTCTTTCAATCAGCGATTGCAGCACGGGATCGGTAAAGAATTCGCGCCAGGAAAGCTGCGCCATGGAACCGCTGTCACCGACGCTCACTTCGGTGCCGAAGACATCGGCCGGCGCCGTGCCTTCCGACTCATATTTGTTGTATATGCCGCAACTGGCGATCATCAGGCCCAAGGCGGCTATGGCTAGGATTTTCTTGTAATTCATGGTCGTCAATTTCATTTCTCAGTCACTGCTTCAACGTCCGCCACGGGCTCTTCCTCCTTGTCTTTCCCCTGGAAACGCTCGTGCAACTTCTGGAACACGATGAAGAAGAAAGGCGTAACGAAGAGCAGGGCGATGGTACCCACGGCCATACCGGCCGCTACACCGATCGCCAGCACACGGTTGCCGTTCGCACCGGCGCCACCGGCGATAATCAACGGGATCATACCTGCAATCATGGTGACAACGGTCATCAGAATCGGCCTCAGGCGCTCCTCGGCAGCAGACAGCGCCGCTTCGGGGATTGACAGGCCCTGTGCCCGGCGTTCGGAGGCGAATTCCGTGATCAGGATGGCCGTCTTGGCCAGCAAGCCGATCAGCATGATCACACCGGTCTGCAGATAGATGTTGTTCTCCATGCCCTGCAGGCCGCAAAGCGAGATCACGTAGACCGTGCCGAAACTGCCCATCAGGCCGAAAGGAACGGAGAGCAGCACGGCCAGCGGCGTGAACCACGAGTTGTAGAGCGACGCCAGAATCAGATAGATCAGGATGACGCAGACGACATAGATCAGTGCGGTGGCACTGCTGCCGGAAGCTTCCTCCATTTCTCGCGACATGCCGCCGTACTCATAGCTGTAGCCGCGCGGCATCTCCTGCCTGAACACCTCGGCAATTGCCTTGTGGGCGTCACCTTCCGTATAGCCGTTGGCGGCCATCACACCGCAGGTGATGCTCTGGTAGAGGTTGAAGTGCTCCTCGGAGGACGAACCGACAATCTCTTTCAGCGTGACGAACTCCGAAATGGGGGCCATCTTGCCGCCGCCCACCTTGACGAAAATGTTGTTGAGCGAGGAGACGTCGAGGCGATATTCCGGCGAAGCGTTGGCCATGATGCGGTACACCTTGCCGAACTGGTTGAAGTTGCCCACATAGGCACCGCCGCAGTACGCGCCCAAGGTCCGGAGCACGGCCGCCGGCGAAACACCGGCCCGGTCGCACTGGGCCGCATCGACGTCGACCTGGTATTTCGGGAAGCGCTCCGAATAGGTACTCGTCGCCATCATGATCTCCGGCCGCTGACTCAGCTTCGCGAGGAACTTGTTGGCGTCGGCGTTGAATTCCGACATCGGACGGTCATTCATATCCTGCAGCACCAGGTTGACGCTGTTGCTGCTACCATAACCAGGCACCTGCGGCATCTGGAAAGGAATTACCACCGCGTTCTTGATGTCGCTGCAACTGGCGGCGAAACGCGTGTAGACGGCGTTGATATTGTGCTTGGCACCAGGACGTTCGTCCCAGTTCTTCAGACGGATGATGAGGGTGGCATAACTGCTGCCCGCACGTCCGACCATCATGCCGTAGCCACTGACCATGGCGTAGTTCTCCATTTCCGGAATCGCCTTGATCTTTTCTTCCACGCGGTCCACAATCTCCTGCGTCTCATGCAGCGTGCAGCCCTCGGGGGCACGCACCTCGACGAAGAACACACCCTGGTCTTCCTGCGGCACGAGACCGCTCGGCAGGCGCATCATGAAGAAGACCAGCAGGACGGCCGCGGCGGTCAACAGCATCCAGGTGACGACCGGTTTTTTGATATATTTGGCAATGCCGCTCTTGTATTTCTTGAGGATGGCATTGTAGGTGGCCGTATAGGCCTTCTTGGTGTAGTAGTTGAGATTCTTGCGCTCGGTCTTGTCGTCCGAATACTTCAGCATAAGGGCGCACAGGGCAGGGCACAGGGTCAAGGCGCAGACGCACGAGAGGCCGACGGCCGATGCCAGCGTCACGCCGAACTGCAGGAAGAAGCTGCCGGAAGTGCCGGGCATGAAGGCCACGGGGATGAACACAGCCATGAAGACCAGCGTACAGGAGATGACGGCCGTCGTCACCTCGCTCATCGCTTCGCGGGTCGCTCGCCGGGAATCGCGCTCGCCGGCCTCCATCTTGCCCATGACCGCCTCCACCACGACGATGGCGTCATCCACCACGGTACCGATGGCCAGCACCAGTGCGAACAAGGTCAGGATGTTGAGGGAGAATCCCGCCAGCGAGACGATGGCAAACGTACCCATCAGCGACACGATGATGCTGATGGACGGAATGATCGTCGCCTTGAAGTTCTGCAGGAAGAAATACACCACCAGGATCACGAGGATGATGGCGATGATGAGCGTTTCCACCACGTTGTGGATAGCGGCGAACAGGAAGTCGTCGGAGGTTTGCAGAATCTCGAATTCCAGGCCGGCGGGCATCGTGGGCGTCAGGTCTTCGTACAGTTTCCCGATGCGGGCGTTCACTTCGGTGGCGTTGGCGCCCGGTGCCTGGAACACCATGTAGATGGTGCCCGGCATACCATCAATCTTCGAAATGAAGTTGTAGCTCACGGCACCGATCTCCACGTCCGCCACGTCGCTCAGGTGCAGCAGGTGGCCGCCGTCGCTCGAACGAAGGACGATCGCGTTGAACTCTTCGACCGTCTGGAGCGTGCCCTTGTACTCCATCGAGTACTGATAGGCGTTCTCCGACTGCTCGCCGAGCGAACCCGTTGCGGTCACGAAACTTTGGCCGCCGATGGCAGCGAACACATCGTTCGGGTCCAGGCCGTACTGTGCCATCACATCGGGTTTCAGCCAGATACGCAGGGCGTAGGTGTCACCCAGGGCCAGCACGTCACCGACACCGGTGATACGCATCAGCTTCGGGCGCAAGTTGATGTCGATGTAGTTGGAAATGAAGGTGGCGTCATACTTTCCGTCGGTACTCTTCAACGCACCGACGTGCAGGATATTGCTCTGCTGTTTCTGAACCTGCACACCCACTTTCGTCACGTCCGCGGGCAACAGGGCCGTGGCGCGGCTGACGCGGTTCTGCACGTTCACGGCGGCGATATCCGGGTCGACACCCTGTTCGAAGTAGACCTGGATCGAGACGTCACCCGTCGACGCGGCACTGGCCGTAATATAAGTCATGCCCGGCACGCCGTTGATGTTCTCCTCCAGCGGACGGACCACCGCTTTCATGATGGTACCGGCGTCGGCGCCCGTGTAGCTCGTCGAGACGCGGACCGTCGGCGGCGCAATGTTCGGGTACTGCTCGATGGGCAGCCCGACGATGGCAATGAACCCCACCAGTGCAATGACGATGGAGATGGCGCATGCCATCACATATTTTTTGATGAAAATATTCCCTTTCATACTTGGCAATCGTCAATCCATAAGCTCATCAGAAGAGTACGCGCTGGCCTTCCATCACGTTGTTGGCACCTACGGTGACGATCTTGTCGCCCTCGGAAAGGCCTGAGGTGACGATGATGTCCTGGCCGCTCGAGAAGGACTCCGTCGTCACGGTAACGGCGGTAGCGGTGCTGTCAGGCCGTACCAGATAGACCAGCGAACGGTCCTGCAGACGAACGAGCGCGTTCTGCGGGATCACGATCACGTCCTGCCGGTCTTCGGGAATCACAATCGTGCCCTGGATGCCGCTGTAGAGGATGCCGTCGGGATTGGGGAACGAGGCCTTGCAGGCAATGGTACCCGTGGTGGCATTCACCACACCGGCGGCACGCGTGATGCGGCCTTTGTACTGATACTCCGTACCGTTCTTCATCAGGAATGTGACGTCCGGGAAGAATTTCAGGGCGTCTTTTATCTTTCCTTCGTAACCCATGGAATAGGCGTTTTCCAAAACCGCTTCCGGAAGGGAGAACTGCGCGTCCATCATCGCGTTGCCGCTGACAATCGTCAGGCGGGTACCCGGCGTCACCTGGTCGCCCGCGAAGACGGGGATATCCCCGATGATGCCAGCCACCGGCGAAGTGATGGTGCAGAAGCCCAGGTTCACCCGGGAACGGCTCACCGCCGCACGCGCCTGGCTCACAGCAGCCTGCGCCTGCTTATAGTTGTTTTCCGAATTGTCCAGCATGTAGCGGCTGACGATATTCTTCGCATACAGGTTCTTGTTCGACTCGTACTCCAGCTTCGCGCTGCTTTCCCGCGCCTCGGCTGCCAGGAGGTTCGCCTCGGCAGCTTCCAGGTCCAGCTGGGCGTTGCGCGAATCAATGACGAAAAGGACCGTGCCCCTTTCCACCTGCTGACCCTCGCTGACAGCGATTTTCATCAGCTGTCCGCTCACCTGGGGCGTGATGGTTACGTCGGACTGGCCTTTCAGCTTCGCACTGAACTTGATGGGGACCACGATGTCCTGTTTCTTGATTGTCAGCGTCTCGTAAGACGTCGGAACCACCTTGGGCGTCTCCTGTCCGCAAGAGACCAGCACGACCAGGGCGCCGAGCAGCATGACCCACTTCATTGCATTTCTTTTCATATGTCTATAATCTTGATTGTTTCAAAGTTACAATGAAATCCTGTGAATTTTCTTGAAGAGCGGTTTCATGCTCACTTTTTCGACGACGATTTCGCGCAGGCGTTCGATGGGAATGCGCTCCTGCTGCATGCTGTCGCGGTCCCGGAGTGTCACGCAGCCATCTTCCAGCGTGTCGTGGTCGATGGTGATGCAGTACGGTGTGCCGATGGCATCCTGGCGGCGGTAGCGCTTGCCGATGGAGTCTTTTTCGTCGTACTGGCAGTTGAAATCGAAGCGCAGTTCGTCGAGGATCTCGCGGGCTTTCTCCGGCAGGCCGTCCTTCTTGACCAGCGGCAGCACGGCCAGCTTCACCGGCGCGATGCAGGCGGGCAGCTTCAGCACGACACGGTCCTCGCCGTTCTCCAGCTTCTCTTCCGTGTAAGCCGAGGAGAGGATGGCCAGGAACGTGCGGTCGAGGCCGATCGAGGTCTCGATGACGTACGGCGTATAGCTTTCGTTGGTCTCGGGATCGAAATACTGGATCTTGCGGCCGCTGAATTTCTGGTGCTGCGACAGGTCGAAGTCGGTGCGGCTGTGGATGCCTTCCAGTTCCTTGAAGCCGAACGGGAACTCGAATTCGATGTCCGTGGCGGCGTTGGCGTAGTGCGCCAGCTTCTCATGGTCGTGGAAACGGTATTTCTCGTCGCCCAGACCCAGGGCCTTGTGCCAGGCCAGGCGTGTCTCCTTCCACTTCGAGAACCACTTCATCTCTTCGCCGGGACGCACGAAGAACTGCATCTCCATCTGCTCGAACTCGCGCATGCGGAAGATGAACTGCCGCGCCACGATCTCGTTGCGGAAGGCCTTGCCGATCTGCGCAATGCCGAAAGGCACTTTCATGCGGCCCGTCTTCTGCACGTTGAGGAAGTTGACGAAGATACCCTGGGCGGTCTCGGGACGGAGGTAGATGGTACCCACGCCGCCGTCGACGTTACCCAGCTGGGTGCTGAACATCAGGTTGAACTGCCGCACCTCGGTCCAGTTCTTGGTGCCGGAGATCGGGCAGGCGATCTCGCAGTCCACAATAATCTGGCGGAGCTCCTTCAAGTCGTTGTCGTTGAGAGCCTTTGTCATCCGCGCGTGCACTTCGTCGTATTTGACCTTGCTGCGCTGGACGTTGGGGTTGGTGGCGCGGAACTGCGCCTCGTCGAAGGCTTCGCCCCATTTGCGGCGGCCCTTCTCCACCTCCTTGTCCATCTTCTCCTCGAGCTTGGCGAGGTAGTCTTCGATCAGGACGTCGGCACGGTAGCGCTTCTTCGAGTCCTTGTTGTCGATGAGCGGGTCGTTGAAGGCACCCACGTGGCCCGATGCCTCCCAGATGCGGGGATGCATGAAGATGGCGGAGTCGATGCCCACGATGTTGTCGTTGAGGTGGACCATCGCCTCCCACCAATACTTCTTGATATTGTTTTTCATCTCGACGCCCATCTGTCCATAGTCATACACGGCGCTCAGTCCGTCGTAGATTTCGCTGGACTGAAAAATGAAACCATACTCTTTGGCATGCGCCACGAGCGTCTTGAATACTTCTTCCTGTGTCATATCGTGATGTCGTTTAATAATTCTTGTACGTAAGGCCGCTCCCGGACTTGCGGGTGCGGAATGACCAGACGGTCGGTATGTATCTCTAAATCGTTGTATTTCAGAATGTCGATATCGATGGTGCGGTTGTGGAACACGCGCTGGCCGGCGGCGTCGAATTCCGGCGCGTGGCGCGGACGGCCCAGCCGTACTTCGATGTCCTGGCAAAGGTCGAGCAGCGCTTCGGGCGCGATGTCGCTCGCAAAGCACAGCGCCTGGTTGAGAAAGGCCGGCCCTTCGAAACCCAGCGCCCCGGTCTCGAGCACGCGCGAGCAGAGCATGTCGACCTTGAGCGCTTCGGCCAGCATGGCCTGCGCCTGCTCCAGGTTCCATTCCCGGTCGCCCAGGTTCGATCCGAGTGCCAGATAGATCATAGCATGCCCAATTCCAGTTTCGCCTCTTCGCTCATGCGGTCGGTGGTCCATTCCGGCTCGAAAACCAGGTCCACCTGCACCTCCTTCACGCCCGGCACGTCAGACACCGCCTCCTGCACCTGCGCCACCACCTCGTCGGCGATGGGGCAGTTCGGCGCGGTGAGCGTCATCTTGATGAACACCACCCCGTCGGCATCGGCCTGGATATCATAGATCAAGCCCAGATCATAGACGTTCACCGGGATTTCCGGGTCATATACTTGCCTGAGTGCCAGGATGATTTCATCTTCCAGCCCTTTTCCGTCCTTCCCATCTCCGTCATGCCGGGCTTCACCCGGCATCCCGGCGTAATGCTTCGCATATTGCTTGACCGTCTCGATCATCGACACCAGGCCGTTGGCCCGGGTCGGCGAGAGGTTCTCTTTCAGGCCGATCTGCCCGATGAAGTCCTCGTCGGCCGCCAGGATGTCGGCGGGCGTCTGGTTGTCGTAGACCTTGAGCAGCAGCGAGATGATGCCCTTGGTGATGATGGCGTCGCTGTCGGCCGAAAAGCGAAGCCGCCCGTTCTCAGGCCGGCAGGCCAGCCACACGCGCGACTGGCAGCCTTTGATGAGGTGCTCATCCGTTTTGTCTTTCTCGTCGATCAGGGGCATTTCCTTGCCCAGTTCGATGAGGTACTCGTATTTGTCCATCCAGTCCGTGAAGACAGCAAACTCCTCCACGATGCCGGCTTGTATGTCTTGTATCGTATTCATCGCAGCATGTTGATGGCGCGGCGGAGCGAAGCCATGAAGGCCTCACACTCCGCGAGCGTGTTGTAAGGGGCCAGCGAGGCCCGCAGCATGGACGTCTGTCCGTAGCGCCGCAGCAGCGGTTCGGCGCACATGTGCCCGGAACGCACCGCGATGCCCATCTTGTCGAGAATCTGGGCCAGGTCGCCTGCAAACGCACCTTCCACGGTAAAGGAGAAGAGCGGAATCTTGCGCTCCGCTTTGCGGGGTGTGCCATACAGACGCAGTCCGTCGATCTTCGTGAGTTCGGCCAGCAGATAGTCGCGCATGGTGCGCTGGGCGGCCTGCAGGCCCTCGTCTTCCGCCATGCGCTGCGCCAGCTCCAGGGCGGGCGCCATGCAGGCGGCGGCCACGTAGTTCTGGGTGCCGGCCTCAAATTTCAGGGGCAGCGGCGCATAGGTGGTCTTTTCGAACGTGACCGTTTCGATCATCTCGCCCCCGCCCATGTACGGCGGCATCGCGTCAAGCCATTTGCGTTTGCCGTAGAGAACGCCGATGCCGGTGGGCGCATAGATCTTGTGGCCGGAAAACACGTAGAAGTCGCAGTTGAGCGCCTGTACATCGACCGGTGCATGGACAATGCCCTGGGCACCGTCGAGCAGCACCGGGACGGCGTGTCGATGCGCCGTCTCCACGATTTCCCGCACGGGATTGACCACGCCCAGCACGTTGGAAATGTGCGTCAGGGCCACCAGCTTGATCCGCCCTTCCGCCGCCTGGAGGCGACGGTCCAGCTCCGGCAGCGAAAGCTCCCCGTCCTCGTCGACCGGCAGCACCTCCAGCGAGGCGCCGTGGCGTTCGCAGGCCAGCTGCCAGGACACGAGGTTGCTGTGATGTTCCGCCTCGGAGAGGAGGATGCGGTCGCCCGGAGCGAGGTAACGCTGTGAGAAACAACTGGCTACCAGGTTGATGGAAGCGGTGGTTCCGCTGGTGAAGACCACATTTTCCCGGGCCGGCGCGTTGATGAAACGCCGCACGGCTTCGCGGCCGGCTTCATACAGCTCCGTTGCGTAGGCGCTCAGCCGGTGCACGGCGCGATGGATGTTGCCGTTGGCCTCCACGCTCATCCGCTGCTGGAGTTCGAGCACGCTGCGCGGCCGCTGCGCTGTAGCAGCGTTGTCGAAATAGATCAGCGGTTTGCCGTAGATCTGCCTGTCGAGCGCGGGAAATAAAGGCCTTGTTTCCATAATCTCGCAAAAATAGTTATTTTTACAGAAAATTCTACAAAACCGAGCCGCTATGTACGAATATATCACCGGTCGCCTTGAAGAAATCACCCCCACCGACGCCATCGTGGAAGCCTGCGGCGTAGGCTACGACCTGCTCATCTCCCTCAGCACCTTCTCCAGGCTGCAAGGCGCCCAGGGCCGGCAGGTGAAACTCTACACCAGCCACCTGGTGCGGGAAGACGACGAGGCGCTCTACGGCTTTGCCGACAAGGCGGAGCGCAGCGTCTTTGTGCAGCTCATTTCCGTCAGCGGCGTCGGTCCCGGCTCCGCCCGGATGATCCTTTCGGCCATGACGGCCGACGAAGTGCGGGAAGCCGTGCTCGCCAACGACGTCAACAAATTCAAGTCGGTCAAGGGCATCGGCCTGAAAACGGCCCAGCGCGTGATCCTCGACCTGAAAGACAAGATCGGCAAGGGCGGCGACACGTTCAGCTTCGACACGCCGGGCGGCGGCGCATCGGCCGTTCGCGAGGAGGCCCAAAGCGCCCTGACCCTGCTCGGTTTCGCCAAGCCCGCTGTCGAGAAGACGCTCGACAAACTGCTCAAGGAGACCCCGGACGCTTCGCTTGAAGACCTGATCAAGCGGGCCTTGAAACTGCTGTAACTGCCTCAACACGCAGATTTTGGCTTTATTCGTAAAATGATTGTCAAATTTTTTGGCAGTCTGGAAAGGAATTTGTATATTTGTGGCGCTGAATAGTGTGAACTATGAAAACACCTGCTGAACTTAAATACACGAAAGATCACGAATGGGTCCGCGTCGAAGGCGACGTGGCCATTGTCGGTATTACCGATTTCGCCCAAAGCGAACTGGGTGACATCGTCTTCGTCGACATCCAGACGGAAGGCGAAACCTTGTCCAAAGAGGAAGTTTTCGGCACGATTGAAGCCGTGAAGACGGTCGCCGATGCCTTCATGCCGGTTTCCGGTGAGGTGGCTGAGGTCAATCCCGCGCTCGAAGGCGCTCCTGAACTGGTGAACTCCGATCCTTACGGTGAGGGATGGATGATCAAGATCAAATTCTCCGACCCTTCGGAATTTGATACCCTCCTTTCTGCTGCGCAGTATGAGGAAATAATCTGATTTGTAAAAATCAAAAATGTGATGTGTTCAAGGGGAATCTCAAACGAGGTTCCCCTTGGTTATTTTTGTTGACGGGGCTCTGCCCCGAACCCCGCCGCTACGGCCTGCTATTGCACAGGCTCTCACAACGGCCTCCGCTAGCGGCTGATGCTGCGTGACGTTGACGGGGCGATGCCGCGTGAAAGTCAGGCGTTTTTGTAGGTTTCGGCGATGAGGTCGGCGTAGAAGGTCTGGAGATTGCGGCGCTTGAGCTTGAGGGTCTGCGAGAGCATGCCGTTGTCCGTGGTCCATTCGTCAAAGCGGAAGTGCACCTTCTTAATGTTCTCGTGGGCGGCCAACTGGGCGTTGACAGCATTGACGCAGTCTGTCAAAGCTTTGGCAATTGTTTGATTTTCAAGCAATTGTTCTTTTTTCTCCACCTTGATTCCCTTCTCGGTCGCCAAGGCGTTGAGTTTGCCGTAAGCCGGGATGATGACCGCCGAAGCAAACTTCTCGCCGGCACCGAACACGAAGGCGTTCTCAATATAGTCTGTCTCCTTGAGCAGGGTCTCGATGACCTGCGGGGCAATATATTTGCCGGACGACAGCTTGAAGATCTCTTTCTTGCGGTCAGTAATCTTAAGGTATTTGCCGTCTTTCAGGAAGCCGATGTCGCCCGTATGGAGCCAACCGTCGCTGTCGATCATTTCACGGGTCGCTTCAGGGTTCTTGTAATAGCCCAACATCACGTGCGGGCCCCGCGTCAGGATCTCGCCGTCCTCGGCGAATGAAAGTTCCGTGCCGTCCATGGCCTTGCCCACCGTACCGATGACATTATACTTGTCGGCCGGGGAGTTCACGGCAATCACCGGGGAGGTTTCCGTCAGGCCGTATCCTTCGAAAATATAGAGTTTGGCCGCATTGAAACAGCGCACGATCTTCGCCTGGATCGACGATCCGCCGCTGACGACCAGCATTTCATGGCCGCCGAGGTTCTCACGCCACTTGCTGTAGACCAGTTTGTCGAAGAGTTTCTGTTTCTGCAGGTAGAACCAGCCGGTATTCTCGTTATCGAAGTTATTGGCGTACTTCCAGGCCGCATCGTAGATCGTGTGTTTGAAGCCCGTCAGTTTCTTGCCGGCTTCTTCCAGCTTGCCATACATCATTTCCAGCACGCGCGGAACGGCGCAGAAGCCGTCGGAATGGCAGTCCTTGAGATCGGAAGCGATCGTAGCGAGACTCTCCGCGTAATAGATGCTGATGGCCAGCTCCTGATACTCGTAGTTCATGGTCCGCTCGTACATGTGGCAGAGCGGCAGGAAACTCACCATGCGATGACTGTAGTTCTTGGTCTGGCGGAGGGCGTGACCGTGGGAGTCAAACATCATGTTGCGGTGCGAGAGCATGACGCCTTTCGGCACGCCGGTCGTACCGGAGGTATAAACGATGCTGGCGCACTCGTCCGGGCTGATGGTCTTCTTGTTTTCTTCCACCACGGGACCGAATTTCTCTTTGTTCTGGCGGCCCAGCTCATACAGTTTCGACAGGGTCATGACGTCCTGGACTTCGTCGCTTTCGTCGAAGAGCAAGAATTTGATGTCACGGTCGACGGACGCGGCGATGGGCGCTACACGTTTATAAAGAGCGGCCGAGCCGACGGCGATGAGTTCGGCATCGGAGTGGGTGAAGATATGGAGGTAGTCGTCCTTGCTGAGCGTACTGTAGACCGGCACGTGCACCATGTGGGCCAGGTTGATGCCCATGTCCATGAAGTTCCACTCGGGCCGGTTGTTGGTGATGGTGATCACCTTGGTCCCTGCCTTGTATCCCAGGGCGAGCAGGCCGTAAGCGACGGAATGGGCAATTTCATAATACTGGTCAATGCTGAATTTGATCCATTTTCCACGGGTGCGGCGTGCGAGGATGTCGTCTTTGGGCGGATAGGTTTTCAGGTTTTCGAGCAGGTCGAACGTACGAAGGATTTCCATAATATAAACGATTGATTCTACAAATATAATAAAAAACTGCTCCGCTTCGCTATGGCATTTGTCTCGCTCCCAAAAAAAGGTCGTTTCGCCTCGCTCTGGTATTTGTCTCGCTCCCAAAAAAAGGTCGCTTCGCCAAATACCACCCGCTCGGCTACGCTTTACACAGCGGCATCAGCCGCTAGCGGAGGCCGTTGCGAGAGCCCTTGCAATAGCAGGCCGAAGCGGCAGGTCTGGGCAGAGCCCAGTAGACACATGTTCCACGTGGAACATTCAGTACTTAGCGGCCGAAGTAGACGAGGAGGACGGATATGTCGGCGGGGGAAACGCCGGAGATGCGGGAGGCCTGGGCGATGGTGCGGGGACGGTAGCGGTCGAGCTTGATACGGCACTCCATTGAGAGGGCTGTGATTTTGAAGAAATCAAAGTCGGCGGGAATCTCCAGGTCTTCGAGACGGAGTATCTTTTCCGCGAGCCGCCTTTCCCGGTCGATATAGCCGGCATACTTGATACGGATCTCGGCCGTATCGCGCACTTCTTCGTAAGTTTCGGGAATTGTTCCACGTGGAACATTTTCCAGCAAACCAGACAAGGTAACATCCGGACGAACCAGCAGATCGGCAGCCCGACGGGAATTTTTGAGAGGAGTAGAACCCACGGACGTCAAATAGGGATTGACGGTCTCGGGTTTGAGAGAAAGCTCCTGCAGGGTATCGACCAGCGTATTTACACGGCTATACTTATTTATAAATGTTTCCCACCGCTGATCTGAGACAAGGCCGAGATCACGGCCAAGGGGCGTCAGGCGCTCGTCGGCGTTATCCTGACGCAAAAGAATACGGTACTCGGCACGAGAGGTAAACATACGATAAGGCTCATCGACACCTTTCGTCACCAGATCGTCGATCAGGACTCCGATATAGGCCTGGTCGCGCTTCAGGATGAAAGGTTCTTTGCCCGCCAGACGCAGATGGGCGTTGATGCCGGCCATCAAACCTTGGGCGGCCGCTTCCTCGTACCCGGTCGTGCCATTGACCTGGCCGGCCAGGAACAGGCCGTCAATTACTTTGGACTCGAGGGAGGGCTTGAGCTGAGTAGGATCGAAATAATCATATTCCACGGCATACGCCGGTCGGAAAATCTTGGCATGTTCAAGACCTTTGATGGCCCTCAAGGCAGCCAGCTGGGTTTCCAACGGCAACGACGAAGAGAAGCCCTGCAGATAGTATTCATAGGTATCCCAGCCCTCAGGCTCCAGAAAGAGCTGGTGGGAATCCTTACCGGCAAAAGTGCGCAACTTGTCTTCGATGGACGGGCAATAACGCGGGCCTATGCCCTGAATCCGGCCTGTAAAGAGCGGCGAGCGGTCAAAGCCTGTACGCAGAATTTCGTGTACCTCGGGATTGGTATGCACGAGGTAGCAGCACTTCTGCGGGCGGCCCTGCTGGATTTGCGTCGGTTGCGCAAGAAAAGAGAAACGGGCCGGACGCTCATCGCCATCCTGTCGCTCGAGTTTCGTCAAGTCGAGTGATCGCGCGTCGATGCGGGGCGGCGTGCCGGTCTTCATCCGGCCGACGGTCAGGCCGGCCGCCGCCAGGCGACCCGACAGACCCTTAGCCGGAAGCTCTCCGATGCGGCCGCCTTCCGAAGTCTCGGTCCCGACGAAAAGTCGTCCTTCGAGGAAAGTGCCGGCCGTTAAAACCACACTTTTGGCCGAAAATTCTGCGCCCATCGATACACGCACACCTGAAATATTCGATTCTCGGAGCGTTATATCGACGACCGTATCTTGCCAAATATCTAAGCCACAGGTATTTTCAAGCACCGAACGCCAGTTCGTCGAAAAGAGGCGTTTATCACACTGGGCGCGGGGACTCCACATGGCGGGTCCTTTCGACCGGTTCAGCATGCGGAACTGGAGCGTCGAGGCGTCGGTCACAAGGCCCGAAAATCCCCCCAACGCATCTATCTCTCTGACCAACTGACCTTTAGCAATGCCGCCCATCGCCGGATTACACGACATCTGGGCGATTTTGTTCATGTCTTGCGTCACCAGCAGCACGCGCGAACCCAGCCGCGCTGCCGCCACCGCCGCTTCACAGCCGGCATGGCCGGCCCCGATTACGATAATGTCATAGTCAGCAACCATGCTGCTTCGCGGCTCGCATCTGCTCGAACAGCAGCAAGGCCCGGTTCTCGGCCGTGCGCATCCGCTGCTGTTTCCTGGGCGTCGTGTCGTCGTAGCCGATCAGGTGCAGCAAGCCGTGCACGATCACCCGGTGCAACTCACGCTCGAACCCTTCGCAATAGGCCTTGCCATTGATCCGCACCGTGTCGATGCTGATATAGATGTCAGCGCTCACGCCCCGGCGTCCGGTCTCTAGATAGTAGTCGTCTGAGTTGTCGAACGTGATGATGTCCGTCTCGTAGTCATGGCCCAGGAATTGCTGGTTGATGGCTTTCAGATACGGGTCGGAACAAAAGATGTAGTTGAGTTCGCCAATTTCGTAGCCACGTGCGGCGGCAACTTCCTGTAACCAGCTACTTATCAGACGTTTCCCCTTCGGCGAGAAAGACGTGTCTTCCTTGAAATAACGTATCATAAAATTTTATACCTTTGCGTGATGCTACTGAAAGCACGACAAAAATACAAAAAACTACGTAAACCATAACATTATGTCTAAAGTTACAGTCATCGGCGCCGGCAACGTGGGCGCTACCTGTGCAAACGCCATTGCACACATGAAAATTTGCTCGGAACTCGTTCTTCTCGACATCAAGGAAGGTCTTTCCGAGGGTAAGGCTATCGATATGATGCAGACCGCGAAGATGTACGGCTTCGACACCCGGATCAAGGGCGTGACCAGCGACTATGCCGCCACCCGCAACTCCGACGTGATCGTCGTCACCTCCGGTATTCCCCGCAAGCCGGGCATGACCCGCGAGGAGCTCATCGGCGTCAACGCCGGCATCGTCAACGGCGTGGTCAGCAATGCGCTGAGATACTCCCCGAAAGCCATCTTCATCATCATCTCCAACCCGATGGATACGATGACCTACCTGACTCTCAAGGCTACTGGCCTGCCGAAGAACCGTGTGGTCGGCATGGGCGGACAGCTCGACAGCAACCGCTTCTGCTACTACCTGAGCCAGGCCCTCAAGGCCGCTCCGAGCGACGTGGAAGGCATCGTGATCGGCGGTCATGGCGACACGACGATGATTCCGCTCATCAGCAAGGCTACCTACAAGAGCCAGCCTGTCACCAAGAAACTCAGCAAGGCTGTGGCCAGCAAGGTGGTCGCTGACACGATGGTCGGCGGCGCTACCCTGACCAAGCTCCTCGGCACCTCCGCCTGGTACGCTCCGGGCGCTTCCTGCGCTGCCATGGTGAAGTCCATCCTCCTCGACGAGAAGAAGGTATTCCCTTGCTGCTGTTACCTGGAAGGCGAGTACGGCCACGAAGACCTCTGCATCGGCGTCCCCGCCGTCATCGGCAAACGCGGTGTCGAAAAGGTGGTCAAATACGACCTGACCCAAGAAGAGAAGGCTGCGTTCGACAAGAGTGCCGCCGCTGTGAAGAATGTTAATAACGTGCTGTACGAGAGCAAGATTTTATCTCGCTAACTATCAGTAAGTTATAAAAAATCCTTCAAAAGTTTTGAACAATTTTCTGCAAGAAAAATTGGATTAATTGATTTTTTCTTCTTAATTTTGGGTATTGTACTATTGTATACGGCGCAATAATTGATAAGCAATAACAAAAAACGTAACGATATGGAAAGCAAAATTTCTCCCAAAGCTGACCTTACGAAGAAGAACGCACTGTTCCTCGAGATTGGTCTGATTGTCGCTCTCGGCATCTGCCTGCTCGCGTTCGAATGGTCTTCTTCCGACAAGGTTGAAACGATGGACCTTACGGCCCAGACCGTGGCTATCGAAGAAGAAGAGATCATCAACACCCAGGAGCAGCAGGAAATTCCCCCGGAAGTTCCCAAGATCCCGGTTCTTTCCGACATCATCGACATTGTGGACGATGACATCCAGGTAAATGACGACCTTTTCATCGACATGGAGGACAATGCAAACCTCGGTGTGGAAATCATGGACTACCACGCTGCTGTCGAGGAAGAAGTGGTCGAAGAGGAAGCCATCCCGTTCGCGCTCGTCGAGGAGAAACCGAAATTCCAGGGCGGTGACGCCAACACGTTCTCCGCTTGGGTGAACAAGAACCTCCAGTATCCGGAGATCGCCAAGGAGAATGGCATCCAGGGTCGTGTGACGCTGCAGTTTACGGTCAACACCGACGGCTCCGTCAGCGACGTGAAGGTGCTCCGCGGCGTGGACTCCTCGCTCGACAAAGAGGCTGTCCGTATCGTCTCGATGTCTCCGAAGTGGACGCCGGGCAAACAGAGAGAGCGTCCGGTGAAGGTGGTTTACAACTTCCCGGTCGTATTCCAGCTCCGCTAAGCGGAAGGGTTTTTACAACACGAATGGCCGCCTTTTCGGGCGGCCATTTTTCGTTTCCTAAAATAAGACTATCTTTGTAGAAAATCTATGTCCATGAAAAGGCTTCTCGTCTCCATATGCCTGCTGGCGCTGTGTGTCGGCGTCGTTGCGCAGGAAAACGGCCGCGGCCGGATCCGTGATTTCGGCATTGAGCCGGGCATATTCAAGCCGGGCGAATACAACGCCATTACCGATGTACCGGGCGTGAAAGTGGGTCAGGTGACCCTCATCGAAGGGGAGGACGTGCGCACCGGCGTGACGGCGATCGTCCCGCACGAGGGCAACGTGTTCCGCAAGAAATGCCCCGCCGCCGTGTACGTGGGCAACGGCTTCGGCAAACTGGCAGGCGTGACGCAGATCCGCGAGCTGGGCAACATCGAGACGCCCATCGTTCTCACCAACACACTTTCCGTGGCTCAAGGCATCGAGGGTGTACTGAACTACTCCCTCAACGTAAAAGGCAATGAAAACGTGCGCAGCGTCAACGCCGTGGTGGGCGAGACCAACGACGGACAGCTCAACGACATCCGCGGACGGCACGTCACCGCGGACCACGTGGTCAAGGCCATCCTGAGCGCGAAATCGGGCCCTGTGGAAGAGGGCTGCGTGGGCGCTGGCACCGGCACCGTCTGCTTCGGCTGGAAAGGCGGCATCGGCACCTCCTCACGCGTGCTGCCGAAAGACCTGGGCGGCTATACGGTCGGGGTCCTCGTCCAGACGAACTACGGCGGCATCCTGGAAATCGACGGTGCGCCAGTCGGCCGGCGCCTGGGCCAATACAGCTTCAAGAAGAGCGTTGAAAATCCTGACTACCAGCTCAATCCGGATGGATCGTGCATGATGGTCGTCTTCACGGACGCGCCCCTTGACGCCCGCAACCTCGAACGCATGGCCAAGCGCGCCATGCTGGGTCTGGCCAAAACCGGCGGCATCGCCTCGAACGGCAGCGGCGACTATGTGATTGCCGTGAGCGTAGCGCCTGAAAACCTGATCGATGAAAGCACCGACAAATACTACCCGACGCTCCTGCACAACGACGCCATGAGCCCGCTCTTCGAAGCCACGATCGAAGCCTGCGCCGAAGCCCTTTGGAATTCTCTCTTCATGGCTACCGACATGACCGGCCGCGGCGGCCTCACAGTCGAAGCCCTGCCGATCCCGTCGGTGCTGGAAGTGTTGAACAAAAAATAACGATAAGCGTAGCTGAGCGGGTGGTTTTTGGAGCCGCGAGCATTTTTCGCGAGCGGGACAAAAACCAGAGCGCAGCGAAGCGACAATCGATGACGACAGACAATGTACGAAACCGTAGATAACAGAATACCCCAGGCAGCCTTCGTCGCCCTGATCACCCGGCAACAAGACGAAGACCAGGTCAAAGAATACCTCGATGAACTCCAGTTCCTCGCCACGACCGCCGGCGTCGAAGGCACGAAACGCTTTACCCAGCGCCTCGACCATCCCGACTCCCGCACCTACATCGGTTCAGGTAAACTCCAGGAAATCAAGCAGTACGTCCGCGAAAACGAACTCGACTACGTCATCTTCGACGACGAACTCTCCCCCTCACAGATGCGCAACGTCGAGCGCGAAATCAACGACCACTGGCCCGACCACCACTGCGTCGTCGTCGACCGCACCGGCCTCATCCTCGACATCTTCGCTGAACGCGCCCAAACCGCCTACGCCAAGACCCAGGTCGAGCTCGCCCAGTACCAGTACCTCTATCCGCGCCTGACCGGCATGTGGACGCACCTCGAACGCCAGCGCGGCGGCAAAGGCGGCCTCAACATGCGCGGCCCGGGTGAGAGCCAGCTGGAAACCGACCGCCGCATCGTGCTCGACAAGATCACCCGCCTCAAGGAGCAGCTGCGCAAAATCGACCGGCAGATGGCCTCCCAGCGCTCGAACCGCGGACAGATGGTCCGCATCTCGCTTGTGGGCTATACCAACGTCGGCAAGAGCACCCTCATGAACCTGCTGGCCAAGAGCGAGGTGTTCGCCGAAAACAAACTGTTCGCGACACTCGACACCACCGTTCGCAAGGTCGTCATCGAAAACGTCCCCTTCCTGCTGAGCGACACTGTGGGATTCATCCGCAAACTGCCCACCCAGCTCGTGGAATCGTTCAAAAGCACGCTCGACGAGGTACGCGAAGCCGACATCCTGATGCATGTGGTCGACATCTCGCACCCCAACTTCGAAGACCAGATCCGCGTCGTGAGCCAGACCCTCAAGGAGATCGGCGCCCAGGACAAACCGGTCTACATGGTGTTCAACAAGATCGATGCGTACCGCTACGAGCCCTACGACGAGTTTTCGCTGCAGGAAAAAACAGAGAAGAACTTCACGCTGGAAGAGCTGAAGAACAGCTGGATCTCACGGGAACACACGCCGTGCATCTTCCTGTCGGCACGTGAGAAAATCGGTGTCGACAAGCTCCGCAACGACCTCTACAAGATGGTCGCGGAGATCCATGCCGGGCGCTATCCGTTCGACAACTTTTTGTGGTAGCTACGCGAAGCGCAAAATGGCATCGATGCACGCCGCCGGCTGCTCGATGAACGAATTGTGCCCCGCGTTCGGAATCAGCGCATACTGCACCGCCGGGAAGAGTTTCTTCATCTCCCCGACCCGCTCCAGCGGCAGGAAGGCGTCGTGATCGCCATGGATGAGCAGCACCGGCACCGGCGGCTGTTTCAGTACGTCCGACAGGTCGTCGCGGCGGCGCAGGCCTTCGATCGAAGCGATAATGCCTTCGGGGTCGTGCGTCTCGCAAAGCTCCACCGTCTCGCGGATTTTTTCGTCACACGCGCGCAGGTTTTCCGCATAATACATGTTCGGGATCGAGAGGTCGGCTACGGTGAACAGCTTGCCCTGGGCCACGAATTGTTTTTCACGGCCGCGGTCCTCGATTTTCTGGGGAGAATCAGGATAGGGATGCGAGTGCAGCAGGATGGCTTTTTCCATGCGCCCGGGGTACTCGCGCAGGGCCTGGAGCGTAACGTAGCCGCCCATGGAATGTCCGGCCAGGATGGCTTTGTCGACGCCGCACTTGTCAAGCACGCCCATGACGACGGCGGCGTCGAAAGAAAGGGTATTGACGCGTTCGCCGTCGGGTCCTGCGGGGGCGTAGTCGGTGAGGCCGTGGCCCGGCAGGTCCAAGGTAATCAGCCGGAAATGTGGTTTCAACACCTCGATGAGCTCGTTGAAGATATACATGGTCTCGAGATAGCCATGCAACAAAACGAGGGTCTTCGCTCCGGCGGGCGATTTTTCGTCTTTCGTATCCCAAACGTGAACGGTTATTCCGTTCGCAGTCGTGAAAAATTCCATGTCATTTATCTATTTGCTCCGCCGAACTCTGGTGTTCGTCTTGCTTCCAAAAAAGGTCGCTTCACCGAACACCACCCGCTCGGCTACGCAAATACGTACGCAATATTATTCAATAATTAACGGTTGAATGTACACCGCCTTCCCTTCGCAGGGGCCGTCGATGACGATGCGGACGGCCAGCACGGGGCGGCCGCCTGCCGGCACGACGACGCGGTTGTACATATCGAATGTGCCGCAATTCACAAAGTCCTTGGCGTCAGCATATTTCACCTCCACGTGTCCTTGCGTGACACCGTAGAAATTGTTCACTGCGTCGGCGGTCTGGACGGTGATCCGGCTGCAGTTCAGGGGCGCTTCGAAGCTGAACAGCACCTGGTCGCCGGCTTTGGGGGCACCGGCGCTGCGCAGGGGCTTGCGGGCCTCATAGAGGCTCAGGTTCTCTACCGGATAGCGCGGGTTGACCTGAAGGGTCGTTTCGACGCGCACGGCGGGTGTCAGGTACTTCCGGGCGCCCGGCACTTCCACTGTCTGGCTCTTGATATCGCCGTAGAACGTGGCGAAGCGAAGCTTCTCAGGCTGGTCGGTCACGACCGGACCCGTCACGACGGGAGAGGCGAGAGTAGGTTCCGTGCCGTCGAAGGTATAGCGCACCACCATGTTGGGATAGGGGCTGCGGACATTTCCGCGCACATCGACTTCCGGCATCGGAATGCGGAACTGGATGCCCATGTTGCGCAGGCGCTCGAAATGCGTGCGCATCAGGCGCCCGTCGAAATCGGCGTAATCGCGCTTTTCCTGCGGCGTCCAGCCCACTTCGGCCAGCGCGCTGAGGCGAGGATAGAGCTGATATTCAGAGAAATGCGGCGGATAGTACAACAGTTCTGCCCAGAGCCCGCCTTGCAGGCCCTTCACCAGGTGTTCCCTGCCGCCCGACAGGTCGAGTTCCTGCAGCGGGTCGAAGGAGTAGACCCGCTCCACGTCAATGATCGTGGCCCAGCTGTGACCGCGCTCGGCCGGCGTCTGCTTCATGTCGAGGTAGAGATAGAAGCAGTTCTGTGTCACCACGGGGAAACCGGCGTCGATGGCTTTCTGCATCACGTTCTGGTTGTGCCACACCAGGACCAGGTCGTTGCGCGACAGGGTCTCGGTCGGGATGATGTCTTCCCAGCCTTCCAGGGTTTTGCCGTATTTGGCCAGGATGGTTTCCATCCGCTGGGCAAAATAGCCCTGCAGCTGGCTCTCGTCCGTATAGCCCATCTTCTTCATCACGGCCTGGCAGTCCGGGCAGTGCTTCCAGGACTCCGTGGCCACTTCCTCCACGCCGATGTGGAAATATTTCGACGGGAAGATCGAAGCCATCTCCTTGATGATGTTCTCGAGGATCACATAGTTCTTCTCACGGCCGACGCAGAGCACGTTATGGACTTCGCCCTGTACGCTCTTGATCTCGGCGTCGTGCCGGCAGACCATTTCCGGATAAGACACGGCCAGTGCCTTGGAATGGCCCGGCAGGTCGAATTCGGGAATGATCTCGATGTTCCGCTCGGCGGCATAAGCCACGATCTCCTTCATCTCCTCCTGGGTGTAGTAACCGCCGTAGCGCTCGTTCCCGGAGTTGAAAGCCGGCTCCAGCGCCTCGTCGGGACCGCGCCAGGCACCGACCTGCGTGAGTTTGGGATATTTCCTGATCTCCATGCGCCAGCCGTTGTCGTCGGTCAGGTGCCAGTGGAACTTGTTGATCTTGTGGTAGGCCAGCCAGTCGAGGTGACGCAGGATATACGCCTTGTCGAAGAAGGTGCGCGACACGTCGAACATACTGCCGCGCCAGGGAAACCGCGGCTGGTCGACAATCTCTACGCAAGGGATTTCCCACTGCCGGAGGAGCAGGGCGTCGGGGCCGGAGACACGCCGGTACACCTGCGGCGGAAGCATCTGCAGCAGCGTCTGGATGGCGTAGAACTCCCCTTCGCGGGTCGTGGCGCTGACCACGATGCGGCCCGGCTTCACGCTGATGGCGTAACCCTCCCGGGGAAAGGACTTGGTGCGGACGAACTCGATGCGGCCGGGCTGGCTGTTCCAGCTGTCGCCGCGGCGGTCGAACACGCGGTCCAGGTGCTGCTGGAGATACTGCACGTTGAACGGGTCGCCGCCCGTGATCTGCAGGTTCTTGTCGAAGACGAAACTGGCGCCTTCATCGACCTGCACCGAAGCCGGTTTCGGAACGAAATCGAACTGCGCCATCGCGGGCAGGCAGGACGCCAGCAACACGGCAGCGGCCAGAAAGAGTCTGTGAACGCTCATATGTCAGTTAGCGGAGAATAATGTTGGAGATATAATGCATGCTTCTGCCGTCATCGCAGTTGCAGTCGATATAGGCGTTGCCGTTGTCGTAGAGTTCCAGCTTGACTTCCCATTTGTAATAGCCTTCACCACCTTTGAACTTGTAGACATACTCGCCTTTGTCCGCCTTGGAAAAGTCTTTCTGCAGATCGACTTTCTCATGGTCGAAAACAATGGAAATCTCATCGATGCCACCCATGTGGGGCTCGTGGGACACGCCGATGAAAGGAAGGCGGGTATCCACTTCATTGCCTTTCAGCGTCAGGACAAACTCTCCGTTGCAGGATTTGGAGGGCATTCCGTTCGGGATGATGCGGCTCACTTCCAGTCGAAGGTTGGGTTTTTCAATGGCACGGACATAAGCGGCCTGGATTTTCTCGTCCACGGCGGCCTGTTTTTCTTTCGAAAGTCTGCCATAAGGGCTGCACGAAACAAACATCATCGCTGCAAGGGCAACGAACAGAAGCTTTTCCACGTTTTTCATCTTGGTAATTCCTTAAAAATTTGTCAGTAAAGATACAAATTATTGCAAATATCTGTGATAATTGCGATATTTGTATGTTATTGGAACAACTAATATAACGTTATATGACTGAATTGATTTCTAAGGTTCCGGAAGGACCGCTCGAACTGAAATGGTCGAAGCACAAAGCCGACATCAAAGTCGTAAGTCCTGCCAATAAGCGTAAAATGGAGATTATCGTGATCGGCACCGGTCTCGGTGGCGCCTCCGCAGCCGCTTCGTTGGGAGAACTGGGCTACAATGTCAAGGTCTTCTGCATCAGCGACTCACCACGCCGCGCACACTCCATCGCAGCACAAGGTGGCATCAACGCTGCCAAGAACTACCAGAACGACAACGACTCGATCTACCGTCTGTTCTACGACACCATCAAAGGCGGTGACTACCGCAGCCGTGAAGCCAATGTCTACCGTCTGGCCGAGGTGAGCAACAACATCATCGACCAGTGCGTGGCCCAGGGCGTTCCTTTCGCCCGCGACTACGGCGGACTGCTCGACAACCGTTCGTTCGGCGGTGCACAGGTGTCCCGTACGTTCTACGCCCGCGGCCAGACCGGCCAGCAGCTGCTGCTCGGCGCGTACGCCGCCCTGAACCGCGCCGTGGCCAACGGCAAAGTCAAATCCTATCCGCGCCACGAGATGCTCGACCTCGTGATCATCAACGGCGAGGCCAAGGGCATTATCGCCCGCAACCTGACCAACGGCAAGATCGAGCGCTTCGGCGCCCACGCCGTGGTCATCGCTTCCGGCGGCTATGGCAACACCTACTTCCTCAGCACCAACGCCATGAACTCCAACGGCTCGGCCGCCTGGCAGTGCTACAAGAAAGGTGCTTTCTTCGCCAACCCGTGCTTCGCACAGATCCACCCGACCTGTATTCCGATCCACGGCAACCAGCAGTCCAAGCTGACCCTGATGTCCGAGTCGCTCCGCAACGACGGCCGCATCTGGGTGCCGAAGAAACTCGAAGACGCCAAGAAACTGCAGGAAGGCAAGATCAAAGGTTCGCAGATTCCGGAAGAAGACCGCGACTACTACCTCGAGCGCCGCTATCCCGCATTCGGCAACCTCGTCCCGCGTGACGTGGCTTCCCGCGCCGCCAAGGAGCGCTGCGACGCCGGTTTCGGCGTGAACAACACCGGCAAGGCCGTGTTCCTCGATTTCAAGGACGCCATCAGCCGCCTCGGCCGTGAAGTCGTGGACGCCCGCTATGGCAACCTCTTCGACATGTACAAGGAAATCACCGACGTCGACCCGCACGAAGAGCCGATGATGATCTATCCGGCCATCCACTACACGATGGGCGGCCTCTGGGTGGACTACAACCTGATGACCACCATCCCGGGCCTGTACGCCATCGGTGAAGCCAACTTCTCCGACCACGGCGGCAACCGCCTCGGCGCTTCGGCCCTGATGCAGGGTCTGGCCGACGGCTACTTCATCCTGCCGTACACCATCGGCGACTACCTGGCCAGCAAGTTCAAGGAGCCGAAGACCGACACCAACGCGCCGGAATTCGAAGCGGCCGAGAAAGCCGTTCAGGAAAAGATCGACAAACTGATGAGCATCAAGGGCAAACGCACCGTCGACTCCATCCATAAGGAACTCGGCCATATCATGTGGGAATATGTGGGCATGGCCCGCAACGAAGCCGGCCTGAAGAAAGGCATCAGCCTCATCCAGGACCTCAAGAAGGAATTCTGGTCCAATGTCTATGTGGCCGGTGAAACGGGCGTGTTCAACCAGGAACTCGAAAAAGCCCTGCGCGTGGCCGACTTCCTTGAGATCGGCGAGCTGATGGCCCGCGACGCCCTCAACCGCAACGAATCCTGCGGCGGTCACTTCCGCGAGGAGATGCAGACCGAAGAAGGCGAGACCAAGCGCGACGACGTCAACTACATGTACGTGGCCGCCTGGGAATACAAGGGAGAAGACAAGCAGCCTGAACTCCACAAGGAACCGCTCAAGTTTGAATTCGCCCATGTGGCAACCCGCAACTACAAAGACTAATTTAAAGGAAGAAGTGATATGAATTTTACTCTTAAGATTTGGCGTCAGAAAGACGCGAAAAGCAAAGGACATTTTGAGACCTATCAGGTGAAAGACGTCTCGGAAGACACTTCTTTCCTGGAGATGATGGATATCCTCAACGAACAGCTCATCAATGAGAAAATCGATCCGGTGGCGTTCGACAAAGGATGCAAAGGACAGCACAGCGGTCCGGTCAGCTTCGACCACGACTGCCGCGAAGGCATCTGCGGCGCCTGCTCGCTCTATATCAACGGCCGTGCCCACGGTCCGGAGAGCGGTGTCACCACCTGCCAGCTCTACATGCGCAAATTCAAGGATGGCAGCACCATCACCATCGAGCCCTGGCGCAGCCGCGGCTTCCCGGTGATCAAAGACCTGGTGGTTGACCGTGGCGCCTACGACAAGATCCTGCAGGCCGGCGGCTTCATCAGCGTCAATACGGGCGGTGTTCCCGATGCCAATGCCATTCCCATCCCGAAGAAGAATGCAGATGAAAGCATGGACGCCGCTTCCTGCGTCGGTTGCGGTGCCTGCGCTGCCACCTGCAAGAACGGTTCCGCTATGCTCTTCGTAGCAGCCCGCGTGAGCTCGCTCGCCATGCTGCCGCAAGGCAAGATCGAAGGAGCGCGCCGTGCGAAAGCCATGGTGGCCAAGATGGACGAACTGGGCTTCGGTGCCTGCACCAACACCCGCGCCTGCGAGATGGAGTGCCCGAAACACATTACCGTCAGCCACATCGCGCGCCTGAACCGCGAATTCCTCAAAGCCAAGTTCAAAGACTAGTTGATAACTGGAAAGGATTGTTGAAAAATTATCCGCTTGTTGATAGAATCCGGTTTGATACCAAGCTGTACAGCGGTTTTCAACAAATCCTTTATCAACGCCTGCCTTTTACGCGGCTTATCAACAAAAGGGCACCCATTTCCTCCCGGCGATGAAATGGGTGTTCGTTTTCTGTTGAAACGCCTATGGATATTTTCACATCCGTTTTTTATCAACCGTTTCAACAGGCTTAGAAATACCGGGAAAAAGAAATTTTAAATTTTTATTTTATTAATTTTGTGTTGTTGACAACGTTTGTGGTGTTATGGCTGACTCTTTCAATCCCCGTACGGAGACCTCTTTCCGGGAGAGTGAATTCGACAAGGTGATCCGTCCGCAGAATTTCGACCAGTTCTCCGGACAGGAAAAGGTGCTCGAAAACCTCAAGATCTTCGTGAAAGCGGCGCTTTTGCGGGGTGAAGCGCTCGACCATGTCTTGTTTCACGGCCCTCCGGGCCTGGGCAAGACCACCCTGGCGCATATCGTGGCTTCCGAGCTGGGGGTCAACCTCAAGATTACATCCGGTCCGATTCTCGACAAGCCCGGCGACCTGGCCGGCCTGCTGACTTCCCTGGAAGAAGGCGATGTGCTGTTTATCGATGAAATCCATCGCCTGAGTCCCATTGTGGAAGAATATCTGTATTCCGCGATGGAAGATTACCGCATCGACATCATGATCGACAAGGGACCGGGTGCCCGCAGCGTACAGATTTCCTTGAATCCGTTCACGCTGATTGGTGCCACGACGCGCAGCGGCCTGCTGACTTCGCCGCTGCGGGCCCGTTTCGGGATCCAGTGCCACCTGGAATATTACGATGCGGAGGTGCTCTTCCACATTATTAAAAGAAGTGCGGCTATCCTGGATATTGAAATCGAAGATGCTGCCGCGAAAGAGATTGCGCTGCGGAGCCGGGGTACGCCACGTATCGCAAATTCACTCCTGCGGCGTGTACGGGACTTTGCACAAGTGCGTGGAAACGGTGTCATTGACTTGGAAATCACCAAGTTTGCCCTCAATGCGCTGAATATCGATACGCGCGGACTTGACGCCATCGACAACAAGATCCTCAATACCATTATCGATAAATTCAATGGCGGACCCGTGGGTGCCGGAACGATTGCGACGGCGATCAGTGAAGATGTGGGTACCCTGGAGGAAGTCTATGAACCTTTCCTGATCAAAGAAGGTTTCCTGACGCGCACCCCGCGGGGACGCGTCGTTACCGACCTGGCATACAAACACCTTGGAAAATTCAACCAGAACCATGAAAAAGATCTTTTCTCTTAGTATCCTGCTGGCAGTGAGCCTGTTGGTTGCCATTCCATCAGATGCCTGCACTTCCGGCATCTGGACCGGCAAATCCACCCCTGACGGCCGACCCTTGCTCTGGAAGCATCGCGACACGGGCGAACTCAACAACCGCATCGAGTTTTTCCCGGCCGGAAACGGACGTAAATACAGTTTTCTGGGTCTGGTCAACAGTCCGGTACAGGACGGTGAAGTCTGGACCGGTACCAATGAAGTGGGTTTTTCCATCATGAACACGGCTTCTTATAACCTGCAGAGCGAAAAAGCTGACTTCGAAGACCAGGAAGGCGCAGTGATGTATCAGGCGCTGGGCAGCTGCAAGACGCTCAAGGATTTCGAGAAAATGCTCGACAAGATGAAAAAGCCCCGCGGCGTGGAAGCCAACTTCGGTGTGATCGACGCGGAAGGCGGTGCCGCCTATTACGAAGTCAACAACACCGAATGGCGCAAAATCGACGTGAACGATCCGAAGATCGCGCCGGAGGGATTCCTGATCTATACGAATCATTCCTATACCGGCCGGAAGGACGAAGGCATGGGATATGTCCGTTACAACACGGCCAATATCATCACGCACCAGGCCTGGATCCGTGGTGAGCAATTCACGCCGCAGTGGATTTTCAACAACCTGTCGCGCAGCTATTACAACTCGCTGCTGGGCATTGACTTGAACAAGAATCCTGAACTGGCGCCGGAAGGCTGGTTTGTGGACCAGGACTTCATTCCACGCCGCAGCACCAGTGCCTCCATTGTGGTGAAAGGTGTCAAACCCGGTGAAAACCCAGACAAGACGGTCATGTGGACCATCCTCGGTTATCCGCCGGTGGGTATCGCGGTACCGCTGCAGGTGGCCGACGGTTTCCATCAGCCGGAAGGTGTCATGAAGCAGGAAGGCAGCGACAACTGCCGCCTGTGCGACGAAGCCCTGGCCCGTCGTGCAGAGGTCTTCCCGCTGCAACGCGGCAATGGCAAGAATTATTTCAACGTGCGCAAAGCCCAGGAATACAGGCGCGAACTGGCTCCGATCGAAGAAGCTTATTTCCGAAAATTTAAATGATTCTTTCCTCCCAAGCCGTCCATATTGCGAATTCCGTGAAGCGCGCCGTCCAGGGTGCGCTTCATCTTGTGATTGCCGACAACAAGAAGGAAGCCTATTTTCTGGCCTCCGACCTCGACAATTTTTTCCGCGAAGAGAATTTGTTCTTTTTCCCGGCCACCAGCGAAAAATCTGAATACAAGAAGAATACGGCCCTTCTTCAGCGTACCGCCACACTGTCGGCCCTGACCCGCTGGACCTCTTCCCCCGTCAGTCCGGAGACTCCGGAACAAGTCCGGGGTGACGATGATCATGAAGATTATCTCATTACGAAGGAGTTACTGACGAAGGAACTGCTTCCTTCCGTTATCATCGTCACGTATACCGAAGCCGTTGAGGAAAAGGTCCTTCGGCCCAAGTCCATCCGTTCGGCGGTCCTGACCCTGCGGAAAGGAGAATCCCTGTCGCATGGCAGCATCAGCGACATCCTCTTCGAAGAAGGCTTCCGGAAAGTCGACTTCGTGACACAGCCGGGTGAATTCGCCTTGCGCGGCAGCCTGGTCGATATCTACAGTTTTGCCGACGAGCGGCCGCTCCGCATCGACTTTTTCGGCGACGAGATCGAGTCGATCCGCTGGTTCAACCCCGACAACCAGCTGTCCGCCGGCGATCCGCTTCCGGAAATTTCCATCTATCCGAACCTCGATGAAATCGGTGAAGCCCAGGAATATGCGAACTTCATGGACGTGCTTCCCGAAGGCACGGTCATCTGGGATTTGCGCGACGACATCCTGCAGAAAGAGGAAGGCAACATCGTGCCGCAGCCGGCTTTCGCCAAGAACTTCCAGCTGCTCTCCGACGACATCGTCCGCAAACAGATCGAAGGCTATACGGTCACGATCCTCTCGCCCAACGAAAGCCAGACCCGCCGCCTGAAAGAGATCCTGCGCAACGTCTCGCCGCAGTTTCTGCCCGTTTCGCTGCACGAAGGATACATCGACAAAGCCTCGAAGAACTGCTATTATACAGACCACCAGATCTTTGAGCGTTATCACAAGCTCAGTATCCACCGGCAGGTGGAAAAAGCCGAGCAGATGACCATCAACGACCTCAACGCATTGCGCATGGGCGACTACATCGTGCATATCGATCACGGCGTGGGGCAGTACGGCGGCTTGGTGAAGACCCATGTGGGCGGCCGCACGCAGGAAGCCGTCAAGTTGATCTACCGCGACGGCGACGTGGTGTTCGTGTCGATCCATTCCCTGCACCGCATCTCGAAATACAAGTCGCGCGACGGGGAGCCGCCCAAAATCTACAAGCTCGGCAGCAAGGCCTGGGAAAACCTCAAGCGCGCCACCAAGTCGAAGGTCAAGGACATTGCGGAAGACCTCATCAAACTCTACTCGGAGCGGCAGCAGTCCCGCGGTTTCGCGTTCAGCGCCGACTCTTTCCTGCAGCAGGAACTCGAATCTTCTTTCATGTTCGAGGACACCCCCGACCAGGCCACGGCCACCGAAGCCGTCAAGGCCGACATGGAAAGCATCCATCCCATGGACCGCCTGGTCTGCGGCGACGTGGGCTTCGGAAAGACCGAAGTGGCCATCCGGGCCGCCTTCAAGGCCGTGTGCGACAGCAAGCAGGTGGCCGTGCTGGTGCCTACCACCATCCTGGCCCTGCAGCATTGGCAGACCTTCCAGCAGCGGCTCAAGGATTTCCCCGTGAAGATCGACTATATCAGCCGCCTGCGCACCGCCAAAGAAATCAAGCAGATCGGTGAAGATATCGCCAGCGGGCGCACCGATATCCTGATCGGCACCCACAGTATCCTTAATAAAAACCTGCAGTTCAAGGATTTGGGTCTTCTCATCATCGATGAGGAACAGAAGTTCGGCGTGGCGGCCAAGGAGAAAATCCGGCAGATGAAGACCTCGGTCGACACCCTGACCCTCACCGCCACCCCGATTCCGCGCACCCTGCAGTTCTCGCTGCTGGGCGCCCGCGACCTCTCGATCATCAACACGCCGCCGCCCAACCGCATTCCCGTCACCACGGAAGTCATCCGCTTCGACGAAGACTATCTGGCCGATATCCTGAACCGGGAGCTGGAGCGCGGCGGACAGGTGTATTTCGTGCACAACCGCATCGAAGACATTTTCAAGATCTACGACATGCTGCACCGCATCTGCCCCAAGGCCGAGATCTGCGTGGCCCACGGGCAGATGGAACCCAAGGAACTGGAGGGCAAGATCCTCAAGTTCATTGCCGGCGACTACGACATCCTGCTCTCGACCACCATCATCGAAAACGGCATCGACATTCCCAATGCCAACACGATGATCGTCAACCGGGCGCACCGCTTCGGCCTGAGCGACCTGCACCAGCTTCGCGGCCGGGTGGGACGCAGCAACGTCAAGGCTTTCTGCTACCTCATCGTCCCGGAGGAGGAGCGCCTGACCGACGACGCGCGCCGGCGCATCCGGGCCCTGGAAGCCTTCAGCGACCTGGGCAGCGGCTTCAACATCGCCATGCAGGACCTCGACATCCGCGGTGCGGGCAACCTGCTGGGCGCGGAGCAGTCCGGCTTCATGGCCGAGATGGGTTTCGAGACCTACATGCGGGTGCTGCGCGAAGCCATGAACGAACTGGTGCTCACGCACCCCGAGGCTCCGGAGCAAGCACGGATCACCTACGAGCTCGACACCCAGGTCGACACCGACCTCGAGATCATGATCCCCGACAGCTATGTCAACGTGCCGTCCGAGAAAATCCGGCTCTACAAGGAACTCGACAGCATCAAGTCGGAAGACCTTCTGAAACGCTTCACCGCCAACCTGGCCGACCGCTTCGGCTCGCCGATTCCCACGCCTGTGCTCGAGCTGATCGACGTGGTGAGGCTCCGTATGATGGGCAGCCGGATGGGTTTGGAGCGCATCGTGCTGAAGAACGGCGTGATGCTGGCCTACTTCATTTCGGACCGCAAGCATCCCTTCTTCGAATCCGAGCAGTTCGGCACGATCCTGCAGCAGATGGCCGCCCGCAAGAGCGGCATCAGCCTCCTCGAATCCAGCGGAAAACTCTACTTCAAAGTGCCGGATGTGCCTTCCGTGCAGGCCGCGGCACGCGTTCTGGCCCCGTTTTTGGTATAATGTTTGAATTTTTCATTACTTTTGCAATTCGTACATTCCAAGAACCAGTCCCAGTGAAGAAGACAGCAAGCATACTGGTTGTGGCCGCTGCGCTGCTTTTCCTGTGCCCCGCGATCCTGCGGGCGCAGGACGACAATCCGCAAGCCAGCACCGGCTATTCGCCGTACTCCCTGTTCGGTTTTGGCGATCTCATCCAGCAGGGAACTTCCTACAACGCCATGATGGGCGGCATCGGTATCGGAGACCGCAATGTCCGCATGATCAATATCCTCAATCCCGCCGGCGTGACGGCCCGCGAAGTCAAGTCCTTCATGGTCGATTTCGGCCTGGAGAACCGCAATACGATCTTCTACGGCAATGCAGCCCGCTCCATGAGCCCCACGGCCACGGGCGTGCAGCGCTCCGCCAGCAACTCTTTCAACATGCACCACATCGTGGCTTCGTTCCCCATCTCCACCATGGGTGCCTTCAAGGTAGGCATCATGCCCTACAGCACGGTGAACTACGATTTCAAGGCGAAGGAGACCTCCGACGAACTTGTGGCCAGCGTGGGCGACATCACCTACGAACGCAGCGGCCGCGGCGGCTATTACAAAGCCTTCCTGGGCGCCGGCGTCACGCTTTTCAAGCGGCTCAGCATCGGTGTCGACGGCAACTACTATTTCGGCAAGATCGTGCGCAGCAGCAGCGTGAACTTCAACAACGCCTCTTCGTACCGCTTCATCAACTCCGGCTGGCGCGACAATGTGAGCTGCTTCGGCGCCAAGGCCGGCCTGCAGTATACACAGCCGCTCTCCAAGGCGCTGGTCGCCACGGTGGGCGTGACCTACGATTTCCACACGAAACTGCGTGGCGACCAGACCCGTTTCGCCTACGGCGATACCCAGAACGAAACCCTGGACGTGTCGGATACCATCTATTTCGAGCGCTACAAACTGGAAAACTATGCGATTCCGGCTGAGATTGGTGCGGGTATCACGCTCCGCTACGCCGACCAGTGGATGGTGGGTTTCGACTATACGCGCCGGGACTGGCGCAAGGTTGATTTCGGCGGCTATCCGGGCGTGGATTTCTCCACGGGCGTAGAGCAGAATTTCCGTGCGGGCTTCGAACTGACCCCCAACCGCTACGATGTTCGCAGCGGCTTCGGCCATTTCCTGCGCCGGGTGACCTACCGCGGCGGCGCTTACCATCAGCGCTCGTTCATGCAGCTGGGAGGAAACCCCGTGGTGTCGACAGGCATCACCCTGGGCTTCGGCCTCCCCGTGTTCCGCTACTACAACAGCCTCAATTTCGGGGTTGACATCGGCCAGCGGGGCACTTTGAAGAGCAATCAGATCCGCGAACGATATTTTTTGTTTACCATCTCGTTCAATTTGCACGATATTTGGTTTATCAAACCGTTGTATAACTAAATATTTACTAAATTTGCCAACTAACTTGAGAACGATATGAAAAAGTTTGCCCTTATCCTCCTGACTCTGGTGCTTGCCGTACCGGCATTCTCCCAGGGAAGATTCGGAAAAGACAGCGCCGAATGCACAAAGTATCTCTCCTATTACCAGGAGCTTTACAAACAAAGAAATATCGCGGAGGCTGCGCCTTTCTGGCGCAAGGCTTTCTCCCTCTGCCCGCCCACGGCCAGCCAGAACATGATCATCAACGGCCAGTCGATCATCCGCTATGAGATCGCCAAGAACCAGAAGAACCCGGCCCGTTACAAAGAGTTGGTGGACACCCTGCTGATGCTCAACGATGTCCGCGCGGAGTACTTCCCGAAGTACGCCGTCAAGAGCAAGGACAACAAGGCCATCGACCTGATCAACTACTGCGGAGCCGACTATGAGCGCCAGTATACCCTGCTTACGAAGATTCTTGAAGAAATCAAGGGCGAAGCCAGCCCGGTCGTCTTCGTCAAGCAGATGCAGTCGAGCGTCGAGATGTACCAGAACCAGAAGATCGACGCCGAGGCGGTGATGAACAACTACACCACCATCTCCGGCTACCTCGACGACAAGATCGCTTCGAGCAACGATCCGAAGTACCGCGACGCCAAGCGCGATGTCGAGACCATCCTCATCGAGAGCGGCGTGGCTTCCTGCGACAACCTGGTGGCCCTCTACACCCCGCGTTTCGAAGCCAATCCGAACGACGAGGCGCTCCTGGCCAACATGGTCAAGATGCTCTCCAAGAGCGAGTGCATGAACACCGACCTCTTCCTCAAGAGCATCGTCGCCCTCAACGAGATCAACCCGACCGCCAGCTCGGTCTACGGCCTGTACCGCCTCTACTCCTCGCGTGACGAGAACACCAAAGCCGCCGAGGCCCTGGAGCGCGCCATCAGCCTCCTCAACCCGGACGACGTAGCCACGAAGGCGGAGTACACCTTCGAGCTCGCGACCTACTACTTCAAGAAATGCGGCAAGGCGGCTCCGGCCGTGGCCAAAGCCAAGGAAGTGGTGGAAATGGACGAGTCCTACAAAGGCAAGGCCTACCTGCTGATCGGTACCATCTGGGGTGGCCAGAAGTGCGGTGGCGACGAAGTGAACAGCCGCGCTAACTTCTGGGTGGCCGTCGACTACCTGCAGCGTGCCGCTGCAGCCGATCCGACGGTGGCCGATGACGCCAACTCGCTGGCAGCCCAGTACCGCCGTTACTTCCCGAAGACGGAAGACGCCTTCTTCCTCGATATCACCGACGGCAGCGCCTACACCGTCAACTGCGGCGGCATGAGCGAGCGCACGACCGTCCGTACCAACAAATAATTGGGCAGATACCAACAACTCCGACAATATGCGATGGCCGCCGCGTTTGCGGTGGCCATCCTCTTGTCGTTGCCCGCCTGCGACAAAGAAACGGAAAGTTTCATTGATTTCGAGCAGACGCCCGTCCAGGTGATCCACGACATGAACGTGCTGCAGACCGAAAACGGGGAGACCTCCATGCGCATGCATGCGCCCCTCATGCAGAAGTTCGAATATGTGAAGGATTCGCTACAGCAGTCCTACGAATACTATCCGGAGGGCTTTTTCGTGGACGCCTATACGGAAAACGGCGAGCTGGAGACTTCCATTGTCTCGCAACAGGCCAGGCACATCACCACCAAGGACCGGGAGTCCTGGAGCGCTTTCGGCAACGTGGTGATCATCAATCATTTGAAAGGGGAGAAAATCGAGACCGACACCCTCTACTGGAACCGCGCCGAAAAGAAAATCTACACGGACTGCTATGTGCGCCTCTCCTCCGACAGCGGCCTGATGCAGGGCTATGGCATGACTTCCGACGAACGCGCCCGCAACTCCGTCATCCTCCGTCCCTTCGACTCCTATGCCATCGAGCGCGATTCCACCTACGCCTACAACGACACTGTCAACTTTGTCGGACCCCGAAAAAAGTAAAGAATTATTATTTTCCGACTCAACGTTTTACCGTCTTTTTGCATCTAGTAACTGATTTTTGTGTACTTTTGCACTTCGTCCCAAAAAGGGCATCCTTGAAAGTAACACAAAAATTAATAACTAAAACTAAACAAAAATGGCGGTATTAGAGAAAATTCGCGTCAAATTCGGAATTTTAATCACAGTACTCGTCGCGCTGGCTCTTCTGTCGTTCATCCTTGATCCTCAGACACTTCGGTCGGCCGCCGATCGCTTTTCCTCAGACAACAAAGTGGGCTCCATGAACGGTAAGTCCGTTTCATACCGTGAGTTCTACGAAGAACTCAACAATTATACCGAGATCGCCAAGCTCCTGGGCCAGAACCCCAGCTCGGAAGCGGAGCAAGCCCAGCTTCGCGATGCAGCCTGGCAGTCGATTTTCGACAATGAGGTTTTCATCCCGAAGGCCACTGCAGCCGGCCTCGCCGTCGGTTCCGATGAAATGCTCGACCTGACCCAGGGTAACAACATCTCCCCCGTGCTCCTGCAGCAGGGTATCTTTGCGGACGCCAACGGCAACTTCAGCCGCGAGGCGCTGGTCAATTTCGTTCAGTCGATCGACGCCGACGAGACGGGCAACGCTGCCCGCTTCTGGTCCTTCCTCGAGGAGAGCGTCTATCGCAACCAGCTGTACAGCAAGTACGGCTCGCTGATCCAGAACAGTGACTTCCAGACCGAGCTCGAGAAGAACCGCCTGGTCGCCGAAAGCAACGTCACCGCCGACGTCGACTTTGTCTTCTCCCCGATGCCCTTCGGCGCCGACAGCACCATCAGCGTCACCTCCGACGAGATCCGTCGTTTCTACAACGAGCATAAGGAGCAGTTCAAGCAGCCTGCCAACCGCGACATCGAATACGTGATGTGGGAGGTGGTTCCGTCCGCACAGGACTATGCCGACACCCGCGAGGAGTTCGACGCCCTCTACGAAGACTTCGCCAAGGCTGAGAACCTCAAGTCGTTCGTTACGCTCAACTCCGACAGCAAGTGGAATCCCTACTTCTTCTCCGAGGACCAGCTCGCCGCTACGCCCGAATTCCAGGAGACCGCGTTCCATCAGCCGGTCGGCACCATCAGCCCGGTGGTGCAGGAAGACCGTGCCTATGCCGCTGTCCGCGTGGCCGCCGTCCGCAACATGTCCGATTCGGCCCGTGTATATTATAAGGTATACGCCCTGAACCAGGAAGCCGACGCCGACGCATTCGTCGCCGAGCAGCTCCGCAAGCCCGACCCGTCGCAGTTTACCGAGATGGGCTGGCTCACCCAGGACATCATCATGGCCAACGGCCTGTCCGACCTCGACCCGGTGTTCGACGCCCAGCAGAAAGTCATCAAGGTGAAAAGTGTAAACAATCAGATTGTCTTCGTGCTCTATATCCCTGAAAAGACGAAGCCCGTGAAGAAAGTCCAGATTGCCACGCTCTATAAGAATGTCCTCCCATCCGACGACACCTACCGCGACTTCCAGATGAAGGCCGTGGAGTTCGCCGACGCCTGTGACGGCAAGCTCGAGAATTTCGAGCGGATCGCCCGGGAGCAGAATCTGCCCGTAATACCTCTTAATAATATGACGCAGGCCACCCGTCGCATCGGGCCGGCCGAGAATGCGCGCGAAGTGGTCTACTGGGTCTTCGACAAGAAGACCAAGGCAGGTGACGTGTCTGATCTCAAGAATGTCGACAACAAGTACTACTTTGTTACAGCTGTAACCAAGGCACGCAAGGAAGGCTACGCCGACTTGAAAGAGGTGGCGCCCGACATCCGTACGGTCCTCGTGGGCCGCAAGGCTCTTGACAAACAACTGGCCGACGTGTCCAACCAGATCGCCGGTCTCACGACGCTCGACCAGGTCGCCGACAAGCTCGGCACCACGGTGAGCCACTATCCGGGCCTGTCGTTTGGATCGGCCCAGTACACGCAGAACGACCCTGCCTTCATCGGAGCGGCCTCCGTGGCCGACGAGGGAACTCTCCAAACCGTGAAGGGGAACATCGGGGTCTATGTCTTCGAAGTTACAAACCGTTCGACGGGTAACTTCTTCTCCGAGGCGGATGCAGCCACACAACAGGCCCGGAGCGCCTCGTACCACTCCAGCATATTACAGGATGTAATTGCCAATGAAGCAGAGATTAAAGATAATCGAGCGAGATTTTTTTAACATTTTTTCAACAACCCGTTGAAAAAAGCCTCAAAAATTTGGACAATCAAAATTTTATGTCTAATTTTGAGGCGATAAACTGTGTGCAAATTTTTAATGTTTAACCAATAAATAATAAACACACTTAACAAATTTTTTTTATGAAAAAGATTATTTATTCACTGGTGATTATGATTGCTGCCGGCAGTCTTTTCACTTCCTGTATTGAGCAGGTGGAGCCCCTGGGTATCCAGGACATGCGCTTTGCCAAGGCTGAATACATCCGCGCACTGAAGGATCTGCGTGCAGCTGACGCAGAACTGCAACGTGCTCTCGCAGCCGTCGAGCTGGCCAACGCCCGCTATCGTGACGCCGAGACCGCCAACCTCAATGCTGACACTGAGTATCAGAAACTGCTGAACGAGTACCAGCAACTGATCAACGAAGCTCGTCAGGACACCAACGACTTCATCCACAATGCTACTATTAGCGCTATCGACTCCTTGAAGAAGGAAATCGAACTTCGCGAACTGACGCACGCCAAAGCTATGGTCGATGCCGAGAGAGAGCTTGCCCAGGCAAAAGAAGAACTCCGCGTCGCTCTCCGGAACATCAGCCTCGCCGCCGGTGACCTTACTGGTCCCGAGAAGGTTGCCTTAGCTGAAGCTGTTGCTGTCTACTACGGTCTGACGGAAGAGGTCATCAAGCAGGAATACAGGGTCTTCAAGGCTCAGCAGAAGGTTGACACCCTGACCGAGTACGCCCTCCGCTTCGCCGACACCGCTTGGAACGGCTACGCCCTTGTCGATGTGGATGACTATTACGAAGATGCCATCGCGTGGGAAGAAGCCAAGATCGCAAAATGGTTGGAAGACTATGAGGCTATCCCGGACAGCAGCGCAAGAGTTGCTGAATGGAAAGCTTATGTTGACAAATTTGCCGACAGAGAGAATAAGTTGAATTATGAATTAGCCAAAATTGATGCTGAAGAAACGGCCATCACTTCTCTGATGAAGGAAGGTATCCGCGATTTCAACATGGCAATTGCAGAGTTTATCGAAGAGAATTGGAACGAGAAGCCCGCTGGTACGTTCACCGAGCCTACTGAACCTGACAAACCGGGTGCCGAACCGAAACCGACGGATAGCAAATACAAGGTAGAAAATTTCTATAGCGACTCCCTCGCTTTCACCGAGTTCCGCAACACCGATGAGATTTCCAACGCTTCTTTCGCCAAGTTCTCCTATCTGCTGAATAGCTATAAGGAAAAATACTCTCCGATTTCCGATGCAGATCCGAAGAATAAGATTATGAGCGCAAGCAAACCCAAGGGTGATACCCTGTCCTTCGGTCCCGTCGATCAGAGCATGAAGACCTTCATTCTTGGTGCTGCTGGTAACGGTGAGAAATCGCAGAAGTACAACGATACCACCATCGCAAACTACGGTCTCTGGGGTGCTTACGATATTCTCGAGCGCGAACTCGTGACGAAGGCTTCGAAGCCTGGTAGAACGGTTGAAGACATCCTCAAAGACCTGAATGAGGCCGACTCTGTCTGGGGTGCTCATCGTCAGATCCTGATCAACGGCCTCGCCGCTTACGAGCCGTTTACCGACACGGTTGCTCTCTTCGAGCTTGCCATTGCCCAGGAAATCGCTGATAAAGATGCAATGGATGCTGCTATTGAGGCACTTGCAAAAGCACTGAACCCGATCGTGACCAAAGATCCTACCTTAACCAAGGCGGATGGTGGTGCCTACATTGACTACCACGATTCCACGCAGGTTTTGAGGGCTCTCATCGATTTCGCCGCCGCTCGCAACGAATACTTTGATTATGAGTATGATCCTGAAAATGACGCTCACGACCTCAACTACTTCCGCTTTGCTACGGGTAAGAACAGCGTCACCGGTAAAGCTATCGTCGACTCTGTCCTGTTTACCGACCTGACTTTCGAGGCACTCTCCAATCATGTCTATGACTTTGATGCAGAAGGTGCTGGTGACGAAAAGTATACTGCAGGTGGTGCTGGCAAACAGTATGGTCTTGCAAACATCATGAATCAGCTTCTCGGTGCCGCTTTCGCTACGAAGCTCCAGACCAATCCGGTTCCCGCTTTTGTCTATGATCCTATGGAGTTCTTTGGTGGTCTTTATAAGATTGAAAGCGGTAAAGCTTATGTCAAAGAAAGTGGTTCTTGGGTTGCTTATACTCCGGAACTCTCTACCGACTATGAGGCCGCTCTCAAACGCGTCGCTCAGGAATATGTTGATGTCTATAACTCCTTCTGGGATGAGGCTGAAGCAGTGGGCACCGAACTGGATACCTACATTGCTACTGTCAAGACTGAGCTCCAGAAGACCTCTCCTGACTATGAGAAGATGGAAGAAGATCTCAACGATGCTATCGATGATATCGAAGGTCTCTTTGCCTATGACGTTGAGGATGTCCAGGGTTACACCAAGGCTACCTTCAAGCCGTACAGCGATGAAGACAATACTCCGATCGTTGTGTTCGACGGTACGAATATTATTTACACCAATGCTATGGGTGCTATCCTCGCTTCGGTCGACCCGAAAGCTAACCCTCTCGATCCTACGGGCGCAGCTACTTTCGACAATTCTGGTGTCGTAAAAGGTGCCGCTATCTTCAAAGGTAGTGTTGACGCTGGTACCGATTTCTATAGCCTCTGCTACTATGAGTATGAGTACTGGACAGCTACCAACAAAGTGGCTGAGAAAGACCTTGAGTACATCAAGACTTGGATCGAAGGCGTTGAGGCTACCTTCACTGCCGACGAACAGGCTGCTCCTGGCGAAGCCACGAAGCAATATAACGATGATCACAAGGATTGGGAGACCACGAAGAAGAACTACGACACCAAGAAGGCCGCTTATGACGAGTACGTGGCTGCCAAGAAAGCCTTTACGGGTACTCGCACAGTTTCTGGCAAAACAGTAATTAACCCTGTCTACAAAGCCGCTGCTTCTTATACGAAGCCGATTACGCCTGCCTTCCTGACGGACGTTAAGGATCTCTTTGCTACGAACCTTGTTGGTGAGTATGTCGGTTGGATTGAAACTCTCGGTGGCGAACAGCTTGCAAATGCTATCAAAGCCTTCGGCGAAAAGCCTTGGGAACAGTTCAACGAATGGAATGAAACGAAAGCTCAGTACAATGCCCAGAAGACCGATCTTGCTGGCCTGAAGACCAAAGCCGAGAATGTGTTCAAGGCAGAGGCCAAGATGGAAGGTTACGACCGCGTTGCATCCGCTGCTGACTTTGAAGCCGCTTACAAGGCTTATGTCCAAGCGTACAAGGCTCTCTGCGATGCCATCGTCGTCTACGACGAGTTCGGCAATATTGACATGAACAACACGACCGCCAAGGTCAACAAGGCCATGCAGGAGATCGAGAGACTGAGCCACGAGGCCGCTTGCTATAAGAGCGACGTTCCGGATTGGGAAGGTTTGATCGCTGAAGCTCAGAAAGACCTCAAGGTCCAGGAAGCTCGCCTGCAGTCCCTCAAGACCGCTTGCGAATATGCCAAGGCTAACTACGAGAAGCTGAAAGAGTATATCCTCAGCCAGGATGCCAGCTATTTGATCCCCGTGAGCGTTGCTGATATCCAGAACCTTCTCAAGGGTCTCGGTATCGACATCAATGCTCTTATCGGCACTTACCTCGGTAACGAAGAGGAAGTTGAACCTGTAGTCGAACCGTAATCGACCTCAGCGACTAATCTACTGACTAATCTATCACAACTAAAAGAACGTTTATAAAACGGACAATATGTTGAAAAGATTAAGCATACTAATCATGACGATCCTTCTGGTTGTGCCGGCAGTGGCACAACCGAAGGAGGGTTGTGAGTGTGTGTTTGCACCGAAGGCGGGCCAGGTCCAGTTCCAGCTGAACGTGGGCACGGGCCAGTTCTTCAACGACATGACGGGCCTGTACTACATGCTTCCCGACGAGGACGGCACGG
>JAFSOA010000008.1 GCA_017447265.1 Bacteroidales bacterium
GAACTTTGACCTGGAACTCATTCCCAGTCCTGCGATGGCCGCTTGCTCGGGCTCCACCGGCATCTATAGCAAGAGCACGGTGACTTTCATTCCTGAGAGCCGTCCGGCAGAGATTCCTGCCTTCGATGCGTTCTTCCTCGACAACCTCCAGGGTGGCCAGGGGCTTTCTATCCAGCTGGTCAAGATGGAGTACCGCACTGCCACCGAGAAAGGTACCATCAAGGTGGATGACCTCTCCGGGATGAACAACCTTTCCTTCAAGATGTTTGACACGGCCGTTGCCATGGCCATAACCGAATAGAACCGCTATGCTCAGTATCACTGCAACCAACTTCGGAGTCAACCCCTCCGACATTCAAATCAAAGAATATCACGAGCAGAATCTGCTGGTGCTGGAGGGTGACATCTCGGTAGACACCACAGCTGCGGAGTATGCCGGTATTAGGCCCATGAAACTGACCGTGGCAGATCTTCCCTTTGCCAAGAGCCGCATAGGAACTGCGCTTGTTACTGCTGCTTCTGAGGGCGTAAATTACTGCACGCTGGCCAAGGTCTGGATAGCGGACAAGAACACCATCTGCATCGGTAAGATTATCCCTTACAAGAGCCTGGGCATTTATACCATCCACCTGAATACGATGCTGATTCCGGTAAACAATGCCGGTCAGGTCGCTCTGAATTTGATGAAGACTTACGTCCCGCAGTTCAACAAGGGCACCGGTGACGGCGTCGAAGTGTACACAGTGGAGAACCCACACTGGATGATGTTTCTGCTGAAGGCCTCCAATCTGGTGTTTGACTCGGATGACCAGACTGTGGAAATCCAGCTGCCTGGTTTTCCTTCCGACATCTCCATCAACCCACCCATCATCTACAACGAATCCCTTTGGAGCAACCTGGGGAGCAAACGCTATCCGGCCACGCTCCGGAACGGCATTCTTACCATCAGTAAAGACGGAGCTGCAGATGAGCCCGCCAATGTTGGGACCAAATTCACGAGGATGATTGTCGTCCGTGACAACAACTAAATGCCTGACTGATTATGTCCAACGAGAAGAAAATGCAACTCACGCGCCTTCAGGGCATCATCGCCATCGCAAGCTTCAGCGCCGGCGTCCTCATCGCGTGCGTGTGCCTTTTCTTCATCGAGCCCCTGGGCCAGATTGACACATCAGCTGTGAGTATCGTGAGTGAACTGCTTATCCTCTGTGGTGCCATCCTCGGAGTCAAAGCCAGCTACGATGTCAAGTTCCGGAAGTTCCAGGCCGAGTTGGACCAGGTACTGGAGAATGAGAACAAACCTACAAACTAAACCTAACCTATGAAACCCTCCGCCACTCTTGCTTTCACGCTTCTTCTTACCGCTTGCGGTGTTGCCCGGCCCGTTCTGGAGTCGGACAACACCAAGGTGGAGGTGAAGACCGTGGTCAGGACCGTGACGGATACCGCCTACATCGAGCTGCCGGTCATCGTGGAGAAGGTGGCCACTCTTGACACCGCCTCCGTCCTGGAGAACAAATACGCTAAATCCGAGGCTTCCGTCTCCGGAGGTGTTCTGCATCACTCCCTGCAGACGAAACCCGTCAGGGAGCCTGTGAGCGTCGAAAGCCGGGAAATCGTGCGGGATTCCGTCGTTTACCGGGACCGGATTCAGACCAGGACCGTTGAGGTGGAGAAAAAACTGACCGGCTGGCAGCAGGCCAAGATGAAGGTGGGCGGCGTCTGTTTCATCCTGATAATCCTTATCGGACTATACTTTATCTATTCCATCATTTCTAACCTTAAACCCTAAACCCAATGAAGTACATTCCTTCCATCGCCTTTGAGGAGATGAGCGGCAGCGCCAAGGGCGTCACCGCTGCAAAGATGAAGAGCCGCAAGTACATCCGCAACCGCGGTTACGGTGGCTCCGTACGTACCCAGGACCAGGCCAAGGTCAAGGGCGTATTCAAGCGTCTGACCACAATGTGGAAGAGCCTGACTCCCGCCCAGATCCTTGCCTGGAATCTGAATCTGTCAAAACACGTTATTTTCGCGTCCAAATTAATCCAATAAATATTTGATACACCGTAATTTGCATATTTGAAATATTATTCCTAACTTTGACAAAGTTTGATAGAGTTTGACGGGATTTGTACCACAAATGTACCAATACCCCCAATAGAAGCGAACAAAATCCGCACTATTTAACAAGCTTTACAAACATTTACAACGGTTGACAAAAATCAACCAAATCAGCGGCATAAAACCCGCACTTAAAAGGTTCAAGGTTATGGGATTCGATTACAAGCTGACTTGTCAGTATTGCGGCAACACCTTCCTGGCGAAGGTCAAGACATCACGTTTCTGCAGCAACGCCTGCCGCTGCTCGGACCGCTACCTCCGCCAGCGCGAGGAGGCACGTCACAAAGAAGAGGACACCGCCAAAGAGCGCATCCGCCAGGACCTCAACTCCAGGGACTACCTCTCCATCACCCAGGCCGCCAACCTTCTCGGCGTATCCCGCCCCACCATCTACAAACGCATCGACTCCGGAGAAATCGAAGTCATCCGCCTTGGCACCCGCACCGTCCGCATCAGGCGCGAAGACCTCACCGCCCCGGAGAAAGTCATCACGCCCCTCAACACCCCCGTCCCGGAAATCCGCAAAGCCAAGGAAGGCCTCGTCACCATCGACGAAGCCGCCCCGCTTTTCGGCCTCTCCAAAGGCGCCGTCTACTACCACCTCCGCAAGACCGACATCCAGCCCGTCAAAATCGGCCCCTGGTCCTACTATCGCCTCAAAGACCTCGAGAACCTGCTCCACCGCGAACTTGACGGCGATATCCAGGACTGGTACACCGTCCAGGAGATTTCCCAGAAGTATAACCTCACCCCAAAACAAGTATATGACCACGTACAGTACCACCACATCCCAAAGCGCAAAGCCGGCAGCCGCATCTACATCTCCAAATTCGACTGGGACGCCAAGCACGGCCGCATAGACGCCCTCTCAGACCACTACTACACCGCCCGGGAGCTCCAGGAAAAATACGGCACCTCCCACCAGCGCGTCCACTACCTCGCCAAGACCAGGGACGTCCCCACCATCCGGCAGGGCTCCAACGTCTATTTCCAGAAAACCGCCATGGATACCATTTTCAACCAATTCAACAGATAGACTATGTCTGCCACAAAAGTAACACTCAGAAAAAGGGAGTTGCCATCTGGAAAGATTACCCTCTATCTTGACTTCTACCCGCCAGTCCGGAATCCCCGGACCATGGAGCTGAGCAGAAGGGAATATCTGGGAATCTACCTGGTCAAGAACCCCCGCACCGCCGTAGAACGGCGCCTCAACAACGAGAAGTACAAACAAGCCGAAGCCATAGCCGCCGAGCGCCAGATCTCCATCATGAAGGAGCAGTTCGGCTTTGCCGACCGCACCAAGCTCCGGATGGACTTCCTCGAATACTTCCGCCTCCACTTGGACGGCCACCCCGCCAAATGGGCCCACTGCCTCAAGTACCTGGAACTCTTCACCCACGGGAAATGCACCTTCGCCGAAGTCAACATCGACTTCTGCCGCAAATTCCGCGACTACCTCCTCACCGCCAAGCAGCTCCGGCATCCCGAGCTCCCGCTCAGCCAGAACTCCGCCTCCGCCTACTGGGGCGCCTTCCGGGCCCTCCTCAAAGTAGCCCGCAGCGAGCGTTTCTTCATTGAAGACCTCAACGACGAGCTGGACGGCATCGACCAGACCGAGACCCACAAAGACTTCCTCACCATCGACGAAGTCCGCGCCCTCTACAACACCCCCTGCGACAAATACCCGCAGGTCCGCGCCGCCGGTCTCTTCTCCATCCTCACCGGCCTCCGCATCAGCGACATCCGGCTGCTCCGCTGGGACAACTTCGACACCTACTCCGACGGTGGCCGCTGCATCCGCATCAAGACCAAGAAAACCGGCTACGACGCTACCCTTCCCATCAGCGAGGAAGCCTACCAGCTCTGCGGCAAGCCCGGCAAGGGCACCGTCTTCAGCGGCCTCACCGACGCCGCCCTCCGCACCGGCCTCAACCACTGGCTCTCCGACGCCGGCATCACCAAGCACATCACCTTCCACTGCTTCCGGCACACCAACGCCACCCTTCTCGCCAGCAGCGGCGTCGAAATCTACACCGTCTCCAAGATGCTCACCCACCAGAGCGTCAAGACCACCCAAATCTACGCCGACCTCACCGACGAGAAGAAGCGCCAGGCCGCGGAGACCATCAAACTCAAACCGTAGCGTCCCATGAAAGACCAATACCCGGCCGGTGCCCATCCCGATGGTGCCGGCACTCCGGCATTACCATCCCCGGAACAGCTCCCGCTCGAAATCTTCATGGGCATCCTGGACATCAAGGAGACGCTGCGCGACAAGCACCAGGCCGATGCCGAAGCCATCGGAATAGACGCCATTATGGATGCAGCCGAACGCTACTGCCAGGCCAACCCCGACAAAGCCCGCACCGCCCTGGAATGCCTGCAGGACATCATCATCCTCACGAAAGGCTCCATCGCAGAAAGGACCGCCGCCCGCAGCCAGCTCATCCTCCAGCGACTATCCTGCGCCGACGGAGAAACACCAGCGAAAGAAGGATCTGCTACCACCGCGCAGCAGGTCCTTCTCTTTTACTACCTGTTCAACGTCCTCGGCGTCACCTTCCACACCGTCAGCAAAGCCCAGATCATCCGCTTCATCCGGTGGTTCACCGGACGCAACGAGCAGAACATCAAGGAGAAACTTGACTTCCAAAAAGAACTGCCCAAGTTCCAACAGGACCTTTGGGCAGTCGCCAGCCAAGTGGATTTTCTGTTACCCCGCGTAGCACAGCTCATCCGGAACGAAATTTCCAGCCTCGACCCGGACGAACTCGACAAAGAGGACTAACGGTTGCCCTTGGCCCGGTTGTGCGTCTTGCACAGCATCTGACAGTTTTCAATCGACGTTTCGCCGCCCTTGCTCCAGGCGGTGACGTGATCCGCGTCCATTTCCGAGAGCTTCCAGATACGCGTCCGGTTGGCGTCGTGGCCGATGGCGCAATAAGGGCAGTTTGACACGCCCTCCGCTTCCGCTTTCTCCGTCTGGGAAGCATACACAGCCTTTTTCGTAGGCTCGTCAAATACACGGACATTCAGCAGCCTCGGCTCCTGGCACCCTCCAAGGATATATTCGAAGATGCCCCTCTTTTCCTTCACGTAGAAACTCTCATACAGTTCCCGCACCTTGGCCGCCACCGCCGCCGGGTCATAGGCCCGCGTGTGATACTTTTCGTAAAGCTCACCCCACTTGAGCCCGCACATCTCCTTCTCTGGGGCGATATCAAACACAGATGTAATCCAGTCTATGACGGAAGTGAAGTACGCCTTCATCTCGCCGATGCCCTCATCATAGCGATGCGCTGCCATATAATCCTCCGTATGGCCCCGGCTGATCCACTCCAGCGCAGCAGCCAGGAAATCCTGCCGCTTGGCCGTGCCGCTGATGAAGCAGCTCCATTTGTTGATGTTGGTATTGTTGGAGTTGGAAAACTCCTCCTTTGCCTTGGTCACGAACGGGCCGGAATAGACCGCGTTGAGGGTTTCCTGCGTGTTGAGGGGAATGCCCACGATGTTGATGGTGCGGAACCAGTCTTTAATCTCCTTTTCCGTGCCTTCGCAGACATAGATGAGAAGTTTGGTATTCAGGAACTTCTCCTGCTCGTCCTTGTTGAGGGCCGTGAAGTACCAGGGCTTTCCGTCCGGGTCTATCCAGGCGAATTTCTCCGTGATGAAGCGCCCCAGGGAGGTGATGCGCTGCTGGCCGTCCAGCACCTCGTAGCGGTCTTCGCCCACCTTGGAGAAATAGATGAGTCCTAGCGGATAGCCATTGCGTACGCTCTGAATCACGTCCACTTCCTTCTTGCCTCCATTCTCGGCATAGAGATAGTGGCGCTGAAACTCCGGCTGGATGGTCAGGCGCCCGGAGAGTCCGTACAGACCCTTGCCTTCGTATTCGTTATACTGGAACCCCTTGCAGATATCGCCGATGGTCCAGTCCTGGTATAGTGTCGCTTTCATTGTTGAGGTTTTTTGCGGATGATGATTCGGTTATACATACGCACATACTCTCCATCACGGAACACATAGAATTGAGGCCCGCCTTGTTTGGACTTTGGTAACCCTTCAGGTTTTGCTGTTGCGAAGAAAGTACTCATGCCCAATATCTCAAATTGTTCAGGGCAGTGTTTAGCCAAATATGTAATGGGAACTCCCATTTCTTCGTTATAATCGGATGGAATCGCGTCTGTGTAGGGAACGTCAATAAAGCCATAGTGGAAATACTTCTCATAAGCACCTCGTTCAATTAAGTCTCTATGCTTTCCGAATCGAAGGTTCTCTTGCATTGTCATAAGAACCAACGGTTCATGACGCCGCCCGTGATCTAAGTTAGTAAACCAACAGGAGTTTCCAAGACGTGTATAATCTCCAACATACCCTAAACGCGCTGCTTTAGCTCTATCTTTCGGATCAACATCAGTTCCTTTGGGCACTCCGAAAACCATATCTGAAGCAAAGCCTGTGGCTCCAAGCCAAATCTGATTATCCTTCACAAGAGGGAACACTTCTTTATATCCTGTCGCCCCCTGGCTACCAATAATGAGGAACAGCTTATTAGCGCTCACAATCCACCGTATGAACTCCCGGAATAGCGAAAAAGGCGGATTTGTCACGATGATATCGGCCTCATCCCGCAGTTTGCACACCTCCGGACTCCGGAAATCCCCGTCACCCTCCAGGTAATGCCACTCCAGATCATCAATATCGATGCGGCCATTCTGGTTGGTGTCCCGCGTGAGCTCGAAAATCTTGCCTTTGATGCGGGTTTTATCCACGTCAAACAGCGGACTCTCCGTCTCAAAAAGCGTCGGCTCATAGTCCTTGTACTTCTTGCTCTCCACCGCATATGACGTGCTGATAAGCCGCCGCAGTCCCAGCCGCTCGAAGTTTTGGGCAAAGAACCTGGTAAAGTTGCTCCACTCCGGATCATCGCACGGCAGGAGCACCGTCTTGTCTCTGAAAGTGTCGGGATTATACTCCAGATAGGCGTTCACCTCTTTCTGGATATCGGCATATTGGGTGTAGAACTCGTCGTTTTTCGCCGCCTTGGCAGCGCCCAGGTTGCTGTTGTTGGCCATTGGCTACCCTTTGGTATCACCGCTGGCCCGGGGGCGATGTGGTCATAATAAAAGAAGTGCGAGCCTGGTGTAGCTTCGTTCTTGCAGCTCGAACCAGGTTCGCCAAAACCTACGACACGTACAAGTGAACACTACGGCTCACACTTCTGCTATAGCGTGAGCCGTAGCCCATATTATAGCCAGTGCGAGCGTCTTTCACTGTTTTCCCGTGTCTTGAAATGAATTTGGCGATTCGGTTCGAACGGAATCCAGCTATTACGCTTCTATGTATGTACGCTATTCCTTCCGGAACAGCATTGCAAAATTACGAAATTTCACTGATACAGCGAAATAAATCCAACTCCATCCCACTTTGTACCCCTTTTCGTACCCTACAAAAGGGGGTACAGCCCTTTTCCGGGCCCTTATTTTCGCGGTCACAATCCAAAAACATCAAACCGCAATGGAACAAGAAACCCCCATCACCTTCAACGACGTCCCCGCCATCCTCGGGACCATCAACCAGCGCCTGTCGCGCATCGAGAGGACCATCCAGCCGCCATCCCCGGACAAACAGCCCCGCAAGATGATGACCCTCGACCAGCTCCTCGACTACCTTCCCTACAGAGTCAAGAAAGAGACCATCTACAAATGGCGCTACCTCGGGAAGATACCCTTCTACAAACAAGGCGGCAACCTCATCTTCGACCAGGACGAAATCGACGCCTGGCTCACCTCCGAACAGGGCAAGACCGAACTCCAGATGATCGACGCCGCCCAGCAGTACGCAGCCCGCGCCTCCGCCGGCATCAAACCAGCCAGAAAAGGAGGCCGCAAATGACCTCCCGCCACGCCCTCACCCCCGGCAACGTCCTGGACCGCACCAGCTACGGCGCCGACATCTACTGCCACATCCTCCGCAAGTACTACCCGGACGAAATCGTCATGCACACCCGTGGCGGCGACCACGGCCTCTGCCCCAACCCCTGGGACGGCGGCCGCCACACCCTCCGCGTGTGGGACGAGATCCTGGATCCAGGCGCCAAACTCCCGACCTGCCGCACCCGCCACCACGACCATTCCGGCCACATCCCCGACGGCACCGCCCTCGACTTCGCAGCCTTCTTCTACCAGCAGACCGGCGACATCCTCCTCCAGACCCTCAACAGCGAAATGCACCTCCGTCTCGGTAAACTCGCCCCCGGAGGCGACGACTGGCTCACCTGGAGCAACATACCCCGCTTCAGCTACTTCCGCGCCCCCGTCTCCCACACAGCACCCGACGCCGAATGGACCCTCCACTAAGCCTGGCTCTACATCACCGGCAACGCCGCCCGCACCCGCACCGACCACCTTCGCGCCCTCACCGCCGAGGACGAGCAGGCCCGCTTCAAGCGCACACGCCTCGACTTCTGCACCTTCTCCGGCCTCTTCCGCACCCGCAGCACCTCCGGTCTCATCCACCACAGCGGCCTCCTCTGCATCGACTTCGACCACCTCTCCGACGTAGAAGGCCTCTTTGGCGCCCTCCTCACCGACAAATACTTCCGCACCGAACTCCTCTTCCGCAGCCCCCGGGGCCACGGCCTCAAATGGATCATCCCCATCGACCCCACCGAACGCACACACGAAGACTGGTTCCGCGCCATCGATGCCTACATCCTCCAGACCTATCGCGTCCCCATCGACGCCTCCGGCAAAGACGTCTCCCGCGCCTGCTTCCTCCCGCACGACCCCGAAGCCTGGCTGCACCCCCGATACCAAAAATTCCTATGAGCCAGCCCAAATTCAACCCCGACGACTGGCTTCCCAAAGACAAAGCCGAAACAGCCGCGCCAAAGCAGCCGCCCCGCCGCCAGACGCCCCATGCAGAAGACAGCGACATCGCCCGCACCGTCAGCCGCATCGAGCAGGCCGCCATCGACATCACCGCCACCTACGCCGATTGGCGCGATATCGGCTTCGCCCTTGCCGACGCCCTGGGCGAAAGAGGCCGCGACTACTACCACCGCATCTCCCGCTTCTACCCCCGCTACACCCCGGAAGAAACCGACCGCCAGTACGACCGCTGCCTCCGCTCCGGCGGCTCCGGCATCACCATCAAGACCTTCTTCCAGAAAGCCAAGCAGGCCGGTATCCCCATCTCCAGGTCCCGCCCCAAAAACCAAAACCCTCAAAAAACCGCAACTGAGGGAAATGAGGGTTTTGAGGGTTTGAGGGTTTCCCGGGAATGCGAACCCCTGCCGGCCTTCGCCGCCTCCGTCCGCGGCCACCTCCCGCCATTCCTGGAAGAAATCGCCTCCTGTGCCACCTCCGAGGCCGATGCCGACGTCCTCATCCTCGGGGCCATCGTCACCCTCTCCGCCGTCATACCCTGCGTTTACGGCATCTACGGCGCCCGCCGCGTCTATCCCAACCTCTTCCTATTCGTCACCGCCCAGGCCTCCTCCGGCAAAGGCCGCCTTGCCCTCTGCCGCCGACTCGTCCAGCCCATCCACCAGCAGCTGCGCGAAGACTACGCCGACGAAATGGCCGCCTACACCGCCGACAAGATAGAATACGACATCCGCAAGAAAAAAGACCCCCACCTCCCCGCACCCGAAGAGCCCCGGATGAAAATGCTCATCATCCCGGCCAACGCCAGCGCCACCTCCTTTTACCAGGTCCTTGGCGACAACGACGGCTGCGGCCTCCTCTTCGAGACCGAGGGTGACACCCTCGCCAACGTCTTCAAATCCGACTACGGCGACTACTCCGACGGCTTCCGCAAAGCCTTCCACCACGAGCCCATCTCCTACGCCCGCCGCAAAGACCGCGAATACGTCGAACTCCTCACGCCCCGCCTCTCCGCCGTCCTCTCCGGAACACCCCGCCAGATATCGGCACTCATCCCCGACGCCGAAAACGGCCTCTTCTCCCGCTTCATCTTCTACTACATCGACTTCCAGCTCCAATGGATAGACGTCTTCGCCCGGGGAGGAACCGACACCCTTGATGACGCATTCGACGCCCTTGGCGCCCAGTACCACCACTTCCACGAATACCTGCAGGGCCGCAGCCCCAAGGAATTCCGCCTCACCCCGGATCAGCAGGACCGCTTCAACGTCTGGTACGGCACCACGCAGGCCGAATACCACCTCCTCTTCGGCGCCGACATCATCCCCTCCGTCCGCCGCCTGGGCCTCATCACCTTCCGCATCGCCATGATCCTCACCACCCTCCGCCTGATGGACACCGGCGAAGACCCCGACACCCTCATCTGCACCGACGAAGACTTCACCACCGCAATGGCCATCGCCGCCGTCCTCATCCGCCACACCCTCCGCGTCTGGCGCGAACTCGCCTCCGAAGACATCAAAAAGCCCTCCGCCGAGCGCAGCGACCGCCAGCAGCTTCTCCTGAACCGCCTGCCGGCCGACTTCCACACCGCCGAAGCCCTACGCCTTGCCGCCGACATCGGCATCCCCGACGCCACCGCCGAGCGCTACCTCAAGACCTGGGCCTCCACCGGCATCCTCCGCCGCGAAGGCCACGGCCACTACGCCAAGCCAAACCCTCATTCCCTCAAACCCTCAAACCCTCAACACTGATGCATATGAAGATCCTCATCGACAACGGCCACGGCTCCAACACCCCCGGCAAATGCTCCCCGGACCGCCGCTACTACGAGTGGCACTACACCCGCGAAATCGCTGCAGCAGTAGTCCAGCACCTCCAGTACCGCGGCTACGATGCCCAGCTCCTCACCCCGGAGGAATACGACGTTTCCCTCAGCGCCCGCGTCGAGCGCGTCAACACTTGGTGCCGCCAACTCGGAAAGAAAAACGTCTGCCTCGTCTCCATCCACACCAACGCCGCCGGCACCGGCCGCCAATGGATGACCGCCCGCGGCTGGTCCTGCTACACCTCCCGGGGCCAGACCGCCGGAGACCGGCTGGCCACCTGTCTCTACCAGGCCGCCGCCCTCCACCTTCCCGGCCACAAGCTCCGCCGCGACAACACCGACGGCGACCCGGATCAGGAAGCCGGCTTCGCCCTCCTCAAAAACACCCTCTGCGCCAGCGCCCTAAGTGAAAATCTCTTCCACGACAACCCCCAGGATCTCCGCTTCCTCCTCTCCGACGAAGGCCGCTGCGCCATCACCGCCCTCCACGTCGAAGGAATCATCCGCTATATCAACAACTTCGCATAATTATTGCAATGCTATGAAGAAAAAATGTTACATTTGCATCGTTCCCTGCATCTATACCGCAGGAACACAAAAGAAAAAGGAGAAACGAATTATGGCAAAACCTATCAAAGAAACGCCCGTCCTCTATGACGAGGATGCCTACCGCTTCGAAATGGCGGCCCAGAATGTCGTTCCTCTGCCGAAGGAGGAGCGAGAGAAAATCAGACGGAATTACGAGGAAGTGAAGAAGCATTGCACCTTTCTATGATTGACTACACTATCCGGGAATTCCGTCCCGAAATTGACATCTTAAAACCGTTCGATTGCGGCAACTCCGACTTGAACGGTTTTTTGTTGGAGACCGGGACCAAAGAGCCCAACGCCACTCTTTCTGAGAAAGAGCTCCTGGCGGCCACTTTCATTGTGGAGGATAACACCTCCCACGATATCCTTGCTTATTTCAGTTTGCTTCACGACAAGATAGACCGTCAGATTGCTGACAAGGCTATCTGGAACAAACTCTCCCGAGAGATACCCAATGCCAAACGCAGATCATCTTACCCTGCTCTGAAAATAGGTAAGCTGGCTGTCAGCCAAACTGTCAAAACCCACGGACTTGGGACGTTGATTCTCAACTTTATCGAATGGTCTTTCCTCCAGGATCGTCGTGCCGGTTGCCGGTTCATTACGGTAGATGCCCTCCGGGAAGCCGAGGGTTTCTATGCCAAAAACTTCTTTAAACCACTGGTGAAGCCCGCTCCGGAAGACGAAACCGTCCTGATGTACTTCGACCTGAAGGGCATTGCATAAATTCCCCCTCGGTATATGAAAGAGAGTGCCTCCTTACATCAACTACCTCGAATAATGAGTGGCATGAAGATGGTTTACCTCCTGATATAGTTACAGCAAAAGCGGCTACGCGGGCCGCTTTAGCGCTTATTGCCTGTAGCGCCTCACGCGGGGTGAGCACGCGGGGCGTCGCCGGTCATTGCCAGACGGTGAACTCAATCGTTGAAATATTACCGACATAATAATACCCCTCTCCTAAAGGCAAAGAAACAGTAGCCGATGGGGTGCCGCTCCATGTAAGCGTCCTGGGGCTCGACGACATATTTACAGTCCAGCCGGAGGGTACACTCCATTCATCCATATTTATGTCTTCTGCCGTTATCACTATCGACTTGATATTTCCCACCGAAGAAGTGAATGTAAACGTGACGTTCCCATCCATAGCTTCAATATAAGTTCCTTTCCACGAATTCATGAATAAGTTGCTTCCAGTGACGGTGATGCCATTGATGGAGTTGCCGCTTGCAACGCCTTCGTCGAGAATAAGGTATTCCATATCACTTGCCGTTCACGTGACGGTGGTCTCGACGTGAGCCATCTTCAGCGTGCTCTGGAAGTATTTGCCTGCCGCGAAGGTGACGCTGGCCTTAGAGCAGGTATAGGTCATGCTATCGCTGCCCGTGGCGGTGAAGGTCACGGCCTGGCTGCTAATGGCGGGCAGGGCGACAAAGAGTTCGCTCGTGGCCGAGGCGGGATCGATGACATAGTTCTGCGCACCGATGGTGATGGTCAGCGGCTTCACATCGATGGTGGCCGATCCGTTGGAGTTCTTGGTGGTGAACTTGAAGATGGCGAACTGATTGTCAAGTGTCATATTACCATTGAGGGAAGCCGTTGTGCCACTGACCTTCAGCGTACCGGTACCTTTGCGCGTATCATAATTTGCGGCAATGCTACCAGCTCCTGTCAACAATCCTTTCTGTTCATAGAGCAAGTCAGCCTTGATGTTTCCCGTAGTGCCGTCGGCAGCCGATGCCGGATAAATCACGGTAACAGCATCGCCGTCCGAGGGAGAATTGGTGATAGTGCCGGTGATGGTGGCAACTCCTTCATTCACAGCCGATACGGTCATTACATCTTTGACGCCATTGTGGATTAAGGCGACAGCCTCATCTACAGCCCAAGTGGCAACGATAGTGCTACCGCTCTCGGCAAGTGCCTTCGTGGCGGCGTTATTACCCACGCTGATGGTGGCGGAGAAGGGAATACCCTCGGCTTTGTCGATGGGCTGAATAGGACCTCACCATATTCCGTGGGTCCGGGTATCGCGGTCCTGTATCTGTTTCAGGCTGTTATTACCAGAAAGAAGCAGATGCTTAAGGGCTTGTAAGCGGCAGATGACCCGCCGGAGCCTGCTGCCGCAACAGGGGATGACGCTGGAAGAGGGAAACAGGGAGACAGTGGATCAGAAAGCGAGGCAGGCCCGAGCCCTGTTCCCCTTGTAGGCATTATCCACCCAATGCCAATCGCCTCCGTAAATGTCGTAGAAATACCTGCGGGAGGAATCATATTCGGAAGCCGACCAATAGCCCCCCTTCATTTCTTTGCCGCCTGCGTTGACTATGGCCGCATTCAGGCCGCTGATGTTTCCGTTTGCCTTTATCATCAGTTCCCACTGGTCACGGCTGGGAAGGGACCACTTGCCTCCGGGGACTTCCGCCTTGCTCGCGCAATGGGCCATCGCAGTGTTCCAATCCGTCTCGTCTATGTCGTTTCTAAGCGACATAGCCAGCCCGTGGTTGTAAGTGGCATCTCCCGTATCATTACCCACATAGGCTATCATGGCCACAGCATTTGTGCCCGCAGCGGTGGCGGCGCCGGCGTTGTCGTAGATATTTCCGTCGGCTCCCATCACTCTGCCGATATCATCGGTCGTAATGCTGATGAAGCCGGGTTCCAGCCATTCGAATATGTGGCTGAGACGGTCCAGCTGATACTCGTTCAGTTCGCTTTTTACCTGCTTGGGCGAATGAAGGATGTTCGGCACTATTGTCCCATACAGTTTTTCAAGGTCTGCCCGGTCGTGCGATACCGTCTTATACTCAGGAAGATAGGCACGGGAAAGCATATAGGGGGCGGTGGCATTCTTCATCTTCACGGTGACGATGACTGTAACTTCGAGCGCCGGCATGACGTGCCTTGGTCCCACATTGCTACAGTACCTTTGTCCATACATTATCTGCGGCTCGAGGATGTATTCATCGTTCCCGCGCCCATATACGGCATCGTAGGAATCATCCTCGCATTGTACGAAGGGAGTGGTTTTGGGATAATGCAAGCCCATCTTGTCGCTGCTGTCATATAGGAAGTCGCAGAGTGGGTTGAGCCAGTTATGTGCCTTGCCGTAGCCGGTAACATACAGGTAAGGCCAGAAATCATATTTATTGGGATCGCCTCTCCCGGTCAGTCCGTATGCATTCCGATAGCTGTCCGTCCCCTCAAAACCGTTCTTCGGCTGCCAGCCGCAGATGGCATCCACCTTTATCCATTCGATCTGGTCCCCGGGGAACACCTCGGGATTCAGTTCCACCTCGATGCTGCTGGGGTCGAGGAAGGTGGGCATGGAGTAAAGATTGAGATATTTGTTATTCTCCTGGTTATTGACGGTCATATTGCCCGGATAAGGATGATTCCTGTTGTCTGTATTAACATCGGTGTATCCTATGCGGTATCCTACTCCGGATGCAAGGGTGGCATCGGAGACACGGTAGACCACGGGGGAAGTCTTGAGGTTCCACACTCCCTGACCGACATGGGAGTTCTTTGTGTCGAACTTGCTAAAGGAGATGGAGGGGGACACTATGCCGGTGACTGCCCTTGAACCGGTGATGAGTCCGTCGGTATTGATGGTACCGTCAAGCTGCAGGGAGATGCTGGCATTGAAAAGATTCTGCTTCTCTTCTTCCTCGCTGATAATTCCGGCCAGGGTGAGGGCGTTCTTTCCGAGACTGATGCCTCCGGAGATCAGGCCGCCGAGATTGCCCGATGCCGCCCCCTTGAACATCGACACAATGCTGCTTCCGGTTTCCTTGAGGGTCTTGGCGCTCATCTTGACACCCCCGATGGTACACGCCGCTTTGTCTTCAGCCTTGTCAGCCACCTGCTTCATGTCACCGTTGATGCCGGCAGCGACGGTGCTGTAGAGCGAAACGTGGCTGTTGTTCCAGGAGCGCATGGTCAGGGTGATGAAGTCATCGGAAAGGTCGATGCCCGGACGGTAGAGAGACAGGTCGATGTCGAAAGCCCACCATCCTGCAGCGGGCATGACGTACCCCTCGACAGAATAGTTGTTCACCCAGGGTGTGACGTACTGAGTAAAGCCCGAGCCGGTCTGCCCAAGCTGGGCCTTGTCCTTCAGTGTCAGGTCGTTGGGGATGCCGTATCGGATGGGCATCAGTTTGGAAATCTCATCGCCGGTATTCACCTGCCACATGTGGTCGTTGGCGTCGCTGACGTTAAGTCCCTGGGGAATGTAAGTAAAGAAACGCAGGATGCCGGTGTACTTGTTGTAGAGGGCGAAGTAGTTGTAATTCTTCAGGGGCGAGATCCCGCAGTAGTTAAGCGCAAGTTCCCATCCGTTCTCGGGAGTGATGTAGTCGCAGAAGTCCTGGGCCAGATTGCTCTCGCGCTGGTCTTTGTTCCAGGGCAGGGGGATAATGGAGAACCCGTTCTTTGAAGGATGGTCGGTGCCGTAGCCGTCATAGATGTAGATCCACTCCTCCGTGCGCCATGCAGTGGGAGTAAAGTCTGTATTCGCGGCAAAGTTTGAAGGCGCGAGTCCACCGTTCGCGGCCCAGTCCCATTCTTTGATCAGGGCCGTCATCGCATCGCTGGCCTTGTCCATGGTGAAGCCCGATTTGCCGTCGGAGGCCGTAATGCTTCCTCCTGAGTATGTCATTGTCCAGTTCCTGTAGTAGTCGGCATACTCAATATATGCCTTATCGAAGTTCAACTTGATGCTTCCGCCGACAGACGTGGTATAAGTCAAACCGGCCACTGATTCACCGCCGATGACATATATGGGATCACCCTCATCGTCATTGAAGAAAAACGTCACCCCATAACCGCTGCCGGTTTCGCCAAGGAACACTGCGTTTCCTATCCGGGTGTAATCCGCACCGCCGAAATTTTCCGGCAGGGTACCCTTTTGTTCAATCAGTTTCCACCACATGCCGGCGACCTCGGATGCCAGCGGGTTCGGCTCAAGTTCTTTCGCTTTGTCACAAGAGGAAAAACCCAAGACAAGCGGGAACAGCATCATAATGATTTGTACAAATCTTTTCATCTGAAAAAAAATGATTAATTCGCGATGCAAAAATATAAAAAATTCGGGCGTAGCCGTGCGACATTTTTATAAACCTGACGACATTTTTCGCGAAGCGGCAGAATTCGGATTCTCAAAGCCACTTTTGTCTCTAAAAAGCCTTAATTTTGTCTTGCAAATACGTTTGATTCATGAGAAAGCATCTATATTTCATAGCAACCGTCGTACTGGCCATTTCCTGCTCCTCTCCAGCAGAAAAGGCCGCTGTGGCGGACGAGCAGGCATATTCTCCAGCCCATATTCAGTCTCTGGCGCAGACTGACTATGAGGCGGCGATGAAGCTCACGGAAGAAGCGCTCCGAAAAGGCGGGATGAGTCTTTTCACGGCTAGTACGCTCCGAGCCAATATAACCTATCAGTTCACGGAAGACTATGATGTGGCCGCAGCTTATATGCGGAAGGCCCTTGACCTTGATGAAGCCAAAGACCCCGGCACCCGCTCAGAACTCCTGTACCACCTGGTCACCATCCTCAGGAACTCCCGTGACTTTACGGCCCTTCTTTCCGCCTGCACGGAAGGAAAGGAATGTGCCCATAGAGCGGGCAAGGTCTTTGAGGAGTACTCCTTCGACTTTCTTGCCGGCAACTGCCTGTATGACCTGGGAGAAGATGAGACCGGTTTTGAAATGATGCACTCGGCGCTCTCGGCTGCCGGCAAAACCGCCGCCACGGAAGCGGAATTCGGCCACCTCCTCTACTTTACCAGTCAATACATCAACAGCCTTCGGGGGGATAAGAACTACCAGGGCGCACTCACGGCCTGCACCGCCTACGAAGGTTTCATCGACCGGATGGAGCGCTCATTTCCTGATGTCGATCCGGCCTATATTGACCGTTGCCGCTTCTATCTGGACATCGGCCGCTCCATCTGCAAATCCTATCTGGGAGAGCCGTCAGCTGCGGCCGCATCGTTCAAAAGCGCTCTGGAGCGGAGCTATGCCGCCACCACCGGCGGAAAATCCTTCCTGGTGGATTATTACGCCGCATCTGCTCAGCCGGACAAGATTCTGGAGCTCTATCAAAATGATTTGCCGTTCACGGATGCCGATACCGTGAGCCGGGCTTACCGGCTCCGCATCGCCCGTCTCAAAGAAGCCTTCGTCAATGCCGGGGATCAGGAGAAGGCGCGTCAGTACCAGGCCATCTATGACTCCCTGAGCCGGAATCTGGAAGCCAAAGAGCAGGCCGAAGGCACCTTGGTGGGTGCGGCCAAATACGATACGCAGCGATATCGCTTCAAATTGGAAGACACAACCGAAGTTCTGCGGAAAAACCAGCGTCTTATCCTTGTCCTCATCCTCGCCTTTATCATCACCATCGGCCTCCTCCTGCTGTTGACAGCGAAAAAAGCACGCCAGCACAGTGAGGAAACCCAGTCGCTGGAGAAAAGCCTTAGTGCCATCAAGCGCCAGGTCTCCATTATCGCTGAAAGAGATTTTCACAAAGAGCCCTCTGACCAGAATGAAGAACAGCTTTCCCTCAAGGAGTTGGTAGAAGGTCAGAAACTCTACCTTAACAAGAACCTCAACCGCCAGAGCGCTGCCGACCTCCTTGGCAAATCATCCTACGAGATAGACAAGATGCTGGAAGAAATCGCCCCCGGCATTAGCTTCCCCGATTACATCAAGAGCCTCCGGATCCGGCACGCCCTGGAACTCCTGGGGGAAAATCCCGACATCCCCATATCCAAACTTGCCGACCGCTGCGGCTTCTACACAATCCGCACCCTCCAGCGCTCCTTCCTTGCCGTCACGGGCAAGACTCCCAGCGAATACGCACAAGAATTGAAAGAAAACAAATAAATGCACTTCATCATGAAAAGAATCACAATCCTTTTTGCAGCACTTCTCTGCACAGCGGGCTTGTTTGCCCAGTCATCCAAACTTCCCGTAGTCAAGGATATCGTAGTCATTGAAAACGAGAATACCGGACAGGCGGTCAGCGTCGTAAATATCCCTCTTGACGGAGTAAACCGCTATTTCCTTCACGTGGGAAATATGGGTATCGGCGACAAGATTGTCCAGGTTGAAGTGGATCCGGTCTATCGCCTTTACATCCCCCTCGGAAACAACATCACCGACGCTGTTGCAAAGATGGAAGAGCTCAAGACTCTCTATAAAGAGCCCAAAGGCACAATGCGTGAAATCCAGGGCAGCTTCAAGCCCTTCTTCCCCACGGAAGAGACCGAGACCGTGCAGGTTTACAAGTTCAAACTCCTCTTTGAAAACAAGCTCCAGTTCGTCATCGAGCGTGACGGCTATGAGCGCGTTGCCTACCTTCCCAAATCCGAATTCAACTCCCTCCTCAGAGGTCTGAAATTCCACGGTAAGTTGTATCCTTCAGAACTGTAGCATATGCGAGTAAAATACTTTTTTGCTGCCCTTGCAGCTTTGTTCCTGTCAGGCGCAGCGCTTTCAGCCCAGACACCGGAAGAAATCGTCCAAAAAATGATTGCCGAAATGGACCGGGGAGACACCGAAGGTTTCTCGATGGATTTTAACATGAAGATTCCCATCGTCGGGACCGTTTATTCGCACAATATGGTCCTTGGCGACAAGATGAAAACCCAACTCACCGGCAAAGACAAGTCTTCCACTTCCTGGTCCGATGCCACCACAAAATGGACCTACGACAGCCGTTCCGGAGAGATAACCATCGAAAACAAAACCTCCTCGGGAAGCGACAACTCGGACACAAAGGCCTTTGACAACATTGCTGACGGCTACCGCCTGACGCTCAAGAAGGAAACGGCCGATGCCTGGTACATCGTCTGCAAAAAGCTGAAATCGAACAAAAACAAAGACGACGCCAGGAAAATGGAACTCACGGTGTCAAAGGCCACGTATCTCCCCATCTGCCTCCGTGCAAAGGCTTCGCTCTTCACCTTCAGCATCGAGAACTACGCCCTTGGTGTCACTGAAGAAAGCGTCACCTTCGACCCCGCCGCATATCCCAATGCCAACATTATTGATAAGCGGTAAGGATGAAAAAAAGTTTATTACTCGCCATCGTCTCCTGCTCGGCCATCCTGATTGGCTGTAGCAAAATTGACCCCGATACCCCCAAGGAGTACTTTACCCAGTGGAACTCCTGCGAGTCGCTGACTGCCCTGCAGGAATATGTCCAGGATGTTACAAATCCAACCTCGGCCAATTATATCAAGCCTGTGGACCGGATTGCCACCTTCGACATGGACGGCACCTTTGTGGGCGAACTCTATCCAACCTATTTCGAATACAACCTGTTGGAATACCGCGTGCTGGATGACCCCGCCTACAAGGACAAGGCTCCTGAGGATGTGAGGGAAACAGCGCAGGAAATCCGTGACTTCGTGCGCAACGGGACCAAACTTCCTGACCAGTTCGACATGAAGCACGCACGGGCTGCGGCAACCGCTTATGCAGGGATGACCCTTGCCGAATTTGACGCCTATGTCAAGGCCTACGCCGCCAAGCCGGCAAACGGCTTCATCGGCATGACCTATGGACAGAGTTTCTACAAACCGATGCTGGAGGTCTTTAAATACCTGGAGGCCAACGGCTTTACATACTACGTGGTTTCCGGGTCGGACCGTTTCATCTGCCGTGCGCTGGTAGAGGCCATCGGCATAGAGCCCAACCGGGTTATCGGAATGGACGTGCGGCTGGAATCTTCCGGACAGGGCGATGAGGCCGGCGTCAACCACACCTTCGGCAAAGAAGAAGACCTGGTCCGCACCGACGAACTCATCATCAAGAATCTCAAGACCAATAAAGTCCTTCAGATATCTCAGGAAATCGGCAAGATTCCGGTGCTGTCCTTCGGCAACAGCGGCGGCGACAGCGCCATGCACAACTACTGCATGAGCAACACCCTGAAATCAGCCGCCTTCATGCTCATTGCCGACGACCCGGAACGCGATCACGCCAACCGTGAGAAGGCCTTAAAACTGGGCGAGCAGTGGCGCGAAGCCGGATACTACGTCATTTCGATGCGGGATGATTTCAGAACCATCTACGGCGAGAACGTGAAGACAACAGCGTTTACATTCTGATATGAAAAAAGTATTATCACTCATCGTCGCAATTATTTATACCGTCTGCACTTATGCCCAAGCAGGGGGCGGCGCGGTATTGGAGAAAGAGTACCAACTCTTTGACTTCTCCCTCAATGCAAGCCGTCTGGAGGCGGGTATCACGGCAGGCCAGGTAGGCTCGTTTACAGACCGCGCCCGCTTCGGGCTCGGAGCTTATGCCATGTACAACGGGTTCTATCTGGACTTTATCAAGGCAGACCCGCAGCACAAGTACGACAGTCACCTGACTGAAGAGCAGTATCACGATAACGCCGCCTTCAGCATCCATGCAGGGTACCAGATTCCCATTCTGAAATGGCTCAGGATTATGCCTCTGGCGGGCTATACCCAGACCAACGAAGGCGTTACCGACGGTAAATCCCTCAATTACGACTATGATTCAGACGGCGGCAGTTCGTGGTACCACGATTACACTGTGACCCCCGGATCCCGCCTCCACTATTTCAACTATGGAGCCGGCCTTTCCGTTCAGCCAAGCAAATGGTTCAGCATTAACCTTATAGCCTCCAGATATGCGCTATACGGAGGCATAGGGTTGGATATTATGACTATAGCTAAACATCGATAAAATGAAACGTATTCTTACCATCATCGTGCTGGCAGCAGCCTGCACCTCGGGCTTTGCACAGAAAGCCCCTCAGAGCGCTTCTTACAGCGAACTCAAGAACTACTACAATGCTTCTGACTATGTAAAGAGCGACGTGGATCCCTATTCTGTCTTCTGGATTGGCCTGGAGTCATTCGGAGCTCCGGGTACAGGCCAGCTCATTATGAAAGAAACCGGCCGCGGCTGGGCATTCCTCGGTACCAGCGTCGCCCTCGGCGCAGTCCAAAGCGTTCTGACCCAGAATGTTGTTGACTTGATTGAAAAAGGCGCTGACGGCAAATGGAGCATCCCCGAAGCCAACAAAGACAAAGCCCGCGGCTACCTTGCAGCCGTCGGTGGACTTATGCTTGCCCAACTTGGCCTCGACATCTGGTCTTGCATCGATGCTGTAAAGATCGCCAAAGTCAAGAACCAGTACTACCAGGATACCAAGGGAAAACACGCCTTCTCCGCAGCCGTTTACCCCTCCATCGACTTGGCTCAAACCGGCACCTCAGTCGTCCCCACAGCCGGTATGACTTTCGCCGTCAGATTCTAAACTGTCGAATCAGTAATAATGCCATCGGAAGGTAGCAATTTGACGCGGGACACCCAAATTGAACTCTGAATCAGCCTCTCACGATGCTGTAAGGGCGGTTTTGGTCAGCAGACTGGAAAAGTGCGGAAAACAGGAGAGGTATTTGCAATTTTTTCCGGAAAAAGAGTAAATTTGCGGCTCGCGAAATGAGGCAACAGCCCTGTACGGAATTGCCCGTATGTATTCGCGTCTGCGTAAATATATAAAGCTCAGCCATATAGCCATGGATCAAACTAAAAAAGCTCCGTATCTCTCACCTGAAGTAAGGGTTTTCGAGGTGAAAACAGAAGGGGTCATCTGTAATAGCGGCCGCGTTCAAGACTACAACTGGAACCAGTACGAAGAAGAGTAACGCCCAATTTAAAACGAAGGAAGCAATGAATAACATAGTGCGATTTTTCGGCATGGCCGCCCTCGTTGCAACGGGCGCTATCCTTTCGGGCTGCTCCAAGAGTGAAATGGAGGAACCGGAAATCAGGAACAATTCGGATATTACGGATAACATCGTAACTGTCACCACGACCATCAATCTGGATGAGAATGATGCCACCAGGGCGCTGGCCATTGACTACGATGCAAAGACGCTCACGAAGACCTTTGCCGTGGGCGATAAGATTGCTGTCATCTATCAGAACAATAGCGGCAATTTGGATAAGGCTGAGAGCGTGGCCCTTACCGATAGCGACCTCTTTGGTGGGGGCAAGTCGGCAAAGATTACAGTTTCCCTGACCGACCCGAAGGCCTACGGCAGTGTGAAACTCATCTACCCCGCGTCCATGGCCGGCACGGACGATGTGGACTATTCCATGCTCAAGAATCAGACAGGCACACTGGCAGGCATCGCCGCATCGTTCGACCTCGCCACCTTTGAAGGCAGTCTGGATGGAGGGTATAGACTTCCAGCCTCAGTAAAGCTGGAGAACGAGTTTGCCATCATCGCTTATACACTGAAGAATGAGTCCGGCGCAAACGATATCACCGGCACTATCACGGGAATGACCATCAACGACGGCACCAACGGATACACCATCTCGGGCCGGGATTCCGACGGCCGCATATACGCAGCCATCCGTCCCACAAGCCATGCCGGCATCAATTACTTCGCCACCAACGGCACGAAGAACTACAACAAGTCCGTGACTGACAAGACCTACGAGGCCGGACAGTTCTATCAGCTGGGACTGAGAATGGCGGAGGCCCCTGTCACCGACCTCTCCACTATCAGTGCCAATTACACGGTTTCAAACGGTGAAACGATCACCGGAACACTGGCTGGCAGCTACAAGATTTCCATCGCCGCCGGCGCCACGGTAACGCTGAAGGACATGACCATTGGCGGCACTGACAATTCAGACTACCAGTGGGCCGGCATCACCTGCCTGGGCGATGCCACCATTTTCCTCAGCGGTACGAACATCGTGAGAGTATACCGAGCTGGAGAGCCGGGCATCCTGGCCGGTCCAAAGGGTACGTCGCTGACCATCAGCGGTACAGGTTCACTTGATGTTAGCAGCGATTTCGGAGGTGCAGGCATCGGCAGCGGCACTGACGAATGCGGTGACATCATCATCAGCGGCGGCACCATCACCGCAAAGGGTGGCTTCGGCGCACCCGGCATAGGCAGCGGCAGATCAAATTCCTGCGGCAACATTACCATCTGCGGCGGCACCATCACGGCCAAGGGCGGTGGATATGGAGTAGGTATTGGCGGCGGCTGGGACGGCTCCTGCGGTGACATCACCATCACTGACGGCGTAACCAGCGTCACCGCCATCAAGGGCGAAGACTCTGTCAACTGCATCGGCGCAGGCATTGACGGCACCTGCGGCACGGTAACCATAGGCGGCGTAGTGAGGGGCAACATCAGCGAGAGCCCTTATTTTTACCCCGAACCCACCAGACTCTCAACACTCTCATCTGACTACACGGCGGCTGACGGTGAAACGCTCTACGGCACGCTGGCCGGCAACTACAAGATTTCCATCGCCGCCGGCGCCACGGTAACGCTGAAGGATGTGACCATCGACGGCAGCGGCAATTATGCCGGCATCAATTGCATGGGCGATGCCACCATCATCCTCGACGGCACGAACAACGTAAAGGGATACTCTTCGGACTATCCCGGTATCTATGTGCCACGATATAAAACGCTCACCATCCTGGGTACGGGCTCGCTTACAGCTGTCGGCAACGACCGTGGCGCGGGCATCGGTGGCAGTTCTGGTGCAGACTGCGGAAACATCGTGATTGAGGGTGGCACCATCGCTGCGACGGGCGGCACCCATGCTGCCGGTATCGGCAGCGGCGGTTACGGCTCCTGCGGCGACATCACCATCAGCGGCGGAACTGTTACGGCCACAGGCGGAGATGAAGCTGCCGGTATTGGCAGCAGTTGGGGTTCCTGCGGCAAAATCACCATCACTGACGGCGTGACCAGCGTCACCGCCACCAAGGGCTTTGACGCCTACAACAGCATCGGCGCGGGCTATCAAGGCTCCTGCGGCACGGTGACCATAGGCGGCAACGTGGGTGCAATCAGCAAGAGTCCTTACACTTTCCCCGTAATCACCGACCTTTCGACCGTCGATGGCAACTACACCGCTTTGAACCTGGAAACGCTCACCGGCACGCTGGCCGGCAACTACAAGATTTCCATCGCCGCCGGCGCTACGGTAACGCTGAAGGACATGACCATTGTCGGCACGGACAATTCAGACTACCAGTGGGCCGGCATCACCTGCGAGGGCAATGCCACCATCATCCTCGAAGGCACGAACAGCGTGGAGGGATCCTCTTATTATTATCCCGGTATCCATGTGCCGAAGGGCAGCACGCTGACCATACGGGGCACCGGTTCGCTCACTTCCAGCGGCAAAGGCGGCGGCTCGGGAATAGGCGGCATAGGTGTAAGCGACGGCAATAGATCCTATTGCGGAAACATCACGATTGAAGGCGGCATCATCACTGCCAGGGCCGGCGAATATGCTGCCGGCATCGGCGGCGGCAAAAACTGCAACTGCGGCAATATCACAATCACAGGCGGCACCGTCACGGCCTACGGCGGTACCAAATCAGCCGGCATCGGCAGCAGTATGGGAAGTGACTGCGGCAATATCAGAATAACCGACGGCGTGACCAAAGTCACAGTTTACTCCGGTGCCAACTACGCCATAGGGCCAGGCATTAACGGCTCCTGTGGCTCCGTGCGCATCGGCAGCAACTCAGGCGGTGTCGCCGGCGCCCCTTACGTCTATCAGCCATAAACTGAGTTCTTATGACCTCCTGCGGAATTGTTGTCTGAGTTATTGCCTCACGGCTATTTTTCCCTGACCTGTTTCCCGCTCACATGCTCTATCCGGAAATCCAGAACGGCGGCTCTGGGGCCGTTCTTGTTATGCTTCCGCCGGACAAACATACTGCGAAGCAATTTGACGCGGGACACCCAAATTGAACTCTGAATCAGCCTCTCACGATGCTGTAAGGGCGGTTTTGGTCAGCAGATTGAAAATGTGCGGAAAACAGGAAGAGACTCTCCCAGGCCTACGCACGCCAACGCACAGGGCTCTCGCACAATATATACCCGCCCGCCCTGCGATGGCATCCTCCGGCAGCTGCGCTGCCTCCGGATAGCCCGCTGCCCAGCCAGCCCACTAGCGGATTGCTCCGCTGCTGCGCAGCTCCGCAACCGCCGGTGTCTCAACCCCTGTCGGCTGCCGCCGACATCCCATTTCAGGGGAAATCGCGGTCATTGAGACCGCGGCGCCGCTCATGGTGCAGGTGTTGGCTGTTGAGGTAACGCTAGTGCCAGTAGTGATGGAGGTCAATGCCGATGCTGCCAGCGCCAGCGCGGTCCACGTTCCTATAGTATCAGTGCTTATAGTGCTATTGGGGAAATCGAGACCCCGGGCCGATGTCTTCCATATATACCAGGGAAGGAGACCATTCTTCCTGATGCCGATGATGATATCCGCCTTCGGCGAAATTAAGCCCTGTCGGGCTTTTCCTCCTTGCGGCTCGGCATAGCAAACGAGTTTGCTATGCTCTCGCTCGCTGCGTCGGTTTTGGCCGGTGCCGTTCGGGCCGATGGTGCCAGGCCTCCGTTGTCGGGCACTCACTGCGGCCTGCAGCGTCGGTGCGGTGCGAGGGTAGATCAGCGGTCAGCCGTATTCGGCAGTCCAGCACGGCTGGCCAGCCCAATACGTCTGGGTTATATGAGTGCCCGCCAGTCCGCCGTGGCGGCCAGGCCGGCACGATTAAGGGAAAAGCGGTATGGGAGACTGTGTCAGTTGCTCTCCCCAAAGGGGCCCCTCAGCAACCGCCACAGACTCCCATCCTGTCATCCCCCCGGCCCCCAAGGGAGATAACGCCCGGGAGGCGTCGGAGCAGTTCGGAGGTCCGTCCTCCGGGGGCCGCTGTCATAACATAACGAGCGCTAAATTGTATAACTTCCTGCATCAGCGGTAGTGCCCCGTCCGGAAATCAGTTAAAGTGCGAGTATAGGTAACAACGTACAAACGCCTTACACGCAGGAAGTTATACAATTTTCGTTATGTTAAAAAAGCTACAACGTTCCAAGTGCGAAGGCTTTCCCCCTGAACTCCCGGTCGAGGCGGCGGCAGGAGAGGGACTGGCGGCAGTGGCCGGTCCGTCACCGGCCCTTTGCCAGCCCCGCGCCGGGCAGAGGAATCGGGGCCCCGTACCCCCCAATTCCTCTACCTCGGCGCAGCCCCGCATCAGCGACATCAATATTCCACTGACATCTCCCGCATCAGCATTGGTGCAGTTCGAGCATCCTGCCGCCTTATGCCCTTCGGGCGGGTCGCTCCGTCTGTGACTCCTTGTGGCCGGGCAAGCCGTCCACAAAGAGTCAAGAGCCTCCGCTCCAAGGTAGAGTATCACCTGGTCGCTGTTCCGGAAGGCCTTTCCGTCCTTCCGCAGTCGCTACGGTCACACGGGTGCTACGCATCCCGTGTCACCTCCGCTTTGCTCCAGAACGGAAAAGCCTCCCGGGCGCCCAGGAAGCGGTCCTCCGGCCTGCTGGCGCAGCGTGTGTCAGGACAAGCCAGCCACACCCTGCGCGGTGGAAACCGTCCCTGCATTGGCTTCGCCGCCAGCGATATCCTTCGATTCAGCCTTGCTATGGGCCGTCCCGGCCCAGGCCCCGGAGGCCGTTTGCCCACCGCACAGTCCACTGTCTTTGTCGGCGGTCTGGAGCCTAAGGTCTCCAGCCCGTTGGCCCGCCAAAGCCAGTGGCCACCCCACACTTCCAGACCGCCTCCGGGGCCAACGCTCCAGTCTCTGCGCTCCTTCCGCGTCCTTGGTCATTTAGAGACTCAAAGGCCGGCGCCCGCCTCAACGCCGGCAACAATTCCCACGACATCACCCGCGCCATCGTCCAGCCTTTGAGACTCTAAACAACCAAGGCCACCCTGCTGACGTACGCCCCAACCGCAGTGCTAAAACCACCGCCGTACCCCGCCCGAGCCGCAGAACATAGAATATATATACCACAAGGAAGCAGCGGCTGGCGCCGCTGCGGTGGCCTTGCGCTTGGATAAGATGCGGATTTTCAGTAATTTTGTTGAGGCTTTGATGCCTGACTGTTGTTGCCGACCTGACCAAAACACCAAACCTGAACTTATGCCCCTTTTCCGGCCTTCCATACTCTTTTCCGACGCCTACGGCTCCACCAAGGACTTCACCTGGTTCCATCGGGGCGGGAAGTGCTTTGTCAAGAGACGGGTGAGGCCCACGTATGTGACAACGCCGGCACGGCAGGAATACCTGGATGTCCACCGGCGGGCGCTGGCCGCCTGGCGTGAACAGGAGCATCAGGTCCAGCTGCAGTGGAACGAACTCGGTCGCTCCGCCATAAGCCACCGGCCACCCTACGACAACACAACCTGGATATCCGGGCAGAATCTCTTCGTATCGGCCTATCACGGTTTCTACACCCTGGGGAACGAGCATACGCCAGCGCCTCTGCCATTCGGGCCGTTCCCGGTGTTCGCGATGGAGTTTTCGTCGGCTTCCATCACCGGGAGCGGCGCTTTGTCGTTGAGGTTCCGGGGATATTGCGGCGGCACCGATTGTCCGGAGCGTTACAGGATCCTGATGAAACTGTATATTACCAGGCCCGGAAGGGGTAAGAGCATGGAGAAGCTGCGTAACGTCCTCGCGTCTTCCGTCTGCTCCGGGGAGTCCTGCTTCATCGACTTCATCATCCCGGATTATCTGGAGAGGTGGCATCTGGATGCGCTGCCAAGCTACGGCGCCCATTGCCAGTACATAGTCCTGGACACGCAGACCGGCTACCGGGACCAGTACAGGAGCTACGATTTCCAGTTCGACCTTCCTCAATGAGGGAGGTTTTTTTGTCTTCCGGTATAGTTGAGTTAATTAAAGTATAACTTTAGGTAAATACGACTAAAGCGCTGTAATTTAGTTTGCAAATTAGAATTATTTGCACTATCTTTGTTGACAGATAGTTAACCACTGTCACTTGAACCTGTACTTAACCTAAACTTTTCTTATGATCGCTTTACCGTCCATTGCCTTCGGCGGATTCAGCGGCTCCGCGAAGGGCGTAACGGCCCGCTACCGGGACGGCCGCAGCATCCTGTCCCTGAAGTGCTACCCGACCGGGGAGGCAACCGTCGCACAGATAGCCCGCCGCGTATCCATGGCGAGGATCACGAAGTCCTGGAAGAAGCTGACCGACATCCAGCGGCAGGACTGGGACCGCCTGGCAGGTCACGCCAGCGGCCAGAGCGTTTTCGGGCAGAAGGCGGAACTCTCCGGCATGAACCTCTACGTCCGGCTTAACGTCAACCGCGTCATGGCCGGCGAATCCCTCCTTTCCACGCCTCCTGCAGGCCAGGTGGCTGTCCCCAATGTCGAGTATGAAAATGTGTCCGTGACTCCGCAGCTGATTGTCTTCGGTGGCATCCGGCACCAGTCCAGCCCCAATAAGTTGGTGGTGAAGATGTCCGGGAGCCAGTCTGCCGGCATCTCCAATGGCTGGAGCAAGACGGTCATTATTTCTTCCGAGGTGGAGGATGACTGGGGTGAAGCGGATGTGACCTCCCTCTATCTCAAGACTATCGGTGTGGAGCCTACGCCCGGCCAGAAGGTCTTCATCGAGTGCTACTGGCTGGACACTTCCACCGGTTTCACGGGGCAGATCTTCAAGGACAGCGTGATTGTCACTGGAGAGTCCTCCTACACGCCCCGCAAGCGTGTGACTATGGACCGGCTTAACCCGAACTATGAGCAGCACGTAAGTGCCATTGACGTGGACTTTTCCTCCGGCGCTCCTGTCGTTCAGTATGACGTGATGTGCGAAGGCCATAGCAACGTAGCCTCCTCTGAGGTGAATCTGGTAGATGAACTGCCGGCTGAACTTCAGGGAACGTCCTGGGCTATTGGCCGTGGCAACGGTGAGGACGGTAAACTTTGCGCCCAGTCCTATGTAATGTGGCTCTACGGCGCCCGGTATGGCGACCCTGCCAAGATCACCTTCGCGCATCGAGGCGGCTATTATGTCAAACCTACCGAGGTCTTCGGGCCTGGCGTAATCTACTAATAAGGCTATGAACTTCAATTCTTTAGGCAATAATTTTGGGGCTGGCTCCATCAGTTTCAAGTCCCATCAGGAGGAGAATTTCGTAGTCCTGAACGCGAATTTCACCTACAATCCGGAAAACGCAGACTATCAGGCTGCAGATGTCCTGGAAATCTATGTGCCGGACCTCTCTATAGGTCGTAGTGCCATTGCCGGTGTGTTCCTCCGGTTCAGCGATGTCAGGGATAGTTACGGTTACACTTGGGATAACAGCGGCGGTACCGTCTTGAAATCCTGGGTAAAGGACAAAAACACGATCTGCATCGAGAAGTTCACCAACTTCGACGAGAAAGGAGAGATTACCATCTACATCCTGACTCTCTACACGATGCTGGCCCGGGGCGGAAACCCCATCAAGGGAACACAGACAAGGCTCCAGACTTCCACTGAAGGCAATTATCTTCGCTGGGGGTATGACTCGTTCTTCGTGGAGTTTGAGCATTGGATCTTCTTGCACATGATGTATTCCAGCTGTACTTATGCGTACCGGGATTCCGCTTGGGAATGCAGTCTGGATAACCTGCCGTCCGGCATTACTGCAGACCTTCCGTTCTGTGGTGGCGGCAACCAGTACAATCCGTCTGTGGATGGTATGTCGGAAGCCCACATTGAGAATGGTGTATTAACCTGTGCAACCCGCACCGCCGGCTTTGATGACACCGGCCACGAGCCTTTCATCTTCGCCTTCCTGGTGCGTGACAGTGAAGAATAACTGACTGCCTTATGTCCGCCAAGAAGAAATACGAGCTCACCCGCCTGCAGGGCGCAATGTCCATCGCCAGCTTCAGTGCCGGCACGGTCATCTGCATGGTGTGCCTTTTCTTTGTCCCTCCCATCGGTGAAATCTCCAGCACGGCGATGATGGCCGTCTCGGAATTCCTGGTTCTCTGCGGCGGGCTGCTTGGCTCCAAGGCCAGCTTCGATATGCGGATGCAGCGCTTTGAAGCCAAGGTGATGAACGAGATCCGTAATGCCGATGCTCCCGGCCAGCCCGAAAACGACCACAAAACTGAATTATGAAAAACGCCTCCGCCCATATACCATTGCTCTTGCTCTTCCTTCTTCCCTGGGTTGCTTCCTGTGGTGTTGTCCAGCCTGTGACAGGTGCAGACAACACCCGGGTGGAGGTCCGTACCGTTACCGAGACCGTCCACGACACGGCCTGGGTAGAGCTGCCGGTCATCGTGGAGAAGGTGGCCACTCTCGATACGGCATCAGTCCTGGAGAATAAATACGCCAAATCGGCCGCTTCCGTCTCCGGAGGTGTTCTGCATCACTCCCTGCAGACAAAGCCCGTCAGGGAGCCCGTGAGCGTCGAGACAAAGATTGTTTACCGCGACTCCCTGGTGTACCGGGACAGGATCCGGACAGAGACCGTTGAGGTGGAAAGAAAACTTTCATCCTGGCAGGCCTTCAAGATGAAGACCGGAGGCCTCACACTTACGATATTACTTATTGCAGTAATTTATATAACCTTATCCATCATCCTAAAACTTAAACCTTTATGAAGTACATTCCAAGCATCGCCTTCGAGGAGATGAGCGGCAGCGCCAAGGGCGTTACGGCCGCTAAGATGAAAGGTCGCAAGTACATCAAGAACCGCGGCTACGGCAGCGGCATCCGCACCAGCGACCAGGCCAAAATCAAGGGAGTATTCAAGTCCTTGGTGACCCGCTGGAAGGCCCTTTCCAACGACCAGCTGCTCGCGTGGAACAAACTCGCGCTCAGCCAGGAAGGCCGCAGCGTCCTCGGCACCAAAGCCAAGATCTCCGGCTTCAACCTCTTCACCCGCCTCAACCACTGGGTCGTGACCCTCGGCGGGGAACTTATGACCACGCCGCCCACCCTAGTCGGCGTAGAGACTCCTTCCGGAGCCACCATCGTCTGCCAGGGTGACACCTTCACCTTCAAGCTGGACCAGGACCTCTCCGACAACGGAGGCATCTTCCTCATCATCGAGGCCACCGAAGGCCAGTCCAACGGCGTTTCCCGCGCCCACAGCAAAGCCGTCGAGATCAAGACCGTCGAAGAGCCCGACGACACCGCCATCAACATCCGTGCGGACTACGTGGCCAAGCATGGCGCCCCCAGCGCAGCTGCCCCGAAGATCTTCTTCCGCTACTACTTCGTCAACAGCGCCACCGGCGAAAAGTCCGTTTCCATGCTTGCCGAGTGCAAGTGGGAGCCCGCCGCTGCCGTACCCGAAGAGCCCGCTGGCGGCGGAGACTAATCATCCAGGCCGGACTCTCTGGCCTACCTAAAACCTAACCTATGAACCTGGCCCTCCACAGTCGCGAGATTCCGGAGGGCTTTTAATTGTCCGTAACTTTCACTACCTTTGCAAACGGGCAGTCAAACACGTAAAGATTCGTCAAACTTTCATTCCAAGAATCTGCCGCCGACACTTCGACGCCCCTTGTTTCTCCCTTGACCCTCTTGGACGGAATATGTACCAAGTTTGTACCAAACCCTTTGTAATCTATTGATAATCAACAAGTAAAAGATTCTTGCCTGGAACAAGCTGGCCCTCTCTCAGGAAGGCCGCAGCGTCCTCGGCTCCAAGGCCAAGATCTCCGGAGCCAACCTGTTCACCCGCCTTAACTACTGGATTGTCGCTTGCGGCGGCCAGCCTGAGGTGACCCCGCCTGAACTGGTGGGTGTGGAGAACCCTTCCGGCGCCACCATCGTGTGCCAGGGTGACACCTTCACCTTCAAGCTGGACCAGGCCCTGGCTGACAACGGCGGCATCTTCCTCGTGATTGAGGCCACCGAAGGCCAGTCCAATGGTGTGAGCCGTGCTCATGCCAAGGCTTCCGCCGTGAAGCTCGTGGAAGAGCCCACCGATGCCGCCATCGACATCCGTGCGGACTACGTGGCCAAGTACGGCGCCCCCAGCGCTGCGGCCCCGAAGATCTTCTTCCGCTACTACTTCGTCAATTCCAGCACCGGCGAGAAGTCCGGTACCATGCTGGCGGAGTGCAAGTGGGCCGCTGCTGCCGCCCAGAACGCAGACCCCGGCGACGGTGATTAAACCATGTCAGTCCTCGTGACTGAAACCTGAACCGGTCAGCCCTGGCAGACGAACTCTGTCAGGGCTGATTCGTTAGTGTATAAAAATGGTTTTCAGTCGTTCTCGTCCAATTGGAAGATGGACTCAACCGGTTTCCCAAAATGACGGGCAATCTTCAAGGCCAATACAGTAGAAGGAAGGTAACGTCCGGATTCAATGGAAATAATGGTGTTACGGCTTACGCCTACTGCGTCGGCCAACTGTTGCTGGGTTATGTCCAGAATGGCCCTTTCTACACGAACTGTGTTTTTCATAAGGCCTGGTCCTTTTTGGATTGACGGAGAAGCACGCGGAAGATCAGATAGTATAAGCCAGCACCCGCTATGGGCAGGACAATAAGAAAAAGTTCACTCAAAAATGGGCTTATGGTTCCGACATTACTCGTGAATAAATCGAGCAAATGCAACTCTAGTGTAAGGCTCAAGAGTAGGAAAACTACGAAAAGAACATAACCGGTTAGCCCCAGGGCCTTGAGTCGCAGGCCGGAGATCATTTCGTCTTCTACCTTCTCCTTGGAGAGGGTAATGAAGAACAGCGAGGCAATGAGAACGAAGTGAGAAGATTTTGCCAGATACCAAGCCACATCAATATTATGTGTGGTATATGAGAGGATAATCTTGGCAACTACAATGAGAGCCGTTAGGAGAAGAAGTCACCAGCCAATCTTCTGGCAGGAGTGTGGCATAAGGATACTTTTGCTATTCATGGCGTTTACTTGAATTGTGTTCCTTGTGCAAAGTTAAGCATATTTTTCATAATGCAAAATAAACTTTGCATATTTCTTATTATTTTTTACCATAGCCCCTATGCTCTACTTTTGCCGTGATGGTGGAACGTCCCGCGAACACGGCCGGAACGCGCCAGCGCATACCGTTGCTTTTGTCAGGAATTTGCTTTGGCTTTGCTTCAGTCCTGGTTGAGGCTGTCCACGTAGGCCTTGATTCCTTCAACGTGCAGCTGGACAATGGCGGCCTTTCCTTCGTCGCTGAGGAGGAACTCCAGGGACTCCTGGCAATCCATAAATCCTGATTCCGTCAGGCATGCCGCGCAGGCAGTTTTGTGGAGGATGGCGAAGTTTGCTTCCTGGTCCGGATCTCCGTCGGAATAATCGAAGCGCATCCGATGACCGGGCAGGATCTGGAGGGCGGCAGCACAAAGACAGTTGGCCAGTTTGTCTCCCTCCGTATGGCCTTTGCTCGTGTAGCAGCACCAGCCGGTGGCGTTATACCATTTGTCGCCGCGTCCGGCAGCGTTCACGTGGATGGAAACCAGACAGACGTTCCGGCGGCCAAACTCGGAGCAAACGCGGTTGACTCTTTTGCAGCGCTCTGCCAGAGAAATGTCTTCATCTTCAGGAACCAGCAGGGAAGCGTAGAAGTGTTCGGATTGGAGGGCGGCCACAACACGCCGGGCGATTTCCCGGTTGTAAGACCATTCAAGGAGACGGCCGTCAGGAGAGCGCTTTCCTGCAGTTTCACGGCCGTGTCCGTTGTCAATCAAGATTTTCATAGGACATAGGGTTTAGGTTGCAGGTCGGCAGACCAAAGATAGTCAAAATTCGGAGGAAAGGGAAAAATTCGTATCTTTGCAGCGACACGTCGGTTGCCAAGCCGATATGTTAAATTTCGTACGGGGCCGGGCCGCTGTGAAGCTCCTGGCCCTTTTCAGTACACTGCGGAATATCCATTATATTAGTACATTTTCAGTACATTATCACGAAAAATCAGATATAAAAAACGCCCCTCACGTATGTGAGAGACGTTTTTAGGCGGTGCGGAAGGGACCGCGAATTACGAAAATCGATATATCAATGATTTTTAGTACATTTTCAGTACATTTTGGCGAAAACTAAAACAAAAAGATGCCCCACAATTGCTTGTAAGGCATCTTTAAGCGGTGCGGACGAGACTCGAACTCGCGACCTCCGGCGTGACAGGCCGGCATTCTAACCAGCTGAACTACCGCACCATATTTATTCGGGGCTAGCCCCGAACCCCTCGCTTCGGCCTTGTATTGCGCAGGGCTAACCCTGCCCGGCCTTCGCTAGCGGCTGATGCCGCTCGATTGGGATTGCAAAGATAGAGACTTTTTTTAAGTGTGCAAACAAAAATCAATATTTTTTTGCAATCCCAACCGGGGCGGATCGTCAATACTTGTGCGGGGTGTCCGAGATTTCGTCGGGCGTAATCTTCTTCTTGTCCATCTGGCGCCAGGCGTAGATGATGTAGGCAAGCACGAAGGGGATCAACAGTGACACCCAAAACATCACCTGGAGGGTAAATTGACTGGAAGAGCTGTTGCGGATCGTGAGCGAACTCTGCAAGTCCGTGCAGGACGGGTAGTAGGCCGTGCCGTTGTAGCCGGCTACGAAGAAAACCGCCATCACGACGAGCACCGTGCCGATGCCGGCAGGCCAGATACCGCTGCGTGACTTCGTATATCCGCCTTGGAAGATGCCCCAGAGCACCAGCACCACACCGAGCAGGCACATCCCCAGCACGGCCGGCATCTGCAGCAGGTTGTGCAGGTATTTGAACTTCTCCAGCGACACTACGCCCGCTTCGTCCACGGCATAGCCCTGCCGTACGAGCAGGAGGAGGGTCCAGCTCAGAAAGAAAGCCAGGAAGGGGAGGAGACTGATCTTGATGCTGCGTCGCATTTGCGCGTGGATGGCCTTGTCATCCACGTTGTTCAGGACGTACAGCGCGCCCAGGACCGCGGTCAGGAACATCAGCGAGCAACCGAGCAACAGTGCGTGGTAGTTGACCAGCGCCTCAAGCCCGTGCCAGCCGTTGCCCCAGGTGCTGATGACCGGTGCGGTAGGGTCGGTGATGGCCGCTTTGTTGACCGTGAAGTCCGAACCCGTGAAGAAGGTGCCGACGGCCGTTCCGATGAGCAGGGGAGCGAGAATTCCGTTGATCATCAGGAACACGCGGAACGGCTGGCTGCCGATCAGGTTTTCCTTCTTGTTCTGGAACTCATAGGAAACGGCCTGGAACACGAACGTGATGAGGATGAGCACCCACACCCAGTAGGCGCCGCCGAAGCTGGTGCTGTAGAAGAGCGGGAAGGAGGCGAAGAACGCGCCGCCGAAGGTAACCAGGGTGGTGAAGGTCAGCTCCCATTTACGGCCCGTGGAGTTGAGGATCATCCGTTTCTGGAGATCGGACAGGGAGCGGTTGCCCAGGTGGAGATTGGCGCCCTGCACAAACATCAGGAACACCAGCAGACCGCCCAGCAGGGAGATCAGGAACCACCAGTAATTCTGTAGGAAAGTATAGGACATGGCATTATTCGTTAGGGGTTTCAGGACCTTTCCTGATGGCCCCGATCATGATGCGGAGCTCGATGATCAGGAACAGCGAGAAGATGGCCAGGAAGAGAAAGAAAGTGGTTTTGACCGCGCCGGCGCTCAGGCTGGAAATGGCCACGTTGACAGGGAGGAGGCCCTGGATGGTCCAGGGCTGGCGGCCGACTTCCGCCACGACCCAGCCCGCCTGGCCGCAGAGGTAGACCAGCGGGATGCAGAGGATGGCGGCGATGAAGAGCCATTTCTTCCCGTCGAGTTTGTCTTTCCAGGCCAGGAAGCCTACGACCAGCAATTCCAGCAGCAGCAGCATGCCCAGACCGACCATGAGACGGAAGGCCCAGAACACCACGCCCACGGGCGGAATGACGTCTTCGGGCTTCTCGAGGTGGCCGTAGCCTATGTACTGTACGTTTTTTTCCAGCGCGTGGCGCGCCTCCGCCTTCTCCGACGGATCATCGGTGGTACGATAGAGAGACAGGGCGGCCAGTGCTTCCCGTCCCATGGCCATTTTCTCGGACACGGAAGGAATCACGTTGCCCTCGTTGTCGGTGTAGCCGTTCAGGATGTCGTTGATGCCGGGCACGTAGCCGTTGATGTCGTGCGTGGCCAGGATGGAGAGCATACCGGGAATCTGGATGCCCGGTACGATGGTGAAGGCGGCTCGCCGCCCGCCGTTCTCAAGCCCCTCGGCGGCTGCCAGTTTCATGGGCTGGAACTCGGCGGCGTGAATGCCGGAGGAGTCGCCGGAGAGCATCACGGCGAAGGAGCCGACGATACCCACGATGCTGCCGACCAGGATGCTGGCCTTGGCGAATTTACGCTGCCTCTTCTTGAGCAGGTACCAGCAGCTGATGCCCACCACGAAGACGCCGCCGGTCACCCAGCCGCTCGTGACGGAGTGGAAGAACTTGCTCACGGCCACCGGATTGGAAATGACTTCCCAGAAAGCGGCGGCCGAGGCCATCTCGCTGCGGACGGTGTCGGGATTGAAGGTGGTGCCCACGGGGTTCTGCATCCAGCCGTTGGCCACCAGGATCCAGTAAGCGGAGATGGTGGCGCCGATGCCGGTGAGCCAGGTGGAAACCAGATGGAAGCGCTTGCCGACTTTGTCCCAGCCGAAGAACATCACGGCAAAGAAGGTGGCCTCCATGAAGAAGGCGAGGATACCCTCGATGGCGAGGGGCGCGCCGAACAGGTCGCCGACGAACCAGGAGTAGTTGCTCCAGTTCGTGCCGAATTCGAATTCCAGGATGATGCCCGTGGCAATGCCGACGGCGAAGTTGATGGCGAAGAGCTTCATCCAGAATTGGGCTGTTTTCTTCCAGAATTCATCTTCCCTGACCACGTAGAGCGTTTCCATCACGGCCATCACCATCGCCACCCCGAGGGTGAAAGGAACGAACAGCCAGTGGTAAGCGGCGGTCATTGCAAATTGAAGCCTGGACCATGCAATCACATCCATAATTGTAGAAGGTATTTACAGGTTGTACGTAGGGGAATCAGGGGTTTCCGGGGGTGTGGCGATGCGCTCGCCGACGACGCGGCTGCGCTCTTCGTCGCTGAGCCCGGCCATGACAGGCTTGAAGAAGAAGACGCGCAGGATGGCGAAGAGAATGAAGACCTTCAGCAGGATGAGCCAGATGAGGGGCCGCCCCCAGGTCATGTTCCGGAAGCCGTCCCGGTAGAAAAGCCAGACCGAGCTCATCATATGGCGTAAGTTTCTCATTCTTCCCAAATTTAGGCAATAATTCGTATATTTGCAAAAACCAAACACTTGCTGTGATGAAAAGATCGTTTCGCTCCGCCCTGTTGGCGGCCTTCCTCTGTGGCGTCCTGCTGGCGACCGGCTGCCAGGGGCCCGCACCTGAGATTCGTGTAATGAGTTTCAACATCCGCCTTTCTCCCCGGGAAGACTTCGACGGGGACAATTGCTGGAACAACCGCCGTGAGGCCGTGATCCGTATGCTCGAAGCCTCGCAGCCCGACCTGTTCGGCATTCAGGAAGGTTACATCACGCAGGTGAACTACATGGACGAGCAGCTGCCCGCCTATGAGCGCTACGGCGTGTGCCGCGACGACGGCCTGGAGCGGGGAGAGGCCAATGCCATCTTCTGGCGCAAGGACCGCTTCGACATGAAGCAGTGCGACACCTACTGGCTGAGCGAGACGCCCGACACGGTGTCGCTGGGCTGGGATGGCGCGTGCCGCCGCATCGTGACCTGGGCGCAGCTCTACGACAAGGCGGCAAAGCGCGACGTGTGGTACTTCAATACGCACTTCGACCACGTGGGCCAAGTGGCCCGCGAAGAGGCCGGCAAGCTCATCATGGAGCGGATGAACGGGATGATGAAGGAGGGGGATGTCGTGTTCCTGACGGGCGATTTCAATGCCAACTGGGACAATCCGATCCTGCTTCCGATCCGGGCCGAACTGCAGAACTGCCGCGAAACGGCGCCCGTAACGACCGATGCGAATACCTTCAACGGCTGGGGCAAAAAAGACGTTCCGGCCGGTACGGACATCATTGACCACATTTTCTATCGCGGTGCGGAAGCCGTCTCGTACGAGCTTCTGGACGGCGATTACGGTGTACCCTTCATCTCCGACCACTGGCCGGTGCTGGGCACCTTCCGCTACGAATCCAAATAAGCACTGTTCAATATGGCAACAATCATCTACATTGCCGGCCTGGTCCTGGCAGTCCTCGCCGTCATCGACATCATCAAGAAGCCGATCTCCATGGTCGGCAAGGTTATCTGCTCGGTTATCGTGCTCTGCACCAGTTGGCTCGGCCTGGCTGTCTATTATCTCTACGCCAAGAACCACATCACCGACTGGTTCAAATAACCCACGGCCACCGCAGCTTTATTCTTTCGATTTCGCCTCGTTCCAGAGGGCGTCCATCTCGGCAAGCGTCATGTCGTTCAGGTCGCGGCCGAGTTCTTTGGCGCGTAGTTCTACATAGGTGAAGCGGCGCTTGAACTTGAGGTTGGTCTGCTCCAGGGCCGTATCGGGATTGAGATGATAGAGGCGGGCGGCATTGACCACGGAGAAGATGAAATCGCCCAGCTCGGCCTCCTGGCTTTTTTTCGTGCCGTCCTGCAGCTCGGTCCGGAGTTCTCCGAGTTCCTCCTGCACCTTGTCCCACACGTCTTCCTTCTTCTCCCAGTCGAAGCCGACGGCGCGGGCCTTGTCCTGCATGCGGTAGGCCTTGATGAGCGACGGGAGGCTGTTCGGCACGCCGGAGAGGATGGTCTTGTTGCCGTCCTTTTCCTTGCGCTTGAGCTGTTCCCAGTTCTGGACCACCTGTCCTGCCGTCTCGGCCTGGACGTCGCCATAGACGTGGGGGTGCCGGTAGATAAGCTTGTCGCAAAGCATGTTGCAGACGTCGGCGATGTCGAAGTCGCCCGTTTCGGAGCCGATCTTCGCATAGAAGACGACGTGCAGGAGCAGGTCGCCCAGCTCCTTGGCGATATTGTGCATGTCGTGCGCCAGGATGGCGTCCGCCAGTTCGTAGGTTTCTTCGATGGTGTTGGGGCGCAGGGAATCCAGGGTTTGCTTGCGGTCCCAGGGGCATTTCTCGCGCAGGTCGTCCATGACATTGAGCAATCGCTCGAACGCCTGCAGTTCTTTTTCTCTGTTCATGGTCGCAAATTTACTAAATTTCTTAACTTTGTAGGATTAAAGAATCCAATCTAACCCTTTCAGATATGCAGAATATCAAATTCATCTCCGCCGACGAAGCCGTCAAGGTCGTCAAGAGCGGTGACCACATCCACCTGAGCAGCGTGGCCAGCGCGCCCCAGGTCCTCATCCAAGCCCTTTGCCGTCGCGGCGAGGCCGGCGAACTCAAGGATGTCCGCATCCATCACCTCCACACCGAAGGAGAAGCTCCCTACACCGAGGAGCGCTTCCAGGGTACCTTCTTCCACCAGGCCTTCTTCGTGGGCGGCAACGTCCGCAAGAACGTCCAGGCCGGCTGGGCCGACTACATTCCCATCTTCCTGAGCGAGACGCAGAAACTCTATCGCAGCGGCGTTCTGCCCTGCGACGTGGCCATGATCCAGGTTTCGCCCGTGGACAAGCACGGTTATGTGTCGCTGGGTACCTCCGTGGACGCCACGCTGGCAGCCATCGAGTGCGCCAAGACCGTGATCGCCGTGGTCAACAAATACGTTCCCCGCGCCTGGGGCGACGCCGTGATCCCGGCCAGCATGATCGACCTCTTCGTGGAGGACAACACCCCGCTGATGCCGGCGCATTTCTCCGAGCCGTCCGAGATCGAGACGAAGATCGGTATCAACTGCGCCAACCTCGTGGAAGACGGCGCCTGCCTGCAGATGGGCATCGGCGCCATCCCGAACGCGGTGCTCGCGCAGCTGGGCAACCACAAGAACCTCGGTATCCACACCGAGATGTTCGCCGACGGTGTCCTGCCGCTTGTCAAGAAAGGCGTCATCAACGGCATGAACAAGAAAATTGACAAGGGTAAGATGGTCTCCACGTTCCTGATGGGTTCGCAGGAGGTCTACGACTTCATCGACGACAACCCGATGGTGGCCATGATGGATGTCGGCTATACCAACGATCCGTATATCATCGCCAAGAACCCGAAGGTCTGCGCCATCAACTCCGCCCTCCAGGTGGATATCACCGGTCAGGTCTGCGCCGACTCCCTCGGCACGAAGTTCTACAGCGGTGTCGGCGGCCAGATCGACTTCACCTACGGCGCTTCGCTCTCCGAGGGCGGCAAGGCCATCATCGCCATGCCTTCCGCTACGAACAAGGGCGTCAGCAAGATCGCTCCAGTCCTGACCGAGGGCGCCGGCGTCGTTACGACCCGCAACCACATCCACTGGCTGGTCACCGAATACGGTGCCGTCGATCTCTACGGCAAGAGCCTCCAGGAGCGCGCCAAACTGATCATCAGCATCGCGCACCCCGATGCCCGCGAGTCTCTCGACCGCGCCGCCTTCGAGCGCTTCGGTCCGCACTACCATAGCTTCTAATACCGGGGCTCTGCCCCGAAAAAAAATCGCCATCCTCACCAGATGCTTTCAGTGAGGATGGCGTTCGTTTTTTTGAGGTCCCATCCTCGCTGGTAGCTTCTGATGAGGATAGCGACCGGTTAACTATTTGCTGAATCTTGCGTCCTGTATAGTGTATGGATACCATGACGGAGCTGGAATTTGCCCATCTTTCCAAGAGGATCCGGGGAAAACTGACGGCTTTGGCACAGCGTTTCATCCGGGCTTCCGGATTGGAGGTTGAAGCCGAGGATATCGTGCAGGAGGCGCTGATTGCTCTTTGGCAACTGTCGCAGAAGGGCTATCCGATCCGGGATGCGGAGGCGCTCGCCGTGAGGATTACCAAGAACAATTGCGTCGACCGGTATCGGAAACGGCACATCCGGTTCGAGCCGGTCACCGATATGCCCATCGCAGGCGATTTGCGCGCTACAGCCGGTACAGAGCAGAAGGATATTGAAACGATCCGCACGATCCTGCATCGGGAACTGTCTGAAAGTCAGCGGCAGCTGCTGTATCTTCGCAATGAATGCGGCCTGACGCTCGACGAAATGGCAAAGGTTACCGGCCGGCCGAAAGCCAGCATCAAGGTAGCTATCTCCACGGCGCGCAAAGCAATGCTGGATAAGTTGAAAACAATGGGATGACTATGGATAGGGAAACACGCAAAGCTCTGATTGAAAAGTATCTCGAGGCAGAGACTACGCCCAGTGAAGAACAGCGGCTCCGGGAGTGGTTCGCTTCTCATCCTGCTGAGGGGGATGAACGGGAGATCGCCCTGCTCATCGGCCTTTCCGCCCCTTGCGGGCATTGTCTGCCTGAAACGGGCGATGGAGAAGCGGAATTTGACCGGATTGTGGCAGCCGCAGAAAGCGGGCGCCGTCGCAAGATGGTCCGCTGGCCGCTTTGGACAGCAGCCGCGGCAGCGGCCGTCGCCCTGCTGTTCTGGTTAGTTCCGACCCGTCGGGGCGCTGCCGATCTGTTGACGCCCATCCAGATTGCCGAAGGCATCCAGCAGATGATGCTGCTCGACATCGGTGACATCGAATCCATCGTGGCGACGCCCGCCGGATCTTATGCCATCCTGACGGCTCAACTGAAGGACGGAAGTTCCTGTTCGTATATCCTGACTTGCAATGAGGACGAAGGTACCACGTCGCTCCTTGCGTATTCACCAAACAATAACTAATCAAGATCAAGATCATGAAACGACTTTTCCTGTTCCTTTCCCAGCTGCTGGTTTTTGTCGGCAGCAGCGGACTCCTGCCAGCGGAAGCTGTTGCTGCAGTCCCCGATACCCTCAACCTTTATGTCATCGATAAGCAGATGGTTTCGCAGTTCGACGGCTCCCAGCTTGTCGGAAAAAAGATTGTCGCTTATCGGATTACAACGGGGACGCTTACGGCGGGTTCTTCCGGCAAGGATATCGTCCGAATCCACGACATCCAGACTGAAGCCGCAAGTACTTCGTCCATGCACGTGCTGGTCGCCCAAACTGCCGACCCGGCTTATGTCATTGATGGCAAGCAGGTTTCAAAAGAAGTCTTCGAACAGCTGAAACCTTCGGGCATCCACAGCGTCACGGTCGTCAAGAAAGGCAGCCGGGAAGACGTGAAAAAATACGCAGGTTGGGAAAACGGCGTCATTCTGGTTACGACCAAAAAAGAGGGCCGCCCCTCGGTGGAGACCGCAGACGGTGATTCCCTGAAGGTGATCACCATCAGGAAAACCAACGCCGCGAAGTAACCCCCGTCCCAGCTTCTGCTGTCGCCGCAACACGCTGCGCTGCATTTTTTTTTCGCTGCAATGTACGCACTTGACTGTCAGTTAATTATGCAAGTTGATCCCCCTAGATTTGAGGGGGATCAACTTCTGTAAAGCGCTGTATGTCAAGTGCGTACATTGCAGCGAAAAAGTGGCCGTACGTGACCGGGCGCGACCGTACGTGGCCGTACGTGGCCGGAAGGGGCCGGGTAGGGCGGGGGGCGTTGGTCGTTACTCGCCGGCGGCTTTGAGGCGTTCGGCGTTTTCGGCGATCTGGAGCTGGTCGATGACTTCCTGGATATCGCCGTCCATGAAGACGGGGAGGTTGTACATCGTATAGCCGATACGGTGGTCGGTGACGCGCGACTGCGGATAGTTGTAGGTGCGGATCTTCGCGGAGCGGTCGCCGGTCGAGACCATCGTCTTGCGTTTGGCCGTGATGTCGTTCAGATATTTCTCGTATTCAAGATTGTAGAGACGGGTGCGGAGTTCGGCCAGCGCCTTGTCGAGGTTCTTCAGCTGGGAGCGTTCGTCTTGGCACTGGACTACGATGCCCGAGGGAATGTGGGTCAGACGGACGGCGGAGTAGGTGGTGTTCACGCCCTGGCCGCCCGGGCCGGAAGAGCAGAAGAGGTCCTTGCGGACGTCTTTCATGTCGATTTCCACGTCGAACTCGTCGGCTTCCGGCAGCACGGCCACCGATGCGGCGGAGGTGTGGACGCGGCCCTGGGTCTCCGTCTGGGGGACACGCTGGACGCGGTGCACGCCGCTTTCGTATTTCAGCGTACCGTAGACCTTGTCGCCCGATACCTTGCACACGATCTCCTTGTAGCCGCCGGCAGCGCCTTCGCTGACATTGGTTACCTCGCACTTCCACCCCTTGCGCTCGAAATACTTGGTATACATGCGGAACAGGTCGCCGGCGAAGATGGCGGCTTCGTCGCCGCCCGTGCCGCCGCGGATCTCGAGAATGGCATTCTTGCTGTCCTGCGGGTCGGCCGGGATGAGCAGGATGCGGATCTCCTCTTCCATCTTCGGAAGTTCTTCTTCCAGGGCGGTGGCTTCCTCCTTGGCCATCTCGCGCAGATCCTCGTCCTTCTCGTTGAGGAGGATGTTCTTGGCGTCGGCCAGGTCGCCGACCATCTTGCGGTAGCGGTCGCCCGCCTGGACGACGGGTTCCAGTTCCTTGTAATCTTTGTTCAGCTGGACATATTTCTTCATGTCGGCAATGACCTCGGGGTCGCCGAGTTGCGTGCCGATGGCCTCGTATTTCGCCTTGAGGCCGTCCAGTTTTTCGAGCAAATTGTTTTCTGCCATCACTTGTGCATTTGGGCTGCAAAGATAATATTTTTTTAAAAAATATTGAGGGGGGGGGGTACGTATCTAAATATTTTTTAAATTTGCATGGGAAACTGACCCCGATTGTAAACAAAAGTCTATCGTTTAGCTAACAATTTAATGAATAATAAGTTCCGTCAACTCTTCGACAGGTTCGTGTCCCGCTACGTAAGTACCGGATTCATCTTCCTGATGGATGTGGCCCTGTCGTTCATTTCGGCGCTGCTGGTCAGTGTGGCCGTGCAGTATCTGGCCGATGCCGGAGATTTGCCACCCACCGGTTTTTTCTCCTGGGCCTGGCTCTTGATTTCCACCCTTTCGGCCGCCCTGATGTTCTGGCTCTTCAAGAGCTACCGCATCATTATCCGTCATTCCTCGATGTCCGATATTTTCCGCTTCGGAGTGGCCGTATTCTGTGCAGCCGTGCTGGACGGACTGATCCTGTTCATCGCAGGCAGATGGTTTTCATTCACGCTGCTGATCCTGGTCTTCTATGTCGTCCTTTGCCTTTTCCTGCTGATTTCCTTCCGCGTGGTGATGATCCGCGTCTATGAGGAGATGCAGCGCCGGTTCCGGGTCCGGAAGCAGAATGTCCTCCGCGTCCTGATCTATGGTACCGGAGACAAATGCATCGCCCTGGAGACGCGCCTGCGCAACTCCGGGCACTACGAAGTCGTGGGCTACCTGACCGATGTTTCGTCCGAGCAGAATATGACAACCCACAAGCTGCCGGCTTTCTTGTTTGAGACGACCCATGATTTGAAGGAAATCATCAATAAACGGAATATCTCCGGCATCATCTTCGCCCGCGACTCCGATATCCGGAAAGAATCCAGGCGCCTGCTTCCCTTTGCCACGGAAAACAAACTCCGTCTGCTGGTGGCGCCGTCCATCGACGAATATTCGAATGTGACGGCCCAGAGTGTCCGGAATGTGAAGGTGGAAGACCTTTTGGGCCGCGACGAGATTGCCATTTCGATGGACAAGATCAGGGAGCGCTTCGCCGGCAAGGTGGTGATGGTGACCGGCGCTTCCGGCTCCATCGGCTCCGAGCTCTGCCGCCAGCTGGCCCGTTTCGGGATCAAGAAGCTTGTGTTGTACGACAATGCCGAGACCCCCATGCACAACCTCCGGCTCGAGCTGGAAGACAAATACAAGGACCTGCATTTCGTGCCGGTGATCGGCGACGTGCGCCAGCTTCCCCGGCTCGACTATGTGTTCCGGACCTGGCATCCGCAGGTGGTGTTCCATGCCGCTGCCTACAAGCATGTGCCCCTGATGGAGGACAATCCCTGCGAAGCGGTGCTGGTCAACCTGATCGGCTCGCGCAACGTGGCCGACAAGTGCATCGAATACGGCGCAGAGATGATGGTGATGATCTCCACGGACAAGGCGGTCAACCCTACGAACATCATGGGATGCACCAAGCGCCTGGCTGAAATCTACGTCCAGTCCATCAACAACGACAAGACCAAGTTCGTCACCACGCGCTTCGGCAATGTGCTGGGTTCCAACGGCTCGGTGATCCCGCGTTTCCGCGAGCAGATCGAGAAGGGCGGTCCGGTAACCGTGACCCACAAGGATATTACGCGCTACTTCATGACCATTCCGGAAGCCTGCCGCCTGGTGTTGGAGGCTGCCACGATGTCGGCGGGCAAGGACATTTTCGTCTTCGACATGGGCAAACCCGTGAAGATCGACAAATTGGCGCGCCGCATGATCGAACTGGCCGGTTTTGTGCCCGACGAAGATATCAAGATTGTCTATACCGGCCTCCGGCCGGGCGAAAAGCTCTATGAAGAAGTGCTTTCCGACAAGGAGAACACCCTTCCGACACAGCACGACCGCATCCGCATCGCCCATGTCCGCCAGTACGCCTACGAGGATGCCCGCCGCTTTGTCGGTGAACTGGAGGTTCTCTCTCGCGAAGTGCGCATCCCCGAGATGGTCAGGGAGATGAAGAGGATCGTACCTGAGTTCAAGTCGAACAACTCAAAATTCGAGGAGTACGACAAATGAAGCCGGGTTGGGTAATCGCCCTCTTTGTGGTCCTGTTCGCCGCTGTGGGCTATCTCTTCTGGGAGACGCGTCCCGCGGTCCGGCTGACCCGTGAGGGCGTTGCCGTGGCCGAGGTGGCGGGGGATTCCGTGATCATCATCGAGCGTACCGTTTCCCGGGAAAACATCTTGGTGCCCGGTGTGCCGGACTATATCGTTTTTGCCAGCGACACCATCCGCTTCGACCGCGTGGACATGCGGGAACGCATGGACCGCGAGCTGATCGCCTTTACCTACAGCCATTCCAACTCGCTGCTCATGCTCAAGCGCTCGACCCGCATCTTCCCGCAGGTGGAGCCACTGCTGGCCGCCAACGGCGTTCCCGACGACCTGAAATACCTGATGGCTATTGAGAGCAATGTCAGTGAAAACGCCGTTTCCCTGGCGGGCGCGGCGGGTCTGTGGCAGTTCATGCGCGACGTGGGGCGGGAGTACGGCCTCGAGGTGACGGCGACGGTGGACGAGCGCTACAATATCCGGAAAGAGACGATCGCCGCCTGCGATTACCTCAAGAAATCCTATGCCCGTTTCGGCGACTGGATGACCGTGGCCGCCAGCTACAACGGCGGCATCAACGGCATCGCCCGCAAGCGGGAACAGCAGCAGCAGTCCAGGGCACTCGACCTTCAGCTCGTGGAGGAAACGTCCCGCTATATGTTCCGCATCCTGGTGGCCAAGCTCTTTTTTGAAGATCCGGAAAGTTTCGGCTTCCAGCTCGATGAAAAGGATTATTACCCCTATTTCCCGCCGAAGCGGACAGTCTTCGTCAGTGAATCCATCGACGACCTGGCGGCATTCGCGGCGCGCTATGGCCTGACATATGCCCAGCTGCGCCGGGCCAATCCCTGGCTGCGCGACATGAAACTGGCGGCCAAGACCGGAAAGACCTACGAAATCCTGATTCCTGACCTGGAGGCAGAAAGAAATTATTTCTTACATTTGTAGGCAGTAATTTCTTTTGACCCCATGACCCGAAAAATGTTTTTGATGGCGGCGGCCCTTCTGCTGGCCGGCTGCCTGACCGCCGTGGCGGACGGCTTCCGCCACCCTGCCAAAGAAATTGAAGAACTTACGCTGGCCAGCCCGCTGCCGTCCGTCGTATTCGACAGAGACTACGCGAAGGCTGTGATGGGCTATCGCGCCTGCCGCCAGGTGCCCATTGCCGAGCTCGCCGCGAGCGAGGCCCGCATCGCCGGCGTACGTGTGGACCCGCGCAACTTCAGCGAGACCCGCGAGAACTATTTCGACCGCCTGGAGCTGCTCGACGTGGCGACGGGCCGGACCCGCCGCATCGAGGGCCTGTCCGCCGGCCTGCGGGCCAAGTTCCTGACCTGGTCGCCCAGCGGCAGGAAGCTCGCCTTCACCCTTTCCTTCCCCGACCATGTGGAACTCTGGTGCGTCGATGCTACGGCTGCTGAACCCGTGGCCGTCCGGCTCACCGATCTGCGGGTGAACACCATCTTCGGCTCGCCTTTCTTCTTCCTCGACGATAACCGCATCCTCTTCAAGTCCGTTCCCGCTGCGCACCGCCAGGCTCCCGCGCCGCAGATCGCGCAGTCGTCCATCGTGCAGGACGTGAAAGGGGAGAAGCTTTCCATCCGTACCTACCAGGACCTGCTGACGGGTCCGCAGGACGAGGCACTGTATGATTATTGCTGCACCAGCCAGCTGGCCGTGTGGACGCCCGACGGCGTTCGCTTCGTGGGAGAGCCGGCCATCTACCGTTCCCTCGATCCGTCGCCCGACGGCCGTTATGCAATGGTTGTGACGGAGCACCATCCGTATTCCTATGTGCAATCGCACAATTCGTTCCCGAGCAAGCAGTTCATCATGGACCTGGCCGATGGCAGCCTGGTCCGTATGCTGCGCGACGGCACGGTCAAGGAGGAAAAGAAAGCCCCGGCCGATCCGAACGACGACAAAGCCCCGAAGGAACCGAAGAAACCGCGTCCCGCCGGTTTCGGCTGGCGTCCCGACCTGCCCGCGACCCTGTACTGGTCCGAATCGGAGAACGGCGGCATGGGCCCGATGGGCTTTGGCGGCCCGGGCCCGATGGGTCCGCCGCCGGGTGATAAAGCTGCCGACAAGGATACGACGAAAGGCAAGGAACAGGAAAAACCCGAAAAGACCTATACGGACAAACTGTTCCAGTGCCAGGCTCCCTTTGATTTCGAGCATGACAAGCAGCTGCTGCTGGCACCCGAATACCGCATGGGCCGCATCACCTGGTGTGATCCGTCCCTGGCTTTCTTCGAGGAGAGTTCGTCCAAGCAGCACTTCCGCAGGCTGGTCGCTTTCGTGCCGGGCGATACCCTCGTGCCGCGCCGCGTGCTCTTCACCCAGAGTACCGAGACCGACACCCTCGGCAATTTCCCGAGCTATGGCCGCCTCTATCTGGTACGCAACGCCTTCAACCGTCTGGTGGCCTGGAGCGATGCCCCGCACAACCGCGTGTTCCTGACCGGCACCGACCGGCGTGACGCCGAAGGCTTCGCCCACAGTTTCGTCGACCAGGTGACCCTCAAGAACGGAAAGATCGAGAACGTATGGCTCTCGTCGGGCGACTGCAAGGAGACCCTGACCGCCATTACCGACTTTACGCCCAGGAAGATCAAGCTGCTGGGCCGCCGTGAGGCTTTCGGCGTGGTGCCCGACTACTGGGCGTTCGACCTGCGCAAGCATACGGCCCGCCAGCTCACGCATCTCGAGAATCCCGTGCCGCAGCTCGCCGAGCTGGTGACCGACCAGTATGTGACCTATACGCGCAAAGACGGCTTGAAGTGCTTCGCCCATCTCTATCTGCCCGCCGGCTACGACCCGGAACGGGACGGCAGGCTGCCGGTCTTCATGTGGACCTATCCCTATGAGTTCAAGTGCTTTGCCGAGAGTGAGAAGGCCCGCCCCGAAAAGCATAAGTTCACCAAGCCGACCTATGGCTCGGCCATGATCTGGGCCACCCAGGGCTATGCCGTGCTCGACGAGTTCACGATGGCCATCATCGCTGCCGACAAGGACTCCCTGCCGAACGACCGCTTCCTGGAGCAGCTGGTCATGAGCGCCGAAGCCGCCATTGATTTCGTCTGTGACAGCGCGGGTGTGGGCGACCGCGAGCGCATCGGCGTCGGCGGCCACTCCTACGGCGGTTTCATGACGGCCAACCTGCTGGCGCACACGCGTCTTTTCCGCGCTGGTGTCGCCCGCAGTGGCGCTTACAACCGCAGCCTGACGCCGTTCGGCTTCCAGAGCGAGCGCCGCAACTACTGGAAGGCCAAGGAGGTCTACGACCAGATGTCCCCGTTCAACTATGCCGACAAGATCAAGGATGCCCTGATGCTCATCCACGGTCAGCAGGACAACAACACGGGTACTTTCCCGGTCCAGTCGGAACGTCTCTACCAGGCGCTGGTCTATTTCGGCGCCACCGCCCGCTATGTGCAGCTCCCGTATGAGAGCCACGGCTACCAGGGCATCGAGACCAGCCTCGACATGCTCTATGAGACGGGCGCCTGGCTCGACCAGTACGTGAAGAATGCCGAGCCGCGCAAAAAACCGAAGGAAAAAGCTGAAAAACAAGCAGAAGAATCCAAAAAATAACTATATTTGCAGCCCCGTTCGGACAACGGGATTATAAATAAAGTCTAACTACTTATTGTTTAACGATTTATTAACCATTATGTCTGAAGAGATCATCAACCCTGCCGTTGAAAGCGCAGAAGAGATCGAAGAGCAGGTGATCGTAAAACCTGCAAACAAAAAAAGCAATGCCTCCGTCGACAACGACAAGTTCGACTGGGATGCATTCGAAAATGACGGCTTCGATGCAGCCGAGAAAGCCGCCAATGAAGAAAGTTACAGCAAGAGCCTCAGCCGTATCAACGAGAATGAGGTCGTGGAAGGTACTGTTACCTCCATCAACAAGCGCGAAGTAATCGTCAACATCGGTTACAAGAGCGAAGGTGTCATCAGCATCAACGAATTCCGCTACAATCCTGACCTCGCCGTGGGCGACACCGTGGAAGTGTACGTGGAGAACGCTGAAGACAAGAAAGGCCAGCTGATCCTCTCCCACAAGCGCGCCCGCGCCGTCAAGTCCTGGGACCGTGTCAACGAAGCCTTCGAGAAAGACGAAATCGTCAAAGGTTACATCAAATGCCGCACGAAGGGTGGCATGATCGTCGACGTGTTCGGTATCGAGGCCTTCCTACCGGGCAGCCAGATCGACGTGAAGCCCATCCGCGACTACGATGTGTACGTCAACAAGACCATGGAATTCAAGATCGTCAAGATCAACCAGGAATTCCGCAACGTGGTCGTTTCCCACAAAGCCCTCATCGAAGCTGAGATCGAGGCCCAGAAGGCCGACATCATCGGCAAGCTCGAGAAAGGCCAGGTGCTGGAAGGCACGGTCAAGAACATCACTTCCTACGGTGTGTTCGTCGACCTGGGCGGTGTGGACGGTCTGATCCACATCACCGACCTGAGCTGGGGCCGCATCAACCATCCGGAAGAAGTGGTTTCCCTCGACCAGAAGATCAACGTGGTGATCCTCGACTTCGACGACACGAAGAAGCGCATCGCCCTCGGTCTGAAACAGCTGAACCCGCACCCTTGGGATGCGCTCGATCCGAACCTCAAGGTGGGCGACAAGGTGAAAGGCAAAGTGGTCGTCATCGCCGACTACGGTGCATTCGTCGAAGTGCAGCCGGGTGTCGAAGGTCTGATCCACGTCTCCGAAATGAGCTGGAGCCTGCACCTCCGCAGCGCCCAGGACTTCCTCAAGGTGGGCGAAGAGGTGGAGGCCGTGATCCTCACCCTCGACCGCGAGGAGCGCAAGATGAGCCTCGGTATCAAGCAGCTGAAACCCGATCCGTGGGCTACCATCACCGAGAAGTACCCCATCAACTCGAAGCATACCGCTACGGTCCGCAACTTCACCAACTTCGGTGTGTTCGTGGAGCTGGAAGAAGGTGTCGACGGTCTGGTCCACATCAGCGACCTGAGCTGGACCAAGAAGATCAAACACCCGTCCGAGTTCACCTCCATCGGTGAGCCGATCGAGGTCGTCGTCCTCGAAGTCGACCAGGAGAACCGTCGTCTGAGCCTCGGCCACAAGCAGCTCGAAGAGAACCCTTGGAACGAGTACGAGAACACCTACTCCGTGGGCTCCGTCCACGAGGGTACCGTGACCGCCATCGTCGAGAAGGGCGCCACCATCACTTTCGCCGACGGCGTGACGGGCTTCTGCTCGAACCGCAACCTGGTGAAGGAAGACGGCACGACCGCCAAGGAAGGTGAGACCCTCCCGTTCAAGGTGACCGAATTCAACAAGGGCAGCAAGAAGATCACCCTCTCGCACACCCGTACGTTCGAAGAAGTCAAACGCGAAGAGGCCAAGAAGGAAGCCCGCGAGAAAGACGCCGAGGCCAACTCCACGCAGAAGGCTGTCCGCAAGCTGAAGGACAACCTGGAGAAGACCACCCTCGGTGACATCTCCGACCTGGCTGACCTCAAGAGCCGCCTCGAAGCCGAAGAAAAAGCGAGCAAATAGTGAATTTTACCCTGACAACCCTTGGCACGGCATCCGCACGGCCGATGGTTGACCAACACCAAAGCGCCCACGTATTCAACTTGCATGGGCGCTTGTTTTTGGTCGACTGCGGCGAGAATGCCCAGGTGCAGCTCAAGCGCTACAAGATCTCGAAGGCGCGGCTCGACAACATCCTGATCTCCCACCTCCACGGCGACCACATTTTCGGTATCTTCGGGATGCTTTCGACCATGGCGCTGGACGGGCGGACGGCACCGCTCTACATCTACGCTCCGCGTGATTTCGGATCCGTCCTTCACTTCTTCCTCGGTCATTTCGGGGAAGGCGTGAAGTATGAGATCCACCACATTCCGCTGGGCATGAAGGAGCCGGAGCGCATCATCACGCTGCGCAACTGCGAGGTCTGGGCCTTCCCGCTGCAGCACCGCATCGACTGTTTCGGCTATCAGATCCGTTATCTCAAGACCGGCCAGTCGGCGGCATATTGCTCCGATACCGCCGTGTTCCCGGAGGAGGCGGAGTGGCTGAAAGGGACCGACCTGATCTACCACGAAGCCACTTTTGCGGACGAACATGTCGATCTGGCACACAAAATGTTTCATTCTACGGCGCGCGAGGCGGCACAGGTCGCGGCGGCTGCCGGAGCGAAGAAACTGGTCCTCGGCCATTTCTCCTCCCGGTATCAGGACCTGAACCTGCTGCTGTCGCAGGCCCGGGAGGTTTTCCCCGAGACCTGGCTCGCCGAAGAAGGAAAAGTATTTGAAATATGAAACGTCTCAGTATCATCGCTTTGTTGCTGCTCTGCTGCCTGCCGTCGCAGGCGCAGGTCTCATCCATGCGCCGCAACGCCGAAAAGATTGCCAGCGCCCTTTTCTACATCCAGACACGTTATGTCGATTCCGTGGATTTCGACAAGGCTGTCGACGCCATGATGATGGGGCTGATGGATCAGCTCGACCCGCATTCCACCTATATCCCGGCATCGCAGGTGTCTGCGGCCAATGAACAGCTGGAAGGCTCGTTCGAAGGCGTGGGCATCGAATATGTGATGCTCTACGACACCCTGACCATCCAGGCGGTGGTCGTGGGCGGCCCGTCGGAAGCGGTGGGCCTGCGGGCTGGCGACAAGATCGTGGCGATTGACGGCGAGACGGTTGCCGGAGTCGGGCTCGCCGCCGAGGCGATGAAGCCGCGTCTGCGTGGACCCAAAGGCAGCCATGTGACGGTGACGGCCCTGCGGGACGGTCAGGCGCGGGACTATGTGATCCGGCGCGACAAGATTCCCATCGAGAGCATCGAGGCGGCCTATACGCCAGAACCCGGCATCGTCTATATCAAGCTCAGCCGTTTTGCACAGAACTCGGCCGAGGAATTCCTCGACGCACTGCGTCAGAACGCCGAAACCCGGCCCAAGGGGATGATCATCGACCTGCGGGGAAATGGCGGCGGCTTCATGCATGTGGCCATCTTTCTGGCCAACCTGTTCCTGCAAGACGGGCAGACGATTGTGCGTACGGAAGGGAAAGGCATCAACCGTGAGGACCATGCCCGCGGTGACGGCCTGTATGAGAAAGGTCCGCTGGTCATCCTGGTCGATGAGGACAGCGCCAGTGCCAGCGAGATCCTGGCCGGTGCCCTGCAGGACTGGGACCGCGCCGTGATCGTCGGCCGCCGTACCTTTGGAAAAGGACTGGTGCAGCAGTCGTACTCGCTCTCCGATGGATCGGAGATGCGCCTGACGGTGGGCCGCTACCACACGCCTTCGGGCCGCGTGGTGCAATCGCCCTATGAAAATGGCAAGCGACAGGACTATTTCCGGCAGGCCCGTGAACGCTACTCACATGGCGAATCGTTCAGCGCCGACAGTATCTCGTTCCCTGATTCTTTGAAATACAAGACATTGCGCCTTGGCCGCACGGTCTATGGCGGTGGTGGCATCATGCCCGATGTCTTTGTTCCGTACGATACGACGGGCATCAACCGCTATGTCCTGCGTGCCATCAACGGCGGCCTGCTGTCGGAGTTCTATTATGATTATAGTGACAAGCACCGCGATGCCCTGGCGTCGAAGGACCTGGCCGAATTCGACAGCCGTTGGGAGAAGCTGGAGCCAGCCGTGTTCGACGAGATGATTGCTTTCTTCGGGACGAAAGGTCTGAAAGCCGAGAACGAAGAGGAGTTGCGCGTCGCCGCACCGATGCTCAAGACACGCCTGAAAGCCCTGCTGGCACGCAGCGTGCTGGGCACGTCGGCTTACTGGCAGGTGATCAACCGGGAAGTCGATCCTGCGTTCCAGGAGGCGATACGAATCGTCAAAAACTGGTCCGGGGACTTTCCTGAGCTGCCTTAGCCCGCATTTCTGCACTGAGTGCCCGCTGGTAACGGCGGGCATTTTCATTGTGGGCCGACAGGGTCTTGGCGAAGACATGCTGGCCGTCGAAGCTGTCTTTGGCGCAGAAATACAGATAGTCGTGGTGCTCGTAGTTCAGTACCGCGTCAATGGCGGCCACCGGCGGCATGGTGATGGGCCCCGGCGGAAGACCGGCATACTTATAGGTATTGTAGGGAGAATCCACGTCCAGGTGCTTGTTGAGCACCCGTTTGAGCCCCGGATCGCCCACGGCGTAGATGACGGTGGGGTCGGCTTGCAGCGGCATGTCTTTGTTGAGGCGGTTGATGTAGACGCCGGCGATACGGGGCAGTTCCGGTTCGTACTTGCTCTCTTCGATAACGATGGCGGCCAGGGTGCTGACTTCCTGCCGCGTCATGCCGAGGGCGGCGGCTTTGGCGTCGCGCTCGGGCGTCCAGAATTTCAGATATTCCTGGTGCATGCGCTCCAGAAACTCGTCGGGCGTGACAGTCCACCACACTTCGTAGGTGTTGGGAATGAACATGCCGAGGAAGGTTTCGGGCGTGAAACCGTACCGGGCGGCCTTCTGGCTGTCGTGGAGCGCCTGGTCGAAGTCGGCTGCGGAAGCTTCCAGCTGTTCGCCCAGAAAGTCCGCAAAGCGGTCGAGGCTGCGGTAATAGCCGGGGATGACCAGCCGTACCGGCGTCTGCCAGCCTTTCTGAAGGCTGCGCACCAGCGCCTTGTTGCCCATGCCCTGGCGGAACTTGTACTGGCCGGGCTTGAAGCGGTCCTGCAGTTTCATGAAGCGGGCCGCCCGGAGGAAGGTCCTGGGGTTGTCGATGGCGCCGCTCTGCAGGACGGCGTTCATCATCTGCTCGTAGTTGTAACTGCGGGGGATCTGGATGACGGGCTGCTTTTCCAGCCCGGAGATATTGTCAGCATAGAAAGTACCGTAGAAATTGAGGGCGGCCAGAATGCCGGCGAACAGCAGGACCACGAAGGTCAGCAGGAGCGTGCGGGTGCGTTTTTTCATCGGGGTTTGCGGAGCAGGAGGATGGTGCCGGGCTCGGGTTCAGTGCCCGGACGCAGGTGGTTGTATTCGTAGAGTTTCTTCATCTTCACCGCGTAGCGCTGGGCCAGCTGGCGCATGGTTTCGCCTTCCTCCACGACGTGCTTGTCGAGGTTCGGGGCGCTCTCGCGCTTCTTGGCCTCCAGGTACACGACTTCGCCTTCCTGCAGGGCGACCTTGCGCTTGCGGTCGTTGAAGCGGAGGAGTTCGCGGGTGAAGAGATTGTATTCTTTCGCGAGGCCGGCGTACGTGTCACCGGCGCGGGCCCGGATCCAGGGAACGCCGTTGGTAGAGCGGATTTCCCGGCTCAAGGAAGCGACATAAAGCTTATGGCCGGGGAGCGGCTTGAACTGCTTGCTGACTTCCGCCTGGAGCGGGGTGGGAGGGAGTTCCTGCCGGGCGACGGGATCGAGCTGGTCGTAGCGCCAGAGCTCGTTCTCTTCGATGATCTGGATGAGGCGGGTGGCATAATCGGGCGCTGTGGCGTATCCGGCCTTCTTCAGGCCGTATGCCCAGCCCTTGTAGTCGGTGGGCTCCAGGTCGAAGAGAAAGGCGTAGCGGTCGCGGTAGCGCAGGAAGTCGCTGTGGTCGCGGAACGATTCGTCGACGTTCGGGTAGCTGCGGAAGCACTCGTTCCGGGCGTCGTCGTCCTGGTGGAAGGTCTTGCCGGTCCAGTTGTTGTGGCACTTGATGCCGAAATGGTTGTTAGCCTGCCTGGCCAGGGTGCTGTTGCCGTTGCCCGATTCCAGGCAGCCCTGGGCCAGCGTGATGCTGGCGGGAATACCCGTGCTTTTCATCTCGCGCACGGCTGTCGCCGCGTATTTCTCGACGTACTGCGCGCGCGTCATCTTCTGTCCCCACGCCGTCCCGGCGCAGAGCAGCAAAATCAGCATGCCAGTCAGAAACCGTTTCATCTTGACAAAGATAATCATTATTTCTGCAAGTGCTGTTCGGGACGCATGGGTTCAAGGGTATGTTTTTTTTGTATCTTTGCGCCCCGAAAACAATCAATCGACTAATAATTACGATACTATGAAGCGTACATTCCTTTTATTCGCAGCCGTATTGTTTGCACTGACAGCCTGCAATACGAACTCGATCACCGTCCGTTACGACATCCTTACCGTGGACATCGAATTCCCTTACAGCGAAGGCGGCCAGCAGCGGCTCGAACTCGACGCCGAGGCGCAGTTCCCGAATTCGGGCTTCAGCGCCGAGGCGCTTCCGCGCGCCTGCGAGATCATCCGCGCGGCCTGCTTCGGCGACGAATACAGGAACTTCTCCGGTTCCCTCGAAGAACTGGGTGAAACCTGGCGTGACAATTGGCACGACAAATACATGACCACCTGCGCCGAACGCCTCAAGGAAGCGAATGTCAGCGAAGCCGACGCTCCCTTCCTCAATTGGGACATCAAGGCCAAGGGTACCTTCGGCGATTTCTATCAGGACGGCTACATCAACTACAATGTGGAAATCTCCCAGTTCATGGGTGGTGCCAACGGCCAGAACAGTGTAACGCCGCTGGTTTTCGACCTGAATACCGGCAACGCGGTGAACTACAATGTCTTTACCGGCAATGCCTCCCCGGCGCTGCTCAGCGGACTGCTCGACAAACACAAGTTCGACGACATCGAACTTCCCAAGGGTTTCGACAAAAGCCAGGTCTTCTCCGTAACGACCATCGAGCCGAGCCGTCACTTCTCCGTCGACGATGAGGGCATCACCTTCTACTATCAGCCCGCCGTCATCGCGCCCGCTTCCTTTGGCGTGATCGAAATCCCGATTCCCTGGGACGAACTGAAGTAATCGTTTCCTGTCACGCGGCAATGCAGCACGCCATCCAGGTTTTCGTCCGATAACTTGGATGGCGTGCTGTTTTTCCGGTTAGAATTGTTATCTTTGTAGGATACAACCAACCAATCCCTCGTCTATGGAAAAGAAAACACTGACCATTCCATACGAAGAATACAGCTCGATCGAGGAGTTGCCGTCGGAGGACCGCGCCTTGCTGGAGGCGGCGATCGACGCCATGAAAGGGTCCTATGCGCCGTATTCCCATTTCAATGTGGGTGCTGCGGTGCGGCTGGAGGACGGGACGGTCGTCAAGGGAGCCAATCAGGAGAACGCAGCCTACCCCTCGGGGCTCTGTGCCGAGCGTACCGCCATGTTTGCGGCAAGCTCCCAGTATCCGAAGGTGCCCATGGAAGCCCTGGCCGTGGTCTGCGCGCGAGACGGCTCGCTGATGATCAATCCGGGCTCACCCTGCGGCGCCTGCCGGCAGGTCATGTCCCAGTACGAGCGTCTGTCCCGAAAGCCTCTGCGCATCATCCTGGGCAGCGGCGGCCCCATTCTCGTCTTTACAGGCGTGGAATCGCTGATGCCGTTCATGTTCAATGACTTGTAGAGAAATGGAATCCTTCGGGAAAGGGCACGAAAAAAGGGTAAGCTTGATATATCGCACCGCTACAACCACCTACCCTTGCTGCCTTCCGACCCTGGGGGAGTTCAGTGGGAGCTGGTCGTATACGACTTACCCCGGCACAAAGGTAAGCATTTTTTTGAATAAATGAACAAGAAAGCCAAGATCTGCATCGGACTCTCCGGCGGCGTCGATTCGAGCGTGGCCGCTCTGCTGCTGAAACAGCAGGGCTGCGACGTGTTTGCGCTTTTCATGCAGAACTGGCACGACACCACCGGCACGCTCCATGGTGAATGCGAGTGGGAGGAAGACCGCGCGGTGGCCGAAATGGTGGCCCGCAAGATCGGCATTCCTTTCCATTTCGTAGACCTGAGCGACGAATACCGGCAGCGGGTGGTGGACTACATGTTCGGTGAATACGAGAAGGGCCGCACGCCCAATCCCGACGTCCTGTGCAACCGCGAGATCAAGTTCGACGCGTTCTGGAAGGCTGCCCAGGCCCTGGGCGCCGATTATGTCGCCACCGGGCATTATTGCCGCAAGGACAGTTTCACAGCGCCTGACGACCGGACCATCTATCGGATCCTCGCCGGCAGCGATCCCAACAAGGACCAGAGCTATTTTCTCTGCCAGCTGTCGCAGGCACAGCTCGCGACGGCCCTGTTCCCCATCGGGGACATTACCAAGCCCGAAGTGCGGCGTATCGCCCGGGAAGCCGGCCTGCCCAGCGCCGGGAAGAAGGACAGCCAGGGCATCTGCTTCGTAGGCAAGGTCGACCTGCCGGTGTTCCTGCAGCAGAAGCTCAAGAGCCGCGAAGGCGACATCGTGGAGATTCCCCGCAGCTTCTACGAAGGCCGTCCGGAGCCGCAGACGCTCGAGGAAATGGCCGCGCCCATCCGTTACCGGCGCGAAGACGGCCGGGTCATCGGCAGGCACATCGGTGCGCAATATTACACCATCGGTCAGCGGAAGGGACTGGGCATCGGCGGACACGCTGCGTCCTGCTTCCTGATCGCCAACGACATCGACCGGAACCTCATCTTCGTCGGCGAAGGTGACAGCCACCCCGGCCTCTGGCGCCGGGCCCTGCACATCCGTTCCGAAGAAATCCACTGGATCCGCCCGGACCTCACGCTGGAGCCGGGCGAAACCCTGCGCTGCCAGGTACGCATCCGCTACCGGCAGCCCCTGCAGGACGCCGTGCTCCACCGGCGCGACGACGGCATGTATATTTTGTTTGACCAGCCGCAGCGCGGCATTACCCCCGGCCAGTTTGCCGTCTGGTACGCCGAGGACGGGGAGATGCTGGGCAGCGGCGTCATTGACCAATAAAACACCATGGGTACGAAACGTAAACTGTTTTCCGCTTGGCTGACCGCCGTGGCCGTGCTCTTTGCGCTGGCCGCCTGTGAAACGCCTGAACCCGAGCCCCCGCAGGAGCCCGATCTGAGCGACAAGGCGTCGCTTCAGCATTTCTCCTTCACCACCAGCGACAACCCCACCCTCGAGACCGGGTCCGCCGCCGTGCTGGCCAACGACTACTACTGCATCACCGTGCCGGAGGGTGCGGACCGTTCCCGTCTGGTGCCCAGCATCTCCGTCTCGGAAGGTGCCTCGGTCTTCATCGAGGACCAGCCTTTTGAAAAAGGCAGGGCTTACGACTTCTCGGGCAATGTGCAGCAGATCAAGGTCGTTTCCGAATCCGGCAAGCGCACATCCACCTACAAGCTGCTCGTCAAACATGGCATCCCCTATGTCGACAACCAGGTGTATCAGTTCATGAATGATTTCCATGTGCCCGGCGTGTCGATCTCGATCATGCAGGGCACCGAGGTCAAATATTCCAGCGGCTTCGGCTTTGCCGACAACGCCACCCGGACTCGTGTCACGCCGGACCATCTTTTCCGCATGGCCAGTATTTCCAAGCAGTTCTGCACGATGTGCATCATGATGCTCAGGGAGCAGGGCCGCCTTCAACTCGACCAGCCGGTTTTCGGCGAGAACGGCATCCTCAAGGGCCTTTACGCCAATGTCACTCCGTATCATGAAGGTATCACCGTCCGTCATTTGCTGAGCCACAGCAGCGGCATCTGCAAGGGCCTGAGCGACCCGGCTTTCACCTGGTCGTACCGCATGTATTCCAATGGCTCGCCGGTTCCCACCGACACGTTGATCCAGCGCACGCTCAACGACCGCCAGCAGCCCTACAGCGACGGCACGATGACCTGGAGCCCCGGCATGGGTTACAACTACAGCAACGTGGGCTTCTGTATCCTGCACCGCATCGTGGAAGTCGTCAGCGGCAAAGACTACGAAAGTTTCCTGAAGGAAGACGTGCTGGAGCCGATGGGCGTCACCGACACCCATATCGGCGGCTACGAATCCGAGCGGCGTCCCAATGAATGCGTCTACTACATGCAGGAGGGCACCAACGGCTATGCGAACCCGCTCCGGGAACTGGCCGGCGCGGCGGGCATCATCACCTCCACCAACCAGATGATGCGGGTGCTGACCTACATGGACGGCGACGATACGGTGCCGGATATCTTCAGTTACGAGACGCTCCAGGAGATGTACTCGCCGTACGTGTATCAGGGAAGCGGCACCTATGGCTCGAACTACAAGCGGTACGGACTGGGCTGGCGCATGAACCATTCCTCGCTCTTCCAGGGCGCCCATTATCACGGTGGCAACATCGCGGGTACGGCGACACTCTGGGCGGGCAACACCGATCAGCACATGAGCGGCGCGTTCGTCTGCAATTCGCGCGCCTATAACAGCAACTCCTCGGGCGACATCGATGACAACATGTACATCCTGCTCGACCGCTTCTTGAAGTTCTTCCAGGAGTGATGCGTGACAGCCTGGCCATTGTGGGCGGCGGTCCCGCCGGCATGATGGCGGCCATCCGGGCCGCCGAAGTGCTCGGCGACGGGCGTCGCGTGGTCCTGTTCGACAAGAACGAGCGCCTCGGCCGCAAGATCTACCTGACCGGCAAGGGCCGTTGCAACCTGACCAACCGGCGTGGCTGGGAAGAATTCGCACCGCACATCCATCCGAACCAGGGTTTTTTGAAGAATGCCTTCCGGGCCTTCTCGAACGAGGATGTGATCCGTTTCTTCGAAGAGGAATTGGATGTACCAACCGTCACGCAGCAGGGACAACGGGTCTATCCGGCTTCCCTCGTGGCGGGCGACGTAGCGCGGGCTCTCGAGCGCCGGGTGCAGGAGCTGGGCGTGGATGTCCGCCGCGGGGTGACAGTCGCTTCGCTGGCGGAGCTGGCCGGCTTCGGCGCCGTCATCATCGCCACGGGAGGAAAATCCTATCCGGTGACGGGCTCTACAGGCGACGGTTACCGTTTTGCCGAAGAGGCCGGACATACCGTTACGCCCGTTTTTCCGAGCGAGACCGCACTGTTTCCGAAAGACTATGATCCGGGACTGCCGGGCATTGAGATGAAGAACGTGGGGCTGCATCTCTATGTGGACCGTACGCTGGTCGAGAGCGACCAGGGAGATTTCAACTTCACGGGCGACGGCCTGGAAAGCGGTATCGCCTACCACCTGAGCCGCCGCGCGGTCTGGGCCCTCTGCAACGGTCAGCGCGTCGACATCGTCCTGGACCTCAAGCCGGCACTGACCGAAGATCAATTGAAAAACCGTCTGCAACGGGAGAAGCTAGCGGGTGGTTTTTGGGACCGCGAGCATTTTTCTGCGAGCGGAACAAAAACCAGAGCAGCGGAGCCCGTTGCAGATCGTCCGTTCAGGAATCTGTTGCGGCGTTTTTTACCGGAAACCCTCGTCGCACCCTTCCTGCGCGCCAACCCGGACCTGACGGCCGAAAACCTTCCCCGGCGGCTGAAAAACTGGAATTTCCGCATCATCGATTACAAAGGCTTCGACCGCGCCGTCGTCACGGCCGGCGGCGTCAGCCTCAAGGAGATCGTCCCCAAGACCATGGCCTCGCGCCTGCGGCCGGGCCTCTACTTCTGCGGGGAAGTCCTCGACCTCGACGGCGACACCGGTGGCTACAATCTCCAGATCGCCTTCTCCACCGGCTCCCTCGCCGGCCTCTCCGCAGCGAAATACCTGCTATAGGATTCCCATCTCCGTCGCCTTGTGGATCATGTCCGTTACATTCCGGACTTCCATCTTGGAATAGATGCGCTGGCGATGGGTATTGACCGTATGGACGCTCAGGAACGTGCGCTCGGCGATCTGGGCGGCCGTCAGGCCCTCGGCGCTGAGGCGGATGATTTGGATTTCGCGCGGGGAGAGACCGATATCTGCGATTTTCCGGCTCCGCTCCACGAGAAGATCGCCGACGTATTGTGCGACGTCCGTATTGATTTCCTGTGCATTGCGCGCCAACTCCTGGCATTTCTTCCGGATTTCTTCCGGAGGAAGCGTGGCGGCGCTGGACGAAAGGCCGGCAATCTTGCCCGCCATTGTGTTGGCCGGATTCTTCAAATCTTTGGACAAGACTTCGATGATCTGCTCCTTGGCATCGCTCAGGCGCTGCAGTTCCGCACTGCGGCGACGGGCCTTGCGGAGGTGGATGGCTACGATGGCGATGATGGCCCCGGCCAGCAGGAGAGCCAGGACGAGAAGCCCGATCTGGTAGCCACGACGCTCGATTTCCCGTTCTTTTTCCTGCACTTCGAAGCGAGTTTCCATCTCCTGCAGCGTTTCATCGGCCTTTTGCTGCATATACAACTGCATTTGATAGACGTAGTCGTCGTGGGCCTCCTGCGCCTTTTCATGATCGCCCAGGCGTCCGTACAGGCGGACCAGCCGGTCATCGAGGCTGGCAGCCGTCAGATGGTCCCTCTCTTTCAGTCCGGCCAGGACCTGCGTAAAGTACAGGACGGCTTCCTCGTTGCGGTTCCCCTGCTGGAACCAGCGGGAGCGGAACAGGATTCCGTTCCTGCGAAGACGCGGTATATCATAGGTTTCGGCCAGCGACTGCCCTCTGTCCAGGTATTCTCCCGCCGTCTGATAGATTTGGGGTTCGATGGGATCGTTCCAGCGATTCTTATTGATATAGAGCGAAGCAATCACGTAGCAAGCTTCGCATTGCCGCTCATGATCGTTCGTCTCTTCTGCCAGTGAAAGCGCTTCGAAGGCATACTCCAGTCCTTCTTCGTTTCTCCCGGTCTCGGGCGATATCTCTGCATAGGAACAGAGTTTTGCCTTGGAAATAAGGATTCCCGCGAGTTCCTCCTTGAATCCGTTCACCCGCGCGATTGTCTCGGCCTCCAGCGCTTTTCCCCACGCATCGGCATCCCGGCTGGTCATGATGTCGATGCCAATGATACAGTCCAGCGCTTGAACCTTGAGCAGCGGGGCATTCGCCGCATCGGCAATGGCCAGTGCCTCCAACGCCTTTTCCATCGCCGCATCAAAATGCTGTGCTGTGACATCCTCTCCGGCCTTCTCGAGCAAAGCGGACACTTTCTCGGTTTCCACATTTTCGAGCACGCTGTTTTCGGGCCGGCAGGAAAGCAAATGCAGGCACAGCAAAAGGGATAGAAAGGATAAAAACGCTGTTTTCACAGTTTTTCAGTAGCATCGAGGCCCAAAATTACTGAAAAATCATCAATCCGGAGTCATGGCTACAGTGTAATTTTGCACCGTAAAACGACACAATGATGAAACGCTTTCAAATGATTGCCGGAATGCTGGTGACGATGGTCATCGCTCTGAGCGCGGGTATGGCCCCGTACGAAAAGAAATTTGATGTGGATTACTCCAAAGCCCGCCACACGGAATGGAATTATACCTCGGGTGGTGCGACCGTGGAAGCCGACCTGGCCTACTGGATGAAGCGGCTGGCGGAATCGCTGGACGCGGAAGATCCGGAGCGGATAGACTACGAGGCGGCCTTTCGCCTGAACACGGGCAAACCCAGCTTTGATTTCCTCGACAAGACCTATCATCTCTGGGATGGCGAGAAGCTCACCGACTATGAAGCGGAGCAATGGCAGTTTGAACGGAAGGAAGTCCTGAAGCGGATGCAGCAGATCGAGGCCATCGGTCTTCCCGAAAGTCCTGACTACAGCGGCGACGACAAGGAAGCCAAAGCCCGCAAACTGGGGCAGTACATGGTGACCAAGGCCAATGCCCAGCTGGCCCGTGCGCTGAAGAGCGACAACCCCGCCACGCGCATGTTCCATCTCTATCGGGCATTCGGCAGCCTTTCGACAGGTGTCACGATGAAATGGACGAATGGCTCGGAAGAGGGATTTTCCGAAATGGCCGGCAACATGAAGAAACTCTATGACGAGCTTTCGGAAGAATGCAAGATCGATTTCCCGGCATCTTTCGATATCGCTTCGCTGCAGGCTTTCGATGCAGAACGCAAGGCGGCCGCCAAGGAGAAAAAGCCCAATGCTGAAATCCTGAAAATGAAGAAAGGCGCTTTGCTGACGCAATATCGGACCACCAGAGACAAGGGGGAGAAACACGAGAATTTCGCTGGCCATGTGGCCTGGCTGGAGCAGGCCGTCAAGGATAACTGCCCGGAATGGGGCACGCCCAAGGCAGCGCGGGTCTTCTCGGACTACAAAGTTGAAGTGAATGCGCTGGGCGTCCCCGTCTACCGCACATTCACCGCCGAGGTGATCTGTGAAGACCAGGGCTTCACGGTCTGCCACGAGGTGTTTCTGAAACAGGATTACGCCGGTGGCAAGTACGGCGCCAGCGAAGTCCGTCCCGGCGGCCTCAAATGGAACGACCGCTGCACGATCGTCAACCCGTAAGATTCTTTCCGGCGTCGCGTAATACCAGCTTTTCTGGCATCTCGCTCCAACCCGAAAATCGTTGTCCTGCGTCAGTGCTGTTTAACGGCATCAGGCGCAGGACGACCTGCTCAACGGGGCCTGAAAGGCGGGGTTGTCCAGAGAGATCGCCCTCCGAGGTGATCACAATGGTATGTTGCCTGGACAACGTTTTTCGGGTTAAACCCTTGGGAACTATTTCGTCTCGGACCGGATAACCTTGATGTCGCCGGACCTGACGGTAATCGTTTGTTTCTGGTCGCCCTGAATGACGGTGATGGTTTGCGGAGTTGGTATAGACGGATACACGTTTGATCAGTTGCAGGGAGATTCGTCGGCGCAGGGGTGGCCTTCCTGCTCGGTCTCAAGCGTAGCATGGTGGATGCCAGCCTTGTGCAGGGCGTGCTTGACGTCGTGGACGATGGCCTCGGGATCGCTTTCCCGGGCGATGACCAGATGGGCCGTCAGCGCCGTCTCGGTGGTGCTGATGGGCCAGATGTGAAGATGGTGGACGCTGCAGACACCTTCCGCTGCTTCCATCTGCTGCCGTATCTCTTCAGGATGAATGCCTTCCGGGACGGCGTCCATGCTCATGCTGATGCTTTCTGCCAGCAACTGCCAGGTGCTCACCAGGATGACGAGGGCGATGACGATGCCGATGACAGGATCGATGAACGTCCAGCCGGTCAGCGAGATGACGATGCCTGAAATGACCACGCCAACGGACACCAGCGTATCGGAAGCCATGTGCAGGAAGGCCCCGCGGGTATTGATGTCGTTCTTCTGGTGGCGCATCAGCAGCCAGGCCGTCAGGCCGTTGATTATGATACCCACGCCCGCCGTCCAGGCCACGGCACCGCCGTCGATGGCTACGGGATTGCGGAGTTTATGGATACTTTCGACGATGATGGCGCCAACGGCCACCAGCAGGATGACGGCGTTGAGCAGCGAGATCAAAATCGACCCCTTCTTGTAGCCATACGTAAACTTTTCCGTACTGTGGGACGCGGCGAGCCGGAAAGCGATCAGCGCCAGCACCAGCGAAAAGACATCGCTCAGGTTGTGCCCGGCATCGGACAACAGGCCCAGCGACCCTTTCCACAGACCGACGACCGCCTCGACCAGCACGAAAGCCAGGTTCAAGGCGATGGAGATCCAATAGATGCCTCGCAGCGACGCCACGTCCTGCGCCGCCGCGTGGTGATGGTGATGATGATGCGCGTGTTCCATTTTCAATGGCAAAGGTAGCACGAATTCCGATGCCCGTCCATCCCCATTTGTTGGGATAATAATCAATAATGAGGGAGAATAGCCTTGACAAGCGGCCTTTGATGTATTATCTTTGCAAACGAGCAGCCATTAGCGGCGCTGGATTTGAGATGAAGATTAAACAAGAACTGCTCAGGCAAATCATTGCCGACCTGGGGATTGACATCCCTTTCTCCAAAGGACAAAAGATTGCTGTCAAAAACTGCTGGCATTTCAACACGGACGGAAATGCCGTCGAAGAAATGTTTCTCGACGATGACGATTTCATTGCCGGGATGAACCGCATCTATGTCACTGTCAGGGGATACCGTGTCATCATTCTTGCTTTCTGCCTGATGGATACACACATCCATTTCGTCCTGTATGGAGAATTCGATGAATGCAATCGCTTCGTGCACGACTATGTCTGCAGGACATCCCGCCATATCGCTCTGCGCCACCGAGAGAACAATAAACTGGCTAATGTCCCCATCCGTCACCAAGTCGTGGATGACGATTTCTATCTGAAGGTTGTCATCTGCTATACCATCAAAAATGCCCCTGTGGGAGGTATTTCGTATATGGCTTGGGACTATCCCTGGTGCAGTGGTCCGCTTTATTTTCGCCGGTCGGGTTTGTGGAGTTCCCCGGCCTGGATTGAACCGGAAGAGCCAGAATGCACACTTGCAGACCTGAGCCGCGAACAGCAGCGATCGTTTCTGCGTACGCGAAGTCTTCTTGAAGAGGACACTCCGATGATAGGACAGTTGGTTTTCCCGGGCGCATACGTGGCCTATGAATTGGTCGAAAGAATCTACAAGACCTGCAAGAGTTTCAACTATTTCTTCTGCATTACCAAGGAAGACGACGTGGAAGCACGCGGCGGCCAACTCTCGCTGCTTTCCATCCCCATGCAGGAGATGCGGCAACACAAGAATGAACTTTGCCAAGAGTTGTTCGGCGTGAAGAGTATTAAGACTTTGTCTGTACAACAACGTGTCCGGCTGGCGAGAACCCTCCGCGCCCGTTACAACAGTTCACTCAAGCAAATCATACGGCTCTGCGGCCTGGTCTATGACGAAGTGAGAGACCAATTCTGATCAACCCGAAAATCGTTGTCCAGACAGCAAACCATTTTATTAACATCAGGCGGGGGTCAGTCTGGACAACCTCGCCTTTAAGGCCCCGTTGAGCAGGCTGTCCTGCGTCTGATGCCGATTAAGCGGCTCTGACGCAGGACAACGTTTTTCGGGTTGGCGAAGGGATGCGAAAGGCTACCAGCGGTCGTAGTGGATGTTGTCGGGGTTCCACTTGTCCTTGGGCGAGGGGGTCTCAGCGGGATAGCCGACGGGGACGATGGCGAGCGGGGTTACGTCCGCGGGGATGCCGAGATAGGCTCGGATGCGGTCGACGATGCGTTCGGATGGGTAGCAGGAGAGCCAGACGGCGCCCAGGTCGAGGGCCGTGGCGGCCAGCAGCAGGTTTTCGGTGGCAGCGGAGCAGTCTTCGAACCAGTATTTGTTGGGCCGTTCGACCAGCTCGGCATCGTCCGGTGCATCATGGGGCTTGATCATGCGGGTGGTTTCGCCGCAGACGACGATCACGGCGCCGGCCGTGGTGACCATCTTCTTGTGGACTTCGCCCTGATACAGGCCGGCCTTGATCTCGTCGTCGGTGATGACGATAAAACGCCAGGGGCGGACGTCGACGGCCGTCGGCGCAGCCATTGCCGCATCCAGCAGCGTATGGATCTGCTGTTCGGTGAGTTTTTCACCCGTGAAACTCCGGATGCTCGTTCGGGCCTTGATGACTTCCAGGGCGCTTTTATCCTTCGGCGCTTCGTTCTTGCAGCAGGCGGTCGCCAGGACCAGCAGGGCTGCGCACAGGCAAATTAGCTGCTTCATTGCTTTGTTGCTTCTTCTTGTTTTTTATTGGGGAGGATGATATTCAGCAGGATGGCAATCAGTGCCGCCGGGACGATGCCGGCGCCCAATTTCGGGAAGAGACCGGCAAGCACGAGGATCCCGGCGCCCGTCGCGATGGAAGGGAAGCCCTTGAAACCAAACTGGAAGAACAGGATGGAAGCCAGGGTGATGAAGCCCAGCAGCAAGTTCGGCCCGCTACCATAGTCAGGCGCAACGCACCCAATCCTTCACCGGCGGTGATGCCGCAGATGCCCATGATTATGAGCAGGGGCGATAAATTGCCGACAAACATGGCCAGCACGTGCTGCAGACCCAGCGGCACCGCCTTACCGAGTGGCAGACGTCCGTCGAGGTTGTACGGCGAAGAATATTGTTTTTCTTTCTTCATGGGCCCGGTTCGTTATTGCAATTCAGCCCACGGCACCGGAACGGTGATGACACCGAAGACGTAAGGGGCCAGGTCGTACGGCTGGTAGTAGAAGGTGAGACCTTCGTTGTCGACGGAGAACCAGGGACTGGGTTCGATGGTTTCTGAGAAGAAGATGTTCGTTTCATCGATGCCTTCCTCCGCATCGACCATGTCTTTTATGTCATCCATCCTGTGCTTGAGCAGCAGAGCGCACATTTTTTCTTCGGAAACACCAGGAGCCACAACAGTCCAGTCGACCAACTGCCCGTCCGACAGTCTGAATACGAACGGGAATGTGCCATTCATGCCGTGGGCGCCTCCCAGATACTGGTACTGTTCGACGAAGTAATTGACATAATCCTTGTACGTTACGCCGAAACTGCCCTTGTAGTCATAACCCCAGTTGAGAAAAGGTGCGTCTTCTTCCGCCATTCCCATTTCTTCGAGCATGCCTGTGTTGGTATCGATGTAATCTACGGCGATGGCGTCCCGCCATGCCTTTCCAAGTTCAGCCAGTGACCCGGTGAATTCAGTATAGTTCTCACCAAGCGTGTGGGCGCGGATGGCTTTTCGGACTTCTTCCAGGGCTTCCTTCGGGAAACCGGAAACCGGGAAGTCGATATCCAGGTTGAGGTCCAGGTGGTTTTCACTGCCTTCACGGAACGGAATGTCCTCTTCGAGTCTGAGTGTTTCCGTCTTGATATCTTGGGTGCAGGATGTCAGGGCGAACAGAGCCGCCGTAATGATCAGAAGAGTGCGTTTCATTATTTTAATGTGTTGATTACCAGTTTGTTGATTTCGCGGATGCGGGGGATGTCGACCTTGTCGACACGGCGGTCGTAGGTCATCAGGCCGTTGACCTCGATTTCCACGTCGGTGGTCTGCGTATAGACGGCGGCGGAGAATCCGCGGACGACCATGTCTTTCAGTTGCCGGGCATACTTGACATATTCTTCCGTCACTTCGGCCGGGGTCGTGAATTTGATGTAGCCCCAGTTGCGGTCGGGCGTCCAGAGGTGGCCTTCCACCGGCATGCCGATGCCGCCGTACTCGCCCAGGACATTGACGCGCCGGGTGTCAAAGAGGTACATGTCGGGCTGTGGATAGTTGTGCAGGTCGAGCATGTCGCCGGCCGTCAGGAAGTGGTTGCCGCCGCTGGCCGAGTTGACGAGGCGCGACGGATCGTGCTGCTTGGTCCAGTCCGTGATCTCGACGGTCTTGAACTGGCCCCATCCTTCGTTGAAGGGGACCCAGGCCACGATGCAGGGATAGCTGTACAGATAGTCCATGATTTCCCGCCATTCCTTGCGGTAGCAGGCTTCGGAGGCGGCGCTGCGCACGAATTCCGTCCCCTGGTACCAGCGGGTGTTCTGCCAGCTTCCGTGGAGGTCTCCGCTGGGCATATCCTGCCATACGAGGATGCCGAGGCGGTCGCAGTGATAGTACCAGCGGGCCGGTTCCACTTTCACGTGCTTGCGGATGAGGTTGAAGCCCCAGTCCTTGGTTTTCTGCACATCGAAGGCGAGGGCCTCGTCGGTGGGGGCGGTGTAGAGGCCGTCGGGCCACCAGCCCTGGTCGAGCGGGCCGTACATGAAGATGGGCTTTCCGTTGAGGGTCATGCGAAGGATCCCGCCCTTGTCGGCGGCGACGCCGACCTTGCGCATCGCGCAATAGCTCTTGACCCGGTCGACGGTCTTTCCGTCACGGATCAACTTGACTTCCAGGTCGTAGAGATAGGGATCGTCCGGGGTCCAGCAGCGGGCGTCCGGAACGGCGAGTTCCGCTTCGGCGCCAGCGAGGGCGCGGGCGGATGCGACGCGCCGGCCGTCTGCCAGCAGGTTGACTTCCACCAGTCCGCCCGTCACGCCGACCGCCTGTACGCGGATGCATCCGGCATCCAGGTCGGGGGTGGTGCGGAGGTCTGCGATATACTGCTGCGGTACCGGTTCCAGCCAGACCGTCTGCCAGATGCCCGTAACGGAGGTGTACCAGATGCCGCCGGGTTTGCGGACCTGCTTGCCGCGGGGCTGGAAGCCGGTGTCGGTGCCATCCCAGACCCGGACGGTCAAGCTGTTTTCACCGGCTTGGAGAGCGTCGGTAATATCCAGGCTGAAAGGCGTGTAACCGCCCGTATGCGTGCCGGCCTTCACCCCGTTCACCCAGACGTCGGCTTGCCAGTCCACGCCGCCGAAATGCAGCAGGACGCGCTGCCCTTTCCACGCTTTCGGCACGGTGAAGCTGCGCCGGTACCACAGATGCTGGCCGGTTCCTACCGTCTTGCCCACGCCGGAGAGGCTGGATTCGATGCAGTAGGGGACAAGGATCTGGCCGTCGGCTTTCTCAAAAGGGACGTTGAGGGGCAGTATGGCGTAGTCCCAGAGGCCGTTGAGGTTCATCCAGTCGTCGCGCTGCAGCAGTGGGCGGGGATATTCGGGCAGGGGCGCCTTCGGATCGACTTGTTCCGCCCAGGGAGTCCGGATATGGCTGCCGGCCGGCGACCAGGCCTGGGCCGTGGCTGAGACACAGAAAAAGAGCGTTGCGATAAGGAGGAAAGCTATTTTTTTCATAACTTTGAATTTATCTATCAAAATTAGCGAATCCATGAGGATAATCAAAATATTTTGCACGGCCCTTCTGCTGTCCGCGGTCCTGTGCGGCTGTGGGAAGGCGGCGGAAGACCAGACCTTTACCATCCGCAACGAGAACGGTATGAGCGCCACCTTCACTTCGTACGGCGCCCGCCTCCTGCGCCTTGAGGTGCCGGCGAAAGACGGCTCCCTGAAGAACGTGGTCTGGAGCTGTGCCGACCCTGCGGAGGCGCGGAAGGATGCCGACTATCGCCAGCCCGTCGTGGGGCGTTACGGCAACCGCATCGCCAAGGGCCGTTTCGCGCTCGACGGCTATACCTATCAGCTCTCGCAGAACGAAGGTGAAAACCATCTGCATGGCGGCAAAGGCGGCTTCGACAAGCGGGAGTGGACGATCCAGCCGCTCTCCGAAAACGCCCTGCTGATGACGCGCGTGTCGCCGGACGGCGAAGAGGGCTATCCGGGCAACCTGGAGATCTCGGTGCTCTGCACGCTTACCGACAAAAACGAGCTGGTGCTGCAGTACAGCGCCCGTACCGACGCGCCGACCATCCTCAATCCGACGCTGCACGCCTGGTTCAACCTGCACGGGGACGGGGAGGGGCTAACGACGAGCCACATCCTGAAAATCAATGCGGATTACTATACACCCGTCGATGCGGAACTGATTCCCACGGGCGAAATAGCACCAGTAGCGGGTACGGCGTTCGATTTCCGGGCCGGAAAGCCGGTGACACCGGAATTCGACCACAACTTCGTGCTGCGCGGGGCATCGCGCGAGCCGGCGCTCGAGTTATACGAGCCGTCCACGGGCATCCTGCTGAAAGTCTATACCGACCAGCCCGGCCTGCAGATGTTCAGCGGCAAACCCGACTGCGGCCTGGTGCTCGAGACGCAGCATTTCCCTGATTCGCCGAACCATCCGGACTTCCCGTCCACGGAGCTCAGGCCCGGTGAAAACTATACGCAGACAACGCTCTATTGTTTTGAAATCAAATAATCTTTCAATATGGACAACAAGAAGATGAATCGTCGCGACGCGATCCGAGCCATGATGCTGGCAGGTGCCGGCCTGGCCGCCAGTACCAGCCTGGCTGCTCCGCTGCGGGCAGCAGGCGCTGTGCCCCAGAACTGGAAATTCACTGAACCCGCCAAGGGTGACCAGGTCATCCACCGTACGTGGAAGTCACTGGGCAACGAGAGCATCAGCCTGCTCGGCATGGGATGCATGCGCTTCCCGCGCAAACCCGGTGCCGGCCGCCGTGCTCCGCTTGACCAGGAGGCCATCAATATGATGATTGACTACGCCCTGGATCACGGCATCAACTATTTCGACACGGCGCCGGCCTATGGCGATTCCGAGCGTGCCACGGGCGAGGCGCTCAGCCGCCACAGCCGGAAAGACTACCTCATCGCGACCAAAATGTCGAATTTCTCCAACGCGGAACTGGAAGCCTGCAAGGCCATGTTCGCCAATTCGCTGAAGAATCTGCGTACCGACTATGTGGATTACTTCCTGCTCCATTCCATCGGCAGCGTGGAGGATTTCAACAAGCGCTTCAAGGACAATGGCCTGCTTCCCTGGCTGCAGGAGCTCCGCAAGAAGGGGACGATCCGCCATCTGGGCTTTTCGTTCCACGGATCGAACGCGGCGATGAAGGAATTGCTGGCGATGCCCTATACCTGGGAGTTCGTGCAGATTCAGCTGAACTATGTGGACTGGAAGAACATGCCGCTGGAAGACAGTGACGAGGCCTGCGATTCCGAGACGCTCTACAACATGCTGGCGGAGAAGAACATACCGGTCGTCATCATGGAGCCGATCCGCGGTGGCGCGCTGGCCAATGTGCCGGAGGGCCTGAAAGGCAGGCTGGCGGAGCGTTTCCCGCACCTGTCCCCGGCCGGCGTGGCCCTGACCTACGCCTCCACGTTCCCGGGCGTGATGTGCTCCCTCAGCGGCATGAGCAACATGCAGCAACTGATGGAGAACGTATACACCTTCAGCCATTTCAAGCCCTTCAACGCGCAGGACAACGAATACATGATGGAGATGGCGCGGCTCTACAACGCCAATCCGCATATCCCGTGCACGGCCTGCCGTTACTGCATGCCCTGCCCGCGCGGCGTGGACATCCCGGGCGTCTTCGGCGTCTACAACGCCATCAGCGACGAGCTGATGCTGCCCGACCCGGCCAACAGGAAGGAGAAGGGCTACAAGCAGAAGAGAGATGCCTTCCTGAAGCGTTATGCAACCCTCGCGAAGGACAGCGACGCCTCGGCCTGCGTCATGTGCAACGCCTGCCTCCCGAAGTGCCCGCAACGCATCCGCATCCCCGATCAGATGCGCAAGATCCACAAGCTGGTCAAGGACCTGGGTTAAGCGGTTTGAAGAAACTGAAACTCTTGCCGGCTTATTTTCCCAGGAATTCCGTCGGCGTGATGCCGGTCACCTTCTTGAAAAGACGGGTGAAGTGATGCGGGAACTCAAAACCCAGGAGGTGAGCGGTTTCACCTATGTTGTGCCCGTTCATCAGGAGGTTCTTTCCCTGTTCGACCAGGAAGGTGTGGATGTAGCCGATGGCCGTGCCGCCGGTGGATTTGTGGATCACATCGCCCAGATAGCGGGGCGAATAGGCCAGCTGCTCAGCACAGTACTGGACGGAGGGTACGCCGAGATCCATCTGCCGGCCGTTCAGATAGTATTGCCGGAGAAGTCCGTGGAAGCGTTTGAGAATATCCGATGAGTTTTTGTCTTCCTTTGAGAGCTGGCGCAGATAGATTCGCTGACAGTACTCCAGAATAAGGCGTATGTATCCCTGGATGACGTTCCGTAGTGCAGGTGTATCCTCATTCTCCTGCAGTTCGTGCTTGAGCTGCGTGAGCAGCTGGGTGATGCGGCTCCATTCCGAAGACTCCATTTTCAAAGTCTCGACGGCGAAATAGGAGAAGAAGGGATAGTCTTTCATCCATGCCTCCAGGTCGGTTCTCCGGAAGAGTTCCGGTGAGAACAGCAATGCCCATCCGCTGATATAAATATCCTCGCCGTCGTCTTCCCTGCCGCCGATCTGGCCCGGTTCCACGGCAATGATGGAGCCATCGGCGGCGTCGAACATCTTCATGCCATAGGTGAGATTTTTGGGGAAATTCTTCTGGATGAAAAGACCATAGACGCCGTAATGATTCAGGCTGGAGTGGATGGGCGACACCTCGTCGTAGTGGATGACGCTCACCAGGGGATGCAACTCCCGGGCGCCCACGAAACGGGCGTAAACATTGGGGGTAGAGACGCGCAGAATGTTCTTCATGACGCTTGAAAAGGTATAACTTTTTGCGAAAATACGCAAAATTCTGCGAAATTGGTAGAATCTTGGCAAAAATCGGTAAAAGAATCTCCAGAAGACCGCCTACCTTTGCATCATCAACACAAACGATATGAATATCAAATCTATCCTTGCAGTCTGCGCCGCATCCCTGATGCTGCTTGCCTGCAAAACAAACACGAACGACAATATGTGTACCCTGAGTCTGACCCGGGAGTGGGACAAGACCTTCCCCAAATCCGAAAAGGTGAACCACAGCAAGGTAACCTTCCACAACCGCTATGGCATCGAGTTGGCGGCCGATATGTATGTCCCCAAGAACGCGGAAGGCAAGCTTCCCGCCATTGCCGTGAGCGGTCCCTTTGGCGCCGTTAAGGAGCAGAGCAGCGGACTTTATGCCCAGCATATGGCCGAGCGCGGCTTCCTGGCCCTTGCCTTCGACCCCTCCTTTACCGGTGAATCCGGCGGTGAGCCGCGCCGGATGGCCTCCCCGGACATCAACACGGAGGACTTTCTGGCGGCGGTGGACTTCCTTTCCACCCATGACCTTGTCGATCCGGAGCGCATCGGCATCATCGGCATTTGCGGCTTCGGCGGCATGGCGATCAATGCAGCCGCGCTTGATCCGCGCATCAAAGCCACGGTGACTTCCACCATGTACGATATGAGCAAAGTCAATGTGGAAGGCTATTTCGCCAGCGAGGATACGCCCGCCCAGCGGATGGAAAAACGCAAGGCCCTGGCCGCGCAGCGCACGAAAGACTATGCAACAGGCACTTATGAGCGTGCAGGCGGTGTCATCGACCCGCTTCCGGAGGATGCGCCCTGGTTCGTCAAAGACTATCACGCCTACTACAAGACCCCTCGCGGCTACCATGCGCGCAGCGGCAACTCCACCGACGGTTGGAACATCATCGGCTGCCAGAGTTTCCTGAACCAGCCCCTGCTGGCCTGGGCCGGAGAAATTGGGGCCCCCGTGCTCCTTATCCATGGCGAGAAGGCCCACAGCCGCTATTTCAGCGAATACGCCTTCGGGCTCCTGAACGGCACGAACAAGGAACTCATGATCATCCCCGGCGCTTCTCATGTGGACCTCTACGACGATGTCGCCGGCGTAATTCCCTACGACAAGATGGAGCAGTTCTTTAAAGACAATCTTCGATAACAGGAGGCTTCTAGCAAGCCGGGAAAAAGGAAATAATTCCGTAACTTTATCCCTGTAATATGAAATCGAAGAAAATCCTTTGTTTACTTGTCTTTCTTTTTGGGCTGGCTGTCCTGCAAGGCCATGCGCAGCAGCTGACGATCAACATCCGTTATACCGGGCAGGACGGCAATGCCCGCAAATATGTGGAAGAGATGGAATCCAGCGGCATTGCCGACCGCATCAGGGCCATCGAAGGCTGTCTGGGCTATGATTACTTCTTTCCGGCCGATGACCCTGAAGGACTGCTGCTCATCGACAGCTGGGCGAATCAGGAAGCCCTGAACCGTTATCACGCCTCTCCGGTCATGCAGGAGGCGGCCGCTCTCCGCGAGAAATATGGCCTCGGCGGGCGGACCGTCCGGATGTTTACGCCGATGGTACCGGGAGGGCGGCAGGATCCTCCCGAAAAGAACTATCAGAAGTGAAAAAGGTGTTCGTCTTTTTGATGGCTATGTCAATGACAGCGAGCGGGCTTTGGGCACAGATCGATGTCCACAGCCATGCCATTACCGCCTCCTATATGGAATTCGTCCGGGCGAACGGGGCCGAAATGGACGAAGGCTTTCCCATTCCGTCCTGGAATGTGGAAGCGCATCTCGCCTTTATGGACGAGGCCGGAATCGAGACTTCGGTCCTGACCATGCCCGCACCTCAGCCGTGGTTTGGAGACGGGACGGAATCGGCCGCCATCTGCCGCAAGTACAACGAAGCGTGCGCTGCGCTCAAGGCACAGTATCCCGGGCGTTTCCTTTTCTGTGCCTCGGTACCGCTGCCGGATGTGGAACGTGCCGTCGAAGAGGCGGTCTACGCGCTGGATGTGCTGGGTGCCGACGGAGTCAAGCTGGCCACCAACAGCTATGGCCAGTATCTGGGAGACCCTGCCCTGGAGCCGCTGATGGCGGTGCTGGATGCGCGCAAGGCTGTCATCATCGCCCATCCGCACAAGCCGTCGGCCGTGAACGACCGGCTCATTGCCGATGTTCCGCTGGCATCGTACGAGTACCTGGCCGAGACCACGAGAGCCATTCTCAATATGGTGGCTCATGATGTCCTGGTCCGCTATCCGGAGCTCAAGGTGGTCGTCCCGCACTGCGGCTCCTTCCTGCCCAACGCGCTCCCGCGTTTCAAGGGCCTTCTTCCCGTCATGGTGGGGCAGGGTTATATGCAGCCGGTGGATGTGGAGGCCAATGTCTCCCGCCTTTATTTTGATCTCGCGGGCGCCGCTACGGACGATGTGATCCGCGCGCTGCTTACCGTCACCACGGCCGACCATCTGCTGTATGGCTCCGACTATCCTTATGTGGCCGCACCGGCGCTGGTGGCGGCGAAATCATCCCTTCAACAGCGTCTTCCGGCTTTGGGCCTGGACCCGCTGGCTGTCCTCTCGGACAACGCGCGAAGGCTGTTCGGGGCCGACGTCCCCGTACGGGCGTATGGAGAAAGGGTGGTCCGCCTTGCCGAGATCGAAATTGTCCCGGAGAAGCTGTCAGCATATCTGGAATATGCTGCGGAGGTGGGCCGCGTGTCCATGGCAACGGAGCCCGGCGTCGTCGCCCTGTTCTCCATGCAGGACAAAGCGGATCCCTGCAAGGTTTATATCCTGGAAGTATATGCCGACCGGCAGGCCTACGAGGCTCATATCCGGACGGCGCATTTCCGGAAATACAAGGACGGTACCGCCGATATGGTCCGTTCCCTCAAACTCATTGATACCCTGCCGCTGGTTATGGCGGATTTTCTCAAAAAAGCACAATAAAGATGAAAAGAATGATCCTTTCCGTGATGATGCTCTCGGCCCTGGCGCTGACGGCCTGCGGACAGACCAAAAACAGTCATGCAATGAAAACATTAGTAGCCTATTTTTCCGCCACGGGAACGACCAAGGCCGTGGCAAAGGACCTCGCCGAAGTGACGGGTGCCACCCTCTATGAAATCAAGCCGGAAGTAAAATACACCGCCGCCGATCTCGACTGGCACAACAAGGAATCCCGCAGCAGCGTGGAAATGGCGGACAGGCATTCCCGCCCCGCCTTCGTAAAAGACCTCAAGGATGCTGACAGTTTCGATGTTGTCTTTATCGGCTTCCCCGTCTGGTGGTACACGGCTCCTACGATCATCAACACCTTCATCGAGGCCTACGGTTTCGAGGGCAAGACCGTCATTTTCTTTGCCACCTCCGGCGGCAGCAGCATCGTCAAGGCTAACCAGGACTTCAAGGCGCAGTATCCGAAGATCGACTGGAAAGCCGGAAAGACGCTGAATGGTGCGTCGAAAGCTGAAATCAAAGCCTGGGTTGACGGATTGAAGTAGGCGGTATCATGCCCTGGCGGAGGCGATGACGCCGTGACGGTGATAGATGCCCTGCTCAAGGCAGAAGCATGTCAAATCCTGTCATTTTCAAGATTTTCTCTACCTCGGGCTGGATATGGAAGATCTTAAAGCAGTTCGAGTCTTTTACGGACTTCCGCATGATCAATAGCACACGGAGACCGGCCGATGACAGATAAGGCATTTTCTCCCTATCCAGTTCTTTGTCGTCCATGATACATCCGTTGCTTAAAGTCCAAAGATAAACATTTTTATAGGGGTCATCGCAAAATCAGGTTGAAAAGTGTGCTGATTATTTATTGCTTTAAGTAAGACAGTCGTCTTATTGCTTATGTGCCTCGTGGGCGACAAGCGAAAGGTGTTGACCTTCACCCTCCCGCTCAAAAACGGTAAGATTTACCACATCGAAGTTACCATATAAGGCAAGTCTGTCGTCATTCTGAATACTGTGAGCAGTGACGACACGGCTTATCATTTCGAAGAGAAATCGTACGTTGTATAATCGGAATTGGCGAAAGTGCAGGTAACGTCCCATTCTATGGGACGTCTCCCGCAAATTAGGCCGTTTATGACGGTATCGTCCCTGTTTTTGGGACGTTACCCGCACTAAAGAGAAAGGCGATCATCCGCTTTTTCCGCTGATCCGTTCCCACCACCTGCGACGGAAGGTGCTTTACAAAACAAAAAACCCGCTGAAAATCAGCGGGTTACTGTGGTGCTGGGAATAAAGTATATTTGAGTATAACTCGATATGTATCAGTTTATTAGAACGTATTTGCGAGCGAAATTGTGTTGCCTCTACTGCAAACATGCCAAGAAAGGAGGATTATGATGATGTCGCTGAAAATGATTATTTTTACACTATTAAATCTGACTTTATGGCTTCTAATCCTGATTTTGTACAATACATAGCAGACCAGTGTGCTGGGGCCGGAGAAATCGCTGTTAAGAAGATGATGGGAGACTATTGCATTTACTGTGATGGCGTCCTGTTCGGTTTGATCTGCGACAACAACTTCTATATCAAAGTGACCGACCCCGGAAAGACTCTGCTGAAGGAGGTTATCCTTCGCCCGCCTTATGACGGTGCCAAAGACTATTTCTATATCAGTGATGTGGATGACCGGGATTATTTGGTTGCTCTGATCAAGGGCACAATTCCGGCGCTAAAGTAACTTTTTTCATTTTTCTCTTGACTCGTACCCTACGGCATGTATTATCTTTACCCCCGGATAACAAAGGTGCACAATTGTTATGGGTAAAAACAAGTTGAAAATAGGGGAGTTTTCCCGCCTTGGCAGGGTGACCGTAAGGGCCCTCAGGCATTACGAGGAGATTGACCTGCTGGTCCCGGAGATTGTGGACCGGGACACGGGTTATCGCTATTATGCCGTGGGGCAACTGCAGAAGATCCAGAGCATCACCACACTCAAGAGTCTCGGCTATTCGTTGGAAGAGATTCGGGACCTGTGGGATGACGAGAGTCATTTCCCTTCCGTGGAATCACTTGAGCAGAAGATACTTGCGTGCGAAGAGGAACTGGCGGTGCTCAAGGAACGGCGGCGCATGCTGCGGGCGGTGGTGGCTTCCCAAAAGAAATTGCACAAAATGGAAAAAGTTTACTTCGAAGCGCTGCCCGCCATCACGGTGGCCAGCCATCGCACCATCATCCCTTCCTTCCAGGACCTCGGCCGCCTCTGCTGCGAGGTCATCGGCCCGGAAATGGCCCGCCTGGGCTGCGAATGTCCGGAACCCGGCTACTGCTACACCATCGAACACGGCGGCTACAAGCCGCAGGACATCGACATCGAATATTGTGAGAAAGTGACGAGGAAAGGCACCGACTCGGCCATCATCCAGTTCAAGGACATTCCGGAGGTGCCGCTGGCCGCCTGCCTGAAGGTCTTCGGCCCGTATGACAGGCTGTATCAGTCCTATCTGGACCTTTTCGCCTTCCTGGAAAAGGAGGGCTACAGCATCGTCGGAGCGCCCCGAGCCTGTTATGTCGATGGAATGTGGAACCAAGAAGATGCCGACAAATGGCTGACCATCATCCAGGTGCCGGTGGAGAAAGCCTGAGCCAAGGCTCTTTGACCGTTCTTTTCGAAGACCCTTTCTGGATCGGCCTCTTCGAACTGGCCGACCGGGAAGGGCTTCGTGTCTGTAAGGTCACTTTCGGGGCTGAGCCTTCGGAGCGGGAAATCATGGAGTTCATCGACCGGAATGGGCACCGGCTCCGATATAGCCAGGCGGTTGATACTTCCACGACGCTTGAAAACCGGAAGAACCCGAAGCGGCAGTTCCGGGAAGCCCGCAGGCAAACTATCCCGCAAGGCATTGGCACCAAGTCCCAGCAGGCGCTGAGGCAGCAGCAGGAGCAGAACAAGACCGTGCGCCTGCAACGGTCAAAGGCCGAACGTGAAGCTGAGCAGCAGCGTCGCTTTGAACTCAGGCAGGCCAAGAAAAAGGAAAAGCACCGTGGGCGTTAAAGTCCAGTTTGTCCCGGTGATTGTCCACATAGGAGAATTGTATCAAAGCTGAGAATGTAGTATCTTTGAAAAATGAAAAAAGAAGTTAATCCGAAAGAGACGAGTCGTGCACAGGCCTACGAACTATGGATGAAAGCTCCTAACCCTATGGTCACGTTCTTCAAGACCATCGACGTGACGCGAATAGTGAAAGTCAGCAAGAAGAGGGAGCTGAAATTCAACATGCTGCTTGACTGGTGCATCGGCCGGGCTGCATCATCCGTCAAGGAGTTTTATCTGCTGCCCGTGGGGGACAAACTGATGCGATACGACTCGATTGCCGTCAATACGATTGTGAAGAACGCGAAGAGCGAGGTCAGTTCCTGCGACATTCTCTATACGGAGGACTTGGAAGGGTTCAATCGAGAATATCTGGAGCGCACTGCTCAAGTAGCGGCAAAGTGTCAGGATCTGGATTTGTCCGATGATTGTATGGTGATTGGCACATCGGCCATTATTGATACAGAGATAGATGGAGCCGTAGGCATGAACAGTGGCATCTTCAACAACCCGTTCCTCATTTGGGGGCGGTACCGTAAAAAATGGCTTAGATATGAGTTGCCCATCTCCTTCCAGTTCCACCACACGCAGATGGACGGCGCTCATGCCGGGCGGTTCCTGGCCAATCTGCAAGAAGAAATCAACAAACTGTGATGGTTTTGCAAAGAGCAACCCTGAACAAGCGGAAGAGGAATCATCTGAGCAGAATCATAAAAAATGGTAGCTAACTTTGCAATAAAAAGCGACCATTTTTGTATGTGAAGCTTATTGCGCGAGCAGCTCCAGCTGGTGGCATTAGTAATTGAGGGTGTTAATCCTTTTGTTCAACCCGGTGAGTTTCTCAATAAGCTGCTCGAAGGACGGTGACTCTTCGTAAATCATTGACTCCTGCATTGTCTGGTAGTCTTTCTTCCAAGCGTCGCGGACCGCTACAGGCGGGAGAATGGAAAGTGTTTGCGGCAGCAGGGTCTGGTAGTTGAAGCCGCGGAGGCCGATGAAGGTGCGGCGGTGGTCTATCACGGAGAGGTAGAGGTCTTTGTCGGCAATGGCCTGGTCTGCGATGGGAGTGTCGGCCATCTTACAGATATCGTAGATGTGGCGGGACATACGGTCTACACGGATGTCGGCCTGCGGCTTTGCAAACTCTTCGTGCAGGAGGAAGAGTTTCTCCAGGAAGGTTCGCTGGGGTACGACGGCGCGCACTTCGGATGCGGGCTCAGTGAAGGGAGCCTGGGTATAGACTTCATCGATGTAGGAGCGGATGGGGATTTTATCCAATGGCTCGCTCATGGAACGGCCACTGACTTCTATCAAGACTGTGGAACGGATGTAGGGGTTGGCATCGAAGACGGGCGTATATTCCACTTTGATGGTTTCCGGGTCAGTGGTGGAGATGGGTGTAATGTCGACAGTCACTTTGAATGAGTCGGGACTGATGCCGTCTTTTTCCAGCTGGGTCGCGAGGTCGAACTGGAGTTTCTCGCGCACGAAAGAGCAGGCGGCGCGGCGGAGCCGGTCGCTGATCTGCGTCCTGGAGAGCTGGCCTCCGAAGCCCAGGAATTCCCGGTCTATGGCGATGTCCACGTCTTCTGACATGCGCTGGATGAGGTTCCAGCACTTGCTGAGACTGGTGCCGCCTTTGAAGGATATGTGCTGGGCGTAAGGGAGTTCAAAGAGCGCCCGGAGGACGGTGACAACCCACCAGTCTTTCTCTACGATCTGGGGGTCTTTCCCGGTTTCGGACTGGACGCGGCGCAGGATGTCCTGGCGGTCCTGTATGCTGAGATCAATGTATTTCATAAGGCGGTGAGTTGTTTACGGACCCAGAGGGGTGCCAGGGAAAGGTCTTGGTTGAATTCTTCCGAAGGGATGTTCTTCAGCTGCTCCCGGATGATGGCCATCTGGGCTTCGGTCACATTCTCTTCGCCGATTTCCCGGAGGGCGGTGACGATGAGGGCCATCAGGGGTGACTTATAGGCGAAGGTGCGCATCTCCGAAGTGTGCTTGAAAAGGATGCCGCGGCCTTTGCCGATGGAGACACGGCGGGGAGAGCCATCCGTGACGAACACTACGTTGGCGGGGATCTGGGTGCTCAGGCCCAGGCGGTAGAGGGCATAGGCCCCGGTGGGCGCGATGCGTACGCGGTCTCTTGTTGCAATGGCCTGTGCAATCTCGTCTACGGAGGGGAGGATAGTGCCGCCACCCCAGCGTTCATCGATGCGGGGATAACAATAGATACCCTGCGCTACACGCGTGAGAATGCCGTTTTCGCACAGGCGGACGAGGGCGGAGCGTACAGCATCGGAGGTGCCTGTATCGGCAAAATTGTCGGGGAAGAAGAGCGTTCCGTGTCCCGCTTCCTCGATGCGTTTCTTGATGGAGTTGTATGTGCTTTGGTCTGCCATAACACAAGTTTTGCCACAAATATATGACAAATTTGTGGCAAAACAAATAATAATCTGAAAATCCGTCCCACTTATTATGTTTTCCGTCCCATTTAAAGTTCGGTTGATGCACTGAGAACAAAGACCTCCAAGCGACCATTAGAGTATAGGCGACCATACTGAAAAACGACCACACAACGCCCTGTACAGCCCTATTTTTGTATAGTCGGATATAAGGCAGTTTTCTTCAAAAAGTGGGACGGAAAGTGGGACGGAAAAAGAAAACCCAATGATAATCAGCGGGTTACAGTGGTGCTGGGAAGAATCGAACTGCCGACACATGGATTTTCAGTCCATTGCTCTACCATCTGAGCTACAGCACCTTGTTCCTTTTCACGGGTGGGGCATCGTCCATTGTGAAACGGGACTGCAAAGGTAAGGATTTTTTTTATGCTGCAAAAAAATATTGCTATTTTCGCAGAAGAATATTCGAAAAAATATCGGCAATGGCTGTGGAGAAGAGATATGTCGAGGTGCTGCTGCCTCTGAAACTGAAGGATACGTTGAGCTACCGGCTGCCGCAGAGATGGACGGTGGAGGCGGGAAGCTGGGTGCAGGTGCCGCTGCGCGGCCACCCTGCACTGGGCGTGGTGCTGCAGGTCCGGGACAGCGCGCCTGCCGGCGTGAATCTCTCGGCCATCGAAGCCGTGACTGCCGTGCCGGACATCCCGGCCGCGACCGACATCGAACGCGCTTTCTGGCGGGCTGTCGCCGACTACTATCTCTGCACCCCCGGCGAGGTCCTCAAGGCGGCCTTCAACGCCGGCATCCAGAAACTGATGCTGCAGCCGCCCAAACCACGCAAAAACAGAAAAACGACAGAAAAGGCAGCACCCCTTGCGGACCGGCCCGCGCTCTCCGGGGCGCAGCAGCGCGCCCTCGCGCAGATTCAGGCGGGCTTCGACCAGCACAAGCCCGTGCTCCTGCACGGCGTGACCGGCAGCGGCAAGACCGAAATCTATATCCAGCTGGCCGCCGGGCAGCTGCAGCAGGGCCACGACGTGCTTTATCTCGTCCCCGAGATCGCCATCTCCCAACAGCTGGAGCAACGGCTGGCCGCCGTGTTCGGTCCGCAGTTGCTGATCTATCATTCGCGCACCACGGTGCCCCAGCGCTATCGCGTGATGGACACGCTGCGGCGCGATCCGGCTCCGCGCATCGTGCTGGGGACCCGTTCCGCTGTCTTCCTGCCGTTCCGGAAACTGGGATTGATCGTGGTGGACGAAGAGCATGACCGCTCCTATAAGCAGGATGACATGGCGCCCCGCTACAACGGGCGCGACGCGGCGCTGATGCTGGCCGGTTTTCACAAGGCCCGTGTGCTGCTGGGCAGTGCCACACCCTCATGCGAGGCCCTTTACAACGTGCAGACCCGCAAGTTCGCCCTGGCGGAACTGCCATGCCGCTATTTTGGCGGAGAAGCAGCATCCGTCGAGATCATCGACACGGCGCAAGCCCTGCGCCTGCACAACATGGAAGGCTCTTTCTCACGCAAGCTCCTCAAAGAAATGGCCGCCGTACTGGCGGCCGGAAAGCAAGTCATGGTGTTCCGCTCGCGGCGGGCCTATGCTCCTGTGGTTCAGTGTGAAGCCTGCGGCGAAGTCGTGAAGTGCCCGCACTGCAACGTGGCGCTGAGCTACCATCGTTTCAACAACAGCCTGTCCTGTCATTACTGCAGCTACCGCCGCGACTATTTCCTGCGCTGCCCGACCTGCGGCGAAGTGGCGCTCGTGGAGCGGGGGAGCGGCACCGAAAAGCTGGAGGAAGAGCTGCGGTCTGCGTTTCCGGACCGGACGGTCGCCCGATTCGACGCCGATACCACCCGGAGCAAAACAGCGGAAGAGAAGATGATCCGCGACTTCGCCGCGGGCCGCATCGATATCCTGGTGGGGACCCAGATGATTACCAAGGGCTTCGACTTCGAACGCCTGGCCCTGGTGGTCATCGTCAGTGCCGACAGCCTCTTTGCCGTGCAGGATTTCCGCAGCGACGAACGGGCCTTCCAACTGCTGACCCAGTTGATGGGACGCTCCGGCAGGAGGGGAGAAGCGGGGAAGATCGTGATTCAGACCTTCCAGCCCGGCCATCCGGTGCTGCAACGCCTGCTGCATCCCGATGAACCGTCCGATGCCGCCGCCGGCCTGCTGGCCGAGCGGAAAGCGTTTGCCTATCCGCCCTTTGTCCGCCTGATTTCCGTGACGGTGAAAGACCGGTATGAAGGCCGCGTATGGAATGTGTGCCGCCTCATCGAGGAGGCTGTGAAAGCCATCGGCATCCGCGACATCGCGGGACCTGCGTCACCCGCCGTCGACGTGGTGGCGGGCGAACACATCGCCCAGTTCTGGATCAAACTGCCGCGTGACCGCAACCTGGCTGCAGCCAAGCGGGCCTTGTATACCCGTATCGATCAGATTGACAAGGATTTCAAGGGACATACGACCATCGTCATCGACGTAGATCCCTCGTAGTTTCTAATAGGGGTTGATCTGTCCGAAATCACCCGATTCAATGATGCGCATGGCCAGCTCCGGCACATTGGTCGTCACTTCGTCGACGCCAAGCAGCAGCAGCCGTTTGATGCCATCTTCTTCATCGACGGTCCAGACATTGACCGTCATGCCCAGATTGTGGGCTTCAACCACCCATTCGGGTCGGCTGAGGAACACGGAATAGTGGTAGTCGATTCCGTCAATTCCCATTTTTTTGAGTTCGTCGGGGGCAATCTCACCGCCCAGATATTCTACCCTGTTCCTCGGCATCAGGCGGGCGAATTCCTTGCAGGCGCTCAGGCTGAAAGAGATAAAGATGATACGCTTCGTTACGCCATAGCGCTTGAAAGCTTCGATGCTCTTGCGAATCGCCGTGGCTTCGTACTCCGGATCACCTTTGCTCTTGAGTTCGAAGATGAGTTTAAGCTCCGGATATTGGAGCGAAGCTTCCAGATATTCATCGAGCGTGGGGAGGATTTCGCCGTTGGCCAGGCGGAGCGTATCGTTGCGCAGTTCTGCCAGCGTGGTTTCGCGGATGGGGAGGCCTTTGTAGGAGAAATCGTGGTTGATGACCAGCTGGTCGTCGGCGGTGAGATTGACGTCGAACTCGGAGCCATACGCGCCGATCTCTCCGGCTTTCAGCAGGGCGGCGATGGAATTCTGGGCGGAACCTTCTGTCTTCCAGTAGCCACGGTGCGCCACGACTCTGGGCCCGGTGTTGGTCTCGGATCCGCAAGCCGCCAGCAGGCAGCCGGCAAAGAGGATAAGCAGCAACTTTTTCATACATGCAAATATACAATTTTTCTTTGTTATTTGGGCTTGCAAATCAGAAGTTTTCCTATTTTTGCGACATGATGGAAGATGACATCAAGGCCCGCCTGAACCAGTGCGGGCTGAAAGCGACCCCGCAGCGCATGCGTGTCTATGCCGCCATGTGCCAGTTGGGACATGCGTCGGCAGATGCCCTGTATCATTTCCTGGGCGGCGACCGGTGCACCATGAGCCTGGCTACAATCTACAATGTGCTGGGATCGCTGACAGACGCGGGCCTGCTGGTGCAGCGCCCCAGCTTCAGCAACAAGATGTTTTTCGACGTGAACACCACGCCGCACGGTCATCTGTACCTGCAGGACACCCATGAAATCCGGGATTTCATCGATGCGCCCCTGCGCCGGGAGGTGGAAGCACGCATTCGGGCGCAACTTCCCGCGGGGCTGGTGCTCGACCGGGTGGAAATCCAGGTGGTCTGCCATGCCGGCCATGAAACCACAAGCGAGAAAGAAGCACAATGAAACAGGAAACCAAGGACCGTATTGCCCGTTGCGTGAAGGAAGTGTTGCCTTCCACGACGAAGACCTGCATCTGGATCATCAAGATCACGGTGGGGGTATCCTTCGCCATGATGCTGCTCAAGTATTTTGACATCCTGCCCTGGATTTCGAATGCTGTCAGCCCGGTGTTCAGGATCTTCGGCCTCCCCGGCGCAGCCGCCCTGGCCTATGTGTCGGGCTACTTCGTGAACGTTTATTCCTGCATCGCCGTAATGATGACGCTTGAGCTGGACTGGAGGGCGTTGACCATCCTCTGCACGATGGTCATGTGCTCCCACTCGATGGTACTGGAGACAGCCGTGCTGAAGAAGACTGGTGCCAACGGCGTCCGCATGGTTTTTATCAGGACCCTGAGCGCCTTCATCCTGGGCGTCGTGCTCAACCAGATCCTGCCCGGCAGCGCCGACCTGTCGGCGGAGGCCATCGTCGAAAGCGAAAAGCTGCCCTTCCTGGACACACTCTGGGCCTGGTTCCTCTCGGCTCTGAAACTGGTGCTGATGATGATCGCCATCATCTACTCGCTCAACATCCTGCAGCGGTTGCTGAGCGAATTCGGCATCATGGAGAAGATTGCGAAGATCTTCCGGCCGCTGATGCACGTTTTCGGCCTCCACTCCAACACCGTCTTCCTCTGGCTTGTGGCCAATATCATCGGCCTGGGCTACGGCGCCGCCGCGATGCTCTACGAGATGGACCGCGGCGAAGTGAGCCGCGAAGACGTCCTCCTGCTCGACTCCCACATCTGCATTTCCCACAGCAACCTCGAAGACCTCATGCTCCTGACCGCCTGCGGTGCCGTCTGGTGGATCATGCTCCTCTCCCGCTGGGCCATGTCCATCATCCTGGTCTGGGAACAACGATTGGAATTCTCCATCCGTCGCAAAAACGCGTAGGAATACGAGCTTAGCTTTACTAGCGTCACAACGAAGGCACTTTAGCGAACGAAGCGGCGGGTGGTTTCCGGAGCCGCGAGCGTTTTTTAGCGAGCGGGACGGATACCAGAGCCGCGAAGTGAGCGATAATCTATCGCTAAATAAGCGAG
>JAFSOA010000001.1 GCA_017447265.1 Bacteroidales bacterium
AATCAACAAAGTGGACACTTTAAGCTACAAGACCATTTCCGCCAATAGCGGTACCGTCAAGAAAGAATGGTACGTTATTGATGCGACCGATCAGGTGCTGGGTCGTCTCGCTTCCCGCGTTGCCCTTGTCCTCCGTGGCAAGAACAAACCGGATTTCACGCCGCACGTGGACTGTGGTGACAACGTCATCATCGTCAACGCCGACAAGATCCGCCTCACGGGCAAGAAGCTGACGGACAAAGTGTACGTTCGCCACACCGGTTATCCGGGCGGCCAGCGTTTCGCTACGCCTAAGGATATGTTCGATCGCAAGCCGACCTTTGTCGTGGAGCATGCCATCAAGGGAATGCTTCCGAAGAACCGCCTCGGTGCAGAGCTGTTCCGCAACCTCTACGTGTATGCAGGACCGGAGCACCCGCACGAAGCTCAGCAACCCAAACCCCTCACGTTAAACGAAATTTAAGACAGAGTAATGGAAGTAATCAACGCCCTTGGAAGACGTAAATCAGCAGTTGCTCGCGTCTATTTGAACACCGGTTCCGGCAATATCGTCATCAACGACCGTCCCCTGGACGAGTATTTCAAGGAAGACACCCTGAGATATATTGTCAACCAGCCGCTCGCCCTGACCAACACCCTCGGCCAGTTCGATCTGAAGATCAACGTCGACGGTGGCGGCATCAAGGGTCAGGCTGAGGCCATCCGCCTCGGCATCGCCCGCGCTCTCTGCAAGGTCGACGCCGAAGCATACCGCCCCGTCCTGAAGTCGAACGGTTTCATGACCCGCGACGCCCGCGAAGTCGAGCGTAAGAAACCGGGCCAGCCTGGTGCTCGCAGACGCTTCCAGTTCAGCAAACGTTAGTCACTTGACACTGATTTACATTTGCACAGCCTGAATCCAAAACGCAGGGATCCTTTACCGGCTACCCTCTGTTTGTTCAGCTGCGGAAAATTCAGGAGACCGGCCCGAACGCCGCTACTCCGGATTGAAGAAAAGAGAAAAACAAAAAGAATTAAAACAACAAACAATGTCTAGAACCAATTTCCAAGACTTACTCGATGCAGGTGTCCACTTCGGTCACTTGAAGCGGAAATGGAATCCCAAAATGGCTCCGTATATCTTCATGGAGAAAAACGGGATCCACATCATCGACCTGCATAAAACTGTCGTCAAGATAGACGAGGCAGCGAACGTGATGAAGCAGCTTGCCCATGCAGGCCGCAAGATCCTGTTCGTAGCCACCAAGAAACAGGCCAAGGATATCGTTGCGGAGTGCGCACAGAAGGTCAACATGCCGTATGTGACCGAGCGCTGGGCCGGTGGCATGCTCACCAACTTCCCCACCATCCGCAAAGCCGTCAAGAAGATGAACACCATCGACAAGATGATGACCGACGGTACCTTTGAAACCCTGGCCAAACGCGAGCGTCTCCAGATCTCGCGCCAGCGTGCGAAACTCGAGAAGAACCTCGGTTCCATCGCCGACCTCAACCGCCTTCCTTCCGCCATCTTCGTCGTGGACGTCCAGAAAGAGATCAACGCCGTCCGCGAAGCCAATCGTCTGAACATCCCCGTTATCGCAATGGTTGATACATGTTGCGACCCGACCACGATTGATTATGTGATTCCGGCCAATGACGATGCGGCTAAATCCATCCAGCTCATCACCGAGACCCTGTGCAACGCCGTTGCCGAAGGTCTGGAAGATCGCAGGATCGAGAAGGAAAAAGAGAAAGATGAGGCTCCTGCCAAGGAAGAAGCCGCTCCCGTCGCCAAGCGTCCCCGCAAGGCCGCTGCCCCGAAGGTTGAAGCTGCTCCCGAAGCTGCCGCTGAAACCAAGAACGAAGAGTAACCCTTAACCCTACACACCATGGAAATCAAAGCAACAGATGTCGCAAAACTGCGCAAGATGACCGGTGCCGGCATGATGGATTGCAAGAAGGCCCTCGTTGAGGCTGAAGGCGATTTCGACCGCGCCCAGGAAATTATCCGTGAAAAGGGCAAGCTCGTGGCTGCCAAACGTGCTGACCGCGAGACCACCGAAGGTGCCGTGAAGGCCCGCGTGGCTGACGGTAAGGGTATCCTCGTCTGCCTCGGCTGCGAGACCGACTTCGTGTCGCAGAACGCCGAGTTCCAGGCCCTGGCCGACGCTATCGCCGATGCAGCCATCGCTGCCTGCCCGGCCGATACCGAAGCCCTCAAGGCCTGCAAGCTCGCCAATGGTGAGACGGTGGAAGACGCCATCTCCCAGCAGACCGGCAAGAGCGGTGAGAAACACACCCTCGCTTTCTACGGCAAGCTCGAAGCTCCCTACGTGGCTTCCTATATCCACACCACCAACGGCAAGCTCGGCGCCATCGTGGCCTTCAACAAGAAGATCGACGAGGAACTCGCCAAGGGCATCGCCATCCAGGTCGTGACCATGAACCCGGTGTCTGTCTCCGCTGAAGACTGCCCGGCAGAGGTCGTCGAGAAAGAGCGCCAGGTCGCCATCGAGAAGACCAAGGAAGAGCAGGTGCGCAAGGCTGTGGAGAACGCACTCAAGAAGGCTGGCATCAACCCGGCTCACTGCGACAGCGAAGACCACATCGAGAGCAACACCGCCAAGGGCTGGCTCACGCCGGAACAGGCCCAGCAGGCCCGTGAGATCATCGCCAGGGTATCTGCCGAGAAGGCAGCCAACCTGCCCGAGCAGATGATCCAGAACATCGCCGCCGGCCGCGTCCAGAAGTTCTTCAAGGAGAGCACCCTGGAACAGCAGGAATACCAGATGGGCGACGGCAAGACCCCTGTGAAGGAAGTCCTCGCCGCTGCCGACAAGGATGCGAAGATCCTTGCCTTCTACCGCTTCTCGCTCACGGACGACTAATCGTCACGATGCATAAAAAAAGCCGGCTGCGAAGCCGGCTTTTTTTATTGGATCACGCCAAGTTCCTTGCCGATCTTGGTGAAGGCCTCGACACACTTGTCGAGGTGCTCTTTCTCGTGACCGGCCGAAACCTGGACGCGGATGCGGGCCTGTCCCTTCGGGACCACCGGGTAGTAGAAACCGGTGACGTAGATGCCCTCTTCCTGGAGGCGTGCCGCCATCTTCTGCGAGAGCGGGGCGTCGTAGAGCATCACGGCGCAGATGGCCGACTGGGTGGGCTTGATGTCGAAGCCCGCCGCCTTCATGCGGCCGATGAAGTATTCGGTATTGGCGTGGAGTTTGTCCTGGAGGGCGTTGGTGGCGCTCATCATCTCGAACATCTTGATGCCGGCCGCTGCGATCATCGGCGGAATCGAGTTGGAGAACAAGTACGGGCGCGAACGCTGGCGCAGCATGGCGATGATCTCTTTCTTGCCGGTGGTGAAGCCGCCCACGGCGCCGCCGAAGCTCTTGCCCAGGGTGCCGGTGAGGATCTCGATCTTGCCGCGGAGGTTGAACTGCTCGGTGGTGCCGCGGCCCGTTTTGCCGACCACGCCGGCGGAGTGGCTCTCGTCGACCATCACCATGGCGTTGTACTTGGTGGCGAGGGCGTAAATCTTGTCGAGCGGGGCGACGTTGCCGTCCATCGAGAACACGCCGTCGGTAACGATGAGGCGGTGGCGCTGGGCCTGGGCCGTCTTGAGGCAGTTCTCCAGCTCTTCCATGTCGGCGTTGGCGTAGCGGTAGCGCTGGGCTTTGCACAGACGCACGCCGTCGATGATGGAGGCGTGGTTCAGGGCGTCGGAGATGATGGCGTCGTGCTCGTCGAGCAGCGGTTCGAACACACCGCCGTTGGCGTCGAAGCAGGAGGCGTAGAGAATGGCGTCTTCCGTGCCGAAGAACTCGGATATCTTCTTTTCCAACTCTTTGTGGAGGTCGCCGGTGCCGCAGATGAAACGGACGGACGACATGCCGTAGCCGTGGGTGTCGAGGGCCTGCTTGGCCGCTTCCACGAGCTCCTTGCTGTTGGCGAGGCCGAGATAGTTGTTGGCGCAGAAATTCAGGACGTCTTTGCCGGGGGCTACCTTGATGGCCGCCTGCTGGGCGGAGGTGATGACACGCTCCTCCTTGTACAAGCCGGCTTCACGGATGGATTGAAGCTCGGCTTCCAGATACTTTTGAAAATCGGTATACATAGTGGATTGTTTTCAGTATGACAAATATATGAAAATTTGGGTTTTTCGGCAAAAATTACTTACTTTGCGAAATATACTATAACCAAAACCGTTTTATTATGGAAGATATTGCTTCGAAAGTCATCTCGATTATCGTCTATAAGTTGGGTGCTGAGGAGACGGAAGTAACCCCGACCGCCAGTTTCAAGAACGACCTTGGCGCTGATTCGCTCGATACCGTCGAGCTGATCATGGAATTCGAGAAAGAATTCAACATCACCATTCCCGACGACGTTGCCGAGAAGATCTCGACCGTTCAGGACGCTATCGACTATATTCAGTCCAACGTTCAGTAAGACGGCGTGAAGCGGGTTGTCATTACCGGCATAGGCACGATCAATCCTCTGGGAAAAAACGTCCCTGAGTATTTCGACAATCTGGGCCGCGGCGTCAGTGGCGCCCGCCTGATCAGCCGGTTCGACACCACTGAATTCAAGACAAAATTCGCATGTGAGATTCCGGATTTCAATCCGGAAGGTTTCCCCGAGGTCTACGATCGCAAAGAAGCGCGCAGGACCGATCTTTTCACACAATATGCGATGATTGCCGCTGCCGAGGCGGTCAAGGACAGTCAACTCGACCTGTCTGCGACCGACCTCAGGCGGATCGGCGTGGTCGTCGGTTCGGGCGTCGGCGGCCTCAACACGTTTACGGAAGAGATGCTGGGTTATTTCGAGAACCCGGTTCCCCGTTTCAGCCCTTTCCTGGTTCCCAAGTTCATCACGAACATCGCTTCGGGGCATATCGCCCTGAAATTCGGTTTCCGGGGACCCAATTTCGGCGTGTCCTCGGCCTGCGCCACGTCGGCCCATGCCATCCTGACGGCCGCGTCCCAGATTCAGCTGGGCCGTGCCGACATCATGGTTTCGGGCGGTACGGAGGCACCCATCGCCGTTCCCGGCATCGGCGGTTTCAATGCCGCCCACGCCCTGTCCACCAACAACGACGAGTACCGCACCGCTTCACGTCCTTTCGATGCGACGCGCGACGGTTTCGTGATGGGTGAGGGCGCGGCCATCCTCATTGTGGAGGAATACCAGCATGCCCTGCGTCGCGGTGCCAAGATCTATTGCGAAATCGCCGGCATCGGCATGACCTGCGACGCCTGGCACATCACTGCGCCGCGCGAAGACGGCGAGAGTGCGGGAGACGCCATGGAACTGGCGCTCCGCGAAGCGAAGCTGCGGCCGGACGAAGTCGATTACATCAATGCCCACGGCACGTCCACACCGCTGGGCGACCTGGCCGAACTGAGGGCCATCCAGCGCGTTTTCGGGGATGCGGCCTACAAGATCAACATCAGTTCTACCAAGTCCATGACCGGACACATGATGGGTGCCGCCGGCGCGGTCGAAGCCCTGGCCTGCATCCATGCCATCTGCGACGGTGTGATTCCGCCGACCATCAATTTCAAGCAGGAAGACCCGCAGATCGACTACCGGCTCAACCTGACGCTCAACGAACGCCAGGAACGCAAGGTGCGGGTGGCCATCAGCAACAACTTCGGCTTCGGCGGGCAAAACGCCTGCCTGGCTTTCCGGGCCCTGTAAACCCGTTTTTTTTCAGCTTTCTCTATTTTAGGACAGCGTACGTCAGCTCCAGAACCGGATGGCGGTCGTCGCCCATGCCGTTGAGCTGGCTCTGCGTGTAGTTGAGGTAGTCCGCGTAGTAGTTGGTGGTCGACGTGTAAGAATTGAACATGGCCAGCGTGGGCATGATCCAGAGGTCGTCGTCGGCGGTGATGCTGCTGGCGCTGCGCGAGATGAGCTTCTGGAGATAACGGCTGATGTTGGCCGTGTAGCTGAGGTCTGCACGGTCGATGCCGCCTGATTCCAGGGTGTCGTCCTCAATCTCGTCGAGTGGCGTATAGCGGGTCAGTGTAGAGGATTTGCTCTTCGTCCGCTTGCACGGGAAGAGCGTGGTGGCGTAGTAGTCGAACTGCTTGTAGTCGCCGTTGTATTCGAAGGGGAAGCAGAGGACCGCCTTGGCGATAAGCATGCGGTTGAGCTCGAATCCCTGGACGGCGGCGAATTCTTCCATCATCGCGCGGAGGTCGGCGGCGGCGATGTGCGGCTTGATGCCGCAGGTGCCTTCCATATAGAGCGCATCAAATGCCAGGGGCTCTTCCAGCGGGCGGGCGCCGGACGAGCAGACGTTGACGCTGTAGTATTCGCCCATGATGAAGTTGTCGGAGCGGGTACGGCGGTTGCCGTCCTCGTCATCATAGGCATAGTTGATGGCGATATACGAGGAACTGAGGTTGAAGTTGTTGAGGCGTCCGCCTTCCAGGCCCTCCACCGGGTCGTCGCAGCGGAGATAGAGTCCCTTGAACAATTTCATGAATTTTTCATCGTCGTCGAGGGTATCCATCGGGAACTTCAGGAGCTCCTCGCCCAGCTTCGGGTCGAGTTCCACGGTGTAGCTGGAACCGCCGTCATACACCACGCCGCCCAGCGACAGGACCTCCGGGTCGTAGTCGGCGTCCGTGAGGCTGTTGTTGTAGATCTTCGTGGAGTCGAGGGTGACCTTCAGGCGGTGCACATACAGGTTCTGCGGGATATAGCGCTCGCTGGCCTTGACAACCATGGCGGAGTCACACATGAGCGTCATCTTGATGCTGATGACGCTGGGGTTCTTGCCCCAGGAGATGGAGTCGTAGGAAGCGGTCACGGCCACGGCGGCGTCGCTGCGGTAGAGCCCGTAGCGGTCCGTGCGGATGGTACCCACCGTGGCGCTCTGGCTGACGGAGGTCTGCAGGCTGTCGGCCATCTTGAGCCCGACGGGCAGGGAGAACGTGGCGGTGCGGATACTGATATCCTGGTTGGCGGGCACCAGTGCGGAGCCCAGGGTATTGTCTTTGGTAATGCAGGAAACGAGGCAGGACAAAGTCAGCAGCGCTGCCAGTCCGAAGGAAACCCCTGTTTTTTTCATCTCTTATCGCTTGTCTTTTAACAGGTCGTCGTAAAAATGGTCATATGCCTGGACGTAGGGGCCGCCTTCCTTGCTGACGGGCACGTAAGGCAGGACAGGGAGCCCCTGCTGCCGGGCGGCATCCATCAGGCGCGCATCGGGCTCCGGAACGCCGGCGATCACGCCGTCGGCATACTGGATGGCCAGTTTCGCAAGATTTATGCCAGCGGGGTCGTTGAGCACGGCCACATCGTCCGCTACCAGGCTGCCGGTGACCACCTTTTCGACCACATTGTCGCTCAGCCGGCTGTCGAGCATCTCGTTGTAGAGCGAGACAACCACTTTGGCGTCGGTGAAGATGGGATCGTCGTGGTAGACCTTCTTCAGATAGACAGGGAGGAAGTGGGAAATCCAGCCCTGGCAATGTACGATATCGGGTTTCCAGCGGAGTTTCTTCACGGTTTCGAGCACGCCCCGGGCGAAAAAGACGGCCCGTTCGTCGTTGTCCTTGAAATCTTTGCCTTCAGCGTCCTGGTAGATGAATTTGCGATGGAAGTAATCTTCATTGTCGATGAAGTAGACCTGCATCCGGGCGGATGAGATGGAGGAAACCTTGATGACCAGCGGCCGGTCGGCGTTGTTGATGATGAGGTTCATGCCGGAGAGGCGGATGACTTCGTGCAGCTGGTTGCGGCGTTCGTTGATCGTACCATAGCGCGGCATGAAGGAGCGGATCTCCTTGCCACCCTCCTGGATCCCCTGCGGCAGATACCGGCCAAGCACAGATATGTCTGTTTCAGGCATATAGGGGAAGATCTCGGAGTTCACGAACAGGACTCTTACGGGTTCTTCCATCTTTAAAGTCGTTTTAAGGCAAATTCGATACAAAGGTAACAAAAAAAATTGATTATCTTTGCAAGCAGTCCTGAAAATGGCCAACAAAGGTAAAAATATAGTACACAAGCGGTTGATCCGTTCCTACATCACTTCGGTCATCAGTATTTCGCTGGTGCTGGTGCTGATGGCTGCGGCCGCCGTTTTCGCCGTGAACGCAGGAGGGCTGGCCCGCTGGTTCAAAGAGAACATGGCCGTGTCGGTCATGCTGAAGCAGTCCACTTCCGAAAAGGAGGGGCGTGCGCTGGCCGAGGACCTGGCCGGACGGCCTTATGTGAAGGAAAGCCGCTTTATCTCGAAGGAAGAAGGCGCCGAGGAGATGAAAAGCCTGCTGGGCGACGATTTCCTCTCGGTGTTCAACAGCTCGCCCATCCCCATTTCGATCGACCTGAAACTCAACGGCGACTACATCACGAAAGATTCGCTCGACTGGGTGAAAGCCCGACTGCTTGAAAACCGGCACGTGGAGGAGGTGGTCTATCAGGAGACCCTGGTGGAGCGTCTCAATACGAACCTTCGCAGCATCAGCCTGGTGCTGGGCGTGGTGATCCTGCTCCTGCTGGTCATCTCCTTCGCCCTGATCAACAACACGGTGCGGCTCAACCTCTATGCGCGCCGCTTCACCATCTATACCATGAGCCTGGTCGGCGCCAAGCGCTCCTTCATCGCGCGGCCCTTCCTGAAGCAGGCGGTGGTGCAGGGCGCCGTGGCGGGCCTGATCGCAGCAGGCATCCTCTACGGTCTGATCCGCTACCTGAGCAGCGACTCCGAATTGCTGAACATGATCCTCGACATGCGGCTCGTCTGGGCCGTCCTGGCCGGGACCGTCGTGCTGGGCATCCTGATCTGCGTGATCTCGACCCTGCTGGTGGTCAACCGCGTGGCGTTCAGCAGCAAAGACGATTTATACTATTAGCTTTATACGACATTCCATGGCAAACTTTTCCATGCCTTCCAAAAATGTGCTCCTGATCGGCATCGGTCTGCTGGTGATGGTGCTCGGTTTCGTCCTGATGCTCGGCGGCGGTTCGTCCGACCCGAACGTCTTCAATCCCGCGATGTTCAGCGCCCGCCGCATCACCGTGGCGCCGGTGATCATCTGCATCGGCATCGGTATCATCATCTGGGGCATCATGCGCAAGCCCCGCAATGAAGCGGAGTAAGCGATGAGTTGGATTGAAGCCATCATCCTGGGCCTGGTCCAGGGGTTGACTGAATTCCTGCCCGTGAGCAGCAGCGGCCACCTGGCCATCGGCAAGGCCCTGTTCGGCATCGAAACGGCCGACCTGAGCTTCGAGGTGGCGGTGCACGCCGCCACGGTGCTGGCCACCCTCGTCGTCTTCTGGAAAGACATCGTGCGGCTGCTGCAGGGGCTTTTCAAGTTCAAGCTCAATCCCGAAACGCGCTATATCCTGCTGATCGTGCTGTCGATGATCCCCGTGTTCGTCGTGGGCATGTTCTTCAAGGACCGCGTGGAAGCGATTTTCGGCAGCGGCCTGCTAGTGGTGGGCGTGGCCCTTCTGGTGACGGCCCTGCTGCTTTTCCTCTCGGAGACCCTCTCGGCCCGCCGGTCCGGGATGTCCGCTCAAGCCGGGAACGACGGGACACGGATGAACTGGAAATCCGCGCTCTGGATGGGTGTGGCACAGGCGGTCGCGGTGATTCCGGGCCTCTCGCGCAGCGGCTCGACCATCGCCACGGGCCTGCTCTGCGGTGTCAGGCGGGAAGAAGTCACACGCTTCTCCTTCCTCATGGTGCTGGTCCCGATCCTGGGAGAAGCCTTCCTCGACGTGGTGGGTGGCGAGTTCGGCCAGAGCAGCGTGGGCGTGCTGCCCCTGCTGCTGGGTTTTGTGGCCGCTTTCGTGTCCGGCCTCTTCGCCTGCCGCTTCATGATCGCCATCGTCAAGAAAGCCAAGCTGCGCTGGTTCGCGCTGTACTGCGTGCTCGTGGGCCTGGCCTGCATCATTTCCACCCTGTTGTAGCCCTGATACCGACCCATGGCCGATACCGGAAAATATTACTTTGTCTGCGACCTGCACCTGGGCCTGCCCGACCGGGGCGGCGCGAAGGAACGGCTATTCGTGGACTTTCTCCGGGGGCTGCCCGCCGATGCGAAGGGGCTTTTCCTGCTGGGCGATATCTTTGATTTCTGGGTGGACTACAAGGATGTGGTGCCCCGGGGCGGCGTGCGGGCGCTGGCGGCCATCGCCGAGGTGGCGGAGCGCATGGACGTGTGGTATTTCCGCGGCAACCACGACTGGTGGGTCACCGACTATTTCGAAAAGGAACTCGGTGTGAAGGTTGTCCGCGAGCCCTACTGTGTCATGGAACTCCAGGGCGAGCAGGTCTGTCTGGGCCACGGCGATACCCTGGGCTGCCACGATCCCAAGTCCTGGATCGTGTTCCATCTTTTCCGCAACCGCGCGCTGATCGCCCTGCTGCGGGCCGTGCATCCGCGCTGGGTCTTCCGTCTGGCCCATGCCTGGTCGTCCGAAAGCAAGAAGCACCATCCCGACCGCGGTATCAAGGTCGACCGCGAATCCGGCATCTATCAGTTCGCCAACGAGTTCGGCAAGCACCGGCATATCGACCGCTATATCTTCGGCCACTGGCATTCGCCCGCTCACCTGGAGGTGGAGAGCGGGGGGGTCCTCGACGTGGTCGGGGACTGGTCGGAAGGCGTGAACTTCCTTACGCTCTGATTATTTCTTGAATCGTTCGGGAATGATGATCTCGGGTCTCGGCTTGCCGAAGACCAGCCAGTAGAGGTTGTCGAATTCGCCGCGCTCCCAGTAACCTACCAGCTCTTCCAGGTCCTTGTCTTCCCCGAAGCGGTCGTAGGGCTGCTTGAGGTTGCCCTTGAACAGTTTGGCCACGCCTTGCCAGAAGCTGGCCGTTGCGCCGCCCAGGTAGTTCTTCAGGATGTAATAGGGCGTCATGCCGCACTCCCGGTCGATGAGCCGGATCATCATCAGGCCCTGCTTGAGCGTCAGCTTGCGGAAGATGGGATCGAAGTCCTTGAGCAGGTCGTCTTTCATCTTGCCGAGGTACTTGTCGCGTTGGCGGCGGGTGTAGTGCTCCGCTTCGAAAAGGCTGTCGGTCTCTTGGATGATCTCGCTGATCATCAGTGCATAAGGATAGGCTTTGCTGAAATTGTGCACGCGCTTGTAGTACTTCACCCAGTCGCGCTTGCTCATGGTCTGGCGCGGGTGGATGACGGCGGGCGGAATCTCGTCGATGAAGATGGTGTCCTGCCCGTTGACGTAGTACTCCATGACCTTCAGCTCCCGCCGGGTGTTCTGGGCGGAAAGCGAGGGGGAGAACAGTGCCGCGCACAAAGCGGCGGCCAGGAACAGGACTAGGTTTTTCATCAAATTTTGCGTAAATTTACGGATTAATCGTAAACTGTGATGTTCGATCTTACAAATTTCACGCCGTGGGTGCTGTTCTCCGATGCAGGCATCATCTGCGGGCTGCTGCTCATCGGAAAATTGCTCCGGGTGAAAGTGCGCCTGATCCAGAAGCTGTTTATCCCCCCGAGCCTGCTGGCCGGCCTGCTGGGCCTGGTCTTCGGGCCCAACGGCCTGGGCTGGCTGCCGCTCTCGAGCAACGTGAGCACCTATTCGGCCATTCTCATCGCCATGGTCTTCGCCGCGCTGCCTTTTTCGGCACCGCGCTTCAAGGTGAAGGAAGTGGCCCGCCGCGTGGGCCCTATGTGGGCTTACTCGCAGTTCGGCATGCTCTTCCAGTGGGCGGTGATGGGTCTCTTCGGCCTGCTGGTGCTGCGGCTCATCTGGCCGGAGCTCAACCCGGCTTTCGGCGTGATGCTGCCCACCGGCTTTTACGGCGGCCACGGCACGGCGGCCGCCATCGGCTCGGCCTTCGAGAACCTGGGCTGGGACGAGGCCGCGAGCCTGGGCATGACGACGGCCACCATCGGCGTGATCGTGGCGATCCTGGGCGGCCTGCTCTTCATCAAGATGGCCACCCGCCGCGGCCATACATCCTATCTGGCGGATTTCAACGCCCTTCCCGACGAATACCGCAGCGGCCTGCTGCCGTCTGAGAAGCGGGAGCCCACGGCCGTGGGAACCACCTCGCCCATTTCCATCGACTCCCACGTGTTCCATCTTTCGCTGGTGCTCGTGGCCGCCTTCGGCGGTTATATGCTGAGCCGGGGCGTCAAGCTGCTCTGGCCGGCCCTGGAGCTGCCGGTGTTCAGCTGTGCCTTCGTGGTGGGCATCCTCTTCAAAAGCATCTTCAACTCCGTAGGCGTTTCGCGCTACATCGATCCGCGTACTACGGTGAGTATCAGCAGTTCGTCCACCGACCTGCTGGTGGCCTGCGGCGTGGCGTCCATCAAGCTGGGCGTCGTGGTGAAATACGCGTTGCCGCTGATCGTGCTGACGCTGGCGGGCATCGCGCTGACAATCTTTACCGTGTTCTGGTTCGGCCGCCGGCTCAACCAGAAAGACTGGTTCGAGAAATCCATCTTCGCCTGGGGCTGGTGGACAGGTACCATGGCCATGGGCATCGCCCTCCTGCGCATCGTCGACCCGAAGATGCAGAGCAAGGCCATGGACGATTACGCGCTGGCCTACCTGCCCTGCGCGCCGGTCGAGATCCTGCTCATCACCTTCGTCCCCATCCTCTTTGCGGCCGGCGCGGGCCTCTGGCTCATGCTGGGCTGCCTTGTTCTCTCCCTTTTGCTGATTTTCCTTGCTAAGCGTCTTCACTGGTGGAATAAGTGATCATGAAATACCGACTCTTTCCGGCTCTTCTCCTGTTCGTCGCCATGGGTTTTACCCTTCAGCAGGATGACGAAGCTGCGCTTCAGAAGCGGGCGCAGCGGCTCCACGACCGCATCATCTCCATCGATACACACACCGACACGGCACTGGAGCTCATCAAGCCGGACGTCGATCCGGAAAAGGTGCAGGCCGGTTTTGCGAAGCTGCGCGCCGGGCGGGTGGACTGCTGCTTCTATCCCATTTTCGTGGGGCAGGGGCCGCTCGACGAAGCGGCGGAGGCGAACGTCTTTGCCGCGACCGTCGACAAGATGGAGTCCATCCGCGCCTACATTCTGGCGCGGCCCCGGGAAGCCGCCATTGCGCTGACAGCCAAGGATATCGAGCGCAACAAGAAGCGCCATAAGCTGAGCCTGGTGATGGGTCTGGAGAACGCCTATCCCATCGGGCGGGAACTCTCGCGGGTCAAGGTTTTTTATGAACTGGGCACCCGCATCATCACCCTCTGCCACAACTACGACAACGACGTGTGCGACGCCTCGCGCTACCCCGAAAAAACCTGGGGCGGCCTTTCGCCCTTCGGAAAGGAGCTGGTGCGCGAGATGAACCGCCTGGGCATCCTCGTGGACTGTTCGCACGCCTCTACGCAGACGCTCCAAGACTGCCTCGAGATCAGCACGGCACCTGTGATTTGTTCGCACTCGTGCGTGTACGCGATCAAGGACCATCCGCGCAACCTGACGGACGACGAGATCCGGGCCATCGCCGCGAAGGGCGGCGTGATCCAGGTCACGACGGGCCGCTGGGCCTTGTCGTGGCTGCCGCACGCCGAGGTGAATATCGGCACGTTCTGCGACCACGTGGAATATATCCGCCGGCTGGTGGGCGTGGAATACGTGGGCATCGGCACGGACTTCGACGGGGGCGGCGGCATGAACGGACTGGAGGATGCCTCGAAAATGAAGGACATCACGGTCGAGCTGATGCGCCGCGGCTGGACCGACCGGGAGCTCGCGCTCTTCTGGGGCGGCAATTTTCTGCGGGTGATGCGTGCGGTCGAAAACGCGAAGAAATAACTCCTTTTCAAATCAGCTAACCGCCTGTTCTGTCAGGAACTTAAGTACCAAAAATTTTTGTCGAAAATTTCGAAAAAGTTTTTGGTATTTGAATTTTTTGTGTACCTTTGCAACCCTGTGTCTTATGCCCGAAGTGTGCTAAGATACTGGCAATTAGAAGTTTAAGGAATAATTAAAGTAATAAGGCTATGTTACAACCTAAGAAAACCAAGTTCAGAAGACAGCAGAAAGGCCGCATGAAAGGTATCGCCCAGCGCGGTAGCCAGTTGGCTTTCGGTTCCTTCGGCATCAAGACCATGGAGAGCTGCTGGCTCACCGGTCAGCAGATCGAGGCTGCCCGTCAGGCTGTCGTCCGTTACATGAAACGTGAAGGTAAGATCTGGATCCGCGTATTCCCTGACAAGCCCTACACCAAGAAGCCGGCCGAAGTCCGTATGGGTAAGGGTAAAGGTAATCCGGAAGGTTTCGTGGCGCCCATCACGCCGGGCCGCATGATCATCGAAGCCGAAGGTGTTCCGATGGAAGTCGCCAAGGAGGCACTCCGTCTCGGCGCCCAGAAACTCCCGATCACCACGAAGTTTGTCGTTCGTCGCGACTATGTAGAATAATCTTTTAGCAGAGCAGATTATGAAAAGAAAAGAAATCGATGAGATGGCAGTGAAAGACCTGCGCGAGCGTCTCGAGGTTGAGAAGCAGAATCTCAACAAAATGAAGATGAACCACGTGATCTCTCCGCTGGAAGACACCTCCGTCATCAAGAAAGCCAAAGCTGACGTGGCCCGCATGATGACTGTCCTCGCAGAAAAAGAGAAACAGAACTAAAATAGAAATTGTCCCATGGAAAGAAATCTTCGTAAAGAAAGAATCGGCATCGTGGTCAGCAACAAGATGGATAAGTCTATTGTAGTTGCTGTCAAGACCAAGGAGAAACATCCGATCTACGGCAAATTCGTGAACAAGACCACGAAGTTCGTTGCCCAGGATGACAAGAACGAGTGCAGCGAAGGCGATACCGTGCGCATCATGGAAACCCGCCCGCTGAGCAAGACCAAACGCTGGAGATTAGTAGAAATCGTAGAAAAAGTCAAATAACATGATACAGCAAGAATCACGTTTGTTGGTGGCTGACAACTCGGGTGCGAAAGAAGTTCTCTGCATCCGCGTCCTCGGTGGTACCCGCCACCGCTATGCCACTGTCGGCGACAAGATCGTCGTCGCCGTCAAGAGCGCCATTCCGGGCGGCAACGCCAAGAAGGGCTCTGTTTCCAATGCAGTCGTCGTCCGCACCAAGAAGGAAATCCGTCGCGCCGACGGTTCCTATATCCGTTTCGACGACAACGCTTGCGTGCTCCTGACCAAGCAGGATGAGGTCGTCGGTACCCGTATCTTCGGCCCCGTGGCCCGCGAGCTCCGCGAAAACTATATGAAAATCGTTTCACTGGCCCCTGAGGTATTATAAGGAGGTACAACCATGGCAAAACTGCATATCAAGAAAGGCGATACGGTCTACGTGAACGCAGGCAACGACAAAGGTAAGACCGGTAAGGTCCTCGCCGTGCTCACTGAGAAGAATCGCGCCATCGTTGAAGGAGTCAACATGGTCAGCAAGCACACCAAACCCAATTCCAAGAACCCGCAGGGCGGTATTGTCAAACAGGAAGCCGGCATCCACATGTCGAACCTTCAGGTCGTGGATCCCGTCAAGGGCGGCGCCACCAAGATCGGCCGTCGTCTGAACGACAAGGGCAAACTGGTCCGTTACGCGAAAAAATCAGGTGAGGAGATCAAATAATGGCAAAGAAAGAAAAAGCAGCAGCAGTACCGCAGGGTCCTACCATGGCCCAGATCGGTTATGTCCCTTCCCTCCAGAAGAAATACAAAGAGGAGATCGTGGACAAGTTGATGAAAGAGTTCAAGTACTCCACCGTGATGCAGGTGCCCAAGCTCACCAAGATCACCGTCAACCAGGGTATCGGCAGCGCCACCCAGGACAAGAAGCTGGTTGAGGTTGCCCAGCAGGAACTCACCACCATCACCGGCCAGAAAGCCGTCCAGACTGTTTCCCGCAAGGATATCTCGAACTTCAAGCTCCGCAAGGGCATGCCCATCGGCGTGAAAGTCACCCTCCGCGGCGTGCGCATGTACGAGTTCCTCGAGCGTCTGATCGCCGTGTCCCTCCCGCGTATCCGCGACTTCAAGGGCGTGAGCGAGAACTTCGACGGCCGTGGCAACTACACCCTCGGTGTGAAAGAGCAGATCATCTTCCCGGAGATCGACATCGACAAGATCACGAAAGTGATGGGTATGGAGATCACCTTCGTCACCACTGCCAACAAGGATGAAGAGGCTTTCGCTCTTCTCCGCGAATTCGGTATTCCCTTCAAGAACATCAAACACAACAACTAATAATATAAGGTATGGCAAAAGAATCGATGAAGGCACGTGAAGTCAAACGTGCGAAGATGTGCGCCAAATATGCCGAAAAACGCAAAGCTTTGAAAGAGGCCGGCGACTGGGCCGCCCTCGACAAGCTCCCGAAGAACAGCTCCCCGTGCCGCAAGCACAACCGTTGCTCGATCACCGGCCGTCCGAAGGGTTACATGCGCTTCTTTGGCATCAGCCGTATTCAGTTCCGTGAGATGGCCTCCAAGGGTCTGATTCCGGGTGTGAAGAAAGCAAGCTGGTAGAACTCAATTCACTTATTATACTAACACATTGGATATCGGGCGTCGCGCATCAAGGCTTTATTCCGAGTGACGCCGGGATTCACAAAAACAAAAAGAAATGACTGATCCAATTGCAGATTATCTGACTCGCGTCAGAAATGCCTACCTCGCAGGTCACAAGACCGTCGAGGTTCCGGCATCGAAAATGAAGGTCGAGATTACCCGCATTCTCCACGAGAAGGGGTACATCATGGCCTGGAAGGTCGTTGAGGGCAAGCCCTGCAACACCATCAAGATGGCTCTCAAGTATCATCCGGAGACCAAGAAAGCGGCTGTCAAGAAGCTCATCCGCGTCAGCTCCCCGGGTCTGCGTACCTACACCGACGTGGAGAACATGCCCCGCGTGCTGAACGGTATGGGAATCGCCATCCTTTCTACATCCAAAGGTATTATCACCGACAAGGAGGCCAAGACGCTCAATGTCGGCGGTGAAGTGCTTTGCTACGTTTATTAGTAACAATTAAAAATTGAAGAATAATGTCAAGAATCGGTAAATTACCTGTAAACCTGCCCACGGGTGTCGCTGTCAAAGTCGGCGACGACCACGTCGTCACGGTGAAAGGCCCGCTCGGAGAACTGTCCCAGAAGATTGATCCGGACATTGAAGTCTCCGTTGATGGGGGTGTTCTTACAGTCAAGCGTCCTACAGACCAGCCTCGCCACCGCTCCATGCACGGCCTCTATCGTGCCCTGATCCACAACATGGTCGTGGGTGTCTCTGAAGGTTATACTGTCAAACAGGAACTCGTCGGTGTTGGTTATCGCGTGGAGGTCAACGGCCAGATCGTTACCTTCAGCCTGGGTTATTCCCACGACATCCAGTTCCAGCTTCCCAAAGAGGTGAAGGCCGAGGCCGAACCGGTCAAGAAGGGTCAGAACCCTGTGTTGGTTATGAAGAGCGCTGACAAGCAGCTGCTCGGTATGGTGGCCGCCAAGGTCCGCTCGCTGCGCAAGCCTGAGCCGTACAAGGGCAAGGGTATCAAGTTCGTCGGCGAACAGCTCCGTCGCAAGGCCGGTAAGAGCGCTTCTGCTAAATAATAGGAGATCAAGTTATGGCATTGACTAAAACAGAAAGAAGACAGAGAATTCACTACCGGATCCGCAAGATCGTCAACGGTACCGCCGAGCGGCCCCGTATGGTGGTGTACAGAAGCAATAAACAGATCTATGTCCAGGTCGTGGACGACACCAAGGGCGTGACCCTGGTTTCGGCTTCGTCCAACGACAAGGCGCTCGTCGAGGCCTGCAAGGGCAAGACCGGTGTCGAGGCTGCAGCCATCGTCGGCAAGGCGATTGCTGAGCGCGCCATCGAAAAGGGTATCTCCACCGTCGCTTTCGACCGCGGAGGTTACCTCTATCACGGAAGAGTTAAAAGTTTGGCAGACGCCGCTCGTGAGGGTGGCCTTAAATTCTAAGCACTATGGCAGATATCAATGTTAAGAAAGTAAAGACGACCGATCTGGAGCTCAAGGACCGCCTTGTGGCCGTCCAGCGCGTCACGAAGGTCACCAAGGGTGGCCGCCACTTCAGCTTTGCTGCCATCGTGGTGGTCGGCGACGAAAACGGCGTCGTCGGCTACGGCCTTGGAAAAGCCAATGAAGTCACGACCGCCATCTCCAAGGGTATTGAAGATGCCAAGAAGAACCTGGTTCGCATTCCGCTCAGCAAGCAGACCATTCCGCACGAGCAGGCAGCCAAGTTCGGCGGTGCCCGCGTGTTCATGAAACCTGCAGCGCCCGGTACCGGTGTGAAGGCCGGTGGTGCTATGCGTGCCGTCTTCGAGTCGGTGGGTATTCACGACGTGCTGGCCAAGAGCAAGGGCAGCTCGAACCCCCACAACCTGGTGAAGGCAACGGTCGCCGCGCTGACCGAAATGCGCGACGCCTACACCGTGGCTGGTCTCCGTGGCATTCCTATGAGTAAAGTATTTAACGGTTAATGGAGGGTGAAGCAATGGCAAAAGTCAAACTTACGCAGATCAAGAGCAAGAGCGGTGCAACGAAGCGCCAGATTGCCAATCTCACCTCGCTCGGCATCCACAAGATGCACCAGAGCGTCGTCGTGGAACTCACCCCGGTCACCGAAGGCATGATCGAACGCGTGTCCCACCTGGTTACCGTCGAACCCGTCAATGAATAGGAGGAACAATCGATGAAACTTAATAACCTCACCCCTGCAAAGGGTTCTGTACATTCCGAAAAACGCGTCGGTCGCGGCCCGGGTTCGGGTCTCGGCAAGACCGCCGGCCGCGGTAGCAACGGTGCGAAATCCCGTTCCGGTTATGCCCGCAAGATCGGTTTCGAAGGCGGCCAGATGCCTATCCAGCGTCGTCTTCCCAAATTTGGTTTCAAGAACCACAACAGAGTTGAATACAAGGCTGTCAACCTCTCTGCCCTGCAGACGATCAGCGAGCGCTTCGGCGTGACCGCTATTGACGTCGACGTGATCCGCAGCGCCGGTTTTGCATCCAAGACCGACCTGGTGAAGATCCTCGGCAACGGCGAACTGACTGCCAAACTCGATGTGACCGCCGATGCGTTCTCCGCTTCGGCCATCAAGAAGATTGAAGAAAAAGGCGGAACCGTCACCAAACTCTAAACCCCGGAGGGTCCAATGAAAAAGTTTTTTCAAACCATAGCCAACATGTTCAAGATCGAAGATCTCCGGAAACGGTTGATCTACACGTTCTTGCTGATCGTTGTCTATCGTCTCGGCAGCTACATCGTGATCCCTGGCATCGACGCCACCCAGATCGCAGCCCTGCAGCAGAAGAGTACGGAAGGCCTGGTCGGGTTGTTGAACATGTTCTCCGGCGGTGCGTTCGGTAACGCATCGATCTTCGCTTTGGGTGTGATGCCCTACATCTCGGCATCCATCGTAATCCAGCTCTTGGGCGTCTTTCTCCCGTCCTTCCAGCGCCTCCAGCGCGAAGGCGAGAGCGGCCGTCGCAAGATGAATCAATACACGCGCTACCTCACGATCGTGATCCTGGCCATCCAGGGCCCGGCCTATGTGGCCTCCCTGCGTTCGACCCTGCCCGCCGAGGCGTTCGTCACTACGATGAACGGCTGGTGGTACGGTGTCTTCGCCACGCTGATCCTGATCGGTGGTACGATGTTCGTCATGTGGTTGGGTGAAAGAATTACAGACCGCGGCATTGGTAATGGTATTTCCCTGATCATCATGATCGGTATCATCGCCCGTCTCCCGCAGGCCCTTTGGATCGAGATCACCGATAAGTGGACGACCAGCCTGGGTGGCATGCTTGTGCTTGTCATCGAGCTTGTGATCCTCTTCCTGGTGTTCGTCGGTACGATCGCGCTGGTGCAGGCGGTGCGCAAGATCCCCGTGCAGTATGCCAAACGTATCGTGGGCAACAAGCAGTATGGCGGTGTCCGTCAGTACATCCCGTTGAAGCTGAATGCGGCAGGTGTGATGCCGATCATCTTCGCGCAGGCACTGATGCTCTTCCCGCTCATCTTCCAGGGCTTCAACGCTACGAAAGGCCTTGCTGCTGTAATGGGCAACACCAACGGTTTCTGGTACAACTTCGTCTATGCCATCATGGTCATCCTGTTCACGTATTTCTACACCGCTATTACGGTGAACCCGACCAACATGGCAGAGGAAATGAAGAAGAACGGCGGTTTCATCCCGGGCTGCAAGCCTGGCAAGAAGACGGCCGAGTACATTGATGCCGTGATGTCGCGCATTACGCTTCCCGGTTCCTTCCTGCTGGCCCTCGTCGCCATCCTGCCCGCTTTCGCGCGCATGCTCGGCGTCAACGCCCAGTTCGCTCCCTTCTACGGCGGCACTTCGTTGCTGATCCTCGTGGGTGTGATCCTGGACACGCTCCAGCAGATCGAGAACCACTTGCTCATGCGTCACTACGACGGACTGATGAAGACGGGTCGTCTCAAAGGCCGCTCGGGTATGTAATTTTGATAGATTCTTTCACATGATCAGACTCAAATCCGAAGAAGAGATCGACCTGCTGCGCGAGAACGCCCTGATGGTGTCGAAGACACTGGCAGAGGTCGGCCGCCACATCGAGCCTGGTATTACGACCAGGGAGCTCGACGTGATTGCCGAGAAGTTCATCCGTTCGCTCGGCGCAGTGCCCGGTTTCCTCGGATACGACGGCTTCCCGGCCACCCTCTGCATGTCGGTCAACGACGTGGTGGTGCACGGCTTTCCTTCCGCCTACAAGCTGAAGGAAGGCGACATCGTCTCGGTTGACTGCGGCACGGTGTACGGAGGCTTCTACGGTGATTCCGCCTATACGTTCCCGGTCGGGAAGGTGGACGCCCGCACGCAGCAGCTGCTCGATGCCACCAAGCAGGCGCTTGAACTGGGCATCGCGCAGGCTGTGGCGGGAAACCGCACGGGCGACATCGGCGAAGCCGTGCAGTCGTATTGCGAAGGTCTCGGATTCTCCGTCGTCAGGGAGCTGGTCGGCCACGGACTCGGTCGCGACATGCACGAGAGCCCGGAGGTCCCCAACTACGGACGGCGCGGCCACGGCGTCAAGCTCCGTGAAGGAATGGTCATCTGCATCGAGCCGATGATCAACGCCGGCCGCAAGGAGGTCTATCTCGATGAAAACGGATGGGCGGTCCATACCGCCGACGGCGCCAAGTCCGCTCACTTTGAGAAGACGGTCGTCGTCCGCCACGGACAGCCTGAAGTACTGACAACTTTTGAATTTATTGAAGAAAAGTAACGTTAAACCATACGATCTTAATTTATGCCGAAACAGTCAGCCATAGAAAAAGAAGGTACCATTATCGAAGCCCTGTCGAACGCGATGTTCCGCGTCGAGCTGGACAATGGCCACGTCATCATCGCCCACATTTCGGGCAAGATGCGGATGCACTACATCCGTATCCTCCCGGGCGACAAGGTACGCGTCGAAATGTCCCCGTATGATTTGACAAAAGGAAGAATATCTTTCAGATACAAATAAAAACCTACAACAATGAAAGTAAAGACATCCATTAAGAAGCGTAGTGAGGATTGCAAGATCGTAAAGCGCAAAGGCCGCTTGTATGTTATCTGCAAGAAGAATCCGAAATTCAAGATGCGCCAGGGATAATCTTATCAATTTGTAAACAATAAAGTAAAAAATAGATTATGGCACGTATAGCCGGAGTAGATTTACCCAACAACAAGCGTGGAGTCATCGGCCTGACCTACATTTACGGTATCGGCCGCAGCTCCGCTGAGAAGATCCTCGGTACGCTCGACATCAATCCCGACATCAAGGTCAAGGATTGGAACGACGAACAGATTGCGGCAATCCGTACGATGATTGCCAATGAATTCAAGATCGAGGGCGAACTTCGTTCTGCCACTCAGTTGAACATCAAACGACTGATGGACATTGGCTGCTATCGGGGCATCCGTCACCGTATCGGCCTCCCCGTCCGCGGTCAGAGCACCAAGAACAACGCCCGTACGCGCAAAGGCCGCAAGAAGACTGTGGCCAACAAGAAGAAAGCAACGAAATAAGGTTTAGATTATGGCAAAGAAAACTACTGCAAGCAAGAAAAGAGTTGTCAAGGTTGACGCTTATGGTCAGGCCCATATTTCGTCTACTTTCAACAACGTCATCGTCACGCTGACCAACAGTACGGGTCAGGTGATCAGCTGGTCGAGCGCCGGCAAGATGGGCTTCCGCGGTTCGAAGAAGAACACGCCGTATGCCGCTCAGGTCGCCGCTCAGGATTGCGCAAAGGTCGCCTACGACCTGGGTCTGCGCAAGATCAAAGCGTATGTCAAAGGTCCGGGTGCCGGCCGTGAGTCCGCCATTCGCACCCTCCACGGAGCCGGTATCGAGGTCACCGAGATCATCGATGTCACCCCGCTTCCGCACAATGGTTGCCGCCCGAAGGGACGTCGTAGAGTCTAACGATTAAAAGTATTTGAATTATGGCAAGATACACTGGTCCTAAAACCAAGATAGCCCGTAAGTTCGGTGAGCCGATCTACGGTCCTGACAAGTATTTTGAAAAGAAGAACTACCCTCCGGGACAGCACGGCCTGGCCAAGAAGCGCAAGAAAACTTCCGAGTATGGTATCCAGCTCGCTGAGAAGCAGAAAGTGAAGTACACCTACGGTGTGCTCGAGCGCCAGTTCCGCAACCTTTACGGCAAAGCCAACCGCATGAAGGGCCGTACGGGTGAAAACCTGCTTATGCTGCTCGAATCCCGCCTGGACAACCTGGTTTATCGCATGGGCATCGCGCCTTCGCGCGCCGCTGCCCGTCAGCTCGTCTCCCACTGCCACATCACCGTCGACGGCAATGTCTGCAACATCCCTTCGACCATCGTGAAGACCGGCAGCATCGTGGGTGTCCGCGAGCGCTCCAAGAGCCTGGAAGTCATTCAGGACAGCCTGAACGCCGCCGCCGGCAAGTATCCCTGGCTTGAGTGGGATGCCGCTAAATGCGCCGGCAAGTTCGCCAGCCTGCCTGAGCGGAGCGAGATTCCCGAAACCATCAATGAACAGTTGATCGTCGAGTTGTACTCCAAGTAAAAATTGACAGAAATGGCCATTTTAGCATTCCAGAAACCGGACAAGGTGATCATGCTCGAGGCAACCGACACCTTTGGTCGTTTCGAATTCCGGCCGCTTGAGCCGGGCTACGGAATTACCATCGGCAACGCGTTGCGCCGGATCCTGCTCTCCTCGCTGGAGGGTTTCGCCATCACCTCGATCCGCATCGAGGGTGTCGCACACGAGTTCGACACCATCCCGGGCGTCATCGAGAGCGTCATCGACATCGTGCTCAACCTCAAGCAGGTTCGCTTCAAACGGATGATCGAGGATGTGGACGGCGAGTCCGCCACCATCGAAGTGAGCGGCAAGCAGGAGTTCACCGCTGAAGATATCTCCAAACATCTCTCCTCCTTCAAGGTCCTCAATCCTGAACTGCACATCTGCTCCATGGAGCCCACGGTGAAGCTGAAGATGGATATCCGGATCGGCAAAGGCCGGGGATATGTCCCTGCCGACGAGAACAAAGTCGAGCTCGCTCCCGTCGATACCATCGCCATCGACTCCATCTTCACGCCGATCAAGAATGTGAAGTATACGGTCGAACCCTGGCGTGTCGAACAGAAGACCGACTACGACAAGCTCAACCTTGAGATCACCACGGACGGTTCCATCCATCCGAAGGAAGCCCTCAAGGAAGCGGCCAAGATTCTGATCTACCACTTCATGCTCTTCTCCGACGAGAAGATCACGCCCGAAACGCCGGTCGAGGTCGACAGCAAGGAACTCGACGAGGAGGCACTTCGCATGCGTCATCTCCTGCTCAGCAAGCTCTCCGACATGGATCTCTCCGTTCGGGCACTCAACTGCTTGAAGGCGGCCAATATCGATACGTTCGCCGACCTGGTTTCGCACCAACGCGGTGAGCTGATGAAGTTCCGCAACTTCGGCAAGAAGTCCATGAACGAGATCGAGGTGCTCATCGAGAAGGTGAAACTGAACTTCGGCATGGACGTGGCCAAGTACGGCATCGAACCGAAGCAGTCGGCTCCCGAGGACGCCGCTGCGGATAACGAAAAAGAAACAGAAACCACTGAAACAGAAATAGAGAATTATGAGGCATAACAGGGCTATTAATCATTTGGGCCGTCAGAGCGGTCACCGCAAGGCAATGCTGGCCAACATGGCTTCGTCGCTCATCCTCAACAAGCAGATCGAGACCACGGTTGCCAAAGCCAAAGCACTGCGCACATATGTGGAACCCCTCATCACCAAATCGAAGGAAGACACCACGCACTCCCGCCGCATCGTTTTCAGCTACCTGAAGCAGAAAGAAGCCGTCAGCGAGCTCTTCCGCGTTGTCGCTCCGAAGATCGCCGACCGTCCGGGTGGATACACCCGCATCGTCCGCACCGGTTTCCGCGTGGGTGACGCTGCCGACATGGCTATCATCCAGCTGGTTGATTTCGCCGAGGCTGCTGCCGCTCCCGAGAAGGAAGTCAAGAAGACGACGACCCGCCGCAGTGGCGCCAAGAAGGCTGCCGCTACGGAAGGTGAGGCTGCTACGCCGGCCAAGAAGACCGTTTCCCGCAAGGCCAATTCGCCCAAGGCTGCGAACGAGAACGCTACGAAGTCGGCTCCCGCCGCTCGCAAAGTCGTTGCTCCCCGCAAGTCCGGAAATTCCTGAGTTACTGGGGCGCTGCCCCACCCGAGCGGCATGCGAGAGCACGACCCTTGGGAGTAAACCCCGCGCCTCCCGGCCTTAGTACTTTGCTAATGCCGGGAGATGTGCGTATGTATGCTGGATTTAGCAAAGTACCGGCCTCCGGCGGTCCGCTGATGCGGACTTGTTAGCGGCCAAAATATAGCCGACTCAATTGAGCCGGCTATATTTATGCGTTAGTCTTTTCGACCTCGTTAGCCTCGGGGACGTGCTTGTACTTGAAGCAGACCGCGAAGAGCAGGGCGACGACCAGGGCGTAGCCGGCGAAGATGAACCAGGCTTTCGGCCAGTTGGCCGGGGTGTTGAACACATCGCAGGCGTCGATCACCGCGCCGGCGGCGAGGGTGCCGACCGAAGCGCCGAAGCCGTTGGTCATCATCATGAAGAGACCCTGCGCGCTGGAACGGATGTCTGCGCCGGTGCGCTGCTCCACATAGAGCGAACCCGAGATGTTGAAAAAGTCGAACGCGATGCCGTAGACAATGCAGCTGAGTACGAAGAGCAGCACACCCGGCATGGACGGATGTCCGAGGCCGAAGAAGGCGAAACGGAACACCCAGGCCATCATGGCGATGAGCATCACCTTCTTGATGCCGAACTTGCGCATGCAGAACGGAATGAGCAGGATGCAGAGCGTCTCGGACGCCTGGGAGATGGCGATCAGGGCATTGGAGTGCTTCACGGCGAAGGTGCCGGCCAGGGCCGGATCAGCCGCGAAGGAGCCCAGGAAGGTATTGGCATAGCCGTTCGTGATCTGAAGCGAAGCGCCCAGCAGCATCGAAAAGATGAAAAACACGGCGAACTGGCTGTCCTTGAACAGGGTGAAGGCCTTCAGGCCGAAAGCGTCCACGAAATTGGTCTTGCCCTCGCTCCGGTTGACCGGGCACTTGGGCATCGACAGGGCATAGACGCAGAGCACGAGGGACAGCAATCCGGAGGACATCAGCTGCGTGTAGCTGTCCTGCATGGCCACGCCGTCGATCTTCAGGAAATTGGTCATCAACATGCTGCAGATGAAGCCGATGGTGCCGAACACGCGGATCGGCGGGAATTCCTTCACGGGATCCATATTCTGCTCACGGAGCGCATTGTAAGCTACCGAATTGACCAGGGCGATGGTCGGCATGAAGAAAGCCAGGCTGATACTGTAGAGCACGAAGAGCGGGCCGAACTGGACGGCGTCGCCGGCCGACAGGCAGTAATAGCCGGCGCCCAGCATGAAGATACCGGCCAGGCCGTGGCAGAGCGACAGCACTTTCTGCGCCTGGATGCGGCGGTCGGCCAGGATGCCCATGAGGGTAGGCATGAAGATGGACACGATGCCCTGCATGGCGAAGAACCATTTGATGTGCGATCCGAGGCCGATGTTGCCCAGGTAGCGGCCCAGCGACGTGAGATAGGCTCCCCAGACGGCGAACTCCAGAAAGTTCATCACGATGAGCCTGAATTTCAGATTGGATTTGGCGTTCATATCGAAATGCGTTGATTTATTTCGGTGCAATCCTGTAGAGGATGGCCGCCACGACGGCGAAGACGATGTTGGGCACCCACATGGCCAGAGCGGGTGCCATGATGCCCTTGAGCACGAACATCTGGCTGAAGCGCATGAACAGGATGTAGGCGAAGCTGATGGCCAGGCCGATGCCGATGTTCAGGCCCAGGCCGCCGCGCTTCTTGCGTGAAGACAGCGACACGGCGATGATGGTCAGCACAAAGGCCGAGAACGGCATCGCGATGCGGTTGTTCTTCTCGATGAGCGAGCGCTTGACCTCGGAATCGCCGCGCATCTTCTGCACCCGGATCAGTTCGTTCAGGTCCTGTCCGGAGAGCGACTCCACGGAATTCTTGCGGCGGTAGAAATCGGCCAGGGTCAGCTGGATCACCGTGTCGAGCTGTTTGCCGGTCCGCACCACTTCGGATTCTCCGTAGAAGTCGCGGATGTAGTAGTTGCGCAGCCGCCAGCCCTGGATGGTGCTGTCCCACGCCGCCGAGTTGGCGGAGAGCTTCGAGACGATGCGGTTGTTCTCGATGCGCTCCAGGGTGAAGCCGTAGGCCGTGTTGCTTGCGGAGCTGAACTGCCCGAAATACACGAATTCGCCCGGTGCGATCTGGTAGTGGATGTTGCGCTGGGTGTTGGCCACGATGCTCTGGGGCTTGATGTATTTGTTCTCGAAATCGAGGCGTTTCTGGTTGGCGGGCGGGATGATGTAGAGGCCCAGCAACAGCGACAGGCCGCAGATGACGGCGGCCGAGAACATGTAGGGAGCCATGATGCGGCGGAAGCTGATGCCGCCCGACAGCATGGCTACGATCTCGCTGTTCTGCGCCAGTTTCGAAGTGAAGAAGATGGCTGAAATGAAGACGATCAACGGGCTGAAGTTGTTGACGATCCACGGGATGAAGCCCCCGAAGTAGTCGAAGATGATCTCCTGGATCGGGACGCTCTTCTCTACGAACTTGTCGATTTTCTCGCTCAGGTCGAAGATGATGACGATGGACACGCCGATCATGATCGTGAAAAAGAAGGTTCCGAGGAACTTCTTCACGATGTACTTGTCGAGAATCTTGATGTTAGACAGGTCCATGGGCTACAATCGGGTGTCAAGCTTCCGGATGGTCTGCTCCTTCCAGCTGCCGAAGTCTCCCGCTTCGATGTGTTCACGCGCCTGTTCGACCAGATGCAGGTAGAAGGCCAGGTTGTGCTGGCTGGCGATCTGGGCGGCCAGCATCTCGCCGGCCACGAACAGGTGGCGCAGGTAGGCTTTGGTGTAGCAGTGGTCTACAAAAGACGTTCCAGCCGGATCGAGCGGCGAGAAATCGTCGGCCCATTTCTTATTCTTGATGTGGATGATGCCTTCGCTGGTGAAGAGCATGGCGTTGCGACCGTTGCGGGTGGGCATCACGCAGTCGAACATGTCGACGCCGCGGGCGATGCCTTCCAGCAGGTTGGCGGGGGTGCCCACGCCCATCAGGTAACGGGGCTTGTCCTGCGGCAGCACGGGATGCAGGAGCTCCAGCATCTCGTACATCTTTTCGGTGGGCTCTCCCACGGCCAGTCCGCCGATGGCGTAGCCTTCGCGCCGGAAGGCCATCGCGTGCTCGGCAGCCCGCAGGCGCAGGTCCGGATAGACGCAGCCCTGCACGATGGGGAAGAAGGTCTGGCTGTAGCCGTAGAGGGGTTCGGTCTCGTCGAAATGCCGGATGCAGCGCTCCAGCCAGCGCTGGGTGAGGCCCAGCGATTTCTCGGCGTATCGGTAGTCCGCGTCGCCCGGGCAGCACTCGTCGAGCGCCATCACGATGTCGGCGCCGATGATGCGTTGGGTGTCAACGTTGTTTTCGGGCGTGAAGATATGCCGCGACCCGTCGATGTGCGACTGGAAGATGCAGCCTTCCTCAGAGAGTTTGCGGCTCTGGGCCAGCGAAAAAACCTGGAAGCCGCCGCTGTCGGTCAGGATGGGGCGGTCCCAGGAAGTGAATTTGTGCAGGCCGCCGGCCCGTCGCAGGATGTCAAGCCCGGGGCGCAGGTAGAGGTGGTAGGTGTTGCCCAGGATGATCTGCGCGTGGATGTCCTCGCGCAAGTCTTTATGGTACACGCCCTTCACGGAGCCGACCGTGCCGACCGGCATGAAGATGGGGGTCTCGATGGTGCCGTGGTCGGTGGTGATCCGGCCGCGGCGGGCACTGGTCATCGGATCCGTGGAAAGTACGTCGAATTTCATGCTGTAGTGCTAATCAAAGCAAAGATAGGCAAAATTGGTATATTTTTCGTTATCTTTAATTGGCAAAACCCGAGTTTACCATGAAACGATTGCTTTGGACGGTCGCTTTGCTGGCCACTGTTGTATGTACCATGGATGCACAAACCACCTATTCGCGCCTCTGGTCCAAGGTCCAGAAGGCCGAAAAAGAAGGCAAGCCCCAGACGGCTGCCGGCTACCTGAAAGAACTGGAGCAGAAGACCATCGCCGCTGGCGATGAGCTGGAGCAGCTGGTCGTGGCTGAACGCCTCTACGAGAACCTCACCAAATACAACTGGAAAGAGGCCAATGCCTACTATCCTTCGTACATGGCGATCAACCGCCGGGTGATGACGGACAGTCTCGACGCATATGTCGTCAAGTACGCGAAACATCCCCGCGTCATGATGCTGCTCTACCGGCAGCTCCAGAACCATAAGGAAGCCGTGGACCGCCGTTCGCGCAGCGTTGTCAGCGGCGAAGACTACCTGGCCCTGCGCCGGGAGGCGGAAGCGCTCCTCCGGCACAAGCGCGTGGGAACGTACAAAAAATCGCTCGAGTCCTTCATCACATCGATGGACTCCCGCTCGCTGAGCACTTCGTCGCACGAGACCATGGCCCCTGCCAGCGGTGTGGAATACACCCTGAACACCCGCAATGTCGACAAAGTCGAGCAGCGGGTCTATCGCATGAACAAGGATGTGGTGTTCCTGCCCTACATGGCAGACGCCTCGCTCCAGCTCCTCGAAAAGAACGCCACGCTGTTGGACAAGACCGAGGTGACGGGCTTTCGGAACGAGTATAATATCAGCGAGCAGCGCGTCACGACCGTGGACTTCCCCACGCCCGGCGTCTATGTGATCCGTTTCGCAACCCCGGACGGCCGGGAGGTGTGCTACGAGAGCGTCAACGTCAGCGATGTCGTGGGCGCCCTGCGCATCCGTGGCGGCAGTCCCGAAGTCTATGCCGCCGATTTCCGTACCGGCAAGCCCATCCCGCAGGGCCGGTTCTCCGTTTTCAAGAACATCTACGACAAGAATACGAGCAGCATCCTGAAGCTGAAACCCTGGCTGACCGGCCGCTTTGACGGACAGGGCTTCTCGGCCATCGATGCCGGCAAGGCCCCCTCCGACCGCAAGAACCATTATTTCCTGCGCGTCGAAGCGGGAGAAGACACGTATGCGCCGATGATCAGTGGCCTGCAGGACGAGGAGTGGTACGACCGCTCCGGCAGCCGCCATCAGGTCACCCAGTCGATTGTCTTCACCGACCGCAACCTGTACAAGCCCGGCGATACCATCTATTTCAAGGTGATCTGCTACAAAGCCTCGGAGACGGAGGGCGAAGTACTGGCCAACCAGCAGGTGGAACTGACGCTGCAACACAGCTCCTCGCCCGACACCGTGGCCCAGGTGAAGCTCCTGACCAACGACATGGGTTCCGCCAGCGGCTTCTTCACCCTGCCGGAGGGCAGCAAGAACGGGCGTTACATCATCCGGGAGGGCTACCGTTCGCTCAAGGCCATCCGCGTGGAAGCGTACAAGCGGCCCAACTTCAATGTGACGCTGCAGCCTGTGGGGGATGTGCTCTGCTTCGGCGACGTGGTCCGCCAGGGCGGCTCGCTCCAGAGTTTCGCCGGTTTTTCCGTGGCGGGCGGCACCATTGAATACTCCATCACCCGCACCTGCCTGGTGGCTTCCAAGGCGGGCTGGTGGAGTTCCTGGTACGAAAAGGTCGGTGAAGGCAGCACCCTTTCCGACAACCAGGGCCACTTCGAGATCCTGTTTACGGCGGAACGCCCGGTTTACACGGGCTCCCGTCCGGAAGACATGCAGGACCTCTACAAGGCCAGCTACGACATCCGCGTCCGCGCCGTTGACCCGCAGGGTGAAGTGCACGAAAGCCAGATTTCCGTGCCGGTGGGCGACATTCCGCTCGACCTGTACATCGATCTGCCGAAGGGGCAGGCGCTGGGCAGCCGCACGATCATCGACAAAGACCGCGTAAAGGAAGTGACGGTCAAAGGCACGACGCTCAACGGCACGCCATTCAGCTTCCAGGGCGACTGGTCGCTCCTCGATGAAGAGGGGAAAGCCGTGGCCGAGGGTAAGTTCATGTCCAACGAAGCGCTGGCGCCGGGCTTTGACGCGCTGCCGTCCGGCCTCTATACGATAACGGCCCGCACCGAGTACCGCGGCCGCGAGACCCGCACCAGCCGGCAGATCGTCGTCATGAGCACCGACGACCGGAAACTGCCCTGCCAGCAGCGGTACTTCTATTATCCGGTGAAGACGGAGGGCGAGATCGAGTTCTTGCTGGGAACGTCAGAAGAAGACCTGTACTTTGAACTGGAGATCTTCGACAACGCAAAGGTTCTCTACCACGAGAGCGTACACTTGCAGAATGAACTGCGCAAGTTCAGGATTCCGTACGATCCGGCCTGGCGCAGCTGTGTCAACATGGTCATCTTCGGTGTCTACGATGGAAGAATCATCACTAAGCAGTACGAGTTCAAGCGTCGGAGCGACGTGCGGCTCGACATCGCCATCGAGACCTTCCGCGACAAGACCACGCCGGGAGCACAGGAAGAGATGACCATCCGGGCGCCGGAAGGCTCCGAACTGCTGGTGTCGATCTTCGACGTGACCACTGACCGCTATGGTCGCAACGCGTTTGACTTCCGTCCGCTCCGGGAATACCCGTCCGTGGGCCGGCCTTCCGTCCACTCTTCGCTCGACAGCTGGCGTGCCTTGTCGGCCAAGCAGATGATGAACACACGGATAGCGGACTATGCGACCGCAGATGGCATGGTGATGGAAGAAGCGGCCATGTACAAGAGTGTGGCGAACGACGTCATGGCGGATGCCGCGGGCATCCAGGAGGAAGAGGAAGAAACACCCGCCTTCGAAGGCCGCACGAATTTCAGCGAGCTCATGGCTTTCTATCCGCACATCCGCGCGGAGAAGGGCGGTGTGACGAAGGTCCGCTACACGCCGGGCGACCTGCTGACCACTTTCCGGGTGCTGGTGCTGGCGCACGACAAGCGCCTGTACACGGGCAATGCCGAAACGGAGTTCGTGGTGCAGAAAGAACTGATGGTGATGCCCTCGGTGCCGCTCTTCGCCACGCAGGGCGACCGGCTGGTGCTCAAGAGCAAGCTCGTGAATCTGAGCGACAGGCAGCTCAACGGCACGGCCTACGTGGAAATGCTCGACGACCAGGGTCGCAAGCTGAAGCTCAAGGGCATGGGCGGCCAGAAGAAGAGCCTGCTGGCCGGCGCCCAGGACGAAGTGGCCTGGACCCTCGACGTGCCGGGCGGGACGCAGAAGTTGACGGTCCGCATCTGGTTCGCCACGCTCACTGCGAGCGATGGCGAGCAGCACGAGATCCAGGTTGTGCCCAATACTATCACCCTCACCGAGGCGGCCTCGTTCATCCTGGGCCAGGGCAAAGACCACGCCTACTATGAGAAGCAGCTTCGCAAGCAGTTCGGAGCCGCCAATCCGAAGATCGAATATGCCGAGTACTCTACGCTCGACGCCGTGAAGGAATCGCTGCCCGTGGCGCAGAAGCCTGCGTGCGAGAACGCCATCAACTGGATCAACCAGCTGTACATCAACCAGATGCGCAACTTTGTGCTGCAGGACGATCCGGCCGATTACGCCGCGTTCCGCGCCCAGGCCTTCTCCGCGCTCAAGACCTTCCAGGAACGCGACGGGCGCTTCAGCTGGTTCCGCGGCATGCCCGGCAGCGACATGATCACGCTCTACTTCCTCGAGAAGCTGGGGCAGCTGCGGCAGGTGGGCGCCCTCGCGCTTTCCGCCGACGAACTGCAGATGGTGCGTCAGGCAGCCGCTGCCCTTGACGAACATGTGGCGCTCCGCAGTGCGCAGAGCAAGACCTTCGCGCCTTTCGCCTACATCCGCGACTTCGGCATCCGCAGCCTCTGGTTCGACATCGCCCTCAGCGACAAGGCCAATGCCGTTTTCCAGCAGTTCGTGGACAAGGGCGGCGAAGGCTGGCAGAATCTGTCCATCCTCGAAAAGGCCCAGCTCTGCAACACGATGCTGCGCGCAGCCGGCACGCCGTACGCCGACAAGCGCTTCGACAAGCGCGTCAAGCTGCTGCGCGAATCCCTCAAGGACTACGCCGTGGAGAATCCGACCGTCGGCTGCTACTTCCCCAACGCCGTGATGCCGTACCGCGGCCTCATGAACAGCGAAATCTACGCCCACGCGCAGCTCATGGAACTCTTCGCTTCGCTGAAGGAACGGAAGATGGTCGACGGCATCGCCCAGTGGATGCTGCTGCAGAAGCACAACCAGGCCTGGGAGAACACCGTGGCCACGACCGACGCCGTCCATGCGCTCATCGCCAGCAAGGCAAAGGACTTGAAACTCGGTGCCGTGTACTATACCTACACCACCGAACTCAGCCGCGTGAAGGCCTCCGCCAACGAAATCTCCATCCGGCGCCGTTTCGTCCGCAACGGCCGGGAGCCTCTCGCCAATGGCGCGAAGCTCAAGGTCGGCGACAAGATCACCGTCTACTACGACATCGACAACAGCGAGAACCGCAGCTTCGTGCAGATGCGTGCCATGCGGCCGGCCTCGTTCTACCCCGTGGACGAACGTTCCTACTTCAGTTGGTGGGGCTTCTACCGCGAGGTCAAGCCTTCCGAAACCAACTACTACTGGGAGCTGTTGCCCGAAGAGAAGACCACGGTGACCGAGGAGTTCTATGTCACGCAGGAAGGCACTTTCAACACCGGCCTGGTCGAGATCGAATGCCTCTATGCCAAGGAATACCGCGGCCACACCGCCGCTGAATCTTTTACCTCGAAATAAATAACCCCGACCTATGAAAAAACTATTCTTCATCTTTACAGCAGTCATATTGGCCATCGCACCGGTGCAGGGCCAGGATGCCCGAAAACGGCTGCAGGAGAACCCCGAACGCTATGGCGGCGTCCATCACAGCTATGAAGCGCCGGCAATGCTGGCGGACACGCCGGCACCAAGCGGCTATACGCCTTTTTACGTGAGCCATTACGGCCGTCATGGCAGCCGGTATCTCACGTCCATGAATTCGGTCACCCGCGTGTCGCACCTTTTCGACAGCCTGGATTCGCTGGGTGTCCTCTCGGCCGAGGGAAAAGCCTTGCACGAGGCCCTCAAGGCCCTGGAGCAGAGCCATGTCGACCAGGCTGGCTACCTGACGCTCCGGGGCGGTCGCGAACACCAGGAGATCGCCCGGCGTCTGTATGAACGCGTTCCGGGTGTTTTCCGTCAGGCTGACCGCGACCGCGTGATCGCCGAATCCAGTTATGTGCAGCGCTGCATCCAGTCGCTGGCCAATTTCACGATGTCCCTCAAGGGCAACGCGCCGCAGCTCCGCTTCAACGTGTATGCCGGCGAGCGCTTCATGCACCACATCGCCCCGGGCACGAGCGTCAAGCGCAACGCGTCGCACGCCGCCGTCTTCGACTCCGTGCTCCATGCCCGCCTCGACCCGACCCGCGCGATGAACGCCTGGTTCTCGGATCCGTGGGTGGCCGCGCAGCATCTGGGCCGCTACCAGGTGCGCCAATTCATCTACTATGTTTTTTATGCCGGCGGAATCAACCAGTGCCTGGCCGACGACTATGACCTGCCCGACATCCACCGTTTCTTCACGGAAGAAGAACTGTACAACCTGTGGCACTGCGAGAACCTCTCCCATTTCGATTCGATGGCCAACACGCTGGAGAACGGTTGCCGTTTCAACGAGACGGGGCGGAAAATCCTCGCTGACTTCATAGAAAAGGCCGACGCCGCCGTGGCCGGCAACGATATCGCTGCCGACCTGCGTTTCGGCCACGATTCCGGCCTGCTGCCGCTGCTGAGCTACCTCCGGCTGGAAGGTTATGAAAAGACGATCTCCATGACGGAGGCCGAGGAGCGGGGCTGGTACAGCTTCGAACAGATGCCGATGGGTTCCAACCTCCAGCTGATCTTCTACAAAAACCCCAAGGGAGATGTGCTGGTGAAGATCCTCCGCAATGAGCGTGAGACCCTCATTCCGGCCCTCAAGCCCTACAAGGGGCCGTACTACCGCTGGAAGGATTTGCGCGACTACTTCGTGAACCTGCCGTGACGTAAAACGCCGACCCTGCGGGCCGGCGTTTTACATTATTCCGGAATCAGGTTGAGGATCCTGTCAGGGACCGGAACATTCTCCTGGAAGTCGACCACTTCGATGACCGTTTCATGCCGGCGCTGCTTGACGATGGTTTTCAGCGGGAAACCCTTGTAGGTCCAGACGGTCCATTCGACGGGCTTTCGGTTCGTGATTACCGTGTAGGTGTATTTGTGGCAGGGCCTGCCCATGCACTCCTCCTCGCCGAGGTCCTGAATGCCATATTTTTCGGCCTGTTCTTCCGTGAGATTGAGGAAGTTGAGGTCAGACATGGGGTTGGGCGACTCTTTGCTGTCGACCTTTCCCTCCTGGATGTTGAAGGTCCAGATGCGGTCTTTCCGCGTCAGAATGCCGTAATCGTAGGTCACGAAGCCGGGAATGTCCATCGTCTGGATGTCACATTCGAAGGCGCCGTAATGGTCGATATAGACGGTACCGTTGGTTACCTGTCCACTGAAAGTGGTCTGTTTCCTGGCGATGCACGACTTGAAGCCGTATTTCTTGAAACTGTCCTGTGCGGATGCGCCGAAGGCGACGGCCAGCAGAAGGGAAAGCAGGAGAATCTTCTTCATAACGATAAGGATTACAAGGTAAAGTTAAGATTAATCTTTCAACTGTTGACGAAAAAGTGATATATTTGTCCTGTGCTGAAAGATCCTCATATCGTCATTCTGGCGGCGGGAGACTTCCCGCGGGCGGAGGCGCCGCTGGCGGTGCTGCGCGCGGCGGATGTCCGTATCTGCTGCGACTCGGCGGCGGAAGCGCTCGTGGCGTACGGCCTGGAGCCCGACCGGATCGTCGGGGACATCGACTCCCTGTCGCCTTTGTTCAAGGCTCGCTACGCGGCGATCCTTACCCGGGTGGCCGAACAGGACGACAATGACCTGACCAAGGCTTTTCATGAGGCGCTGACGCTGCAGCCGCGGCGCATCACGATCCTGGGCGCGACGGGCCGGCGGGAGGACCATACGCTGGGCAATGTCTCGCTGCTGCTCGACTATGCGCGCGAAGCCGCCTGCCCGGTGGAAATCCTGACGGACTACGGCCGTTTCACGGCCCTCTTCGACAGCGCCACGCTGCCGTCCGTTCCGGGGCAGCAGATTTCGATCTTCGCTTTCGACAACAGCCTCCGCATAACGTCGGCCGGGCTGAAGTACCCGACCGATGCCGTTCGTTTCGATACGCTCTGGAAAGCCACGCTCAACGAGGCGCTGTCCGATGCGTTCACGCTGACGCTTTCACATCCGGCCGGTGTGCTGCTGTTTTTCGCGGACTGCGGCAACACTATTTAAGATGTTCCAGGCCGGCGCGAAGGAGCCCGGAGTCGGCGAAGCGCTGTTTAAATTCCGTATCGGAGAGAGCGTCCCAGCTTTTTGCCAGGGCGCTGATGTCGGCGCGGTGCGTCTCGAATTCGGGCAGCGGCGTGAGCGGCTTGTCCCAGGGGCAGGCCTGCATGCAGGCTTCGCAGCCGAAGCGCCAGCCTTGCCGCTCTTCGAGCGTCAGCGGGACGGGCGCATGCGACTCCACGGTCAGGTAGGCGATGCAGCGGCGGGCATCGATGTCGAAGGGGGCGCGGAGCGCACCGGTGGGGCAGGCACGGAGGCAGGCACCGCAGGCGCCACATCCGGTGGCTGCCAGCGGCGCGTGCGGCGCGAAGCGGCTGGCCGGAATGTTGCAGACGATGACGCCGATGAGGGTCCGCAGGCCGAAGTCGGGCGAGATGAAGAAATTGTTCTGCCCGATGAACCCGAGCCCGGCCCTGACAGCCCAGTAGCGTTCGAGAACCGGCGCGCTGTCGACAAACGGCCTGCCTTCGAAAGCGGGGAAGGCCGCTTTCAGTTCTTCGATGACGGCAAAAAGCCGGTCCTTGACAATCTTATGATAGTCCACGCCCTGGGCGAAGCCCGCCACGCCGCCGCCCGCCTGCCCGTAGGGCACCAGGAAGCAGAGCACGCTTTCCGCGCCGGGCACCAGCTGCGCCGGATCGAAGCGCTTCTCCAGGTTCCGCGCCAGATAGCCCATCTCTCCATGGCGGCCTTCGGCGAGGAAAGCCTCGAAACGGGGCCGGACCGTTTCTATTTTTTCAGCTCTTGCGGCGCCAAAATCCAAGAAACCGTACGCGCGATAATTGATTTTTATTAAATTTGTGGACAAATTGATTTTAAATTGTCAGAATAAATGAAAAGGATTCTTGTGGTCGGAGCGGGCGGACAGATCGGTACCGAGCTTGTCCCTTATCTCCAGCATATTTATGGCGAAGATAATGTAATTGCCGCAGATTTGAAAGACGAACTCGTCGAAAAACTCGGTCGCGGCGCCATTGCCGAAAAGCTTGACGTGCTGGACGCCAAGCATTTCGAGGAACTTGTAAAGAAATACAAGGTCGACGCCATCTACAACCTCGTGGCCCTGCTCAGCGCCAAGGGTGAACACATGCCCGGCGTGGCCTGGCACCTCAACATCACGGCCCTGATCAACGCCCTGAACATCGCGCAGGCCTACCACTGCTCGATCTTCACGCCGAGTTCCATCGGCGCCTTCGGCCCGAATACCCCGCACGACAATACCCCGCAGGATACCATCATGCGCCCGAACACCATCTACGGCATCTGCAAGGTGACAGGCGAACTGCTGGGCGATTACCACTGGCAGCGCTTCGGCGTGGATGCCCGCAGCGTCCGCTTCCCCGGCATCATCTCCAACGGCGCCCTGCCCGGCGGCGGTACCACCGACTATGCCGTGGAAGTCTTCTACGAGATCCTCAAACCCGGTCACCATTATACCTGCGAAGTGCCGGAAGACAGTTATATGGACATGATGTACATGCCCGACGCCCTGCGCGCCGCCGTGGAAGTGATGGAAGCCGACCCGTCCAGACTCGTCCACCGCAACAGCTTCAACATCGCCGCCATGAGCTTCTGCCCGCGCGAACTCTTCGAGGTCATCAAGAAACGGATTCCCGATGCCACCTTCGACTACAAGGTCGACCCGGTGAAGGCCGCCATCGCCGACTCCTGGCCCAACAAGATGGACGACAGCTGCGCCCGTGAAGAATGGGGCTGGAAGCCGCAGTGGGACATCGACGCGATGGTCGACGATATGTTAAAGGTGATCAGCGAAAAGCAGAAAGCTGAGAAATAAAGACCTGTTTCAGGGTTATGAACGAGCAGCGGCTGGGAACAGCCGCTGCTCGTTTTCGCTTATTCAAAGTGATAGCTTTCAGGTTCCCGGAAGCCGCGGAGGAAGTCGGCGACGTCCATGCGTTTCTTGCCGGAGAGCTGGAGGCTGAGGATGCGGAGCGCCTGCTGGCCGCAGCGGACCTCGATCCAAGACTTGCCGTCGGTGGTCAGCTGGCCGGGCGTACGCGGGTCGTCGTCGGCACAAGGCACGACGTAACTGTCGTAGAGCTTGATGCCCAGTTGGGTGCCGTCGTCTTTGACGAGCGTGGTCCAGGCGGCCGGGTAGGGACTCAGGCCGCGGATGAGCAGGCTGACGCGGCGGGCGCTGGCGGTCCAGTCGATGTGGCAGTTGTCGCGCGTGAGCTTCGGCGCCGGATAGAGGGTCTTGTTCATGCCCGGGGACTGCTCGTACGGCTTGGTACGGTGGTTCTCCATCGCATCGACCGTCTTGAGCACGAGGTCGGCGCCCATCTTCATGAGCTTGTCGTGCAGAGCGCCGGCATCTTCGTAGTCCTCGATGGCGCAGTTTTCCTGGAAGAGGATCTTGCCGGTGTCGATCTGCTCGTCGAGCAGGAAGGTCGTGACACCCGTGAATTTCTCGCCGCGGATAATGGCCCAGTTGATGGGGGCTGCGCCGCGGTACTGCGGCAGCAGCGACGCGTGCAGGTTGAAGGTGCCCATCGACGGCATCTGCCACACTTCTTTGGGCAGCATGCGGAAGGCGACCACCACGAAAAGATTGGCTTTCAAGGCGGCCAGTTGTGCGAGGAAGTCCGGATCCCTGAGCTTTTCGGGCTGCAGCACGGGGATGCCGCGGGCTACGGCGTACTGTTTGACGGCGCTCTCGCGCACGGCCATGCCGCGGCCGGCCGGCTTGTCGACGGCAGTCACCACGCCGGCCACTTCATAGCCTGCCTGCAGCAGCTTCTCGAGCGGCGCCACGGCGAACTCGGGCGTACCCATGTAGACGATGCGCACCTTGCCGCCGCCCCGCCGGAACAAATTGATGAAGCGGTGGTAGCGCTTGGTGATCCACTTGCCGATGCGGCGGAAGAACTCTTTGTAGGTATCCATGTTGAAGAGCGAGGAGTCCTGGGTGGACTTGCGGGTGAGAAGGATGCTGACCGGCAGGAGGATGGCTGTCGAGATCAGCGTGCCCACCAGAGGCGGGAGCGATCCCTTGGCCAGCTTGCGGCCGATGATGTCGATGATGTAATAGATGAGGTAGAAGAAGATCGAGATGATGACCGGCGCGCCCAGTCCGCCCTTCCGGATGATGGCGCCCAGCGGCGCTCCCACGAAGAAGAACAGCAGGCACGAGATCGACAGGGTGAACTTGAGGATCATCTCGATGTTGATGCGGCGGATGATGCCCAGGTCGTATTTCGTCTCGATGTAGAACTGATTCACCTGTTCCAGTCCCTGCTGCGCCTTGCCGACGGAGGTCTGGTTGACGCGCAGGTGCTGCTGGGGTGTGAAGTCCTGGCTCAGGCTGTCGACGTAGAGGCAGCCGATGTAGGCCGAATCGGGCCGGAGGGTGTCGAGCTGGTAGAGATAGTGCATGCCCATGACGCTCATGAAGCGCGGTAGCTGTCGCATGACGACCGTGTCGACGCGCCGCGAGAGGGAGTCGCGGTCGTGGTGCAGCCGCTTCAGGCCGAGGGCCTTGATCTCGTCGCCGTACTGGTCTTCCGTCGAACGCTCGAAGGTGTAGTTGTCGAGCGAGATGATCATCTGCTGCTCTTCGAAGCGCGAGCGGAGCAGCTCGAGCGTCGTGTCGCGGTAGCTCATCTGGTTGTTTTCGCTGTAGGAACAGCCGCTGTAGAGGTCGAAGATCAGGTTTTTCTTGTCGGGGGTGATGCGCATGCGGCCGCTGTCGGCCAGGATCACATTGTCGCTGTTGCCGCTGTTGCCGGTGTGGTCGTAGATCACCAGATCGTACATCATGTCGGTCTCTTCGTTGCGCTCGGAGATGCGGAGGTTGTAGCCTTCGATGCCGGCATAGAAGATGCCGGTCGGAATCTTGATCTCGTCCTTGGTGCGTCCGATGTCGGCCTTCAAGGTGTAGACCTTGTTGAAGGCCAGCGGCACCAGCCGGTCGGCGGCGAAAAAGGCGCCGATGGAGATCAGGACCGAGACGATCATCAGCGGTGCGAGGATGCGCATCAGCGAGACACCGGCCGCTTTCATGGCCAGCAGCTCGTTGCGCTCGCCCAGGTTGCCCAGGGTCATGATGGAGGCCAGCAGCGTGGCCAGCGGAATGGCGTTGGGGAAGAGGGTACAGGAAGCCCATCCCATGAATTCGGCGATGACGCCGAAGCCCAGGCCTTTACCCATCAGCTCGTTCACGAACGAGTAGATGAACTGCATCGACAGTGAGAACACGACGATGAGGAAGACCGCCACGAAGGGGCCTATGAAAGTCTTGATGAGGTAGAGGTCGAGCTTTTTCATCCACTAACGGGTCGCTGCGGCAATCAGGGAGTCGAGCGCGTCGTGCAGACCTGCAAGATTCCTGCCACCGGCGGTGGCCAGGCCCGGCTGCCCGCCGCCGCCGCCCTGGATGGACTTGGCAGCTTCCTTGATGTCGGCCTGGGCGTTCTTGCCGGCCTTCACCAGGTCGGCGGAGTACATGAGCAGCAGCTGCGGCTTGCCTTCCACTTCGTAGGCGGCGGCGATGACCAGGTTCTGGGTCTCGTTCTGCAGCATCTGGGCGGCATTGCGCAGGATGATCGGGTTCATGCAGGCGTCGAGGGCGATGACACGGCGGCCGTTGATCTCGCGGGCCTGGCTGATGATGTCCTGCTTGAACAGGGCGGTGCGCTCGCGCATGACCTCTTCCATCTTCTTCTTGTAGTCGTCGTTCTCCGAGATCATCTTGTGGATGGCGCCGCTCAGGTCGGGGGCGTTGTTGAAGAAGGCACGGGCGGCGCGCAGGGCGTTCTCCATGCCGTCGACCACCATTTCAGCCTCCAGGCCGGTGACGGCTTCGATGCGCCGGATGCCGGCGGCCACAGCCGATTCGGCCGTGATCTTGAAGAAGCCGATGGTGCCGGTCGCCGAGGTGTGGCAGCCGCCGCAGAGCTCCACGCTGTCGCCGAAGCGGACCACGCGGACTTTATCGCCGTATTTCTCGCCGAAGAGGGCCATCGCGCCTTCGCGCCGGGCCTCCGTCATGCTGACGCTGCGTTTTTCGCAGAGGGGGAAGTTCTGGCGGATGAGGGCGTTGACGCGGCGTTCGACGGTGTCGATGGTGTCCTCGTTCAGTTTCTCGAAGTGGGAGAAGTCGAAGCGGAAATACAGGTCGCCCACGAAGGAGCCTTTCTGCTCCACATGGGTGCCCAGGATTTCGCGAAGGGCCTGGTGCAGCAGGTGGGTGCAGGTATGGTTGTTGGCGATCTTCTGCCGGCGCACTTCGTCGACCTTGAGCGTGAAGACGGCCCTCACGTCGGTCGGGATGCGCTCTGCGATGTGGATCGTCAGGTTGTTTTCCTTGACGGTGTTGAGGATCTTGATGACCTCGCCCGAGGCGGCGGTGGCCACGCCGGTGTCGCCGACCTCGCCGCCCATTTCCCCGTAGAACGGGGTGCGGTCGAAGACCAGCTGGATGAGTTCCTTGTTCTTGGCTTTGACCAGGCGGTATTTCATGAGCTGGGCTTCGTCGGTGAGGGTGTCGTAGCCCGTGAATTCACAGCTGACGAAGGGATGGATCTCCACCCAGTCGCCGTTCTCCACGGCCGTGGCGTTGCGGGCGCGTTCCTTCTGCTTGTCGAGCTCCACGTTGAAGCCGTCCATGTCGACGGTGAAGCCGTTTTCGGCGGCGATGAGCTCGGTCAGGTCGATGGGGAAGCCGTAGGTGTCGTAGAGGGTGAAGGCGTCGATGCCCGCGATGACCTTCTTGTCCTGGCTCTTGGCCAGGATGTTGTCCATGAGCCGGATGCCCTTGTCGAGGGTGCGGAGGAACGCTTCCTCCTCTTCGCGGATCACGCGGGTGACGAGCTGCTGCTGGGCCACGAGCTCGGGATAGGCCTCGCCCATGTCGGAAATCAGCTGCGGCACCAGGCGGCAGAGGAAGGGCTCCTTGAAGCCGAGGAAGGTGTAGCCGTAGCGGACGGCGCGGCGGAGGATGCGGCGGATCACATAGCCGGCCTTGACGTTGCCCGGGAGCTGTCCGTCCGTGATGGAGAAGCTGATGGCACGGATGTGGTCGGCGATCACGCGCATGGCCACGCCCACTTGTCCTTCCGGATCGTAGGCCACGCCGCTCAGCTTGGAGATGGCGGCGATCATGCCCGTGAACACGTCGGTGTCGTAGTTGCTCTGCTTGCCCTGGATGGCCATGCAGAGGCGCTCGAGGCCCATGCCCGTGTCGACATGCTTGGCAGGCAGCGATTCGAGCAGGCCGTTGGCCTTTCGGTTGTACTGCATGAACACCAGGTTCCAGATCTCGATGACCAGGTGGTGCCCCATGTTGACCATCTTTTCACCGGGGACGGCGGCGCGCTCCTCGTCGCTGCGGAGGTCGATATGGATCTCACTGCAGGGGCCGCAGGGGCCGGTGTCGCCCATTTCCCAGAAGTTGTCGTGCTTGTTGCCGGCGATGATGCGCTCGTCGGGCAGGTAGCGTCGCCAGTAGCCGCGGGCTTCGTCGTCGGCCTTCAGGCCGTCGGGCGCATAGCCTTCGAAGACCGTGGCGTAGAGCCGGTCCTTCGGGAGCTTGTAGACTTCCGTGAGGAGTTCCCACGCCCAGTCGATGGCTTCTTTCTTGAAATAGTCGCCGAAGCTCCAGTTGCCGAGCATCTCGAACATGGTGTGGTGGTAGGTATCGTGGCCGACCTCTTCCAGGTCGTTGTGCTTTCCGCTGACACGAAGACACTTCTGGCTGTCCGCGACCCGTTTCGCCGACGCCGGTGCGTTGCCCAGGAAAATATCCTTGAACTGGTTCATGCCGGCATTGGTAAACATGAGCGTGGGGTCGTTCTTGACCACCATCGGGGCGGATGGGACGATCGTGTGTCCCTTGGACGCGAAGAAGTCCGTGAAGGTCTTCCTGATTTCCTTGACTGTCATAGGTCTTAACGTAAGTATATAATTTGGCACAAAATTAGTCTTTTTCCGGGTAAATTTCCGTAATTTTGCAAAGATATACTGCAGAAATCGGTTCATGTCCCGCCAAATCCGTTATATCTACAACGAACAGACCCGGGCCTTCGAAGTCGACAGGCTCTCGGCGCGTGCCACCGGCTACAAGACCGGAGCCGTGCTGCTGGGCGGCATCATCTGTTTCCTGATCTTTTTCTTCGTGTTTGTCCAGCATGGCAACGCCTCGCCCAAGGAGCTCCTCCTGCAGCACAACAACCGCATCCTGGCCGAGCAGATCGGGATGCTGGAGGGCCGCATCGAGGCGCAGGACGCCGTGCTGCTCGACCTGTCGCTCCGCGACAACCTGGTCTACCGTCCCGTCTTCGGCATGGAAGAGATTCCGGCGGAGGAGCGGGGTGCCGGCCTGGGCGGTCCGGAGCGCTACGATGTGTTCCTGGGACTTGACAACGGGGAACTGATGAGCCGGGCGGCCCGCCAGGTCGACCAGCTGACCCGCAAGGCGTATGTGCAGACCCTTTCGTTCGACGAAGTGCGCATCTATTCGAGCCGGGCCGGCGACATGGCTTCCTGCATCCCCTCCATCTATCCGGTCAATCCCAAGACCGTCACCATCAGCAGTCCCTTCGGCACGCGCCTCCATCCGGTGCGTCAGACCATCATTTTCCATGAGGGCATCGATCTGGCCGGACCGGCCGGGCAGCCTGTCTATGCGACGGGCGACGGCGTGGTTGAGTCGACGCAGATCAATTTCTCGGGCTACGGCAACGTGATCGTCATCGACCACGGCTTCGGCTACAAGACCCGCTACGCTCACCTCAAAGAGATCAAAGTGACGGCCGGGCAGGTGGTGATCCGCGGCGACAAGATCGGTACGCTGGGCAACAGCGGTCTTTCGACGGGCCCGCACCTGCACTATGAAGTGATCTACCGCGGCACGCAGATCAACCCCTGGAACTACCTGAATCCCGATATATCCCCGGAAGAATACAACAAGCAGGCGCGTCATGGCTAAACGATTCGTGTTCGATGAGAAGCGGGGCGCGTTCGTCCCGAAGAAGCCCACGCTGAACAGCGTGCTGGGCGCGGTGCTGCGCTATGTCTTCGCGGTGGCCTCGGCCGCAGTGGTCTTCTATACGGTCTTCGCGCTGGTTTTCAGCACGGAGCGCGAACGGCTGCTGGAGCAGGAGCACCAGTTGCTTTCCGAGGAATACGCGACCCTCACGGCCCAGCTCGACCGCATCGAGGGGACGGTGGGAAACCTGCAGGTACGCGACCGGGAGATCTACCGGGAACTGTTCGGTGCGGATCCGTCGAACTATTCCATCGAGGCGCAGGATACCCTGCTCCGGCTGGGCGGAGAACTCGAAACGATGCAGGAAAGCGACCTGGTGTGGGACACCTACGCGCTCACCAACCGGGTGGAGTCGACCGCCTCGCAGGTCACGCGCTGGCTGGCTGAGATCGACACGCTGCTCGCAGGCGGTTCCGTCTGTCCCACGGCCATCCCGTCCGTGGTGCCGGTCAAGCCCTTCTCGCCGCTGCAGACCGGCGCGTCGGTGGGCAAGAAAATCACGCCTTTCTACAAGACCATCCGGGACCACACGGGCATCGACCTGGTGGCGCCGACCGGGACCCTGGTCCGCTGCACGGCAGACGGAAAGGTCAGGAAAGTGGTCAAGAGTTCGAAAGGCATGGGCAACCAGGTGACGGTCGAGCACCCCGGCGGGCTGCAGACCGTGTATGCGCACCTGAACACCATCAAAGTCACAGAGGGACAGGATATCCGCCAGGGCGATACGATCGGCACCGTGGGCCAGAGCGGCTCGTGCTTCGCACCCTGCCTGCACTACGAGGTGCTGCGCGGCGGCTTCGTCCAGGAGCCCGTGAACTATTTCTTCGCGCAACTCGACCCGGCGACCTTCCATGGGATGATGGTCGTCGCCCTGACCACGGGACAGTCGATGGATTGACAATGACTATGGTACAACGATTATATTACAAGATTGGCGAAGTGGCCGAGATGCTCGGCGAGGAAGTCTCGACCATCCGTTTCTGGTCCGACACTTTCCCCCGCTTCGTGAAGCCCGAACGCAATGCGAAGGGCAACCGCCTGTTTCACCCCGAAGACGTGGACAACCTGCGGCTCATCCATTTCCTGACCCGCGTGGAGGGCCTGACCCTCGACGGCGTGGAGCGCAAACTGGGTGAAAACCGCGACGGCCTGGAGCACAAGCGCCAGATCGTGGAGAAACTCTACGACATCCGCTCGCAGCTGGCCGAACTGTACGAAAACATCTAAACCCATGCAGGTCAAGGACATCACCGCCATTCTGGAGGCTTTTGCGCCCCTGCGGGACCAGGAGAACTGGGACAATGCCGGCTTGTGCGTGGGCAGCCCCGACGATGAAGTGCACCGCGTCCTGGTGGGCTTCGACTGCACCCGGCAGCTGGTGGAGGAAGCCGTCCGGCTGGGCGCCGACCTGATCGTCACCCACCATCCCCTCATCTTCAGCGGGCTGAAGCGCATCGCACCCGACGACCCGGTCGGAAGTGCCGTGTACCTGGCCATCCGCCATGGCATCGCCGTCTACGCCGCGCATACCAATGCCGACAAGGCGGCGGGCGGCGTCAACGAGCTGATGGTGCGGCGCCTCGGCCTGGTGGAAGCGGAACCGCTCGACGAGAGCCGGCTGGCCTTTGCCGGACACCTGCCCGAACCGCTGTCCGGCGAGGATTTCTGCGCGCTGGTGAAAGCACGCTTCGGGCTGAAAGTGCTGCGCTGCTCCGCGCCGGTCGGAACGGTGCGGAGCGTGGCCACTAGCTGCGGTGCCGGCTCGGGATTCGCCCGGCAGGCCTTCGAAGCCGGTGCCGACGCCTTCGTCACGGGCGACGTGTCCTACCACCATTTCTTCGTGCCTGACGGACGCATGATCGTCGATATCGGACACTTTGAAAGTGAAGTCGATATTGTGGCAAAGTTCGTTTCGGTACTTCAAGAAAAATTGCCTACCTTTGCAGTTTGCACGACCACGCAAGAAAACAACAATCCGATATACTATTACTAGCAAGACAAGCTATGGCTACAAAAAAGAAGGTAAACAAGATCGACACCCCGATCGACCCGCGCGAGACCTTCGTCTCCCTGCAGAAAAACATGGCCGACACCGATTCGATCGCCATGGAGCAGAAGCTCCGTACGCTGTATCGTATCCAGCAGACCGACACCAAGATCGACAAGATCTACCTCCTGCGGGGTGAACTCCCCCTCGAAGTGCAGGACCTGGAAGACGAGATTGCCGGCCTGAACACCCGCATCAACAACACCAAGGCCGAGATCAAGGACATCGAAAAAGCGAATGCCGAGCACAAGCACGTCATCGAGGAAAGCAAGCATCTGATGGCCAAATACGACGCCCAGCGCGACAACGTGAAGAACAACCGCGAGTACGAGTCCATCTCGAAGGAGATCGAGTACCAGGATCTCGAGCAGCAGGTGGCCGCCAAGAAGATCCGTGAGAACGAAGCCCTGATCTCCGAGAAGAAGCAGGTGGTCGAGGACGCCCAGAAAGATCTGGCGCTCCGCGAATCCGACCTCGTGGAAAAGCAGAAGGAACTCGACACCATCGTCGAAGAGACCGCCAAGGAAGAAGAAGCGCTCCTGAAGGAACGCGAGAGCCTCGTGAACCAGATCGACGAGCGTATGATGGTGGCCTACACCAAGGTCCGCGCCAACGCCCACAACAAGCTGGCGGTGGTGACCGTGACCCGTGACGCCTGCGGCGGCTGCTTCAACAAGATCCCGCCCCAGCGCCGCCTCGACATCGAAGAAAGCAAGAAGATCATCGTCTGCGAGTACTGCGGACGCATCCTGGTCAGCTCCGCTTTCGAAAACGAGAACTAACGACGCCTTCCCGCAATGGCCAAGAGCGACAAACGCCCGCAGCGCGTGAATCTGGACGCGATCGCCGAAGATTTCGGCGGCCGCAAGCCCCCGCAGGCCATTGATGTGGAGGAAGCCGTCCTCGGCGCCCTGCTGCTGGAACCGGAAGTCGTTCCCGAGGTCCTGGACCAGCTGCAGGCCGACTGTTTTTACAAGGACATCCACAAAAAGATTTTCGAGGCGATCACCACGCTGTCGAGCCGCAACGACCCGGTCGACATCTTCTCTGTGTCGGACGAGCTGACCAAGCGCGGCGAACTCGAAGAGGTGGGCGGCATGGCCTATCTGAGCCAGCTTTCCACCAAGATCGGTGCGGCGGCCCACGTGGAGTACCACACCAAGATCCTCCTGCAGAAATTTCTGCAGCGCGAGCTGATCTCCATCTCGTACGAGGTGCAGAAAGCCGCCTTCGACGATTCCCTCGCCGTGGACGACCTCATCGACACGGCCGAGGAGAAAGTCTTTACCCTGGCCCAGCGCAATGTCCGCAGCGAGACCAAGCCCATCGTTTCGGTAATCAACCGGGCCATCGAGCAGATTGAGAGCAACCAGCAGCGCGAAGACGGCCTGAGCGGCGTGCCCTCGGGCTATACCGGCATCGACCGCGTGACCTTCGGCTGGCAGGCGGCCGACCTGATCATCTTGGCGGCCCGTCCGTCCGTCGGTAAGACGGCCTTCGTGCTGACCATGGCCCGCAACATGGTGGTGGACCACAAAGTGCCCGTGGCGATCTTCTCCCTGGAGATGCCCGACACCCAGCTCGTCATGCGCCTCATGGTGAGCGAGACCGGCCTGCCCTCCGACAAGCTGCGCGGTGCCAAGAAGATGACGCAGGACGAGTGGGCCCAGCTCCACGACGGCCTGAACAAGTTGTCGCGCGCCCCGATGTTCATCGACGACACCCCGTCGCTCTCGATCTACGAATTCCGCTCGAAAGCGCGCCGCCTGGTCAACAAACAGCACGTGAAGCTCATCATCATCGACTACCTGCAGCTGATGACCGGCCCGCCGGAGCTCAAGGGTATGCGCGAGCAGGAGGTGGCTGCCATCTCCCGTTCGCTGAAAGCCATTGCCAAGGAACTCAACGTGCCCATTATCGCCCTGTCTCAGCTCAACCGTTCCGTGGAGACACGCGGCGGCAACAAGCGCCCGCAGCTGAGTGACCTGCGCGAGTCGGGCGCCATCGAACAGGATGCCGACATCGTGATGTTCATCCACCGCCCCGAATTCCTGGGCGTGCAGGACGACCACGGCTTCCCGGGCGAGACCGACCTGATCATCGCCAAGCACCGCAACGGCGAAGTCTGCGACGTAAAGATGCGCTTCCTTGCCTCCGAGGTGAAGTTCGTGGACTACAACGACCAGCCTTACGAGCAGGAAAGCGCCTCCTACACGGAATCCCGCATGAACATGTTCCCTGCGAACGAAGATTATTGATATGGCCAAAGAGCGGATAGAGCACGAAGGAAAAGTGGTGTCGGTCGACAAAGACTACATCGCCGTAGAAATCCTCAACAAATCCGCCTGCGCCGCCTGCCACGCCAAAGGCGTGTGCGGAGCTTCCGACCAAAGCATCAAGGTGGTCGAAGTGGCGCAGGACATCAAGACCCTGACCGAAGACTATCAGGTGGGTGAGACCGTCAACGTGGTGATGGCACCCTCCATGGGCACCCAGGCCGTCTGGTTCGCCTATGTGATTCCGCTCATGGTGCTGATGGCCTCGGTCGCTGTGTTCTGGCGCTGCGGCGCCGGCGAGGTGCTCATGGGCCTCGGCTCCCTGGGCATCGTGGCGCTCTACTACCTGGGCGTCTATTTGTTCCGCAACAAAATCTCCAAAATATTTACTTTTTCTATCGAAAAACTAGTTAAATGACTGGAACAATTCTTTTTACAATTGCTTGTCTGGTAGCCCTCGGGCTGCTGTTCGCAGTTGTGCTCTACTTTGTGGCGCAAAAGTTCAAAGTAGAGGAGGATCCCCGCATCGCAACGGTGGAATCCATCCTTCCGGGCGCAAACTGCGGCGGCTGCGGCCAGGCCGGCTGCCACGCATTCGCCGAGAATGTCGTGAAGGCCCCGGGCATGGAGGGTTTCTTCTGCCCCGTCGGCGGCAACCCGGTGATGACCAAGATCGCCGAGGCGCTGGGCCGTGCGGTGGAAGAAAAGGCCCCGATGGTGGCGGTGGTCCGCTGCAACGGCACCTTCGCCAACCGTCCCCGGACCAATGAGTACGACGGTTATGCCTCCTGCAAGGTGATGTCCGCGCTCTACACCGGCGACACCGGCTGCAAGTTCGGCTGCCTGGGCAAGGGCGACTGCGAGGCCGCCTGTAAGTTCGGCGCCATCCACGTCGACCCCGAAAAGGGCGTCGCCACGGTGGACGAAGACAAATGCACGGCGTGCGGCGCTTGTGTGAAAGCCTGCCCGAAAGGCATCATCGAGCTGCGCGCCAAGGGACTCAAGAACAGAAGAGTCACCGTCCTGTGCATGAACAAGGACAAGGGTGCCGTCACCCGCAAGGCCTGCTCCACCGGCTGCATCGGCTGTGGCAAGTGTGCGAAGACCTGCCCGTTCGGCGCCATCACGGTCGAGAACAACGTGGCCTACATCGACTTCACCAAGTGCAAGTTGTGCCGCAAGTGCGTCGAAGAGTGCCCGACCCATGCCATCCAGGCTGTGAATTTCCCTCCCAAACCCGTAGTAAATCCCAAGCCCGATGAACAAAACGTTTAAGATTGGCGGCGTGCATCCGCACGACAGCAAGATATCCTCGACGGCAGCCATCGAGATTTTCCCGGCCATCGAGACGGCCTATGTCTCCATGGCACAGCATCTGGGCGCACCGGCCACGCCGATCGTGGCTGCGGGCGACAAGGTGAAGGTAGGCCAGGTGATCGCCGAGCCCTCCGGCTTCATCTCCGGTTATGTACATTCCCCGGTATCGGGCACCGTCAAGTCGGTGGGCCCGCGTGCCGACATCGCCGGCAACCTGGTGCCGCATGTCGAAATCACCGTCGAAGGCGACGAGTGGATGGAAAGCATTGATACCAGCGACACGATTGTCAGAGATATTCCCTATACCCCCGAAGAGATCCTCGAGAAAGTGAAGAACGCCGGCATCGTGGGTCTGGGCGGTGCTTCTTTCCCGACCCATGTGAAACTTGCCCCGCCGAAGGACAAGAAGGCCGAGTGCCTCATCCTGAACGGCACGGAGTGCGAGCCTTTCCTGACCTCCGACGACCGCATCATGCGCGAGCGTCCCGAAGAGATTCTCATCGGCGGCGCTATCATGATGAAGGCCCTCGGTGTGACCCGCGGCTATGTGGGTATCGAGGAGAACAAGCCCGACGCCATCGCCTCGATGACGAAGGCCGCAGCGGTTTTCCCCGGTATCGAGGTGGTCGTGCTCAAGAAACGCTATCCGCAGGGCGGAGAAAAACAGCTGATTGACGCGGTTATCAACCGTCAGGTGCCCTCCGGCGCCCTGCCGATCGACACGGGCGCCGTGGTCCAGAACGTCGGTACCTCGCTGGCCGTCTACGAAGCGGTCCAGAAGAATAAGCCCCTGATCGACAACGTGATCACCGTTACGGGCCGCTGCCTCCCCGTGCAGCACAACTACAAGGTCCGCATCGGTACCCCGGTGTCGAAGATCCTCGAAGTGGCGGGCGGCCTGCCTGAAAATGCAGCCAAAGTGATCAGCGGCGGTCCCATGATGGGCCGTGCCATCGCCAACCTCGACGCCGCCACGGTCAAGGCCAACGGTGCCATCCTCGTCCTGACGGCCGCGGAAACGCGCCGCGCGCCCGAATCGCCCTGCATCCGCTGCGCCAAGTGTGCACAGGCCTGCCCGATGGGCCTGGAGCCCTGGCTGCTCAACAAACTCAGCCGTGCGGGCGGACGTTACGATGAACTGGAAGCCGAGCGCGTCTTCGACTGCATCGAATGCGGCTGCTGCAGCTTCACCTGTCCTGCGCACATTCCGTTGCTCGATATGATCCGTCCCGCCAAGGCGGAAGTAATGAAGATCCTGCGTAGCAGACCTAAAAAGTAGAAGACTATGGACAAACTCATTGTATCTCCTTCTCCCCACACCCACGGCCCGGAGAGCACACAGACGATCATGCGCGACGTGCTCATCGCCCTGGCGCCCGCCATGCTGGTGTCCATCCTTGCCAGCGGCTGGTCGGTGCTGATGCTGATCCTGGTGGGGGCGGCAGCCTGCGTGCTGACGGAATTCCTGATTCAGAAATATCTGCTCAAGCGCCCCGTGACGGTCAGCGACCTGTCGGCCGTCGTAACGGGCTGTCTGCTTGCGCTCAACCTTCCGCCGAACTCCCCCTGGTGGCTCATCGTCGTGGGCTCCGTCGTGGCGATCGGCGTGGCCAAAATGACTTTCGGTGGTCTGGGCCAGAACATTTTCAACCCGGCGCTGGTGGGCCGCGTGTTCCTGCTGGTCTCCTTCCCGGTGCTGATGACGAGCTGGACCGACTCCGGTTCGCTCTTCGGCCTGGTCGACGCCTTCTCCGGTGCAACGCCCCTGGGCGCTGTGAAGGAGGGTCTCAAAAACGGCATGACCCTTTCTGAAATGAAGGTCGACGACCTGTCTTTCACCCAGCAGTTCTTCTTCAACATGGGCGGTTCGGCCGGTGAGTTCTCCGCGATCGCACTGATCCTGGGCTTCATCTACCTGCTCTGCCGCCGCGTGATCAAGGCCACCATCCCGGTGACCATCCTCTGCACGGTCTTCGTCCTGTCGGGCATCTTCTGGCTGGCCAACCCCGAGCGCTTCACCAACCCGTTGTTCAACGTGTTCACGGGCGGTCTGCTCCTGGGTGCCATCTTCATGGCCACCGACTACGTGACCTCGCCGATGACGACGAAGGGCCAGATCATCTTCGGTATCGGCATCGGTGTCATCACGGTGTTCGTCCGTTACTTCGGTTCCTATCCGGAAGGTGTGTCGTTCGCGATCCTGATCATGAACTGCACCGTTCCGCTGCTCAACAAATATTGCAAACCGCGCCGGTTTGGGGAGGTCAGGAAAAATGGCTAAAAAATCTACATTCGGCAACATGGTGCTGGTGCTGTCCGGCATCTGCCTGGTCTGCTCGGCCCTGCTGGGCACCGTCTATGCGGTGACCAAGGCGCCGATCGAGGCTTCCGAGCTGGCCAAGGTCAACGCGGCCATCGCGGCCGTGACGCCGGCTTTCGACAACGTGCCCTCGGAAGAGGTCCGCACGGTGGACGGCGGCCAGATCTATACCTCGCGCAGCGGCGACGAGGTCGTGGGTTACGCCATCAAGGTGAGCGTCGGTGGCTTCGGCGGCCCGCTCCAGATGATGGTGGGCTTCACGCCCGACGGTACCGTCTATAACACGTCCGTCATCTCTCATTCCGAGACCCCGGGCCTCGGTGCGAAGATCGTCGACGAGACCTGTGCGCCGCGCGAACAGGTGAAGGGCAAGAATCCGGCGAGCGCCAGACTGGCCGTCAAGGCGGACAACGGCGAGATCGACGCCATCACGGCCTCGACCATCACCTCCCGCGCTTTCCTCAAGGGCGTGAATGCGGCCTATGAGGTATTCAAGAACAACTGCATGGCAGACACCCAAAAATAGGAAGACATGAGCCAGAATAGCAAATTACAATTGATCGTCGACGGCATCGTCAAGAACAATCCGACGTTCGTGCTCGTCCTGGGTATGTGCCCGACACTGGGTACCACCACTTCCGCCATCAACGGCCTGGGCATGGGTCTGGCTACGATGATCGTGCTGATCCTGTCCAATATCACGATTTCGGCCATCTCCGGCATCATCCCCGACAAGGTGCGCATCCCGTGCTACATCGTGGTGATCGCTTCGTTCGTGACCATCGTGCAGTTGCTGCTGCAGGCCTATGTCCCCGTGCTGTATGATTCGCTGGGCATCTTCCTGCCGCTGATCGTGGTGAACTGCATCATCCTCGGCCGCGCCGAGGCCTTTGCCAACAAGAATTCGGTGGGTGACTCCGCCCTCGACGGCATCGGCATCGGCCTGGGCTTCACCATCGCGCTGACCTGCGTCGGCCTGGTGCGTGAGATCCTGGGCAGCGGTTCTGCTTTCGGCTGGAAGTTCATGGCCGGCGACGGCATGCTGGCCTTCGTGCTGGCACCGGGCGCCTTCATCGTGCTGGCCTACCTGATGGTTATTTTCAGAAAACTCACTAAACAGGCTTAACTATGGAAATCATTCTGATATTTGTTTCGGCGATTTTCGTCAACAACGTCGTCCTGAGCCAGTTCCTGGGTATCTGCCCCTTCCTGGGCGTGTCCAAGAAAGTGGGTACGGCCGTGGGCATGACGGCTGCGGTCACTTTTGTGATCGCCATCGCCACGCTGGTTACCTTCCTGCTGCAGAAATATGTGCTTGTGCCGCTGCAGCTCGAGTTCCTGCAGACCGTGAGTTTCATCCTGGTCATCGCCTCGCTCGTGCAGATGGTCGAGATCATCATCAAGAAGATCAGCCCGTCGCTCTACCAGGCGCTGGGCATCTTCCTGCCGCTGATCACCACCAACTGCGTGGTCCTGGGCGTCGCCATCCAGGTGGTGAGCAACGAGTATAACTTCGGCTTTGCCGAGGGTGCCCGCATGCTGGGCCTCGGCGAGGCCATGCTCTTCGCCATCGCCACGGCCATCGGTTACGGTCTGGCGCTGATCCTGTTTGCGGGTATCCGCGAGCAGCTGGAGCTGAGCAATGTGCCCAAGGCATTCAAGGGTGTTCCCATCGCCCTGCTGACGGCCGGTATCATGGCACTCGCCTTCATGGGCTTCTCGGGTCTGGTGTAATGAACCGCCGACAGCCTACCCTCGTCGAGATTGAGGCGCTTCTTCGGGCCGGTGAGCTCGAGGAGGCGCATCAGTCTTTGTGTGCCTATGTGAAACAGTCGCCGGGCGACGCGCAGGGCTGGTATCTGCTGGGCAATCTCTATCGCCGGCAGCAGCTCTGGGGCGACGCCATCAACGCGCTGGGCAAGGCCAAGATGCTCGACCCCGAAGGCCCCGCCGACGCCGCCATCGAGTCGATCTACCACATCCTCCACTTCGTCAACAAAGATTTGATGAATCCGTAGGACCCCGTCATGCCGGGCTTGACCCGGCATCTCAACAAAAAAACTCACTGCCGAATGACAGTGAGTTTTTTGATGAAATGTCGGGAAGAGGTGACTCGAACACCCGACCTCTGCGTCCCGAACGCAGCGCGCTAGCCAACTGCGCCACTTCCCGAGGTCCCGAATTGGGACTGCAAAGATAGTAAAATTATTTAAGATTGTTCAAAATAATGTTCCAAAGCACGATCCCGATCGAAACCGACACATTGAGAGAGTGTTTGGTGCCGTATTGCGGAATCTCCAGGCAGGCGTCGGAAGCGTCGACGACTTCCTGTGCCACGCCCTTTACTTCGTTGCCGAACACCAGTGCGTAGCGGCGGCCCGGCTCGGGCCGGAAGTCCTGCAGCTGGGTGGCCTGCTCGGCCTGTTCCACGCTGACGATGGTGTAGCCCTCTTCGCGCAAGCGTGCGACGGCGGCCAGCGCCGTGTCGTGGTACTCCCAGTCCACGCTGAACTCGGCACCCAGGGCTGCCTTGTGGATTTCCGGGGTGGGCGGGGTGGACGTGATGCCGCAGAGGCAGATCCGGCCGATGCGGAAGGCGTCGCAGGTGCGGAAGGCGGAGCCGACATTGTGCTGGCTGCGCACATTGTCGAGCACCAGCGCGAAGGGCGCTTTCTCGGCTTCCTTGAACTGATCGATACTGATTCGCCCCAGTTCGCTGTTTAAGCGTTTTCTGAACATTTATTCCTCGATTGGCGTGACAAATATAGGAATTTGTTTTATCTTTGTAAATCTATACCTGATACAACCCATAATCTTATGAAACAAGACGTCCAAATATCTGATCTGATCCGCAAGGAAGAAGCACGTCAGAGTGAAGGCCTCGAGTTGATTGCCTCCGAAAACTTTGTCAGCAAACAGGTCCTCGAAGCCCTGGGCAGCGTGTGTACCAACAAATACGCGGAAGGTTATCCCCGCGCCCGCTACTATGGCGGCTGCGAAGTGGTTGATGAAATCGAGCAACTGGCCATCGACCGCCTTTGCCAGCTTTTCGGTGCAGAATATGCCAATGTCCAGCCGCACTCCGGCGCGCAGGCCAACATGGCTGTTTTCTTCACCTGCCTCCAGCCCGGCGATACCTTCATGGGCCTCGACCTGGCGCACGGCGGCCATCTCACCCACGGTTCTCCCGTGAACATGTCGGGCAAGCTGTACCACGCCATCGGCTACCAGCTCAACAAGGAAACGGGCCTTGTGGACTATGATGACATGGAGCGCAAGGCGCGCGAATTCAAGCCGAAGCTCATCATCGGCGGCGCTTCCGCCTACTCCCGCGAATGGGATTGGGAGCGGATGCGTGCCATCGCCGATGAAGTGGGTGCCATCTTCATGGTCGACATGGCGCACCCGGCCGGTCTTATCGCTGCCGGTCTGCTGAAGAACCCGGTGAAATATGCCCATATCGTCACATCCACGACCCACAAGACCCTCCGGGGTCCGCGCGGCGGCGTCATCCTCATCGGCAAGGATTTCGACAACCCGTGGGGCATCACCACGCCGAAGGGTGAGATCAAGAAAATGAGCGCCATGATCAACTCCGCCGTCTTCCCGGGCATTCAGGGCGGTCCGCTCGAGCACTGCATCGCCGCCAAGGCCGTGGCCTTCTACGAGGCCCTTCAGCCGGAGTTCCGCAACTATCAGATTCAGGTACAGAAGAACGCAAAGGCCCTCGCCGAAGCATTCATCAAGAAGGGTTACTTCATTGTCTCCGGCGGCACCGACAACCATCTGATGCTGATCGACCTTCGTACGAAGTTCCCCGACCTGACCGGCAAGGTGGCCGAGAAAGCCCTTGTGCGGGCCGGTATCACCGTCAACAAGAATATGGTGCCGTTCGACAGCCGCAGCCCGTTCCAGACCTCCGGTCTCCGTGTCGGCACGCCGGCCGTCACCTCGCGCGGCCTCGTCGAGAAAGACATGCCGGGCATCGTCGACATGATCGACAGCGTGCTGAGCGATGTTGAGAACGAGCAGGTCATCGAAGACGTCCGCCGGCAGGTGAAGATGAAGATGAACGGCATGCCGCTCAACTGCTGGTAAGCGTGTTCTTCATGAAAGAAAAAACTCACTGTCAACCATGGCAGTGAGTTTTTTTGTTGCTGAGATGCCGGCGAGGCGGCTGTCAGAAATCCAGATCCGGGTCGTTGTAGTCGCGGCCGCCGAGGACGGTGCCGTCTCCGGCGTAGTTGATGGTGCGGGAGGGCTTGCCTTGCGCATCGTAGGTCGTGCAGCTGTGCCTGCCGAGTTCTTCGGGCTGGAGCTGCTGGATGCGCGAAAGCTCTTTTCCGAACAAGCGCTCCGCCTCATAGCGAAGCTCCCGTTCCGAGAGGGAGGGAACCCCGTGGTGCCAGTCGTCGTCTTTGAGATCCCGGTCGAGGTAGTCCATGGCTTCGATTTTCTGGCCATTTTCGTACTCGGCGATCAGGACCCAGCGCGGAAGAGACTTGTCCTCTTTTTCCAGCTTTTCTCCCGTGTACGAAGCCATGTGGCACCAGCGGATGGCGCGGGCCAGCTGGATGGCCAGATCCGGGTCGCCGCAGTAGTAGTTCCAGCCTTCGTTGGACCCCATCATGCGGAAATAGACGGGGCAACGGTCCTCGTCCTTCTTGAACCAGAGGACCTCGTCGCCCTCTTCGGTATGCAGCTCGTAGCGGAAAGACACCAGGGCGACCCCTTCCGCCGGCTCCTGGTTGAGCCAGCGGGAGAAGAAGCCTTCAATCTTTCCGAGTCCTTCACCCCCCTTGCCGGGAGGCGTGGCCTCATATCCGTGGCAAGACTGGTATTCGCCATCGGCAAAGTCCATGCTGAGATGCCAGCTGTCGCCGTCCAGCACATCGTACCTCGGGGTGTAGGACCCGTCGTACTTGTACATTTTGTAGGCGTATACAATTGCTTCCAGCGAGTCCATCACACTGCTTGCTTCCTCGAACACGCGGTCACGGTCGTTGCCGACCATCACGGTGATGCGCGTCCGGCCATCCTTCATGCGCTCGGCCTTGAAGTCGATATTGCTGTAGGCATGGTATCCGTGGGTACCGCCGTATTCCAGCTTCATCAACTGGCCGTGGCGGCCGTTGGTTTGCGGTGAGGGCGAGGGCGTCGGATGCCCGCATCCCAGAAAGGAGAGCAATGACATGATCAGCAGGAGTCTGGACACGGTTCCGTACGGATTATTTGTTGTCGTGACGCGGTTTGCCTTCGCGGCGCGGGCCGCGGTCGCGGCCACCTTCACGGCGTCCGCCTTCCTTGCCGTCCTTGCCACTTTCGCGGCGCGGACCGCGCGGGCGGCGCTCCGGCTCCACGTAGCCTTCCGGCTTCTCGGTCAGCGCGCGCATGGAGAGGCGCATCTTGCCGGCCTTCGGGTCGTATTCGAGCAGTTTGACGTCGACCTCGTCGCCGACGGCGAGAACGTCTTCCACTTTGTCGGTCTTCGTCCAGGCGATCTCGGAGACGTGCAGCAGGCCTTCCTTGCCCGGCATGATCTCGATGAACGCACCGAACTCGAGGATGGAGACCACTTTGCCGTGGTACACCTGGCCAACCTCGGGAACCGCGCAGATGCCCTTGATCCAGTCGATGGCCTTCTGCATGTTCTCGGCGTTGTCGGAAGCGATGTCCACCACGCCTTCGGTCAGGTTGGTGCCCGGAATCGGCTCTTCGTCGATGTTGATGACGGTGCCGGTCTCTTTCTGGATCTTCTGGATGGTCTCACCGCCCTTGCCGATGACGGCGCCGATGAACTCGGCGGCGATGCGGAGCTGGACGATGCGCGGCACGAACGGCTTGTAGTCGGCACGCGGCTCAGGCAGCACCTTGAGCATTTCGCCCATGATGTGCATGCGGCCCTGGCGCGCCTGCTCGAGGGCTTTCTCCAGCACGTCGTAGCTCAGGCCGTCGACCTTGATATCCATCTGGGTGGCGGTGATGCCGTCTTTCGTACCCGTGACTTTGAAGTCCATGTCGCCGAGGTGGTCCTCATCGCCGAGGATGTCGGTCAGGATGGCGTAGCGGTCGTTCGGGTGCTCGGCGTCGGTGATCAGGCCCATGGCCACACCGGCGACCGGCTTACGGATCTTCACACCGGCGTCCATCAGGGCGAGGCAGCCGCCGCAGACAGAAGCCATGGAAGACGAACCGTTCGACTCGAGGATGTCGGAGACCACGCGGACGGCGTAGGGGTTCTCCGGAGCAAACGGCATGACGGCCTTGAGGGCGCGCATGGCCAGGTTGCCGTGGCCGATCTCGCGGCGGCCGGTGGCGCGCTGCGGTTTGGCCTCACCCGTTGCAAACGGCGGGAAATTGTAGTGGAGCACGAACTGCTGGTCGTCCTGGATCAGCACTTCGTCCTGTTCCTTCATGTCGAGTTTGGTGCCGAGGGTCACGCTCGCCAGCGACTGGGTCTCGCCGCGGGTGAAGATGGCGGAGCCGTGGGCGCAGGGGAGATAGTCCACTTCGCACCAGATGGGGCGGACTTCGTCGGTCTTGCGGCCGTCGAGGCGGCGACCTTCGTCGAGGATGAGGTTGCGCATGGCTTCCTTCTCCACGTCGTGGTAGTAGCGCTCCACGAGCGGGGTCTTCTCTTCGAGTTCCTCTTCCGGAATCGTGGCGAGGAAATCAGCCTTGATGGCGTCGAAAGCGTCGGCGCGCTCGTGTTTCGGCAGGGCGGCCTTCGCGGTTTCGTAGCAGCGCTGGTAGCAGGCGTCGTGGACGGCTTTCTGCAGCTCTTCATCTTCCACGTCGTGCGGGTAGTCGCGCTTGTTGACGTCGGTGCCGAGTTCGTGCATGAGTTCTTTCTGCACGCGGCAGTGACGCTTGATCTCTTCGTGGGCGAACTTGATGGCCTCGAGCATGTCGTGCTCGGAAACCTCTTTCATCTCACCCTCGACCATCATGATGTTCTCCTCGGTGGCGGCGACCATCAGTTCGAGGTCGGCGCGCTCCGTATCCTTGAAGCCGGGGTTGATGACGAACTGTCCGTCGATGCGGGCGACGCGGACTTCAGAGATCGGGCCCTGGAACGGGAGGTCGGACGATGCCAGTGCGGCAGAGGCGGCCAGGCCTGCGAGTGCGTCGGGCTGGATATCTTTCTCCGCTGAAATCAGCGAGACATTGACGAATACTTCCAGGTGGAAATCCGCGGGCCAGAGCGGGCGGATGGGACGGTCCACGAGACGGGAGATCAGGATCTCATAGTCGTCGGGACGGCTTTCTCTCTTCAGGAAACCGCCGGGGAAACGGCCAGCGGCGTAGTACTTCTCCCGGTAGTCCACCTGCAACGGGAGAAAATCGGTTCCTTCTTTGACTTCTTTGGCAGCGGTTACGGTCGCCAGGAGCATCGTTCCTCCCATCTTCACGACCGCCGAGCCGTCAGCCTGCTTGGCAAGCTTGCCGGTCTCGATTTCGATTGTCCGACCGTCGGACAATGCAATGGTTTTCTTGATAATGTTCATATAACGTCTTAGTGTGTCTTCATACAAAAAAGGCCGCTGCAAGCGGCGGCCTTGATTCGTTCCCTGGAGATTACTTACGGAGGCCGAGGGCCTTCACGATCTCGCGGTATCTCTCAATATCCTTCTCTTTCAAATAGTCGAGGAGCTGACGGCGCTTACCTACGAGGCGGAGAAGGGCACGCTGTGTGTTGTGGTCCTTCTTGTTGGCCTTGAGGTGCTCGGTCAGATGAGCGATACGGTAGGAAAACAAAGCAACCTGACTCTCAGGCGAGCCGGTGTCAACATTAGACTTTCCGTATTTGCCGAAAATCTCTTGCTTCTTGTCTGCGTTCAAATACTCTGACATATTGCAAAAAATTGTTTAAGGGGCTGCAAAGGTAAGGATTATTTTTAACTCTGCAACTTTTTATTGCACAATTATTTTGCAAGTGCACTCAGTTTCTCGCAAAGACCGTCGAGGCCGGTGAGCAGTTCGGCGCCGATGCGGTTGTAGTAGGCGCGCTTCTTCACGTCCTTGGCCGGATGGTTCACCTTGTCGATGAGGGTGTCCGCCAGGTCGCTGGCTTCGTTGATGAGGCCTTCCACCTTGGCCAGGTCTTTTTCAGGGTGCAACATGGCGAACAGGAGGCAGTCCTCCACGAAGTCGCCGATCAGGAATTCGATATCCTTCTTGATATCACGGAGATTCATAGCACTTTTGTTTTAAACAATTTGGCGCAAAGATACGAAAAAAACAACTCCGTCCATCCTTTCCGACAGACTTTTCCGCTGGCGCTTTGATTTGCTTAATAATTGAAGAAACCGTATCTTTACAAGATGAAATCGTTAAAAGTATTGTTATTTACCGCCATCATCCTGCTGGCGGCGGCCTGTGAAACCTATCCTGACGTCAGGAGCCAGAAAGTCGCCGTGCTGCTTGCGATGAATCCGGACATCAAGGTTGTCTGCCATGACCATCGACAAGAACCTGAATGACATGGCGTACAACACGGGGCTGATCATCAACAGCCTGATAGCCGGTTCGCCTGTCCAGACCAGCCAGCGCATCTCCGGCATTCCGGTTCTCTACTCCAAGATTACCCTGATGACGATAGACAGTTATTAATCTCCAAAAAAAAGTGTATATGAAAAAGTTTTTAGTCACTGCCGTCCTTCTCCTGACCGCCGCGTCCCTTTTTGCGGCGAAGCCTTTGAAAGTAAGCAAAGGCAGTCTGGATGTACTGAGCCAGGATGCCACCGCGACCTGGACCATCGACCTGTCTAATGCCACTTTTGAGAAGAAGCAGGCCTTTGAGCCTTGGTGCGAAGGGGACTATCAGACCCGCGTCCAGAGCATGAACGACACCTTCTTCAATTCGTTCAACAAGTATAGCAAAGGCCTCAAGCTGGTCAACGCGGGGGAGGCGCCGTATCAATTGGTGTTCACGGTTTCCAACTTCGAACGCAAGCAGGGCCCCGGCATGTGGGGCAGCATGTTCGTGCGCGTGTTCGGCACCATTGACATCATCGACTGCGCCAGCGGGGAGACCGTCTGCCAGATCGAGGTGAACGGCGTCAAGGGCGATACCGACTTCGTGGAGAACGACCGCTTCCCCAAGACCATGGACTGGCTCTGCCGTGACCTTTTCAAGATGAAATAAAATTCCGTCCACGTTTTAGCCGCAAAACGTGGACGGAAGGATGATTTAAGCGGTTCCGTCCACGAAAATGGCCTTTTTCGTGGACGGAATTTTTATTACGCCGCTAGAGGGAGATGATGCCGGGCTTCTTGGTGAGGCCGAGGCCGGGCTTGTCTTCGAGGGTAATGCGGCCGTCGACGAGTTTCATGCCGTCGAAGCAGTCGTTGCCGAGGAGGTAGTTGCCGTCGAGGTCGGCCCAGATGACCTTCGGGGAGATTTGGGCGGCGGCCGAGATGGCGACGGAGGTCTCCGTCATGCAGCCCACCATGAGCTTCATGTGGTTCTGCTCGGCCATGGTGATCATCTGGCGGGCTTCCCAGAGGCCGGTGCACTTCATCAGCTTGATGTTGATGCCGTGGAAGGCGCCCTTCAGCTTGGGAATGTCGTAGATGCGCTGGCAGCTTTCATCGGCCATCACGGGCAGCGGGCTGCGCTCGGTAATCCAGGCGGTCTCGTCGAGCATGAGTTTGCTCATGGGCTGCTCGATCATCTCCACGCCGCGCTCGGCGAGCCAGTGGATCATGTCGAGGGCGTAGTATTTGTCTTTCCAACCCTGGTTGGCGTCGATCACGATGGGGCGTTTGTCGCGGGCGCGGATCAGGTTGATCATGCGCTTGTCTTCCGCCTCGCTCATGCCGAGCTTCACCTTGATGATCTTGTTCCAGGAAGCTTCCTCAATCTTGGTGTTGACCATCTCGTCGGAGGCGTCGTAGCCGATGGTGTAGCAGGTGTACGGCGCGTCTTTCGGGTTGAAGCCCCAGATCTTCCACCAGGGCTGGCCGAAGATGTTTCCCACCAGGTCGTGCAGGGCGATGTCGATCGACGCCTTCGCGGCCGTGTTGTTGGTCGTGAGCTTGTCGACGGCGGCCATGATGTCTTCAATCTGGAACGGGTTGTCGAATTTCGGCAGCACATTGTCGACGACTTTCTTGTAAAACTCGTGGCAGGAGGCCTGCGTTTCGCCCAGATACGGCGGCATGGCGGCTTCGCCGTAGCCCGTGTAGCCGTCCCAGCTGAGGCGCGTGATGACGATGGGCGTGGTGGTGCGGGAGCTGCCCGAGATGGTGAAGGTGAACTTCATGATGCCCTGGAAGTCTTCCCAGGCCAGTTCCAGTTTCTTGCTGCCCGATTTCTTCTTGGCGGCATCCGCCTTGGCGAAGAGGTTCGCGGGGTTGAAAAGCGCGGCGCCGGCCGTCAGCAGGCCCGCCGTCTTGAGGAATGTTCTGCGATCGCTCATATTGGATAATAATTTATTGTGTCAGTTTTGTTTGCGATTCCGGGTCAAGCCCGGAATGACGCTAGAAGTACACGCCGCTCTTGGCGATGGATACGACGCCCTTTCCGCAGTCCTGCTGGCCGATGATGCGGCAGGCGCGGATGACTTTGCGGCTGTAGTAGTCGGGTTCGCCCTCGATGAGGCTGTTGATGCGCACGACCTGCGAGGAATGGATGATCTTGCCGTCGCCCATGTAGATGGCCACATGCGTGATGCGCTCGGGCTTGTCTTCCGTGGCTTCGCGGCCGAAGAACACCAGGTCGGCCGGCTGGAGCTTGTCCAGGCCTTCCGACACGTCGACCGGCTCGCCGGTCTTGTACTGCTGCGAGGCGTTGCGCAGCAGCATGTAGCCGTTGAGGAAATAGACCGTCTTGGCAAAGCCGCTGCAGTCCACGCCCTTGATGGAAGTACCGGCCCAGAGGTAGGGCACACCGACAAAGGTCTTGGCGGTTTCGAGGATCAGCTGGCGGGCTTTCTCCACGTCGCGCTGCGGGGCGCCGGCCGGAACGACGGCCGCGCGGCTGTCGACCCAGGTGCGGAGGTCCGTCACGTCGGCGGTCGGTACGAAGGCGCGCCGGCCGGTGGGGAGATCCACCTCCGTATATTTGCCCGTGGTGCCCACATACTCCACGATGTCGCCCCAGACGCCGTCGCTCACATGGTTGGCGTCAGGCGTGGGCGCGTCGAGGAAGAAAGTATAATAATTGGTGACGATCCGGCGCGGGGTTTCTTTCCAGGTGTCGAGGCGCGCCTGGTCGATGGGCACGATGGCCATCTCGTTGACCCAGGCCTTGTAGCCGTCCGGGGTCTCGATGTTCACCCAGTAGTCGTTGTCGTGGTAGTGCACCTTGACGGGCGTGCCCATCAGGGCCTGGGTGCCGAGCTCGGCGGAATACGCGGGATCCTCCCGCATGTTGATGACGGAAAGGGCGGCGAAGGCCAGGCCGTTTTCGTCTTCCCGCTCAGGTTGCGGGGCGGGATCCTGTACTTTCTTTTCGGGGGATGCGCAGCCCAGGACGAGTGCGGCGCACAACAGGAGGAAGAGAGATTTTTTCATGGTTTCAACGTTCAAAAAGCCGTTCCTACAACCAACAAATGTAATAAAAAAAACGAATCATTCGCCACAAAACCCCTTCATTCGCCCCTAAAACCCGGCTTTTCGCCACAATCCGGCGAAGGGCGCATACAAACAGGGGCGGAGATGCTTACCTTTGCCGCCGATAAATATTAAAATCTGAAAAAAATGGAAAAAGCTACGATTGAAGAGAAAGTCGTCAACATCATCTCCAACAAACTTGGTTGCCCTCAGGAAGAGGTCGTGCCCGCCGCCAGCTTTACGACGGATCTGGGTGCTGATTCGCTCGACACGGTCGAACTGATCATGGACTTCGAGAAAGAGTTCGGTCTGAAAATTTCCGACGAAGACGCGATGGGTATCAAGACGGTGAACGACGCCATCGAGTACATCGCTGCCCGCGCCAACTAATAAGAGGTATCGCTATGAGGCGGTCCGGCCCATTCTTTCCTGGATCGCCTCGTAGTAACTCTTTGAAACCGGAATCTTTTTGGCTTCCGGATGCGAAAGCTCCAGAAACACACGCGCATTTTCCCGCTTGAGCTGCGTCACGTTGTCAAGATTGACGATGAATGAACGGTGGCAGCGGATGAAAGAGGTTCCTTCCAATTGTTTTTCGAGTCGGGTGGTGCGGCAGCGCATCAGATAGTTGAGCAGCTTGCCATCCAGTTCGTAACGGATCTCGACGTAGTTGTCCTGGGACCCGATGTAATAGATACGGTCGGACGGAATCGAAATCTTCAGCGCTCCGGTGTAGTCATAGAAATGGATGACCGACGTATTTTGTGCAGGTGTTTCCGCTTTCAGCCTGAGTTCCAGCGCCTCAATATCTTCCGACTTGGCCTTGTTGGCCGCCAGCAGCGTGAAGATGATGTAGGGAATGGCCAGGATGAGTCCCACGCAAAGGGACGTGTAGGCCACCAGGCGCAGCGTGATCGGGATATCCGAATGGAACCAGTGGCGCGTAAAAAGCAGATAGACCACGGCGATCACGATGAATTCGGCCAGCACCCAGAGCAGGTACCTGCGTACCGACACCGTATGGGTGAGCTGATGGAGCATCAGGCTGATCTTGCTGAGCAGCAGGATACCGATGCTGGAGAGGTAGAAAAGCAGCGTGGGCAACAACACATCCGGCCCCAGTCCGATCCACACCGTCTCCGAAAAAGGATGGTAGGTGAGGAGGAAAACCAGGGAAAACGCCACCACAAAGGCGACGGATTCCAATAGGAACTTTCTGTGAAGTAGATATTTAGGTGCTTCCAAGGCGATTCGGTTTCAACACTAGAGCGCAAAAGTAGCAAATTTTACTGAATAACCCTTTACCCATCCCATATATGAAAATCATAGGAACAGGAAGTGCGCTTCCCGAACACATCGTGACAAACGAAATGCTGGCCGGGTTCCTCGATACGAGTGACAACTGGATCACGACCCGCACCGGCATCCGCACCCGCCGGCTCCTGAGCACGGAGACGCTCCGTGAACTCGCCCTGGAAGCCGCCCGGAAGGCCATCACATCGTCCGGCCTCCGTCCCGAAGATATCGATTACCTCATCTGCTCGAACGTGGCCAACAGCTACGTGTCTCCTTCTCTGGGCAGCATCATCCTGGGCCAGCTGGGCTGCAGCTGCCCGACCTTCGACATGAACGGCGCCTGCGCGGGCCTGGTCTATTCGCTCGACGTGGCCGACGCCTTCCTCAAGGCGAAGAATATGAAAAACATCCTGGTGGTGGCCGCGGAACAGCCGTCGCGTTTCTGCAACTGGCACGACCGCGCCACGTCGGTGCTTTTCGGCGACGGTGCCGCCGCACTGGTGGTCACCCAGGGCGAAGGCTTCAAGGACTTCCGCCTGACCGGCAACACCCACACCGAGGTGATGTACTACAAGCGCGAGATGCAGCGCACACCCTACGACCGGGTGGAAGAGAAGACCGAGCCGCTGGTGATGAACGGGCGCGAGGTGTTCCGCCTGGCGGTGGAATCCTGCATCGATGACGTCGACACGCTGCTCGAACGCAACGGCATGACGGGCGACGACATTGACCTCTACCTCCTTCACCAGGCCAACATGCGCATCATCGAGTGCATCCGCGAGCACCTGGCACAGCCGAAAGAGAAATTCCCCACAAATATCCAGAAGTACGGCAACACCTCTTCCGCCAGCGTCGGCATCCTGATCGACGAGCTTTCACGCGCCGGTGAGCTGAAGGAAGGCCAGACGGTGATGCTCAGCACCTTCGGCGGCGGCTTCGTGACCGCGGCAGCCATCCTGGAATGGTCGGACATCAATTATGCCAAGTAAGATGAAAAGAGTCGTCATTACCGGCCTGGGCTGTATTTCTCCCCTGGGCAACAACGTAGAAACCATGTGGGCGGAACTGCTCAAGGGCAGCTGCGCCATCGATTATATCCACTCGCTCGACGCGACGGAACTGCCGGTCAAGATTGCGGCGGAAGTGAAAGATTTCCGGCCGGAAGACTTCGGCATCGACCGCGCCATGATCCGCCACAACGACCGTTATGCGCTCTATGCCATCGCCGCCACGGCGCAGGCTATGCGCGACAGCGGCCTGGAGGTGGGCAAGGACATCGACCCCACCCGGCTGGGCTGCGCCATCGGCTCGGGCGTGGGCGGCATCCAGACGTTCTGCCGCGAGCATGCTTCGCTGCTGCAGAACGGCAGCCGCGGCGTCTCGCCGCTCTTCATCCCTGAGATGATCGCCAACATCGCTTCCGGCAACACGGCCATCGTCTTCCACGCCGAAGGACCGAACCTTCCCGTGGTGACTGCCTGCGCGACGGGCACGCACTCCGTGGGCGAAGCTTACCGCATGATCCGCGAGGGCCGCGCCGAAGCCATGATCACGGGCGGTGCCGAGGCGGCGGTCTGCGAGATCGCCATCGCGGGCTTCTCCAACAGCAAGGCCCTGACCACGAGCGAAGATCCCATGGCGGCCTCCCTGCCGTTCGACGCCCGCCGCAAGGGTTTCGTGATCGGCGAGGGCGCCGGCGTCATGATCCTTGAAGACTATGAGCTGGCCCGCCGCCGCGGCGCACACATCTACGCCGAGGTCTGCGGCTACGGCAACAGCTGCGACGCCTACCACTACACGGCACCGCGTGCCGATGCCAAATGCGCCACGAACTGCATCAAGTGGGCCCTCGAAGAGGCCGGCTACCGCGAAGGTGAAAAACTCTATGTCAACGCCCACGGAACCGGCACCCCGCTCAACGACAAGGCCGAAACCCTGGCCCTCAAGCAGGCCCTGGGTGAAGCCACCGCGCGCAAGGCGGTCATCAGCAGCACCAAATCCATGATGGGCCATATGCTCGGCGCCACCGGCGCCGTCGAGCTGGTCATCTGCGCCAAAACCCTGCAGACGGGCCATGTGGCGCCGACCATCCACCTCGACGAGCCCGATCCGGAGTGCGACCTCGACTACACGCCGCACACGGCCCGCGACTACGCTGCCGACCTGACCATCAGCAACTCCTTCGGCTTCGGCGGACAGAACGCATGCGTAGCCCTGCGAAGAATCTAAGTGAAATCAATCATTGAAAAACAACGATATGACACGAGAAGAAATCAAGAACTACCTGCCCCATCGCGAGCCGATGCTGCTGGTTGACGACGTGACGATGGAAGGCGACACCGCCATCGGGCACTACCATGTGCGCGGAGACGAATTCTTCGTGCAGGGACATTTCCCGGGCTATCCGGTGGTCCCCGGCGTCATCCTCTGTGAAATCATGGGACAGTGCTCCGCCCCGCTGATGCTCGCCGAGCTCCCGGGCCGCCTGACCTTCTATGCCGGCATGAACGACGTGCGCTTCAAGAACCAGGTGCGTCCCGGCGACACCGTGACCGTCACGAGCCACATCGCCAACCGCCGCGGCCTGACCTTCTTCGTCGACGCCGAGGCCAAGGTCGACGGCAAACTCTGCGTCAAGGGCAGTCTGATCTTCATGTTGGTCGATAAGCAATAAGCCATGAAACTCCTCGAAAACAAGACAGCCCTCATCACCGGCGCATCGCGCGGTATCGGGCGCAGCCATGCCCTCCTGTTCGCTGAAGAGGGTGCGAATATCATCTTTACTGATCTGCAGGCCAACGAGAACAGCGAGTCGCTGCTCTCCGAACTCCGCGCCAAGGGCGTGCGGGCCGATTTCCTGGCCTCCAACGCTTCGGATTTCGCCCAGGCCCAGGAAGTGGCCCAGTGGGTGGAAGCCAACTACGGCCGTCTCGACGTGCTGGTCAACAACGCCGGCATCACCCGCGACCAGTTGATCCTCCGCATGAGCGTGGAAGACTGGAACCTGGTGCTCGAAGTCAACCTCCGTTCGGTGTTCAACTACACGAAGGCCTTCGCGCCGCTGATGATGAAGCAGCGCAGCGGCTCCATCATCAACATCAGCTCCATCGTGGGACTCAACGGCAACGCGGGCCAGTGCAACTACGCCGCGTCCAAGGCCGGCATCATCGGTTTCACGCGCTCCATCGCCAAGGAACTCGGCTCGCGCGGCATCCGCTGCAACGCCGTGGCGCCCGGTTTCATCGAGACCCCGATGACGCGCCAGCTCTCCGAAGACGTCCGCAAGGAGTGGATGAAGCAGATTCCCCTGCACCGCGGCGGTCTCGACACCGACGTGGCCCACGTGTCGCTCTTCCTGGCCAGCGACCTGGCCGGCTATGTGACCGGACAGGTCATCAGCTGCGACGGCGGCCTGGCCATCAACTAATATCCCGTACGAATCCAAGCATCAACAGAATATGTCTTTCAAAATAGTAGTTTTGGCCAAGCAGGTTCCCGACACGCACAATGTCGGAGCCGATGCCATGAATCCGGACGGCACCGTGAACCGGGCCGCCCTGCCGGTGGTCTTCAACCCCGAAGACCTGAAAGCCCTGGAAATGGCGCTGCGCGTCAAAGACCAGCTGCCCGACGCCACGGTCACCGTGGTGACCATGGGCCCGCCCCGCGCCGCCGAGATCGTCAAAGACGCCCGCAACCGCGGCGCCGACGACGGTGTCGTGCTGAGCGACATGCGTTTTGCCGGTGCCGACACGCTGGCGACTTCCTATGCCCTTTCGCAGGCTGTCAGGCAGCTGGGCAAAGTCGACCTGATCTTCGGCGGCCGCCAGGCCATCGACGGCGACACCGCCCAGGTCGGCCCGCAGGTGGCTGAGAAACTCGAGATTCCGCAGGTGACCTATGCCGAAGAACTGATCGCCGTCAACACCCGGGAGATTACCATCCGCCGTCGCCTCGAACACGGCACGGAGTGCGTCAAGGCACAACTGCCCGCCCTCGTGACGGTCACTTCCGCCGGCGCCGACTGCCGCTTCCCTAACGCGCACCGTATGCTGCGGCTGGCCAAGGATGAAGTCCGCATGATCAATGCCGACAGCATTGACGCCGACATGGAGCGCCTGGGCCTCAAGGGCTCGCCGACCAAGGTGAAGAAGATTGAAAACGTGGTGCTCGCCCACAAGGAGTCGGTGGTGCTCGAACCCACCGAGGCCGCGCTCAATGAACTTTCGGCCACGCTGATCCAGGAGCACATTTTGTAATTTCTCAATCCTGAAAACGATGAACAACGTATTAGTATATTGCGAACTGTCGGAGAAAAACACCATCGCCGACATCAGCCTCGAGCTCTGCACCAAGGGCCGCCAGCTGGCCACCCGCCTGGGTTGCCGCCTGCAGGCCGCCGTGCTGGGCAGCCAGGTGAAAGCCGCTGCCGAATCGCTCTATCCCTACGGCGTGGACGACGTGTTTCTGGCCGACGATCCCCGTCTGTCTCCCTATCGCACCCTGCCGCATTTCGACGTGCTGTCAAAACTCATCCGGAAGGAACAGCCGCAGATCGTGCTCTTCGGCGCCTCGAGCGTGGGCCGCGACCTCGCCCCGCGCATCGCCTCGTCGCTGCGCTGCGGCCTGACCGCCGACTGCACCCAGCTGGAAATCGGACCGCACGACGATCCCAAGACCGGCAAGCACTACGAAGATGTCCTGATGCAGATTCGTCCGGCTTTCGGCGGCAACATCATCGCCACCATCGTCTGCCCGGAGACCCGGCCGCAGATGGCAACCGTCCGTGAGGGCGTCATGAAGAAAGAGGTTTTCGATCCCGCGCACAAGGGTACCATCATCCCGGTCGCCGTGGAGGCGTCGCTCGCCGCCGCCGACCAGGCCGTGCAGATCCTCAGCCGGGAGATCGAAGAACAGAAGATCGACATTAAGGGTGCCCAGATCATCGTGGCCGGCGGCTACGGCATGGGCAGCAAGGAGAACTTCCAGCTGCTCCACCAGTTCGCCCGCCTGATCGGCGCCAGCGTCGGCGCGACCCGCGCTGCCGTGGATGCCGGTTTCACCGAGGCTGAGCGCCAGATCGGCCAGACCGGCGTGACCGTCCGTCCGAAGCTCTACATCGCCTGCGGCATCAGCGGCGCCGTGCAGCACCGCGCCGGCATGGAGCAGAGTGCCAAGATCATCAGCATCAACACCGATCCGGAAGCGCCGATCAACGCCATCGCCGACTACACCATCGTCGGTGACGTGATGACGGTCATTCCGCAATTTATGGCTTGTTATAAAAATAATCTGAAGTAGTTATGAATTTCTATACCGATAACGAGCGTCTGTCGTTCTATCTCCACCATCCCGACATGGAACAGGTGGTCGCCGTGCGCGAAAAGAACTTTGCCGAAGCCGGCCAGCATCCCGAAGCGCCCGCTTCCGCCGAAGAGGCCGTGAACCAGTACGACATGGTGATGAACCTGGTGGGTGAAATCGCCGGCGAGGTCATCGCGCCGAACGCCGAAGAAGTCGACCATCTGGGTCCGAAGCTCGAGAACGGCCGTGTCGAATATGCACCCGGCACGCGCCGCAACCTCGACGCCCTCATCCAGGCAGGCCTCTACGGCATCTCGCTGGAGCGCCGCTACAACGGACTCAACTTCCCGCGTGCCGCCGTGGTCATGGCCGCCGAGATCATCGCCCGCGCCGACGTGGGCTTCGCTACCATCTGGGGCCTGACCGACTGCGCCGACACCATCCAGGAATTCGGTTCCGACGAACTGAAAGAAAAATACCTGCCCCGCATCTGGCAGGGTGCCACCTGCTCGATGGACCTCACCGAGCCGGATGCCGGCAGCGACCTGCAGTCCGTGCGCCTGAAGGCCACGTATGACGAGGCGGCCGGCTGCTGGCGCCTGAACGGCGTGAAGCGCTTCATCACCAACGGCGACGCCGACCTGCACCTGGTGCTGGCCCGCAGCGAGGAAGGTACCAACGACGGCCGCGGCCTGTCGTACTTCGTGTTCGACAAGGCCGATGGCGGCATGACCGTGCGCCGCATCGAGAACAAGATGGGCATCAAGGGTTCCCCGACCTGCGAGCTGCAGTTCACCAATGCACCGTGCCAGATCGTGGGTGAACGCCGTCTGGGCCTCATCAAATATGTGATGTCGCTGATGAACGGCGCCCGCCTGGGTGTCGCTGCCCAGTCCATCGGCCTGTGCGAGGCTGCCTGCCGCGAAGCCGAGGCTTACGCCGCATCCCGCGAGCAGTTCGGCCATCCGATCCGGGATTTCGTGGCGGTCCGCGACCTGCTCGACCGTATGCGCGCCCGCACCGACGGTGTCCGCAGCCTGATGTACGAGACTGCCCGCTATGTGGACCTGGCCACCAGTTCCAAACCGGCCTCCCGCATCGCCGACATCCTCACCCCGCTGGTCAAGCTCAACGCCAGCGAGTACGCCAACCAGTGCGCCTACGACTGCATCCAGGTGCATGGCGGCAGCGGCTTCATGAAAGAGTATGCGTGCGAGCGCCTCTACCGCGACGCGCGCATCCTTTCCATCTACGAGGGCACGAGCCAGTTGCAGGTGGTGGCCGCCATGAAGGGCATCGCCTCCGGCGCTTATCTGAAGCAGATTGAAAGCTACGACGCCCGCGTGAGCGCGGCGCTGGGCACCACGCCCGATGCGGTGCAGGAGAAATGCCTCGGCACGCTCCGCCAAGCCACCGTGCTCTACCAGCGCTTCTACGACATGGCCGCCGGCGACGGCACCTCGACCGAGCGTTTCGAACACTGCACCCGTTCGCTGACCGAGGTCCTGAGCTACATCGTCATGGGCTACCTGCTGCTGCTCGACAGCCAGCGCGACGCCCGCTTCCTGCCTTCCTGCCGCTACTTCGTCCGCGAAGCCATCGGCCAGGCCTCCCGCTTCGTCGCAGAGCTGGAAAACTGCTAGGCTGCGGCCGCTGCAACGGACGCATCTGACTGTCAGCCGATTATGCAAAGTGATCCCCCTCAAAACGAGGGGGATCAACTTTTATAAACAGCTGAAGGTCAACTGCGTACATTGCAGCGCCGATGTCACAGCGGGACAAATACACTTTTTGGAACGAATATTTCGAAATATTTACATTTTTTCAATGGAATATTTGCTGTTTTCGACATTTTCCTTTTCTTGACGAGCGAAGTTTTGTCCCATCGTCTGGGTAAGATAATGAAACAGTTTTTCTAGATAACGGCATACACTATTCTGTAGGTGTGACTACGATCGGATTCTTCGGGAAGTGTTTCGTATATATTCCAGCGGTGTCATCTTTAAAGACTACTAATTGGCATGCGAAAACGAAGAAATCGTATCTTTGCGCCATCAAAAAGTCATGGCCAAGGAAAAACTAGCGGGACATCTGGCGGTCGGGGGTGCGTATGTCATCTTCGGGCTGAACCTTGTGTTCTGCAAGGATATCGCCAACAGTGCGCTGGTGCCGCCGATCGTGCTCTTCGCTTTCCGGGCGCTGGGGGCGACGGCACTGTTCTGGCTGATTTCCCTGTTTCTGCCGAAAGAAAAGATTGAACCCGGTGACTTCTGGAAGATCGCGCTGGCCTCGCTGCTGGGGCTGTTCCTGACACAGTTTACCTTCCTGCTGGGCATCACCATGGTCAGTGCCATCGACGCGGCTATCCTGGGCACGCTGGGCCCCATCTTCACGATGATCTTCGCCTTCCTGTTCCTCAAGGAACCCATCACGGGCATGAAAGCCGGGGGTGTGGCCCTGAGCTTCGGCGGCATCCTCTATCTGATCCTGCACTCGGTCCACGACGGCGGCGCCAGCGCCACCAGCCCGGCCGGCATCGTGCTCCTGCTGCTCAACAGCCTCTGCTTCGCCCTCTACCTAGCCTTGTTCCGGCCGGTCATCGCCAAATACAACGTAGTGACGTTCATGAAGTGGATGTTCCTCTTCTCGCTGCTGATGTGCCTGCCCTTCGCGGCCAAGGGACTGTTGACCACCGACTACGCCGCCATCACCCCGAAAGTGGGACTGGAAATCGGTTATCTCGTCTTTTTCGCCACCTTCGTGGCCTATTTCCTGATTCCCTACGGGCAGAAGCGCATCCGCCCCACGTTGGTCAGCATGTATTCCTACCTGCAGCCCGTCCTGGCCACCGCCCTGAGCATCATCCTGGGCGTGGACGCGCTCACCTGGCAGAAGATCCTTGCCACCGCCCTGGTCGTCGGTGGCGTGGTCCTCGTCAGCAAGAGCCGTGCGGCTCGAGCCTAGTCAATATAGTGGCACCATCCGTGGGTGTCTTCGATTTCGCCGAACTGGATGCCGGTGATCTGTTTGTAGAGTTTCTGGCAGGTGGCGCCGACGCTGCCGTCGGGACCGTAGCGGAAGCTGCGGGTGACGGTGTCTTCTTCCAGCACGGGCTTGACGTCGATGTGCGAGATAGGCGTGATGACCACGGCCGTACCGCAGCCCGCCGCCTCTTCGAACGTCGAGAGCTCCTCGAAGGGCACCGGGCGCTGCTCGACCTTCATGCCCATGTCGGCCGCCACTTCGCGCAGGGTTTTGTTGGTAATGGAGGGCAGCACACTGTCGGACAGCGGCGTGACGTAGGTGTTGTCCTTGATGCCGAAGAAATTGGAGGACCCGAACTCGTCGACGTATTCGCGCGTGGCGGAATTAAGGTACAGCAGTTCCGTGTAACCCTGTGCGTGGGCGCGCTGGTAGGGCACGAAGGTCGTCGCGTAGTTGCTGCTGATCTTGTAGGAGCCTGAACCTTTGGGCGCCGCCCGGTCGTAGTTGCCCGGGATGACGGCGGCGCAGGACTTCAGGTAATCGCCGTAATACGAGCCCACGGGCGCGCACATCACGGCGAAGATGGCTTCCGGATAGGGCACCAGCTGCATCTGCGGATGCACGGCGAAAAGCAGCGGGCGGATGTACATGGAGGCGCCGTAGCCGTAGGGCGGAAGGAACTCCATGTTGCCCTTGACACACATGCGGCTCATCTCAAGAAAAAGATCCTCGGGCGGCTCGGGCATGCCGAGATACTTCGCGGAGCGGACCATGCGGGCCGCGTTCTGGTCGGCGCGGAACATGGCGATGCGGCCGTCTTTCTGCCGGAAGGTCTTGAAGCCTTCGAAGACGGAAATGGCGTAGTGCAGGCACTGTGCATAGGGTTCGAGCGTGAAGGAGAAGTTTTCGGTGGTGGTGGCCGGCGACCACTGTCCGTCCTTGAAATAGGACAGGGCGATGGTCCGGGTGCGGTAGGCGTCGAAGCCCAGGGTTTTCCAGTCTATCATAGCGATCAGTTTAATGGTTGTCTTTGAGGTAGTTGGCAATCCAGTCGCCGACTTCCGAGGTCGTGCAGGCCTTTCCTTCGGCGGCGAGGTCTTCTGTCAGGATGCCTTCTTCCAGCGAGGCGGCGACCGCGGTCCGGATGGCGCGGCCTTCCTCCATCCGTCCGAAGGCGTATTCAAACAGCATGGCAGCCGACAGGATGGCCGCCAGCGGGTTGGCGATATTCTTCCCGGCCGCTTGCGGCCAGGAACCGTGGATCGGTTCGAAGAGCGAGGTATGCTCGCCGATCGATGCCGAGGCCAGCAGGCCCATCGATCCCGGGATGCAGCTGGCTTCGTCGGTGAGGATGTCGCCGAAGGTGTTTTCGGTGACCAGCACGTCGAAGGCCTTCGGGTCGCGGATCAGCTGCATGGCGGCATTGTCCACATACATGTAGTCGACCTGTACCTCCGGATGGAGGGGCTCCATCTCGCGGGCCACCTGGCGCCAGAGGCGCGAAGTTTCCAGCACGTTGGCCTTGTCCACCACCGTCAGGTGCCGGCGGCGCCGGGCGGCGCAGGAGAAGGCGAGCGCGAGGATGCGTTCCACTTCCGCGCGGGCGTAGACGCAGGTGTCGTAGGCCAGGTCGCCGTTGTCGCGACGGCCCTTCTCGCCGAAGTACATTCCGCCCGTCAGCTCGCGGACACAGAGGAAATCGGCCCCTTCCACCCGCTCGCGCTTGAGGGGTGAGCGGTCGACCAGGGCCGCGAAGGTCTCGATGGGACGCAGGTTCGCATACAGGCCGAGGCGCTTGCGCATGGCCAGCAGGCCCTGCTCCGGGCGGACTTTCGCCGTGGGATCGTTGTCGTAGCGCGGATCGCCCACCGCCCCGAAGAGTACGGCGTCGCTCGCCATGCAGAGGGCGTGCGTTTCCTCCGGATAGGGATTGCCGCAACGTTCGATGGCTTCGGCGCCGATCGGGCCCGTCCCGTACCGGACGGTATGGCCGAAACGCCGGCACACGGCGTCCACCGCCTTGACGGCCTGGGCGGTCACTTCCGGGCCGATGCCGTCGCCCGGCAAAAGAGCAATGTTATAGTGCATGTTCTCGCGATTCTTCAAAAGATTCTATCTTGTCCTGCTGGAGCACGAGGTAGTCGATGTCGTCGAGGGCGTTCAGCAGGCAATATTTCTTGTATGCATTCAGTTCGAAGTGTTCACTGCGGCCCGTAGCCAGGCTGGTTACGGTCTGGGCGGGCACGTCGACCCGGACCCGGGCCGAAGGATCGGCTGCGACGGTGGCGAACAGTTCCTGCAGGAAATCCTCCGACACGACGACGGGCAGTACGAAGTTGTTGAGCTCGTTCTGTTTGTGGATGTCGGCGAAGAAGCTGGATATCACGACTTTGAAGCCGTAGCCTGCCAGCGCCCATGCCGCGTGTTCCCGGCTCGAGCCGGAGCCGAAATTGCGGCCGGCCACCAGGATATCGCCGCCATAGCGCGGATCGTTGAGGACAAAGGAGGGATCGGGTGTGCCGTCAGCGCGGTAGCGCCAGTCCCGGAACAGGTTCTCGCCGAAGTAGCGTTCGTCGCGGGTCGTCGCTTTCAGGAAGCGGGCCGGGATGATCTGGTCGGTGTCGATGTTCTCCTGGCGAAGGGGCACGCAGGTGCTTTCTAGGATGTTGAATTTCTGTTTCATAGCGTTCGGGGATCTGAGATGACGCCGGTGACGGCGGCGGCCGCGGCGACGAGCGGACTGGCGAGGAGGGTGCGGGCGCCGGGGCCCTGCCGGCCCTCGAAATTGCGGTTGCTGGTCGAAATGCAATATTTGCCGGAGGGAATCTTGTCGTCGTTCATGGCCAGGCAGGCGGAGCAGCCCGGCTGCCGGATGGCAAAGCCGGCCTCGGCGAGCATCTGGTCGAGCCCTTCGGCCACGATCTGCCGCTGCACTTCCCATGAGCCGGGGACGAGCCAGGCCTCCACACCGGGTGCCTTCTTCCGGCCTTTGACCACGGAGGCGAAGGCCCGGAAATCTTCGATGCGGCCGTTCGTGCAGGCCCCCAGGAACACGTAGTCGACTGGTTTTCCGAGCAGGCGTTCTCCGCTCCGGAATCCCATATATTGCAGAGCTTTGGGCGATGCGTCCGCTGGGATCGTCCCGTCAATGGGCATCCCCATTCCGGGATTCGTGCCATAGGTGATCATCGGGGGGATCGCTGTCGCATCGAAGACCCTTTCCCGGTCGAAGACCGCGTCCTCGCCGCTGCGCAGCGTCCGCCAGAAAGCCAGCGCCCGGTCCCAATCTGCGCCCTTGGGTGCGTATTCTTTGTCTTTCAGGTAAGCAAAAGTGACTTCATCGGGCGCGACCATGCCTCCGCGGGCGCCCATCTCGATCGAGAGGTTGCAGAGGGTCAGCCGGCCTTCCATCGACAGCCCGCGGACCGCACTGCCGGCGTATTCCGCAAAGTAGCCCGTGGCGCCGGAAGTCGTGAGCTGCTGCATGAGGTAGAGCGCCAGGTCCTTGGCCGTGACGCAGGGGCCCGGCGTGCCTTCGATGCGGATGCGCATCGTCCGGGGTTTCGGCTGCAGGATGCACTGCGAGGCCAGTACCATCTCCACTTCGCTGGTGCCGATGCCGAAGGCCACGGCGCCCACCGCGCCGTGCGTGGAGGTATGGGAGTCGCCGCAGACGATGGTCATGCCGGGCAGCGAAAGACCTCTTTCCGGCCCCACCACATGGATGATGCCGTTGCGGGGGTCCATCATCCCGTAGTGTGTCAGGCCGAATTCCGCTGCGTTGCGCGCGAGGGCGTCCACCTGCGCCCTGGACACCGGATCCGCGATGGGCTTGTCCTGGTCGTGCGTCGGCGTGTTGTGGTCCGGCATGCAGAAGATCCGTCCGGGACGCAGGGGCCGCAGGCCGCGGTCACGCAAGCCGTCGAAGGCCTGCGGGCTCGTCACTTCGTGGCAGTAGAGCCGGTCTACATAGAGCTGGTCAGGCCCGCCGTCCACGTGCTGCACCACATGGGCGTCCCAGATCTTATCGAAGAGCGTATTCATCTATTTGTTGGCGAATTTGTTGATACAGTCGATATAAGCCTCTACGGAAGCGGCCACGATGTCGGTGTTGGCGCTGAAACCGTAGTAAACCTTGCCCTCATGCTCCACCTGCATGTGGACCTTGCCCACGTCGTTCGAGCCCTTGGTGATGTTCTGGATGGTGAATTCCTTGAGCACCATGGGGCGCTTGATGATTTCCTTCAGCGCGTTGATGGCGGCGTCGACGGGACCGTTGCCGACCGCGGCCGCCTCGAATTTTTCGCCGGCGATGTCCAGGCCGATGCTGGCCACGGGGCGCACGCCCACGCCGCTGGTTACCTGCAGGAAATCGAGTTTCACATGATGGTCCTCGCGGCGGTCGATGCCGGTGAGCACCAGCAGGTCTTCGTCGCCGATGTCTTTTTTCTTGTCGGCCAGGCGCAGGAACGCCTGGTAGGTCTGGTCGAGTTTCTCGTCCGACAGTTTGACGCCGAGGGTTTCCAGCCGGGTGCGGAGGGCGGCGCGGCCGCTGCGGGCCGTCAGGACGATGGCGTTGCCGTCAAGGCCGATGTCCTTGGGATCGATGATCTCGTAGGTGCTCATGTCCTTGATGACCCCGTCCTGGTGGATACCCGAGGAGTGGGCAAAGGCGTTGCGGCCCACGATGGCCTTGTTGGCCTGGACGGGCATGTTCATCAGGCTCGACACGGTCCTGCTCAGGAGATAGATCTTCTTGGTGTTGATGTTGGTCTCCAGGGCGATGTCCTTGTGGCTCCTGAGGATCATGGCGATCTCTTCGAGCGCGGTATTGCCCGCCCGCTCGCCGACGCCGTTGATGGTGACTTCGCACTGGCGCGCCCCGTTGAGCAAAGCCGCCATCGTATTGGCCGTCGCCATGCCCAGGTCGTTGTGGCAGTGGGTCGAAATGATGGCTTTGTGGATGCCGTCCACATGTTCCATCAGGTAGCGGATCTTGGCCCCGTATTCGTCGGGCAGGCAGTAGCCCGTCGTGTCGGGGATGTTGACCACCGTCGCCCCGGCCTTGATCACGGCCTCGATCACGCGGGCGAGGTATTCGTTTTCGGTGCGGCCGGCATCTTCGGCATAGAACTCCACGTCCTCCACATAGCGCTTGGCGTATTTGACGGCCCGCACGGCCCGCTCGATGATCTCTTCCCGGTTGGAGTTGAACTTGTAGCGGATGTGGCTGTCGGAGGTGCCGATGCCGGTGTGGATGCGCTTGTGCTTGGCATGCTGCAGGGCCTCGACCGCCACGTCGATGTCTTTCTCCACGGCCCGTGTCAGGCCGCAGATGGTGGGCCAGGTCACGGCCTTGGAGATTTCCACTACGGAATTGAAGTCGCCGGGGCTCGAAATGGGAAATCCGGCTTCGATGATATCGACGCCCAGCTCCTCCAACGCCTTGGCGATCTGGATTTTTTCAATGGTGTTGAGTTGGCAGCCCGGAACCTGTTCGCCGTCCCGTAGCGTCGTGTCGAAGATGTAAACTCTTTCCATTTTATGCAATTTCAAATCGAAATCATAAAAAAACCTTCCCGAAGTGACTCGGGAAGGTTTCAATTTATTACATATCGCTATGTCCACGCCTACCCGGCCGCGTCAAATCTTGACGAGGAGCAGCAGCAGGGACAGGGACAGGGCGAAATACGAACGCATGCTCAGTGCTTTTTCACCAGCAAAGTAACAAATTATAAGTTGAATTTGCAAATCTTTTTTCGCGAGCGGCAGAAGATTATTTCACCGGCTCCATATGGATGATGATGTGGGACTCGGGGCCGAAGTGTTCGTGGAAACGACGCTCCACTTCGGTGGCTTTCTCGTGGGCTTCGGTCAGGGTCATACGACCGTCGAGGCGGATGTGGACCTCGGCGGCGATGCGGTTGCCGATCTGCCGTGTGCGGAGCTTATGGGGATCGCTCACGCCGTCCACGCCCAGGATGATGTCGAGCATCACCTTCTCCGTCTTCTCGGGCAGGGACTGGTCGGTCAGCTGGCCGAAACTCGGACCGAGCAGGTCCCGGGCCACCTTCACCAGCATGGCACCCACCACGATCGAGGCCAGGGGATCGAGCACCGTCCAGCGGTCGCCCAGCAGGATGGCACCGCCGATGCCGATGGCCGCGCCGATGGATGAAAGCGCGTCGGAACGGTGGTGCCAGGCATTGGCCCGGAGTGACGGGGACTTCAGTTTTTCTCCCTGGATGCGCGTATACTGATAGAGGGCTTCCTTGGTGACAATGGAGAGGAGTGCTGCCCAAAGGGCCAGTTTCCCGGGTGCCGGCAGGTCTTCGCCACGGATCCAGGCGGCCAGTTTGGTGGCCCCCGAGACCACGATGCCGATGGCGGCCGCGGCCAGCGTCAGGCCGATGAACAGCGTCGCCACCGTCTCGTATTTGCCATGGCCGTAGTCATGGTCTTTGTCTTCCGGCCGGCCGCTGATGCGAACGAAGACCAGCACCACGATATCGGTCAGGAAGTCCGACACGGAGTGTACGGCGTCCGAGATCATGGCGGCACTGTGGCCCACAATGCCGGCCACGAATTTCAGGCACACCAGCAGCAGGTTGACCACACTGCCTGCCAGGGTTACGCGTGTGATTTCTTTTTCCCGAGTCATTGTTCAAAGATACGCAAGAATTCTCGAAAAATACTATCTTTACGCCTTCAAAATTTTGTAGCGTTATGAGCATAGACCGCACCGATCTGGTGAGGAAGGCTTTCGGCAAGAAGGCGCCCGCCGTGGACATCCCCGAGCAGAAGATTTCTGACTATTTCGCCGAGCGTGTCTTTGACCGCTCCAAAATGCGGAAGTATCTTGATCCCAAAACCTTGCAAGCACTCTTCGAGTGCATCGACGAGGGAAAACCCCTGGACCGCAAAACCGCCGACGGCGTGGCCCGCGGCATGAAAGAATGGGCCCTTGAAAACCATGTGACCCACGTCACGCACTGGTTCCAGCCGCTGACGGAAGGCACTGCCGAGAAACACGATTCGCTTATCGAGCTCGACGGCCGCGGCGGCGTCATCGAAATGTTCGACGGCAGCTCGCTCGCCCAGCAGGAGCCGGACGCTTCCTCGTTCCCCAACGGTGGCATCCGCGCCACCTTCGAGGCGCGCGGCTACACCGCCTGGGATCCCACCTCGCCCGTCTTCATCCAGGAAGACACGCTCTGCATCCCCACGGTGTTCATCGCCTATACCGGCGAGGCCCTCGACTACAAAACCCCGCTCAAGCGCTCCATCAAGGCCGTCAGCGACGCCGCCGTGCCCATCTGCCGGCTCTTCGATCCGAAGGTCAACCAGGTGAAGAGTTACCTGGGTTGGGAGCAGGAATATTTCCTGGTGGATGAGGAACTGTTCGCCGCCCGTTCCGACCTGATGATCACGGGCCGGACGCTGATGGGGCACATGTCTTCGAAGAACCAGCAGCTCGGCGACCACTATTTCGGCGCGATTCCCGCCCGCGTGGCCGCCTTCATGCGTGAACTGGAGGTCGAAGCGCTGCGGCTCGGCATTCCGCTCAAGACCCGGCACAATGAAGTGGCGCCCAACCAGTTCGAGATGGCCCCGATTTTCGGGGAAGCCAACCTGTCGAACGACCAGAACCAACTGGTGATGAATGTGATGCATGCGGTGGCCCGCCGCCACGGCTTCGTGGTGCTGCTGCACGAGAAGCCCTTCGACGGCATCAACGGCTCGGGCAAGCACAACAACTGGTCGCTGGGCACCGACACCGGCCGCATGCTGATGGCGCCGGGCAAGGATGCCGAAGGCAACCTGCTCTTCCTGACCTTTTTCGTCAACGTGCTGGCTGCCGTGCAGCGCCACAACGCCCTGCTGAAAGCCAGCATCGCCAGCGCCACCAACGCCCATCGCCTCGGTGGTCACGAGGCGCCGCCGGCCATCATCTCGGCTTTCCTCGGCCGGACCATGACCGCCGTGCTCCGCAAGATCCTCGAAGTGCCTTCAGACACCCCGATCCAGATCGCGGGCAAGAAGGGACGCAGCGTGGGCCTGATTGAAATCCCCGAGATTTTCGTCGACAATACGGACCGCAACCGTACCTCGCCCTTTGCTTTCACCGGCAACCGTTTCGAGTTCCGCGCCGTGGGCTCCAGCGCCAACTGCGCCGGCGCCCTGACCGTACTCAATGCGGCCGTCGCGGAGCAGCTGCTCGATTTCAAGCTTGCACTCGACAAAGAACTGGCTGCCGGCAAGACCCTGCAGGTGGCCGTGATGGACAGCCTCAAGCCCATCATCGCCTCGGTCATCGACGTGGTCTGCTTCGACGGCAACGGCTACTCGGAAGAGTGGCAGCTTGAGGCGAAGCGCCGCGGCCTCGACGTGGAGACCCGCGTTCCCGAGATGTTCAAGGCCTTCACCCGCCCCGAATCCGTGGCCATGTTCACCCGTACCGGCGTCTATACCGAGAAGGAGCTGCTGGCCCGCAACGAGGTGAAATGGGATACCTATACGAAGAAAGTACAGATCGAAAGCCGCGTGATGGCCCGCATGGCCGTCAACCACATCATCCCCGCCGCGCTGGAATACAAGACGCGCCTGCTCAAGGAAGTGGCGCTCAACCAGCAGGTGCTGGGCTCGCAGGAGGGGTGCGGCACGGAACTCGACCTGATCCACCGCATCGGCGCCTACATCGAGGAAATCAGCGACAAGGCCGAGGCCATGCGCCAGAACCGCAAACGTGCCAATGCCATCGAGGGCGAGTACGAGAAAGCGATGGCCTACTACGGCATCGCGCAGGAAATCATCGCCCTGCGCCGTCCCATCGACAAGCTCGAGGAACTGGTGGACAACCAGCTCTGGCCCCTGCCGAAATACCGCGAGTTGCTGTTCATCAGCTAGGATATACCGGGTCGGGCCGGCAAGACAAAACAAGTCAAGCCTGATATTCATCCCACGCCTTCACCGGCAGCGCGTCAAGCGTGAGGCTGCAGAAGGCGTGGATGAAAGCGGAGGCCAGACGGCTGTTGGTGATCAGCGGAACGTTGAAATCGATGGCCGCCCGGCGGATGCGGTAGCCGTTGGACAGTTCCCCGTGCGTGAAGTCGCGCGGGATGTTGACGACCAGGTCGACCTGGCCGGTCTGGATGAGCGTGACGGCGTCGGACCCGTCCAGGGCAGGCACGCCGTTCTCCGCCAGAAAGCGGCGGGTGCCTTCCGTAGCGTAAATGGGCAGGCCATGGCTGTGCAGCAGCCGGCAGGCGGGCAGCAGGTCGGCTTTCTGGATGGCGTCGCCTGATGAAAGCAGGACCGCCTTTTCCGGAATCCGGTGTCCGACCGAGAGCATGGCCTTGAGCAGCGCCTCGTTGAAGTTGTCGCCGATGCAGGCGACTTCGCCCGTGGAGGCCATGTCGACCCCAAGCACGGGATCGGCCTGGTTGAGCCGCGAGAACGAAAACTGGGACGCCTTGATGCCGACGTAGGGGAGTTCGAACGCGTCGAGGGTGACGGCCGGGGGCGTCTCCCCGGTCATGCAGCGGATGGCCAGCTCGATAAAATTGATTTTCAAGACTTTGGATACAAACGGGAAGCTGCGTGAAGCACGCAGGTTGCATTCGATGACCTTGATGCCGTTGACGTCGGCCAGGAACTGGATGTTGAAAGGTCCGGTGATGTGGAGTTCGGCTGCGATGGCCGCCGCTATGCGCCGGATGCGGGCTGCCGTCACGCCGTAGAGTTTCTGCGGCGGGAACTGGATGGTCGCGTCGCCCGAATGAACGCCCGCGAATTCGATGTGTTCCGAGATCGCATGGACCAGGATGCGACCGTGGTCGGCCACCGCGTCGAACTCGAGTTCCATGCAGCGCTGCATGAAGCTGCTGATGACCACGGGATGCTCTTCCGAAATCTCTACGGCGAGTTCCAGGAAAGTATGCAGGTCGGCGTCGCTGTAGCAGACGTTCATCGCTGCGCCCGAAAGGACGTAGGAGGGCCGGACGAGTACGGGATAGCCCACTTCGGCGATGAAAGCGCCGATGTCTTCCATCGTGGTGAGTTCCCGCCAGCGCGGCTGGTCGATGCCCAGGCGGTCCACCACCTGCGAGAACTTGTTGCGGTCTTCCGCCCGGTCGATGTCGAGCGCGTCGGTGCCCAGGATGGGGATGCCGGCTTCCTTGAGCGGCAGGGCCAGGTTGTTCGGGATCTGTCCGCCCACGCTGACCACTACGCCATAAGGCCGCTCGACGGCGCAGATTTCCAGCACGGTCTCGAGACTGAGTTCGTCGAAGTAGAGCCGGTCACAGCTGTCATAGTCGGTCGAGACGGTTTCGGGGTTGTAGTTGACCATGACGGCCTGCCAGCCCTGCTTGCGGAGCGTATTCACGGCATTGACGCCGCACCAGTCGAATTCCACGCTGCTGCCGATGCGGTAGGCGCCGGAGCCCAGGACGATGACGGTGCGCGCGCCGAAGGCCGGCGCAAAGTCGTTTTTCGTGCCGTTGTAGGTGAGGTAGAGGTAGTTGGTTTCGGAAGGGAACTCGGCGGCAAGGGTGTCGATCTGCTTGATGCAGGGATGCAGGCCGAGGGCTGTGCGGCGCTGGCGGACGGCGGCCTCCGGGCAGTGGAACACCCGGCCGATCTGGATGTCGGAGAAACCCTGCCGCTTCGCTTTCAGGAAGAGCTCGCAGCCCACGGCTTCGAGCGACGGACAGGCCTCGAGGGCCCGGTAGGTGGTTTCCAGGTTGTCGAGTTTGTCGAGAAACCACTTGTCGATGTGTGTCAGTTCATGGATCCGGTCCACGCTGTAGCCCGATTCGAAGGCCGCGGCGATGGCGAAGATGCGGGTGTCGGTGGGGTTGCGCAGTGCGTCGTCCAGGTCCTCCACCTTGTAAGGCTTGTTGCACACGAAGCCGTTGGCACCCTGTCCGATCATCCGCAGGCCTTTCTGGATGGCTTCCTCGAAGGTCCGGCCGATGGCCATCACTTCGCCGACGCTCTTCATGCTCGAGCCGATCTCCCGCGATACGCCTTTGAACTTGGCCAGGTCCCAGCGGGGAATCTTGCACACCACATAGTCGAGGGCCGGTTCGAAGAAGGCGGGCGTGGTGCGGGTCACGGCGTTCTTGAGTTCGAACAAGCCATAGCCCAGGCTGAGCTTGGCCGCCACGAAGGCAAGGGGATAGCCCGTGGCCTTCGAAGCCAGGGCGGAGGAGCGGCTGAGCCGGGCGTTGACCTCGATCACGCGGTAGTCTTCGCCGTCGGGGCTGAATGCGTACTGGACATTGCATTCGCCCACGATGCCGAGGTGCCGTACGATGTCGATGGCCTTTTTCCGCAGGAAGTGGAACTCGGTGTTGGTGAGGGTCTGTGACGGAGCCACGACGATGCTTTCACCGGTATGGATGCCCAGCGGGTCGAAGTTCTCCATGTTGCAGACCGTGATGCAGTTGTCGCAGCTGTCACGGACTACTTCGTATTCGATCTCTTTCCAGCCCTTGAGCGATTTTTCGACCAGCACCTGGGGCGAGAAAGCGAAGGCTTTGCCGGCCACGGCGTCGAGTTCCTGCTCGTTGTCGCAGAAGCCGGAGCCGAGTCCGCCGAGCGCATAGGCGGCCCGCACGATCACGGGGTAACCCACCTGTTCCGCGGCGGCCCGCGCTTCCGCGAGCGAGGCGGCGGCGTGCGAGCGGATGGTCTTTACCTGGATCTCGTCGAGGCGGCGCACGAACAGGTCCCGGTCCTCCGTGTCGATGATCGACTCGACGGGCGTGCCGAGCACCCGGACGCCGTGTTCCGCGAGAAAGCCGCTCCGGTGGAGGGCGATGCCGCAGTTGAGGGCGGTCTGGCCGCCGAACGAAAGGAGGATGCCCTGCGGCTGCTCCTTCTCGATGACTTTCTCTACGAAACCGGGCGTCACCGGCAGGAGATAGAGTTTGTCGGCGATGCCTTCCGAGGTCTGCACGGTGGCGATGTTGGGGTTGATGAGCACGGTCTCGATGCCTTCTTCCCGCAGCGCCTTGAGCGCTTGCGAGCCGCTGTAGTCGAATTCACCGGCTTCGCCGATCTTCAGGGCGCCGGAGCCCAGCAGCAGCACTTTCCGTATGGTTTTGTCGAGCATGTCTTATAAGCGGGCTATGAATTCGTCGAAGAGGAATTCGGTGTCGACGGGGCCGCTGGAGGCCTCGGGATGAAACTGGGCGGAGAAAAAGGGCCTGGTCCTGTGCCGGATGCCCTCGTTGGTGCCGTCGTTCATGTTGACGAAGAGCGGTTCCCAGTCCGGGTCAAGGGTGGCGGTGTCGACGGCGAAGCCGTGGTTCTGCGAGGTGATGAAGCAGCGTTCGGTGCCGCACATGCGCACGGGCTGGTTGTGGCTCCGGTGGCCGAACTTGAGCTTGTAGGTCTTCGCTCCGGCCGCCCGGCCGATGAGCTGGTTGCCCATGCAGATGCCGAAGACGGGCCGCTGGCCGCGGAGGGCTTCCTGCAGGTGCGCGACGGTGGCGGCGCAGTGTTCAGGATTGCCCGGGCCGTTCGACACGAAGATGCCGTCGGCGTCGATCCGGTTGAAATCGCAGTCCCAGGGCACCCGTACCAGCTCGATGCCCCGGTTCACGAGACAGCGGATGATCTGGTGCTTCACGCCGCAGTCGACCAGCACCACGCGTTTCCGGCCCCGGCCGTAGTGCTGGACGTCCCGGCAACTGACCCGTGCTACCTGGTTTTCGAGGTTCGGGTCGGCGATGGAAGCGGGACGGGGCGCCCCGTCCGGCACGATGGCGCCGAGCTTCGCGCCTTCGTCGCGGAGCAGTTGCACCAGCGCCCGGGTGTCGATGCCGCAGATGCCGGGGACCCGCTGCTCCTGCAACCACTGGTCGAGGCTCTTGACGGCGTCCCAGTGACTGTATTTTTCACTGTAGTCCGAGATGACGAGGCCCTGCACATGGATGCGCTCCGACTCGAAGCGCGAGCACAGGCCCAGCTCGTCGAATTCCATCTCGGGGATGCCGTAGTTGCCCACCAGCGGGAAACTTACACAGAGAATCTGCCCGCTGTACGACGGGTCGGTGAGGCTTTCTGGATAACCCACCATGGCGGTCGAGAAGACGATCTCGCCCTCCGACGGGCCGTCATAGCCGAAGCTCCAGCCGGGAAACTCCCGGCCGTCCTGCAGCAGAAGGGTGGCTTTTTTTCGCAGCATGGCTCCGGGCGGTTTACCAGGCGGCGGCCTTTTCCATGACGGCCGCGATGGCTTCGTTGCAGAGATGGCCGAGGCTGCCCAGGTGGGTGTGGCCCAGGTCGCCGGCTTTCAGCGCGGCCGGGGCGGGGCCGCTGTAATGGAAGCGGCCTTCGTTCACCTCGACGCCGACCTGCCGGTAGGCGTCGCGGAACGGCGTGCCGGCCAGGACGCGGCGGTTGACTTCTTCCACGGTGAAGAGGGTCTCGTAGCGGGGATCTTCAAAAATGTGTGTGTTCACCTGGAGATGTTCCAGCATATAGCCGGTCATCTGCAGGCAGTCGTGCGTCTTTTCCAGCGCGGGGAAGAGGATCTCTTTCAGGAGCTGGAAGTCGCGGTGGTAGCCGTGGGGCAGGTTGCTGGCGAGCAGGGCGATCTCGTTGGGGCAGGCCAGGATCTGGTTGCAGCGGCCGCGGACGATCTCCCACACGTCGGGATTCTTCTTGTGGGGCATGATGCTCGAGCCGGTGGTCAGTTCGTCCGGGAAGTGGATGAAGCCGAAATTGGGGCTCATGCAGAGCACGCAGTCTGCAGCGAATTTGTTGAGGGTGAGTGCGATGCAGCTGAGCGCGCCGGCGGCTGCCAGTTCGCATTTGCCCCGGCCCAGCTGGGCGGCGATGCTGTTGTAGACGGGTGTGTCGAAGCCCAGCAGCTCCGTGGTCATGGCGCGGTCCAGCGGAAAGGAATTGCCGTAGCCGGCGGCGGAGCCCAGCGGGTTGCGGTTCACGATGCGGTAGGCAGCCCCCAGCTGCACCATGTCGTCGGCCAGCGCTTCGGCATAGGCGCCGAGCCAGAGTCCGAACGACGAAGGCATGGCCAGCTGTCCGTGGGTATAGCCGGGCAGCAGCACTTCCTTGTGCGCTTCGCTCAGCTGCTGGAGCTGCCGGAAAAGCGCCAGCATTTCTTCGCGCAACTGGCGCAATTCGTCGCGCAGGAAGAGCTTGATGTCCACCAGCACCTGATCGTTGCGCGAGCGCCCGGCGTGGATTTTCTTTCCCAGGTCGCCGAGGCTGCGGGTGAGCAGGAGCTCCACCTGCGAGTGGATGTCCTCCACGTCGTCCTCCACCTGGAAGTTGCCGGCCTGGACGGATACGGCGATATCGTTGAGGCCTTCCAGGAGAAGATCCAGTTCGTGGGCGCTGAGCAGGCCGATGTGTGCCAGCATCCGGATGTGTGCCCTGGATCCTTCGATGTCGCAGGCGGCGAGCCGCAGGTCGAGGATCCGGTCCTCTCCGACGGTGAACCGGTCGACGGCTTCGGTGGCGGAAGTGCCTTTATTCCATAATGTTGCCATAGGCTTATTCGCGTGGCCGGCGGATCTTACAGATTGTCCGACAACGCTTCAATGAAGTGAATATACTGTTTGATACCCTGGTTGATTTCACTGACGAGGATGTATTCGTCGGCATGGTGGGAACGGGCGGAGTCGCCGGGACCCATTTTGACGGCATCGCAGCGGAGGATGGTCCAGTCGGAAGTGGTGGGCGACGAATAGGTCTCGATGTCCAGGGCCTTGATGGCCTTGCGCAGGGGCGAATGCAGGGGTGTGGCCGAGGCACGGTTGCGGAGACCGCGGGGCAGGATGTGGCTTTGGCAGACAGCCTGCAGTTCGTCGACGATCTGCTGCGGGGTGTAACATTCGTTCGGCCGGACGTCCACTACGAAGCGGCAGCGGTCGGGAATCACGTTGTGGGCCGTTCCGGAGCTGATCTGGGTGGCGTTGAGGCGGACGGGCCCCATCTCGGGCGACACCTGGGAGAAATGATGGCTGCGCAGGCGGGCGATGTCGTCCAGGGCGATGTAGAGGGCGTTGACGCCTTCGCCGCGGGCGGCGTGGCCGCTCACGCCGACGGCTTCGCAGTCGAGTACCACCAGGCCCCTTTCGCTGGTGGCCGCCTTCATGCCGGTCGGCTCACCCACGATGGCCCAGTCGGGCGCGGGAATCCAGCCTTCCGAGCCCGGCGCCAGGGAGAACGGCCCGTGCGGGCCGAACAGCCAGCTGATGCCGTCGGGACCGCCGCATTCTTCTTCGCGGACCAGCATCAGCACGAGGTTGAAGGGGATAGGGTGCTGGCAGAAGTAGCGGAAAGTGGCCAGCATGGCGACGACGCTGCCGCCGTCGTCGTTGGAGCCCAGGCCCCAGACGATATCGGATGAGGTGCCCGGATCGTACGGGTCATGCGTGTAGCCCTTGGCCGGCGGCACGGTGTCGAGATGGGCCACCAGGGCCAGGGTTTTCTTGGCCGGGTCGGGGGTCGTGGCGGTGGCCACGACATTGCCTTGCGGCATCGAGTAAGGCAGGCCGTTCTGGTCGAGCCACCAGCCTATCCAGGCTGCGGCGGCTTCTTCGTTGAACGATTCGGAAGGAGCGTGGACCAGTTTCCGCAACAGGTCAATGCAGTCGTTGTTATTCATGGAAAGGAAGTTCTTGGGGATGATTGCCGTAATAGACCCGCATCGGGGTTGACATCAGTTTGATGAAGCCCTTGGCTTCTTCGGCGTTCCAGCCTTTCTGCGTTTCGCCGTACTCGCCGAGTTTCGACTTGACGAGGTCGTTGGGAGAGTCGACACCTACGGTCGAGAAGCTGCATGGCTTGAGTTCCAGGGTCACGGTGCCCGTGACGTTGCGCTGGCTGCTTTCGAGCAGGGCTTCGATGTCGCGCATGACGGGTTCCATGTACTGGCTTTCGTGGAGGAACATGCCGTACCATGTGCCCACCTGGTCTTTCCAGTACTGCTGCCACTTGGAGAGAGTGAATTTTTCGAGGTACTTGTGGGCGACGATGATGAGCATGGGGGCGGCGGCTTCGAAGCCGACGCGTCCCTTGATGCCGATGATGGTGTCTCCCACGTGGTTGTCGCGGCCGACACCCCAGGCGGATCCGATCTGTTCGACGGCCTGGATAGCAGCCACCTTATCGCTGTATGCCTTGCTGTTGACGCTGCTGATCTCGCCGTGGTCGAAGCCGATTTCCAGCTGTTCGCTGCCCGTTTTTCGCACTTGTTTGAGGTAGGCGCTTTCGGGCAGTCCCTGTTTCGAGTCGAGGATCTCGCCGCCGCAGATCGAGGTGCCCCAGAGACCGACGTTGTACGAGTATTTCATTTTGGCGAAGTCGGCGGAGAAACCATGGGCGTTGAGGTAGGCCACTTCTTCCTGCCGGGAGAGGTTGCCGTCACGGGTCAGGGTGATGATTTCCATGCCGGGGCACATCACGAGGAACACCATGTCGAAGCGGACCTGGTCGTTGCCGGCGCCGGTCGAGCCGTGGGCGATGGCATCGGCGCCGACCTGCTGGGCGTAGCGGGCGACGGCCATGGCCTGGAAGAGGCGTTCGGACGAGACGGAGATGGGGTAGGTGCCGTTGCGGAGGACGTTGCCGAAGATCATGTATTTCAGGCTCCTGGCGTAGTATTCCCGGGTGATGTCGATGGCGGCGAACCGGGTGGCGCCGAGCTGGTAGGCGTTCTTTTCGTTGGTTTTCAGCTGTTCGGGGCTGAAGCCGCCGGTGTCGGCGCACACGGCGTGTACTTCGTAGTCTTTCTCGTGCGAGAGGTACATCACGGCGTACGAGGTGTCGAGGCCGCCGCTGTAGGCTACTACTACGATTTTCTTCTTATTCATATTGTTGTTGTTCATCTGTTATCGCTACGCTTCACGCTGGTTTTTGTCCCGCTCGCTAAAAATGCTCGCGGCTCCAAAAACCACCCGTTCCGCTTCGCTTCTCAATCGCCGGGATGGTGTATTTTCAAGTGTTCCTTCGGGTCATACAGCAGTCCCGTGCAGAGGCAGACGCGGTAGTTATGCTCCTGCAGGACCGGAAAGTTGCGGCAGCCTTCGCATCCTTTCCAGAATTCGACATCGTCGGTCAGGTCGTCGTAGGTGACGGGACGGAAGCCGAATTCGTAGTTCATCTTCATGACGGCGGCGGAGGTGGTCATCGAAAAGATCTTGGCGTCGGGAAAGAGTTTGCGCGAGAGGATGAAGGTCTGCTCCTTGATGCGCCGGGCGATGCCCAGGGTGCGGTATTTTTCGGGTACGATGAGGCCCGAATTGGCGACGAAACTCTTGCCGCCCCACGATTCGATGTAGGAGAAGCCGGCGAACTGGCCGTCTTCGGTCAGGGCGATCACGGCCTTTCCGGCCAGGATCTTGTCCTGGATGTATTCGGGCGTACGCAGGGCGATACCGATCTTGTCGCCGAGCGACGACAGGTACAACTCGTGGCACACGTCGGCTGCGTAGGAAAGGTGGCGCTTGTCGGCCACCAGTACCTGGGTGTTCATGTCATTCACTTTTGTCCATCAGTTTGGTCTGGATGCCCGGGATGAAACCCTCGAGGAAGGCCAGGAGGTTTTCGAAGGAGGTGTTTTCGCGCAGGACGAGGAGCAGGGTGTCGTCGCCGGCGATGGTTCCCATCAGGGCGGAATGCCGGTGTGCGTCCACCAGCGCGCCGACCATGTTGGCACAGCCCGGCAGGGTCTTTACGATGCCCATCTGGCCGGAATAGTCGATGGTGAGGATGCTTTCCGACGCCCGGCTCTGCTGTCCATGCCCCGGGAGTACATAATAGTAGCCGCCCGCCGCATCGTGCTGCTTGGTGATCTGGAGTTTCCGCAGGTCACGCGAGAGCGTGGCCTGCGTGGTCTGAATACCTTCTTTTGCCAGCATGGTGGCAAGTTCTTCCTGGTTTTCGACCTTGTGCGTCCGGATGATTTGTTGAATGATGGCCGTGCGGTTATTCATATATTATGCAATTATTCGTTTATTTATGCGTTTCTGGCGGCAAATTTAAGCATAATTATACGGATAATCCAAATTTTTATGCAGAATTTTTTCGCCGGAGCCGCCGAAGGGTGTTTTTTCGTGCCGGCCGGGGCACGGGATTCGGCTTGCAGCAATCCGTATTTTTATTATCTTTGTAGAATGTGAAACCCATAAAGCAAGTGTTTTGAAAAAGAGCGAGACGGGAAGAAGAGGAGAGGACCTGGCCCTGGACTGGCTGCTGGCACGCGGACTGAGGCTGCGCGACCGGAACTGGCGGGGCGGGCACAAGGAGCTCGACCTGGTGATGGAGAGTGCCGACCGGCTGCACGTGGTGGAAGTCAAGACCCTGACGCCGCCCCTGCAGCATCAGCCCTATGAAAATGTAGATGCCGCCAAGCAGTCCCGGCTGGTCGCGGCGGCCCGCCAGTACGTTGCCGAGCAGCAGGTGCGCAAGGAGGTGCAGTTCGACGTGGTGTCGGTCGTGCTCGACGGCGGACAGACGACGGTCGAATACATCCCGGAAGCTTTTTATCCGATACGAAGCAAGTATTAACAGAGATCCTATATGAACCATAATCATTATTGTATCATCATGGCGGGCGGCATCGGCAGCCGCTTCTGGCCTATGAGCCGCCAGACCCGCCCCAAGCAGTTCATCGACATCCTGGGCATCGGCAAGACCTTCCTGCAGATGACCTACGAGCGCTATGCGCAGATTGTACCGGCCGAGAACATCCTGATCGTCACGGCCGAGCGCTACCGCGACCTGGTCAGGGAACAGCTGCCTGCAATGCCTGACGAGAACATCCTGCTGGAGCCCTACAAGCGCAACACAGCCCCCTGCGTGGCCTACGCGACCTACAAACTCTACAAGAAGAATCCGAAAGCCACGGTCATCGTGGCCCCGGCCGACCACCTGATCATCGGCGACATCCAGTTCAACGACACGATGCGCGCCGCCTTGAAGGCCGCCGAGCACAGCGACCGCCTCTACACCATCGGCATCGAGCCCACGCGTCCCGAGACCAACTACGGATACATTCAGATCAACAAGGCCTTCTCCGAGAAAGTGGGCACGCACGACTCCTTCCAGGTGAAGACGTTCACCGAGAAGCCGAATGCCGAGCTGGCCAAAGTCTTCCTCGAGACCGGCGAGTTCTTCTGGAACTCCGGCATGTTCATCTGGAGCCTCAAGTCCATCAAAAACGAGCTGGAGCGCTGCCTCCCCGAGGTGACGACGCTTTTCCACGGCGGCGAGGAATACTATTACACGGAGGGAGAGGATGCCTTCATCCGCCGCGTCTACGAAGACTGCCCGGCCATCTCCATCGACTACGGCGTGATGGAAAAGACGCAGAAGGCCTGGGTGTTCCTGTCCGACTTCGGCTGGACCGACTTGGGAACCTGGGAATCGGTCTACGAGCAGGTGCCCAAGGACAGGCAGGGCAACGTGCTGAGCGCCGAGGTGCGCATGGTCGACGATGTGGAGAACTCCGTGATTCTCGAGACCAACACCGGCAAGATGGTCGTGGCCCGCGGTTTCGACCAGATGATGGTGGTCGACATGCCCGACGTGCTGCTGGTATGCCACCGCGACGACAAGACCATCAAGGATATCGTCACCGACCTGACGGTGAAAGACAAAATTGACCGTTATCTCTAGTATGAAAAATACCCGTCTGACAATCAACGTCCAGTCTGAGATCGGTGCGTTGGAGGCCGTGCTGTTGCACACCCCGGGCACCGAAGTGGAAAACATGACCCCGCGCATGGCGCAGCGGGCCCTCTACAGCGACATCCTGAACCTCTCGATCGCCCGGAAAGAATACGAGCAGATCGAGGGCTTGCTCTCGCAGGTGGCCCGGGTCTACCAGGTCCGCGACCTGCTGGCGAAGGTGCTCGACCAGCCGGAAGCGCGGCGCGACCTGATTTCCCGCATCTGCATCGCCGAGCAGGCGGGCGGCAGTTTCGACACCTTGATGGCCATGCCCACGGCCAAGCTGGTGACGGCCCTGATCGAGGGCCTGCCCGCCCAGATCGACACATTGACGGCTTTTCTCAACGAAGATTACTATTCGCTGTTCCCGCTCTATAATTTCTATTTCACCCGTGACTCCTCGGTCACCATCGGCAACCATGCGCTGATCTGCCGCATGGCCAACCAGGTCCGGACCCGCGAGGCCATGATCATGGACGCCATCTACCGCAAGAGCGGCGCCTTCGACTGCGGCACCATCGACCTTTCGAACGTGGTGCCGGCCCGCGGCAAGCTCTTCATCGAGGGCGGCGACGTGCTCGTGGCGCGCGACGACATCCTGGTCATCGGCAACGGCATGCGCACCAGCGCCGCCGGCATCGACGCGCTCCTGCATCGCCTGGGCGACCTCTGCCCGCATGGCGTCAAGCACGTCATCGTGCAGCAGCTGCCTTCCGAACCCGAATCGTTCATCCACCTCGACATGGTGTTCACCCTGCTGGACCGCGACCAGTGCATGATCTTCGATCCCCTCATCCTGCGGGACCGTTCCTACAAAACGGTGCATATCACCATGGAGGACGGACAGGTACGCAACATCAGTGCGGTGTCGGGCATCCTTCCGACGCTCCGGCGGCTGGGCATGGACCTGGAGCCGGTGCGCTGCGGGGGCTCGACGGACAGCTGGGTGCAGGAGCGCGAGCAGTGGCACAGTGGCTCGAACCTCTTTGCCGTCGCACCGGGCAAGGTGCTCTGCTACGCCCGCAACGAAGCCACGCTCCGGGAGCTCGACAAGCACGGTTTCGCGGTGCTCAGCGCCCGCGACGTGATCGCCGGCAAGAAGAAGCTGGCCGACTACGCCAAGTGCGCCGTCACCATTCAGGGCTCGGAGCTGCCGCGTGGCGGCGGCGGAGCACGCTGCATGACCATGCCGCTTTCGCGAAAGGCGGTTGAATGGTAACGGATAATCATTATCTTTGCGCTCGTAATTTTTGAAAGTGTCATGGCAATATCCAACGAGAAGATCGAACAGATGATGGCCTCCATCCAGGAGCTGAAGGCGGCCAGGGAACAGGAAATCGAAGATTTGCGCGTGAAATGGCTCGGCCGCAAAGGCGAGATCACGCAGCTGTTCGACGAGTTCCGTACGGTGGACAAGGAGCAGAAGCGCGAATTCGGCCAGCGTCTCAACGCGCTCAAGAATGCGGCGACCGCGAAGATCGAGGAGCTGCGCACCATGCTCGAGGAGATGGCCGGCCCTGCCGCCGCTTCCTTCGACCTCACCAAGCCGGGCGACCTGCAGGAACTGGGTGTGCGCCACCCTATTTCGGTCACCCGCGAAGAGATCATCTCCATTTTCAGCAAGTTCGGATACAGCGTGGCAGAAGGTCCGGAGATCGAGGACGACTGGCATGTGTTCAGCGCGCTGAACTTCCCGCCGGAGCACCCTGCCCGCGACATGCAGGACACCTTCTTCGTGCAGCCCGAAGGCGACAACCCCATTCTGCTGCGCACCCACACCTCTTCGGTGCAGGTCCGCACCATGGAGCGGATGCGTCCGCCCATCCGTGTCATCTGCCCGGGCCGCGTGTTCCGCAACGAGGCCATTTCCGCCCGCGCGCACTGCATCTTCCATCAGGTGGAAGGCCTGTACATCGACAAGAACGTCTCGTTCGCCGACATGAAGCAGGCCATCCTGCTTTTCGCGCAGGAGATGTTCGGCGCCGACACGCAGATCCGCATGCGGCCGTCGTACTTCCCGTTCACGGAGCCGAGCGCCGAGGTGGATGTCAGCTGCAACATCTGCAAGGGCAAGGGCTGCAATGTGTGCAAAGGTACCGGCTGGCTCGAGATCCTGGGCTGCGGCATGGTCGACCCGAACGTGCTCCGCGCCTCCGGCATCGATCCGGAAGTCTACAGCGGTTTCGCTTTCGGCATGGGCATCGAGCGTATCGCCATGCTCAAGTGGCAGGTCAAGGACCTCCGCAATTATTTCGAAAACGACATCCGTTTCCTCCGGCAGTTTGAGGCCGCCATCTAAGTCGGTTCTCATCCGTCATGCCGGACTTGATCCGGCATCTTATCCGTCGCCATCCTCACCAGAGCCGGTATTTGAGGATGGCGGCCGTTTTTTTCGCCCTTCATCCTCACTGGAGGCCGCTGGTGAGGACGGAAATAAAAATAGCAGCAACCGGGAAGGCTGCTGCTTTTTGCTTTGAGCGGAAAACGAGACTCGAGCCCGCGCGATGCGCGGGCATCACTCGCGATCGTTGCGTTACCCCCCGCCGCCTCCGGCGGCTGCCCCCTCAGGGGGCTTCGGGTCGCTCCTTCGAGCCTCGTCCCGCAAAACAAATAAAGCCAACCTTGCGGCTGGCTTTTTTGTTTTGAGCGGAAAACGAGACTCGAACTCGCGACCCCGACCTTGGCAAGGTCGTGCTCTACCAACTGAGCTATTTCCGCCTTGGGAATGCAAAGGTACGAACTTTTTTTACACTCCCAAATTTTTTTTCAAGTAATTCATCGATTATCCGACGAAATGTAGCTGCGAAGGGCCTCGACATAGGAGGCAAAGGCATTCCTTCCCTGATCGGTGATGCGGCAGACCGTCTGCGGCATCTTGCCCTTAAATCCCTTTGTCACTTCGATATAGCCCGCCTGCTGCAACTTGTCGAGCTGCACGCTCAAGTTGCCCGATGTCGCGCCCGTCTCTGCTTTCAGGTAGACGAAGTCCGCACTGCCCGCATCGAGGAGGATGGACATCACCGCCAGGCGAAGCTCCGAGTGGAGCAGGGGATCCAACGGCTTGAAGAGTTTGCTCTCGGGCATGGCCTAGGCTTTTGCTTTGCGTTGGAGAATCACACCCGGGATGATCAGGGCGAATACGCCCAGAATCAGGAAGGTAAGGATCTGGACAGGCGCGCCGTCGGGTACCAGGAGCACGAAAAGCACAGACAGGGCCGTCGCCAGGACAGAGCCTGCCGTGACCGGCCTGCAGTTCATTACGGCGCCCGAGATGGCACCGCAAAGCCCCATCATCATGGTGACCAGCAGGGTCAGGTTGACGGTGACGATGCCCTCCATGTGCGCGGAATAGCGGATCAGCGCGACCGCCCAGAGCAGCGCATAGAAACCCGTGGTGAAGATGCCGAACCACATCCAGACCTTGCCGAGGATGCGGCTGATTTCGGTGGCGGGCACTTTTTCACGGTTGCGATTCATCTGGTAAGTGAAGAAACCGCCCAGGGCCGACATGGCGAACCAGAGGAGATTCCAGACCGGGGTGCCGGTCCTGGTCCAGAGGGCCCAGATGACAACGGAGGTTGTAGCCACGAGGGAACCCCAGAGGATCATCGGCTTGCCGGAGTTTTTCGCCATCGTGCGGCGGCTGCGTTCAATGGTCTCCGTAATCAGACGGAGGCTGCTTTCGGCTGAGAAGTTGTTTTCCATTTTCTTTTTTGTTTTTCAAGTTTCACAATCCCTCCTCCAGGGGAGGCGTAAAAAATGAATGGCCATTCGGATCCGTCGCTTTCCCGTTGCGCACCGGTTCAGTTTTGAATCACAGTGCAAATATAAACCAGTTTATTTTATAAACCAAATCTTTTTGCAAGTTTTTTCAAAATAATTTTCATCCCTTCCTTTTATGCGCTTTTTACTATCTTTGCAGCCAATAATTTGACAATCATGAAAAAGATCATTCTTTTCCTTCTTTCCATATGTCTGCTGACACCTGCTTTCGCCGATGAGCGCGACCGGGCCATCATCGCCGCGTCGTCCGACGACCGGGTGCAGCTCGAAGTCTTTTCTCGCATTGGCTACGGCTTCCACATCGTGCAGACCGCTGCCTACAAGCCTCGGGTCAGCGGCGAGTTCTTCTTCAACGCCCTGCAGCTGGATGTGTTTCCGACGGACTGGCTGGGTCTGTCGCTGGGTGTGGACTGCGCCTTCGACCGCTTTACTGCGAGTGGTTCGGAGTTTTTTCTGGACTATGAACGGCGAATCCAGGCCTACACGCCCGACACCCAGGCGCCCTACGGCTCGAAGCTCTATGGTGGTTTCAAGAATTTCAGCCTCAGATCGCCGCTCATGGTGCGGGGCATCATCGGCGACTTCAAGGCTTCGGTGGGCATCGAGGCCGACCTGAACTTCTCCGGCACGGCCTATTATACCTATAAGATTAACAACAAGACGACACGCGTGAGCGAGAACAAGGGCTGGCTCAACCGTTTTTCCGCTGCCTTCGTGGTCAGCGCCACCTACTGCGACATGGGTTTCTTCGTGAAATTCTATCCGGGATTCGCCCCCTTGCTCCCTGCCGGCAGCGTTCCGGTCAACTACTGGACGATCGGCTTCGTCTACGGAATGTAAGTTCGTAAGAGCCTGCCCCCTCAGAATCAGAAAGAGAAGCTGAAGCGGTAGAGGACGGACTCGTCTTCGTCGTTGCCGACCCAGACGCAGTTGTGGGCGCGGTCGACGCAGATGGATTCGGCGTTGTCGATGAAGGAGATGTCGTAGCAGGTCACCAGTTCGAAATCTCCTGCCTTGAAGACGAATATCTTCGCGGCGTCGGAGTCGGCGACCCAGAGCCAGTCTTTCGGGGCGTCGTAGAAGAGCCCGGCGGTTTCCTCGATCAGGGATGTTTCGCCGCAGAGGCTGACGCGCCGGACCAGCGTGCCGTCCGTCTTGTAGAGCCAGACCAGGGCGTCTTCCTGGCTGCCGACGAAGAACATACCTTCCTTATACCAGGCGATGCCTTCGAGCCCGTTGTTGTCGAAATCCCGCTGAACGGCCTCCGCTACATAGAAGAGCGTGTCGAGGACGTTGTAGTCAGGCGCCGCGACATGACAGACCATCTGGTCGCCTTCCACGACCACGAACAGGTCGCCCGTGGCGGGATCGATGGTGATGCCCTCAAAGTCCAGGTTCGTGCGCAGTACGGGGGTGACGCTGCCCGAGAAGGAGATCCGGCACAGGACTCCCTCGTCGCTGACGGACCAGAAGCCGGTGGTATCCTGGTTCATGCAGAGGCCCGACATCTCCTTGAACGGGACTTTCAGGGTCTGGCAGGCTCCCATGACCGGCAGGTTGGCGTTGTGGCTGCCCGGCTTCTTGCCGGTATGCTTGCTTTCGGTCTGGCCGGGGCCGATGGTCGTCGGGATCGAGTGGTCGGCGCAGCAGGTGCAGGCGCCGGCGAGCAGCACGGCGAGAACAAGCAGGAGGAACTGCTTCATGGCCTTATTCCCGGCTGAAGATCAGGACGCAGCTGATGGCCGCCACGATGCCGATGAGCTGCGGCGTGGTCGGAACGGCGGCGTAGAGGATGAGGGAGATGACGCACATGATGACCGGGGCGCACGCGTCGGCCAGCGGCGCTACGATCATGGCCTTGCCGTAGCGGTTGGCATACACCAGCGTGAAGGCACCGATGGAGTTGAGGATCTGGACGAAGAACACCTTGGTCAGTTCACCCCAGCCCTGCGCGGTCATGCTGGTGCCGTCGCCCATGAGCAGGGCCACGGGAATCATCAGCACGGCTGCGATGGCCATGTACACGAACACGCTTTCGGCATCCGGCGTGGAATTGTTGGCCAGCTTCATGACGAAGGCCTGGATGCCCCAGCAGATGAACACTACGGAGGCATACACGATCCAGATCCAGCTCCGGGCCGCGCCGCCGTCCGTATTGTCGGGCAGGGCGAAGCACACGAGGGCCACGAAAGCCAGAACGATGCCCAGGACGCCCAGCCGGGAGACCCTTTCCTTCAGGAAAAGGGCCGACAGCAGCACGGTCACGATGGGTGCTACCGAGATCATCGGCATCACCAGGTAGGCCGGCGCGTAGTCGAGGGCCAGGAAGAGCACGAGCTGCCCGCCGGCACCCAGCAGGCCCACGGCCATGCTCAGGAGCGCAGGCTTGGGGCGGATGTCCAGCTTGAATTTGATGTTGAAGAGGGCGGCCAGCGCGCAGGGAACCATGCTCAGGGCCCATACGACGTAGATCAGGTTCTTGGGTAGGGAAGTCTGGTCGGAAAAAGCGCCCCATACGCCCCAAGTAATCATGGTGATCAGCGCATAGAGCAGCCAGTTGTGTTTTTTCTCCGTCATGGTATTATAAAATGTGTCAGTTGTCGATGTCTACGATGTGCAGCGTGATGCCCGTCTTTTCGAGGTAGGCTTTCAGGTCGGGCGAGATCTTGCTGTCGGTGATGATGGTGTTGATCTTGTCGAGCGAAGCGATGTGGGCGAAGGTCCGTCGCCCGAACTTGCTGGAATCGAACACGGCGATCACTTCCTTGGCGGAGGCGATCATGGCCTGGTTGAGGCTGGCTTCCTCCAGGCTGGGCGTGGAGATCCCGTCCGTGATGCTGATGCTGTCGACACCCAGGAAGAGCTTGTCGCAGAAGATGTTCTTCAGGGCATATTCAGAAATCATCCCCACGGTGGAGTGGGAGACCGCCCGCATGGCCCCGCCCAGGACGATGACCGTGAATTTGCCATAGCTGTTCAGGGTGATGGCGATGTCAAGCGCATTGGTGATGACGGTCAGGTTGTTGACCTTCTCCAGGTTCTTGGCGATCTCCATGGTGGTCGTGCCCGAGTCGAAGATGATCCGTTCGCCGTCGTGCACGAGCGAGGCGGCATACTGACCGATGAGCTGCTTCTCCCGCGCGTGGAGCTGCTGCTTGTGGCTGATCGACAGATCGTCGTAGTCGCCGGTCTGGTGGAGGACGATGGCGCCGCCTTTTACGCGAACCAGCAGCTTGCGCTCTTCCAGGACCGCCAGGTCCTTGCGGATGGATACCTCTGATACGCCGAAGGTGTCCACCAGGTTGGACACATGGACACGGCCCTCCGTATGGAGCATGTTCAGGATCTTGCTTCTTCTTTCCTCAATGGAGTACTTTCTTTTCATAATAGGTGTGGGGGAATTTGGAACTTTGTCCGAAAGTTTAACTTATTTTTCTTAATATTTTGCTTTGGTTCGAAATTTCTGCTGCAAGTTAGTAAATTTTAGTTTCGCAACAAAAAATTTCTTTTCAAAACTTTCGAAAAACAATCGAAAACTTTCGTTTCAAAGACAAATCCTGAAGCAAAGTTACGAAAATTAATAAATTTTGCAATAAAATATGTTGAAAAATAAAATTTTTATTTTAGATTTGCACTGTCAACCTAAAATACCAACAGTATGGTCAAAGTAGACTGTCATACCATCCGTGAGATTGAGCACCAACCGAAAATGTGGATGGAGACCTTTGGGATTGTCGCGGCCATGAAGGCCGAAGTCGAACGTTTCGTCGCCGGCAACCAGATCAATAGAGAAACCCGTATCGTGCTGACCGGTGCCGGTACCTCCGCATTCATCGCCGACACGGCGGCCTGCCTCTTCATCCGGGACGGCTACGACCGGGCGCGTTCGGTTGCTACGACCGACATCGTCTCCGCGCCGGAATCGTTCCTGAGCCCGGATGACAAACTCTTCGTCTCTTTCGCCCGCTCGGGCAACAGCCCCGAGAGCGTGGCGGCCTACAGCATCGCGCGCAAGTACTGCCACGACGCCCGGCACCTGATCATTACCTGCAACCCCGACGGCTGCCTGGCCCGCCAGGCCGATCCGGAAAAGGACTGCGTGGTCGTGCTTCCGGACGGGACCAATGACCGGAGCCTGGCCATGACGAGCAGTTTCTCCTCGATGCTGGTGGCGAGCCTGCTCTGCAAGAATATCGCGACGCTCGATGCCGAGCGCGCAAAACTCGAAGCTGCGGCTGCTTTCGCGGCGCGCATCCTTGAAAACGATGTGCAGGAAGCGCTTGCCGGCATGACGGCCAAGACTGTCCGCCGCGCCGTCTTCCTCGGATCGGGCGCCCTCAAAGGCATTGCCTGCGAATGCCATCTCAAACTCCAGGAACTCACCGACGGCCAGATCATGTGTTCCTTCGATTCGTTCCTGGGCCTCCGCCACGGACCGAAAGCCGTGATCAACGAAGAGACGCTCGTGGTCTACCTGCTGAGCGACGACCCGTACACGCGCCAGTACGAATTCGACCTGATTGACCAGGTGGACAAGGAGAACCGCCCGGCCGGCCAGATCGTCGTCTCCCTCGTGCCCTCCGGCATCACCGAAGGCATCGACTGCGAAATCGACGCGCCCGACTCGGAAGCCCTGATGGCCGGCGAGTATAAATATGTGCCGTATGTCCTGGCCGGACAGCTGCTCGGATATTACTTCTCCCTGTCGAAGGGGCTGAATCCCGACGCGCCGTCCGTGCGCGGAACGATCTCCCGCGTGGTCAACGGCGTCACCATTTACCCTTATTGATAGAAAGCATCACACATTCGCCATATGAAAGACAAGATGAATGAAATCCCCCGTTTGAGAAAGCTGCTGGACCGCATCCAGGAGCTCAAACAGCAAGGTCACAAGCCGATGTCGCTGCTGGCTGTCTGCCCCAATTCCCCCGCCGTCATCAAAGCGGCTTTCCGGGCTGCCAAGCGCAACAACGCGCCGATCCTGTTTGCGGCCACCCTCAACCAGGTGGACGGCGACGGCGGCTATACCGGCATGACGCAGTACGACTTCGTGCGCGTGATGCGGGCCGAAGCCCGTCGCAACAACTATACCGGTATCTATCTGGCCTGCATCGACCACGGCGGGCCCTGGCTCAAGGATATCCAGACCCTCGAAATGTGGCCGTACGAGAAGGCGATGGCCGGTGTCAAGCGTTCCTATGAAGACGCGCTGATGGCCGGTTATGAACTCATCCATGTCGATCCCACCGTCGACCGCTTCCTGCCCGCCGGCAAGACCATCGACATCGAGGTGGTGGCGGCGCGGACCATCGAACTGATCACCCATATCGAAAACTTCCGCAAGGCGAAGGGCCTGGCTCCGATCGCCTATGAGGTGGGCACCGAAGAAGTCCATGGCGGCCTGGCCGACATGACGGTGTTCAACAAGTTCCTGACCCTGCTGAAAGCCGGCCTGAAAGAGAATGGCTGCGAAAGCGCCTGGCCCTGCTTCGTCGTGGGCAAGGTGGGCACCGACCTGCATACCACCTTCTTCGATCCGGCCGTCGCCCGCCAGCTGACCTCGACCGTGGCCAACTATGGCAGTTTCATCAAGGGCCACTACACCGACGACGTGGAAAACCCGGAAGAATATCCGCTGACAGGCATGGGCGCCGCGAATGTGGGCCCGGAATTCACCGTGTCGGAATTCAACGCCCTGGAAGAACTGGAAGCCGTGGAAACCGCGCTGTACAAGGAAGGCCGCGTAGCCATGCAGTCCCACATGACGGAGACCCTCAAGCGCCTGGTGGTCGCATCGGGCCGCTGGAAGAAATGGGTGCACGGCAGCGAATCGCCCGACGATTTCGGCTCCATCACGCCGGAGCGCCAGCGCTGGCTCATCCAGACGGGCGCCCGCTACATCTGGCAGAAGCCGGAAGCCATCGCCGCCCGCCGCATGCTGTATGACAACCTGAACGACAATGGCATCGATGCGGAAGGCATCGTCCTCTCGACCATCGAGCGCGCCATCGACAAATACTACGTTGCATTCAATCTGGTCAACCTCAACGCAAAACTCTGATGAAAACGATTGACATCCTGGCCGTCGGCGAACTGAACGTCGACCTGCTCCTCAACCGGATCGCGGGCTTCCCCGAGGTCGGCAAGGAGATCTTCGCCCAGGACATGACCCTGACGCTCGGCAGCTCCACCGCCATCTTCGCGGCCAACGCCGCCACGCTGGGTCCCCGCGTCGCCTTCGTCGGCATGATCGGCCGTGACGGTTTCGGCGAGCTCGTCCGGAACAGCCTCCGGGAAAGGAAGGTCGACGTCTCCTGCCTCATCGAGGCGGAAGGTGCGGCCACCGGCCTGACCGCCATCCTGAACTACGGCAACGACAGGGCCAACGTCACCTATCCCGGCGCCATGAGCCTGATGGGCGTGAAAGACCTGGATCCCGCCGTCATCGCACAGGCGCAGCACGTGCACATCTCCTCAGTGTTCCTGCAGGAGCAGCTGCACAAGGACCTGGCCGGGATCGTGCGCTTGGTCAAGCGCTGCGGCGCCACGCTCTCGATGGACGTGCAGTTCGACCCGGCCGAGACCTGGGAATTCGACTGCGCCGCCATCCTGCCCTATGTGGACGTCTTCATGCCCAACGAGCAGGAGATCATGGCCATCACCGGGAAAGACAGTGTGGACGCTGCCGTCGAGGCCATTCTGCCGCATGCGCATGTGATTGTGGTGAAGATGGGTACGAAGGGCTCGCTGCTGGTTACGCCCGAGGGACGGAAGCAGCTGCCGGCCACGCTCAACGAAAACGTCGTCGACGCGATCGGCGCCGGCGACAGCTACGATGCCGGCTTCGTCTCGGCATTCGTCCGGGGCAAGAGCCTGGAAGAATGCCAGCGCATCGGCAACCTGACCGGCGCCGTCAACACCACGGCGGCCGGCGGTACCGGCGCTTTCACCTCGCTGGAGGCTGTTGAGAAAGCCGCCCTGAAACACTTTGGCCAGAAACTGGGATTATGAAAACACGCGCGCATATCCTCCTGGGCCTGACGGCCGCTCTGTTCCTGCTGGCGGGCTGTACGGGCCGCCCGTCGGAGACGGACGCCCCGCAGGTCGCGGAGATCGTCGAACTGGCCTCCATCCGGATGGGCGGAGCACCGGTCGAATTTACGCCGGTTGCGGAACGCATCGAGAAGGTCAGCGACGTTTTCGGCGCCGGACTCAGCACTGTGTCGGACGCCCGCTCCGAAAACGGCCTGGAGCGCCGGATCAGCGTCACGCGTTACGAGCAATTCCCGGCCACGTGGGTGGTGCGGGTGGCTTATACCAACGCGTCCGGGCGCGACCTGGCGGTGGACGGCTGGTCGGTCTGCAACGTGAAAATAGCCGCAACGGGCGACGAACCGAGCTTCTGGTCGTTCCAGGGCCAGTCTACCGAAGAGCGTGCCGACTGGATCCTGCCGGTTTCCGATGGTTTCTACCAGCGGAACTACATGGGCATGAACGACCCTGACTACGGTGGCGGCATTCCGGTGGTCTGCCTCTGGCGCAGGGATGCCGGCGTGATGGTGGGCCATCTCGAGCCGCATCCGGAGCTGGTGAGCCTGCCGGTCTGCATGAAGGCGGGCGAGAACTGCGCGACGGCGGGTGTCGTGAAGGAATACGACACGCCGTACGCCCTGTCCGCGGGCGCTACGCTCGAGACCTGCATGGCGTTCATCTCGGAGTTCCGGGGTGACTGTTTCCAGCCGCTTCGCACCTATGCACAGCTGCTCGAGAAGCAGGGCGTGGTGATGCCGGAGAGCGAACCCGCTGCCTTCGAACCGGCCTGGTGTGCCTGGGGCTACGAACGGCGGTTCACGATCGATGAGATCCTGGGCACGCTGCCCAAGGTCAAGGAACTGGGCTTCAAATGGGCCACGCTCGACGACGGCTACCAGATCGCCGAGGGCGACTGGGACCTCACGCCCGTGCGTTTCCCCAACGGCGACGCCGACATGAAGCGCATCGTGGACGCAATCCATTCCTATGGCCTGAAAGCCGAACTGTGGTGGGCGCCGCTGGCAGCCGATCCTGGCACGGCTTTCCTGCAGCGCTATCCCGCTTCCGTCATCCTCGACAAGGAGGGCAAGCCGCAGGGAATCTCCTGGTGGGACAGCTGGTACCTGTCTCCGCTCGATCCGGACGTCATCCGCGAGCAGAAAGCGCTCGTGGCGAAGTTCATCGGCGAGTGGGGCTTCGACGGCCTCAAGCTGGACGGCCAGCACATGAATGCCGTCGCGCCGGACTACAACCCCGCGCATCATCCCGACGATCCGGAGAAGGACGTCCGGGAACTGCCGACCTTCTTCAAGATGATCTACGAGACGGCCCGTGGCGTCAAGCCGCATGCCGTGCTGCAGTTCTGCCCGTGCGGCGACTGCTTCTCCGTATTTCATCTTCCGTATGTCAACAAGACGGTTTCCTCAGATCCCGGCAGCAGCTGGCAGATCCGCACGAAAGGCTACGTGCTCCGCGCACTGGCGCCCCATACCGCCTATTATGGCGACCACATCGAGCTGTCCGACGACGAGAACGACTACCCGACGCACCTGGGCATCGGCGCCGTGCCGGGTACCAAGTTCACCTGGCCCAAGGACAACCCGTATGTGAAACACTCTTATCTGCTGACGCCCGAGAAAGAGGCCCTGCTGAAGAACGCCCTGGCCATCTATGATGCGAAGCGGCTCTCCGAAGGGGAATTCGTCCCGGGCCTGTACGATGTGGGCTACGATTTCCCCGAGACCTACGTGATCCGCAAGGACGGCGTGATGAACTATGCCTTCTATGCGCGCGGGCAAAAAGTGGAGCAGGTAGAGCTCCGCGGCCTGGAACCGGGCTGCGACTACCGGATCGTGGACTACTACAACCATGTGGACCATGGCATCGTCAAGGCTTCGGACAAGACGGTCCTGGACATTCCTTTTGAACATGCACTGCTTTTGGAAGCAATCAAACAATAAATATCACCTAAATATTAATTTATGATGAGACGATTGATCCTTCTCTTCGCCTTGCTGCTGACAGCGATGCAGCTGAACGCGCAGATTACGGTCAAGGGTACCGTCACCTCCCAGGAGGAAGGCCCCATGATCGGAACCAGCGTCGTTGAAAAAGGCACGATGAACGGCACGGTCACCAACGAGGATGGTTCCTACACCATCACCGTTGCCAACGGAAATGCCGTTCTGATCTTCACGACAATCGGTTTCAAAACCGTGGAAATCCCGGTTCAGAATCGTGCGGTCATCAATGTAAACCTCGAAGTCGACCAGCAGTTGCTTGACGAACTGGTCGTCGTGGGTTATTCCGCCAAAACGCGCTCTGAAATTACGTCCGCAGTCTCCGTCGTCGGAGCAGAAAAGCTCAACGACGTCGTGACCAGCGACCTTTCCCACATGCTCCAGGGCAAAGTGGCCGGTGTCTCCGTCATCAACAGCAGCGGTCTGCCGGGTTCCTCCGCATCCATCCGCATCCGCGGTACATCATCCCTGAACGCTCCGCAGGAGCCGCTCTACGTGGTCGATGGCATCATCGGCGGTTCGTATGATCCGAACGACGTCGAGTCGGTGACCGTCCTGAAGGATGCCGGTTCCACGGGTATGTACGGTGCTCAGGCCAACGGCGGTGTCATCGTCGTGACCACCAAGAAAGCGAAAAGCGACCAGCTGCAGTTCAACTGGAAGTCGACGGTCGGTCTGGTCCAGCCCGATTTCAGCCGCCAGCGCCTGATGAACTCCCGCCAGCTGTACCAGTACTATCGCGAGTACTACCGCGATCCGGAGACGGGCCTCGTGGACGATGTGGCCATGCAGTCTGTCGCTCCGAAGTCGGTGATGGACACCGATACGGACTGGCGCGGCCTGGTTTACCGGAATGCGCTGCAGCACAGCCACTATTTCTCCGTAGCAGGCAGGACTGAAAAGAACTCCTTCTACAACAGTATCTCGTACTACGACGAGCAGGGTACCCTGAAATATACGGGCTACAAGAAAGTCAACATCCGTTCGAACAACACCATGTTCCTGACGAAATGGCTGACGATGACCCACAACCTCAACGTCTGGGCCGACACACAGGATCAGCCGGACGACCTGCTGGTCTACTACGTGCTCCAGGGTGTCGCATGGGACAGCCCGTATGACGAAGAAGGCAACCTCCGTCCGTTCACCGGCCGTACCGACCTCTACTCCCGCTACGACAAGAACCCGTTGATCGGTTATTCCGACCGCCAGAAAGACTCCCGCACCTCGAAGAGCTTCGGCGTGGACTATGACTTCGTGATCAACGCACAGATTACTCCCTGGCTCTCCTTCGTGTCGCAGAACCGTGTCAGCGCCAGCGCCGCTTCCTTCGATTACCACCGTACCGCCGACGTAGAGTACATGCAGCCCGGTGACCAGGTGGAAGGCGAACAGTCGCTCGACTATGGCGGCATCACCACCAACATGTTCAAGGTCAACAAGGACTGGGGCAAGCACTCGTTCGACGCCCTCGTCGGCTACGAGGCACAGCGCTCCCGCTACCAGTATGTGCGGGGTGAAGGCAAGGGCCTCCCGTACGGCCTTTACGTGTTGAGCGTGGCTTCCGACAGCAAGGACGTCGCCGGATCGTATTCGATCTCCGGCATGCAGTCCTTCATCTCCCAGGCCAGCTACAATTACGCTTCCAAATATTTCGTCAACGCTTCGTTCCGTATCGACCAGTCCTCGACCTTCAACAAGCAGAACCGCACCGCCATGTTCCCGAGCGTTTCGGGTGCATGGGTGATCAGCAACGAGGATTTCTTCGACAACTCCCTCTTCACCAACCTCAAACTGAAGGTCAGCTGGGGCAAGACGGGTATGAAGGACATCGGCGCCAGCAAATATCTCGAGGCCTTCTCCTACAGCACGCAGTATGACAACCACTCCGCTGCTACGGCAACGCAGATGGCCAATGCCAATCTGAAATGGGAGCAGACCACCCAGTTCAACATCGGTGCCGAGATCGGCCTCCGCGACTGGCTGTCCCTCGACCTGAACTGGTACCGCAACAAGACCAACGACCTGCTCGTGTACCGCGACCTCCCGCCGTCCGGCGGCTTCTCGCAGCAGTGGCAGAACCTGGGTTCCGTGATCAATACCGGTTTCGAGGCCGCTGTCAACGTGACCCCGGTCAAGACCCGCGACTGGCGTTGGGACGTGGACTTTGAAATCGCCTACAACAAGAACTGGCTGACCGGCTTCGGCGAAGGCGTGACCGTCACCAAGTCGAATTACTCCGGTGTGTCGCAGGTCTACCACGACGGCGGCCAGCTGGCCACCTGGTACCTCCGCGAATATGCCGGTGTCGACCCGCAGACGGGCCGCAACACCTACATCGATGCGAACGGCCAGAAGACCTTCGACTACTCTTCCGCCCGTTACATCGAGGCAGGCTCGCCGATCATCCCCTGGCAGGGCGGTCTTTCGACGGCCTTGAACTGGAAGAACTTCAAGCTGTCGGCTACCAGCAACTTCGTCTGGGGCAACCAGCTCTACGGCCGCAGCCGTGCCAGCGAACTGGCCATCTGGGTCGAGAACTCCCTGCTGCCTTCCAACGAGGACAAGATCTGGCGCCGTCCCGGCGACATCGCCACCATCGGCTCGCCGTCCTACGCACCGGCCACCCTGTACCACACGGGTTATCTGGTGCCCGGCAACTATTTCAAGATCCGCAACATCACCCTGTCCTACACCCTTCCCAAGTCGGTCATGAAGAAATGCGGCCTGACCTTCTCGCTCTCCTGCGACAATGTGGCCACCTTCACGACGGTCTGGGGCGGTGACCCTGAAGTGGACATGACGGGTTCGGGCCTCATCGGTACCATCGAAGGCATCGACGACCGCTACCCGAACAAGCGCCAGTACGTTTTCCAGGTTAACTTCACTTTCTAAATCCGGAATTCCATGAAAAAGATATTTTCCATCCTGCTCGCCCTGGCAGTGTCAAGCTGCCTGTTTACGGCCTGCAATCTCGACATCGCTCCCGCTGACTCCCTGACCGGCGAGCAGATGACCGCATCTCCTTCGGGCCTGGAAGACATCCTCAACGGCTGCTACGCCACCATGAAGGACGATACCGATGAAAGCAACTACTGGTGGGGCCGCCAGTACTACCAGCTGGCCGACTTCGCCTCCGACGACGTGGTCTACGGACATGAAACCTCCGACGACCTGAACATGATCTTCCGTTACGACGAGCGCTCTTCCGTGCTCGGCAACTTCCGCAGCTTCTGGGCGCTGAACTACAAGCTCATCTATTCCTGCAACGTGGCCCTCGCAACCATCGCGCAGAAAGAGGATCTGACGGAGCGTGACATTTACCTTCGCGGTGAGGCCGAATTCTTCAAGGCCTTCTGCATGCACGCCCTCCTGAAGAACTACGCCAAGCAGTATGATCCGGCAACGGCTACGACCGACCTGGGCATCATCCTCCGCATGGACAGCTCCGACTCGGAGCTCAAGGACCGCTCCACGGTGGCCGAGAGCTACGATGAGATCATCAACCTGCTGCTCAAGGCCGAGCAGGACTTCATGGCCGGTGATTTCCCGGATCGTGCCTCGAACAAGGGCTTTGCATCGCTGGGCGCCGCCCAGGCCATGCTCTCCCGCGTCTACATCTTCACCCAGGACTGGCAGAAGGCAGCCGAATATGCGACCAAGGTAATCAACAGCGGCGTGTATGAACTCGAGTCTGCCAAGCGGTTCCCGAGCTATTTCACCGAGACCTACAACCGCGACGAGACCATCTGGTGCATGAAGATGATTGCCACCGACGACCAGGGAAGCGCGGCTGTCGCTTCGATGATCTACAACGGTGCTTCCGGTTGCTGGGGCGAGGAAGGCTACAGCAAGCCCCTGCTGGATGAGATGAACTTCGAGAAAGACCAGTACATCGACGTGGACTGCCGTTTCAGCTTCGTCTGCGCGCCTTACCTGAAGAACGGTCTGATCCTCTATCCTTGCTCCAAGCACACCTGGCAGGACGGCATTGCGACGCTCTGCTCGCATCCGCTCCTCCGTCTGGCAGAGGTCTATCTCAACCGGGCCGAAGCCTATGCGCACATGGGCAATGAAGCCGGCGCACTGGCTGACCTGAACGAGATCATCGACCACCGTATGGACTATGACGTGGCAGCCACGAAGGGCTTCTCGCCGAGCGACTACCACCTGACCGCCGCCAGCGTCAAGTCGAACCTGGTTGACCTGGTCCTCACACAGAAGCGCGTCGAACTTTCCTTCGAAGGCTTCCGCATCTACGACCTGCTCCGCAACAAGAAAGACGTGATCCGCAACTACTGGGGCTTCCACACCAACTATGTCAACGGCCAGAGCACGGGTATCGCTCCCGGTCTCGACGCGCCGGGTGTCACGACCAAGTGGAGCTACGGCCGTCTTCTTTGCCCGATTCCCCAGCAGGAAATCCTCAACAACCCTGCATGCACTCAGAATGAAGCTTATAAATAAGTCACTGTCATGAAAACGATCAGAATATTCTTTACGGCCCTTGTCCTTTCGGTCTGCTCCCTGACGGCTTGCGTCCATCTCGGAGACCTCGACCTAGAACCCATTCCGGACATCTCGTTCACCTACGATTGCTCGGGCCTGACCTATACCTTCACTTCGGCCGACGCTTCCGATGTCAAATGGAATATCGTGGGCGAGACCGAAGGCAGCGGCGAAGTCTTCACCTATACTTTCCGCAAACCGGGCAGCTACTGGGTGTCGATGAGCGGCAACTACAACGGCGAGATGCAGACCGTCTCGACCAAGATTCTCGTCGCCAAGGCCTCTGCCGTCAAGCTCGACGACGGAACCATCGCCGACTGGGATGCCGTGACCTATCCCGACTTCATGCTCTACGGCAATGACGGCGTGAGCTACGGCAAGTTCGACTACGATGCGAACTACATCTACTTCATGTTCGTCCTCGAAGAACAGGATATGTTCGACATCAACCAGGCCATCTGGAACCTCCGTCTCGACGCCGACGACAACAGCCAGACCGGTTATTCCACGAAGAGCCTCGGCTGCGAGTGGTACTACGAAGGCAACTGCTGCGGTGATGAGCCCTGGGATGACTGGTACATCGGCGGCGACGACCTGGAGTGGACCGATACGGTGAAGGAAGTGATGGGTACCCGTGGTACGACGCCTGACGGCAAGTTCTTCTTCGAACTCGGCATCAGCCGCAAGACGTTCGGTGTCAAGACGGCCGCCGTGGCCTTCTTCACCAAGTTCTACAACTCTGATTGGGATGACGCCGTAGCCTTCAGCGACGAAAACGGCAACACCTCGATCCATCTGGCTCTCGACAAGAACTAGACATGCGCAAGCATTTTCTTCTCTGGTTGGTTCTCGCCGTTACCGCCCTTTGCGGCTGCTGCCGCAAAGGGTCGGGACCGGCGTTGCTGAGCTACACCACGCCGTATCCATACGAAACGGTGACGGTGCAGCAGCCGCCCGTGACCAACGAAGTCCGCAATGTCATCTTCCTGATCGGCGACGGCATGGGCCTCGAGCAGGTCAGTTGTGCGTGGGTGCTGAACCACGGCAAGCTGAATCTCGACAACATGACGGTACTGGGCCTGTCCCGGACCTACAGCCTGAGCGACCTGATCACCGACTCTGCGGCGGGCGGCACCGCCCTGGCCGTGGGGGAGAAGACCGCCAACAGCCATGTCGGCACCGACCCGGAGGGCCGGCCGCTGTACTCGATGCTGGTGAAGGCGCAGGAGGCCGGGAAGAAGACGGGCGTCGCCGTGACCTGCCACCTGGCAGATGCGACGCCGGCCGACTTCTGCTGCCACAGTGACGACCGCTACAAGTACGACGAGGTGATTGCCGGCTACGCGGTCAGCGGAGTTGACTACATCGCCGGCGGCGGACGGGACTATTTCTGCAAAAACCGCAAGGACGGCCGCGACATCGCCGACGAAATGGCCCGCAAAGGCTATGCGGTGGCGACCGATGAGGTGGCGTTGATGGGGGCGGGCCTGCCGATCCTGGCCCTGCTTTCCGACGACAACCTTCCCGTGGCTCTGGAGCGGGGCGACCTGTTCCGCCACATGGTGGCCAAAGGCCTGCAGGAGCTGTCCGCACAGAGCGGTGACAAGGGCTTCGTCTTCATGATCGAAGGATCGTCCATCGACGACTGGCAGCACGAGAACCGCATCGACAAGGCGATGGAAGAACTCCTCGACTTCGACCGTACGCTGGGCGACGTCCTGCAATGGGCGGCGGCCGACGGACATACGCTCGTCGTCGTGACGGCCGACCACGCAACGGGTGCTCTCACCCTGCAGGACGGCAATTTGCAGGAAGGCCGCATCGAAGTGGCCTTCGGCAACGATTCTCACAACGGCATCGCCGTGCCCTATTATGTCTGGGGCCCGGGCAGCGACCGCTTCGGCGGCATCCTGGAGAATGCCGAACTGGGTAGACTGATCACATCTTTTATTTGACGAACATAGGGTTATAATTCGGATGTGGAGGCAGGCTCTGACCTTGGTCGGGGCCTGCCATTGCTAAGAACCTTATCGTGTTTTTTATTATATTTGTACCAGAATCAATTCGTTAAGCACATAGCTATCATGAAACGTTCAATCTTCCTTCTTTTCACTGTGTTTGCCCTGCTGGCCTCCGGCTGCTGCAAGCCCGCCGGCAACATCATCAAGACGCCCGTTCCGGCCCGTCCCGCCGGACAGCAGGACGTCATCGGCCTGACGGCCGATCCCATCGAGACCGTCCGCATCGGCGTGGTGGGTCTCGGTATGCGCGGTTCCGGTGCTGTCGAGCGTCTTCCGCATGTTCCCGGTGCCGTCATCACGGCCCTCTGCGACTTGCTGCCCGACCGCGTGGAAGAAAGCAAGGCGATTCTTGAGAAACTGGGCAAGCCCGCTCCTACCGGCTGCTACAGCGGCGAAAAGGAATCCTGGCGCGGCCTCTGCGAGCAGGAAGACGTTGACCTTGTATACATCTGCACCGACTGGCTCAACCACTATCCCATCGCCATGTATGCCATGGAGTGCGGCAAGCACGTGGCCATCGAGGTGCCCGCCGCCCTCGACATGGACGAGATCTGGGGCCTGATCAACCAGAGCGAAAAGACCCGCAAGCACTGCATGATGCTCGAGAACTGCGTCTATGACTTCTTCGAGATGACGACGCTCGAGATGGCCCAGCGCGGCCTCTTCGGCGAAGTGATCCACGTGGAAGGCGCCTACTGCCACAACCTCGACCCGTACTGGGACGAGTACTGGAACAACTGGCGTCTCGACTACAACCAGAAGTTCCGCGGCGACGTCTATCCGACGCACGGCATCGGCCCTGTCTGCCAGGTGCTGGACATCCACCGCGGCGACCGCATGACGACGCTCGTGTCGATGGACACCAAGTCGTTCAACGGCGCCAAGATCGCTTCCAACCATACCGGCATGGAGGTGCGCGAGTTCGCCAATGGCGACGAGACCTCCACGCTCATCCGCACCGAAAAAGGCAAGACCCTGCTCATCGAGCACGATGTGATGACCCCGCGCCCGTACAGCCGCATGTACCAGGTGGTCGGTACCGACGGTTATGCCGCCAAGTACCCGATCCCGCAGTACTGCCTGCGTGAGGAGAAACCCGCCGACCAGGTGGACGCCAAGCATATCAGCGACGAGAAGACCTACAGCGGCGAAGAACTCCTGGCCCTGCAGGCCGGCTACCGCAACGCCATCCTGACGGAGGAACTGGAGCGCGTGGCCAAGGAAGTCGGCGGTCACGGCGGCATGGACTTCATCATGGACTACCGTCTGGTGTACTGCCTGCGTCACGGCCTGCCCCTCGACATGGACGTCTACGACCTGGCCGAGTGGTGCTGCCTGGCTCCGCTGTCGCGTGTCTCGCTCGAGAACGGCTGTATGCCGGTCGAGGTGCCCGACTTCACCCGCGGCGCCTGGGACCGTGTGAAAGGATTCAGTTTCGCTCTGGCAGAGGAGGACAAATAAGATGGATGCGCAGCTGCAGCAGATTGTCGGTCACTTTGCCGTGGAAGGCAAGGTGACCGGCATCCGTCCGCTCGGAAACGGACTGATCAACGACACCTTCCTGGTCGAGACCGGGGGGCCCGACAACTATGTGCTCCAGCGTATCAACCAGTCCATCTTCCGCGATGTGGACCTGTTGCAGCACAACATCGACTGTGTGACGCGGCACATCCGCCGGAAGCTGGAGGCGGCCGGCGAGCGCGACATCGACCGCAAGGTGCTTCGCTTCCTGCCGGAGAAGACGACGGGCAAGAGCTACTGGACCGACGGTACGCAGTGGTGGCGCGTTTCGGTGTTCATCCGCGACGCACTGACCTATGAGGCCGTGACCCCGGAATATGCCGGCTATGCCGGCGAAGCTTTCGGCCGTTTCGAGGCCATGCTGGCCGACCTGCCCGACCAGCTGGGCGAGCCGATCCCTGATTTCCACAACATGGAGCTCCGGGCCCGGCAGCTGCGCGAGGCCGTGGCCGCGGATGCGGCCGGCCGGATGGCCGACCCGGAAGTAAAGGCGCTGGTCGAGGCCATGTTCGCCCGCGAGGCGGAGATGTGCAAGGCCGAGCGTATGTTCCGCGAAGGCGTGCTGCCCAAGCGCATCTGCCACTGCGACACGAAGGTCAACAACATGCTCTTCGACCGCGACGGCAACATCCTCTGCGTCATCGACCTCGATACGGTCATGCCTTCGTTCGTCTTCTCGGACTTCGGCGACTTCCTCCGCACGGCGGCCAATACAGGCGCGGAGGACGATCCGAACCTCGACAACGTGGATTTCAACATGGAGATATTCCGGGCTTTCGCCAGGGGTTATCTCTCCACGGCCAGCGCCTTCCTGACGCCGGTCGAGCGGGAAAACCTGCCCTTCGCGGCCACGCTCTTCCCGTATATGCAGGCCGTCCGCTTCCTGGCCGATTACATCAACGGAGATACGTATTACAAGATCAAATACCCCGAACACAACCTTGTCCGGACCCGCGCGCAGTGGAAACTGTACGAGGCGGCCTGCGGCCGGCTCGATGAAATGGCGCTGTTTTTGCAGAAGGAATCCCTCAACTGAAAAACAAACAGACAAGTTAGTGATGAAAAAGACATTTGTTTCGATGCTGATCGTGCTGCTGGCCGTGCTGCTGGCCGCACCGCTTTCCGCGCAGGACAAGACCATCAAGCGCAAGGTCGCCATCGGGCGCTTTACCAACGAGACCCAATACGGCAAAGGTATTTTCTACGACAAGGACAACGACCCGATGCGCAAGCAGGCGCTCGACATTCTTTCGTCGAAGCTCGCGCAGAGCGGCAAGTTCATCCTGCTGGAGCGGGAAGACCTCGATGTGCTTGTGAAGGAAGCCGGGGAGAGCATGAACAAGATCGGCGCCGACTACATCATCCTGGGATCGATCACCGAGTTCGGCCGCAAGAATGAAGGCAATGAAGGCGTTTTCACTTCCTCCAAGACCCAGACGGTCGAAGCGGGTGTGAGCGTGCGCCTGGTCGAGGCCGCCACCGGCCTGATCATCTACTCCGACGAGGCCAAGGGCTATGCCGAGACCACGACCAAGCAGACGCTGGGCCTGGGCGGCACGGCGGGCTTCGACGCCACCCTGAGCGACAAGGCCATCTCCGCCGCGCTCTCGCAGCTGGTGGAGAACATCATCAACAAATGCATGGACAAGCCCTGGCGTTCCTATCTCCTGGCTGAAGACCAGGGTTCCTACATCATAGCGGGCGGCGCCTCGCAGGGCCTGGCCGCGGGCGACAAGTTCAATGTCTACAAGAAGGGCCGCAAGGTGAAGAACCCGCAGACCGGCATGGAGATCGAACTGCCCGGTACGCTGATCGGCGTGGTGACGGTGCAGATGTCGATCGGCGACACGCCGGAGACCGAGATTTCCTTCTGCTCCTACCAGGGACAGGACATTGACGAGGAGCACCTCGACCTCTATTACATCCTTGACGAGTAATCCTACAATACGATAAAGAGATGAAAAGATTCCTTCTTCTCCTTTGTGCCGCAACCCTGCTGCTCGCGAGCTGCGGAACGGGCTCCCATACGGTCGTTTCAGGCCGACCGGATGACGCCGGCGTGGTTTTTACGGATGACAGGAGCTATGCGATCGATGTCAACATCGATGGCCGGAACTATCAAGTCAAGACGGTGAAAGACGTCGATTACAAGAAGATGCGCGACATCAAGCGGACGGCCCAGAACATGATTGTCATCAAGCCAGGCAACCATACCGTCAAGGTTCGCGTCAAGGGGCAGAACGTGCTGACCCAGAAAATCTTCGTTTCAGCCGGCGACACAAAGGTCATCAACCTATGAGACGGCGCCATCTCGCATTTTTGCTGGCGGCCGGACTGCTGCTTTCTGCTTGCGGTCCGACCGCTGAAGTTTTGTATAACTGGGGCGGTGAGTCCGATGGCGTGACGCAGTACGAGCGTGTGGCCTACCGCACGTCCGCCAAGCAGAGCCCCGAGAGCATCTGCGCGATGCTGGTGACCTACGAGCAGCTGGTCTCCCGTCCGGGCGGCTGGCGCCAGGTTCCGCCGCCGGGCATCTGCGCCGAGTACGCCTGGCTGCTGGCGCAGCCGGAAACGGCCGCGATCTTTGCCGAGCATGCAACCAGCCGCCAGAAGAGCGCGCTGGGCTACGACCCGGCGCAGTTCCAGGACCGGAGCCGCGAGCTCTTCGAGATGGAAATGCGCTACTATCCGGAATCTATCAAGTTTATCCAGCCGCTGGCGGCCAGAATCTCCAAACGCCATGACCATGAATAGAATCGTCTATATCCTCCTGGCGACGCTGGTCATCACGTCCTGCGGCTCGACGGGCCTGACCCGGAGCAGCCTCTATCCCAAAATGTATGAGGAGAAACCGGTTACCCTGCTGGTGATGCCGCCGATCAATAATTCGGCCAATGTCGACGCGAAGGAACTCCTCTATACCTCCATCAGCCGTCCCCTCGCGGAGGCGGGCTACTATGTGATCTCGCCGTCCCTGGCGATGGATATCCTCAAGCAGGAGAGCGCCTACGACGCCGAACTGTTCATCGATCAGCCGCTCCAGAAGTTCCGCGACTACTTCGGGGCCGACGCCGTGGTCTTTTCGGTCATCGATTCCTGGGCCAAGCAGGGCCTCGGCATCAATACGAAGATCCGCTACATCATCAAGTCGACACTGACCAACGACGTCCTCTTCGACCGCAGCTGCGACCTGTACCTCGACCTCTCGGTCAACTCCGGCAAATCAAGCAGCGAGAAAGGCCTGCTCGGCGTGCTGGTGGAGCTGGCGGTCGGCGCGCTCAATACCGCGCTGACAGACCAGATCGAAGCCGCCCGCAAGGCGAACTACTTCATCTTCCAGGATCTGCCGGTGGGCAAGTATGACAACCTGTATTTGAAGGATCAGGATTTCTCGGCCGATCCCAAGGATGTGAGGAGAACGGTCAAATAACGCTCATCCACCGCATCGAACGTGTCGAGTTCGGCACTGTCGATGTCGAGTTCCGCTACTACGGCGCCTTTTCGCACGATCGGGATCACAATCTCGCTCCGCGAAAGGGCGCTGCAGGCAATATGGCCCGGGAACTGCTCCACGTCGGGCACGATGAGCGTGCGCGCCTCCTTCCAGGCGGTGCCGCAGACACCACGTCCGTAGCGGATGCGGGTGCAGGCCACGGGGCCCTGGAACGGCCCCAGCACGAGTTCCTCCCCGCTGCCGTCCGGGGTGGGGCACACCCGGTAGAATCCGGTCCAATGAAATCCCATCTTGGCGTGAATGGCGGCGGCGATGTTGGCCATGTTGGCGATCTCGTCGGTCTCGGCGCCGGCCAGGGCTTCCACTTCCTGCAGAAGCTCTTCGTAGCGTTGTGCTTTATCCTCTTTTTTCATATCTTTGTAAAGATACATAAATTCCGGGAAATGAAACGATTCTTCGCCTTTTTTGCGCTGGCGGCGCTGGTCGTCGGGTGCAGTTCCGATAAAAAGTCATCCCCGGCTGTGCAGCCGATACCCATTGATTCCGTCATCCCGGGCTTGACCCGGGATCTCGCGCAGCGCGGCATCGACCAGTGCGCGGCGCTGTGGCGGCCGGAAGACGGCAGCCAGGCCGATTTCGAAGCCTTCGTCCGGGAGTGGCTCGCGACTACGCCCGAAGCGCGCCGCACGCTCTTCGACAAGCTCTCGCGTACCCTCGAGGTTTTCAATACCCAGTACAACCAGCTGACCATCGAACTGGGGCGGCCCACCGTGCTCTCGGAAGGCGAGCCGGGCGCCATCGACTACCTGCTGGCCGCCTATGATGCGACCGCCCACCATTCCGACGACATGTTCGCCAGCAAGGTGGCCTTCATCACGATTCTCAATTTTCCGCATTATACCCTGGCCGAAAAGAACGAGCTGGGCGCGGGGTGGGACCGCCTGCAATGGGCCTACGCGCGCCTGGGCGACGTCTTTACCGAACGCGTGCCCGCGGAGGTGAGCCAGCGCGTCACTTCGGCGCGCAGTGCCGCCGAAGCCTATGTGGATACCTACAACATCCGGATGGGGCATCTGCTCACCGAGGAAGGGGAGCGCCTCTTCCCGGCGGACATGTCGCTGCTCTCGCACTGGAACCTGCGCGACGAACTCAAATCGAACTATGCTGACGTGCCGCATGCCGCCGCGAAACAGGAGATGATCTACCGGGTGATGGAGCGCATCGTCACCCAGGAGATTCCCGCGGCGGTGGTGAACAACCCGTCGTATGACTGGGCGCCGGGCTCGAACCGCGTCTGGAAGGACGGGGCGGAGGTGTCGCTCCCGGCCGAAGGAACGGTCCGCTACGGCCACATCCTCGATCAGTTCCAGGCGTTCCGCGAGCTGGACCGCTGGTGTCCGACGCTGCCTACGGCCATCGCCCGCAACTTCGAGGGCGGCATCGAAATGTCCGACGCCGAGGTGGAGGAGTTGTTCGTCCGCTTCCTGTCTTCCGAACAGGTCCGTCGGGTGGGGGCGTTGATCCGGGAGCGTCTGGGCAGGGAACTGCGGCCCTATGACATCTGGTATGACGGCTTCAAGAGCCGTTCGGCCATTCCGGAAGATCTTTTGACCGCCGAGACGCGCCGCCGCTATCCCGATGCAGCCGCATTCCACGCCGACATGCCCCGTATGCTGCGCAACCTGGGCTTTGCTGCAGAGGAGGCGCAGTTCCTCGCCGACCGCATCGTTGTCGAGGGCGCGCGGGGCTCCGGCCACGCCTGGGAGTGCCTGGGCCGCACCGAGCCCGCCCGGCTGCGCACCCGCATCGGGCCGGAAGGCATGGACTACAAGGGCTACAACATCGCCGTCCACGAGTTCGGACACAACGTCGAACAGGTGACCGATCTCTATCATATCGACTATTATCCGCTCTTCGGCGTTCCCAACAGCGCCACGACCGAGGCGATGGCTTTCCTCTTCCAGGTCCGCGACCTGCAGCTGCTGGGCTATGGCCGGCAGGTGATGGACGACAACGCCACGCTGGACATCTTCTGGGGCATGTATGAGATCATGGGCGTGAGCCTGGTCGACATGTATACCTGGCGCTGGCTCTATGCGCATCCGTCGGCCACGGCCGCCGAGCTGCGCGATGCGGTGCTGGCGACGGCGCGCTCGGTCTGGAACCAGTACTACGCGCCGGTCCTCGGCACGCCCGATTCGCCACTGCTGGCCATCTACTCCCACATGCTCAACTATCCGATGTACCTGCCGAACTATCCCATCGGGCACATCATCCACTACCAGCTGGAGGAACATCTGGCACAGTACGGCAGCGATGCGGCCTTCGCCGCGGAACTGCAGCGCATCTACCGGCAGGGCCGCCTCACGCCCCAGGCCTGGATGCAGGGCGCCGTCGGCGCTCCCGTCAGCGTCGAGCCGATCCTCTCGGCCGTCAGCCGCATTCTGCCGAAATAAGCTTCGCTCCGCGGCTCTGTTTTTCGTCCCGCTCGCAGAAAACTGCTCGCGGCTCCGAAAAACACCCGCCGCTACGCTCGCTTGCATCAGTCGCGGAGCGCGGGCTATGCGTTGGCCTGGTGGAGTGTTCAGTGTTCCTCGTTGCAGACGCCCTCGGCGCAACGAGGGTCCTGAACACGCCTCAGGAAAAGCCCGCATAAGCGGAGCGACTTCGATAGCGTGCGCAGATGTTTGCCAGAGACTATTTCAGCCCTCTAGCGCGAAGAAGAGCGTCGGGGTCGGGCTCGGCGCCGCGGAACTTCTTGTAAAGGGTCATCGGTTCTTCGCTGCCGCCCTTCTCGAGGATGTTGTGGCGGAAGCTCATGGCCGTAGCCGGGTCGAAGATACCTTTCTGCTTGAAGAGCTCAAAAGCGTCCTTGTCGAGGACCTCCGCCCAGAGGTAGCTGTAGTAGCCGGCGCTGTAGCCGCTGTTGAAGATGTGATTGAAGTAGGTGGTGCGGTAGCGCGGGATGATCTCGTCGATCAGGCCCATCTCCTTGCATGCCTGCGCCTCGAACTTCACGATGTCGACGCCTTCGACCGAGGCGAGTTCGTGCCATTTCATGTCGAGGATGGAAGCGGCGCAGAGCTCGGTGGTCATGAAGCCCTGGTTGAAGGTGCGGGCGGCCAGGATCTTGTTGACCAGTTCGTCGGGGATGACCTCGCCGGTCTGATAGTGCTTTGCATAGCCCGTCAGCACCTCTTTCTGGAAGGCCCAGTTCTCGTTGATCTGCGACGGGAGCTCCACGAAGTCGCGGGCCACGGCGGTACCGCTTACCGTTGCATAGTGGCACTGGCTGAGCAGGCCGTGCAGGGCGTGGCCGAATTCGTGGAACATGGTCTCCACGTTGTCGATGCTCAGCAGCGAAGGCGTGTCTTCGGTCGGCTTGTTGAAGTTGCCTACGTTGACGATGATCGGGCGTACCATCTGGCCCTCGAGGGTCACATACTGTTCGCGGATGTTGTTCATCCAGGCACCGCCACGCTTGCTTTCACGCGGGAAATAGTCGGTCAGCAGCACGCCGATCAGGGAACCGTCGGCATCGCTCACCTTGAAGGCTTCCACGTCGGGATGGTATTTCGGCGCATTCTCGATCTTCTCGAACTGCAGGCCGTAGAGCTTCGAAGCGGTGTTGAACACGCCCTGGCGGACGTTCTCCATCTGGAAGTACGGTTTCACGAGTTCTTCGTCGAGGGCGTATTTGGCCTTGCGGACTTTCTCACTGTAATAGAACCAGTCCCAGGGTTTGATCTTAGTGCCGACTTTGATCTTGCCGTCGCGGATGTCGGCATCCATCATGGCCTGCATATCCTTCACTTCCTCCTTGGCGCGGGCCACGGCATACTGGAAGATGTTGGCCAGGAAAGCGTCGACGGTTTCGGGCGTCTTGGCCATCTTGTCGCTGAGGATCTGGGCGGCGGGGGTGTCATAGCCCAGCAGCCGGGCTTTCTCTTCCTTGAGTTTCAAGATGTTGATGATGATTTCCTTGGTGTCGTACTCATTGCCGTTGTTGCCGCGGGCGGCGAAGGCATGATACATCTTCTCACGGGCGTCGCGGTCCTCCAGCTGGGCCATCACGTCGCGATACTCGGAGATGGCCACGCCAAACTGATCCTTGAAGGCGTTGTTCTCCTTGAGGAGGTAGTTGCCGAAGCGGTTGCCCAGGACGGAAAGTTCGGTGTTGATCTCCTTCATCCGGGCCTGGCCGGCCTCATCGAGGGCGATGCCGTTGTCGGCGAACGAACGGTAGACCTTGTCGAGTACCATTTCCTGCTCGCGCGTCAGGCCGAGCGAGGATTTCTGCTTGTTGACGGCTTCCACTTTCTCGAAGAGGGCCTTGTTGAAGGTGATGTCGTTGCCGTGCTCCGCCACGAGGGTCGTGGCTTTCTCGACGATGGTCTCGAGGGTCGGTGTGTTGTCGGTCTCGGCGAGGTTGAAAAGCACGCCGGCTACCTTGGCGAGCAGATGGCCCGACTGGTCGTAGGCGGCGATCACATTGTCGAAGGTCGGAGCCTCGGTGTTGGCGACGATCGCGTCGATCTCGGCGTTGTGCTGCTTGATACCCTCCTCAAGGGCGGGCAGGTAGTCGCTTTCCTCAATCTGCTCGAAGGGCGGAATGCCGAACGGCGTGTTCCATTCCTCGAAGAAGGGGTTGGTACGGGTGTTGGTGGTGCATGCGGTCATGGCAATCAGGGCCAGTGCAATGGCGAAAATGCGTTTCATGAAAGTATGGATCGTTGTTAAATGTTTGTATCCGGATAAAAACGGTTTTAAACGTTTATAATCGTTTCACCGTTCTACAAAAATACGTAAATTTGTCATTCAATCGCCAAAAATCAAGAATATGATCAAAGATATCTCCACTGCCATCACGTTCATCGGTGTCGATGACAACGACCTCGACCTGTTCGAAAGCCAGTACGACGTACCCGAAGGAATGTCCTATAATTCGTATGTGATCCTCGACGATAAAGTCGCCGTGCTCGATACGGCCGATGCCCGCAAAGGCGAGGAATGGAAGGCCAACCTGGCCGACGCCCTCGGCGAACGCAAGCCCGATTACCTGGTGGTCCACCACATGGAGCCCGACCACTCCGCCCTCATCGCCTGGGTGCTGGATACCTATCCTTCCGTCACGCTCGTGGCGACGGCCGCGGCCCTCAGGATGCTGCCCCAGTTCTTCGAGGGCATCCGGCTCGAAGGCCGCACGCTGGCCGTTAAGGAAGGCGATACGCTCGAACTCGGCAGCCACAGCCTCCGTTTCTTCATGGCGCCGATGGTGCACTGGCCGGAAGTCATGGTCTCGTACGAGGCATCGGAAAAGGTCCTCTTCTCGGCCGACGCCTTCGGCCGTTTCGGCGCCATGTCGCACACGGGCTTCCTCGTGTCGGAAGACGACGACTGGGCCTGCGAGGCTCGCCGCTACTATTTCAACATCGTCGGCAAATACGGCGTACAGGTGCAGGCGCTGCTCAAGAAACTGGCTGGTGCCGACATCGCGCTGATCTGCCCGCTCCACGGCCCCATCCTCAACGAGAACCTCGGCTATCACCTGGGCCTGTACCAGACCTGGAGCAGCTATGGGGTGGAAAGCGAAGGCATCTTCGTCGCCCACGCATCGATCCACGGCGGCACGGCCGCCGCGGCTGAAAAGCTGGCCGACATCCTGCGCGAAAAGGGCTGCCCGAAGGTCTCCGTCGCCGACATCACCCGCGACGACATCGCCGAGTGCGTGGAAGATGCCTTCCGCTACGGCAAGATGGTGCTGGCCGCCGCGTCGTACGACGCCGGCGTATTCACGCCGATGCACGATTTCCTCTATCGCCTGCAGGCAAAAGGCTACCAGCAGCGTACCGTCGGCCTGATCGAGAACGGCAGCTGGGCGCCCAGCGCCGGACGTGTCATGAAGGAGATGCTGGGTGCGATGAAAGACATCACCCTCGTCGAGCCGGTAGTGACTATCCGCAGCCGCCTGCATGCCGAAGACCTCCCGAAACTCGAGGCTCTCGCCGACGCCATGCTGCAGTAATTCTTTTGTCATGATACGACTGGAGACCGGCGCACAAATCGGCACCTACCGGGTGGAATGCTTCATCAAGGACGGCGTGTTCAACAGCAATTATGCTGTCGCCGGCCCGCAGGGCGGCCGTTTCTTCCTGAAACTCTTCGCCCTGGCCGACGAACCCATCGCCCAGCACCACCTCGAAGACTCGGTCCGCTGCAATCCTTCCTCCCTCGGTCCTCGCAACAACCGCACCCCCATCGGATACCGGTAGCTGCGACAGGGCTTACAGCAGTTTCCTTAAATCGTCGATGATATAATCGGGAAAAGCGCCGGCCAGCGTGTCGGCGTTTTGGTTTCCATAGGTCACGGCGCAGGTGTGGCAGCCGGCGTTGCGGCCCATTTCGATGTCGAAGGTCGTGTCGCCCACCACAAGCGTCTCTTCCGGTTTGGCGCCCAGATGGCCGAGTATGATATACATCAAGTCGGGCGCCGGCTTGGGCCGGGGTGCCGATTCCACGCCGAAGCAGCGCTCCGGCGGGATGAAAGCGTCGATGCCCAGCATCTGTACGAGCAAGGCCAGCGAATGCTGTCCGCGCGAGGAGGCGATGGCCATGGGAATGCCGCGGGCGGCCAGGGTTTCCAGGGTCTCCCTTACGCCCGGGAACAGCCGGACTTCCGGTGCTCCCACGGTGTCGAAGATAGCACGGTAGATGGCTACGGCCCGGTCGGCCTGCGCATCGTCCATGCCCGCGCCCTGCGTGAAGTTCTCGCGCAGGGGCAGGCCGATGGTGGCGATGAGGGCCTTCTCGTCGACCGCGGGCCAGTCCATGCGGCGCAGCACTTCGTGTGCCGTGGCCAGGATGCCGCGCAGGGAGTCGCCCAGCGTGCCGTCGAAATCGAAGACAATGGCGGCCATGTTACAGCGGTGACTGGTCGCGCCGGAGTTGCTCGGTGTATTTCTCGATGCGGCGCATCTGTCCCGGAATGCCGATGCGTTGCGGGCAAGCGTCCACGCACTGGGCGCAGCCGATGCAATGATCGGCCTGGCGCAGCTTCTCGAGGTTCCGGTCGAGCGAGACCAGGTAGGCCCGGCGGGCTTTTCGATATTCCGGACTCTGGCGGTCGTCCTCGATGAAGCCCTCGTTCACGCATTTGTTGTAGTGGGAGAAGACGCCGGGGATGTCTACGCCGTACGGGCAGGGCATGCAGTACTTGCAGTCGGTGCAGGGGACGAGCGGGAAATCCACGTAGTCTTCGGCGATTTTTTCAAGCAGCTGCAAATCGCTTTCCGTCAGCGGCTCCAGCGGACAGAAGGTGCTGAGGTTGTCGACCAGATGCTCCTTGTAGGTCATGCCGCTGAGGGCGGTCAGCACGCGGGGCATGGTGCCGCAGAAGCGGAAGGCCCAGGAGGCCAGGGAGGCGCCGGGAGCGCGGGCCAGCAGCTGGTCGGCGGCATGCTGGGGGAGATTGGCCAGCCGTCCGCCGAGCAGGGGCTCCATGATGACCACGGGGATGCCGCGCTTGTCGAGTTCGCCGTAGAGATACACGGCGTTGACGTTGCGGGCGGAGAGGGTGTGGGCGTGGTTCCAGTCCACATAGTTCATCTGGATCTGGACGAAGTCCCAATGGTATTTGTCGTGCTGGGAGAGCAGATAGTCGAATACCTGCTGGTCGCCGTGGAACGAGAAGCCGAGGTTGCGGATGCGGCCCGCTTCACGTTCCTTGAGCAGGAAGTCCAGCACGCCGTTGTCGAAGAAGCGTTTCTGCAGTACCTCCATGCAGTTGAGCTGGCCGGACGTGCCGCCCACGGAGTGGAGGAGATAGTAGTCCAGGTAGTCCACCTGCAGCATTTCGAGCGAGTGCCGGTACATGTTGAGTGCGTATTCGCGCGAGAAGTCGCCGCGCTGGTTCGACAGCTTGGTGGCGATGGTGTAGCTGCTGCGGGGATGGCGGCTCAGCGCGATGCCGGTCACGCGTTCCGATTCGCCCTGCCCGTAGACAGGAGCGGTGTCGAAGTAGGTGACGCCGTGCTCGATGGCATAGTCCACCAGTTCGTTGACCTGTTCCTGGTCGATGATGGTCTTGCCTTCAGCGTCGACGGTGGTGGGCCAGCGCATGCAGCCATAGCCCAGCAGCGACACATCTTCGCCCTGCGGGCTCTTACGGTAGGTCATGGTGCCGGGTTCTTTCCGGGCGGCTGCGGTGTTCTTGGTGCCGGGTGTGCAGGCGGCGACCGCGACGGCGGCGGTACCAGCTCCGAAGGTCTTGATAAAATCTCTGCGTTTCATGGCGGGTCCTCCTTATCTTTCTTTGTGGACTTCGTGTCCTTCTACATAAATGGCGCTGACCGGGCGGGCCGGGCAGTGGTATTCGCAGGCGCCGCAGCCGATGCACTGTTCGGGATTGACGGCGGGTACCTTTCGTTGGAGATTGGCCTCGCTGGCGACCATGGTGATGGCACCGGTGGGGCAGTGGCGGGCGCAGTTGCCGCAGCTCACGCCGTCGCGGTTGACGACGCAGTTGTCGGGGATGACCACGGCGTGTCCGATCTGGATGGCGCTCTTGTCGGCGGCACTTTCGACAGGTTTGATGGCGTCGGCGGGGCAGAGCCGGGTGCAGCGGTTGCAGTCGATGGGGCAGAAGCCCTGGTCGAAATGCATCTCGGGCTGCATGAGGGTGGCGAGGCGGGCGGAGGGCCTCAGCACGTTATTGGGACAGTTGGTGATGCAGATCTGGCAGGCGGTGCAGTGGGAATAGAAGTGCTTGCGGCTGATGCTGCCGGCGGGCACGGGGAAGATCTCGCGGGGCGGGATCTGCTTGTCTTCAAGCTGGGCGACGCCTTCGGCGAGTTTCTTCTTTTTGGCCTCGACGGTCACGGCGCCGGCCACGAGTGCGGTGCCGGCGATGAATGCCCGACGGCCGTTTGCGTCGCTCTGGTTTCCGCCATGCCGGGCTTGGTCCGGCATCGCTTTGCCATAGGCGAAACGATATTTGATCGCTCCGCTGCTGCAATTCTCCAGACAATCGAAGCAGGCGACGCAGCGGCTGTAGTCGATGCGATGGTTCTTCGTGTCGATGCAGCTGGCTTTGCAGCGTTTGCCGCAGAGGCCGCAGTTGATGCACTGGTCGGTGTTGATCGTGGGGCGGAAGAGCGAGAATCGCGACAGGAGGCCGAGGACCGTACCCACGGGGCAGATGTTGTTGCACCAGCTTCGGCCGCCCGTCCAGGCGAGGACCAACAGCACGACGAGGGTGACGACGGCCACGATCAGCACGGGCAGGCTCTTCAGATAGACTTCCGTGGGATAGAACGCGTAGCTGCCGAAGTGGGCGGAAATCGCCGCCAGCAGGTTGTTGCCCCAGTCGTAGAGGGGCTCGAAGAGGGCGGTGACAATACGGCCGTAGGCGCTGTACGGGGCGATGAGGATGGCCACGGCGTTGGCACCGGCCACCATCAGCACGATGAAGAGCACCAGCACGCCGTAGCGGAGCCACTTGTTTTCCTTTTTAAAGGTGAAGCGGTTCTTTTTGCCTTTGCGCTTGCCGCTGACCCAGGAGATGATGTCCTGCAGGACGCCCAGGGGGCAGATGACGGAGCAGTACACGCGCCCGAAGAGCAGGGTCAGGAGCGCCAGGGCGATGATCACGGCCAGGTTCAGGGCCAGGACGGCGGGCAGCAGCTGGATGTTGGCCATCCAGCCGAACCAGGTGTGCATCGCTCCGGTGAAGTCGAGGAACAGCAGCGTGATGAGGGTGAAAAACAGCACGGCTGCAGTGATGCGGATCTTTCGTAACATGGGGGAAAAATTTGTACAAAGTTAAAATAAATAGCGTACAACCAAGAAAAACTTCACTTTCAAAGTTTGATTTCCGGAAAAAGATGCTTAACTTTGGGGTTGCTAATTATGTTAGGACGAAAGTGTACTACCCTAAGTATTTAATAATTAACTAAATAAACAAAAAGTATGAAAAAATTGAGTACATTGTTCGCAGCTGTAGCTCTGATGCTCGTTGCAACATTTACTGCTTCGGCAGTGGACAACTCTTACAAGGTCGGCAACGGCAAGGTGACTGTCACCATTACCGATCTTGCTCCGAACGCCGAGGGAACGGCTCTCATCGCATGCTACAATGTCGATGTGGCTGCCGATGCGATCGACGAGTGCTCCTCGCTGCTCATCACCCCTGTCGTGCGCGATGAGAACGGCAACAAGAAAGTCATTGAAATGATCGTCGTCAACGGTGAGTCCCGCAAGATCAACACCGAGTGGCTGCAGCGCGTCTGCTACGACGTGTGCGATCCCAATAACGTCCGTTTCTTCAAGGTGAAGGAAGGCGAGGCGCTCCACGTGAAGACCTGCACGCAGGTTCCTTACGAGACCTGGATGGACAATGGCGCCGCTTTCTACACGACGACCCAGAAGGTGACCTACAAGCCGAACTGCATCGAGAACTATCCGGGCGAAGAGTATATCTGCGACATCCCGTACCTCTCCGAGCCGCTCGTGGTTGACCCCGTGATCGCTCCGATCCCGGTCGTCGCCAAACTGGAAGGCACCCGCGTGCTCCGCACCAAGCTGTTCTACCCGGTCAACGTGACCAAGGCTGTCGACAACTATCTCGAGAATGCCGAGGCACTCGAGCTCCTCAATACGCTGGATCGCGGTAACTTCGCCGTGACGTCCGTCTCGATCGAAGGCTGGGCTTCTCCCGAAGCAACCGTGGCTTACAACCAGAACCTCTCCATCAACCGCGCCAAGACGGTCAAGGGCATCATCTCCGACAAGTACAACTTCCCGCAGGATGTCTACTCCGTGAAGGGCAATGGTGAGTACTGGGATTCCATCATCGACTATGTCGACAACACCGAAGAGCCGGTCGTGGCTACCAACCGCTCCGCTATCCAGGATGCGATCGCAGCCAACGGCGACCTCGACAAACGTGAGGCGGCCATCAAGAGAATCGACGGTGGCAAGCCGTACAAGAAGATCTTCGACGCCGTCTACCCGCGCAGCCGCTTCGCTGAAGCTGTCGTGACCTTCCAGAACAAGGGCTACAACAAGTCCGATGTCGAGTCGCTCTACAAGCACAATCCGTCCAACGTCTCCGCTGACGAGTACGTGTGCTGGCTCCAGGATGGTGCTCCGATGGAGGCTGTCGCCGCCGCCGAGAAGGCTTATCCGAACGACGCCCGCGTTTCCGCTGTGGCCGCTGCCCGTGAATACGAAGCCGGCAACATCGACAAGGCTATCGAGCTCTACAAGAAGGCCGGCAACACCGAGGAGGTCTACAACAACCTCGCTGCCTGCTACCTGGCCAAGGGCGATGCCGAGAACGCCAAGTTCTATCTCGAGAAAGTGACCGATCCGAAGCTCGCCGAAACCAACGGCAACGAGCTCCGCAAGGTCGTTCTCAACAACAAGTTCTTCAACAAATAGTCGGTTGGAGCACTGAAAACTGAAAGGGGAGGGCATCATCCCTCCCCTTTTTATCCCCAGGGGCCTGTCCCGGCCCCTCCCGCCTTGGTGGTGGAATGGTAGACACGAGGGACTTAAAATCCCTTGGCCCGAAACGGCCGTGCGGGTTCGAGTCCCGCCCGAGGCACATTAAAGACTTTGTATATTGCTGATCAGCAAGCACATACAAAGTCTTTGATTTTTCTGTTTACCGAATTTGGTCATTTTTTGGTCACCTTTCGCAAATCGCATAGTTGGTCACCTTTGGTCACCCTCACCTGAAATCGGTCACTTACGGTCACCGTTTTCGTGTATTATTTCAACCCACCGCACAATGTCTTAATTATCGGCCAATCAATTTTTTCGGTTACTTAAAACAACTCACGATAATCCCCGATACCTTTGCTCCTGCTCCGAGCACGCGCCCGGCTTCCCCAAGACGGGCCCTTTGTTTCATTCTCTTCATCAACTCCTCCATAAGTGCTTTCATCTTCTGTTGCAACACTTCTGTCTGCTCTTTGATGTAGTGGGAGTAAACCTTTTGAGATGGCGGATTGAGATGGAAGGGCGGAGAAACGATCAGGCGGGCGCGCGGCCCCAGAATTTTGATGGGGCCGTCGATGTAAACCATGACAATCGGAACCTTGGAAACGGCTGCTAGCATGGCCGCCCCCTTTTGGAAACGCAACTGCTTTCTGTGCTCTCCGTGGCGTCCCTCGGGAAAGATGGCTACGCTCTCCTTGTCCTGTTGCAGAGTCTTGAGAGACTCGTTAATCCACGTCAGGTCTCCATGCTTCCGGTCAATGGGAATACATCTGGTATGACGCAGAAAGAATCCGAAGCCTCGCTGTTCAAAGCGGTCTTTCGCAGCGAGATTATGGATACGGTCCTTTCTGAATACCGTAGTCACCACCGGCCCGTCCAGATGGCTGGTGTGATTGATAATCAGTAATGAGGGCTCGTCAAGCTTGTGAAGGTGCTTCGGAGGCTCAACATAATACACCTTCGGCCTCAAAAGCACTTTTACAAGGAAGGCCGTCAGCCCTTCCACGATGGGGGTCATTATCTTCATTGAGGATAAGTAGAATTAGTGGAAGAATGGCGGGCCAGGTAGCGGTTCTCTGCAAACACTGCCATGTAAGCAAGCACATAGTACACGATGGTCTGTATAATCATGGCGCGGAATTCCGGTGCCACATCGGCCAAAGAACAGCCGGCCGTGTTCAGATTGATGAACGCCCGGCAGCCGAAAGTGGAAGGGAAAAGGTACCCCACCCACTGCCATACCTCCGGAATGGCCGTGTTGGGCCAGGAGAAGCCCGTCAGGAACATGCAGATGGGCGATACTGACAGGAAGAGCACGAACACGGTTTCCCGCTTCCAAATCAGCGTGCTCCATGTGAAAGAGAAGAATATGCAGTCCATGATGTAGAATACCAGCAGAATCATGATGTCTCCCCACCAGGCATGCTGAGGAAACTTGAACAGCCAGGGAATGAACAGTGCAATCAGGGTGCTGATGCACAGATATACAGCCATATACGCCGCCCCGCGGCCCAAGATGACTCGGCCGATACCCAAGCCCTGCAGATTCCGGGGCATGGATGCGAAACTGCGGTTCTGCTCCCGCAGGGTGCCGGCCAGCAAAGAAGAGCCGTAGAACATAGTCTGCTGGATAACCAGCATGAGGGCGGCCGATATGAAGAAAATAGTGTAGGAGAAGGGTTTGTTGAAAGGAATGTTCTCATCGTACAACACTGGCTGGGTAAGCTGACAGGCTACCTGCCCGTCTTCGCCAGCTGCGGCGTACCGCTCCGTCTGAATCTGGTGAATCTCGTCCAGCATGGTAAGACTTGTGCCCATGGTCAGGCACTTGTAGTACAGGAAACTGGACATATCGGCATAGGTTGAGATAACCCCCTGCTCTCCACGCACCAGACGCTCGTCGAAATCGGCCGGGATCAGGATGACTCCGTGTACCACCCGCTGCTGCATGAGCCTCTGGGCTTCTTCCAGGGAGTAGCAGTGGGTAAGAATTTCGCATTCGCGTGTAGCGTCCACCTTCTGCAGGTAACGGCGGCTGCAGGAGCCTCCGGAGAGGTCTACCACAGCTACCGGCATCTCATCCACCGTGCCGTTCATGTAGATGAGGTTGTACAGCACAGGGTATAACAGGCCGCCAATAAAAAAGATAATCATCACGCCGGAGTCTGAAAAGATGAGCCGGAGCTCATGCACAAAAATGTCGTACCAGTTGCGGAACCAAGTCTTCAGGAAGGAATCAGTCTTTTTCATAGTCTTGCTTGATATACGCGCTGTGCAGGCGTTTCATTACAAACGGGGGAAGGAAGAGGAAAAGGAGCAGGTGAACTGCTTCCTGCCACCATCCGGCAAAGCCGCTTCTCCAAATCGTCTCCTGAACGTGGAACAGATAATAATGCCGAAGTGGGAAGATGGCGCTGAATCCCTGGAGAAAAGGGGGCATCACCTCTACCGGCAGAGTAAAGCCGGCCAGGGAAAAGCCCAGCACGCTCACGATGGCACCCACACTGACAGACAGGCGCAGAACTGGGAAAAGGCCGACGATGAAAATAGCCAGAGCCTCGGAGGCCGACACCAGTAGGAGAATGTTCAGGAACATCCACCAGATGGAACCCGCCAGTGGGTATTCAAGCCAATAGAACAAAACCAGTTCCAGTGCCACGCCCAGTACGGAGAAGATGACGGCGTAGGGCACCATCTTGCCCAGCAGGGCTTTCTCGAAGGACCCGCCGGCCGCTTCCAGCAGGTGCCGGGAGGTGCCATACTTGAGTTCGGCACCCAGGGTGTAGATGGTAATCAGGATCACAATCATCTCCAAGATACCCGGCAGTAGTACGCCATTGATATAGATGCCGTAGTTGGTGGTAGGATTGCCGATCTGGTGCTGGTCCAGAACAATGGGTTGGATCAGGCCCATGATTTCCCGCTCGTTCACACCCTTCATCCGCAGGACTTCCCTTTGTACGGCTCCGCCGGTAAGGTTCACGATCGTCACGATGTCTTTCCACGCCAGGGCTCCACCCACAAAGTAGAGGGAATTCACGTAATAGCCGATGTGCGGTTGTCGCTGGCCCTGAATATCGGCATTGAATCCCTCGGGGATAACCACATAGGCGGTTATTCGGCCAGTTTCCATATCCTTGCGGGCCAGGTGCAGATCGTCGTAATAGATGACTTCTCCCAATTGAGAGGCATCCAGTTGCTGCGCAAAAGCACGGGAAGTGGAACTCCGGTCCTGGTCGATCAGGCCGATAGGAAGGTCATGAGGAAGACCGTCCCCAAACAGGGATACGTAGAACACTATGTTCACCATCAGCACGCCCACCGAGGCCAGCAAATAGACAGGTCTCCGCCGGATGATGCTCAGTTCACGCCGTATGACTTCGACAATTTCCTTCATGACAAGAATTTACTCCAGCACATTCATTATGGCGCTCATGCCGGGACGGAGGCCTTCCACAGGCTGGTCTGGCCGGGCACGGACTTCGAAGGTGCGGGTATCGAACTCACCAATCTCGCGGGTGGCTTTCCAGGTGGCGTAGGACGCGCGGGCGGCCAGGTAATAGACAGTGGCCGAGACTTCCCGGTTGTTCAATGCCGGGATGGTGAGCGTCAGTTTGTCGCCGCTCTGCATACCTCTGAGGCGATCTTCGCGGATATTGAAGGTGAACCACATGTCGCTCAGGTCCTGGATGGTCATAATGGGAGAACCCTGGCCCACCAGTTCGCCCACTTTCGGATAAATGTCGACGATGACGCCGTCGGAGGGCGATGTGAGGCGGATCTCGTCCTGATAGGTATTGAGCAGTTCCACGGCGGCGTTGGCGCGTTCCACCAAGGCCACGGCGGCATCCTTATCTTCTCGACTGGCACCATTTACGGCCATGTCGTACTGACTCTTGGCGGCAGCGGTGGTAGCCACGGCAGCCTTGTACTGGGCCTCGACCTCATCATACTGCTGGTCAGACACCACCTTTTGCTCATGCAACCGCTTCATTCTCTCGAAAGATTTGCGCATCACGTCTTCACCCGCGACAGCCTTTTGCCACAATTCATAGGCTGCGGTAATCTGTTCGCTGCGCGCACCGTTGAAAGCTTTGTTTCTTTGAGCGACGGCTGCTGCCTTGGCTGCTTGAGCCTCGGCTATCTTGGAACGGATTTCGGGGGAATCGATCAGTACCAGGGTGTCGCCTCTATGCACAAAACTGCCTTCGGCGCCATAGAAAGCTTCCACACGGCCTGCCACCTTACCGGAGATGCGGTATTCGGTGGCTTCGGCCTCACCCTGAATCACGATTGGTTTGGGACGGGAGACCAAATAACCCACGATGGATATAATCAGCACAATGGCAACCAGGGCCATCACACCCACTAAAAGATTATAGTTTTTCTTTACCATAATAATAACTGTCTATTTTATTCCTTCTGCTTTTCTAAGTTCAGCGGCCGCCATTTGCAGTTCAATGCCGGCGTCAATGGCTTCGCTATGGGCGCTGAGCCAGGCTGTCTGGGCGGCCAGGACCGTATTCGTGGGAATCACCCCGGCCTCGTAGCCTATATTTGCGGCGCGGAGATTCTCTTCGGCCGCATCCAGGTTGGAGAAAGCCGTTGCAAGCTTCTCGCGTGCCTCTTCGAAGCGTTTCCGCTGCTGGCTCACTTGAAGGCCGATGAGTTTCTGCGCATCGGCCAATTTGTCTGCATAAATACGTTGTTCTGCTTTGGCTTTCTTGTATCGGTTCACGTTTTCCATGCCGTGGAAGAGGGGGATGCTGACCATCACACCGGCCGAGAACGCACTGCCGTTCCAGCTATTTTGAAAACCGTTGCCCAGATTCGGGTTGGTAAAATAGTAGTTTGCCGTCAGGGCAACCTGAGGCAATAAATCAGCGCGGACTACCTTTGCTTTCTTGTCGTATATCTGGCTGGCAAGTTGCAGACTGCGCGTTTCGGGACGGGTGGCGTAGATGTCCTCCAGGCTCATTTCCACTGGCGTTTCCGGCTCAGGAATCACTTCCAGATTCTCATCGGACAGGATGATTTCTGTTTCCAGAGGAAGGCCAATGCGCTGGCACAGCAGCATTTTGGCCAGTGTCAGGCCGTTGGTGGCCTTGGTGAGCATCATATCGGCCTCATTGGCCTTGACCTTGACCTGCAGGGCATCCGCCTGGGTGCAGACACCGGCGACGATGGAGCTGTCCACGTCGCTTTCCATCCGATGCAGGAGGTCGGCGTAGCTCTGCGCCAGTTTTTTCTTGTTGGCGATAGAGATGATCTGCCAGTAGGCCTGGTCCACGTCCACGATGACATCGGCATATTTCTGGTCGTACCGGGAAGCGGCCAGCTCCTCGGCCAGGGCAGCCATCTGGTTGCTGTATAGTATCTTTCCACCTACGAAAACAGGCTGCTTCACAGACACGGCGCCCAGCAAGATGTTGTGGAGATCCGGATGCAGGGCCTTGTCGATATCGGTCCCGATAGCGTTGATGGGCTCCGCCACATTGGGCATGAGGCCGGAGAGCGTCGAAGGTTCGGTGTTCTGGAGCATTCCCAAGACGGTTTGCCACATCGGGCTTCCCATATATTCGGCGGCAAGTGCCGGATTCGTCTGGATTGCCGTCATAAGCTGTGTCATCTGCTGCGTCATGGCTGCGCTCATCTGCTGCGTAGCGCTGGCCATTGCTGCATCCAACTGCTCCTGGATCAGGGTCCCGGCATTTTGCAGGAGGGCGCTCTGCTCTGCGCTCACCAAGGCGATATCCTGGCTATTATACAGGTACGCGCCCGCCGCGCTTATATTGGGGAAATACTGGGCACGGGCAATTTTGTGGTCATATACGGCCATTTCTTCCTGTGTGCGGGCCTGTGAGAGTTCCTTGCTCAAGGCGACAGCCATCTGCCGGCAATCGTTCAGCGTGAGGGGATGCCCGTCGTAAGAGACTTCCTGGGCCATTGCCGATAGGGCGCAGGCGACAAAGGAAAGGGAAAGAATCAACTTTTTCATCATGTTTGAACCGTGTGAACTTTAGGGCTTCTTTGTTGACATTACATCTCCATTTATGATTGGAAGGCGCAAAAGTATAGGCATCGTGGCAGAAGAGCCGTGTCCAAACAACCTTTTTTAAGGTCAATATCTCTAATTAAAGAAATATGAAAAGTAAAAAAGGAATTATGTACCATTGTAGAAATAAATAATAGGTTGTTTCTTTGCAGAAAAATTAACCAACCATGCTGAAATCGTTTAACGACCTCGTCATTTCTGACAATATGGACGAGGTCAACGTGGCACCGGAAACCATGGCAAGTTTCTTTATTGCGTTTTATTGCGAGAAAGGTGCGTTGCAATTCTCCATTGAGGGAGAAATGTACCGTGCAGCAGAAGGTGATCTGGTGGTTTGCACACCTCGCAACATCCTCGGCTTGTATATGCGTTCGCCCGACTTGCAAGGCAAGGTGATTTGCATTGGCGAGTCGCTGTATGATGGGACCATGCCCGGTGTTTTCCACATTGACCCCAACTGGTGGAAGAAGTTTCTGTTTCTGCGGCAAAACCCGGTTATGCATGCCACAGAATTCCAGAGCAAACTGTTCCTGGCCTATTTCAATCTTTTGAAGACCTATTCAGAAGACAGTGATAACCCCTACCGTCAGCGCATCATCAAAATCACTTCCCAAGCGGCGGCAGTTGAGATTCTTCATGAACTGGACAGTTGGTCTCACCATGAAGACACTTCTTCCGCTCGGCAGAAACCTGAGACCTCACAGAAAGACCGTCTGTTCCAGCGCTTCATAGACCTGCTCGGCCGTCCGAAAAACACCGAACGGGAAGTGAAGGCATACGCCGAGCAGCTTTTGGTCACCCCGAAGTATCTAAGTGCGGTCTGCAAGGAAAAGAGCGGTCGCACAGCCATGGACTGGATTACGGAGAGCATCGTCAGCCACATCAAATACTACCTGTTGCAAACCGACCTTTCCGTGAAAGAGATCGCCTTCAAACTGGATTTCCCCGATGTCAGTTTTTTCTGCAAATACGTCAAGAAACATCTGGGGCAGGCCCCGCTGGAGTACCGGAATGCGCAATTGCTTTCTAAATCATAGAAAGTAATCATAGCGCTTCCCTCTTTATACATCTGGTCACTTTTGGTCACCACGTTTCAGATCCGGTCACTTTCGGTCACCTTTTCCGGTAATTATTTCACCTCACGATTATGTGACTTAACTCACGGCAAATCAAATCCTTCGATTATTTAAAACAACTCACAACAGCCACCGATTCGTATACACCCGCCCGAGGCACCTTGAAAAGAGCTAACTGCCTGATTTTCAGCGGTTAGCTCTTTTTTTGTGTCTCAATTATTGGCGACATTTTGGCGACTTAAGGGCAGCTTTGCCGGTTAAGCCGGGCAATTACCTCTTCCGGCTTGTTTAACTCTTCGACCAGTTTATAGACTGTTGTACAAGGTTTGTGGGAGGCATAATCTTCGTCTTCATATCGCGCCTCAAGGGCCTTTGCATTCTTGATTGCCTGCTCCTGATTCCCAATCCTCTGCAGCAGTTCATACATCCCTTTGTCGTTCTTTTGGTACTCGAATTCGGGATACACTTTTCGAATTTCACGGGTAAGCATTTCAATATACTGTTGCCGGGGGTTCTGGGTGTCCAGGAATTGAAAATGCAGATAGTACCACAACTCGAAGGATTCGTTGGACCAGGCCGGATTGACGCCGTTGCTCACAGCATAGGCAATGGCTTCATTAAAGTCCCGGAACTCATCTTTATCAAAAACCGCCCACACCACATCGAAGTGGATATCAGAAGATGAACGCTGCTTCAAGGCAATGTCTATCAGAGACTTTGTGCTAGCCCCTTCACCCGCTACGACGGCAGTCAAGACATGCGAGTTTCTTCCTTTAACTAATGCCTTGAAGTAATTTGGCTCCGTCTGTTCGCCTTCGCATACGATCAGATAATTGAGGTGCGTAAGCCTCGTTCCCACCTTGATTCGTTTCTCAAGACGATGAGCTTTACGCTCCCTCTCCCGCATTTCGCGGATTGCTTTCCCGGATATTGCCTTTCCCATATCAATCTACCCAATCATAGTTCAAATACGGGATGGCACCGTATCGGCCCTGGATATAATCCTTTTCGAAACTGCGGTCATTGCGCACCTTCACACCCTCTGCATCCTTGAACTCCGCAAGGCAATAGAGATCCGAAGACTCGGTCTTGTCTTTCTCGACGAACCAAATCTGGTCCCGACGGAATATCTTGGAACTCAATAGATTGGTATCGTGTGTAGTAAAGATCAACTGTGCTCCATTCGGATTGGTCTTCGCACTATTGAAGAGTTCGATGATGTATTTGGTAATCAGCGGATGGAGCGCGCGGTCCAGTTCGTCAATGATCAAAGGACTTCCGTCTTTCAGGGCATTTACAATCAAGTAAACAAGATCAAACAGTCGATTCGTTCCTGCTGATTCTGAAGTCTTCATCGGGAATCTGCGGCTACCAATGATTTCACCATTCTTGTCATAGACATTGTGTGTTGTCCAGGCTTTAACATCTCTGATTTCAGCCTCTGAATCAGGAATCTCAAACGAAGTAAAACCAAAATCTAATTTTCTGAAAATCTGATTGATCTCATCGGAATACGCTTCTTTGGCAACTTGTAGGAATTGCCTTTGGGCATCAATGAGATCCTGGGGATTATTGGGGATAGGAGGTATGACGATACTCTTAACCAATTCTTTTGCGATAGGGCCATTGAAAGAATCACAGATGGAAAGGAACAAAGCATTGGACCTTGTCCTCTCTTCCAGTCCTTTCCCTTCAGCAAAAGCGGAAGTGACACCTATCTCGTCTCCTTCACGAATGAAAAGACACTTTTCCGAACGGCTATTAATCTTATATAGCCATTCCTTCGTGATTGAAGTCTGCGTGCATTCAAATCCATAACGGTAATGATTGGCAGCGTGGGTGATCACTTCAATCTCGAAGAAACAAGGCTCTTTTTCGCTATCATTGTCAAGAAGGAAGGGCAAGACCGGCAGTCTTGCGATAGAGCTTCTTGAAGATGACGAATTGACGATCGCCGAGAATGCTCCTAATGCGTGGAGAAAGTTGCTTTTCCCGCTGGAATTGGCTCCGTACAAGGCGGCAGAAGGTAGAAGTTGGAGTTTCCCAACCTCTATGATCTGGCTGCCAGCATCTTTAATGGAAGAAGCCTCCAGGCTTAATGTTTTCTTATCGCGGAACGACAGAAAGTTTCCTACGGTGAAATTAATAAGCATAAGCGATCCTTTCTTTTCAGCAAAGAAAACGTTTTTTAGCAAAAAATGCAAGAAACTTGAGAAAAATTCTCAATATTGCGGCATATTTGTGCTATATTCTGCCGATTTAAGCAGAAAACGATGGGAATCGGCGGATTATAAACCGCGAACGAATGCCGCAGGTTGAGGATCAAGGAAAGAGATTCCACCCTTTAGGAATCGCCTGAACTTTTCCACTTCAGACATCTGCTCGTCAGTGCTGAAGGATTGGAATAGAATACTGCGGAGTTCACTATCTCCTTTCGCTCCCAGCAGCTCTATCTCCAACTCGTCGATGATATACAGATCCCCATAAAGATACAGTCCCGTCTTTTCATCGTGGAACCGGCGGCAGGTGTCGCTTCTATAGAACACATCCAAGGCTTCCGTAAGGGAAATACGGAAAAGCTCGGACATCTTTGCAACGATGCAACCGATTCTATTGTGCAGAATGATTCTGCGAACTTGACGATGCTCTTCTGAAGTCATGGGAAATCAGATAGTTTTATCGGGTTCTAAAAACAAAACCTGCTTACCCTTTTTTCTTGCGTATTCAATCTCGGAACGGGTGCTTGAGCCAATGTAGCCATTTACGTTGATTACGTAGATTCCGTCAGCCATATCAATCTTGCGTTTGTGCATCTCGTCTAGCATCTCCTTGGTGCCTTCGGTCCAGACTTCGTTATCTCCGGAATGCCCAAATAGACCTACACTGATTACTATATTGCCTTCGAGGGTGAGACGTTTCTGCGCTTCCAGGAACTGTTCCTTAAAGCGCGTGCTTCCGCATAGGGTTATCACGGGAAATCTTCCAACCATCTGAATAAACTATTTGATCAGTTCAACTTTCCAGCCCAAATTTAGAGCCGTGGAAATCTGTTCAAGATAATCTTTCTTCATCCGATTGTTGGAATGAGTGATAACGAAAAGACCGGGAGCTACCTCTACCTGCGGATCGCCGTATTTGTTGTCCTTTGTCGTAGAAACAAGTTCAGTTGTTTATTGCGTTGATAATTGTTTCGAGCTCAACATTCTGCCGGATACTCCACTTGGTGGAAATCTTTCCCTCATTTGGGACTTCCGTGTCCAATGGTGACACCGTCGCGCTGCGCAGGCTGCGCAGTTCTTCTATGATAATTGTGCTGATCTCCAGTTTATCCAGCAAGAATCCAAGTCTTTTGATGACAACCTGGCTGTCAAATTGTTTTGCGTAAGCAAGCAGTTTACCATAGTCCAGTTTCTCCCTTGCCGCCCAAAGCGCTTTCGCCACCTCAATGATGCCTCCGGCATAAGCCGGCATATACAAGCAGTCAATCATTGTCTTTTCCAAATCGGAGCAGGATACTTTGTTGTATGAGTCTATCCATACTTTCCTCATCCCGAAAAAATGCTTGGGGTTGTGGTAAATAAACTGGAATTCAACTCCTTTCAGTATAATGGTCTCCGTTTTATGACGCTCACGGACGATCTGTTCTTTCAGTGACGGCTGGGTAATAAGGCCGTGAATCTGAAGGGCTGAATAGTAGGCTATATAGTGTTTGCCTCCAGCTAGTGGTTCGGCCATCTAATGCCAGTCTGGAAGATAGTCTTCTGCCTCTTGGTCAAAAGGAACCGTCCAATAAACTTTCCTGGAAATCTTAATCAACAGCCCCTTGTCCAGCATTCGCTTCAAAATGAAACGCACCGCCCCTTCCGATTTGTCCGGAAAGGCGGCGTATGCCTCTTCAATGGTAAACCATTGTTTTCCCTCTTCTACCAGGAGTCCTAGCAGGGCGCTTTCGGAAGAAGAAACCGTTTTATTATATTTTGTCTCCATACGGTTTGTATATCACTAACCGCATAGGTACAAAATATATTTCTTTAGTCCAAAGCATGCACAAGTTTTTGCTTCCGATAAAGTATATAATGTCTGTCAGTATTATGGAAAAGTGACAAGATTTATAATATTTTGGGGCCTCTCTGTGGTTACTACATCATGTAGTACCATCTGTTATTTTGCGGTAGTTCCTAAATCCAGGAGAATTCGCAAAGTGTGTTGCACTTCTAGATAGAATTCACCTCGAAGCCGGCTCAAAAACACATATAATTTATTGAATATCAATTGCTAATAAGCTGTCGCCAATGTCAAATCCGTTCAACCCATTTCAGACCCGTTCAGCTCTTCGATTCCCGCCCGAGGCATGAAAAGATTTTGTAAGTTACTCATCGAGCTCGAATTGATGGAGCTAGTTTTTCTCCCCGAAAGATCTCCGGTAGGATTCTCCAATGGGAAGGACAGTGCCATCGGTCAAAGTAACCGAAGAACGGCCGCTCTGGCGAATCTGTTGCAGATTGATCACAAAGGACTTATGGATACGGAAGAAGCAGTCCGGGTCGGCGTTCAGTATGCTCTTGAAATTGCCCAGGACAACCAGTGGATCCTCTCCTGCGATAAACACCCGTAAGTATGCCCCCATGCTTTCCACATAGAGGATATCCGCGGATGAAACTCTTCTTTTCTGGTGCCCCATCTGGAAAAAGATGACCTTGCCCTCTGCGGGAACGCCCTCGGCCCGGGCTTTAAGATCCAGCATATTCCGTACCCTGTCCACCGCTTCCTTGAATTCATTAAAGCCGAAAGGTTTCACCAGGTAATCTACGGCATTCACCCGGAACCCCTCTACGGCGTATTCGGAATAGGCCGTGGTGAATACGATCAGCGGTGGATTCTCAAGGCTCCGCACGAATTCCATTCCGGATATGTCCGGCATATTGATATCCACGAAAAGAACATCGGCTTCACCCAAAAAAGGCCGTGCCGCGTCGGCACTGGAACATGACGCCGTCAATTGCATATCAGATATGCGGCTGACATATACTTCCAGCAGCTTGAGTGCCAAGGGCTCGTCGTCTATGAGGATGGCGCGGATCATGCCTGAGGAATGTCAATTTTGTCGGGAAGGACCAGTTCCACCACATAATGGTCACCAGACGGATTCGCCTGCAGCCTATACTGCCCCCCGTAAAGCAAGGAAAGCCTTTTCCTGGCATTCTCCAAGCCGATTCCCAACCCTTTTGCCTGCGACTCGCTGTGGAGCGTATTCTCACAGCGGAAGATAATCTTGCCTTCGGAATGCTCAATCTGCAGGCGGACAGATGAGGGCTGTTTGTAACTGATTCCATGCTTGAAGGCATTTTCCACGAAGGTTGCAAGGATCAGCGGCTGAATGACGGCTTCCCCCGTTTGGGCAGGCAGACGGGTCTCCACAGCTATGTCATCCGGATAGCGCAAACGCATCAGGGATACCAGGTAGTCAAGGAAACAGAGTTCGTCTGAAAGCGGAATCACTTGAGCATCCCCATAACGCAGGAGCATCTGCATCATCTTGGAAAACACACCGAGGCTTTCCGAAGCCTTGTCCGGGTCAATCAGGATAAGTGCCTGAATGTTGTTAAGGGTATTTAGGAAAAAATGCGGATTGATCTGGTATCGAAGCGCTTCGAGTTGCAACTTCAAGTTGTCGATTTCCAGGAGTCGACGTTCTTGTTCCTTTTTCTCGCGATCCACGATGGCGTACCCCCCGATATTGGCCAGAATGGCAAGGATTCCGAAGCCAAACTTAAGCGAACCCGGTCTGGCCGGCTGGTAAGAAGGTGGATTATAATCCATCGGGCTCACTACATCGGGCACTCCCGGGGGATGATTGCCAAGGGTAAAACAATAAACACCGAACAACAGAACTAAAATGATAAGTGCAAATGCATAGAGGATCCGGTTGCATTTGGCGATAGGCAGGACTATGAAATTATGTATCAGGAACAGAATGATGATTGGAAGAATGGACTTCCATAAAGAAACAATCTCCTCCCAGGAGGAAAAACGTTCCGTTATTCCCAATGCCCCCCATAATAATGGAAGGCTGGGGATAACGAGGACAGACAACCAAAAGATACCGAATACTTTCAAATTCTTTTTCTCAAGAGCGTCCATTGCTTCTTTTTTATGCGAAGATACAATTTTCTCGTCAGAAACTAAACTGATATCCAATGCAGAATGCCGTATTAAACGCCTGGTCGTAAGTCAGGGATTTCAGTTTGGTCCCGCCGGAATTGGTGTCGACGTTCTTTTCATAGCAGTAATCGCCAAGCACATAGAAATCCAGCGCGTGGTGTTTGCTCACTTTCCACTCCGCGCCCAGACAACCCCGCACCCGGTTTAGGTAGGCGTCCGTGTACCCCTTGAACGTGTAATCCGAATAGGCTTGGCTGGTTGTGCTCCAGGTAGCCGAACAGGCAGGATCGTTAAAAACGTTCCGCAACTCGACATATCCATACGGTGTAACGCTCAAAAAACCTTTGTAGGAAATCTTGAAACGGCTCTTCAGAGACAGGGAATTCGGATTGTTCTGGTAGACGTTGTTCACCTCACGGTGCGTGAGCTGCAGCCGCTCTTTTAGGGAGAAGGACCAGTCTCCGGCCGACAACGCTGCGCGGGCGTCGGCGTAGAACCGATGGCGGGGTTTCCACTCCGAAGAGGAATTCTGCTTTTCGATGAACTGGTAACCGGCTCCTACCTTGAAGACAGGGCTGATCTTGTACGTTACACCCAAGCCCGCCTGGAACCTGCCGATGGTGGAGAAATTGTCACTGAGACGGACTTCGCCCTCAGCGACCACATGGAGCCCCTTTGCAATTTTCTTGTTCAAGGAGACATTGACGCGCGCCCCAAGGTCCGTCTCCAGGTCGTTTACGGTGCCCTGGGCAAACCCGAGGACCGGGATCAGGGCTATGATCAATAAACTGACTGACTTTTTCATAAGACTACTGCTCCACAAAGTCCTTGGCTTTGGTAAGGGCGTCGATGGATCCGCTCTGCCCCTTGTCCAGGTCGTAGAAGACCTTGATAAAGGTGGCATCCTTCAGAAAATCCACATGTCCCACCTCCACATTGTTCACTTTCACGCCGATTCGCTTTTCGAGATCGACAATGAGTTCATCCCGCTTCTCCGGCACGATAAGGTCGATGCGGTCGTAGAGCACCAGCTTAGCGGAGGTATGTTTGAGGAGATGACCGTTTTCCAGCACCCAGATCAGCAGGATTACCAGCGTGTTGGAGAGGGCCATAATGCCCACAGAGCCTCCGGAAAGTGCATAGTGCGGGTGGGCCGAAGTGGCTTCCACAAGTCTGAATACTGGTGCCAGGCCGTTCACAGCCGCCAGGGCGATGATGACAAACAGATATGTCATCTCCCTCACCGGTACGGTTTCCGTCCTGTATCGTATAACGCCAAAGATGGCAAACAACCCCAGCGTGAGTCCCACGCCCACTTCCACATTTCCCATAATATACAGGAGCAGAAGCATGGCCGAAGAGAAGACCATGAACGTAAAGTAATAGTCGCGCCGGCGGCTCTTGCGGTAATAGAAGAACTGGACCAGAATCCAGCAGACGAGCAGGTTCAGGAAAAAGCGGATGGCCAGTTCAGTCATGGACTGGGTTGTGGTCATCATGGCATCGGTGATGGTCTGGACGTCGATGATGGCGTCATCGGCGAGCGTATAGTCGCCGAAATCTTGGGCGTTAATCATATCACGTTGATTCGTTTGTTAATTGTCTTTTCTATGGTGCGCACCTTTACCTTGAAGCGCCCGCTCTTGACGGAAGGATCGGTAAGGGTGACGGCGATACAGTATTTGCTCACGCGGACGGGTTTTATCCGGTGCCGGAGGAGGATACCTTTCATCTGGCTGGCCGCATGGCCGTCCTGCTTGAGTTCTATGATAACGGCGTCCTCAAGTGAAGCCTTTTTCCCCGTTCGAAAATTGGTAAACACTAGGGCGGTGTCGATGGTAAGGCGTTCCGTCATGACCGGATTCACCAGCGTGATGCGCCGGAAAGCCGTGGAGAGCACGGGAGAGATGCCGTCTGCCGTGAACCAGGAATGCCTGGCGAGATACGCGCAAGCTTCCGGGTTTCCGGCAAACTCCATCATCTCCTGCTCATCGATGCCAATCCGCTTCTTCTTGGTGCGACCGTGGTTGTTCTTCCGCTTGATTTCCAGGAAAGCCGTTCCGGAATTCACGTACTCGCGTGTACGTACCTTTTGGCGTACCAGCCGGCGGTTGTGGTGGTCCAGGAACATCTTCAGCCCCGGGGTGTCAAAGTAGATGGAATTGTACGGGCTCACCTTCACCCCTTCGGCTTCCAGGGCACGGTAGCCTACCGCTTTTGCATCGGCAAGGACCTCCAGGAGCTTAGCCGCGTTGGTGAGGTATTTGGAATCGATGCGGTTGAGCAGCTTCACCCCGTCCATCTCTTCCAATGTAATGGTCGGGATGGACGAGGCTGCTGCTTCGATAATGGTATGATAGGTTTCAGTCATCGGCTGTTATGTACTCGTAAACCTTGGTGGACGTAAGCCGGCCCTTGGCATCATAGGTGTATTGCATCTTTTTCTTACCGAATTCGTTGTATTCGAATTTCTTGTAGTTAACCAGGCGGTTGCGCTCGTCGTACACCAGTTCGCGGTTCATTTTAAGGTTTTCTCCCCATTCGTAGCGCTTGCGCCACTTTTGTTTCCCGAAACTGTCGTATTCGATCTCCTCCAATTTCTTCCCCTCCGGAGAGTAGATAGTCAGATGATCCAGGGTGCTGGCTACGCCTTTGGAATTGGTATTCCACTCCTTGATCACCAGATTCTTTTTATTGATCTTGGTGTCCGTTTCCCCGGTCTGGGCGAAGGCGCCCAACGCCGGAAGCATCATCATGGTAAGTATCAGAAGAACAATTCTTTTCATGGCTTTTGGATGTTTAATGGTTCTCAATGTCCGCCGGGACCTCCGCCTCCTCCAGGATTGCCGCCTCCGCCGGCATTACCGCCACCACCTGAATAGCTGCTCAGGTTAACAGACGAGCCGCCGGAAATGGATGACGTGGCCCAGATACCATTGCAATAGGTCGTATTGCCTACGCTCACGCCTTTGTACCCGCTCTTGAGAGACGGGGCGCTTACGACCACCGATGATACACCGCTGGGCGCCTTGAAGGCTGCGATATAGGAACTTCCGTTATGAAGAGCATTCCAGGAACCGGCGGTACAGCTCATCGTATAGCATGTCTGCTTCATGGTGGCTCCGGATTCGATACTTGGATAGGCGACCAATGTCACGCCGCTTCCGACCGTAAGAGTCTTCTGTTCCGCGCAGTCTATGGCGACCTCGGCACCGCCGGCAGTAGTCACAGCAAAGACATATCCTCCAGAAAGCGTGAGGTTGCCATTGGCATCAAGCGCATCGTTCTTGGATGAGTTGGCGTATACATAACCGCCGGATATTGTCATTTCACCGCCGCAATTGATGGCATCATCTCCGGTCGATGTCACATATACCTCTCCTCCGGTCATAGTGAAGGCATCCTTGGCTTCGATTCCTTCCGATTTGGCGCTCGACACCTTTATTATGCCGCCGCTGATCTTCAGGCCGCCGTCTTTTGCCGTCACATTGTTTTCGGATCCGGTCGCCCAGCCTATCTTTATGCCCTTGCAGGAAACGTCGTTGGACTCGCTCCCTGTCGTGGTGATGGTGAGCGTGCCTCCGCTGATATAGCTGTCGTCGATGACCCCGGTATCGTTATAATCATCGCTGCCTGCGCGGATACCCTTTCCGCCTGCGCCGGAATTTGTGATGGTAACTGTGCCACCAGTCATGCCGAAGTAATTGTCGGCTTTGATTCCGGCGGTTCCCTTGTACTCACCGTCCTCAGAATCATACGCAACCTTGCCCGTAACGTTGATGGTATGGGTTCCGCCCTCCACCAGCACATAGTCTTCGGAGGTAATGCCTTTCTTTTTGGAGGCAGCAGAGGTAATGGAGGTGGTGCCGCTGGAAAGCTGCACATATTCCTTGCCGCGAATGCCGTGACCAGCACTGCTTCCGGTGGAGACCGTAATACTGGGGCTGTTCATGATGCGCACATAGTCATCGGAGGCGATGCAGGACTTTTCCTGGCTGTTATTGGCTGTAACCTTGAGGGAACCGCTGCCGGAGAAGATGAGTTGTCCCTCCGAGAAGAATACAGCTTTCATGTCTTCGCTACTGGTGGAATAGGCAGCTGAAGAGCCGTCAGCCAGGGTGTTGGTCCCTTCCACGTATACAAAGGTTCGCTTGCCGCTCTGGTTGTTGATGGCGGCGCCGCTGCTGTTGGTCAGTGTAAGGTTATACAGATGCAGGGCCTGCTTCTTGGAGCTGTAAAGCTTGAAGAAACCGTCGGAGGCCGTTCCGGTGAGGTAGTACACCACGTTTTCCGTTCCGTTGTTGGTGATGGACACCTGGTTGGAGGAGACCGATACGTCGAAGTCCGAAGTATAACCTGAGACGGTAGCTCCGCTGGAGGAATAGGTAATAGTGATCTTACGGCCGAAAGTGGTATTGGAGATATCGTCATCCGATGATGTATCGCCGCTGGAGCTGTAAGTATAGGTCCCCGCGCCAGTATCGGCACTGCTGGTAACGGTAAGGATGTAGGACGCCGTGGCGCTCTTGTATTGGTCTGTGGCAGCGGAGGTGGCAGTAATGACAGCCGTTCCGGTTGCTACCAGCGAGGGAACTCCGGTGGAACTGTTCACGGTGGCGACACCTGTCTTGGAAGAAGAATAAGTTACTTCCAACCCGTCAGGAGACGTGGCAAGCGTAGGATAGTCCCAGCTGGTGGCCTCAATGTCGGCCGTATAGCTGGAAGAGCTCCACGTCAGGGTGGGTGTTCCCTTGTTCACCTTGAGGGTATAGGTGGCCGTCGTTTCGGCATAGGTGTCATTTCCGGCGAAATAAGCCTTGATATAGGTGGTACCGGAAGCGACAAGGGAGGGATTGCCGTCACCGTCCACAGCGGCAACGCCTTCATCGGAAGAGGAGAAGGTCACATCCAGGCCATTGGCATTGGTCAAGGTGGGGAAACTGTTGTCGTTTCCGAATGTGGCGCTATAGTAGCTGCTGCTCCAGGCAAGACCCGCATCGGCCAGACTGACCGTGATCGTATAGTATGCGCTGCCAGCCAGATATGTGTCCGTCTTTTCGGATGTTGCCGTTATGGTGGTTGTCCCTGCCGCAACGATGGTGACCGTACCGCTGCTAGAGATGGTGGCCACGTCCTTATTCGAAGAGGCATAGGTGATGTTCAGGTTGTGCGGGTTGGTGAGCGTCGGGGAAGAGAAATCCTCCGCCATGCTGACGGAATAAGCCGTCGCGGGCCAGGCTAGGCCTGCGCTTACAAGATTGCTGCCTTCTTCCTTCACAGTGAGCGCATAGGACACGGTTGTGGCCTCGTAATTTACGGTATCGGTGGACTTGGCTTCCGATTTGGCTGTAATGGTGGTTTCGCCGGCTGACACGAGCGTTATCGTCCCGTCGCTGTCAATGGTAGCCACGCCGGTACTGCTGGAAGAATAGGTAACACGCTGCTCACCCGGGTTGTTCAAACTGGGGAAAGTATTGTTTGAAGCACCGATGGTAACCGTGCAAGTGCCGGCGCTCCAGGAGATGCCGTCCGTATTCTTGGTGACCGTGAGCGTGTAGGAGACGCTGCCCTCTTCGTAAGTATCATTTCCGGCGAAGGCTGCGGTAATGACAGTGGTTCCGTCTGAAATCAGGGTAATTCCGCCATCTTTATCAATGGTTGCCACGCTTTCTTCACTTGAGGAGTAAGTGACCTCCAGGCTGTTTGGATTGCTGAGAGTCGGATAGAAATATGAGGATTCCCCGATGACTACGCTGGCAGATTCCGCGCTCCACGAAAGGCCGCCTTCCGAAAGGACGACTGTAAGGGTGTAGTAGGCGCTGTCTTCTTCATAGGTATCATCTCCGTCATAAGAGGCGGAAATGGTGGTCTCACCGGCGGAGACAAGCGTAATGGATCCATCTGTGCCGATCGTGGCCACCGTCTCTTTGGATGAACTGTAGCTGACGGATACGCCATACTTATTGGTGAGTGTCGGGAACGTATTGCCTCCGCCCATATGGGCGGTATACGTACTCGCGCTCCAGGCGAGGTCCGGATCGGTGAGCGTGGTGGAACTGCTTCCTCCAGAGTCGATCGCTTCGTCCGTGATGAGTATTTCATCATGGGCACAACTGCCTAGGGCCATCACAGCCAGCGGCAGAAGGATGAGTAATATCTTTCGCATAAGACGAACTGTTTATATAATTGTCAAGTTGTTCAAGACAGTATCTTTTATGCTAGAGTAAACAAAATGCTTTCCGATTTCGGCCTTCAGGACCAACTATTTAACAATCCGGCAGTTTATTCAAACGAACCCGGAGCAAAGGATGTCAGCAGCCTAGGAGGATGGGCAAATCCTTCTCTCCGATTCGCTCTGAAGAGAGATGATCTATAATGCATAATGGTTGCCTCTGAATTGCGCGGGCTCTACGAAAAGGAAAAATAGGTATCTTTGTAAAAGATCTGTTTCCGAATCTATGAAAAGGTTTCACCGCATTACTTTCATTTTTGTTCTGGCTCTTTTGTGGAGTTGCGAAGAAAAGCTGGAGCCCACGCCGGTTCCCACGCCTCCCAAAGCGCCCACGGCCATTACACTCAGCAAGTCCTCTCTCCAGGTAGAGGCGGCTGGCGGCACCTGTGAAATTTCGGTGACGTCACCCTTCATCCCCCAGGTGGAGAAACCCTCCTGGGTCACGGTATCGTCCGGCAGTTTCAAGGACTATACCGTCGCGATGGTCGTGACGGCGGCCGCCAACGACAGCTATGAAGCGCGGGAAGCCACCCTCACCTTCACGGCGACGGGCGCAACGCCGGCCACCCTCAAGCTGACGCAGGCCGCGGCCGAGAAACCGGAAACGCCGGAAGAAACCGATGCGAAACTGACGAACGCCAAAGCCAGCCGGCAGGCTGCCAATGTGTATGGTTTCCTCAGGGAGCAAGCCGGGAAGAAGATGCTCAGCGGCGTGCAGTCCGGCGGGACGGCCAACAATAATGACCGTGTGAACCAACTGTTTGCGATGACGGGCAAGCACCCTGCCCTGGCCGGATACGATTATATTTTCCTGCAGTATTCTCCGACGCCGGCGGGCTGGAGCTGGGTCGTGAACTACGGAGACATCTCCGCGGCCAGGGAGCAATGGAAAAACAACGGCCTGGTTTCCTTTATGTGGCACTGGAACGTTCCCACTTCCCGGGATGCCTGGGAGAAGGGAAAGGCCGGGGATTTCGATGGATATGGCTTTTACTGCGACAAGACCAGCTTCAGCATCACGAACGCCCTTACTGCCGGCACCTGGGAGAACGAGTTCCTTCTTCAGGACATAGAAAAGGTGGCCGGCTACCTGAAACTGCTGAAGGATGAGGGTATTCCCGTTCTCTGGCGCCCGCTCCACGAGGCCGCCGGCAATTACAATGTCTATGGCGCCAACGGGGCCTGGTTCTGGTGGGGCCGCGGCGGGGCGGATGCCTGCAAACGGCTCTGGAAGCTCCTCCGCGATAAGTTGGAAGGGGAGTACGGGCTGGACAACCTGATTTGGATATGGACGCTGGACGCTACCGTGGGGGCGGAAAAAGACTATGCCGCCTGGTATCCCGGCAATGAGCTGGTGGACATCGTGGGCGTAGATATTTACGCCGATGACACGGCGGCCAAAGAACGCCAGTATCAGGCGGCCGTGGCGCTCTCCGGCGGGCACAAGCTGGTGACGGTGAGCGAATGCGGCAATATTCCCGACCCTGACCGATGCCTCTCGGCCGGAGAAAGCTGGAACTGGTTCATGGCCTGGGACCTGGAGTCATACCCGCTCAATACCGGCGCTTACTGGAAAAGCTTGATGGCATCGCCCCAGGTGCTGTCCCGGGAAGCGATGCCATCGTTAAAATAGCCCGGGGGACCGGTCCCGGGAACCCGACGGGAGCGTGTCAGGAATGCTTCTCCTTCAGCTCCTCGATCTTGTCTTTGGCTTTGTCGAGGCCGGTGCGGGCCTTGTCCATCAGGTCGGCGGCATTTTCCTTCACTTCGCCGAAGACTTCCTTGGCTTTCGGGGAAGCCTTGTCATAGAGGTTTTTCGCGTTGTCGACCATTTCGTCGGCCACTTCGCCGAGCTTCTTGCCGGCCACTTCCGCGGCGTGCTGGATCTTCTCGCCAATCGTTACTTTTCCGTCGTTGTTGAGGTCACGCGGATCTTTCTGTGCGTCGCTCATAGTATTATAAATTTAGGGGTTATTCTTTGTAGAGTCCCTCGCGCGAGAGCAGGTGGTCGAGGTTGGCCAGGCCGTACATGACGACGGCGGTGACGACGGCCGAGTGCTCCATGTATTCAGGGATCACCTTGTTGAAAATATCACGTTCGGTGTGCCAGATCTCGCGGTATTCGAAGTTGTAGCCCTTCGGGTCGGTCTCGCGGAAGGAGATGGCGGGCACGCCGTTCATGGAGAAATAGGCGTGGTCGCTGCCGCCGGCCCGGGTCGGACGCGGCTGCGGCGGGCCCTGCCGCTTCTCCACCTTGAACGGGAACGCCGGATTCATGTTTTCGACGGGCTTGCAGACTTCCACGAAGTCGTCGTACATGGCCGGGGGCACCGTGATGCTGGTGGCGCAGAGCGGGCCGCCGTCGCGGTTGAAATAGTTGGAGATCTTGTCGAGCGGAACCGTCTTGTTTTCCACGAAGAACTTCGAACCCAGCAGGCCGAACTCCTCGCCCGTCCAGATGCAGAAGAGCATTGTGCGTTTGGGCTTCGCGCCGGAGAGGGCCAGCAGGCGGGCGGCCTCCATGGTCACGGACGTGCCGTTGCCGTCGTCGACGGCGCCGGTGCCGATGTCATAGGCGTCGAGGTGGCCGCCGGCCATCACGTATTCCTTGGGGTATTTGCTGCCGCGCAGGATGCCGATGACGTTGTGGTATTTCACGGGGCCGCGGTAGAAATGGTTGCGGATCTCGAATTCAAGCTGGAAGATATCCTTGCGCAGGACCTTCTCCCGGACGACCTTGAACTGTGCTTCGTCGAGCAGGATGTCGCATACCTTCGGCAGGTTTTCCATGGTGATGTCGTAGCAGTTGGCCCGGTCGTACAGGACCTGCAGCGGCACCTTGGCCGAGCGGATGAAGCCCGCCACGCCGGCGTCGACCATTTCCCGGTAGAAGGGGGCCGTCACCTGTTCGCCTTTGTATTCGATGAGTTCCTTGGGATTGTCGCGGTGCTCGTAGTTCCAGCGGCGGATCTCGTTGTTCTGCCGGTCAACTTCTTCCATGGCCTTGCGCACTTCGAGGCGCTTTTCATCGGCCTTGGCCGACCAGTCGATGGCCATGCCGTTCGATTCGGCGTCGAGCAGCACCCAGGCGCCCTTGAGCACGCCTTTCATGCGGTCGAAGTCGCGTTGCGTCTTGGGCTCCAGGAGTACGTGCCCGGCCTGTTTGCCGCGCGTGCCGGCCGTATAGGACGGCGTGCCGAAATGCAGCACCATGCCGTCTTCACTCAGCATGCGCCCGAACCAGGGTCCGCGGTTGAAACCCACGTTGATCTGGCCGGCTTCCTGCACCATCACCTCCAGCCCCCACGACTCGAACTGCTCCTTCACCCAGGCCTCGGCTTCCGTCAGGGCGGCGGAGCCGATGAGGCGGCCGCCGATTACGTTGGCCAGGAAATCGTCGTGCTCCATGGTCCGGTTGTCGGTGGTGCCGATTTCAATGATTTTCTTGACGGTCTTGTCCTGTGCGGAAAGGGACAAAGAAAAGCTGATAGCCATAAGGGCTGTCAGCATATACATCAGACTTTTTTTCATAGGGCAATTGCTTTTACCCTACAAAAGTATGAAAAAAAACGGCTCGTTGGAGCCCGGCGGCTACATGCGCTCGTACACGAAATCGTAGAGCGCTTCGAAGGTGAGGATGTGGGTGACTTCCACCCCTTTGAGCTTGACGCCCGTCTGGGCCTCGATCAGCGCGATCAGGTCGACCAGGCTCAGGCTGTCGAGATCGAGGGTCTCTTTGATGGGAGCCTCGGGAGCAAGTTTCTCCTCCTCCAGCTCGAATTCCCCGGCGATGGCTGCACGCAGCTTATCGATCATTTCTTGTTTTTCCATTCTACAGGATGTTTCTCAATTTCGTAAATAAGGCCGCCCGCTTCTCTTTCAGGGCTTCGGCGCGCTTGCCGGCTTTCAGGTAGCGGAAGTCGGCCCGCAGACGCAGCGCCAGGCGGCTCCAGTACCACTCGAAGACGCAGAGGAAGGGCAGCGCGAAGCCGTGGAGCAACGCCCAGGGGCCCAGCCAGTGCCATCCCACCAGCACGGTGGCCAGGAAGCCCAGCGGGAGAATCAACAGCACATCGATAGGCAGCACGAAGGTCCCCTCGAACATGTTGTCTTCCATTTTGCCGGCGAAATATTTCGGAACATACCAGCAGGGCAGGGAAGGCCAGATCGCGACGACTGCCAGCGGCAGGGTCAGCAGCAGGAGCAGCGCCTGGCCGATGACGCCGGGCACGCCGGGTTTCTTTTCGAACTGCCGGTCTTCCAGACCCAGCGACTGCATGGTCTCGCGCACGTCGCGGACCTCGTCAAAGGGAACGTCGTGCGCGTCGATCCGCGCCACCAGTTCCTTGTCGGCGTCCAGTTTCTCGGGCAACAGCGCTGGATTCTTGCCCATGGAACGCGCGAAGTCCTGTCCGAAAGCGCTTTCGCGCAGGTAGTCGATCTCGTGGTAGTGATCCTTGTCCCGGATGTCAAGCATCAGTTCGCGGATGCGGGCCTTGACCTCTTCATTGACCTGCCGCCAGGCTGTGCGGGGATGCGTCTTGTAGAGCTCGTAGTACGGCTTGAGGGACACGGGTTTGCCGAAGCGCACCAGCATGTCGTTGCGGATGCCGTGGTATTTCGAATAGTGGTTGCACGAGGGCAGGATGAAGATTTCCTTCTCGAAGTTCGCGTGTTCGGCCGCCTCGAAGCCCATCCGCAGGTAACCCTGCGAGAAGAAGCCCAGCCAGTGGCCGGTCTGGTGGCCGGCTTCGGGGTAGAGCAGGATGCTGTGACCGTCGAGCAGGTCTTTCTCGGTGAGCCGGAAGGTCTCCTGGTTGCGGGACAGCTGCTCTTCGCCCTGGTACATCATCCGGAATGCGGGGCGCAGGCCCACCCAGAGGATGAATTTCGTGAAGGGCGGGGTGATCGTGAAGGCGTCGGCGCGGGCGATGAAGCGCATCTTGCGGTCGTTGACGGCCAGCAGCACGCCCAGCGCGTCGTTCAGGCAGTTCTGGTGATCCGATACCATCAGCATGGGCGTACCGTCTTCCGGGATGTTGTCCACATCGATGCTGTAGTAGCGACGGTAATAGAAGCCATTGATCAGCAGGCGGAAATACGCCTTGACCAACTTGTAGGGCAATGATATCTTTTCCTTCACGGGCGGTTGACAAAAAAGTCGGGCAAAGTTAATTAAAATTTTATTTCGCTATTATATCACGGCCGAATTATTCCACCTTCCCGATAATTTTGCTTGGTGCGATTTTTGTAGTATTTTTGCGCCTTCAAAATAGAAACAAGCTGATAAAATGAGAAATATGATGAAAAAAACAGGACTGTTCGTGCTCGCCTTGCTCGTCGTTGCAGGCGCCTTCGCACAAGACGGTCCCGGCCGGATCTCTTTAACCCTTGACGAAGCCCAGCAATATGCCATTGAGCACAACCGCACCCTCGCCAACGCATCGATCGATATCCAGAAGGTCCAGGCCAGCCGCTGGCAGACGATTGCCGGCATGCTCCCGCAGATCTCGGCGAGCAGCTCCTATTCCAACATGATGGGCTACAAGATGAACCTGGGAACGATGCAGATCTCCATGCCGCCGTACGCCACCTTCAACGTCACGACCAACGTCGCGCTGAGTGGCGCCCAGATCGTTTCGCTGCAACTCTCCAAGATCTCCCGCAAGATGGCCGACATCAATCTCCATAAGAGCGAACAGGATATCGCCGAACAGGTGGAGACCCTTTACTTCTCCGCTCTGGTGGTGGAAGAGACCATCGGACTGCTGGAGAAGAACATGGAAAGCATGCTCAAGCTCCTGCGCATCACCCAGAATTCCGTGGACGTGGGCGTGGCCGAGCAAACCGACGCCGACCAGCTGAAGGTGCAGGCTGCCTCCCTGGAGAGCACCATCAACACCACGCGCAGCTCGCTCGAGATGGTGTACAACTCGCTGCGGATCCAGCTTTGCCTGGAAGATGACACCGATATCGTGTTGACGGAAAGCCTCGACGACCTGCTCAATGTCCAGCGCGCCGCCGCGCTGCTGAACGAAACGTTCGATATCGAACGGAATTACGACTATCAGCTCCTGAAGCAGAACACCGAGCTGGCCCGCAAGCAGATCGCCCTGACCGGCTGGTCCAACGGAGCGACCTTCAGCGTATACCATCAATACAGTGGCCGTCATAATTTCAGCAACGAGCCGACGATGAACATGACGCCGCCGAACATGATCGGCATTCAGCTCAACATCCCGATCTTCACCTCCGGCAAGATGACCGCCGCGATGAAAGATGCACGCCTCTCCTATAAGAAGCAGCTCAACCTTCTGGAAGACAGTGATCTGGCCCTTCGGGTGCAGCACCGCCAGCTGGTGTACAACCTGAACAGCGCCCTCGAGAAGTACGATATCCAGAAGAAGAGCGTGGAAGTGGCGCAGCGCGTGTTCGACAACATCGCCCTGAAATACGAACACGGCGTGTCCTCGAGCATGGACGTGACCAACTCGGGCACCAACCTCATTACCGCACAGAGCAACTATGTGCAGGCCGTGCTTGATATCGTCAGCGCACAGCTGGCCCTCGAAAAAATGTTGAATAAATAGAAAATAGAAATAGGAAATATGAAAAAAAGTACCTTCTCCATTCTGTCCATCGCGCTCCTGCTGGCAGCCCTTGTGACAGCCTCCTGCGGTGACAAAAAGGGTCAGCAGCAGGTTGAACAGCGGGCGCAGCTGGTCGAGACCACCACGCTGGCCATGTCCGAGATCTCGCGTGAACTCGAGTTTGCCACCACGCTGGAAGGCTGGCAGACCGTCAATATCGCCCCTTCCGTCACCGGCAGGATCGAGCACATTTTTACCGAGGTCGGCACGAACGTGAGTACCGGTTCGATGCTCGTCCGGATGGACCAGAACCAGTACAACACCACCAAGCTGACCTTCGCCAACCTGAGCGTCGAGATGGAGCGGATGCAATCGCTCCGCGAGAGCGGTGCGGTGTCCCAGCAAGTCTATGACCAGACCAAGCTGAGCTACGAGCAGACCAAGGAGTCGCTGGCTTTCCTGGAGAAGAATACGTTTGTCAAGGCGCCCTTCGCCGGCGTGATTTCGGCGAAGAACTATGAGGACGGCGAGTTGTACAGCGGCCAGCCCATCCTTGTCCTGACCCAGATCGCGACGCTCCGGGCGCAGATTGCCATTCCGGAGAACTTCTATCCGAATGTCAAGAAAGGCATGCAGGTCAACGTCCAGTCGGACATCTATCCCGGCGAGACCTTCCCCGCCACGATCGAGATTGTCTATCCGACCGTCGATCCGGCCTCCCACACCTTCCAGGCCCGCCTCCGGATTCCCAACGGCAAGCTGAGACTGCGTCCGGGCATGTATGTGAAGACCCATATGTCGATGGGCATGGCCAAGGCGATGGTGGTGCCCTACCAGGCCGTGCTGAAGCTCACCGGCTCGAACGACCGCTATGTCTTCCTCGATGAGGGCGGCGTGGCCAAACGCGTGTTCGTGAAACTCGGCCAGCGCTTCGACGAGAATATCGAACTCATCAGCGATGAGATCCATGAAGGCGACCACCTTGTGACGGTGGGCCAGGCCAAGCTGGTGGACGGTGTGAAGTTGAACGTAACCAAGGAGAACTAAGCGATGAGCATCTACAAGTCAGCGATTGAAAAACCGGTCACCACGGCGCTGATCTTTGTGGCGGTCATCGTCATCGGCGTGTTCTCGCTGTTGCGGCTGCCGATCGACCAGTTCCCGGAGATGAATCCCCCGTACATCACGGTGATGACCACCTACGCCGGGGCTTCCGCCAGTGAGATCGAAACCAATGTGACCAAGATCATCGAGAACAGCCTCACCTCGGTCGACGGCCTGAAGGAGCTGACCTCCTCCTCGCGCGACAACATGTCGGTCGTCTCCCTGGAATTGGAATGGGGAGCGGACCTCGACGAGGCGTCCAACGACATACGGTCTTACATAGACATGGTGAAGAGCAACCTGCCTGACGGTTGCTCCAATCCGGTGATGTTCAAGCTCAATTCGAGCCTGATGCCGATCATCCAGTATTCCGTGATGGCCCGCGAGAGCTATCCGGGCCTGGAGAAGATCATGAACGACGAGGTGGTGCCGCAGCTCAACCGCATCAACGGCATCGGCTCCGTCACCGTGTCCGGCGCTCCGGACCGCTACGTCTATATCGACATCGACCAGGCGAAGCTGGACGGCTACAACCTGACCGTCGAGCAGGTGGCCAACGCCATCAGCGTCAACAACCTGAACCTCTCGAGCGGTACGGTGAAGATGGACAAGGAACAATACCAGATGCAGGTGCGCGGCGAGTACGCGCAGAGCGCCGATATCGCCGACATCGTGGTCCTCACCACGCCGCTCGGCCAGAAGGTGTTCGTCCGCGACCTGGCCGCCGTTCGCGATACCATCAAAGACCTTTCCCTTGACGAGAAGGTGGACAGCAAGGACGCCGTCCGCCTGATCGTGGCCAAGAAGTCGGGCTCCAACACCGTGCAGGTCTGCAAGGACGTGCGCAAGGAGCTCGCCAAGCTCGAGAAATCGCTCCCTGCCGACGTCGAGATCAAGATGATCTACGACTCTTCGGAGGAGATAGAAAACGCCATCGGTTCGCTGGAAGAATCGATCCTCTACGCCCTGCTCTTCGTGGTGCTGGTGGTCTTCTTCTTCCTGGGCAAATGGCGTGCGACCCTGATCATCGGCATCACGATCCCGATCGCCCTGATCGTGGCCTTCATCTATCTGCTGGTGGTCGACAGTTCGCTCAACATCATCTCCCTGTCCGCCTTGACGGTGGCCATCGGTATGGTGGTGGACGACGCCATCGTGGTGCTGGAGAACATCACCAAGCACATCGACCGCGGCTCCTCGCCGCATGAAGCGGCCATCTATGCCACCAACGAGGTCTGGACCTCCGTGATCGCCACGACGCTGGTGATTGCGGCCGTGTTCATCCCGCTCACGATGCTCACCGGCATGGCCGGCATCCTTTTCAAGGAACTTGGCTGGATCGTAACCATTGTGGTGTCGACCTCGACGCTGGTGGCCATCTCGCTGATTCCGATGCTGTGCTCGAAACTGCTGAAGGCCAATGCCGTGGAGATTGACGAAAAAGGCCGTCTCGTAGAGAAAAAAGCCCGCCGCGGCTGGTATGACCGTATCATCGTGGGCTTCCTCGACAAGGTGGACAAGGCTTATGCGAAGCTTCTTCACTGGTGCCTGAACCACAAGCTGGTGACCATTGTGATCGCCCTGGCATTCTTTGTTGTTTCCATCCTCCCGATGGCCATGGGCAAGATCGGTACCGACTTCATGCAGACCAGCGACAACGGCCGCCTCAGCGTGACCGTGGAACTGCAGCCGGGTACCCGTGTCGAGCGCTCGGCCGCCCTCGCCCGCGTTTTGGAAGGCCGCATCGAAGAGCTGGTGCCGGAGGTCAAGCGCATCTCCACTTCCACCGGCTCCAACGACGAGAGCACCATCGGCGCGCTCTTCTCTTCGACCACCAACTACAAGATTTCGATGACGGTGGTCTGCACGAAGAAATACCAGCGCAAACGCAGCATCGAGGAGATCGCCGAGGTCATCCGCCAGGAACTCGCGCAGTATCCTGAAATCATCGAATACCAGTGCATGGTGTCGAGCGGAATGGGTGCCGGCGGCGCTTCTACCGTCGACGTGGAAATCTACGGTTACGACTTCGACGAGACCAGCGCTTATGCCGCACAGGTGCGCCAGGCCATCATCGACAATGTGCCGGGCGCCCGCAACGTGCGCATCACCCGCGACAAGGACCGTCCCGAGCTGAAGTTGGTCGTCGACAAGGAAAAGGCTGCCCTTCACGGCCTGAACACCGCCACCGTCTCGCAGTACGTGCGCAACCGCGTGGCCGGTTTCACGGCCGGTTTCCTGAAAGAGGACGGCGACGAATACAACATCGTGGTCCGGCTCAAGGAGGAGGACCGCAACTCGCTGAGCGATATCCAGGACCTCACCATCCCGACCGCGACCGGCGCCCGCATCAAGCTGAGCGAGATCGCACAGATCGAGGAATACTGGGCGCCGCAGACCATCGAACGCAAGAGCCGCCAGCGTTATGTGCGTGTGACGGCCCTCCCGTACAAAACCTCGCTGGGTGAACTGGCGGAAGCCATCCAGGTGCAGCTCGACCAGATCAAGGCTCCTTCGGGTGTTTCGGTGGTGCTGGCCGGCGACTATGAAGACCAGCAGAAGACCTTCAAGGACATCATCATGCTGGGCCTGCTCATCATCCTGCTCGTCTACATCGTGATGGCCTCGCAGTTCGAAAGCCTCGGCAAGCCCGCGGTGATTCTGCTGGCCATCCCGTTCGCCCTTTCGGGCGTGGTGCTTGCGCTCTGGATCACGGGCCGTTCGCTCGACATGATCGGCGCACTGGGTATCGTGATGCTCATCGGTATCGTGGTGAAGAACGGTATCGTGCTGGTGGACTACACCAACCTGATGCGCGACCGCGGCTACCGGCTCAACGACGCCATCGCCATGTCGGGCGCTTCGCGTCTGCGCCCGGTGCTGATGACGGCCTTCACGACCCTGCTCGGTATGCTCCCGATGGCATTGAGCAGCGGCGAGGGCTCCGAGATGTGGCAGCCGCTGGGTATCGTCGTGATCGGCGGTCTGCTGGTGTCGACCTTCATCACGCTGATCATCGTGCCGGTGGTCTATGGCCTGATCTCCCGCAGCGGTGAGCGCGACAAGGAAGAGAAGCAGCGCAGAGAGTTTATATTCATGAAATTGAACCCCGACCAGGAGGAAGCAAGATGAAAAGTGTAATGATTGTATTCAACCAGGCCTTCACCACGCGTGTGGAGTATATGCTGGAGGAGCTGGGTATCAGAGGATTCACCTTTTTCGAGCAGGTGCAGGGCCGCGGATCCGCCGACGGCGAGCCGCACCGGGGCACCCATACCTGGCCGGAGATGAACTCGGCCATCATCACGATCGTTCCCGATGAGAAAGTGGCCGACCTGCTGCTGACGGTACGCAAACTCGACGCCCGCAACAAGGCGGTGGGTGTGCGTGCTTTCGTGTGGAATATCGAACAGACCGTCTGACATTCCGAAAAATTTATGTAACTTTACCCGGATTTCATCCCAAAAGACAACAAGATTATGGCACAAACCTTAACTGATTCCAATTTCGCCGAGATCGTCGAACAGGGCTCCCTGCCCGTGCTCGTGGACTTCTGGGCCACTTGGTGCGGTCCCTGCCGCATGCTTTCTCCCGTGGTGGACAAGCTGGCCGAGAAATACGCAGGCAAGATGAACGTGGTCAAATGCAATGTGGACGAGAGCGTCGACATTCCCATGAAGTTCGGCATCCGCAACATCCCTACGCTGCTCTTCTTCAAGAACGGCGAGCTGGTCGACCGCCTGGTGGGTGCTGTCCCGCAGGCCGAGATCGAGAAGAAAATCGAAGCAATCATCTAAGATCTAAAACAGACTGATATGAAAAAACTTTCCATGCTGCTTGTCAGCATTCTTTGCCTGGGTGTCCTGAATGCAGGTGCGCAGGGCTTCATCATCAAAGGCGGTTGGAACTATTCCGGTTCCTCCGTCAAGGAGATCAAAGCCGGCCGCAGCGGCTGGCAGGCCGGTATCGGCTACCAGACCGAGTCGACCCACGGTTTCTCCTTCCAGCCTGAGCTTCTTTACAAGGTGTCCGGCCTGAAACTCTCCGACGGTGCCAACCTGAGCCTGGGTTATCTGGAACTTCCGCTCAACGTGCAGTGGGGTCCCGATTTGCTGATCGCCCGCCCGTTCGTGTTCGCCGGTCCGTATGTGGGCTACAAGATCCGCACGGCCGCCAGCAGCAGTGTCGACACCGATGTGGCGAGTGCACTCAACAAATTCGAGTTCGGCCTGGGCGTCGGCCTGGGTATCAATGTCTGGAAACTGCAGATTGCCGGCCGTTTCAACTGGAACCTCGGCACCTTCGCCGATGTCAAGAGTGCCCAGTATGTCATTCAGCAGTATGAAGAGCTGAAAGGCAAGGCCCGCATGTTCGAGCTCTCCGTCGGCCTCAGATTCTGACGAACCTTGTACAAGGAAGTCCAAAAGTTTCTGGGCCCGGCCTGGAAGGATTTCCAGCGAAGCTTCGCAGAAAGCCTTCAGACCGACATCCCGCTGCTCGAAAAGGTGAACCGCTTCATCCTGGAGCACGGGGGTAAGAAACTTCGTCCTACGTTTTCGCTGCTCATCGCACAAGCCCTCGGGGCCCCGTGCGATGAGCGCGTTCTTTCTTGTGCCGCAGCCTCCGAGCTGCTGCACACGGCCACGCTGCTGCACGACGACGTGGCCGACGACGCCCTGACCCGCCGGGGCGTACCCACGGTCATGGCGCTCTATTCGCCGTCCACCGCCGTGCTGATCGGGGATTTCTGGCTTTCCCGCGCCATGGACCTGATCATCGACCATCCGGACAAGCGGGTGCTGCATGCCTTCTCAAAGTGCCTCTGCGACCTGGCCCGGGGCGAGATGCTGCAGCTGGAGCGGGCCGAGAAGGGAGATACGTCCGAAGCGGACTATCGTGAGATCATCTACTGCAAGACCACGTCGCTCTTCGAGGCTGCCATGGTCAGCGCTGCCATCAGCGCCGGTGCCGGCGAGGCGGAAACGGCTGCCTGCCGCAGCTACGCCAAGCACATCGGCCAGGCTTTCCAGATGATGGACGATATCCTCGACTATTCTCCGGAACTGTCCATCGGCAAACCCACCGGACAGGACATCATGGAAAAGAAGGTGACCCTGCCGCTGCTCTGCCTCTTCGGGAAAGTGCCCGCCTCCGTGTCGCGCAGCCTCCGCCGGCGCATGCGGAAACCCGATGCCGCCCTGGTCGGGGAGATCTTCTCGCTCGTGCGGCAATACGACGCGCTTTCCGATGCGCGCCGCGTCCTGGAGGAGGAGATCCGCCAGGCTGTCGAAGCCCTCGCGCCGCTTCCGGCGTCCGAGGCGAAATCCTATTTGGAAAAATTGGCCGGACTGATGGCCGTCAGGACCGCGTAAGGGTCTTGTAGGTCTGTTCGTAGGGTTCCTGGTCCCATTCGGGTTCGACCAGTGCAGCTGTGCTGTCGAGCCGGAAGGCCAGGTAGGTGATGGGGATGCCCTGCGCCAGGAAATTCTTCTCGTAGAAGGTCTGGATGCTGAGCAGCTCGTCGGCGCGTCCCGTGCCGTAGATGTCCTCGTTGTGCTCCAGGACGGTCAGGCCGTTGACGCGGGCGGTTTCGAGGGTGAAGTGGTGCAGCAGGCGGCTGTCGGTCTTCAGGTGGATGGTTCCGCCCGAGGCGAGCATGCGCCGGTAGCTCTCCAGGAAACGAGGGTGGGTGAGGCGCTTGCGGGGCTTGCGCTCCTGCGGGTCGGCGAACGTGATCCAGATCTCGTCGATCTCGCCGGGCCCGAAGAGCGATTCGATGAACTCGATGCGCGTGCGGATGAAGGCCACGTTGCCCAGCTGGTTGAGGGTGGCGTATTTGGCGCCTTTCCAGAGCCGGGCCCCTTTGATGTCGATGCCGATGTAGTTCTTCCCGGGGAAACGCTCCGCCAGAGCGATGGTATATTCACCCTTGCCGCACCCCAGCTCGAGGACGATGGGGTGGTCGTTGTGGAACATGTCGGATTTCCAGTGCCCCTTCAGGGGATGGTCGCGCCCGAGCAATTCTTCGGTGGTGGGCTGCACCAGGCAGGAGAAGGTCTCGTTCTCCCGGAATTTTCTGAGTTTACCTTTTCCCATCGTTGCGGGTTTCGTTCAGTTCGTAAGAGAAGCCCAGGCCCTGCAGGGCTCTGGCCTGTGCCGGGTCGGCGGGCTGGATCAGGAAGCTCCAGCGGCCGCCGCCGGGTGAAAAGTCGCGCCAACGCCAGCTGATGTCGGTCACGGAGCCGCTGCCATGGCGCATCCGGAGGCAGGCTCCTTCCGCCAGTGGCAGTTCCAGACGCTCGATGGTGCTGGTCCCGTCGGGGGCGAGGAGGCGGATGTCGAGGTCGAGGCTTCCGTTGGGAAACCGGCTGGCGACCAGGCGTGCGGCGATGTCCAGCGCATAGCTGGCGGTGCTGTCTTCGAAGTCGATGTCAAAGCGGTAGACGCCGCCTTCGCTGCGGGCGCTGCCGGCTGAGCGGAAGAAAGAATCGCCTGCGGGCTTCCCGCAGGCAAAGACAGCCAGCAGGGTGAGGAGCAGCGTGACGGGCAGCAGCGTATGTCTACGCCTGCTTCCCATGATTGCCGTCGTTGCCGCGGCGCGGGTGGTTGTCGCGCCGCCGCTCGCCGCCGTTATGCCGGTTTTCGTTGCTCCGGCTCTCACTGTTCCGGTTTTCGTTGTTCCGGTTGCCGTTGTTGCGGCCTCCGCGCCGGTGGTTGTTGTTGCCGCCCCTGCGCTTCTTCTGCTCGTCGAAACGCGTGATGCTTTCATCGCCCACGGCGCTGATGAATTCGCTCTTGACGGCCGGTCCGCTTTCCTGCAGTGAGGCCGGCTTGTTGCCCTTGCGGTTCTCCGCCAGGATCTCGCGGACACGGCTGGCGGGGATGGCATAGAGGTTCGCCAGGCTGCCCTGCTCGTAGGAGAAGTACATGATGCCGCGCAGGATGTCGGTCTTCATGAGCCAGGCCGGACCATCCTCGAGCTCGATGGGGCCGCGGAGGTCGGGCAGCTGCTTCTGGGCGTCCACATAGGTCGAAGCCTCGTAGTTGATGCAGCATTTGAGCTTGCTGCACTGGCCGGCCAGTTTCTGCGGATTGAGCGAGAGGTCCTGGCAGCGGGCGGCCTGCGTGGTGATCGACTGGAAGTCCGACATGTAGTTGGAGCAGCACAGGGCGCGGCCGCAGACACCGAGCCCGCCGATCAGGCCGGCTTCCTGGCGGGCGCCGATCTGTTTCATCTCCACGCGGATATGGAATTCTTCGGCGAAATCCTTGATGAGCTGGCGGAAGTCCACGCGCTCGTCGGCGATGTAGTAGAAGATGGCCTTGGTGCCGTCGCCCTGAAATTCCACGTCGCCGATCTTCATGTCGAGGCCGAGGCGGGCGGCCAGCTGGCGCGAGCGGATCATGGTCTTCTGTTCGCGGGAGATGGCTTCCTGCCAGCGCTCGATGTCGAGGATCTTGGCCTTGCGGTAGATGCGGCGGAACTCGTAGGTCTCGGGGTCGATGCGGTGGCGGGCCAGCTGCTCGAGGACCACTGGTCCTTCGAGCGTGACGATGCCCAGGTCGTGTCCGTTCTGGGCCTCCACCACCACCAGGTCGCCCTTCTTGATGATCTGGCCCGAGGTGTTGCGGAAAAACACCTTGCGGGTGTTCTTGAAGCGCACTTCGTAAAGGTCGCTGTAGCGGCTCTGGTGGATGCCTTCCATCCAGTCGTAGCTGCTGAGCTTGCAGCAGCGGATGTTGTAGCGGACCTTCAGCTCGCCGATGGGCGTACGCTCCACTTCGCAGCCGCGGGAGCAGTCATATTGGGTGGTTCCTTTTTCTTTGAGTGTGATTTCTTCCATGGGGCTATAAAGCAAGTAAAAGCCGGTTGCTCAGGTCGCAGAAGGTCAGTTTCGGGTTGACGTTGCTGCCGACGGCGGAAAGGGCGGCGTCGACGGCTAGGAAGGCCTTCTCGTAGAAGCTGGGCTTGATGCGGGCGGCAAAGCCGCGGATGGTGGCCTCCTCCTGTTCGGAGAGACGGGCCAGTGCGTCGAGTCCGCTGGCAACCAGGTAGATTTTTCGGATGTATTGTTCCATGTACAGGCACCATTCCCGCTGTTTCTCGCGACCCAGGTCGGCGAGCATCTCCCATTGAGGGAAGGTGTCGATGATGCGTTTGGCCAGGCCGGCTTCGAGCAGCGACTTGGCGATCTCGCGGTATTCGGCGTTGTCGCTGTCGCGTCCTCCGGCCGTGCGCAACCGTTCTTCGCGGCTGAGCGGCTTGAGGGCGATGGCCTGGCAGCGGGAGCGGATGGTGGGGAGCAGCCGCTCGGGCTGGTGGGTCACCAGCAGGAAGAGGGTGCCGGCGGGCGGTTCCTCGAGCAGTTTGAGCAGCTTGTTGGCCGCGTCGAGGTTCATCTTTTCCGGCAGGTAGACGATCATGGTCTTCCACAGGCCTTCCGCGGCCCGCAGCGACAGTTTCTCGAATATGCGCCGCGACTCGTGCACGCTGATCAGGCCGCTCTTGTTTTCGATGCCGATGGCGTCGTAGAGCTCCTGCTCGGTGAAGTAGGGATTGGCCAGCGCCAGCTCGCGGAAAGCGGGCAGGAAGTAGTCCGATACGGGCGCTTTTTTCTCGCTTTCGCTCAGCTGGGTACTGGCGCTCACCGGAAATACGAAATGCAGGTCGGGGTGGATGAGTTTCTGGTACTTGTGGCACGCAGGGCAGGTGCCGCAGGCGTCGTCTTCCTGCGGCTCGCGGCAGTTGACGAACTGCGCCAGTGCCAGGGCGAAGGCAAAGCCGCCTCCGCCGCTCTCCTCCACGAAGAGGATGGCGTGTCCCAGCCGCTGGCCGCGGACCATCCGCACCAGCTGCTGCTTGAGCTCCTCATTCCCGATGATTTCCGAAAAGCGCATAATCTCCCAAAGATACGCATTTTTTCGCAGATGCGGCAATTTCTTGGGATGAAGAATTATTCGTAACTTTACTAGTTGAATTCAAGCAACACGTCACAAGAATGAAAGCGCTCTTCCACACCCTGACCCTGCTGGCAGCCTGCACGCTGCTGACGGCTTGCCCGAAACCCGAACCAGAACCCATCCCGGTTCCGAAACCCGACGAAACGGTTTCGCTGGGGCAGACCGCGCTCATCAACGGGGAGAGCCTGCTCACAGCCGAGCTGACGCCCTGTCTCCAGCAGCAGACCGACGGTTCGCTCGCCTTCCGCTGCGCAGGCGCGCCTTTCTCCCTGGCGTTCGATATCCTGAAAGACTACGACGGTGCGAAGCCGTTCGCCCGCTATTGCAATACATCCATCGGGTATGATTTCAACCTGGGCAGCAAGCCGGCCGTGCCGGCGGAAGCGCCCGAGACCATCGACCTGTCCACGATCCTGCCGTCCGTCGTCGACCTGGGCAACCGCTCGAAAGGGATGACGATCTACCTGTCGGGCCTGCCGGAAGAGGTCATCGCCCTGGAAGACATCCATCTGTCGGAAAGTTCGCACTTCGACGTCACGCTTTCGGTGACGAGCCCCTTCTTCACGGAAGGCGCCGTCATCCCGGCGTTTTCGGTCGACATGCGCGCCTTTTTCAACAGCCCGGACGCCCAGGAAGGCATCCTCAGCTTCGACGCGCCCCTGACCGCAGAGAACGGGTACCGGGCCCAAAAGATCTTCCGTCTCGACGGTGTTCCCTTCGACCCGGACAACTTCGACCCGGAGCGCCATAACCTCAAGCTCGACGCCCGCGTCGGCCTGAGCGGACAGGTGCGATTCGAAGGACTGAAAACCACGAAGACCCGGCTGGCCGAAGCGCCCGACAAGATGCTGATCAATGTCACCGTGGTGCTGCGCGATGTCAACTGCGATGCCGTCACGGGCCGCTTCTCCTATCAGACGAAGGCCGTGACCGGGACGCTGAACCTTCCCGCCGGCCTGGCCGCGCTGGACCTTGATCCCAGCGGCACGGCGGTACAGCTCGACATGACATCCAACCTGTCGGGACCCGCCGAGGCCCGGGTCGACCTGACTTCGCGGAGAAGCCGCCGCACCGTCGGCACGGTTTCGGACCTGCGCATGCCGCTGCCGGTCGCCGCTCCCGGCAGCACTGTCACGTCCGTGTTCCGGCTCCAGGAAGCCGGCGACCTCTCGCCGCTGTTTGCCCGCATGCCCGATGAATTCCAGTTCAGTACGTCGGCGGCCATGCTGGAAGACCAGTCCTGCACCGTGTTGCTCGGGCAGGACCGCCAGGTGGAAATGACCCCCGGGACGGTGATTCCTTTTGTGCCGGGCAGCAGCTTCAGCATGACCCTGAACGACACCTTGAACGTGCCGTCGAAAATTGCTGCGGCCCTGAAGGCGCAGCCGCTGGAGCTGCAGGGTGAGATGGTCAATACCCTGCCGCTGGATGTCGATATGACGCTCACGCTGATCGACGACACGGGCCGTGCCATTTCGCGCGCTGTGTCACAGTCGTTCGCGGCCGGCAGCACGACGGCCATCCAGCAGGAAATCGTGCCCGCCACCACCGCGACGGACAATCTCTCGAAGGCCGTCGTCGTCTACCAGCTTCACGGTGTCGCGACGCCGCAAGCCATCAAAGCCACCGACAAGCTGCAGGCGAGCCTGAACATCATCATACCCGGAGAGGAGTAGCCTCTTCGGGTTCAGCGTGCTTTTTGTGAAGGAGGCGGCTAGGCGTTGTCGCGGTCGAGGATCATCTGGGCGGATTCGAAATCCTCGTCGTTGACCATCAGCTGGACGCCGTGGCGGCCCATCGTGATGCCCGGATAGGGGCTGTTGGCATTCATGATCACGGCACGAATGCCTTCGCTTTCGAGAAGGCCCTTGGCGATCTCGGCTTCATACTCGAGATTGAATTCTGCTACGACTTTCATGGCGGTTGTGGAATCAGGCTTCTTCCTGTTCGCGGCTTTCCTGGCGGATGCGGTGGTTGAGCAGGCTGAGGACGCGGAGCAGGTCCTTGCGGTAGCCGTCGACGATCACGGGGCTGCCGGCGGTGTGGAAGGTGACGCGGTCTTCATTCATGCGGGTCAGGCGCGCATAGGCGCTGCGCTTGACGTAACTCACGCTGTCGGCCTCTTTCTTTTCCGGCACATAGTCCAGCGACTGCATCACCTCGTCGACCATTTCGGCATAGTTTGTGAACGGACCGTTGAGGTACAGTTCTTTTTTCTGGAAGCTCAGATAGGGATAGATGGCGGAAATGGCCACGAAGAACAGCGCGATCTTGGGCAGCGAGCCTTCCTTGAAGAGGTCGACGAAGCTCAGGCCGGCGGCTTTCTGGCTGGAAAAGAGGAAGATGATGCCGACCATCACAAAAAAGATGATGGCAAAGTAAACCAGGTATTTGAGGGAGCGAATCAGGTATCTCATGCGGATTGGGATTGATTATCTTTACAAAATTATATATTTTTGCATAAACTTAAGAAAAAAGTACAGCGATGGAAGAACTTGATGAAGAGATGATCCAGTTTGAAAAAGATCATCCGAGCAAAAGAAGTGACAATGGCGGCGCCAGCAAGTCGATGCGCACGGCAGCCATCGCCCTCGGCGCGGTCGCCGCGGTTCTGCTGGTCATCCTGGGTGTGATGATGGTCAAGAAGAACGCCCTGGTGAAAGACCTCAATATCGACAAGCAGAACCTGACCAACGAGCTGATCGCCCTTCACGGTGACTACGAGTCCCTGAGCACGACCAACGCCGCGCTCAATGACTCCCTCAACGTCGAAAAAGTGAAGGTGGAACAGCTGATCGAACGTCTCCAGAAGACAGAGGCCACCAACCGGGCCAAGATACGCCAGTACGAGCAGGAACTCGGTACCTTGCGTTCCATCATGAAAGGATACATCCGGCAGATCGACTCGCTCAATACTCTCAACACGTCCCTGCGGAACGAGGCTTCCGCCGCCCGCCGGGAAGCGCAGGAGAGCAAGCGCCAGTATGAAGACCTCCGCTCCACCACCGACGAACTCTCGAAGCTGGCCTCGGCCGGCGCCGTGGTGAAGGGCCGTGGCTTCAACATGGTGGCCATCAACGAGTCGAACAAGGTCACCGACCGCAGCAGCCGCGCCCGCAAACTGCGCGCCTGCATGAGCTTGATTGAAAACAGCATCGCCGAACGCGGCTGGCGAACGGTCTACATCCGTGTCAAGGGCCCCGACGATATCCTGATGACCGACGATACGGGCAAGGTCTTTGTCTGCAACGGCGAACAGATGATCTACTCGGCGCTCCGCGAGGTGGACTACCAGGGCGAGGAGGTGGAGATCTGCATCTACTTCGCCTCTTCGGAGAATTTCGCGAAGGGCAAGTATACGGTCGAATTCTACACCGACGAGACCAAACTCGGCACGGCTGAGATGATCCTGAAATAAGCCCGATGCCGGGGCTTTACGTCCATTTCCCTTTCTGCGCGTCGAAGTGCAGCTACTGCGACTTCTATGCGCGCGTGCGGAAAGACTGGAACCCTTACGTGGAAGCCCTGCTGCAGGAGATCCGCGAGCGTGCGGTTGAACTGAGCGTCCCCCCGACGACACTGTATTTCGGCGGGGGGACGCCTTCTTTGCTGCCGCCGGCGCTGCTGGCGCAGGTGGCCGATACTTGCCGGGAGGTCTTTCAGCTGCAGTCTTTCGAAGAGTTTACGGTCGAGGTCAATCCCGACGACGTGACGCCGGCGCTAGCGGCCGCGCTGCAGGAAATGGACGTCAACCGGGTGAGCATGGGCGTGCAGTCGTTCCACGATGCGCAGCTGCACTGGATGCGGCGGCGGCACACGGCCGCGCAGGCCGGGGAGGCCTGTGCGACGCTGCGCCGCGCCGGCTTCGACAACCTTTCGCTCGACCTGATCTTCGGTTTCGAAGGCCTCTGCGACGCCGACTGGCTCGTGTCGGTCGACCGGGCGCTGGCTCTCGCACCGGCGCATATCTCCTGTTACCAGATGATGGGCCGCTGGGCCGACGCCGACGAAGAACGCTGCCGTCGGCAGTATACGCTGCTGCAGGAGCGCCTGGCCGCCGCCGGCTTCGAGCAGTATGAGATCTCGAACTATGCCCGTCCTGGCTTTGCTTCGCGCCACAACAGCGCCTATTGGTCACGGGAACCCTACCTGGGCTTCGGCGCCGGTGCACATTCCTTCGATGGCAGTCGGCTGCGAAGCTGGAACACGCCGGACATCGACGCCTATATCGCCGGGCGGCCGCACGGCAGCGAGAGCCTTTCCGACAAAGAAGTGCTGGAAGAGAAACTGATGCTGGGTCTGCGGACCACCCGCGGCCTGGCCCTGGCGTCGCTTTCCGACGCGGAGCTCGCTTCCCTGAAAAAAACGACCCTGGAGGAACTCTCCAGGGCCGGTAAACTCATTGTCACGCCAGATTGTATCCGCATCCCGAGGGAAGAACTCTTCGTCTCGGACGACATCATCTGCCGGATTATCCCAGCATAGGCGTGTAAGGCACAAGGCCGCAAAGGCCATTGGCCTTGAGGAAGGCGTAGACGGCCACGACGGTGAAGCCCAGAATCACGATCGTCACATACGCGCAGGTGATCACCTTCAGGCGTTTATACCAGATCTGGTTGTTCCAGCCGATGGTCTGGAGTGCGCTCCAGAATCCATGGGTGAGGTGGAACCACAGGGCCGCGAACCAGATGAGGTAGAGGCAGAGGTTGTACCACTTGCCGAAGACGGCTTCCATCAGCATATACGGATCGGCTTCTTCACCGCCGAGCCAGTTCTGCAACTGCATCTTGGCCCAGAACTGGGACAGGTGCAGGATGATGAAGCAGAGCACGATGACGCCGAGCACGAACATATTGCGGGCTGCCCAGGAGTCGGTCTTGGCTTTGTTGGACACTTCGTAGCGCTGCTCGCCGCGTGCCTTGCGGTTGCCGATGGTCAGGATGAAGGCATACACGATATGGATCAGGAAGCCAGCCGCCAGGACAGGGACCACGACGTTGACCCAGCCCATGGAGAGAATCTCGCAGATGGTGCCGTAAACCTTGCTGTCCGGGTCGAACACATAGGTCAGGTTCATCACCATGTGGAAGGTGAGGAAGAGGATAAGGAAAAGACCGCTGATGCTCATGATCAGCTTCTTCCCGATAGATGATTTGAATATGCTTGCCATAGTTTGCGTTTATGATTTTTCTTGTAAAAATCGCTTTAATTATGCAAAGATAATCTGAAACTTGATAAAATCATAATTATTGGCTACTTTTGTTGTATGAAATATCGTAGAATTCTCCTCAAACTGAGTGGCGAGGCCATCGGCGGCCCGGATGGCGTCGGCCTCAACGAGCATGTCATGGAAGCCTATGCCCGGCAGATCGCCGCGGTGGTCAAACAGGGCGCCCAGGTCGCCATCGTCATCGGCGGCGGCAACATCTTCCGGGGCCTGAGCGGCACGCAGCGCGGCTTCGACCGCGTCCGGGGCGACCAGATGGGCATGCTGGCCACGGTCATCAACAGCATCGGCCTGTCCCTCTCGCTGCGCAACGCCGGCCTGAAAGCGGAAGTCTTCACCTCCACGCCGATGCGTCCCATGGCCAAATATTATATGCGTGACGAAGTCAACGAATACCTGGAAAACGGGGGCGTGGCCCTGATCGCCGGCGGCACCGGCAATCCTTTCTTCACCACCGACTCCGCCGCCGCCCTGCGCGCCTGCGAGCTCCGCTGCGATGCCCTGCTCAAAGGCACGAAAGTTGATGGCGTGTACGACGCCGATCCCGTGAAGCACCCCGAAGCCAAACGCTACGAGACACTTACCTTCGACAAGGCGATTGCCGACAACCTCAAAGTGATGGACCAGACGGCTTTCACCCTGTGCAAGGAAAACGACATGCCGATCATCGTCTTCAACATGAACGACGAAGGCACGCTCGAAAAAGTCGTGGAAGGCAACGGACGCTGCACTGTGCTCAGCAACAAATAAATGACTAGCGATATGATTGAAAAGGCAAGAACCGTGATCGACGCCGCCAAGGACAAGATGCAGAGCGCCGTCACCTATCTGGACGAAGATCTCAAAACCTACCGGGCCGGCAAGGCCAACCCGGCGGTCTTCAACAGTGTCGTGGTCAACTATTACGGGACCATGACCCCCATTCCGCAAGTGGCCAGCATCAGCACGCCCGATGCCAAGACCATGCTCATCCAGCCGTGGGACCGCAACCTCATCCACCCGGTGGAGAAGGCCATCATGGACGCCAACCTGGGCTTCACGCCCCAGAACAACGGAGAGGTGATCCGCATCAACATCCCGGCCCTCACCGAGGAGCGCCGCAAGGAGCTGGTGAAGAAGGCCCGCACGGCCGGCGAGAACGCGAAGGTCGGCGTGCGCAACGCCCGTCGCGACGCCATCGACACCCTCAAGAAACTCCAGAAGGAAGGTCTTCCTGAGGATACCGAAAAGGATTTCGAGGACGAGGTCCAGAAGTGCACCGACAACTTCATCAAGAAAATCGACGAGATCCTCGTCGCCAAGGAAAAAGAAGTGATGACGGTGTAACCCCTTTCTCCGTAAAACAAGCAGAGGCGCTTACCGAAGGTAGGCGCCTCTGCTTGTGTAGGGAGTAGCGCAATTATTCTTTCTTCTCGCCATCAGGATTGGTCAGCAGGGTTTTGAAGAAAGTGCCCAGGTCTTCGAAGAACTCGGGAATCTGCCTGGCGAAACCATTGACGGCGTCGATGGCGGATTTGACACCCGATTTCGTGACCAGCGCCACATACTTGGAGATGTCGGTGCGGATCTGCTTCTGCGCTTCTTCGCTGTAGGACGACATGTTCTCCTTGAACTCGTTGACCATCTGTTCGAACTTCGTGTTGGCTTTGTCCCAGTCTTCTTCAGAATAGGAAGCACAATCCTTCTCTACTTTTTCGACGAACGAATCGAAACGCTTCGGGAGCGTCTCCGTCTTGTCACAGGCCGTGAACAGCAGCATGAAGGCCGCTGCGACGAGCGTAAATACTAAGGTTTTTTTCATAATAATTTGTTTTATTAAGTTATTGGTTCATAGTTTTCAATCCCAGCCTTCCAGTTCCAGGTCCGGCAGGGTTTCGCGCCGGAAAACGGGATTCTGGCCGGCTTTTTTCTGGGCCCGGTAGTCGTCGAGCAGGCGGAAGGCATACTTGCTCAGCCGCGCGATCGCGTAGAGGTTGCAGGCCGTCAGCAGCGCCATGAAAAGGTCGCCGAGGCTCCAGACCAGGTCGAGGCTGGCCAGGGCGCCGAAGATGACCATCACGCCGCCGGACAGCAGCCGGTACACGGTGATCACCCATTTCTTCCGGGTCAGGAAATGGATGTTCGCAGCGCCGTAATAGTAATTGCCGATAATGCTCGAGTAGGCGAAGAGGAGGATCGCCACCGCCACGAAGATGCTGCCGAAGCGGCCTATCTCGGACTCCAGGGCTGCCTGCGTCAGCGCGATGCCGTTCAGGCCCCCCTGCGTCTCCACGCCGCTGAACAGGATGATGAACGCCGTACAGCTGCAGACCACCAGCGTGTCGGTGAACACGCCGAGCGCCTGGATGAGCCCCTGCTTGACGGGATGGCTGGTGCTGGCGGTCGCGGCCACGTTCGGGGCGGACCCTTCGCCGGCCTCGTTCGAGAAAAGGCCGCGCTTGATGCCGTTCATCAGCGTGGCGCCGATGCCGCCGCCGGCAATCTGCGTGATGCCGAACGCATCCTTGACGATCAGTGTGAAGACCTGCGGAATCAGGTCGAGGTGCCGGCAGATGACAAACAGGGCGAGGATCAGGTACCCGATAGCCATCACGGGCACGAGGATGCTGCTGACCTTGGCGATGCGGTGGATGCCGCCGAAAATGACCACCAGCGACAAAAGCGCCAGAGCGATGCCTGCCACCATCGGATTGAGGCCGAAGGCCACGTTGAGGGCACTGCAGATGGTGTTGCTCTGGATGGAATTGTACGAAAGGCCGAAGGTCAGGGAAATCAGGACGGCGAAGAGGGCGGCGAGCCAGGGCTGCCTGAGGCCTTTCAGGATATAATAGGCCGGACCGCCGATGAAGGAATGGCGGCCCCGCTGCTTGAAGAGCTGCGCGAGGGTCGATTCCACGAAGGCCGAGGCCGAGCCGAGCAGGGCGATGATCCACATCCAGAACACGGCGCCCGGTCCGCCGACCGCGATGGCGGTGGCCACACCGGCCAGGTTGCCCGTGCCCACGCGCGTGGCGACCGACACGGCAAAGGCCTGGAACGAGGAGATGTGCTTCTGGCCGCCATGCCGCCCGGTGGAGTCGCCCAGCAGGCGGAACATCTCGCCGATCATGCGGAACTGGACCCCGCGGGAACGCAGGGTAAAGTACAGGGCACAGCCGATGAGCAGGGCGATCAGGATATAGCTCCAAAGAAAATCGTTGGAGGCCGTCACCACACGGTTCAACCAGCTGTCGGCAGAGAAGAGATCGGACATGGCTTTTTTCGCGGAACACGTAAAATTACAAATTTTCGCGCCGAATCGGAAAAATGCCGCAAAAAGTGATGCCTATTCAGCCGTGATGACCATCTCGCAGGCGGCGCAGTCGAAGTGGAGGCGGAGCCGGTTTTTCTGGTTGACGAGGAAGAGCGGCTGGGTTCGGGGCTGCGCCCCGTCACACAATCCCAGTTCCCAGCGGATGCAGTAGCGGCTGCGGAGCAGTTCGGACGGAATGCCGAGCGTCGAATGGTTGAGCATGCCGGCGCCGGGACGGGGCGTATGCGGAACGGCCAAGCGCGGCCGTGCTTCCAGCTTCTCCTGCAGCGCAGCGGCCAGGTCGCGGCGGATCTGGTTGAGGAAGGCCGCAGGATAGAAGCGCACCGGGTCGGCCGAGAGCTTCCGCACGGAGAAGGCGAAAGGCCCTGTGTGCTTGCCCATCTGCCGGCGCAGGCTCTCGAGCGCCACGTCGGGTTTGTCGGCCAGTGGTGCCTCGTCGGCGAAGCGCTGCACGACGGAAACCCCCTGCGATGAAGCAGTCACCTCGGTCCGGCCCCCTTGCGAATTCCAGTCGAGCGCCACGTCGAGCACCCGCCTGGGCATGTTCTTCTCAAGCTCCCGCTCAAAGCGGATGTCCAGGTTGCGGTAGACCCGCATGCCGGGCGTCAGGCCCGAAGCGTCGCGCAGCGTCACGCGCCGGCCCTCGGCCAGTTCGACCCGTGCGCCCGTCACCGCATCGCCCTTTCCGACGAAGGAAAGCCCGTCTCCGTTGGCCAGCGGCTTCGTGCCGGAAATCTCCACGCTGCGGCCCCGCACGGAAACGACTTCGCCGATGGGCTCGCCCAGGGCCTTGGCGGCCTCTTCGCTGCGCATTTTCGCTCGCGGACGCCTGTCCGGGCCGGCATCTGTGAACGCCGCCGTCCAGCCGCGGGTGAAGGTCCGGTCGGGATCGGGCGTGAAACCACCCTCCAGCCGTCCGGCCGAGGCCGCCGCATACGCCGGATGCGTCGCCAGATAGTCGTCTATCACGCCGCGGTAGTGCCGCACCACATTTTTCACGTAGGATGCATTTTTCAGCCGGCCTTCGATCTTGAAGGAAGTGACGCCGGCGGCCACCAGGTCCGGCAGCTGCGCGTCGAGCCGCAGGTCGCGGGGGGAGAGCAGCGGCTGGTCGCGGACAAGCACCCGCCCGCCGGCGTCGACCAGGTCGTAGCGCGACCGGCAGGCTTGTGCGCAGACGCCGCGGTTGGCGCTGCGGCCCGTGAGCTGCTGGCTCAGGTAGCACTGTCCGCTGTAACCCACACAGATGGCGCCGTGGATGAAGCACTCCAGCTCGCAGGACACGGCGGCGCGGATGGCGCGGATCTGTGCCAGCGTGAGCTGGCGCTCCAGCACCAGGCGCGAAAAGCCCAGGGCCTCCAGTTCGCGGGCCCGCTCCGGCGTGCGGATGGCTGTCTGGGTGGAAGCGTGCAGCTCCACGGGCGGCAGCGCTCCCTCGAGCAGCCGCAGATCCTGGATGATGAACACGTCGACACCCGCTTCATACAAGTCCTGCATCAACTGCCGGGCCTGCGCGAACTCCGTGTCTTCCAGCAGCGTGTTGACCGTGGCGTGGACCCTGGCGCCGTACAGGTGCGCGTGGCGGCACAGCCGGGCGATGTCCTCGACCGGGTTGCCCGCCGCCGCGCGGGCGCCGAACGAAGGTCCCGCAATATAAACGGCATCGGCACCACAGTCGATGGCTGCGATGCCGATATCCGCGTTCCTCGCGGGTGCGAGAAGTTCAAGATTTAGTTGCACTTGAGCGTGGTGATCTGATAGCGGGCAGCTTCACCCCATTTGGGGTCCTGTGCAATCTGTTTGAAGTAGCCGCAAGCTTTGGCATTGTCGCCGGCGCCCACGAGGGCCGTACCGAGCTGATACATGATCTGGGCCTTGTCGGCGGCCTTGGGGTTCATCGAGAGATAAGCCTCGAAAGCGTCGGCAGCCACTTTGTTCTGTTTGAGCGAGAGGGCGCTGATGCCGATGATCTTCTCGGCGTTGGCGTTGTCGACATACTCGGTCGATTTCTGGGCGTTTTCAAGTGCACCCTTCATGTCCTTGGCTTTCTGGCAGGCCACGGCTTTCTTCACATAGATGTTGGAGAGCTGCTTGGCAGCGGCTTCTTCCTGGCCGTTCTCGGTAGCGAGCTCGAAGGACTTGATGGCGTCGTCGGCCTTGCCCTGAGCGGCGAGGGCCTGACCCTTGCGGAGGTGTGCCTGGCCGTTGGTGGGATCGGCGTCGATCACTTTCTGGTAGCCGGCCACGGCGGCTTCATAATCCTTGGCGTTGAGGGCCTGGTTGGCGTCGGCCATCAGGATCTGCGGGATCAGTGCTTTGGCTTCTTCCACCACCTCGGTGTCGCCGAAAGCTTCACCTTTCTCTATGGCTTTCTTGAACTGGTCGACAGCCTCGTCCAGCTTCTTTTCGTTGACGAATTCCTTGCCCAGGGAGACATACAGCTTGGGGATGATGCCTTTGCACTGGTCAGCGATTTCAGCGCCTTCGGAGCCGAGTTTGCTGGCCATGTCCAGGGCCTGCTCGAACAGCGAGATCGCCTCGGCCTTATTGTTGTCGATTGCGGCGGCAGCGTTGTTGTAAATTTCTGTAGCTTTCTCCAAATCCTGAGCTGCAGCGATGCCCAACGAACAGAGGGCGACCAAGAGGGTAACGAAAATCTTTTTCATCGTTTATTGGTTTTTGTTTGTGTTTCGATCAAGTGGTCGGAGTTATGTCTATGCATAAAGGCTGCCAAAATTATCAACTATTGCGTAAATTTGCAAAACTTTTTGCCATGAAAGTCCCAACCATCATCCAAATCGGCGACATCCTGGTCTCGTCTGAAGTGCTTACAGCGCACTTTTGCTGCGATTACGCGGTATGTCGGGGTGCCTGTTGCATCATCGGTGACAGCGGGGCGCCCCTGCTGGAGTGCGAGACGGAACTGCTGGAGCGCCACTACCCGGAATACGAGGGTTGGATGAGTTCCGCGGGGCGCGAAAAGATTGCGGAAACGGGTTTTTTCGAGGTGGATACCGACGGCGACCTGGTGACGCCCCTGCTGCATGGCGGCGAGGAATGTGCCTACACCTGCTTTGAAGAGGCGGGCTGCTTCTGCGCCATCGAGCGGGCCCACTGCGCAGGACGCTGCGACTTCGTCAAGCCCATCTCCTGCCGCCTCTATCCCATCCGCGTGTCCGTGCTCCGCAACGGCCTGACCGCGCTCAACCTCCACCACTGGGACATCTGCCGCTGTGCCTTTGAGAAAGGGGAGCGGGAAAAGGTCCCGGTCTACCAATTCCTTCGGGAACCCCTGACCGCCGCCTTCGGCCCCGACTTCTACAGCGAGCTCTGCGAAGTGGCCGAAAGCCTGCCGAAAGAATAATCCAACAATCAGAGAATATGCAGACGTATCGACAAATCGACCTTGAGGAATGGACCCTGATGGGTGAGGGGTACAATGGGCAGGCCTTTGTATCGGATGCCCATCCGGGTGTGATGCTCAAACTGGTGCGCAGGGAACTGGGCGCTGCGCACAAGGTGGAACAGGAGTTCTATGCCTCGAAGGCGGCTTATGAGATGGGCCTGCCTGTCCCGGAAGTGTACGAGATTGTGCGGGACGGGAAGGACCACGGCTACCTCTGCCAGCGCATCGAGGGCAAGAAGTCCATGTCCCGCCTGTGCGCTGACGACCCTGCGCGCATCCCGGAACTGGCCGCCCGAATGGCGGACTGGGGCCGGGCCCTACATGCTGTGCCCACGCAGCAAAGCGCGTATGTCCCGTCCATGAAAGCGCTGCTGCTGAAGGCCGTGGGTGAATCGCCCCTGCTAACGGAAGCCCAGCGGGAGCGGCTTACGGCCCTGGTCGCGGCCATGCCGGACGTCCAGACCTGCCTGCACGGGGATTTCCAGCCGGGCAACCTGATTCTGGCCGGGGAAAAGCATTACTGGATCGACCTGGGATGGCTGGCGCACGGCTGGTACATGATGGACCTGGCGCACATGTGCAGGATGATGGTGGAAGACAGTGTCATCCCGCAGGTGCAGGATCTCACCCACATGAGCCGGGAGCAGATGCTCGCTTTCTGGGAAGCTTTCGCGCGCGCTTACACCGGAACCCGCGACGTAGAAGCCCTGAACCGCGAGATCAGGCCCTATGTTGCCCTCGACATCGTCCGCACCTACTATCTCCACGCCTCCGACAACCCCGCCCTGCAGGCCTTCCTCAAGACCTGCATCGCATCGCAGCTGGGGGAGTGAATCAGCACGCGCTGCCAGGCCGAGAAATAGGGGCGGTTGTCAATCATGCAGCTCACTTCCTCGGAGCGCCAGCGATTGAACAACGACACGTGGACAAACCTTGTTTTCGAGATGGCTATTTTTGCATCCGGCTTTTTCCTACCGTTGTCTGTAATATCAATCTATAAACTTAAGTGCTTTGTTTGAGTACCTCCCCTCGGTTAAGGGTCTTGTTTTGGAAAAGAAAGCAGGCATCTTAATAGAGGATAGATGCCTGCGATGTTGCTAACGTAATGTCACCATAATGACAAGTGCAAAGGTAAACAAAAACCCGAAACTTGCAACAGCAAAAAAGCAAAATAGGTTAAATACTGATCAGTGTTGGACCTTTGGAGGGATTTCCGAACGGAACCGGCACCAACGCCTGATGGAATCTCTCATCCGCTTTGCCAGGTATCAGATAAACAGAAAAAGACTATATTTACCGGTGATCTTGTGTAAATGTGTAGATGAAGGTAAAGAATCATTTAGTCTGTTTATTCCTCATCCTTGCCGGATTGGCCGGAAAAGTTGACGCACAGATTATCTCGGTATATGCGGGACGAAGCACGTCTCTGTATGACGGCCGGTTTTATCCGGCCCTTTTTGGGGAAAAGGTAGTACCGTCATTCCTTACCCTGGATGCCAGAGTGGGCTGGGCCGATTACAGTGCCTCTCCCTTTGCCTCCATTTGCAAGCACCCGGAGGTGGGCGTGGGCTTTCAGTTTGACGGCCTTGGCAGTGTGAAGGCGGTGAACGGGCCGGGTATGGGCAATATCTACAGCCTTTACGGTTATATTGACCGTCCGGTGCTCAAATGGGGCGGTTTCAGTCTTGGGTATAGTGCCGAACTGGGTCTCGGATTCATGTTCAACAGGCGTTATGATCCGGTTAAGAACCCCTGGAATGTTCTTATTTCCGCACCAGTGAATGCCCATATTTCTTTGGGCGTACAGGCTCAGTATGCCTTTTTGTCCCGCTATGATGTGGGGCTTGGCTTTTTTTTCAACCACCATTCCAACGGGGCTGTCACCTTCCCGAATTATGGCATCAATTCCTTCGAGCTGGCCATGCGCGTTGGAATGAAATCTTCCCGCAGCAAAGAGGATCTGAGCCGCGAGCCTGAAGATGACGGATTCAAGCGCGGCTTTCAGTTTGCCGTGCAGTTTTCGGGCGGTGTCATGAGCAATGAGGCCAACTACATGAAGAGACTGGAAGAGGATGGTGCCTGGGTCAATGACCGTTATTCGAAGTTTTCTTTTGAGGTCAGTGCTGTTTACAGATACTTTCGCACGCAAGCCAGCGGCCTGGGATTTGACTTGTTTGTTACGCCGTTCTACAAGAAGATAGCCGAAAGCGACGGTCAGGGCCTGAAGTACGATCCGGTCTCCTGTGGCATCTCCATCCTGCATGAATTCAGTTACCGCGATTTCTCGGTGATGGTTGGTGTGGGGCGGTATCTTCACCATAACGACGGTCTTGAGCAGCTACAAGTCCTGTATCAGCTGGTAACCGTCAAGTACTACTTCCCCAAAGTGGCGGACATGTACCTGGGGATTGTCTTGAAGGCGCACAGATTCAGGGCTGCGGAGAGCATTCAACTCTGTCTGGGAAAGAGATTCTGAAAACACGAGGAAAAAGAAAACGGACAAACCCTCAAAATGAAGATTTGTCCGCGTTTGCTCCTCAAGTAGGACTTGAACCTACGACCCCCTGATTAACAGTCAGGTGCTCTAACCAACTGAGCTATTGAGGAAGGTTGTTCCCGTATTGGGACTGCAAATGTAGGACAATTTCTCGGGAGTGCAAAATATTTTTGCAGAAATTTCTACATCAGGCTACCTGACCACTCCCGCTGACGCGGCTTCCGGAACCCCGACCGCCGAAATGATGCGCGGCATGAAGGCCTGCTTGAAGGCGACCCAGTCGTAGTACGGCCAGTTGTCGGTGGCCAGCGGCAGACGGGCTTCGTGCCCGTTGAGCAGGACCTTGAAGATAACCTCGGGTGCCTTCTTCGAACGGTAGAAGACAAAATGCAGGTTGGCGCCCATCGGGACGTCCTGGAGCCGGCACCACACCGGGATGTCGTCGCCGCACTCCACGTCGTGGTCGTAGCCGTTCACGCCCAGGCACATCAGCAGCGGCAGGAAGGTGTAGTCGTGTCCGAAACGCAGGTCGGCACCGCGCTGTCCGGCAATGATGCGAGCGTCGGCTTTCTCGATGATGTCGTTGACAATGGGCATGTACCCTTCATGCGTCGGCCAGGCGAAAGCATAGAACTGGAAGCAGTCGGCCTTCCAGAGATCGATGCGCTCGTCGTGCGAAAAGATGTCGGTAAAGTCCAGGTCCGTGTCGAGGCTGTTCATGCCCGCGGCGAAGAAATAGAGATAGGAGACCAGGCTCCACTGGTCTTTCTTGTCCACGGTGGCTTCCGGATCGTTGAACAGCCGCGCCAGGACAGCCCGGTAGTTGACGGTGCGCTCCACGTATTCCTCCCAGGTCTCCGAGAAGCGGAGCGGCGTCATGGGCACCTCCTTCACCCGGAAGGGATTCTTGCTGTCGAGCGGCAGGATGGCCGGCAGGAAGCTGTAGCCGAAATTCTCGAAGATGTCGAGTTTCGGATTCATGCCCTTGAGGCCCAGGCAGAACGACGACATGGTCATCACGCAGCGGGTGGAGGTGGAGACCCAGGCCCGGACCGTGGCTTCTCCCTTGAAAATCTCGGGAAAGTTCTTGTACATGCGCTCGGCGAGCTCCTGCTGCTGCTGCCAGCCTTTGCGCGAGAGGTCGCCTACGCGGTAGCGCACGTCCGGATACAGGCGGTCGAAGCGCTCCTTGAAGCTTTGGCCGAGAGACGTGAGATTGCCTTGGTCCGCGGCGGTGCTGAAAACCGTGCGCAGGCGCTCGTACATGTCGCTCTGCCAGGCGTACCGCGCGCCGTGGCGGCCATAGTGGCTGATATAAAAAGCTTTGTATCCTCTGGGTGCCGGGGTGAGTTCGACAGCCCCGGTGGGGCAGAGGTAGTCGGTTCCCGCGAGGAATTCGGGATGCGATTCGAGTTGCTGTAGATAGTCGGGCTGCTGGGCGCCGGCCAGGAAGGCGGCGGACAGAAGAAGCAGCGCAGCGAGGAGGAAGCGTCGGGTCATCGTTATCGTAGGGTTTGGTTTTTTTCTCTCCATTGGATGGGGGAGCAGCCGTACAGCTGCTTGAAGCGGCGCGAGATGCTCTTGGTGTCGCTCTCGCCCAGGGATAGGGCGATGTCGATCAGCTGATCGTCGGTGTCGAGCAACATCTGGGCGAACTGCTTGAGCTTCACGTCGGTGATATACTGGTAGATGGTCTGGTCGGTGACTTTCTTGAAGCGGCGCTCCAGCAGCCGGCGCGACAGGGCGACTTCGCCGGTCACATCTTCCACCGAGATTTTTCTCGTGATGTTGCGGTGGATGAACTGGATGGCTTTCTGGATCTGGTCGTCCTGGGTGGCGAAGGCCGCGGTGGACATGCGGCCGATGATCTTCACGGGTTTCAGCACGACGTCCTGCAGCGGGGTCTCGGGATGGAGCACGCGCTGCTCGATCAGGGCGGCGGTCTGGTAGCCGCCTTCCTCGATGTTCACCTGGATGCTGGACAGGGGCGTGCTGCCGAGGCTGCAGAGCAGTTCGTCGTTGTCCACGCCCAGGATGGAAACCTCGGACGGGATCTTGATGCCGGCGGCGTGGCAGGCCTCGACCAGGTTGTTGCCCTGGTTGTCGTCGCACGCCATGATGGCGATGGGCTTGGGAATGGCGCGCAGCCAGTCGGTGAGTTTGTCCTGCTCGTAGAACCAGAGGTTGTCGATGTCCTGTAAATTATAGGTATAAAAAGAGTTGCCGTAGCCGGCGGCCTCCACTTCCTGCCAGAAGCCGTCGCAGCGCTCGTCCGACCAGCAGACATTGCGGAAGCCGAAATAAGCGAAGTGGCGGAAGCCACGGTTGAGGAAGAAACGGGCGCCCATGCGGCCGGTGCCGACGTAATCGGCCGTGATGTTGGGGATGTTCGCAAAGCGCTGCTTGAAGTCCTGCGCCACCGCGACGATGCCGTTGACGGCGAACAGGCCGACGTCGTCGGTCTCTTCGAACTGGCCGATGACGGCGTCCGCGCCCCAGCTCTGGGCCCAGCGCACGACCCCCGGAATGCCGATCATCTTTTTATAGGCGGGCGGCATGCGGCAGATGCTCCATTGCTCTTTGCGCCTGGAATACTGGACGATGCCTTTCAGCAGTTTGCTCGGGAAGGCTTCGGTGAAGTCGGAGATGATCAGGAGACGAAGCATGACGGACGGGATTTGCGCACTTTAATGGTACAAAATTGTTAATTTTTTTTCGAAAAAGCAAAAATATCCGCAAATTGTACCTTGAAATACGCAATTTTTACCAAATCATCGCGCATTTCTAGCTAATTTTGTGAAAAATCGAAACCATGACACTCGGAATCGACATCGGAGGTACCAATGTCAGCCTGGGACTCGTTCGTCAGGGCGTCCTCCAACATGCCTTCTCCGCACCCTCCTTTCCTCCCGAAGCCAGCCTGGAACAGACCCTCGAAAGCCTCTGCGGGCACATCCGCCGGATCATCACGCCGGACACCCGCAAGATCGGCATCGGCGTCCCTTCAGTCGTGGATGTCAAGGAAGGCATTGTCTATGACACCCAGAACATTCCCTCCTGGAAAGAGGTGCCGCTGAAAGCCTTTCTGGAAGAGCGTTTCCAGATTCCCGTCGCGGTCAACAACGATGCGAACTGCTATGCGCTGGGCATCTATGCGCAATATCCCGCAACGGCACGGCCGGAACTGCTGGTGGCCATCACCCTGGGTACCGGGGTCGGCATGGGCATCGTGGAGGAAGGCCGGCTCTTCTGCGGCGCGAACTGCGGTGCAGGCGAACTGGGCAGTCTGCCGTATCGCGATGCGTTGATCGAGGATTTCTGCGGCCGGCACTTTTTCGAACGGAACAACTGGGACAGCCGGGAGGCTTCTGAGGCGGCCCGGGCGGGGGATCCCAAAGCCCTGGCTCTTTTCGACGAACTGGGCCGCAACCTGGGCGCCCTGCTCTGCACCGTCCTCTTTGCCTATGATCCGAGCCACATCGCTTTCGGCGGCGGCATCGCCAACAACTATGACTGGTTCCGCGGCGCGATGGAAGCGTACCTGCGGGAGCATTTCCCGTACAGAAAGGCGCTCGAGCGCCTGAAAGTGGATATTTTCACCGATCATCATATTCCGGTCATCGGAGCAGCTCTTCTATAATCCCTATGAAACAGTTCTGGATCCTTTTCCTCGCGGCGGCCCTGACTGCCTGCTCGCAGCAAACACAAGTGGAGAACGGAAGCGTCCTTGCCTTGGGCGAAGGATGGAAACTGAGCCGGACCGGCAGTTCGGAGCAGGTGGCGGCCGTCGTGCCTTCGACGGTGGCGGGCTCGCTCTACGCGGCCGGCTGCTTCGGCGACGACCTCTTCACCGGCCGCAACTACACAAAAGTCGACAGGTCCATCTTCGACGACGAGTGGGTCTACCAGACCGAATTCCTGGCCAGGCCGGCCAGGGGCCAGCACAGCGAACTGGTCTTCGACGGCCTGGGCTACCGTGCGGACATTTACCTCAACGGGACGCAGCTGGCGGCTTCCGACACGACCTTCGGCGTCTTCACCCGGCACTGCTACGACGTGGAACAGCTGCTCAAGGGCCGCAACCGCCTGGAGGTGCGGCTCCGCCGGGCGCAACCGGGCGACCTGAACCTCGGCTTCGTGGACTGGAACCCCCGTCCCTTCGATGAGAGCATGGGCCTGGTCCGGCCGGTCAGCCTACATACGACGGGCGCCGTGTCGATCGAAGACGTGTTTGTCATTCCCGACCTGAAAGTTCCCCAGTGCGAAGAGGCCGACCTGGAGGTCCGTGTCAAGCTCTGCAACAAGGAAGACCGTCCCGTGGATGCGAAATTGAAGCTGAACCTGCAGGACGCCGGAGCTTTCGAAGCACAGGCGACGCTGCCCGCACAGGCCGTCACGACCGTGGTGCTGACGCCCGCGGAAGCCGCGCAGCTGCATCTCGACCACCCGCGCGTGTGGTGGACCTGGGAACTGGGTTCCCCCGAGCTCTACGAACTGAATGTCGCCGTGGAGACCGACGGCACGCTGTCCGATACCCGCACGACCGCTTTCGGCGTGCGGAAGATCGAGAGCCGGCTCACCGGAAAGAACTACCGCCAGTTTACCCTGAACGGCCGCGACATCCTGATCAAGGGTGCCGGCTGGACCGACGACATCTTCCTGCTCGACACGCCGGAGTCCCTGGCCCGGCAGGTCCGGTATGTGAAGGACATGAACCTCAACTGCATCCGTTTCGAGAACATCTGGGGCAAGGACGATACGATCTATGACCTCTGCGACCGCGAAGGCCTGCTCGCCCTGGTGGGCTGGAGCTGCCAGTGGGAGTGGGAGGACTACTGCGGCCTTCCCGAGACGAAGGGCTACGGCTGCATCAACGACCCGGCTTCGGAAGACCTGGCCGTCCGCTATTTCCACGACCAGGTGGTCCGCCTGCACAACCATCCCTCCGTCTTCGCCTGGATGACCGGCAGCGACCGCATCCCCAACCCAGGGCTGGAAGAGCGCTATCTGGCCATCTACGGGCAGGAGGATTACCGGCCGTATGTCAATTCGGCGAAAAACCTCTTCAGCACGGTCAGCGGCTGGTCCGGAACGAAGATGGAAGGCCCGTACGACTACGTGGGGCCGGATTACTGGTATTTTGATACGGAGCACGGCGGTGCGTTCGGTTTCAACACGGAAACCGGCATCGGCGCCAACCTCCCGCAGATGGAGTCGCTGCGCCGGATGCTTCCCGCCGACCGGCTCTGGCCGCTTTCGGACGACTGGAACTACCACTGCACGGCTTCCTCGTCGGTTATGAATACGGTGGATTACCTTGTGGAGACCGTTTCGGCCCAGTATGGCGCGCCGGCGGACCTGAACGATTTCGTGCGGAAGGCGCACGCGCTGGACTATGCCGGCACGCGCGGCATGTTCGAGGCGTTCCGCGCACGGATGCCGGAAGCGACCGGTATCGTGCAGTGGATGCTCAATTCCGCCTGGCCTTCGATCTACTGGCAGCTCTACGACTGGTACGGCGTGCCGACCGCCGCGTATTACGGCGTGAAGAAGGCGTGCGAGCCCGAGCAGCTGGTCTTCAACTACAAAGACCGGAAAATCTATCTGGTGAACGAATGCATGAATTGCGGAGACATGACGGCCTATGTACAGGTCTTCGACGCGAACTCCCGGATCATGGGCCAGGAATACAAGAGCGTCATGGCACGCTACCACACGGTCGTGCCGGTGTTCGACCTGAAGAAATATGACGGCAAGCCGCATTACATCGCCCTGATGCTGACGGCGGGCGACGGCCGTGTCGTGGCCCGCAACTTCTACGCCATCGGGGCCGCCGACAATGTCTACGCTTTCGACAAATCGACCTGGTACCATACCCCGGTCCGCCAGTGGACGGACCTGCGCTTTGTCTTCGACCATCCGGCCGCCGACGTGGCCGTGCAGGTCGAGCCCACGGAGGAGGGCTATACCGTCACCCTGGAGAACCGTTCGGATCGCATCGTTTCCCAGATCATCCTGAAGGCTCTGGACCAGGAAGGCAGGCTCGCCGTTCCGGTGTTCTGGAGCGACAACTTCTGCGCGCTCCTGCCGGGCGATACGATCACCCTCCGCTGCCGGACGGAGCAGAAGGACCTGCAAATCGTTTTGGAACAATAAAACATCGTCATGAAAAAAATCTTCTTCATAGCTTTGGCGGCATGTCTCTGCACCCTGGCCACCGCACAGGTCGACCAGGGCAGGGACCTGTCCAGATATGCCGATGACAAGTTCAGCATCGACGACCAGTACCGCGTGGCCGAGCCCTATCAGACGGTCACGGTGGCACCGGTCAGGAACCGGCGGATCAAGAACGTCATCGTGATGATCGGCGACGGCATGGGCCTGGAACAGGTCAGCGTGGGCTGGGTGCTCAACGGCGGCCATCTCAACATGGACAACTGCCACGTGACGGGTTTTTCCCGCACCTACACCGTGGACTCGCTCATCACGGACTCCTGCGCCGGTGGCAGCGCCCTGGCGACGGGCGTCAAGACCCGTTACGGCTACATGGGCTGCGACCCGGAAGGCCATCCGGTGGCCAGCCTGCTGCATGACGCGCAGCGGAAAGGCATGAAGACGGGCGTCGCCGTCACCTGCCGCATCAACGATGCGACCCCCATCGACTTCGTGGGCCACAGCACCGACCGCCACGATGAGGCCGGCATCGCCGCCCAGTATGTCGACAGCGGCGTCGATTTCCTGACCGGCGGCGGCATCAAGTTCTGGCAGAACCGCGCGGACGGCCGCGACCTGGTACAGGAAATGAAAGACCGCGGCTACAGTTTCGTCGACAATCTCGACGATTTGCATCAAGTGAAGGAAGGCAAGCTCCTGGGCCTGTTCGCACCCTTGGAGATGGAGCCTGCGCTCGACCGCGGCCCCGTCCTGGAGGACTGCGCCATGAAAGCCATCGAACTGCTCGACAACCGCAAGGGCTTCTTCCTGATGATTGAGGGCTCCAGCATCGACGACTGGTGCCACCGCCACAAGCTGGGCCACATGGCCGAGGAACTGTTCGACTTCGACCGGACGGTGGGCAAGGTGCTCGAGTGGGCGGAGAAAGACGGCCATACGCTCGTGATCATCACGGCCGACCATGCGACCGGCGGCCTGACGCTGCTGGGCGGAAGCCTGGAGAAGCGTTCGGCCAAGGTGCATTTTTCGACCAAGGGCCATAACGGCATCCTGGTTCCCGTCTTTGCCTACGGGCCTCATGCCGATGCCTTCTCCGGCGTGTATGAAAACGCGGAGCTGGCTGCCCGGATCCGGCGCCTGATGAAATGAAATACATCCACAACACAATAAATCTTGACTTATGAAATGCTTTAAATGTCTATTGCTTTCGCTGTCGATTCTTTTCGCATGCAACGTCCATGCGCAGAACCTGACGGTGAAAGGAACGATTACGGACGGGAGCAACGGCGACCCGGTTCCGTTTGCATCGGTCGTCGTCAAAGGCATGACGATCTGGACTACCTCCGACGCGGATGGCCGATATGTCATCGAGGCGCCGGCCAACGCTGTCTTTACCGTGTCCTGCCTGGGTTACAAGGAGGCCGAAATTGAGGTCAACGGCCGCGCCGCCCTCGATATCGTCCTGTACCAGGATCTCGACGTGCTGAACGAAGCCGTCGTCATCGGTTACGGTGTGCAGCAGAAGAAACTCCTCACCGGTTCGACCATCCAGGTCAAGGGTGACGAGCTGGCAAAACTCAGCACCACCTCGACCCTCGGCGCCCTGCAGAGCCAGAGCCCGGGCGTTTCCATCACCCAGAATTCCGGCCAGCCGGGCCGTGGCTACAAAGTCAACATCCGCGGTATCGGTACGGTGGGTGACTCGGAGCCGCTGTATGTCATCGACGGTGTGGCCGGCGGTGACATCAACGTGCTGAACCCGAACGACATCGAGTCGGTCGATATCTTGAAGGACGCTGCTTCCGCCGCCATCTACGGTGCCCGCGCCGCGAACGGTGTGGTGCTGGTGACCACCAAGCAGGGCAAGGAAGGCCGCGTGATCGTTTCCTACGACGGTTACTACGGCGGCCAGTACATCGCCCGGATGCCCGATATGGTCGACGCCCAGGAATACATGCTGCTCTACAACCTCGCCCGCAAGAACTCGGGCGTGAAAGAGGTGGACTTTGCCTCCGTATTGCCTTCGAATCTCTACCAGTCCATCATGAACGGCAGCTGGAAAGGCACCAACTGGGTGGAAGAGATGTACAACAAGGGCGCGATGACGACGAACCATTCCCTGAACGTGGCCGGCGGTTCGGCGGACCACAAGTTCTCGATGGGTCTCTCCTACACGGGCCAGGACGGTATCCTCGGCTGGAACAAGATCGAACCCATGAACGCGAAGTATCGCCGCTACACCTTCCGCATCAACACGGACAACGTGGCCATCAAGCGCGGCAACCTCGATATCCTCAAGTTCGGCGAGACGCTCAACTTCAGCTACGGCGAGAACAGCGGCATCGGTGAGGGTGACATCTATGAGAGTTCCCTCCACGACGCCATCGGCGCTACCCCGCTTCTGCCGGTCTATGACACCGACGCCTCCGGCAACATCACCGGTTTCTACGATGAGGCCGCCCGTGACCAATACGGCTGGAAGTTCTTCAGCGATTCCAAGCACCCGATCGGCCTGGACTACTACAACCGCGGCCGCAACAAGGAGAAATTCTATGCGCTGCACGCCAGCGTGTTCGCCGAACTCCAGCCCATCAAGAATCTCAAGTTCAAGACCCAGTTCGGTTACCGCATGTCCGGTTCGTCGACCCGCAGCTACAAGATGCTCTACCACCTGAACGCTTCGCAGTACAACGACAACGACCAGGTGTCGCAGAAGATGAAACTCAGCAGCCGCTTCACCTGGGAGAACACCGCCTCCTACCATTTCACCGTCGCCGACGAGCATGTGTTTGACGCCGTGCTCGGCCAGTCCATCGAGAAATGGGGCTTCGGCGAGAGCATCTCTGCCTCCGCGATGAACAGCATCTTCCCGAACGACTTCGCCCGCGCCTGGCTGTCGAATACCAAGCCGGCCCTGATCAACCAGATCTCGGCTTCCGGTTCCCCGTCCTCGCAGGGTGGCCTGGCTTCCTTCTTCGGCCGTATCAACTACAGCTTCCGTGACACCTATCTGGTGTCCGCCACGGTCCGTGCCGACGGTTCCTCGAACTTCGCCCGCGGTCACCGCTGGGGTGTGTTCCCGTCGGTATCCGCCGGCTGGGTCATCTCCAACGAGCCCTGGATGCGCGACAGTCGCGGCTGGCTCGACTTCCTGAAACTGCGTGCCAGCTGGGGCCAGAACGGTAACGCCAGCATCTCCAACTTCCAGTACCTGACCACCATCTCGCTGTCGAGCAGCGCCGGTTACTACTTCGCCGACAAGGCTACGATGTCGACCGGTGCGAAGCCCGACGTGCTGGCCAACCCGGATGTAAGCTGGGAGACTTCGGAGCAGACCGATATCGGTATCGACGCCCGCTTCCTGAACTCCAGCCTCGGCTTCTCTTTCGACGCCTATATCAAGAATACGAAGAACTGGCTGGTGCAGGCCCCGATCGCTTCGGTGTACGGCTTCAACTCGCCGTATGTCAACGGCGGTGACGTGCGCAACTCCGGTATCGAGTTCTCCATCGACTACGGCAAGCACACCGGTGCGTTCACCTACGGCATCAAGCTGAACGGCGCCTACAACAGGAACGTCGTCACGCGTATCGCCAACGCCGAGGGTATCATCCACGGCGACGACGACGTGCTCAGCCAGGGTACTTCTGAAATGTACCGCGCCCAGGTCGGTTACCCGATCGGCTACTTCTACGGTTACAAGACGGCCGGTGTCTTCCAGAACCAGGCACAGATCGACGCGACGAAAGCCAAGTATGACGACGCCAAGCCCGGCGACCTGATCTTCGTCGACGTCAACGGCGACGGCCAGATTACCGACGACGACCGCACGATCATCGGCGATCCGCACCCCGATTTCACCACCGGTCTCAACATCTGGATGGCCTGGAAGGGCTTCGACCTGAACATCACGGGCTACGGTGCCTTCGGCCAGCAGATTGCCAAGTCCTACCGCTCGTTCTTCGACCGTCCGACCGACAGCTATACCCGCGACCTGCTGAACTGCTGGAGCGGCGAAGGTACGTCCAACCGGCTTCCGCTCTGGACCACCTGCGCCGACCGCAACTGGTCGAACATCTCCGATATCTACATCGAGAACGGCAACTTCTTCAAGCTGTCGAACATCACGCTCGGCTATGACTTCAGCCGCCTGATCAAAGGCAACTGGATCAGCAAGGCCCGTCTCTACATTTCTGCACAGAACCTCTGGACCATCACGAAGTATTCGGGTATGGATCCGGAGATCGGTTACGGTTTCGGCGAGGACTGGGTGTCCGGCATCGACCTCGGTTACTATCCGAGCGCCCGTACCTTCCTCGTGGGTGTCAACATTCAATTCTAACGCGTCATGAAAACGATAGTTAACTATATTTCGGTTCTTGTGCTCTTCACCCTGCTGTTTGCAGGCTGCGAGAGATTCCTCGACACGGTGAGCTACACCGAGAGCAACACCAGTAACTTCCCGGCCTCGGAAACGGACGCCATGCAGCTCGTGACGGGTATCTACAGTGTGCTCAACCAGGCTGCCTACGAGCCCAGCGCCCACTCCTTCATCGCCAACCTGACCATGTCCGACGAATGCTTCGGCGGTGGCGGCCAGGACGACTATGAGATCCAGGCCTACGATCACCTGCTTTATTTTGAGCCCAATGCCCAGCTGGATTTCTGGACGCCTTACTATGCGGGCATCGTCCGGGCCAACCTGGCCATCGCCAACCTCGACAAGGTGCAGGACGAGAAGATGCGCAACCAGCTGATGGGTGAGGCATACTTCCTCCGTTCCTATTTCCTCTTCGACCTGGCGCAGCAGTTCGGTGACGTTCCGCTGGTGAAGTTCGTTCCGAATTCCGTCGACGAGGCCTCCGAGTATCCGGCTCCCGGCACGACTGCCGAGATCTACGGCACGATTGCCGCCGGCCTGAAAGAGGCCATCGCCATCATGCCTTCCGATACCTGGGACAAATGCGTTTCCGGCAAGCGTCACGCCACGAAGTGGGACGCCGAGGCGCTGCTAGCCCGCGTGTACCTGTTCTACACGGGCTTCTACAGCGACAAGAACGGCGAGAACATCACGACCCTCCCGCTCATCGACCTGGAAACCGGTGAGATCATCAACAGCGTCATCGCCAAGGACGAAGTGGTGCGCGGCCTGGAAGACTGCATCGCCAACTCCGGCCACAAGCTGGTCAGCGACTTCCGCCTGATGTGGCCCTACATGAACTCCGCCACCAAGGCCGACTACAAGTACGCCCAGAGCGTGCCCGGCACCTGGATCACCGACGACGTGAATCCTGAGGAAATGTTCAGCATCTGCTTCTCCAATATCGCCGAATCGTCCCGCAACCGCAACAAGTTCGACCAGTATCTGGGCGTTCGCAAGCGTTCCAACTATGAGGTGAACGCCTTCCCGTTCGGCCGCGGCTACGGCATGGCCACCGTCAATCCGTACGTGTGGGAGCAGTGGGAGAAAGACGAACCGGGCGATATCCGCAAGGCAGCTTCCATCTACGACATCAACGAAGAGATGGCCGATCCTTCCAAGTACACCTGGGGCAACGACCAGCAGATGGAGGAGACCGGTTTCTGGCAGAAGAAATACCAGGCCTGGGGCGCCATGGTGAACGGCAAGTTCTTCTATGAGTTCTCCTCCGTACCTGAGTACGGCGGCGCCGGCACCGACCTCGGCCGTGGCCATTCGCTGCAGAATGTCCAGGTCATCCGCTTCGCCGACGTGCTGCTGATGCACTCCGAGCTGACGGACGGCAAGGTCATCTACAACGGCAGGAGCGGCATGAACGCCGTACGTGCCCGCGTGGGCCTGCCCGACAAGGCGTACAGCGTGGCCGCCCTCCGCATGGAGCGCCAGCATGAACTCGCTTTCGAAGGCATCCGCTGGAATGACATGCGCCGCTACGGCAAGGCATATGCCATCAAGGCCCTCGAGACCCAGCTGGGACAGCCGATCAAGAACAACAGCGCCGCTACGGTGATGAAAGACCAGAACGCCGGTTACAAGGCCCGCTATGAGGCTACCTGGGGTTTCCGTCCTTTCCCGCAGTCCGAGATCAGTCTGTCGGCCGGCGTCCTGACGCAGAATGCCGGCTGGACCGACGCTTCGGCGCAGTATACGAACTGGAAATAAGCTTTTAGGTTATAATAAGGTTATTGTCAGGTGGGGGACCGGTCCGTGTGACCGGTCCCTTGTGTGTCTGCCCGGCGGAAAGCAAAAAATAAATTTGAAGTTTGAAATTATTTACTACCTTTGCAGTCCCTAACGGTTCGCCCGGATGGCGGAATCGGTAGACGCGCTAGTTTCAGGGACTAGTAAACGCAAGTTTGTGCAGGTTCGAGTCCTGTTCCGGGCACTAAAAAAGCATCGCAGACGCGATGCTTTTTTTGTGCCCGGAGAGCACTGTTTTTTTATCCCCGTTTTTTACCTAAATTTGTAGATTGGTTCATCTGGCAACAACCTAAATGATATACTGAAATGAAAAAGTCTCTTGTCAAGTTCATGGCTCTGGCGCTGGTGGCGCTCCTGTCATGCGGCCTCCAGGTCGAGGCCCAGAACCTTTTGAGAGGTCTCAAACAAACGGCTCAGAAGGCCGTTCAGGGGAACGGAAACGCTGCGAACAACAAAAACAGCAAACCCAATAATGACAACAAGGCTGGCAATGCCGGCAATACCGTCGCCGCCGCCGGCAAGACGTTCTATGTCAGCCAGACCACCGGTTCGGCCCGCGCCGACGGCCTGACCCCGGGCACGGCCATGAAGGACCTGCAGAAGGCCATCGATACGGCGGAAGACAATGACATCATCTATGTGGCGGAAGGCAACTACCTCGGCAACATGGACCGCGGATACATCCAGATCGGCCAGTTCGGCAACGGCCAGAACGACCGGGGCAAGTTCCTCAGCATCTACGGCGGCTGGTCGCCCGATTTCAGCGAGCGCGACATCATCAAGCACGTGACCAAACTCCAGCCGGTCGAGCAGCGGTTCAGCGCCCCGCTGTTCAATGTCAACGCCCGCCGTCCCTACGGATATAACGGTCCCATGGGCAATGTCGTGATCGACGGTCTGGTTTTCGACCTGGGCGAAAACAACCTGTACTGCAAGGCCAATGTCGACCTGGAGATTACCGGAACGCCCAACGAGGGTGTGCTCACCGGCCGCTTCGTCGAACTCGGCGCCTCTCCGAACTGCCCGTTGGAAGGCTATTCCAACGGCGATGAGTACGGCCTGCACATGGATGTCGAGGGCAATGTCCGCGTGTCCAACTGCATTTTCGTCAATTGCCGCGACTATGGCATCTCCGCGATGATGGGCAAAGGCCACATGGAGATCTGCAACAACATCTTCATCGCCTGCCGCTATTCCGCCTGCCAGGTCAGGGGCAGCGTACGGGACTCGGATGTCGACCAGGTTTCCCTGGATTTCCACCACAATACGGTGCTCTTCACCTGGACCCGGACCAAAACTTTCGAGGACATGGGCCAGGGCTTCCGTTTCATGAACGGCATCCGCACCATCGACGTGCACAACAACATTTTCGGCTGCAGCAGCAACTGCGGTGTCGAGCGCGTGTACTATGAGTCCAGCAAGGACCTGGAGGCGGCCAAGATCAGCAACCTCTACGACAACTACTACTTCGCCAACCGCCGTGACCTCGAAATCGCCGCGCCCGGCGCTGCGACGATTTCCGTGCCTGCCGCCCGTATCGAAGAAGCCGAGCAGATCGGTCCGAAATACGAAGGGAACAAGGAACTTCCCGAAGGCAACGAAGCGTTCATCAACGCCATCGACAAGCCTTATCTGGAAGGTTTCATGACCCTGAAGATCATCTCTTCGCAAAGCTACAACGCCAATTCCGCCGCCAACCAGGTCAACCGTATGTTCGGCCTGAACCAGCAGGGAACCGAGATCGTCCGCCCGAGCATGTACTGCAACAAGTATCCCTGGGAGAAGGCGAAGGATCTCTTCGGAAAGGTCGCCGGCTATGGCGCACAGATGCCCGAATAAAGAAATTTGATTATTATTGCACGTTAAACCCGTCGGCACCGGCCCGCTTCGTTCATGGATATCAGCCTTTTCTCAAAATGTGTGAAGGAACTCATCGTGGAAAACGAGCGGGTTGACGTGCCGTATCTGGGCAGTTTTACGGCGGAATTGCAGCCCGCCACCTATTCCGACCACCAGACCACCATCCATCCCCCGTACCGGAAGATGTCGTTCCACAAGGAAGATGTCTCGCTGGAACAGGGACGGCTTCTGCTCGAGAAAGTGATGCGGGAATCGGGGGTGACCCAGGAGCAGGCCGGCGTGGAGCTGGGCTGGTGCCTGAGCCGGCTGAGTTCCGAACTCGAAGGCCACAAGAGCTGCAAGCTGCCGGGACTGGGTGTCATGCGGGCCAATGCGCGCAACGAGTTTTTCTTCGTTCCGGATGACAAACTCGACATCTGGCCCGACGGCATCGGTTTCGAACCGATTTTCATCAAAGTCTCCGAAGAGGAATCGAGCGAAGCTGCGGGCGGTGATCGGAGCCGCGAGCATTTTTCGCGAGCGGGACGATCACCGGAGCAGCGAAGCGAGATTCCGGGTCAAGCCCGGAATGACGGGAAGCGAAGCGAGATTCCGGGTCAGGCCCGGAATGACGGGAAGCGAAGCGAGATTCCGGAGACAGCAGTGGCACCGGCGAAACAACCGGTGTGGGACCAATTCCAGGAAGAGGTGTCCGGCGTTGCGTCCACGATTTGGAAACTGCGTACGGGAAGACTGATCCTCATTATCCTGGCCGTGCTCATCGTGCTGTTCATCGTTGCGGCCTATGTGTTTACCGATGAAATGTCTCCGATCCTCGACCGGCTGCTGTATACGAAAGAAGAGCTGGAGCTCTTGAGGAGGAGGTAGGATGATCGACCGCGCCACTGTCGAGAAGATTCTGGATGCCGTCAGAATCGAAGAGGTCATCGGCGATTTCGTGTCCCTGCGCAAGCGGGGCGCGAACTATCTCGGCCTGTGCCCCTTCCACCAGGACAAGAACCCCTCGATGAGCGTGTCGGCCACCAAAGGCATCTTCAAGTGCTTCGCCTGCGGAAAGGCCGGCAATGCCGTCACCTTCCTGATGGAGCACGAGCACCTCAGCTATTGGGAGGCGCTGCGCTACCTGGCCAAAAAGTACCACATCGAGATCGTGGAGAAAGAGGAGACGGCCGAGGAGATCGCCAGCCGCATGCGCTATGAGAGCCTGCTGGTGGTGAGCGAATATGCGCAGAAGTTCTATGCCGACGTGCTGTGGAACAGTGAAGTGGGCAAAGCCATCGGCCTGAGTTATTTCCGCGAGCGCAAATTCTCCGACGAGACCATCCGCAAGTTCGGCCTGGGCTATGCCGCCTCGCGCCCGCTGACTTTTTCCACCGCCGCCCTGAAGGCCGGCTACAAGAAAGAATACCTCGTGGCATCGGGCCTGTGCCTGGAACGGGAGGGAAGTGGCGAGCTCTACGACCGCTTCTTCGATCGGGTGATGTTCCCGATCCACTCCATCAGCGGTCGCGTGATCGCGTTTGGCGGCCGCACCCTGAAGACCGACAAGAGCGTCGCCAAGTATGTCAACAGCCCGCAGAGCGAGATCTACGACAAGAGCCGCTCGCTCTACGGCATCTTCCAGGCCAAGAACAGCATCGCCAAGGCCGACAAGTGCATCCTGGTGGAGGGTTACGCCGACGTGATCTCGATGCACCAGGCGGGTGTCACCAACGTGGTGGCCTCGTCGGGCACCTCGCTGACCGTGGAGCAGATCCGCCTGATCAAGCGCTTCACCGAGAAGATCACCATCATCTACGACGGTGACGAGGCCGGCATCAAGGCCTCCCTGCGCGGCATCGACCTGGTGCTGGAGGAGGGCCTGAGCGTGAAGGTGGTGCTGCTGCCGCCCGAGGATGACCCCGACACCTTTGCCAAGAGCCACTCCCTGGTCGAGATCCAGGAGTACATCGAAGAAAACGAGAAAGATTTCATCACCTACAAGAGCGAGCTGCTGCTCAAGGACACGGAGCGCGATCCGGTCCGCCGCTCGCAGGTGATCCGCGACATCGTGCAGAGCGTGGCCGTCGTGCCCGATCCCATCCTGCGCAACGTATATGTGGAGATGGTGGCCGAGAAGTTCGAGATGAAGCCCGATGCCATCATGGCCACGATCGGCGAGTTCCGCCGCAAAAAACGGGCGCTGGAGCGCTCGCGCCGCCGCTTCGAAGAATCCTCTTCCTCCGCCGTTCCCGGCCCGGCCCGGAATGACGAGCCCGAAGAACTCATCCCCGAAGACCTGCCCGATCCGGGCACCGTGCCGCCGTCCGGGCCTGCGGAAGCCTATCCCCTGAAGGATGGCTATCTGGCCGTGCCGGAACGCGAACTGACCTACTACCTCGTGAAATTCGGGGAGTATCCCATGGTTTTCGAGGAAGACATGTACTACGGCGCGGAACAGCACGACGAAATCACCGTGTCGCAATATATCCGGGACGCCCTGGCCGACGACGACCTGGTGTTCGTCAACGGACTCTACCGCACGATCTTCGAGCGCTATTTCTCCTTCCTGGCCACGCTGCCCCGCGAGGACAGCGAAGTCATGCAGCAGCGCATCATCCGCTGGTTCACGGCGGGGGACGACCCGGCCGTCGCCCGGGCGGTACTCGACCTGATCCTCGAAGAGCACCCGCTGACCGTGCGCACCTACGAAGAGTCCATTACCCCGGAAGAGCAGGCCCTGGGCCGCACCGTCCCCAAGTCGGTGCTGCTCTACAAGCTCCGCATCACCGACCAGCAGTGTACCGCCACGGCCAAGGAGATTACCCTGACCCAGCGCGGCGGCGATCAGGACAAGCTCCGGGAACTGGTGTCCCGCCTGCAGATACTCAATACCGTCAAAAACAGATTATCCAGAGAATTGAACAGATTATGAAAAAAAGGAATCTCATCACTTGCGCGTTGCCTTATGCCAACGGTCCCGTCCACATCGGTCACCTGGCCGGCGTCTATGTCCCGGCCGACATCTATGTCCGTTATCTGCGGATGCGCGGACGCGAGACCCTCTTCGTATGCGGCTCCGACGAGCACGGGGTGCCCATCACGATTGCGGCCCGCAAGGAGGGATGCTCCCCCCAGGATATCGTCGACAAGTACCACAACATCATCAAGCAGTCGTTTGCCGATTTCGGCATCACCTTCGACATCTATTCCCGGACCACGTCGGCCACGCACCACAAGTATGCCGCCGAGTTCTTCCGCAAGCTCTACGACGAGGGCAAGTTCATCGAGAAGGAGAGCGAGCAGTTCTACGATCCCGAGGCCAAGGTGTTCCTGGCGGACCGCTACATCGTGGGCACCTGCCCCAAGTGCGGCAATGAAGGCGCCTACGGCGACCAGTGCGAGAAATGCGGCTCCACGCTCAGCCCGGAAGAGCTCATCAACCCGCACTCCAAGGTGAGCGGCGCCGAGCCCGTCAAGAAGATGACGAAGCACTGGTACCTGCCGCTCGACCAGTATGAACCCTGGCTGCGCGCATGGATCCTCGACGGCCACAAGGAATGGAAGACCAATGTGTACGGCCAGTGCAAGAGCTGGCTTGACGGCGGCCTGCAGCCGCGTGCCGTGTCGCGCGACCTCGACTGGGGCGTGCCGGTGCCGGTGGAAGGCGCCGAGGGCAAGGTGCTCTACGTGTGGTTCGACGCGCCGATCGGCTATATCTCGAATACCATCGAACTGCTGCCCGACAGCTGGGAGAAATGGTGGAAGAGCGAGGACACGCGCATGATCCACTTCATCGGCAAGGACAACATCGTGTTCCACTGCATCGTCTTCCCGTCGATGCTCAAGGCCTACGGCGACGGCTTCATCCTGCCGGAAAACGTGCCGGCCAACGAGTTCCTGAACCTGGAAGGCGACAAGATTTCAACCTCGAAGAACTGGGCCGTGTGGCTCCACGAATACCTGCAGGACTTCCCCGGCAAGCAGGATACGCTCCGCTACGTGCTGACCGCCAATGCGCCCGAAACCAAGGACAACGACTTCACCTGGAAAGACTTCCAGACCCGCCACAACAGCGAACTGGTGGCCATCTTCGGCAACTTCGTGAACCGGGCCGTGGTGCTGACGCACAAATATTTCGGGGGCCGCGTCCCGGCACCCGGCAAGCTGGCCGGCATCGACCGCGAGGTACTGGCGCAGATTCCGCAGCTCAAGCAGGAGATCGAGGACAACCTCGAGACCTTCAAGTTCCGCGAGGCGCTCAAGGCGGCCATGAACCTGGCCCGCCTGGGCAACAAGTATATCTCCGACACCGAGCCGTGGGCGGTGGCCAAGACCGACCTGGACCGTACCGCTGCCATCCTGAACACCTCGCTGCAGATTACGGCGAGCCTGGCGGTGGCCTTTGCACCGTTCCTTCCGTTCTCCGTGGAGAAGCTCAACCGTATCCTGAACGTATCGCAGATCGGCTGGGACGAGCTGGGCAAGGCCGAACTGCTGCCGGTGGGCCATCAGCTGAATCAGGCTGAGCTGCTGTTCTCGAAGATCGAGGACGCTGAAATCCAGAAGCAGGTCGAGCGCCTGGAGCGGATCAAGGCGGAGCGTCTGGCCGCCGAGGCGGCTGCTGCGGCAGCCGCTGCACCGAAGGTGGAGCCTGGCAAAGAGGCCTGCACGTTCGACGAGTTTGGCAAGATGGACATCCGCACGGCGACGGTGCTCGCCGCCGAGCGCGTTCCCAAGACCGACAAGCTGCTCAAGCTTACCATCGACACGGGCCTCGACCAGCGTGTCATCGTGAGCGGCATTGCGGAGTACTACACGCCGGAAGAGATGGTCGGAAAGCAGATCTGCATCCTGGCCAACCTCCAGCCGCGCGTCATCCGCGGTATCGAGAGCAAGGGCATGATCCTCATGGCCAGGCAGATCGACGGCAAGATGCGCATCGTCACGCCCGAGGAACGCCTCTCCAACGGCGCCACCATCGGATAATAGTGACGGGGCTCTGCCCCGAACCCCGCCGCTCCGACCTTGCCATTGCACCAGGCTGGCCCTGCTCAGTCTCCGCTAGCGCCTGATGGCGCTCAAGGGGTCAAAGCACGGGCAGCAGATAGTCCCAGATCAGATTCAGTTCCTGGCGCATATTCGGGATGTGGGCGGTGGTCACGATGACCGCGTCCTTGTCCTGGAGGATGAGGATGTACTGGCCGTTGGCACCGTCTGCGCGAAAAGCTCCATGACGGCAGCGCCACATCTGGTAGCCGTATCCTTGCATCCAGTCGCTCTGCTCCGGGTCGAAGTAAGCGTAGATGGGACTTGACGGATCCTTCCGGATGTCCTCCACAATCCGCTCGTTCACGCCGGCATTTACGGAAGTTACCTGCGCTGCTGACATCTCCCGTACCCAATCGGCCGGGATCACCTGCTTGCCGCAGAACTGGCCGTGCTGAAGCAGACAGAGGCCCATCCGGGCCATGTCTTCGGTACGGAGGAACAGGCCCCAGCCGCCCGCATTGATGCCGGCCGGACTCTCCTGCCAGTACGGCTTGTCAATGCCCAGCGGTTTCCAAAGGCGTGGTTCCAGGTAGTCCACGACTTTCTGTCCAGTCACCTTCTGCACAGCTGCCGACAGCACATAGGTGCCCAGGCTGTTGTAGCAGAAGCAGCTGCCCGGCTCATAATCGAAAGGCCATTCCAGAAAGCCCTTCACCCAGTCTCCGTCGTCCGAACGGACAGCATAGGTGGGATCGGTCCCGTGGCCGGAATTCATCGTCAGCAGATGACGTATCGTTATCTTTTCCACCATATCGGATACCTGCTCCGGAAGCGACTCCGGGAACAGATCCACAATCCGGTCGTCGAGCGACAACAAGCCTTCAGCAATCGCGAAACCGACAGCCGTTGAAGTAAAAGTCTTGGAAACGGAGTTCAGGATGTGCGCTGTATCGGGAACGGCGAAGTGCTCCTTGAGTACCTTGCCATGCTGAAGGACCAGCATGCTGTGCAATTCTTCGGAACTGTCGGCAACGGCCTGAAGATAAGATGCGAATGCCTCGTCCAATGCCGGAGAGGCTGCTCCGCGCGGCAGTGGATCCTGCGGATTCGGATGCGAGCATGCTGCCGCCAGGACCCAGGCAGACAACAGAGTGGAAAAAAGGAATGACTTCATATTTGATTATTCTGAAGGTGCGTGTCGATGGCGGCTTTGACAAAAGCGGCAAAGATGGGTTGCGGCTGTTCCGGCGTGCTCTTGAATTCGGGATGGAACTGTGTACCGATGAAGAACGGATGCGACGGGATTTCCACCATCTCGACCAGCCCGGTGTCGGGATTGGTGCCTGAAATCACCATGCCGGATTCTTCGAATGCGCTGCGGTAGGAGTCGTTGAATTCGTAGCGGTGCCGATGGCGTTCCTGTACGACCGGCCGTCCATAGATCTTCGACGCGAGCGTGCCGGGAACCAATTTGCAGGCGTAGGCGCCCAGACGCATGGTTCCACCTTTGATGGTAGTGGTCTTCTGCTCCTCCATCAGGTCGATGACAGGATGCGTCGTGCCAGGGTGCATCTCCGTGGAGGCAGCATCGGCGTAACCCAGCACGTCGCGGGCGAACTCCACGACGGCCATCTGCATGCCGAGGCAGATGCCGAAGAAAGGGATGCCGTTTTCGCGGGCGTATCGCACCGCAGCAATCTTGCCGGGGATACCCCGCTCCCCGAAACCCGGAGCCACCAGGATACCGTCCATGCCAGCCAGGACCTCGGATACATTGTCTTCGCCGACCTGTTCGGAATGGACAGTCTTGACATTGACCTTGCATTCGTTGGCCGCACCGGCATGTACCAGCGCTTCCTGGATGGACTTGTAAGCGTCCTGAAGCTCCACGTATTTGCCCACCAGGGCGATGCTTACCTCCTGTTTGGGATGTTTCAGGCGTTCCAGAAACTCCTTCCACCGGCCGAGTTCCGGCTGGGTGAAGTTTTCGATCTGGAGTTTGCGGACGGCCAGTTCGTCGAGGTGTTCCTCGTGCATGTTGAGCGGAACCTGGTAGATGCTCCAGGCATCAATGCTCTGGATTACGTGGCCGGGCTTGACGTTGCAGAAGAGCGCAATCTTGCGGCGTAGCTCCGGGGTAAGGGGCTGTTCTGTGCGGCATACGATCACGTCGGGCTTTACGCCGCTCTGCTGGAGCATCTGCACCGAATGCTGTGTCGGCTTGGTCTTGAGCTCCTTGGCGGCGCGGAGATACGGAATCAGGGTCAGGTGGATGGACATGCAGTCTTCTTCCGGCAATTCCCACTGCAGCTGACGGACCGCTTCGATGAAGGGCTGTGACTCCATATCGCCCACCGTTCCGCCGATCTCGGTCAGGATAACATCATAGTCTCCGGTCCGGCCCAGCAGGAGCATGCGCCGCTTGATCTCGTCGGTGATGTGCGGGACGATCTGCACGGTCTTGCCCAGATAGGCGCCTTCGCGTTCCTTGGTGATGACGGTGTTGTAGATCTTGCCGGTCGTTACGTTGTTGGCCTTGGACGTATGGACACCCAGGAAACGTTCGTAATGGCCCAGGTCCAGATCGGTCTCAGCACCATCTTCCGTAACATAGCACTCGCCATGCTCATACGGGTTGAGCGTCCCGGGATCGATGTTGATGTAGGGATCGAATTTCTGGATGGTAACACGCAAACCACGCGCCTGCAGGAGTTTGGCCAGGGAGGCCGCGATGATGCCTTTTCCAAGGGATGAAGCCACTCCGCCCGTTACGAATACATACTTGGTGTTCATGGAACAAGAAGGTTTGATAACGGGTTCCAAATGTAAAAATAATTTGGGAATTCTCCGAAAAAACATGTTTTGCCGCGAGAACACGCTGGACGAGGCCACAGTGTTTTAGCGGCGAAAGTAGAAGGTGGACAGAGGTCTAGAGGAGCCGGAGGGTTTCGTCGCAGAGGGCGGCGACGGCCGGACGATGGGTGATGAAGATCATCGTACGGTCGGGGAAATCGGTGAAGAGGCGGGAGAAGAGTTCATGCTCGGTGGCTTCGTCGAGCGAAGCGCTGATCTCGTCGAGCAGCAGGATGCTGCCGGGACGGAGCAGGCCGCGGGCGATGGCCACGCGCTGGGCCTGGCCTTCGCTCAGGCCGGCGCCACGCTCACCGAGTTCCGTGTCGAGGCCCTGCGGCAGGTCGAAGACAAAGTCAGCCGCGGCAGTATGGAGCACGCGCCGCAGCTCCTCTTCCGTGGCATCGGGCTTGGCCAGCAGCAAGTTGAAACGCACTGTACCGCTCATCAGCGAATTGCCCTGCGGCACGAACACGAAGTCGGTCCGTGTCGCGGCTGAAACGGGCCAGGCATGGCCTTCATCATAGAGCTCAATCCGGCCGGCCGTAGGCTTGACCAGTGCGAGCATCAGCCGGAAGAGCGTTGTCTTGCCCGCCCCCGTCAGTCCGGTCAGGGCGGTCTTGGTGCCCGGATGGAAATCGTGCGAGAATCCTTCGAACACAGTGCGTTCTCCTTTCACATAGCGGAAGCTGACATTTTCGATGTTCACACCGGCCACCAGCTCAGACAGGGGCTTAAGCTCGGACGGGGTTTTCCTGTCCGCTTCGGTGCCCAGCACCTCTTCCAGCCGGTCGATGCTGGCCGTGGTGTGGATGAGCTGCGGCACCATGTTGAGCAGGGTCAGGATGGGATTCTGCACCTGTCCTACCAGCTGAAGGAAGGCGGTCATCACGCCGAATGTGATGGCTCCGCTGCGGAGTTGCAGACCGCCCCAGCAGAACGCCATCATATAGCCCAGGCCGAAGCAGGAAGCCATGAGCACGCGCGTCAGCACGGTGAAACGCGTACGGCGCTTCACGCGGCCCATGAGGCCGGACTGCGTCTGGTCGAGGCGCTCGGTGACCCACTGCTCGCTGCCCAGCGAGCGCAGGGTGGCGTTGTGTTCCATGCCCTCCTGTACCTGCATCTGGATGCGGCTCTCCTCCTGGCGGATGTCGAGCGTCATCTTGCGCAGCGGGCGGGCGATGAGTTTGGCGAAGACGATGACCAGCGGCGTGAGCACCAGCAGGGCGACGGCCAGCCAGCGATCCATCGAAAACAAAAGCAGGAAGGCGCCGGCCAGCTGGACCAGGGTGATGACGGCGCGGGGCAGCATGTCCGTAGAGGCTTCGCCGACCACCTCGATGTCTTTCGACAGGCGGGACGCCACGTCACCCGAATGGATGTCGCGTTCGGCGTAGAGCTGCCGGGCAAAGAGGCGGCTGAACGCCTGCAGGCGGATGGCGTTGGTCTGCCGCGTGCAGGCCAGGGTCGAAAGGTAATAGTAGAGCTGGCGCAGCACCACACCGCCCAGCACTACGGCTACCAGCAGAACGATCATCGCCACGACCTCGCGGTCGGTGCCGGTGCGGATGGTCTGGTCGATGAAGCGGCGGCTGAGCCATACCATCAGCAGTCCCAGGGCGACCTGGGCGATGCCGATGAGGATGCGCCACAGGGTATCCCAGCGGATCCCTGCCATCGCACGCCAGATCCACCGCAGGTATTTCATTCCACGATACCCAGTTCCTGCCACTGGGTGAGCAGTTTATCGACATCGGCACGGGCCGTGTCGGTATCCACTTCATAGGCTTCACACAGGGCCGCGGCCAGCGAATCGGTGTCAAAATCGCCCAGTTCGCCGGCCTTTTCCCAAATCCAGGCTGCCGTGTCGTTGAGGCTCACGAGCTTGCCGAAATCGATGGCGCCCAGGCCTTCACCCACAATGACTTTTTCGCCGCACACGGTGCGCAGCACGAATCCTTCTTTCCTTTTCATTGTATGTTCTTGTTTCTGATAATCGTATGTCTGTAGATGAACAGCAGGTAGCGCCGCACGGGCAGCAGCCGGCGCCACAGGCGGGCGGCCCGCCGCTGGCGCGGTGTGTCGAGCCGCAGGTGGCGGCCGTCACCTTTCACCACTTCGTCGGCGCGGGCCAGCACATCCTCCGGACGGCAGCGCTCCCGGCCCACCAGGTTTCCGTCGCCCATCAGCTCCACCTGCGTATCCGATACCTCCATCACGCGGTGCAGCACGAAGCGCCGTCCGTCAATCCGGGCCAGTACCACGTCGCCGCGACGGATCTTGCCGGGACGGGTCAGCACCACGCTGTCGGTGCCGCCATGGATGAAGGGGAGCATGCTGCGCCCCTTGACCAGCAGCGTCACCGCCATCCCTTCGTTTACGAAGCGAACGGCATCGGCGAGGATCTGTTCGTCGGATACGGTATTCATTTTCAGGATATTATATATTCATAACCTCTCCGGCACAGAGGCGGGCGGCCGCTTCGTCGGGCAGGCAGTCCAGGTGCCACACCGGCACGTTGGTAGCCAGGTCATTTTCCGTCTCGTGGAGGCCGTCGGCGATGGCGCGGTCCCAGCGCTTGCCGGAAATGCTGGGCACGAGCGCCGCGTAGGCTGCAATACCCTTGAGGCGCCGGATGGCATTGTACGGGGCTTGCGCAAGCTGCACGAAGCCGCCCAGCGGCAGGCGCATGTTGCGGTAGCACGGCGTTTTCCCGCTCCACGGGGAGCCGTACACCCATGCCGTGCCGTCGTCAAGAATGCGGACCACCGGATTGTCGTCGTTCACCAGTTCGGAGCCCGGCACATGCTTGAGCCACAGGCGCGCGTGCGTGCTTTTGCCCGTGCCGCTCTTCCCGAGGAAAAGATAGCCCCGTCCGCCGCAGCCAATGACTGCGGCATGGAACAGCGCCGTGCGGAGGGAAGCCGTGCGGAGCGCAAACATCACCATCAAGGCGTTGCTCAAGGCAAAGGACGGATAGGCCTGGATGGCCAGCGTCGCGGATTCGAATCCCGCGTCGGCCAGCATCGTACCGGCGAGTTCGCCGAACAGGCTGAATTCAAACCACGAAGCGCCGCTGCCCGTCCGGCAGAGCCGGATCTGCGAGCCGTCATCATCCTGACTGAATTCTTCGGAGAGGTCCTCCGGAACAGCCATGGCGTCCTTCGGCACCACCTTTACCCGGAATACCCGTTGCGGCGCCTCCTGCGGACTGACCGCAAAAGGCACATAAGGAGAGAGGTATTCCGACAGGTCGACCCCGTCCGCAGCTTCAACCGAAAAGCATTGTCCGGCAACAATATAACAATAATCTTTCATGCTAAACGACAAAGATACAAAATAATCGTCATCCGTTCCCGAAACTTTCCTCCATCATCCTTTTTCAAAAGTTCGATTTCTCCGTCTAAGCGGATTCAGCCGCCACGGCAGTAGCTGTCATCCGGTCATTACTATCAAAAGCGGCCCTCGGACCGCTTTTGTTGTATTTAAGCCCTCCAAAAGATTTGCAGAGGTGGGACGGATTGGCTATCTTTGTAAGACTAACCCGTAACCATTATGGCAGATTTCAAATATGCTCCTATGTTTCAGTTGGGTGAAGACACCACTGAATACTACAAGATTCCCGGTTCCGAAAAACTCGTGTCCACCGCTGAGTTTGAGGGTCACAAAATGCTGAAAGTGAGCCCCGATGCGCTCACGATGGTAGCTCAGCAGTCTTTCCACGACTGCCAGTTCATGCTGCGCCGCGCCCACAACCTGCAGGTGGCCAAGATCCTCAGCGACCCCGAGGCCTCCGACAACGACAAGTATGTGGCCCTGCAGTTCCTTCGCAACGCCGAAACTTCCGTGAAGGGCGTGCTTCCCTTTTGCCAGGACACCGGTACGGCCATCATCCACGGAGAAAAAGGCCAGCAGGTCTGGACGGGCTTCGAAGACGAGGAAGCCCTCTCGAAAGGCGTGTTCAACTGCTATACCCAGGAAAATCTCCGCTACAGCCAGAACGCTCCGCTGGATATGTACAACGAGGTCAACACCAAGTGCAACCTCCCCGCCCAGATTGACATTGAGGCCACCTGCGGTGCCGAGTATCGTTTCATCATGGTAGCAAAAGGCGGCGGCAGCGCCAACAAGACTTACTTCTACCCCATGACCAAGGCCACCATCCAGAACGAAGGCACCCTCATCCCCTTCCTGGTGGAGAAGATGCGCTCGCTGGGTACGGCAGCCTGCCCGCCCTATCACATTGCCTTTGTCATCGGCGGCACATCGGCCGAAAAGAACCTTCTCACCGTGAAGCTGGCCAGCATCAAGTTCTACGATAACCTCCCGACCACCGGCGACGAGACCGGCCGTGCCTTCCGTGACATCGACCTGGAGGAAAAGCTCCTGAAAGAGTCGCAGAAGATTGGCCTGGGCGCCCAGTTCGGCGGCAAATACATGGCCCACGACATCCGCATCATCCGTCTTCCGCGTCATGGCGCCAGCTGCCCCATCGGCATGGGCGTTAGCTGCAGCGCCGACCGCAACATCAAATCCAAGATCAACGCCGACGGCGTATGGATCGAGAAGATGGACACCAACCCTTCCGAGCTCATTCCTGAAGAGCTGCGCCGTCCCGGCGAAGGTCCCAAGGGCATTGAGATAGACCTGGACAAAGGCATCGACGCCGTGAGGGCCGAACTGACCAAATATGCCGTAGGCACCCGCGTAAACCTGAAGGGCACCATCATCGTGGCCCGTGACATCGCTCACGCCAAGCTCAAGGCCCGCCTGGACGCCGGTGAGGATATGCCCGCTTACTTCAAGGACCATCCCATCCTGTACGCCGGCCCGGCCAAAACACCGGCTGGCATGCCTTGCGGCTCCATGGGCCCCACCACGGCCAACCGCATGGACCCGTATGTGGACGAGTTCCAGGATCACGGTGCATCCCTGGTGATGATTGCCAAGGGCAACCGTTCCCAAATGGTGACAGATGCCTGCAAGAAGCACGGCGGTTTCTATCTGGGAACCATCGGCGGCGTAGCTGCCGTGCTCTCCCAGAGCAGTATCCGCAGCATCGAGTGCGTCGAGTACCCGGAGCTCGGCATGGAGGCCATCTGGAAGATTACAGTAGAAGATTTCCCTGCCTTCATCCTGGTGGATGACAAGGGGAATGATTTCTTCGCGAAGTTCAAATAGTATAACTGGAGGATAAGTAGCTGTAAATCAGCTACATCTTACAAATCGCCCTCCCGTAAGATGGGAGGGCGATTTTTTGTTATGCGTTGTAAATCAGACGATTATTCTCCAGCCGCTTCGCTATAGGTCGTTTCGCATGAGGAACTCCTTCATGAAGGGGTTGAGGTCGCCGTCGAGGACGCCCTGGGTGTCCGATGTCTCGTAGCCGGTGCGCAGGTCTTTGACCATTTTGTAGGGGTGCAGCACGTAGGAACGGATCTGCGAGCCCCACTCGATGCGCTTTTTCTGGCCTTCCAGCTCGGCCTGCTTCTCCTGGCGCTTCTTCAGCTCCAGGTCGTAGAGGTGCGACTTGAGGATGCGGAGGGCGTTCTGCCGGTTGTCGAGCTGCGAGCGGGTTTCCGTATTTTCGACGGTGATGCCCGTGGGGATGTGGCGCACGCGCACGCCCGTCTCCACCTTGTTGACGTTCTGGCCGCCGGCGCCGGAGGAGCGGAAGGTGTCCCACTCGAGGTCGGCGGGATTGATCTCAATCTGGATGGTGTCGTCGACCAGCGGGTACACGAACACCGAAGAGAACGTGGTCTGCCGCTTGCCCTGCGCGTTGTAGGGCGAGATGCGGACCAGGCGGTGCACGCCGTTTTCGGCCTTGAGGTAACCGTAGGCATAGTCGCCCTCGAACTGGATGGTGCACGACTTGATGCCGGCCTCGTCGCCTTCCAGCAGCTCGGTGACGGTCATCTTGTAGCCGTTGCGCTCGCCCCAGCGGGTGTACATGCGCATGAGCATCGACGACCAGTCGTTGGCTTCCGTACCGCCGGCACCCGAGTTGATGGTCAGCACGGCGCCCAGGTTGTCGCCTTCTTCGCCGAGCATGTTGCGCATCTCCAGCGCCTCGAGTTTCTCGACGAGGCCGGCGTAAGCGGCGTCAAGGTCGTCGGCTGCGTCCTCGCCGAAGTCGGCGAGCGTCTCCAGGTCGGCGAGCCCGCTTTCGAGCGCATCGAAGCCGTCGACCCAGTACTTGACGGCCGAGACTTCCTTCATGAAAGACTCGGCGGCCTTCGGATCGTCCCAAAAGTCGGGGGCTGTTGTCCTGGCTTGTTTTTCAGCTAGTTCAGATCGTTTCGCAGGGATGTCAAAGAAACCTCCCCAACGTCTCTATCCGCTGTTTAATCGTTTTAATCTCTTCTGAGGTGATCATAAATCCGTTTTATTTCTTCGTAGCCGTAGCCGCGTCCGAGCGCGTAGCGGAAGAACTTGGCCTGCTTGCGGGCAGGGTCGTCCTCGCGGGCGAGCGCCTTCCATTTGGCATGGAGCAGCTGCTCTTTGCGGGCGTCGGCGGCCGGCTGGTCGATGGCTTCCAGCGCTGCGGCGATGGCGGCGTCATCGATCTGTTTCTGTTGCAAAGCTAATCTAATTTTGAGACTTCCCCAACCCTGCAGGGCACTTTTGTCGCGGGCGAAGGCCCGGGCGTAGCGCGCATCGTCGAGGTAGCCTTCGCGGCAGAGGGTGTCGAGGATCTCCTGCGCGTCCGCCTCGGGCAGCGTGGCGAGTTTGCGGCGGATGTCGCTCCGGCAGCACTCCTGTCCGGCACAGCGCCGCATCATGCGGCCCAGCAGTTTCTCCTTTTCTTCCATGGGTCAGAAATTGAAGCCGATGCTCACATAGGCGCCCACCTTTTTGGTGTAGTTCGACCAGAAGAGGTTGGCGGCCAGCGGTCCTATGGCGGAGTTGTAGGCGTAACCGATCCGGGCGCCGATGATCGGGGCGTGCTCAAAGATGGTTTGGAAGTTCTGGAAGTCACGCCCGTAGGCTCCGGAGAGGTAGATGTAGTGGTTGTCCCGGATCCGGCCGCGGCAATCGAGCGAGATGCTGGTCAGCACGTTCTGGAAGACATGCGTGTAGCCGAAGCCCAGGTAGGGGAGCTGCTGGTCGAGGTAGCGCCCGGCCATCGCGCCGCCCATGATATTGCCGTAGATGAGCGGGATGTTGCTTCCGAAGAGAATGCGGTTGTCGAGCGAGAGCAGGAACGCGAGGTGGCTTCCGGCTGGAATCACGCCGGTCAGGTGGACCTGCGTGGCGAGGAAGTTCTCATGGCCGAACACCTTGTTGAAGTAGTAGGAGGCCAGGCCGTTGAACTTGAAACCCCGCGTGGGGAAGTCGGGCTGGTCGAGCCGGTCCACCTGGAAATGGCCGAAAGCGGAGAGATACTTGTTGCGCGAAAGGTCGGTGTCGTAGGTAGGCAGCGACTCCGCTTCGCTGAGGAGGGTGTTGTAGTCGAAAAAGTCGAAACGCGCACCCAGATCAAGGGAAAAGTCCCGCATCTTGGAGGTGGCGAAGGCAACCGTTGCGGAATGCTGTACGTAATCGAGGTTGCTCCGCTTCCCCTGGTTCAGGATGTTGAGGTCTGAGTGGCGGAAGCTGTAGTTGGCGCGGAACTGGGCCAGCGAGCGGAAGGCGTAGCTGTACTGCAGGCTCGCCCGCATGTTGTAGGCGAGTTTGGCCGTGGCGTTGAACTGGGAACCGTACAGGGCATTGGCGTTGAAACCGACATCGAGCAGGACGGCGGCGATCTCCTCGCTGTCGAAACGGACGCCGACTCCCAGCATCGATTTGCGGCGGGATACGAAATTCAGTTCCAGGTCGTAAGGCTCCTCCTGGCCGAGGAGCAGGTAGGTCACCGACTCATAGGCGGCGGTGCTGTAGAAGCGGTCGATTTCGGCCTCCAGGTCGTTGCCGCTGATTCGCGCCCCCGGTTTCAGGCAGCTTTTGCCGAGAAGCCACTGGGCATCCTTGGTCGTGAGGCCGTGGTAGGAGACGTGTCCCAGGGTGATGGAGTCGCGGTCCATGCGGAGGGCTTTGTCATAATGCTGTTGCGGCAGCATCGGGCCGATGAACTGCTGCTCGGAACGGTCGAGCAGGTCTTTCAGGGCGGCGAGTTCCGTCTGTTTCCTGTGGGCGGCGGTCTCGCCCCGCTCGATGAGCGTGCGGAGGCTTTCGTTGTCGAAACTCAGTGTCCCGTAGCCCTTTGTGCTGGGGGTGATGAGGATGTCGGTGTTGGCTATGGCATCGTCGAGCTTGGTGTCCATGTAGAGATTGAGCATCTCGTTGAACATGTCGCCGATGTTCTCGACAGCCACTTCTTCCGCATCATCGGGGTCGCCGAGCTTGACGCCGATGATGATGTCGGCGCCCATGGCCCGGCAGACATCCACCGGGTAGTTGTTGAGTACACCGCCGTCGACGAGCACCATGTCACCCATGCGCACCGGGGAAAAGTAGCCGGGGATGGCCATCGAGGCGCGGATGGCGTCGACGAGGCTGCCGTTCCGGAAGACCACTTCTTTCTTGCCCACCAGGTCGACCGCGACGCAGGCGAAAGGGATCGGCATGCGGTTGAAGTCGAGCGAATCCTGGTAACCGACGGAAAGCCGGGTGAGAAGGTTGTAGACGTTCTGCCCGTTGACGAGCGCCATCGGAAGGTTGCTCAGGATCGGGGTCTCTTCGGGCTTCCGCTGTCTTCTGGCGCCCAGGCGGCTGTAGTCGCCCGCCCCGAAAGGAATCCGGACGAGGAATTTGTTTTCGGCCTGCTTGCGTTCGAAAGACCGCTCCAGCCGGGGAATCCGGTCGCTCATGAGGATGTTCCAGTTCTGGGTCATGATGAGCGAGTCGAGCTCGTGCGCCGAATAGCCGATGGCGTAGAGGCCGCCCACGATGGCGCCGATACTGGTACCGGCGATGTAGTCGATGGGGATGTTGTTTTCTTCCAGCACCTTCAGCACGCCTACATGCGCGGCGCCCTTGGCCCCGCCGCCGGACAGGACGACGCCCACCTTCGGCCGTTGCGCGAAGGCGGGAACCAGCAGGAGGAGCAGGAGGGTGAGCGTGAGGAGGCGTTTCATGCGACCGGGGTGTTTACGTATCAGAAGTCATAACCGAGCGCGAAGTGGATGCCCACCCGCTTGGAAAGGTTCGACCAGTGGGCGATCAGCTTCACCGGGCCGACGATGGTGTTGATCGAATAACCGAGGCCGAAGCCGTAGTAGTGCTCGATTGTCGACGTGGACTCGATGCCCGGGAGCCAGTTTGCCATATAGTTGCCCATCAGGGTCATGTAGTGCTGCTTGAAGAGATTGACGCGCAGGTCAAGCCGGGCGATGTCCACATTGTTCAGGCACTTGAACGTGTGGTTGATGCCGACGAAAGGCATTTGCCAGGGCGTATGCCGGCCGGCCATGTATCCGCCGACTATGTTGCTGAAATAGCGGTAGCTGGGGCCGAAGACCCAGCGGTTGTAGGTCTGGGGAATGAGTGTCACCCGTGCACCGAGCGGAATGGCCGCCTTCAGGTTGAATTGCGGATCGAAGCCCCACAGGTGGTCTTCCGGATTGAAGCGGGCATCCCCGAGCAGATCGATCTGGATGCCCCGATTCGGGAAATAGGTCTCGTCCATGTTGTCGAAACGCCAGTTGAGAAAGCCCCTCAGCATATCGTAGCGGAAGCTGTACCCCACGACTTCTTCTCCCGCCTTGCCCTCGACGACACGGCAGGAATAGTGGGTATACTGGACGCCCAGGTCGATGTCCGCGCTCAACCAGCCGGTGATCTGGTAGTCGGCCTGCGCCGTAAAGATGTTGTAACGGTCGGTATAGGCCAGGGAGTATCGGGAGAAATCCCTGATGCCGTCGTTGACGGTATAATACTCGTAAAAATCAATGACGTCGTGCTTGGCCGAGACCGCCACATTGATGCGGGTGAGGTTGCGGAATGTATAGCCGTAGCGGACCAGACCGCTGGAATTGGCGCCCAGTTCCACTTCTGCATCGAGTTTCGAGCCGAAGAGTTTCCGCTTGTTCAGGCTCATGCCCAGCAGGATGGATGCCATTTCCTCCGTGTCGAAACGGAAACCGATGCCGACCTGGTGGATGCGCTGGGGCCGCAGGTTCACCTTGAGCCGGTAGCCCTCTTCCTCGTTTCCGGCGACATCATAGGTCGCCTTGGTGAAGCAGCGGGTATTGTAGATGAAGGCCATGGCTTTGTCCATGTCCTCGCCGCTGATCATCTGGCCCGGGGCGATGTTGGTCTTGGAAAGGAGCCAGTTCATTTCCTTCGCATCGGTGCCTGTCGCTTCGAGCTGGGAGATGCGGACCGATTCCCGGTTGAGGTCGATGGCCTTGCGCGGGCGCGGGCGCTCCGGATCGGGGAACTCTTTCAGGTACTCGGCCAGCGACCGCAGCTGGGGAAGGACACGCTGCGCGGCCACGACACCGCTGTCGACCAGCGCATTGACGCTCGCATCATCGAAGGCGAGCACGCCGTATTCGCTGGTATTGGGTTCGATGAGGATATCGGAGGCTTTCCGACCGGCCTGGTATTTCTCGCCGTTCATGATGCTGAGCATGGTGCCCACCATCTCGGGGATGGTCTGTTCCGGCTCCCTTTCCTGGTCCTTCTTGAAATGGTGCAGGTCGACGGTGATGATGTAGTCGGCGCCCATCTTCCGGCAGACATCCACGGGAAGGTTGTTGAGCATGCCGCCGTCTACCAGGTACCTGTCACCCACCCGCACGGGGGCGAAATAGCCCGGAATCGACATGCTGGAGCGAATGGCTGTGACGATGTCGCCGCTGTGGAACACCACTTCCTCCTTCGTGTTGAGGTCCACCGCCACGCAGGCGAAGGGAATCGGCAGCGTATTGAAATCGATGTCGTCCTGATAACCCACGGAGAGTTTCGTAAAGAGCTGGTCGAGGTTCTGGCCTTCCACCAGGGCCGCGGGCACGTTGCGGAGCAGGCCCCTCCTCCTTCCCCGCTGGGCTTCCGTCTGTTCGGTCAGGCCCTGCCGGTTCATGAACGGGAGGACCACCAGATATTTGTCGTTGTCTTCCTTATAGCCGTAAGACACATCGGTGCGGGATACCTGATCCCTCATCAGCAGGTTCCAGTCCTGCGCACGGACGATGGAGTCCATCTCACTGGCACTGTACCCCAGGGCGTAGATGCCGCCGATGATCGAGCCGATACTCGTGCCCACCACGTAATCGACGTGGATGCCCGCTTCTTCCAGCACTTTCAGGACGCCGATGTGGGCGATGCCCTTGGCGCCGCCGCCGGAGAAGACCAAGCCTACCTTGGGGCGCGTCTTGCGCGGCGCAGGGGTTTCCGTGTCTTCCGCCCGGAGTGCGGGGGCGATGAGGAGCAGGGACAGGGTAATCAGGAGAATATGTTTCATAGTTTTCAGTTGTTGGGTTTCAGTCCTTTGCCTGCGAGCAGTCCACAGGCGGCCATGATGTCTTCCCCGCGCGAGGCGCGGAGGGTGGTGACGATACCCGCGTTCTGCAGGCGCGCCTGGAATGCGGCGATGGCCTCGGGCGGGGAGGTCTGGAACGGTGTGTCCGGGATGGCGTGGAAGCGGATCAGGTTGACCCGGCAGGGGATGCCTTTCAGCAGCCGGGCCAGCGCGTCGGCATAGCGCGGGCTGTCGTTCATCCCGGCGAACATGGTGTATTCAAAGCTGACGCGGCGCTGGCCGGAGAAGTCATACTGGCGGATGAGCGCGATGACATCCTGCAGCGGCCAGGACTTCTGGACGGGCATAATCCGTTCCCGCTCCTGCGGGAAAGGGTTGTGGAGACTCACGGCGAGGTGGCAGCGGCTCTCGTCGAGGAAGCGGCGGAGTTTGGGCAGCACGCCGATCGTGGAGAGCGTCACGCGTTTCGGGCTCCAGCCGAATCCCCAGTCGGAAGTGATGATTTCCAGCGCTTTGGAGACTTCCTCCCAGTTGTCGAGCGGCTCGCCCATGCCCATGAACACGGCATTGGTAAGCTGGTCGGCCTCGTCGATGCTCAGGAACTGGGAGATGATCTCCCCGGCCGTGAGGTGGCCGTGGAAGCCGCCGCGTCCTGTCATGCAGAAGCGGCAGCCCATCTTGCAGCCGATCTGCGAGGAAACGCAGACCGTGGCGCGGGCCATGCCGCCTTCCGAGCCGTCTTCGTATTCGGGAATCATCACGGTCTCGATGTACTTGTCCGGCCGGGAGGTGGGAAAGAGATACTTGCGGGTGCCGTCGCGGGAAGTGTAGCAGGCAACGGGGAGGACACGTCCCAGCTCATAGCGCTCCGAGAGCGCGGCGCGGGCGGCCTTGGAGAGATTGGTCATCGCGTCGATCTCCGTCACCCGCTTCTGGTAGAGCCACTGCGCCAGCTGCTTCGCGGTGAAGGCGGGAAGGCCCTCCTGCGATACGATTTCCCTCAGTTCGGAGAGTGTTTTGCCCAGCAGCGTCTCTTTCATGGTACATAGTGGTCTATTACGCAAATTTACGATAAAACAAGTGAAAATCTACACAAAAATCGTATCTTTGCGGATAGACGGAACGTGTCAGCGATCCATTAACCCACAAAATCAACAAACTATGGCAAAAGAAAATGAAGAAATGACAGTCGACGCAGGGAAGAACGCCGAAAGACTGAAGGCGTTGCAGGCTACGATTGCCAAGATTGAGAAAGATTTCGGAAAAGGCACGATCATGAAGATGGGCGACCAGCCTTCGCTCGAGGTGTCTACGATCGCAACGGGTTCCATCGCCCTCGACCATGCGCTGGGCATCGGCGGCTATCCGCGCGGCCGCGTCATCGAGATCTACGGTCCCGAGAGCAGCGGCAAGACAACGCTGGCCATCCATGCCATCGCCGAGGCGCAGAAGCAGGGCGGCATCGCCGCCATCATCGACGCGGAGCACGCCTTCGACCGCTCCTACGCCGTGAACCTGGGCGTCAACATCGACACCCTGCTCATCTCGCAGCCCGACAACGGCGAGCAGGCCCTTGAAATCGCCGACAACCTCATCCGCAGCGGCGCCATCGACATCATCGTCATCGACTCTGTGGCCGCCCTGACCCCGAAAGCCGAGATCGAAGGCGAGATGGGCGACAACAAGGTCGGCCTCCAGGCCCGCCTCATGAGCCAGGCGCTGCGCAAACTCACCGCCAACATCTCCAAGACGAATACCTGCTGCATCTTCATCAACCAGCTCCGCGAGAAGATCGGCATCCTCTTCGGCAATCCCGAGACCACGACCGGCGGCAACGCCCTGAAGTTCTACGCTTCCGTGCGCATCGACGTACGCCGCGTCACCCAGCTCAAGGACGGCGAAGAGGCCACGGGCAACCGCACCCGCGCCAAGATCGTCAAGAACAAGATGGCCCCGCCGTTCAAGAAGGCGGAGTTCGACATCGTCTTCGGCGAAGGCATCTCGCACATCGGCGAGATCGTCGACCTGGGCGTCGAGCTCGAGATCATCAAGAAGAGCGGATCGTGGTTCAGCTATGAAGATTCCAAGCTGGCCCAGGGCCGCGACGCCGTCAAGGCGCTCCTCAAGGACAACCCGCAGCTGGCCGACGAGATCGAGGCCAGGATTCGCGAGAAACTCAAAACAGTTAAAGACTAAAGATTGATTGATTGACTGATGGGAAAGATTATCCTGACCGGTGACAGACCCACCGGACGGCTTCATATAGGCCATTATGTCGGTTCGCTGCGCCGCCGCGTCGAACTCCAGGATTCCGGGGCTTTCGACAAGATCTTCATCATGATCGCCGACGCGCAGGCCCTGACCGACAATGCCGACAACCCCGAAAAAGTCCGCCAGAACATCATCGAGGTGGCCATGGACTACCTCTCTGCGGGCATTGACCCCGCCAAAAGCCATATCCTGATCCAGTCGCAGGTGGCCGAGCTCACGGAGCTGACCTTCTACTACATGAACCTCGTCACGGTGCAGCGCCTCCAGCGCAATCCGACGGTGAAGCAGGAGATCCAGCTGCGTGGCTTCAACGATGCCGAAGGCGCCGACAACAAGGCGGGTACGCCGGTCGGATTCTTCTGCTATCCCATCAGCCAGGCGGCCGACATTACGGCCTTCCAGGCGACCACCGTGCCGGTGGGCGAGGACCAGGAGCCGATGATCGAGCAGACGCGCGAGATCGTACGAAAGTTCAATGCGACCTACGGCCCGGCCCTGACCGAGCCGGAGATCCTCCTGCCCGATAACGCGGCCTGCCTGCGCCTGCCCGGTACCGACGGCAAGGCCAAGATGAGCAAGTCGCTGGGCAACTGCATCTATCTTTCGGACAGCGCCGAGGAGGTGAAGAACAAGGTCCGCGGCATGTACACCGACCCGGGCCACCTGCAGGTGAGCGATCCGGGCAAGGTGGAGGGCAATACGGTCTTCACCTATCTGGACGCGTTCTGCAAACCCGGACACTTCGAGCGCTTCGGCGACTGTTTCCACGGCAAGAAGGTGAGTTTCGACTTCCACTCGCTGGACGAGGTGAAAGCACAGTACCGCGCCGGCGGGCTCGGCGACGTGATGGTGAAGAACTTCCTGACGGAAGTGCTCAACGATACGCTGGAACCGATGCGGCAGCGCCGCAAGGCCCTGGAGCAGAACCTCCCTTACGTCTACGAGGTGCTTCGCGAAGGTACGGAAGCGGCCCGTGCCGCCGCTGCCGAGACGCTGTCCGCCGTCAAGCGTGCCATGAAAATCAATTATTTCGACGAGGGGGCCCTCGAGGAACTCATCGCCGAGCAATCAAAAAAATATCAAAACGCATAACAACAATGAAAAAGATTTTGATTTCCCTTTTGGCTGTCTGTACGCTCCTGCTTTCCGTGCAGGCATCTGCCCAGACGCGTTATTACAAGCAGATCCATCCCAATGAGATTTCCGCCAGCTATGGTTTCTCTCTGCTGGGCACCGCCATCGGTACGGTCATCAACAAGGCCGATAACCTGAACGAATGGCTTGGCATCGATGAAGAAATCCACATCCGGAACAGGGGTACCAAGGGCGTCATCAGCCTCGGCTACACCCACCAGTTGAGCAAGGTGGTGTCCGTCGGCGGAACGATGAGCCTGAACAGCATCGGCGTCGAACTGAAAGACGATACGGGCTCCCTCACCGCGGCGAACGCCAATATCTGGATGCTGATGGGCACCTGCAAGATTGACTGGTTCCGCACCAAGTCGGACATTTTCGGCATGTACTCGAAAGTCGGCCTGGGCGTGATGGGCATCGGCGGTTCGCTGATGGAAGAATTCCACAAGACGGTCTGGCTTCCCACCGGTCATCTGTCACTCGTCGGCCTTGAGGTCGGCCGCGGCTTCAGCGGCTTCATGGAACTCGGCGTCGGCATGCAGGGCATTGTCCAGGCCGGCATCCGTGCAAGATTCTAGCCTTACCTTTCCTGTTTACCTAATGAAGAAACAAGGGTTCATCTTATTGACGCTCCTGTTGCTGGCTCTGCCGGCCCGGGCGCAGTCTTACAGATTATACCAACCCAACGAGATTTCCACCAGTTTCGGGTTTTCGTTGATCAATTTTGGCGTGAGCATGATCGACAAGGCCAAGCTGAGTTATGTAGATTCCGAAACCGGCAGGGTTACCGGCATACGCAGCGGCGGATCGAGAGGTGTCATGAACATCGGGTATTCCCGCCAGCTGAATTCCTGCATTTCCGTCGGCGGCTCGTTCGGATTCAACCGGGCCAGCATCAACGGAATCGTCTATAACGCGAATCTGACCCTCGCCAGCGCCAACATCTATTCCTTGATGGGGACAGCCAAATTTGACTGGTTCCACTCGCGCAATGATGTTTTCTGCATGTACTCGAAAGTCGGTCTGGGCCTGATGGTCGTGCAGGGGATCGTCCTGCAGGGTTTGCTCAACGGTGCCGTCGTGGCTCCTACCTTCCAGACTTCTTTCGTCTGCCTGGAGGTGGGGAAGGCCGTCAGCGCCTTCCTGGAGCTCGGCATGGGCATGCAGGGCATCGCCCAGGTCGGCCTCCACGCGAGATTCTAGCGGTTCAGCTACCGATACTGCCCATACCTGTCCCCGGTCGTCATCTGTCGGCCGGGGACTGCTTTTCCGCCGGGGCGGGTCCGGTCCGTTCGGGACGAAATCGCAGGGAAAAGGCGGAAATATGGATAAATAAGGTTATCTTTACATCATAAATGGTTCTGATGGTCCGATCGTTTCGAAAGACACTGTTGGTGATGCTGGGGTTGGCGATATGCTTCTCTACGGAGGCAGCGCAGCCGGATACCGTACGGATCGTTTTCATCGGTGACGTGATGAGCCACAGTCCGCAGGTGACAGCCGCGCTCCGCAGTGGCGGCGACCGCGACAATCCCGCCGATTTCGACTACAGCGGCTGCTTCCGTCATGTGCAGGACCGCTTCGACGAAGCCGACTTCGTGGTTGCCAACATGGAGTTTCCCTGCGGTGTGACGCCGTACACCGGCTTTCCGCAGTTCTCCGCACCCCAGAGCCTCGCCTATGAGGCGCAGCGCGTGGGCATCGACCTCTTCCTGACCGCCAACAACCACATCTGTGACAAGGGAAGCGCCGGCATGGACAGCACCTATGCCATCTACTCCCGCATGGACATCCCTTTTACCGGCATGTACCGCTCGGAAGGGGAGGAGTACCTCAACAATCCGCTGATTGTCCGTATCAAGGGCTACGATATCGCCTTCATCAATTTCACGTACGGCACCAACGGCCTTCCCGTGCCCCGGCCCTGGCGGGTCAACCTGCTCGACTCCACGCACGTGAAGGAGGTCATCGGCCGGGCCCGGGAGCGCGGCGTCGACCTGATCGTGGCGCTCCCGCACTGGGGCGAGGAATACCACCTCGATCCTTCGGACAGCCAGCGTAGCTGGGCCGCGTTCCTGCACCGCAACGGCGTGGCTGCCGTCGTGGGCTCCCATCCGCATGTGGTGCAGCCCGTCGAGTTCGAACCGCCCTTCGCCACGGCCTATTCCCTTGGCAATTTCATGTCGAACCAGAGCGACGTGAACACCCAGATCGGCATGCTCTACGAGCTGGTGCTCACCGCCGGTGACGATGGCGTCCTGACCATCGCCGAAGCCCGTCCGACCTACACCTGGTGTTCGCGCCGCCGCATGCTCGAAGACAATTACACCGTCATTCCCATCCTCGACTGGATCGGCCGCCGCGATGCGTGGATCGACAAGAGCGACTACGACAAAATGCTGCGCGAATGGACGGCCCTGCAAACGAAATACAACTTGTAAACCGCATTCATCTGTATATGGAAAAAACCATCATCCTCGAAGAAATCGATCCGATCGACATTTATGGCGTCCACAACCGCCTGTTCGACCTGCTTGCCAGCCATTATCCCAAGATCAAGGCCGTGGCCCGCGGTGCCGAGATCTACCTGATGGGGCCGCAAAGCGAACTCGATGACTTTGAGGAGAAAATCAAGCGGCTGCGCGGCAAGCGCATGCACAAGAGCGTCCTCACGGAATACGACGTGGAAGCGCTCTTCGAAGGCAGCGACCGCAGCGCCGAGAGTGGTACCGTCCCCACCGATGAAAGCGCCGAGAGCATCATTGTCTACAGCAACGAGGGCCGGCCCATCAAAGCCCGTACGCCCAACCAGAAGCGCATGGTACGCGAGTACTACCGCAACGACCTGATCTTCGCCATCGGCCCGGCGGGCAGCGGCAAGACCTACACCGCCATCGCCCTGGCCGTACGCGCGCTCAAGAACCGGGAGGTGAAACGCATCATCCTCACCCGGCCCGCCGTGGAAGCCGGCGAGCGCCTCGGTTTCCTGCCGGGCGACCTCAAGGACAAGCTCGATCCCTATCTCCAGCCGCTGTACGACGCGCTGGGCGACATGATTCCGGCCAAGCGGCTCCAGAATTTCATGGAGGAGGGCATCATCCAGATCGCCCCGCTAGCCTACATGCGCGGCCGTACGCTCGACCGGGCTTTCGTCATCCTCGACGAGGCCCAGAACACGTCGCTCGGCCAGCTCAAGATGTTTCTCACCCGCATGGGCTGCGACGCCAAGTTCATCGTCACGGGTGACGCGACGCAGATCGACCTGCCCAACAAGAGCGACTCAGGCCTGATGCGCGGCGTGGAACTGGTCCGCGACATCAAGGGCATCAGCATTGTGGAATTCGGGAAAGAGGATATCGTCCGGCACCCGCTGGTTACCAAGATTGTGGATGCGTTCGAACGCACCTGACGCTGGCACGCATGTCATCCTTGCCCGTGTAGGCCATCGGAAAGTCGCCCCGGTCATACCAGATATAACGGTAATAGGCCTGGGCGTCGTCTTTCTCCGTGGCGCTCCACCAGCAGCCATAGCTGTTGAGGCCGGAGAAATCCAGGGTGTTGGTGAAGGTATAACCCATCGGAAGGGCGTTCCAGCCGATATCGTTCGTATGCGTGTTGTCGGGTGAATAGGGCCACATGCGATTTTCATTGAGATACGCATCGGCCGATGCTTTCGTGCCCAATCCGGCCCAGTTGTCGACGAAGGGCAGCGGAGTGCCGTTGTTCAGGACGGCCGCCAGGGATGCCCAGTCTTCGTTGGTGGGGACGCGCCAGCCTTCCGGGCAGATATCGCCCTTCGTGGCTTCCTCCCAGGTATAGAAACTGCCGAACATGTCCGCTGTGGCCGGAGAAGAGCGGAACGGGACACCCTCGCCCTGCCAGGACAGGTTCTGGCTGAACCAGTCCAGGTCGCCGGCCGTCACATAGTCGTAGACATGGCCGTCACGCTCGTCCTCGATCTGGAATTCACTGGGCTTGAGTCCGGAAAGCGAAGTGCCCCGGGCCGTGTCGATGGTGGTTACCAGCCGCGAGGTACTGGCGCTGTAGAAACCCGAAGCGGAAGCCTGTGCCGTCACGGTAAAAACGCCCAGGCTGTCAGGGAATTGCACCGTGATGGTGCGGCGCGACAGAGAGTCGGGATAGACACTGCTGATGAACCAGCGGTAGGCCACTTCCTTGGGGTAGATGACGCCCGAGGCGGTCATCGTGACCGTCTCGCCTTTCAGGACATAGTAAGGAACGTCGAAAACGATGGTGCCCGACATGGAATCCGGCTTCACTTCTTCTTCCTCGGTCTTCTTGCAGGAAAGGAGGCTCAGGAGAACCATGGCTGTCAGGGCAACCCAGCGAAAATATTGCGTCAACTGCATCGGATTTCTGTGTATTACAACTTGCAAAGGTGCATAAATAATCGTAAATTTGCAAGAAATGTACCGTAGACTCCTATTCCTCCTGCTTTCTTCGCTGCTGCTGGCCAGCTGCGCCAAGGACACCACGTATCACCGCATCGAGGGCTTTGCCCAGGGCGGCACGTTTCACATTGTCTGCAATCCTCTCAACGGCATCAGTGAAGAGGAACTGCGGCAGCGGATCGGCTCCTGCCTGCAGGAAATCGACTTTACGCTGAGCGGTTATAACAAAAGTTCGATCCTGTCGAAGATCAATGCCGGGGAAGACGTTCCCCTCAACGACATCTTCATTGACTGCTTCAATCGTTCCAAACTCATCTGGGAAGAGTCGCAGGGTGCTTTCGACCCCTCGGCGGCACCGCTTTTCGATCTGTGGGGCTTCGGATTTTCCAACAAGGGGAACGTCACCCAGCATGCCATCGACTCGATCCGTGCCTTCATCGGCATGGACCTCCTTTCACTGGAAGAACGCGAAGACGGGGTGCACCTCGTGAAGGCGGATCCGCGGGTCAAGCTCAATTTCAACGCGGTCGCGCAGGGTTTCTCCTGTGACCGGGTGGGCATGATCCTCGATTCGCTCGGCTGCACCAACTACCTGATCGACATTGGCCGCGAGATTCTCTGCAAGGGAATCAACGCCATCGGCACGCCCTGGCGCATCGGCCTCGACAAGCCCATTGACGGCAATTTCGACGAAGGCGCCGACCTGCAGGCCATCATCAACATCACCGACTGCGGCATCGTCACCTCCGGCAACTACCGCAACTACTACGTTGAGAACGGGCAGAAATACTCCCATACCATCGATCCTTCCACCGGCCGGCCCGTCACGCACAATCTGCTGAGTGCCACCGTGGCGGCCGCCGATGCAACCACCGCCGACGCTTATGCCACCTGGATGATGGTCATCGGAGTGGAGCGCGCCCGGCAATTCCTGGAAATCCGCGCCGATATCGAAGGTCTTCTGGTGTATGACCGCGACGGTGAGATGGTTTCCTACCAGACCGAGAATCTTAAAACCCTGTAATATGAACAGAAGAGACTTCCTCCGGGCGTCTGCGCTGGGCGCAGCGGCGCTCGGACTGAGCGGCATGACCGGCTGCAAGGTCACGACGCGGCATTCCTTCGACACCATCATCAAGAACGGCGTCATCTATGCCGGTGACGGCAAGCCGCCGGTTGAAGGTGACATCGCCATCCGCGACGGCAGGATCGCCGCGATCGGTAAGGATCTCGGCAGCCAGGCGGAGCATGTGCTGGATGCCGGCGGACGGGTCGTGTCGCCGGGCTTCATCGACATCCACACCCACACCGACACCAACCTGTTCGACGCGCCCAGGGGCGACAGCCGCATCTACCAGGGCATCACGACCGATCTGGGCGGCAATTGCGGCTACTGCCCCTTCGTTTACAGTGACGAAGCCTGGGAGAGCCGCAAGGACCGGCCCCGCCACGGAGGTCCGGCCTGGCGCGACATCGACGGCTTCTACCAGCGCCTGACGGAAAACAAGATCGGCATCAACTACGCCAGCCTGGTGGGCCATGGCGACGTGCGGGAAGCTGTGGTCGGCCCTTACAACGTGAAGGCCGGCGACGAAGAGCTCAAACGGATGTGCGCCGTGCTCGACCACCAGCTGGAACTGGGTGCCATCGGCCTCTCCTACGGGTTGGAATACGCCCCGGGCTGCTACTGCGACACGCGGGAGATGGTGGAGCTCAACAAGATCGTCCGGAAGCACAACGCTCTCTATACCATCCACATGCGCAACGAAGACGACCACGTGCTCGAAGCCATGGACGAGGCCATCGCGGCCGCCCGCCTGTCCGGCGCCCGGCTCGAAATCTCGCACCTCAAGGCGCAGAACCCGGCCAACTTCGACAAGATCGACGAAATGCTGGGCAAGATCGACGCCGCCCGTGCCGAAGGCATCGACATCGCATTCGACCGCTATCCCTACACGGCCTTCTCCACCGGCTTCACGTCGTTCATTCCCATTGAGTTGCGCGACGGAACCTCCGATGACATCTACGCCCGTCTCAACGACAGGGCGACTTGCGAGAAGATCAAGAAATACGCCTATAGCCGCCTGGAGCGCTTCGGCGGGCCGCAACAGGTGGTCGTCGCCGGCTGCAACGATCCGGCCAACGCCGTCTATGCCGGCAAGAACCTGGCGGAATGCTGCCGGCTCTCCGGCATGGACGAGTGGGAGATGATCCGCTACCTACTGATCTCGGAAAAGCTGGAGGTCAACCAGGCCACCTTCGCCATGAAAGAGGACAATCTCAAGAAGATTTACGCGCATCCGCTGTCGATGCCGGCCTCCGACGGCAGCGTCTACTCACCGGAGGGCGTACTGGGCAAGGAGCTGCCCCATCCTCGTTCCTACGGCACCTTCCCGCGTTTCTTCGAAAAGTTCGTCCGGGAAGACAAGGTGCTCGACCTGGCCACGGCCATCTGGAAATGCACCGGCCTGCCGGCTTCGCGCATGAAGCTCAGGGAGCGCGGCCTCCTCGTGCCGGGCTACGCCGCCGACATCACGGTCTTCGATCCGCAGACCATCGCCGACCGCTCGACCTACGCCCGGCCGCACCAGTTCCCCGCCGGCATCGCACACGTCTTCGTCAACGGCGTCCATACCATCAAGGAAGGCGCTCATACAGGCGCCCTCTCCGGTATCGTCCTGGGCAACGACCAGCTGAGCCGCTGACAGGTGCCCGATTCGGGGCCTCGGCAAAATGCACAGGGAGAAGTGGCGGCGATTCGGTTTTTTATGTATCTTTGTAAGATAAAAAGCACTACATGAAAAAGTTCGCAATATTTGTCGCGCCGCTGGTCATGGCGCTGGTTTTGTGCACGGGATGCGATTTCATCCGTGCTTCCCTCGGCAAGCCTACGTCCAAAGACCTGGTCAAGATCAGTGACGAACTGAAGGCCCGCGAGCAGTATCTGCGCGACAGTGTCGCCGCCGTCCGTGCCGCCGGGGTTACGCTGCCCGAAGTCCCGGCTTCTTCCGCAACGGCCACGACACCCACGACACCCACGACTCCCACGGCCCAGCCTGCGCAGCCTGCCGCCCGGCCCACGCAAGCTCCTCAGCCCGCTCACCCCGCCGTGCAACCCGCTGCACAGGCCGGCCAGTCGCTCAAGCGCTATTACGCCGTTGCCGGGGCTTTCAAGAACCCGGAGGGAGCCCGCCAGTATGTCGACAAGCTGGAAGAAAAGGGCCTGCCCGTCCACCTCTTCGATTTCAAGAGCGGCCTGACGGTGGTCTGCCTGGAAGGGCACGACGTCTTGGCGGATGCGCAGCGTGACGTGGCTGTACTCAAGGAACTCAAGCTCTCGGGTTCCGATCCCTGGATCTACAATACGAAACAAAATCTCCACAAATAAACATGAAGAATACCGTATTCACAGAAAAGCACATCGCGCTGGGCGCGAAGATGGCTCCGTTTGCCGGCTACAACATGCCGATCCAATACAAAGGTATCAACGAAGAACACGCTTGCGTCCGCGAGAAAGTGGGCGTCTTCGACGTCTCCCACATGGGTGAAATCTGGGTGAAAGGCCCGAAGGCCCTGCCCTTCCTGCAGTATGTTTCTTCCAACGATGCCTCGGTCCTCTTCCCGGGCAAGGCCCAGTATACCTGCTTCCCCAACGGCAAGGGCGGCATTGTCGACGATTTCATCGTCTACTGCTTCAGCACCGAGAAATACCTGCTGGCCGTCAATGCAGCCAACATCGAGAAAGACTGGAACCACCTCTGCGCCGTCGCTCCGAAATTTGGCCTGGCCGTCGGCAAAGACCTTGTGAACGCCTCCGACCAGACCTGCCAGCTGGCCATCCAGGGCCCCAGGGCCATGGAGGTCATGCAGAAGCTCTGCAAGGAAGACGTTCTCTTCATGGAGTATTATACCTTCAAGCAGATCGAAGTGGCCGGCATTCCCGATGCCATCCTTTCCACCACCGGCTACACTGGCAGCGGCGGATGCGAAGTCTACGTGCCCAACGAATACGGCGACCAGCTCTGGAAGGCGGTCTTCGAAGCCGGCGAGCCTTTCGGCATCCAGCCGATCGGCCTGGGCGCCCGCGACACCCTGCGTCTCGAGATGGGCTTCTGCCTCTATGGCAACGACATTGACGACACCACCTCTCCGCTGGAGGCCGGCCTGGGCTGGATTACCAAGTTCAACGACGTGAAGGGCGACTTCATCGACAAGCAGTATCTGCTCGACCAGAAGGCGGCCGGCCTGACCCGCAAGCTCGTAGGCTTCGAGCTCGTGGACCGCGGCATCGCCCGTCACGAGATGCCCATCTGCGATGCCGAAGGCAAGCAGATCGGCCATGTGACCTCCGGCACCATGGGCCCGACGGTGAAGAAAGCGATTGGCATGGGTTATGTAGATGTACCGTTCAACAAAGTCGGCTCTGAAATCTACATCGAGATCCGTGGCAAACTGCTGAAGGCCGTTGTGGTGAAGATGCCGTTCTACCAGAAATAATTGAAGAAAAGACGGATCATAACCATCCTGCTGATATTCTGTGCGGCAAGCCTTGCCGCACAGAATTTTGCTGTTACGCCTGCCCTGCAGCGGCATGTGGCTTTCCTTTGTGACGAAGAGCAGGAAGGCCGCAAGGCCGGCAGCGATGGCGAACGGGCGGTGGCCCGCTACCTGCACGCGGCGCTGGAAGAGGCCGGCGTGCTGATGCTGACCGATTCACTGGGACAGGACTTCACCATCACCCGGCCCGAAGGGGACATCCACTCCCAGAATATCCTGGGCATTGTGCAGGGCGCCGATCCCGCGCTCCGCGACGAATATGTGGTGGTGGGAGCACGCTATGACCATATCGGCACCCATGTCCTGATGGTCGACGGCGAGCCCGTGGTCCAGCTCTATCCCGGGGCGGACCGCAATGCTTCAGGGGTGGCGATGCTCATCGAGCTGGCCCGCCTCGTGGCGGAGTATCAGGGGCTTTTCCGCCGTTCCATCATCTTCGTGGGCTTCGGGGCTGGCGAGGAGGGCATGGCCGGCGCCTGGTATTTTGTCAACCGTGCCTTCGAGCAGATCGGCAGCGTCAAGGCGATGATCGACCTGGACTGCCTGGGCCGCGGCGGCTTCGACCATCCGCTGACCGTCTTCTCCCAGCTTCGCGGCAAGGATTTCGACTACCTGCTCGACAAGACCGCCGAGCAGCCTGTGGTCCGGCTGCCGGAAATCGCGCGCGGCGAACTGCCCGCCTCCGATTATCTGCCCTTCTACGAGCGCAAAATTCCCGTGTTCTGGTTTTCGACCGGTACGGCCCGTGAACATCGCACCATCAAGGATACCCCGCGCCTGCTCGACTGGTCATCGATGGAGATCAACTGCAATTATCTCTACCATTTTCTGATGATCGTGGCCGACATCGACGAAATCTCCTCGGAGAACGCCGACCCGGAGAAGCGGGCTGCGCGCGCGGAGCGGGTCTATGCCGTATCCGACTGCGACGTGCGTCCCCAGTTCTTCCACTCGAACGAGCGCCACTTCCTCCAGAGCTGGGTATACAAGTACCTCAAGTATCCGGAACGGGCCATCGAGCAGAAGCTGCAGGGCCAGGTCCTGGTGAGCTTCATCATCGAGAAGGACGGCTCCGTGACGAACGTCGAGGTGGAGCACGGCCTCGATGACATGCTCGACGACGAGGCTGTCCGGGTGATCTCCATTTCCCCGAAATGGATTCCCGGCCAGATCAAGGGAAAAAAGGTCCGGACACGGATGGTCATTCCTGTCGAATTCCGCTTGGCATCAAAGTGGGACATAGGTTTGAAAAAATAACTATCTTTGCGCCAAATTTCATAAAAAGGCGCAATTTTTTTTCCATGGAATACAACTTCGTCGACATTGAGAAGCGTTGGCAGGCCTATTGGGCTGAGCATCATACCTTCGCGGCCGAGACCGATCCCTCCCGTCCCAAGTATTACGTTCTGGACATGTTCCCGTATCCTTCGGGAGCCGGTCTTCATGTAGGCCATCCGCTGGGCTATATCGCCAGCGACATCTACAGCCGCTACAAACGCCTCAAGGGCTTCAACGTGCTGCACCCGATGGGCTACGACGCCTTCGGCCTCCCCGCCGAGCAGTACGCCATCCAGACGGGCAAACATCCGGCGGAGACCACGGAAAAGAATATCGCCCGCTACCGGCAGCAGATGGACCGCATCGGCTTCTCCTACGACTGGTCGCGCGAAGTCCGCACCTGCGATCCGAAATACTACAAATGGACGCAGTGGGCTTTCCTGGAGATGTTCAACCACTGGTACAACCCCGAGACCGACAAGGCCGAGCCTATCGACACGCTGATCGCGCGTTTCAAGGCGGAAGGCCGCTGGGACGGACTCAGCGAGAAGGAACAGTCCGACCTGCTGATGCAGTACCGCATCGCCTACCTGGGCGAGACTTCGGTGAACTGGTGCCCGCAGCTGGGTACCGTGCTGGCCAACGATGAGGTGAAGGAAGGCTATTCCGTGCGCGGCGGCTTCCCTGTCGAGCAGAAGAAGATGAAGCAGTGGCAGCTGCGCGTGAGCGCCTACGCCGAGCGCCTGCTGGCCGACCTGGAGCAGCTCGACTGGACCGACTCCCTCAAGGAGATGCAGCGCAACTGGATCGGCAAGAGCCAGGGCGCCGAGATGGTGTTCCATGTGTTCAACGGCACGCAGGAATACGAGATGACCATCTTCACCACCCGCGCCGATACCATCTACGGTGTCACCTTCATGGTCCTGGCGCCTGAGAGCGAATGGGTCGAAAAACTCACCACGCCGGAGCAGAAAGAGGCCGTGGACGCCTATCTGCTGCAGGCCAAGAAAAAGACCGAGCGCGAGCGCATCGCCGAGACCCGCAAGGTGACAGGCGTGTTCTCGGGTTCCTATGCTATCAACCCCCTCACGGGCGACAAGGTCCCCGTGTGGATTTCAGAATATGTGCTGGCCGGCTACGGTACCGGCGCCATCATGGCCGTTCCGGCGCATGACAGCCGCGACTACGCCTTCGCCAGGACCTTCAACCTGCCCATCGTTCCGCTGATCGAGGGCTGCGACGTATCCGAGGCTAGCTTCGACGCCAAGGAAGGCATCATGTGCAACTCCGGCTTCCTGACAGGCATGACCGTCAAGGAGGCCATTCCGGCCGCCATCGACTACATCGAGGCGAAAGGCCTCGGCCGCCGCAAGGTCAATTACCGCCTGCGTGACGCCATCTTCTCGCGCCAGCGCTACTGGGGCGAGCCTTTCCCGATCTACTACAAGGACGGCATTCCGTGCGCGATGCCCTTCGACCAGCTGCCGCTGGAGCTCCCCGTGGTCGACAAGTTCCTCCCTATGGAAACAGGTGAACCGCCGCTGGCCCGTGCCAAGGACTGGACCTACCAGGGTTATCCCGTCGAGACCAGCACCATGCCCGGCTTTGCCGGCAGCAGCGCGTATTATCTGCGCTACATGGATCCGCACAACGACCAGGCCCTGGTCAGCCCCGAGGCAGACCGGTACTGGCGCAACGTGGACTTGTACATCGGCGGCACCGAGCACGCCACGGGCCACCTCATCTACTCCCGTTTCTGGAACAAGTTCCTTTACGACCTGGGTCTGGTCTGCGAGCCCGAGCCGTTCAAGAAGCTCATCAACCAGGGCATGATCCAGGGACAGAGCAAGTTCGTCTATCGCATCAAGAACACCAATACCTTCGTGTCTTATGGCCTCAAGGACCAGTACGGCACGACCGAGATCCACGTGGACGTCAACATCGTCTCCGGCGACCGGCTCGACACCGAAGCCTTCCGCCGCTGGATGCCCGATTTCGCCTCCGCTGAATTCATCCTGGAAGACGGCGAATACATCTGCGGCAGTGCCGTCGAGAAGATGAGCAAGTCGATGTTCAACGTGGTCAACCCTGACCAGGTCTGCGAGCGCTACGGCGCCGATACCCTCCGCATGTATGAGATGTTCCTTGGCCCGCTTGAGCAGAGCAAACCCTGGGACACCAAGGGCATCGACGGCGTGCACCGCTTCCTCCGCCGCTTCTGGAAGCTCTTCTTCGACCGCGACGATTTCAACGTGAGCGAAGAGAAAGCTACGCCGGCCGAACTCAAGGTGCTGCACAAGCTTATCGGCAAGGCGCAGGACGACATCGAGCACTTCTCGTTCAACACCACGGTGAGCGCTTTCATGATCGCCGTGGGCGACCTGGCCGACCTCCAATGCAACAAACGCGAGATTCTGGAGCCGCTGCTGATCGTGCTCAGCCCCTTCGCCCCGCATATCTGCGAAGAGCTCTGGCAGAAGCTCGGCCATGCCGAGAGCATCAGTTTTGCCAGCTATCCGGAATATGTGGCCGCCTACACGGTGGAAGACAACGTGAAGTATCCGGTCCAGTTCAACGGCAAGATGCGTTTCCTGCTCGAACTGCCCAAGAGCCTGGGCCGCGAGGAAGTGGAAGCTGCCGTGCGTTCCGCCGCCGAAACCGAAAAATACCTGCAGGGCGCTGCGATCCGCAAGGTGATCGTCATCCCCGGTAAAATCATCAATATCGTCTGTTAATGGAAAAGAACAAGGTTCTGGCGACGCTCAAGTCCTACGCCATCATCACCCTCGGCCTCATCTTCTACGTACTGGCATGGGTGGTCTTCATCATTCCCCATCAGCTGGTCGGTGGCGGCGTGACCGGTATCTCGGCCGTGATCCAGTACTGCACCGGCTTCAACGTGAGCTACTCTTTCTTCATCATCAACGCCGTCCTGCTCCTGATCGCCCTCAAGGTGCTGGGCCCGTCGTTCGGTGTGAAGACGATTTATGCCATGGTCGTCACCACGCTGCTGCTGCGTTTCATGCCCTTCATCATCCCGGAGGAGTTTATCCGCATCATCGCGTTGGAAAACGGCAAGCTGCTCAGCGTCATGATCGGCGGTACGATTTCCGCCCTGGGCATCTCGCTCACCTTTTCGCAGGGCGGCAGTTCCGGCGGAACCGATATCATTGCCTTGATGATTACAAAATACCGCGCCATTTCACCCGGAAAGATCCTGCTTTTCCTCGACATATTCATCATCGGTTCTTCCCTCATCGTTCCCACGGAAGGCAGCTGGGGCGTGCGTGTGGCCAATTTGATGTACGGCTATGTAATGGCCGGCGTCTTCAGCGTGGCCCTCGACCTGTTCGTGTCCGGTTCCAAGCAGTCGGTGCAAATCTTTATTTTTTCGAAAAAGTATGAAAAGATTGCAGACCGGATTACAGGCGACGTACATCGCGGCGTAACCGCGCTGGAAGGGAAAGGCTGGTATACCAAGACGGAGTCCACCGTCCTGATGGTCGTGGCCCGCAAACCCGAGCTCAAACTTCTGCTGAACTTGATCAAGGAGGAGGATCCGCAGGCTTTCATCTCCGTGGGCAGTGTCTCCGGCGTGTACGGATCCGGCTTCGACGCAATCAAGAAATAAATCCGATTTTTTCAGTATAGGCCGGTTATATGCCGGAACGGCCATTCCGGCCGATTTGTTCGTAGCTTCGTATACAAAACGACGGAACTATGAATACGTATGTCCTCCTGATCGCTTACCTGCCCCTGCTCGTGGGGCTGGTATTTCTGGTTGTTTTCCTGCGCCGGCGTCATCTCACGCACAAGGCCGGGCCCGTGAAAACGGTCAAAGATTATCCCATGCAGGACCGGGCCATTCCCCATGCAGACCGGATGCTGGAAGATCCGGGCCCGAGCCTGAAAGATTCTGACATGGAAGAGTTGCGGGACCGGCTCTGCAATGTGCTGGAGCGCGAGAAACTCTACCTGAACCCCGACATCCGCGTCGGTGACCTCGCCGAGCGGCTCTACACCAACAAAAGCTATCTGGCCCAGACCATCAAGCTGAAGATGGGCAAAAATTTCTGCCAGCTGGTCCATTATTACCGTGTCCGCGAGGCCATGCGCCTCTATGCCCAGAACCCCGAACTGACCATCACTCAGCTGTGTCGCAGGGTCGGTTTCAACTCGATGACCACGTTCAATACGGCCTTCGGGAGGAACACCGGATTCACGCCCGCCGAGTGGTGCAAAGAGTTTCGCAAAAGAAATGAGGCGAAAGCAGTTTGATGCGGACGGCACGTATGCAAAGATGACGAAACTGATGCTCGAGAAGCAACTGTACCTGCGCCGCAGCCTGAGCCGGGAAGACCTGGCCCGGGAGGTGCTGACCAACCGGACGTACATCACGCGTGCGCTGAAAGGGCGGGGGCTCAGTTTCCCGCAGTTCGTCAATTCGTTCCGTGCAGCCCATGCCATCGGATTGATGGCGGAAGGCCGCTATTCCGACGCCACGCCCGACGAGATCGCGTTCCTGAGCGGTTTTTCGAGTGCCGACACCATGAACCGCTACATCAAAAAAAGCGCAGGCTTGACGGCCTGCGCTCTCAGGGCACGGATGGCGGGCGGTTAGAGCTCCACCTTCGTGGGTTTGACCATGTTCTTCGGATCGAGGATCTTGTCGAGCTGGGCCTTGGTCAGGTACTTCTTGTCAAGGACGAGCTGGTAGACGCTGCCGCCGGTCACGAGGGCTTCCTTGGCCACCTCGGTGCACTTCGCATAGCCGATGTACGGCTTCAGGGCGGTGACGATGCCGATGCTGTGCTCGGCGAGGTCCTTGCAGCGCTTCTTGTTGGCGGTGATGCCGTCCACGCACTCGATGCGGAGGGTGTTGAGGGCGTTGGTCATCCAGGTCATGGACTCGACCATCGACTCGACGAGCACCGGCTCCATCACGTTGAGCTCGAGCTGTGCAGCCTCGGAGGCCATGGTGATGCAGGTGTCGTTGCCGATCACCTTGAAGCAGACCTGGTTGGTCACTTCGGGGATCACGGGGTTCACCTTGCCCGGCATGATGGAGCTGCCCGGCTGCTTCGGCGGAAGATTGATCTCGGCCAGGCCGGTGCGGGGACCGGAAGCCAGCAGGCGGAGGTCGTTGCAGATCTTCGAGATGCGGATGGCGATGTTCTTCAGTTCAGCGTGGTAGCAGACCATGCAGGAAGTGTCGTTGGTGGCCTCCACGAGGTCTTTGGCGAGCGAGATTTTCCAGCCGGAGATCTTCTTGATGTGCTTGGTGCAGGCCTCGGCATAGCCCGGTTCGGCGGTGATGCCGGTACCGATGGCGGTAGCGCCCATGTTGATGACGAGGAACTCCTGTGCAGCGGCGTCGAGGCGTTTCATTTCGGTCTCGACGGCGGTGGCGAAGGCGCCGAAGGTCTGGCCGAGGGTCATCGGCACAGCGTCCTGCAGCTGGGTGCGGCCCATCTTGATGATGGTGGCGAAACTGCGCTGTTTGGCGCGGAACGCTTTGGCAAGGGCCTTCATCGAGGCCATCAGGTCCTGGTGGATCATGTACAGGCCGAGGTGCATGGCGGTCGGATAGGCGTCGTTGGTCGACTGGGCCATGTTGATGTGGTCGTTCGGGTGGATCACCTTATAGTCGCCGTGTTTCTTGCCCAGGATCTCGAGGGCGCGGTTTGCGATCACTTCGTTGGCGTTCATGTTGGCCGAGGTGCCGGCGCCGCCCTGGATCATGTCGATCGGGAAGTGCTCGGTGTGTTTGCCTTCCATGAGTTCCTTGCAGGCAGCCACGACGGCGTCGGTGATCTCGTCGGAGACCAGGCCGAGTTCATGGTTGGCGAGGATGGCGCCCATCTTCACGATGCCGAATGCCTTGACGAATTCCGGGTGGTCGCCGAGAAGGTTGCGGCTGATGTCGAAGTTCTCGATGCAGCGGAGAGTCTGTACACCGAAGAGAGCCTCGGCGGGAACGTCCTTGTCGCCCAGCAAGTCGTGCTCAGAACGGGTCTTGCCAGAAGTTTTGAATTTGTATTCGATCATTTGATAAAATATTTTATGGAGTTAATGAATGATTATGCAAAGAAACGCTCGATTCTTCCGAGCACGGTGGGCAGGGCGAAGATCACCACGCGGTCATAGGGCTTGACGAGGGTGTTGTCGGAAGCGATGATGGCCTCGTTGCCGCGGATGATTCCGCCGATGATGGCGTCCTGGGGGAGGTTGAGCTGACCGATGGGCGCCTTGGTGATCTGGCTGTCTGGATTGACAATATATTCGATGACTTCCGCGTCGGAGCCGCCGATCACCTTGACGGTGCGGACCTTGTTGCTCATGGTGAAGCGGAAGATGCGGCCGGCGGTGATGATCTTTTTGTTGATGACGGCATCCACGCCCATGCCTTCGGCCAGCTTGATGTATTCGATGTTCTCGACTTCGGCGATGGTCTTGGCCACACCCATCTTCTTGGCGGCCACGCAGGCCAGGATATTGGTTTCGGAACTGGAGGTCACGGCCACAAAGGCGTCGCAGCTCTTGACATCCTCTTCATAGAGAAAATCGGAGTTGCGGCCGTCGCCGTTGATGACGAGCGTGTGGTCGAGGTTCTCGGAGAGGACCTCGCAGCGATCGCGGTTGATCTCGATGATTTTCACGAATTCGGCGTTCTTCTCGAATTGCGCCGCCACCATCTCGCCGATGCGGCCGCCGCCCAGGATCGTGAGCCGCTTGATGTCGAGATAGCGCTTGCCCGAGAGCGCCATCAGCTCGTCGACGTGCGAGCGCTTGGTGACGACATAGGCCATGTCTCCCCGCTTGAAAAGGGTGTCGCGATGGGGGATGATGGTGTCGCCGCCCCGGGTGAGGGCGACGATGCGGAACGGCAGGTTGTCGGGGTCGTAGTTGAAGTCGGCACCGGTCTTGTTGATCAGCTTCGAGTCTTCGTCGATGCGGAAGACGACCATCTGCAGCTGACCGCGGGCGAAATCCACGAACTCCGAGACGTCGGACTGTTTGAGGAGGTCGCCGATTTCCGTGGCGGCAATCTTCTCGGGATAAAAAAGCAGGTCGATGCCCATGTCGGTGAACATGAGCTTGTTGTCGTAGTTGAGGTATTCGGCGTCGTTGATGCGGGCCGTCACTTTCTTGGCGCCCAGCTTCTTGGCGATGATGGCCGCCACCAGGTTGACATCCTGCTCCTTGGCCGGATTGACGGCCACGAAGAGGTCGGCATTTTCCACGCCGGCGGATTTGAGAACCTTGATGGAGGTGGGGTTGCCCTGCACGGTGAGCACGTCCATGCTCTCGGTGACCAGGGCCAGCCGCTCCTCGTCGTTGTCGATGATGGTGATCTCGTGGTAGCCCTCACTCAGCATCTTGGCCAAGTGGCACCCGACTTCTCCGGCTCCGGCGATAACGATTTTCATATCCTAATGCAATTTGGCTCCGATGAGGGTCATAAATTCGTTGCGGGTGCGGATGTCCTTGAGGAAGGCGCCCGTAAACGCGGACGTGGTGGTCACGGAATTCTGTTTCTGGACGCCGCGCACTTGCATGCACATGTGGGCTGCTTCGATGACGACCGCTACGCCCAGCGGGTGGAGGGTGTCCTGGATGCAGTCGCGGATCTCGACGGTGAGGCGCTCCTGGACCTGAAGCCGCCGGGCATAGGTTTCCACCACGCGGGCAATCTTGCTCAGGCCCGTGATATAGCCGTCGGGAATGTAGGCCACGTGCGCTTTCCCGTAGAAGGGGAGCATGTGGTGCTCGCACATCGAGTAGAGCTCGATGTCCTTGACGACCACCATCTGATGGTATTCTTCACGGAACATGGCCGAGCGGAGGATTTCCGCACCATCTTCCTGGTAGCCCTTGGTGAGGAACTGCATGGAACGTGCGACGCGCAGGGGGGTCTTCAGCAAGCCCTCGCGGCCGGGATCCTCTCCGAGCAGGCGGAGAATCTCACGATAATGTCCGCTCAGCTCCTCCGTGAGCGCTTCATCGAACAATTCCTCTTTTTGATAAGCCATGGCTATTCTCTAAAATTATGGCAAGATACGAAATATTTTCATTATTTTCGTGTTTTGGAACTTTAAACTTGCAATTATGCGGATTTTGTTCGTGGCAGCCGTTGATTTTGAACTGGATGCGGTTCGCGCCGCATGGGACGGATGCCCGGCGGACTATCTGCTGGGCGGCTGGGGCAGTGAAGCTACACAGCGTGCCCTGCAGGCCGTCTTTGCCCGGGGTGCCCGCTACGACCTGGTCGTGGATGCCGGCATTGCGGGCGGCCGTCCCGGCGGGCCCGCCGTCGGTGATGTCGTACAGGTTACGGTCGAGCAGCGGGGCGACCGTCCCGGTGTGCTGCTGCACCAGCCGTCAGCCTGCCCGCAGTTGGATTTCCTGCCCAAGGCCACGGGCAACACCGTCCCCGTCCTGGACGACCGGTTCCGCCAGGTGGACTACGACGTGGAAACCATGGAGGGGGCGGACTTTTTCGAAGCCTGCCTGCAGCAGGGCTGCGGTTTCGCTGAAATCCGTGCCGTATCAAACGTAGTGGGGGAGCGCGACCATTCCCGCTGGGATATCCTCCTGGCCCTGCAGAACCTCCGGTCCGCCCTCACCACTTTCCGCAATAACCTGACATTCTGAACAAACCCTTGTCATTCTGAACAAACCCTTGTCATTCTGAACGAAGTGAAGAATCTGAAACTAGCCTTTTCCTCCTGCCCCAACGATACCTTCATGTTCCACGCCCTGGTCCACGGCCTGGTCGATACCGAAGGCCTGACCTTCGACGTCGATATCTACGACGTGGAGGAACTCAACGAACGGGCCCAGTGCGGCGTATACGACGTGTCAAAACTCAGTTACCACGGCTGGTTTACCGTGCGCGACGCCTATGACATGCTCGATGCCGGTTCCGCCCTGGGCTGGGACTGCGGTCCGCTGCTGGTCCGCCGCGCCGGTGATGATGCCGTGCTGGAGCGGCGTCCGCTGCGCATAGCCATCCCCGGTCGCTATACCACTGGGGCCCTGCTCTGTACGCTGGCCTATCCGGGCCTTGGCGAGCAGGTTCCGATGCTTTTTTCCGAGATCGAAGGCGCTGTGTCCCGCGGTGAAGCCGACCTGGGCGTGCTGATCCACGAAGGCCGCTTCACCTATCGCGACAAGGGACTGGAACTGGTCCGGGACCTGGGCGCCTGGTGGCAGTCGTATTCGGGTTCTCCCATTCCGCTGGGCGGCATCGCCATCAAGCGTTCGCTTGGCCCGGAAATTGCTGCCTCTTTCAACCGCGTGCTGCACCGGAGCATCACCCATGCATTCGCCCGTCCGGAAGATTCACGCGCTTATGTCGCCTCGTACGCCCGCGAGTTGTCGGCAGCGATCCAGCGGAAACACATCGACTTGTTCGTCAACGCTTTCTCTCTCGACCTGGGAGAGGAAGGACACCGGGCCGTCGATACTTTGTACCAGTGCTATGAGCGTATTGATCAACATGGAGGGAGTCAGGAAGCACTACCACGCGGGCGACAGTGTGGTGCGGGCGCTTGACGGCATCGACCTCCGCATCGAAACAGGAGCGTATGTCGCTGTCATGGGGCCTTCGGGTTCCGGAAAATCAACCTTGATGAACTTGTTGGGCTGTCTCGATGTCCCTACGTCGGGCCGCTATTTTCTGCGCGGGCTGGATGTGGGCACGCTCGACGACGACACCCTCTCGGCTGTGCGCAACCGCGAAATCGGCTTTGTGTTCCAGTCGTTCAACCTCCTGCCCCGCATGAATGCGCTGGAGAACGTGGCCCTGCCGCTGGAGTATGCCGGTGTGCGGAAGGAAGAACGCCTGCGCAGGGCGGCGGAAGCGTTGCGGCAGGTGGGCCTGGCCGACCGCATGACGCACCGGCCGGATGCGTTGTCCGGCGGACAGCGGCAGCGGGTGGCGGTGGCCCGGGCGCTGGTGACGCATCCGTCCCTCATTCTGGCCGACGAGCCCACGGGCAACCTCGATTCCGTGGCGACAGGCGAAGTGATGAAACTTTTTGATGCCATCCATCGTAAAGGAAATACAGTCATACTCGTCACGCACGAAGAGGCGGTCGCGCATTGTGCGCGGCGCATCATACGCCTGCGCGACGGAAAAGTTGAAAGCGATGAAAATCTACACGAAAACCGGTGATGCCGGCACGACCTCGCTGGTCGGCGGAACCCGCGTGAGCAAGGCGCATCCGCGGGTGATGGCCTACGGCGACCTCGATGAACTGATCAGTTGTCTCGGACTGCTCCGCTGTGAGGTGCAGCAGGCCCTGCCGCTGCGGCGCATCCAGATCCATTTGATGAATGTGAGCGCTCATCTGGCCAATGACGGCCATTCCGTCAAACTGCAGCCGCTCGATGAGGCGGAGATCTGTTTCCTGGAGGAAGAGATCGACCGGATGACGGCCGTCCTGCCGCCCCAGAAGGCTTTCGTCCTGCCGGGCGAGCCGCGCGCCTCGTCGCTGGCCCACGTGGCCCGCACCGTGTGCCGCCGGGCCGAGCGCAGCGCCGTGCAGATCGACGACAAAACGGAACAGGACGAGGCGGCGATCCGCTACATCAACCGCCTGAGTGACTATCTGTTTACACTGGCAAGATTCTTGTGCGCCGGGCACGATGATTACTGGCTTCCGTAATCTTTCAATAAAACGTTTGCGATATTGATTTTTTTATATATTTGCGGCCCATTTCAAATTTAGAACGATTCGCGTATGTATTGGACACTGGAACTCGCATCCAAACTGGAAGATGCCCCGTGGCCCGCAACCCGGGAAGAATTGATCGATTACGCCACCCGCTCCGGAGCTCCGCTCGAAGTGATCGAGAATCTCGAGGATCTGGAAGAAGACGGCGAAGTCTATGATTCAATCGAAGACATCTGGCCCGATTATCCGACAAAGGATGACTTCTTTTTCGACGAGGAGGAGTACTGATACGAAAGCAGGCTTGACGACGGGTCAAGCCTGCTTTATTTTACTTTTACATAATCGCTTCTATTTCATTTTTTATCTGAAAAGTTTTGTTATTTTTGCAAAATATGATAAAAAAGTGGATCATACGGGTATTGGCCGTGGAATTGCTCCTGCTGCTGCAGTTTGCATCGCTACGTGCGCAAAACAATCCCTATCAGCTTGATGATGAGTGCTATCCATATTTCCGCAAGGCGGAAGAGATGGTCGGCAAGGAAGGCTTCAAAGCTGTGAATGATACCCTGTTGCGACTGGCGCTCCAGAATGGGGACACCAAGGCGCAGACCCTGTTCTACGTGGAGAAGCTGCGTGACATCGTGCGCGTGGTTCCGTTGGACGGCTCGCAGGATGCCGCCGTGAATGCGGCTTTCCGTGACCTGAAAGAAGCGGCGCTGCGACTGGGCCACATGCAGTACTATTACTTCGGGTATGAACTGACCCAGAATTACTATTTCAATACGGGGCGTATGCTCAAGGCCATGGAACTCATTCAGCAGATGCAGGACTTTGCCCTGGAGCATGACGACGAGTACGGCAAGTGGATGGCCGACCGATATATGGTGAAACTTTATGTGGACCAGAACGACTATGTGTCGGCCAAGCGGTTCATCGACCGGGCCCTCCAGACCTACGAGAGTTCCAGCGACTCGCTGATCCGCCGGCAGTCTCCTACACGCCTGTGGTGCGACCTGTCGGACTACTATCCCATCGGCTCGGATTCATCGCGCCTGTGCATCCAGCGCGCCGTCGAGACCCAGAAGACCTTCCTGGATACGCTGCGCTGCGAGTATTATCTGGCCAAACTGGCCGCCATCGACCAGGACATGCCCGCCTACTACGCCTCGCGTGACTACTGTATCAACAGCGCTTCCCTGCTTACCGTCACCCCCTCGGGCCGCCTGTTCTTCGACGTGATCGACGCCGTCTTCGAGGGAACGATCAGCCGGCACCTGAACGACATCCAGCGCCTGACGCTGCTGCGTGAATGGAAATACATCGCCCTGCTCCTTCAGCAGCATGGCTACCGGGGCTATGCCCTCTACCTGTACCGGCAGCTGGTCGATGAACTGGAGAAACAGGTGTCTGAAAACAACCGCTCGCGCCTGGCCGAGGTGGAGGCCCGCATCGGCAACATGTCGCTGGCGGCCAACCTTCGCGAGAAATCTTCGCAGGTAACGCAGATCAGCCGTCTGGTGTTCATCCTGGCGCTCGCCACGATGCTCATCGTCATCACCTTCCTGCTGCTGTCGATCCGGAGCTACCGGAAAAACCGCGCCCGCGATGCCGTCCGTATCGCTGAGCTGAAAGAGGCCAATGAACATGCCATCGCCGCCGACGAGGCCAAGACCCAGTTCGTGCAGAACATGAGCCATGAGATCCGGACGCCGCTCAACGCCATCGTCGGCTTCTCGCAACTGCTTTCGCTGCCCGACGGTGCTTTCTCCACCGAAGAAAAGGAAAGCTTCAGCGGCCATATCGTCAACAACGCCCAGATGCTGACCATGCTGCTCGACGATATTCTCAACGCGTCGGCCCTCGATCACAAGGAATACAAGATCGTCTATGAAGACGGCGAATGCCACGCCATGTGCCGCGCGGCCATCAGCAGTTCCGAGCACCGTCTCCAGCCGGGTGTCCAGCTGTTCTATGATCCGGAGAACGAAGCGCCCTTCGTCTTCCGCACCGACCCGCGCCGTGTGCAGCAGATCCTCATCAACATGCTGACCAACGCGTGCAAGCATACCGCCCAGGGAGAAATCCACCTGGCCAGTTCCCTTTCCGCCAATCCGGGCTACGTGACGTTCACCTGTACCGACACCGGTACCGGCATTCCGCCCGAACAGGCCGAGGTCATTTTCGAGCGCTTCGTCAAGCTGAACGGTTTCGTGCAGGGCACGGGCCTGGGCCTGAGCATCTGCCGCGACATCGCAGGGCGCATGGGCGCACGCATTTTCCTCGATACGACCTATACGGCCGGTGGTGCGCGCTTCGTGTTCATCGTACCCGTGAACCCGCCCGAAGACGCCGCTGCCGGCATTCCCGTTCCTTCTTACTTGAAACAATAACCTAGCTATATGATTCCGATCTACGCACAAGACCACGACTTCTCCAAGTTCTCCGTTCTGGCGGTCGATGACATCCCGCTGAACCTCCTGCTCGTGGAGAAAATGCTTTCCCGTTTCAATTTCAAATTCCGGAAAGCCACCAACGGGCAGCTGGCGCTCGATGCCGTTGCCCAGGAAAAGCCCGATCTGATTCTGCTCGACCTGATGATGCCCGGCATCGACGGCTTCGAGGTCATCCGCCGGCTGCGTGCCAATCCGGAGACGGCAGACATCCAGATCGTCATCCTCTCGGCGCTCACGTCCAACGAAGACATCATCAAAGGCTTCGATGTCGGCGCCAACGATTTCATCATGAAGCCCATCATCATGGAGAAGCTGCTGACCTGCGTCGTGACTCACCTGCAGCTCGCCGAAGCCAAGAAAAACCAGGCATAGCCCCATGAACCAGAAATCCACCGCCAAGCGCGTATTTTCCCACGTGTCGTTGATGCAGGACCTCATTCTGTCCTGCATCGCGTCGCTGGGCACCATGCTGCTCGTGCGATGGCTTTCTGCGCCTGAGTTTGGTTTTACCCAACACCTGGCCATCTTCGTAGGAGCTGCTTTCGTGTTCACGCTGGCGGGCCTGATCATCTCCGGCTCATCCAGGCAGCTCGGGAAAGATGCTTCTTCCTTTAACCTCCGCAAAATCATCGGTGCCGTGATGATCAAGGAGATCGGCTTGCTGGCGGTCATGATCGCCGGATGGGCCGGTCATCAGTCGGTGGCACACATCATTCTGGCCTTTTTCGCTGATACGCTCTTCTCCATCGCCCTGATGACCTATCCCCGCGTCATCGTGGCGCGGCTCCGTAAGGAGAGCAAGGAGATGCATTCGATCGGCGACCGCATCAATGCGCTGGTCTATGGTGACGGCGAGGCCTCTGCCGACATGGCGGAGAGCGCTGAGCTGTCCGGCCGTTACGAGGTGCTGGGCCTGATTTCGCGCGATCCCGACATGAACGGCAAGGTCCTGCGCGATTATGTGATTTATTACGTGGGCAGCGAGCGGGATCTCGAGGCGCTTCAGTGGAGACTGGGCGGCATTGACTGCATCCTCTTCCCGAAAGGCGAAGGCATGGGGCAGGGTAACGCCAACCTCTGGCAGGGTCCGGCGGCGGAGGTTTCTGATGACAGTCCGATGCCACAGGATCCGATGAGCAAAGTGGGAAAATTCATCAAGCGCAGTTTCGACGTGAGCCTGTCCGGACTGCTGCTGATCGTTTTCTCGCCGCTTTTCCTGGCTTCCGCCATCGCCGTGATGGTAGATGACGGTCGTCCCGTCATCTACAAGCAGGAGCGCATTGGCCGCGGAGGCAAACCCTTCTATATCTACAAGTTCCGCTCGATGCGGAAAGATGCCGAGGCGGCCGGCCCCTCCCTCTATTCGGGCGTCACCGACCCGCGTCTGACCCGATCGGGCAGTTTTCTGCGCCAGCACCATCTCGACGAATTGCCGCAGTTGTGGAATGTCTTCCGCGGGGACATGTCGTTCATCGGCTACCGTCCGGAGCGGAAGTTCTACATCGATCGCATCATGGCCGTGAACCCGCGCTACCGTTTCCTCTACCAGATCCGTCCCGGCGTGACAAGTTACGCCACGCTCTACAACGGCTACACCGACACGAAAGAGAAGATGCTGACGCGGCTCGACATGGACCTGTATTACCTGCGCAACCACTCCGTGTGGTTCGACCTGCGTATCCTCGGATTGACCTTCCTGAGCATCGTAGGCGGCAAGAAATTCTGAAAAACAATGGGAAACGCGCTCACATCCGACCGACCTTGCTGGTTCGCCGCCCGCACCCGTTGCGGGGCGGAGCTCGGTGTGCGCGACCGCCTCGACCGCCTCGGCACCGAGCACTTTCTTCCCGTGGAGCTGCTTCGCCGCACCCGCTCGCGGGCTACGTACGAGCATCCGCTGATACCCGGGTTGATTTTCCTGCGGGCTACCAAGAAGCAGGCCTGCGCGCTGACCAACGAAATGAGCCTGCCGGTCCGCTACCTCATCGATCCGGCCACGCATACGCTGCTCGTCGTGCCTGACAAGCAGCTCGACGATTTCCGCCGCGTCCTCGACCTCTCGGCCGGGGAGGGCGGACTGCTCGACCAGCCCCTGGCCCTGGGCGACTTCGTGCGTGTCGTCAAGGGGACATTGCGGGGCGTGGAAGGGCGTGTACTGGAATTTCACGGGGAATTCTACGTGGTGGTGGAACTGCTGGGCTGGTATGCACGTGCCCGCGTTCCGCGGGCCTGGCTCGAAAAAATCGAGCGTCCTACCGGATTTTCTGAAACTTTTCCTGCATGAAATGCGTAAATATATTAATCAACAGGTTTAGACCATGAAACAAACCCAATATCAAGCACCTTTCATCCTCGACAAGCTTACGATGGAACTCGAGGCCGAGATCCTCAGTTCGTCTGTCAATGGCAACATTGATACGAATATCAAGCAGGTTGAAACCATGGGCCAGGAAATTGGCGGTACCGTCGGTACCGAGCAATGGGCCGAAGGATGGAAATAGGCATGAAAATCAGGACTATAGCGTTTGTGGGAGCCCTGCTGCTCCTGCTTCCCTCCTGCGAGGGCATCGTACCGCACGACCGTGCCGGCGAACCGGTCTCCTTTGGCGCCTCTTCCGACAACAAGGGCATCCAGACCAAGACCGAGTACTCGGGCGTCGTCTCCGGTGGCAAGGAAAGGATTGACTGGGTGGACGGCGACCAGGTGCGCATCTTCATGTACACCCACGACGCCAACAACCGCTGGGGCAATTATGCCCTTTCCTATAAGGACTATTCCGTCGTGAACATCCATTCCCAGGGCGAGAAGAGCGTCGGCCAGCTGTCGGCCCTGACCGACAAGCTGGAGTGGACCGAAGGCCGCGTGCATGATTTCTACAGTGTGTATCCTCCTACGTTCCCGGGCTATAACAGCCAGATGGAACAGGACTGGTTCTGGGGCAATGTGGCGCCCATCAGCTTCACCCTGCCCAGCTCCCAGAACGGAAGCTCCAGCGGCAGCAACATGGACCATCTATACATGGCCGCCGTGTCGGAAGGCAATACCTCCGATGGACGGGGCTCCGTGGTGCTGCAGTATTATCCGCTGGTGACCACGCTCCATTTCACTTTCCAGAATAATTTCACTTCGCGCGAGTCCATATCCGTCAGCCAGATCAAGCTGAGTTCTACCGACAATGTCCAACTGACAGGTACGTTTCAGGCCTCCGTTTCCGGCGGACGCTTCGTGCCTTCCGCCGACAATGTCTACGATGGTTCGACTTCCATCAGCCTGGGCGTCTCGGAGACGGTCCGATATGGTGAGACGGTCGATTTCGTCTTCTTCCTGGTTCCGCGCAGTTCTTACAATCCGGCCAATCTGAAGCTGACGGTGACCACCGAAAAGGGTGCGTCTTCCATCTCGCTGGCCAACTCCACGGTGAGTGCGTTCCTCTCCTGCCAGAAATACAACCTGACCCTGAACATCGACGAGAACGGTGAGCCGGCCATCGATGTGAGCGATATCGCCCAGATCCTCATCGCCCTGTCGGATACCCCGTATATGTCAGAGTTTGAATACCTGGCGTGGATGAATCCGCCGGGCCTGTACCGCAAGAACAGCGGCTATCCGCCGGTTCACGTGACAGACGATGAGCTGAAAGCCATGGTGGAAACGGTGACGACCATCTCCACCGACGTTACTACTGACTTCAACTATCTGTTGAAAACCCTTTCCCCGCGGGATTTCTCGGTGTTCCCCCATCTGAAGTCTGTCCATCTGTCCAGTCTGGGCAATACGGAGACCATCGACGTGGAGAACCTCAACAACCTGTTGGACTTGGCCTTTTCGGGAAATCAGCAGGAAGTGACGATCAGCCATTGCTCCTTCAGTGCGGGCAGCCAGCCGTTGGTGCTCAATGCAACGAGAACCATGAACGTGGATATCAACAACGTGTCCGGCCTGACGGAGGTCCATCTGATTGCCGGTGACAATGGCGGCGGCAATATAGGCAATGTCACCATCCACGATTGCCCGGACCTGAAGGTGATCAAGGTCTATCGGAGCAGCGGCAATGCGCAGGTAGCTATGGAAACGGCCCAATTTAACCGCCTCCCGGCCCTCGAAACGATCTATCTCGATCAGGTGAATGCCACCAATTCCATCACCATCTCGAATTGCGATGAGCTGGTCCGGGTGATCGTTGCCAACCAGACCAACTGGCTGCTCAAGTCCATCACCCTGGCCAACCTTCCGTTGCTGGGTGATTCAGCTGCAGACAGTTCTGAATACGGCCTGACGGGTTTCAACGTCGACAAGGTATCCATGAGTATCAATGCTACGAAAGTGAATTGCCCGAATCTCGGTCCCAGTTTCGTGGCCTATCAACCGTATTATGCAACACCGGTTACGATAGATTTCCATTAGTTCAGCTGGAGGTTTCCCTGGATCAGTTCCCTGAGGGTGGACAGTGTCTCCCGGGCGCCGAAACGAAGCGAAAAAGGCAGCCGTCGCAGAAAAGTACCTGCGATGGCTGCTTTTCTTTGCAGGGGCGTTTTCTCGCGTTCCTGCTGCCGGTGATTCTTGCCGAAGCTGCCACCTTCGCGGATAATGCGCCGCAGCGCCTGCGGGTTGCACGGGCAGAAGTCGTCCAGGCAGCAGGCTGGATCGAGTCCCAGGTCTTCCACCAGCAGGGAGCAGACCAGCCGGTGCCAGCGCAGCAGACCGGCGCGTTGCAGAGCGGCCTGCAGTTCCGCTTTGTCGTACTGGCCGTCCAGACGCGTGAGGGCGAGGGTCAGATCGCAGAGTTGCTTATAGCCCACGCCGGCGCCGATGGCGTGTTTGAAGATATGGGCGGAGAGCAGCAACAGTTCCCCACAGGGGGTCCCGGGTTCCGGGAGCCGCGACAGGGGGAGATGCACATCGTAGTAGTGCGGATGCAGTTCCACCGTAACGCCCTCTTGCTCGAACACGGCCGCGCCGTCCGGGGCGCGCCGGGCTTCCGGGACCAGCGCCCGCGCCCGGGCGAATTCCGGACAGTAGAGGTCGATGTCTCCCACCTGCCGCATGGCCGGGCGGGGGTAGTACTTGGCGGCTTCGCTGCCCTTCTGGACCACCGGATGCACGCCGGCGGCAGATAGTTCCTCCAACAGAAGCGCCTGTACGCGGGCGTGGCGCCCGAAAGTCCGCTCCAGGGCTGTGCGCCAGCGCAGCAGATCCTGCTGCATCGCTCCCGGCGGCTGCTGGTCGTCCGGCAAATGGACCATGCCGCGGAGGAACAAGCCCATCACACTCTGGCTGCGGGCCATGCGCATCAGCTGCTCCCAGCCGGCTGCGTCCGGCACGGCGGACAGTTGCAGGTCCTGTTCCCACAGGCCTGCCCGGAGCAACTTCAGAAAGGTATCCCAGGTTCCGTTCAACATGGCGTTTTGCCGTTTACGTGTTAAAGTTACGCTTTTTCGGCGGAACTATGCTTGTTTTTTTAGCGTCAAAAGCGTAATTTTGTCGTGATATGCGCAAGATCCTCCTTTTGCTGGTTTTATCGTTGACCGTGACGAGTCTCTCGGCCAGGCAGCGGATGAAAGCCCTGTCCCCCTATCAGTATGGCGGCCGCTGGTATATCTCGGCCCAGGTAGGTCCCCAGATGGTCCCTTGCGAGCACATCGAATCTTTCTGGAAAAAAGGGCACGGCTGGGAGATGTTCACGCCGCAGGCGGGCGTGACCCTGGGCTGTCATCTCAACGATGCCTGGGATCTGCGCTTCGCCGGCAACTACAGTTTCAACAAGAGTGCCCTCAATCCATACAAAAGTTTTTATTCCTACACCTACCGGGCATGCAGCGCCTTCGTCGACCTGGGCCTCAATTACAACGGTTTGGGTGAAGAGTACGACCGCTTCAATTTCAAGAACTATCTGGGTCTGGGCATGGCCTACACCCACCGTTTCAGCGAGGTGGATCATCCCTTTCAGGTGGTGGAAGGGCCCAATCTGGTTCCGGGTTTCCGTATCGGCGCTATCATGGAAGTTGATACGCCCGGCGGTTTTGGCTTTTACGCGGACCTGGGGATTGAAGGCTTCACGGACTGGTACAATGGCCTGGAACCGTACGCCTTCCCCTTCGACATGGTCTTCAAGGTCTCGTTCGGGCTCATCTATCATTTCCCGTTAGGCCGGAATTAGGCACCTGAGCCCCTTAAGGGGCTCTTTTTCTTGTTTTTCTGGGTATAAAAGCGTACTTTTGTATCCGTATGGCGTGTTTGTCATTCAGTTCTGTTGCGTGTCTGCCTTGCAGGCACGTGGACGAAGTCTTACGCAAAATCCTCCTTCCGGTCGTCTTCCTGCTCTGCGGCGTGCCTTCCCTTTCCGCCCAGGTGACGCCCTATGAGTACAAGGGGCTCTGGTATGTTTCCATACAGGGCGGTGCATCGTATTTCAATGGGGACGATGCGCACATTTTTCGGTTGCAAGGGCAGTGGTGGACGCCTGTCGGGGCTTCCGGCGCGCTTTCCGGAGGCTATAACATTGCGAACGGGCATGAGCTGCGCCTGTCGGCTGCCTTTGGCAAAAAGACATCGTCCTGTGTCACGTACAAGGAAGAATTGCATCCCTATACTTTCCAGAGCGTCAGCCTCTTCGCCGATTATGCGCTGGCCTTCCTTTCCCTGGAGGAGAACTTCAATCCATTCAACCCCAAAGTGTATTTGGGCGTGGGTGGCGCGTATACGTTCAATTTCGACAATCCCTGGAGTCCCACCTATAACGTGCACGATCCCAACTGGGTCGGCGCCTTCCATTTCGGAACGATACTGGAGTATAATTTCCCTTCTGGCCTGGGCCTGTTCGCGGACATCGGCCTTTGCTTTTACGACGATCCCTATGACGGCCAGGGCTGGCACAGTTTTGTGCTGGACATGGACGTCGGAGTCAACTTCGGGGTGATTTACCGAATCAAACGATGACAGATTCCCTCAAGCAGAAAACGGTCAAGGGCGTCTCCTGGAGCTTCGTCGAGCAGATCCTGACGCGCGGGGTGAACTTTGTCATCGGCATCATCCTGGCGCGCCTGCTGAGCCCGACGGACTACGGTCTGGTGGGGATGCTCACCATCTTCATCGCGTTCTCCCAGATCTTTGTCGATGGGGGACTGACGAATGCCCTGATCCGGGAGAAAGATGCCAGCGACAAAGACTACTCGACGGTGTATATCACGAATATGACGCTCAGCGTCATCTTCTATTTCCTGCTGTTCTTTTCCGCGCCGCTGGTAGCCACCTATTACGAACAGCCGCTCCTGAAGCCGCTCATGCGGGTCATCTCGCTGATCCTGATCATCAGTTCCGTTGCCTCGGTGCAGGGCACGCTGCTCACCAAACGGGTCGACTTCCGGACCAAATTCGCCATCTCTTTCATTTCGGCCCTGGTTTCCGGTGCGGCCGGTGTGATCTGCGCACTGAAAGGGCTTGGCCCGTGGGCGCTGGTGGCCCAGTCCGTCGCATCCGCCTCGGCCGTCACGATCCTTACGTTGGCCTTTGTGCGTTGGATGCCGCAGCTCATCTTCTCGAAAGAATCCTTCAAGCGGCTTTTTTCCTACAGCTACAAACTGATGGCCGCTTCCCTGATCAATACCATCTACAGCAACATCTATCCGATGGTCATCGGCAAGCGCTTCTCCGCCAGCGATGTCGGCATGTTCACCCGGGGCAATCAGTTCCCGACGGTGGCTAGCGAAACGTTGGTCAGCACGTTCAACCGGGTGGCCTACCCGGTGTTGAGCAAGGTACAGGACGACGACCGGCGTCTGATTGAAGTATTTGACAAGTTTCTCCAGATCTTCTATTTCCTGGCATTTCCCGTCCTGCTGGTGTTGTGCGGGTGCTCGCGTCCGCTGGTGTCGCTGCTGCTGACCGACAAGTGGCTGCCCTGCGTTCCTTTGATGCAGCTGCTGTGTATCAGTAAACTGCCGACCGGCATGATTCGCAACAACCTGATCCTTCTTTATGTCAAGGGTCGTTCCGACCTGGCCCTGCGCATGGAAATCATCAAGAAAGCCATCATGTTTCCCATCATGTTCGTTTCCATGTTCTTTGGGTTGAAGGCCTTTTGCTGCGCCCTGATCGTCAACAGCTGGATCGACATGTACTGCAGTGCCTATTACACGAGGAAGATTCTGAACTACAGACTGTGGGATCAGTTGAAAACCGTTTTTCCGTACTTGTTCATCTCCCTGATCCTGCTGGCCGAATCCCTGCTGGCTTCGTATTTCATTGCCAACAACTGGATTTCCCTGGGCGTTTCCCTGGTCGTCTGCACGGCGACCTACTATCTCGTCACGAAGCTGATGCACTTATATGCTTTCAATGAAGCGATGGGATTGCTTCGGAAAAGAACGATCAACGTTGAAGAAGACTGATATGGAAACCATTGATTTTGTGCTTCCCTGGGTAGATGATACCGATCCGAAGTGGCGAGCCGGCAAGCGCGTTGCCTGGAACCAATTCATGGGCATCGAGCCGTCCGGGGAAGAAGAAGAGGACGCCAACGGCGACTGCCGTTATCGTGACATGGGCATCCTGCCCTACTGGTTCCGTGCGGTAGAGAAATTCGCGCCCTGGGTTAACAAGGTCTATTTCGTTACCTGCGGCCAGAAACCAGCCTGGCTCAACGAAAAGCATCCGAAACTGGTCCTGGTCAACCATGAAGATTATATTCCGGCGCAGTATCTGCCTACGTTCAATGCCCGGCCCATCGAGTTGAATTTTCACCGGATTCCGGGTTTGTCGGAGCATTTCGTTTTCTTTGATGACGACATGCTTTTGATCCGACCAGTCGGACCGGAGTATTTCTTTGTAGATGGCGCGCCGTGCCTTCCTGCCGATCTGACGCCTTGCGACTATTTCGGCGACAACGACTGGAGCTTTGTCTGTTTTAAGAATTACGTGGTGGTCAACGATCATTTCCAGCTGTATGATGCGATCGGCCGCAATGGGGACAAATGGTTCGATGTCCGGAAACTGGGTGCCCGGAACGCCTTGAAGAACAGGCTGTGTCACAAGATCAACCGGACCCTCAGCGTCCGCGGGTATGAACACCTGGCCTGCGCGCATCTGAAATCCACTTTTGAGGAGGTTTGGGCGGCTTGTCCGGCCTTAATGGAAGTCTCATGCCAGCCTTTCCGCACGCGAGAACAGGTCAATCAGTGGCTGCTCTGCGCCTGGAACCAGGCGGCAGGGCGTTTCCATCCGGAAAGACCTTATTCGCGCGGGAGCCACTACAATATTTCGAAGGGAAATCTGGACGAGATCTGTTCCGTCATCCGGGAACAGCGCGTTCCGCAGATTTGCCTGAACGACAGTGCGGCCAACGACGATCCGGAGAAATGCTTCGCGGACATTCGGCAGGCGCTGGAAGCCATTTTACCTGAAAAATCCCAGTTTGAATTATAGGGCATGAAGCACGCCTGGCTCATCATGGCGCACAACGAGTTTGAAGTCCTGCAGCAGCTGGTTTCCCTGCTGGATGACGGGCGGAGTGACTTTTTCCTCCACTACGACGCCAAGCTACAGAAGCTGCCGGCGATTTCCGTGGAAAAAGGCCGTCTATTCATACTGGACAATCGGGTGGATGTGCGCTGGGGGAGCGTTTCGCAGATCGAGGCCGAGCTGGCCCTGCTGGAAGCAGCCCAGGCGAAGGGCCCCTACAGCCACTATCACATCCTGTCGGGCACGCACCTGCCGCTTCGGTCGGTCGACGAACTCCTGCGCTTCTACGACGCGCATCCCGAAGAATCGGTGGCCCGCTTCTGGCCGGAAGATGCCGCCGATGCGGATTTCAAGCTGCGGCGCTATCATTTCCCGCTGGGGCACTACAAGTTCGGAAAGCCCTGGCGCCGCCGCCTGTGCCAGCGCACCTGGCAGGGGGTGATCAAAGTGCAGAAAGTCCTGGGAATCCGGCTTTTGAAAAACGAGACTTTCGTCAAGACGGACAACTGGCTCAGCCTATCGGAGGCGGCTTGCCGCTATCTGCTGGCGCACCGGGCGGAGATCTTGAACAAATACAGATGGAGCTTCTGCGGCGATGAGTATTTCGCCGTTTCGGAATTGCGGCGGAACGGATCGGCCTACCCGGTATTCGACTGCCAGCAGCTGCTCTATGTGGAATTCCAGAAAGATACACCTCGCAGCTTCCCGCTTTCCGAGCGGGTGGCACTGATGGAAAAAGGATACCTCTGGGCCCGTAAATTCACGGCATGAAACACGCTTACCTGATCCTGGCCCATACCGAGTTCGGGCTTCTCCAGACGCTGATCGGCTGCTTGGACGATGCGCGCAACGACATTTTTGTGCATATCGACCGGAAGGTGGCGCAGTTGCCCACGCTGCATGCCCAACGGGCGGGATTGTTCCTGCTGGACCGGCGGGTGGATATCCGCTGGGGGGATTATTCGATGGTGGAGGCGGAGTACGCCCTGCTGGAAGCGGCGGCTTCCCGGGGCGCCTACGACTATTATCATCTGCTCTCCGGGGTCGACCTGCCGCTTCGCAGCCAGGATGCGATCCATGCCTTCTTTGAAGCGAACCAGGGAAAGGAGTTCGTGGGATATCTTTATCTGGAGATGACGCCCGACCTGGTGCGGCGCATGCAGCGCTGGCATCTATTCCCGCGCCACTTCAGTCGGAAACGAAACGGCTACAGCGCCGTCCGTGCCATCTTCCTGCGGGTGCAGGAACTGGCGGGAATCAAGCGGAACCGGGCCGTCGAATTCCGGAAAGGCGCGCAGTGGGTCAGCATCACCGATGCGCTGGTCCGCTACCTGCTCGAACAGCGCAACTGGGCCGAAAAGACGTTTACCCATACTTTTGTCCCGGATGAATGTTTCGTGCAGACGCTCGTCTGGAATTCTCCTTTCCGGGAGAAGCTCTATGATCTGCAATCCGAAGAAAAGGGCAACCTGCGCTGCATCGGCTGGCGCAATGACGAGCTCTACGACTGGACGGCGGCGGATTACGACCAGCTGATCGCCAGCGGCGCCCTGTTTGCCCGGAAATTCAATAGTCAGGATCCGGCCTTCATCGCGCGGATCGCTGCCCTGTCAAAATTATGAAAGTCAGCCTGATCATCCCGGTCTATCATGCCGTGAAGACCCTTCCGGCGACCCTGGATAGCATCCGCCAGCAGACCTTCCGCGAATTTGAGGTGGTCTTTGTCGACGATGCCGGAGGGGACGGATCGCTGGAACTGCTGGAGCAGTTCTGCGCGGAGAGCGGCGTGAACAGCCGGCTCATCCGGCAGGAACGCAATGGCGGTGCCGCGGCGGCGCGCAACCGCGCGCTGGACGTGGCGCAGGGTGACTACCTGGCCTTTGCCGATGCGGACGACCTGCTGGCGCCCGACATGCTGGCGGAGGCTGTCGCCGCAGCCGATGCGGCGGGTGGTGTCGACATCGTGGGCTGGGACTGGCTCCGCGGACTGACGAAAGACGCGCGCTACATGCGGCAGGCCGATTTCGCGACGCCCCTCGAGGCTTTCCGTGGGCTCACGGGCGGTGCCTCCCGCTGGAATCTCTGGTTGTTCCTGGTCCGCCGCGACCTGATTGAGCGGCATCACATCCGTTTCGTCGACGGGGCTGACCTGGGTGAGGACATGCAGTTCATGCTGCGCGCGTTCATGCAAGCGGAGCGGGTGGTGCAGTTGCACAAGGCCCTCTATCGCTGGAACGCCGGCAACAGCGCGTCCATCAGTCGGAGTTTCGCCCCGGCCAAGCGGGCGCAGATCGAAACCAACCTGGCGGAAGTGGAGCACGATTTTGCGAAATCCCCTTTCCGGCAGGAAGCGCCGCAGGCCATGACGGAGCTCAAGCTCTACCTGAAACGGCCGCTGCTGATCTCCGCCGACAAGGAAGACTATGAAACCTGGTACAACTGGTTTCCTGAAACCAACGTCCACGCCACGGAAGGGGCGGACCTGCCGCGGCACACCCGCATCCTGCAGGGCCTGGCGGCCCGGCGCAACTGGCTGGGCGTGCGGCTCTACTATTTTTTGATCCACAAGGTGGTCTACGGTATCCTGTATAGTTAAATGCTTGCACGATTCATGAAAGGCGCGGTATTGCTGGTGGTGGTGAGTTTCTATCTGTTCCCCATCTCCTTCACCTTCCTGCCCCACAGCATCAACTCCAAGATGCTCGTGGCCGTGTTCGGCATTGCGTCCTTTGCCTACGACAGCATCCGGAATCATGGCCTCATGCTGTCGAAGTATACCATCGTTTCGGCGTTGATCGCCACCATCTTTTCCGTGTGGTGCCTGTTCTGCGTGTTTGCCGCCAATACCACCGACTACACCTATGCGAGCTATATCGTCTCTTACCTGACCTGGATGACGGGCGCTTACGGTGTCTATGCGGCGCTGCGCATCGGGCATGGCGAAGTGAGCCTGTCGCTCCTGACCCACTACCTGTCCATGGTCTGCGTGGTCCAGTGCGCCCTGGCGGTGCTGATCGACAACTTCACCTTCATGGAGAACTTCGTGGACAGCTTCATGGCCCAGGGACAGGATTTCTACAAGCGGGGACACCGCCTGTATGGCATCGGTGCCGCCCTCGACCCGGCCGGCATCCGTTTCTCCACCGTGCTGGTGCTGCTGGCACATCAGGTGGCTGCTAATGAGAAGCTTCGCGCGAATCGCCCGGCCCTGATCACCCACCTGGTCAGTTTCAGTATCATCATGATTTTCGGGGCCGTCATCTCGCGAACCACGCTGGTGGGCGCATCCCTGGGATTGGCCTATATGTTTTTCTCGCTGGTCAAATTGCGCAAGGGCGGTTTCATGACCGTCAAGATGATTCAGATATTCTATCGTTTCATGATTATTGTCGGCGTGATTGCCCTCGTGACAATTGTGATCTACAACAAGAGCGCAGCGTTCCGCGATTACTTCCGCTTCGGTTTCGAGGCCTTCTTCAACTGGGTGGAGACGGGACAATTCCGGACCCATTCCACAGATGTGCTGACGAAGACCATGTGGATATGGCCCGAAGACTTCCGGACCTGGCTGATCGGGCGGGGAACATTCGCTGACTATATTAATGGCACGGATATCGGATACTGCAATTTCGTGTTTTATTGCGGCGTCATCGGCCTGCTCATCTTCTCCGGCTATTTTATCTACTGCCATCTGTCTCTGAACCGAAAATTCCGGAATTTCCAGATATGCTCCCTGATGTTGGTGGCATTGACCTTTATCATCTGGGCCAAGGTGGCGACCGACATCTTCTACATCGACGCGCTGCTCTTCTGCATTGCCTCGGACGAGATGGAGGAAGTGCTGATCGGCGATTCAAAAATCATGATCCCATGAAACTGGTCTACTGCATGGCGGATGTCTACAATCCCGGCGGGATGGAGCGCGTGCTGCTCAACAAACTCCGCTGGTGGGCTCGGCGCGGAGACTGTGAATTGTTGCTTGTGACTACCGACCAGCACGGACGCCCGCCGTTCTACGACTTTCCGCCGGAAGTGCGGATGATCGACCTGGGTATCAATTACAAGGACGACAAGGGGAAGAATCCCATCGCCAAGACGCTGGGCTACCTGCGCCGGCGGAAACAGCACCAAAAGAAACTGACGGAGTTGCTGCTGCGCGAGAAAGCCGACATCGTAGTGTCGCTCTTTCCTTCGGAATCATCGTTCATTCCTGAGATCCGGGATGGCAGCAAGAAAGTGCTGGAGCTGCACTTCAACAAATATTTCCGCCTGCAATACCACCGCTCCGGGCTGCTGGGTCTGGCGGACAGGTGGCGGACGCGGCAGGACGAAAATCTAGTCCGGCGCTTCGACCGTTTCGTGGTCCTGACTCGGGAAGATGCGGAGAACTGGGGCACGCTACCCAACCTGCAGGTGATTCCCAATGCCGCGCTGGAGCTTCCTGCGGTAACCCATACGACAGGCAACCACCGCGTAATCGCCGTGGGGCGGCTGGACTATCAAAAGGGCTTCGACCGTTTGCTGGAAGCCTGGGCCCTGTTGCCTGCCGACCTCCGTGCCGGCTGGCGGCTCGACATCTTCGGACAAGGGGAGTGGGAAGACATGCTGAAAAAGAAATGTGAGACCCTGGGCATTGCGGACTCGGCCCGTATCAACAAGCCGACCGGCCATATCTTTGATGAATACGCGGCCAGCGATTTCCTTGTGATGAGTTCGCACTATGAAGGATTTCCGATGGTGATGATCGAGGCCATGGCCATCGGCCTGCCGGCGGTCACCTTCGATTTCCTCTGCGGCCCGCGCGACATCATCCGTTCCGAGGAGAATGGTTTGATGGTCAAGGAAGGGGATATTCCTGCGCTGTCGGCCGCCATGCAACGGGTCATGGAAGACCCGGCCTTGCTCGAACGAATGTCCGAAGGGGCGAAAAAGATATCACAGACCTACTCGGAGGAGGCCGTTATGGCCCAGTGGGAGGCCTGCTTCCAACAATTGCTGTCATGACGAAGAAACTGCTGCAGATCAATCCCGTGGTCAGGCTCAATACCTCGACCGGGCGCATCATGCGCGAGATCGGCGAACTGGCCATGGCCTCCGGTTGGGAGAGCTATGTGGCCTACAGCGGCGCCCGCGACGGCATGCCGCAGCACAGCTCGCAGCTGGTGCCGGTGGGGGATAAGCTCGACCTGGCGTTCCATGCAGCGGCCACACGGCTTTTCGATGCGCATGGACTGGCGTCGAAGCGGGGCACCCGGCAGTTCATCGAACGCATCCGGGCCATCGATCCCGACGTGATCCACATCCACAACATACACGGCTATTTCCTGAACTATCCGCTGCTGTTCAAGTATCTGCAGGAGAGTGGAAAGCCGGTGGTCTGGACCATTCACGACTGCTGGCTCTACACGGGGCATTGTTATTACTATTCGGCGGCTCACTGCAACAAGTGGCAGGCAGGCTGCGGCCATTGCCCGCAGAAGCATGCTTTTCCGACCAGCTGGCTCTTTGACCGTTCCGCACGCAACCTGCGCGACAAGCAGCAGGCTTTCGGTGCGCTGAAGAACCTGACCATCGTGCCCGTTTCCGACTGGATCCGGCAGGAGATGGCTTCGTCCATCCTGGCCGACAAGCATTATCAGGTGATTCACAACGGCATCGACCTGGAGACTTTCCGGCCCGAAGCGGCGGAAGGCGAGGCTGCTCCCGAAGGAACGCAGATCCTGGGCGTGGCCAGCATCTGGCTCGAAGAGAAAGGCTGGAGCGACCTGATGAAAATGGCCGCCCTGCTCCGGCCCGACGAGAAGCTCGTGCTGGTGGGACGGACCACCAAGGAGCAGCGCCGGAACCTTCCGGCCGGCGTGCAGCTGATCGAGCGGACCGAGAATATCGGCCGCCTGGCGTCGCTCTATGCCCGCTCGACGGTGTTCGTGAACCCGACCTGGCAGGACAACTATCCGACGGTCAACCTAGAAGCCATCGCCTGCGGCACGCCCGTGGTGACCTACCGGACCGGCGGCAGCGTGGAATCGGTGACCGACGGAACCGGTTTCGTGGTGGAACAAGGCGACGTGGACGACATGCTTGCGCGGGTGCGGGAACTCGCCGCAGCCGACCGGGCCGCGACGGCAGCCCGCTGCCGTGCCTGGGCTTTGGCCCATTTCCGGAAAGAAGACTGTTACCAGCATTATATCCGACTCTATGAAAATCTTGCAACTCGGTAAATTCTATCCGATCCGGGGCGGTGTGGAGAAGGTCATGTGGGATCTGACCTGGGGTCTCGCCGAGCGCGGCATCCCCTGTGACATGCTGTGCGCCTATATGAAGACGGATCCCGTGGACCCCGAGCATCAGACATTCTGCCGGGAGACGGAGACGGGGCGTGTCATCGAATTCGGCCCGGAAAACCGCGTGATCTGTGTGCCCGCCAGCTCCAAAAAGGCCAAGACGATGCTTTCGAAGCCAATGGTAAGCTGGTTGCGGAAGCATGCTGCCGAATATGACATCATCCATGTCCACCATCCCGACCCGATGGCGGCGCTCGCGCTTTTCCTGAGCGGCTACAAAGGCCGGGTGATCCTGCACTGGCACAGCGACATCCTCAGCCAGAAGATGCTGCTGTTCTTCTACCAGCCGCTGCAGGCCTGGCTGATCCATCGCGCCGAACGGATCATCGGCACCTCGCCGGTGTATCTGCGCGAGTCCCGCGACCTGCAGCGCGCCCAGCGCAAAGTCGTATGCGTGCCCATCGGCATCGTCCCGGTCGTCTATGACTATCGCGCGGTCGAAGAAATCCGCGCATCGATGCCCGGAAAAAAACTGGTCTTCGCCCTGGGCCGCCTGGTGCCCTATAAGGATTTCGCGACCCTGGTGGAGGCAGCGAAGTATCTCAGCGACGACTACCGGGTGCTGATCGGCGGATATGGGCCGCTGAAAGATGCGTTGCAGCAGCAAATCGACGAGAACGGCCTGCAAGAAAAGGTCCGCCTGCTGGGCTATCTGGAAACCTGGGACGTGCCGAACTGGTTCGGCGCCTGTGACGTGTTTGTCCTGAGTTCGGACCGGCGCACCGAAGCCTTCGGCGTGGTGCAGATCGAAGCCATGTCGTGCGGCAAGCCGATCGTGGCGACGCTGATTCCCCATTCCGGCGTGTCGTGGGTCAACGAAAACGGCATGTCCGGTCTCAACGTGCGTCCGCACGACTATCAAGGCCTTGCAGCGGCCATTGCGCAGATCTGCGATGACCCTGATATCTATCTCCAGTTCTCTGCCGGCGCCATGGAGCGCTTCGAGACCCTGTTTACTGCACGAGAAATGATCGACAAAATTATCAAGATATATGAAAACAAGATGTAAATGGTGGATTCTGGCAGTATTGTGCATCCTGCCACTTTCCTGCACAACGCCCGCACAACTCGGTTATCTGCGGGACCTGGAATACAATGCGCCCATGGAGGCCCGACCCGCCCCCGAGCTCCGCTTGAAAGTTGGGGACCGGCTCAGCATCCAGGTATTCGCCGACGAGCCCGAACTGGCCGCGCCGTTCAACACGATCCTCCTCCAGCGTATCAAGGAGACGACCGGTACCTCGCTGCTGGGGACGACCTATGGCGTGGACGCGGACGGCAACATTGATTTCCCGGTGCTGGGCCTTCTCCATGTAGAAGGAAAAACCATCAATGAAACGAAACAGCTGATCGCCGGTGAGATTATCCGCCGGGGCTATATCAAGGAGCCGGTGGTCAAGGTGGAACTGGAGAATTTCACCGTCACCGTGCTGGGTGAAACGGGACAGCGTGTGCTGGAAGTCAAGGGAAGCAGCATCAACATCTTAGAGGTCATCTCCTATACGGGCGGCACGAATCAGTCCTCCAAGATTCCCGATGTGATGGTGGTGCGCACCGAGGACGGCCAGCGTACGGCCTATACGGTCAACCTCCAGTCCAAATCGCTCTATGACTCCCCGGCCTTCTGGCTCCAGCAGAACGACCTGGTCTATGTGAAACCGCGCGGCGTCAAGCTCTCCAACGGCGGAGACCTGTTCCTGAAGGTCTTCAGCCCGACCGTGTCGGCCCTGTCAGCCCTTGCCTATATGCTCCTTTGGACATCCCGATAAGCTATGAAAAACAATACCAACAAGAAAGTAACGCGGAACGAGCAGATCAATCTGGTAGATATCTTCTACTATCTGCTCTCCAATTGGATATGGTTTGTGATCTGCATGATCCTGGCCTTGGGTATCGGCTATATGCTATATGCCCGGCGGCCCTTGGTCTATACCAACAAGATTACGGCCGTCCTGAAGGACCCCAGCCAGGGCGTGACCCGTTCCGCCCGACTGGATGCCTACGACAACATGATCAATGCCGTATCCGTGAGCTACGAAGAGCTCCAGCTCAAATCGTGGACCCTGATGACGGAGGTCGTCAAGGAACTGGGCATCGACGTCAGTTATACTGAGCACATCAAGTTCCGGGACGTGGAGCGCTATACCTCCCACTGCCCTTTCATCGCGAAATTCTCCCGCGAGGTGGACGATCCCGGCCTGTTTGACATTTCGGTGACCCCGCTGGAAGGGGAGATCCTTCGGATTGACAAGGGAGCGGAAGGTATGGAAGTGGCGGCCTTTGGGGATACCGTCCGTGTCGGAACCGGAAAGATCGTTTTCGTACCGACGGAACGATACATTCCGGAGTATTACAATATCCCCATCCGCGTCAAGCGCGGCAACATGCCGGTCGTGGTCAGCCGTTTCGTCAATCAGCTCACGGTTACGCACGAAGATGGCATCTTGACCCTGGTGATGCGCGACGGCAATGCACAACGCCTGGCGGATATCCTGAATACCCTGGTCATCAAATATAATGAGGGCGCCATTCGGGAGAAAAACAAAGTGGCGGTCAATACGGCCAAGTTCATTGAAGAACGCCTGATGATCATCGAGGAAGAGCTGGGCGGTGTCGAGGGGAATTTGGCCCGTTTCCAGCGTTCCAACCAGTTGATGGATGTGGATGAAGCGGCTATGAACTACCTCACGGAGAGCCGTACTTTCAGCAACGAGATAATTGAGATCGAGACCCGGATATCCCTGGCCTCCCATCTCCGGGATTATATTCTCTCAGCAGGGAATGCGCTGCAGATGATTCCGGCCAATACGGGTTTGGATGACCCGAATCTGGAAGTCGCCATCAACCAGTACAACGAGCTGGTGATGCGCCGCGACGAGCTTATTGCCGCCAGTAGCGTGGAGAGCCCGGCGGTCAATAAGATCGAGAATTCGATGGTTCTGCAGCGGAACAATGTGCTGGGCCTCATCCAGAACCTCCAGAACAGTTTGGAACTCAAGCGGAATGACCTTACCCGCCGGGAAGAGGCTTCCGTCCGTAAGTATGCGGCGATGCCGGGCAAGGCACGCGAGATGATGGAGATCGAGCGCCAGCAGTCCATCAAGGAGGCCCTCTATATTTTCCTGCTCAACAAGCGCGAGGAGAATGCCCTCTCGCAGGCGATGGCCGACGATAACATCCGCGCCATCGACCCGGCCGTGGCCTGGTATTCTCCTTCGTATCCCAACAAGATGAAGGTCGTCATCCTGTCCGTCCTGGTGGGCCTTCTGGTCCCGATCGTGATCCTCATCGCCCGCCTCTTCCTCGACACGAAAATCCGGACGCGCAAGGAGATCGAGGAGAACATCGATGTGCCGTTCCTGGCCGAGATTCCGTTCAACCGCGACATGCGCCGCTTTATCTGGAGGGACAAGTATCGCCTCAAGGGCAGCAAGGAGCCTTCTCCGTTTGTGTACGACCCCGGTTCCCGCAGCATCTTCACGGAGGCCATGCGCATGATGTGCACCAACCTGGCTTTCCTCGATCCCGACTGCGTGTTGCCGATGGTCATCGGCAGTACGTCGTACTCGTCGCATTCGGGCAAGACCTTCATCGTGGCGAACATGGCATCCTGCCTGGCAGACGCCAAGAAGCGGGTGGTCCTCGTGGATACGGACATGCGCAAGCGCTCGCTCTCCGGAGAACTGGAACTGAAGCACAAGACGACAGGCCTGTCGAACTACCTCTACGATCTCGATCTGCAGCTCGAGGATATCCTCCACAAGGACGTGAAGCCAGGCATCGACTTCATTCCGGCCGGTTCCACGCCGCCCAACCCTGGCGAACTGCTGAGCCGCCCGCGTTTCGATGAACTGATCAAACAGCTGCGCGGCCTGTACGACTACATCCTGATCGACGGCGTACCGGTGCAGATGCTGTCCGAGCCGTTGATCGTCAACCGGGTGGTCGACTGCAACATCTTCGTCCTGCGCAGCGGCCAGCTCGACCGCCGTATCCTCCCGCAGCTCGACGAACTCAACGAGAACCGTCACCTGACCAACATGGCCATCGTCTTCAACGGCCCCGAGATCAAGCGCCGCCACGGCTGGGGCTTCGGTTCCTATGGTTACGGCTACGGTTATGGATATGGCAACAATTACAATGCCTACGAAGAAGAAGGCAAGAAACCCTTCTGGAAACGTCTCTTTGGCAAATGACCATTGCAGTAGATTTTGACGGCACGATCGTCGAACACAGATATCCGGAGATCGGGAAGGAGAAGCCCTTTGCCATCCAGTGCCTGAAGCAGTTGCAGCAGGAAGGCAACCGGCTGATCCTTTGGACCTCCCGGGAAGGCAAGCTGTTGGAGGACGCCGTGGCGTTCTGCCATGAACGCGGACTCGATTTCTATGCGGTCAACAGCAACCAGCCTGATGACGCGCTGTTCAAGTACCCGTCCGCCAAAGTAATCGCCGATGTCTATATCGACGACCGCAACTTGGGTGGCATCCCCGATGACTGGGGAGCGATCTACGAGATGATTACGAAAAAGCGGGCGGAACTCAGGTCCGCCCGTCATGCAAAGAAATCCATCTTTCCCTGGCGTCGCCGTTGAGGCGGATGTCTGCGGCTATTTGTTGCGCAGATGCCGCATCCTGTAGCGGCTCAAGGCAGGGAAATTGAGGTGGCGCCGCACCTTGTCGGGGTGCATCTCGTCGAACTTGATGAGGATGCCCGCCTCAATGACATCACCGAATTCGTCGTTGATGCCAGCGCCGAACGACTTCATCGTCGGCGACATGTTCATGTACGTATTGACCAGCGGAGGGATGTTGACACCCATCTGCTGGATTTCCCGCTTGAGGATCTTGTAGTCGGCTGCGAAGTCGTCTTCGGTCAAGATCTTGCCGAAGTCGCGTGAGGTCTTGATCTTGACAGGGTTCTTGGGGATGACCATGCGGTCCAGACGCTCCTGCAGTCCGGTTCCCCAGGAGCCGAAATGCTTGCGCAGGAAGTAGAGCAGCATGGCCAGCCCTTTTTCAGGGAACGACGGGTAGATCGTCATCTTCCCGAAGAAGTATTCCATCCGTCCCTTGTAGAGCACGATCAGGCCGCCCAGACCGTCGAACAGATTGTCGAGGGCGTAGAGGCTCTTCATGCCATGTTCGGAGCTCTGATACTCCGGACGGATGAAGGAGCGGCTGAGCTCGATGGTGCGCAGGAAACCGTTCCGGAGGTAACGCTGCGTGAAGCGGAACAGGTGGGAGGAAGGCATGATGGGCTGTCCGAAGCGGTCGTACATCACGTCGTCGCCCAGCACGTAGCGGTAGCCGCCGATGATGCACTCGGCTTCCGGATCCCAGAGGACGAGCTGTTTGTACTTGAAGGCCGGGTCCAGGTCGAAGGCGTCGAGGTCGACTTCCTTGCCGGTGCCGCCGCCGCCGTTGCGGAAAGCGATTTCCCGCAGGCGGCCGATTTCGCGCATGACGTTGGGCGCGGTCTGGTTGTCGATGATATAGAGTTTGTTGCCCGCATGATTGGTGTCGCGCAGGAAGCATTTTTCATTGAGTTCCTGTTTCAGAAGCTCTTTGTCGACGGGTTCGACAAGGGGTTTAGTTTTCATGCATTTCCGTGTTTTTCAGCTCATAGACTTTCTCCCGCACCCAGGCCGCCCATTCAAGGTCGGTTTTGTCTTTGGTGAAGGTCTGCCAGGGGATGGGCTTGCCGAACACCAGGGTATAGGACTTGTGCTGGGTCTTGTACAGCTCGTCGGGAAGTGTGAGCATGGCAATGTTCAATTTCAGTTTCAATAAGTTGCGCAGCTTGTCGATGCAGTAGAAGCGCCTGGAGTTTTCGCCGCTGAACCAGACCGGCACGATATCGCGGTGTGCATGCCGGCTCTTGGTGATGAAGGTTTTTTTCCAGGGGAGATCCTGCACCACCCCGTCGATCTTGCGGGAGCAGAGCCCGGCCGGGAAAATGATGACCTGGCGGTCGGAGTCGAAGGCCTCGTTGATCATTCGGACCAGGTCGGCGCTCTGGCCACCGAGCTTGTTGACGGGTACGGTGTATTCGGCAATGGGCTTGATGGCCATGAGCAGGTCGTTGGCCGGAATGACGATCCGGCCGTCGAACTTGCGGCCTACCTGCCCGATTACGCTCAGGGCGTCGATGCCGCCCAGCGGATGGTTGCTGGCGAAGGTGTAACGTCCATCCTTCGGGATGTTCTCCAGCCCTTTCACGGTGAGATGGATGTCGTAATAGACCAGCGCCTGCTCCGCAAACTCCACGCCCAGCCATCCCTGCTTCAGGTAGCCGTTCAGGTGGTCTTGATGGATGAATTTCTTGAGCCAGTTCAGGACCGGCTTGGGAATCTTCTTGTCGCCGAAGCGCTGTTTGACGATGGCGTCCAGGTCGAGGGTGACGGTTTCGTTGACGGGCATGGGTACGAAAGGGCCGATTAGAATAAGGTTCGGGTGCAAATGTAAACAATCTTCGTCAGAAATAGCTATTTTTGCAAGATAAAACAATGGGCAAGCTATTTTTTGACGCGGTCGTCTTCGGCCTGACACTTTCGCTGGTTTTCGGATTTGGACCGGCGTTCTTCACCCTGTTGCAAACAAGCATCGACCGGGGCTTCCGGTCTGCTGCGTGGCTGGCCCTGGGGGTCATGTTCTGCGACTTGATCTTTGTTTCGCTTTGTGTGCTGACTTCCATCCAGCTGGTGGTCGAGAACGAACGGGAGATGTTTCTGTTCAGCCTGGGTGCCGGCATCATCCTGATCCTGTTCGGGTTGTACACCTTTTACCGGCGGGGCGGGAAAGATGCCTACACACATATGCAGGCCCGCATGGAGGCCATGTCGAAGGCCGGTGAGGAGGCCCCCATGCCCGAAAAGGCACCGAGCTGGTTTGTGTTCTTCGGCAAGGGCTTCCTCCTCAATTGCCTGAATCCCTTCGTGTTGTTGTTCTGGTTGAGTGCCGTGGCCGTAACGGCCAGCAATCTGGATGGGAACAAGCCCCATATCCTGCTCTTCTTTGCCATTACGCTGGGAACCAGTTATTGCTGCGACTTGCTCAAGGCCAAGGCGGCCACCTTCCTTCAGCGCTTCTTCAATCCCCGGCGCCTGCGCATCCTGAACCAGGCAATCGGCATCTGTCTGGTCGCGTTCGGCGTCTTCCTGATGATCCGGGGTTTCGTCAAATACCTGTAGTCTCGCCGTTGAGTTTCAGCAGCGGGTCGATGTAGTCGCGGTTGTTGCTCAGCCGCGGAACCTTGTGCTGCCCTCCGAGTTTGCCGCGCTGTTTCATCCAGTCGTGGAAAAGTCCGGGACGGGCCTGTACCAGTTCGAGTTGCTGGAGCGTAATGTCCTTGAAGCGCTTGGCTTCATAGTCGCTGTTGACTTCCTGCAGCCTGCGGTCGAGCAGGGTGGCGAACTGCGCCAGGTCGGCGGGCGGGCGCGAGAACTCGATGAGCCACTGGTGGCGGCAGCGGGCTTCGTCATCCATGAAAACGGGGGCCGCCGTGTACTCCAGCACCATCGCACCGGTTTCCTGGCAGGCCCAGGCCAGGCCTTGTTCGGCATTGTCGACGATGAGTTCCTCGCCGAAAGCATTGATGAAGTGCTTCGTCCGGCCCGTGATGACGAACTTGTACGGCCGGGTGGACGTGAAGCGCACCGTGTCGCCGATCAGGTAGCGCCAGAGGCCGCCGCTGGTGGAGATCACCATGGCATAGTTGCGGCCGGTCTCCACGCCCCAGACGGGGACGGCCTGCGGATGCGCGCTGTCCAGCTCGTCGAGAGGGATAAATTCATAGAACACACCGTAGTCCACCATCAGGCGCAGGGACGGGTCCGCCGGGTCGTCCTGAATGCCGAAGAAACCTTCACTGGCATTGTAGGTTTCCATATAGTGCATGCCCGGAAGGGTGATGATGTGTTCGTATTGCTTGCGGTAGGGGGTGAAAGCCACGCCGCCGTGCATGAAGACTTCCAGGTTGGGCCACACTTCGTCGATCTTGTCTTTGCCGGACAGTTCGAGCACCCGGTGCAGCACCGAAAGCATCCAGGAAGGGACACCGCTGAGACTGGTGACGTTCTGGTGCAGGGTCTCCCGGGCAATCCGGTCGCGTTTGATTTCGAAGTCGGCGAGCAGGGCTGTCTCTTTGGCCGGCACGCGGAACAGGTTGGCGACCGGGTTGATGTTCTCGATCAGGATGGCGCTCAGGTCGCCCACCAGGCTGTGCTTCTCATTGTAGTTGGGCGCATGGCTGCCGCCCAGGATGAGGCCCTTGCCGTCGAAAAACCGGCTTTCCGGATGGTTCTTCAGGTAGAAAGCCACCGTGTCGAAGCCGCCGCGGTAGTGGGTGTCGTGCAGTCCTGCCGGGCTGACCGGGATGAATTTCGATTTGTCGCCGGTCGTGCCGGATGACTTGGCGAACCAGCGGATCCGGCCGGGCCAGAGCAGGTCCTTCTCTCCGTGGCGCATGCGGTCGATGTCATCTCGCAGGTTCTCATAGCTGTTGACCGGTACCTGCCGGGCGAACGCGTCATATTCGCGGATCCCGGCAAAGCCGTGCGCCTTTCCATATGCTGTGCCCTGTGCCGTCCGCAGCAGCCACGCCAGCACCTTGCGCTGTTGCACATCCGCCTGCAGCGCCTCCCGCTCCAGCTTCTGGGCGCGGAGGAGGAAGGGGATACGAGCGATAGGGGAGAGATGCATGGTTTTATTTGTTTATTTGAGAGTGCCTTTGATCGTCCCGAACGGCAGGCCGATGGAGAAGCGCAGGGGCTGGCGGATCTCATCGTCGGAGAGGGTAAGGTGCAGGGCTTCCTTGCCTTCCTGGGAGAGGGTGACTTCGATGACGGGGACGGACTGTCCTTTATGCTTGATATTCTTTTTCTTGTAGGAGGCAATCGTCACCGGTAGCGCGTCGTGGTCGATCAGCAGGGCGTTCGGACCGGTCTCGAGCGACGCCTTGTCGTAATCGAGGGTGCGGAGCCACCAGATCATGCCGAGCAGGTCGCGCACCGTCCCTTCCCAGGACAGGACCTCGTCGCGGTGCGGGCGGGAACTTTTGGTGATGTCCATGTGCACCTCGCCGGGTGCCAGCCATTCATAGAGGCCCTTGGCCCAGTACTTCTTTTCGGTCTGGCTGCGGGTGGCCGAGACAGGTGTCAGCGCCGCGTCTTTCCGGAAGACGGAGCCGTAGCTGCAGTCGAGCGTATAAAAACCGCCAACGGAAGCGTTGAGCGTGGCGTCAACCTGCCAGTTGGCGCCGGCGTCAACGGTCTGGTAGGTCATCGTGCCGATGTTGCCCGGGAACAGGTTGTGTCGGATGGAATAGGTCAGCGTCTCGTTTCCAAAGGAAAAAGACTGGGCCTGCAGGCCGGCTGACAGCAGCAGCAAAAGAATCGTGGCGAGTCGTCTCATGGTGTAAAATCCGCCTGGTGGCGAAATATTCATGCGCAACGTGCAAAAATAGTGAAACAATCGTTAATTTTGAGAAAAAAATGACGGAACCCATGCCTGCCTCCGATAAAATGACTGTCCGGCGCTTCCCCGTGCCCTGCTACGATACCGATGTGGCCCACTATCTGAAACCCGGTGCCTTCATGGACCTGGCCCAGGAAATTGCCAATATCTCGGCCGATTCCCTGGGTTTCGGCTTCGACGAGCTTCAGCGCTATGGCACGGCCTGGATTCTCTCCCGCATGCACATCGAATTCCTGAACATGCCGCGCTGGAAGGACATGGTGGAACTCCAGACCTGGCACAAGGGTTTCGACGGACCTTTCTATGTGCGCGATTTCCGGATGCTGGGCGCTGACGGGCAGCCGGCGGTCCTGGCAACTTCTTCCTGGCTGATCCTCGATATGAACACGCGCCGGCTTCTTCGCCGCGAGCACCTGGAGGACAAGCTGCCGCTCGATACGGAGCTCCATGAGCATGCCATCGAGGCGCCTTGCGGCAAGGTGACGATGCCCGGCGACCAGCTCGAGCAGATGGCTGAGCACCGCGTGGCCTATTCGGACGTGGATTTCGTGGGGCATGCCAACAACGCACGCTATGTGGTCTGGGCCATGGACTGCCTCGATTACGGACAGGTGACGACGCAGCGCGTACGTTCCCTTCGCATCAATTTCAACAAGGAGGTCTGTCCGGGCGACACGGTCGAAATCTTCCGGGCTCCGGCCGAAGGCGGATGGATGGTGGAAGGCCGCGTGGGCGACCGTTCTTCGTTCTGCGTGGAGATGCGCTTTGCCTAGCGGACTTTTTCGTTGCCCTGCAGGGCTTTGTCGCGATACTGCGACGGCGTACATCCCTCGCTCTTCTTGAAAAAGCGCGTGAAGTAGGACTGGTCGTCGATGCCGACGGCGGCCGCTATCTCGGAAATCTGCAGCTGGTTCTGATGCAGCAGCAGCTTGGCCAGGTTCAGGCGCGAGATTTCGATCCAGTCCATGGCGGAATGGCCGGTCTGGTTGCGGACCAGCCGGTTGAGGTAGTTCGGCGTGATGCAGAGTTCGTCGGCATAGGCCGTTACTTTCCCGGGCTTGCGGCTGCGGTCGAAAACGAGTTCCAGAAAACGATTTACGAGGGGGTTGCCCGGATGGCCGGACGGTGTGTTGATGCTGCACAGGAAAAGATCAAGCGCACTGGCGACCAGGGGCCTGTTATCCTGGTGGAAGGCCGTCATCAGTTTTTCCAGCAGCAGCGTCGTGAAATGGGCCTCCTCCCTGGACAGGGTCTGCAGCATCGGATGCGGGCTGTGCAGGCAGGGATGGGACGGATCTTTCAGCATGCGCAGCGAGAAGCCGCATTCGAAACCGGCGTTTCCTTTGAAATACAGGACGCGGAAGGGCGTCCGCGCGGGCAACAGCAGGATCTGGCCTGCCTGGCAGAGACCGGTCGTGCCTTCGACTTCCAACAGCATTTCACCTTCGGTCAGGTAAGCGAAAGCATGAAAAGGAAGGGTGGTCTGGGGAATATCGGAGACATCAAAAAAACCATGCCGGTCCACTCTCCTGATGCTGAACTGGAGTTGGGCAAGGTCTTGCGCGGTATTCCAATAGGGTTCGATTTGTGACATTTCTGGGTCGTTTGGCACAAATTTAGGAATAATCAGGAATTATTACGCTATCTTTGCGCAACTTTTAACGCGAAAAGAATTGAATATGAGAAAATACTTGTTACTTTTTGTGCTGACCTGCTGCACCTGGCTGGCCGGCGCCCAGCAGTTGGACTGCCGTTTTACCCAGGCCAGAACCATCCAGGCTTCCGGCAAAGTCATCCGTTCCGAAGGTGTGATCTCTTTCCTGGCTCCCGACCAGCTGACCATGACCTATACCCAGCCCGCAGGGGAGTATCTGGTGATTTCCGGGCCGATGCTCCGCACCAATTCTCAGGGGCAGCAGTTGTCCATCGATACGAGCACGAACGCACGTTTCCGCAACCTCCGCAACACCCTGCTCAACTGCATCACGGGCAACTGTGAGACGGCCGCCAGGGACAACGACGCCGATCTGACCGTTTCTGAGAAGAACGGGGTCAAGACCGTCGAGATGAAAGCCCGCAAGGCGGCGCCCCGCGGCTATTCCAGAATCATCATGGAATACAAGAAGGACCTTCCCGTGCGGATGGTGCTTGAAGAATTCGGCGGCATCTCCACCGAATACCTGTTTACGTATTGAGATTCCGGGCCTGGCCCGGCATGACGCCGGGCTAGCCTTCAGCTTCCTGTTTTTCGAGGAAGTCCACGACATCGCCCACCGTCTCGAAGTTGGCCAGGGCCCTGTCGGGGATGACGATACCGTATTGATCTTCCACGCGCATGAGCAACTGCAGGATGTCGATGGAGTCGGCACCCAGGTCGCGCTTGATCTTCGATTCGCGGGTGATGATGGCCGGATCTTTCCGGAGCTGTTTGGCCAGGATGGCCTGTACTTTATCAAACATGGCGGTATAGATTCCGGGTCAAGCCCGGATGGGCGGTTTTATGAATTTTCGTTTTTTATGAATCTTCGTAATGTTCGTATCGGGCGATTTCCGCTTCGATCTTGGCCGACAGGCGGCTGGTCTCCATGCGGAAGGCTTGTTCGATGCATTTCTCCACGGCGACGGCCTTGCTGCTGCCGTGGCCTTTGACCACGACTTTATCGGTGCCCAGCAGGACGCTGCCGCCATAGTTCTGGTAGTTCATGAATTCTTTTTCTTCCAGGAACATCTTCTTCATCAGCAGCGCTCCCAGCTTGTAGAGCGTACGGGAATAGATGTCTTTCTTCAGTTTCTTGAGCAGTTCGATGGCGGTGCCCTCGGTGGTTTTTACCAGCACATTGCCTGAGAAGCCGTCGGCCACCACGAGGTCATAGGCGCCTGACAGCAGGTCCCGGCTTTCCATGTTGCCCACGAAATGGACGGAAGGGGTTTCCTGCAGCAAGCGGTAGGCTTCCCGCCGGATGTCGTCGCCCTTTTCCGGCTCCCGGCCCACGTTGAGCAGGGCGGTGCGGGGCTGCTTCACACCATAGACATTCTCCAGATAGAGGCTGGCCATGATGGCGAACTGGCGCAGATGGACGGCCGTGGCCTCGGGGTTGGCGCCGCTGTCGCAGATGCCGACGATGCCGCCGTCCATGGTGGGCAGCAGCGGGCAGAAGGCAGGGCGGATAACGCCCGGGATGCGACCCAGCCGCACGAGCGCGCCTGTCACCAGGGCGCCGGTCGAGCCGGTGGAGACCAGGGCGGCGATGTCGTCGCGGTCACGCAGCAGGATGATGGCTTTCATCATCGAGCTGTTCCGCTTCAGCCGGATGACGTCGGTCGGTTTTTCATCACAACCGATCACTTCCGGCGCATGGACAATCTCCAGCCGGGAACTGTCGTATGTCTTGCCGGCGAGTTCGGTCTGGAGAAGGCTTTCGTCTCCGGTCAGGATCAGGTACAGGTCGGGGTTCTTCGCCAGGGCGGCGAGGGCGCCTTCCACGGGCGCCTGGGGCGAGTGGTCGCCGCCGAAACAGTCGATGAGGATCTTGATCATACGAGTTTCTTCACATAGGCGCGGCGGCGCTTGGCCTGAACGGCGTTGAAGCGGCGCCACAGATTCAGGATGGCGTAGTTGTCTTCGAGGTTGAGGTTGGTTTCGGCGTATTCCACGTCCGTGTCGCGGAGCATATGCAGGATGGCCGATGCGAAGGCGGCCGATACGCCCCGGTTCAGGTATTCGGGATCCACGCCGATCAGGCACAGGTCGATGACCTTCGGATGGCGGATGTTGCGCAGCAGCCGCCGGAGGACCCGCGGCGTGTAGCGCCCGCTCGTGCCCGAAAGCGCGGAGGCGAGGGACGGAATGGCGAAGCCGAAGCAGACCATCCGTTCGTTTTCATCGAGGATGACGGCGGTGTATTTCGGGTCGATGACCAGCCGGAAATTGTCGACCATCAGCTTCTTCATGCCGTCGGTGAAAGGAACAGTGCCGTAGAGGCCTTCGTACGACTTGTCGAGCAGTTCGAAGATGCCGTCCTTGTAGCGCCTCATGAAATCTTTCGTGCCCTTCGATTCTCCGAAATGCAGCTTGTAGCGGCGGAAGATGAAGTCCGTAAGCTTGTCGAGGTCTTCCTCGTCGTTTTCGGGGGCGTAGATCCGGAACTCGAGCCAGTCGACCTCCTTGGAGAAGCCCAGCTGCTCGATGTGATGCTGATAATAGTCAGCATTGTACTGCTCTTCAAAAGTCTGGGGCTGGTCGAAGCCTTCGACCAGCAGGCCTTCGCGCTCCAGGTCGGAGAACGCCAGCGGTCCGCAGAGGGTGTCCATGCCCTTCTCCAGCGCCCAGTGCTCGACCGCCTCGAAGAGGGCTTTCGATACGGCCGGATCGTCGATGACGTCGAAGTGGCTGAAGCGGGCGCGCCGCTCACCATTCTTCGCGTTGGCGGCCTTCTGGATGATGCCCTGGATGCGACCGGCCATCCGGCCGTCCTTGTATGCGTTCAGGCAGATCCAGTCGCAGCAGTCCGAATAGACGAACCCCGGCTTGAACATCTTCCGCTCGTCGGCGTACAAAGGCGGGATGAAAAGCGGATTGCCTTTGTAGAGCCGGAGCGGGAATTCCAGGAATTCGCGTTGTTGGCGGCGGGAGAGTGCCTCTTTTATTTCGATCATAGATGCTTCGCTTCGCTCAGAATGACAGTTATACGCCCGGTTTGAAGGTTAGCGGTGGATGGCGTGGAAACAGACGCCGACGCCGTTGGGGCCGGAATGGCTGCCGGCGGTGGGATTGGTCACCACATATTCGATGGCCAGGTCGTCCCCGAAGCGCGCCTTCATCATCCGGCCCACTTCCTCTGCCAGCTCCGGCGCGTCGGTGTGGCCGATGTAGAAACGATGGTTCTTGATGTCGTCGCCCAGTTCCGCGACGCGGTCGACCAGTAGTTCCATGGCCTTGACGCGGCCCTTGGTCTTGCCGCACGAGACCATCTTGCCCTCGGGCGACATATAGATGATCGGGCGGATGCCGATCAGGGTGCCCATCGTGGCGGCCAGGCCGCTCACGCGGCCGCTGCGGCGGAAGAATTTGAGGTCGTCGGCGAAGAAGTACATGGCGTAATGGTCGACTTCCGTGCGTGCCCAGTCGAGCAGTTCGTCGAGGGTCCGGCCGGCCAGGTGCAGGTCGCCCACGGCGCGTACGACAGCGTAGCTGACGGTGGTGATGCCCTTGGTGTCGATCTCGGCGAAACGGCGGTCGGGATACTTCGCCCGCAGTTCGGCTACCGCCTGGTCCATGGCGTCGAAGGTAACGGTCATGGCCCGGGAGAAGTGGACGTAGAGAATGTCGTTGCCCGCAGCGAACTCAGGTTCGAAATACGCGATGTAGCGCTCCTTGGAGATGGCGCTCGTGGTCGGAAGCGTCCCGCCGCGGAGCATGTCGTAGAAGGCGCGGGCGTCGAACTCGTCGAAGTCCACATAAGGGTAGATGGTCTTGGCGTCCACGCTGTAGGGCATGCTGATGAGCTTGTAGCCGTAATGCGCTGCGACAGCCGGGGTGATGTCGGTATCGGTGTCAGTATAAAGGGTCAACATAGCAGTAAAATATAATCGTAAACAGGTTGTCCGCCTTCAATGCGGGTGTATTCGGTGCGGGGCCAGGCGGCGGAAAGGCGTTCGAGCGAATCAGCGGCCTCTGCGGCCGGAACGTCGGCCCCTGTCAGCAGCAGGGCGATGTCGTGGCTGCCGGCGTCGAGGAGGGTGGCCAGGTCCAGCAGGGCCTGCTGCCGGTCGGGCGATCCGCAAAGGATGTCCTTGTCGCTGAAGCCCAGATAATCGCCGGCCTGTCCGGCTTCGCTGTCGCGGATGGCGCGCGAAACCAGGCCGGTGACGGTGCCTTCCATCGCTTCGCCGAGTTCGGTGACGATCTCGTCGAGCGGGAGGGATGTGTCGAGCGAAGCGAGGGCGAAATAGCCTTCGCCGAGATTTCGGGTCGGGAGCACCTCGATGTGCGCCTTTTCATACAGGACGGCGGCCTGCCGGGCGGTCAGCAGAATGTTGCTGTTGTTGGGCAGGACGAGGATGTTTTCCGCGCCGATCCGGCCGAATGCGTCGAGAAATGCCTGCACCGGCGGGTTCATGGTCTGTCCGCCTTCGATCACTTCATCGGCGCCCATGTCGCGGAAGGCTTCTTTCAGGGGCTTTCCGACCGCCACGGCCACCACACCCAGGGCCTTGCCCTTCGTGTGATAGCGCTCGTCCATGCGGTTCTCATGGTGCTGCAGGGTCATGTTCTCGATCTTGACGGTCAGGAACTCTCCGTATTGCTGGCAATGATTGAGGATCTCACCCGGTGCGGGCGTATGGACGTGGACCTTGATGATGCTGCCGTCGCGGAAGAACACCAGCGAATCGCCGTGCGCGCCCAGCCAGTCCGAAAGCACGCTTTCGTCGAAATGGTCGAGGTCGACTTTGCTGCGCTGGAGCCGTAGCAGGAATTCGGTGCAATAGCCGAATTCCAGTACGCTGTCCTCGGTGAAAGCCGAGAGGTCGACTTGCTGCGGGGCGGGCGTCCCAGCCGTTTCGGGCAGGGCGGCGTCTTTCCCGTGCAGGCCGGCGCGCATGCCTTCCACGATCTGGAGCAGGCCGGCGCCTCCGCTGTCGACCACGCCGGCGCTCCGGAGCACGTCGAGCAGTTCCGGGGTGTGCTGGAGCGAGCGGTCCATGGCGGTGCAGAGGCGGTCGAAGTACTCATCGAATCCGCTGCTGCCTTCCGCCGCTGCGACACCCTCCCGGAATACGGTGAGGATGGTGCCTTCCACAGGCCTGGCGACGGCGTTGTAGGAGGCCTCCACGCCACTGGCCATTGCGTGCTCGAAGGCCGGCAGTCCGGCTTCCTCCAGACCGGAAAGCCCCTGCGCGATGCCGGCGAAGATGCGGGAGAGGATCACGCCCGAGTTGCCCCGGGCTCCGGTCAGCATCCCCTGCGAAACGGCGGCAGCGGTAGCGCCGACCGGCCCGGGTGCCACCCGGCAGCCGGCTTCGAGCGTCATGTACATGTTGTCGCCCGTGTCGCCGTCGGGAATCGGGAATACGTTCAGCTCGTTGATGAGCTGCCGCTGCGCGTTGAGCCAATGGGCCCCGCTGCAGATCATCGTAAGGTATCGTTTGCCGTCGAGGGTTTCTTTCATGGTGTTATTGTTTCTGGCTCCGGTCTTTCTGGAACTGCCTGCGGAAATAAGGGAAGCGCATCAGCCAGCGGAAGACGAACGGTTCCAGCGAGTACGTCATCAGGATGGTGAAGATCATGCCGATCAGGGTGATCACGCCCGTCGACTCGATGGCCGGATGGCGGGCGAAGACCAGGGACCCGATGACGATGATCAGCACCACGGCTGAGAAGAAGATGGCGACTTTATGGTAGGCCAGCCTTTCTGTCGAGCCGGTGCGTGCTTCCTGCAGCAGCCCTTCCATCACGAAGATGCTGTAGTCCACACCGATGCCGAAGACAAAGGTCGCGATGACGATGTTGATCAGGTTGAACTGCAGGCCGAGCAGTGCCATGAAGCCCTGCAGGGCGTACCACGAGAGGAACATCGGGAAGAAAGCCACCAGTGCGATCCAGAGGTTGCGGAAGGCTAACAGCAGGACCAGCAGCACGAAGATCGAGGAGATCAGCAGCGTGATCTGGAAGTCGTCGTGGACAATCTGCACCATGTCGCGGCAGTAGTAGAACGGCTCCAGCACCACGGACTGCGGCCCGTTGACCAGGGCGTCGTTGACCTTGTCCTTGTCGTCCGGGTTGAACGCGGCGGTCGAGAAGACCATCCAGCGTCCGCTGGCCTGGTGTTCGACGAAGTTGGACATCATCTCGTGCGGAATCACGCCGGCCTCGTAGAGGTTGGCGGGTTCGTAGTCACTTTCCAGCAGCGCGAAGAAGGGCGCGAAGAGGGCGGGATCCAACTGCTGCTTTCTGGCGGCGGCAGCCAGGTCCTTCTGCGTCCGGGCGATGCGCTCGGGTGTCCAGAAGGCTTTCCAGGCTGCGATCCGGTCTTCCTGGTCGCGCTGCGACTGGAAGAGCACGGGAACGAGGGAGGAATAACGGGTCAGCAGGCCGGTTTTCTCGAGGGAGTCGAGCCGGTTGCGGAGGAGTTTGTTGCATTCCAGCGCCTCGTCGAGAGTTTCGCCGTAGGCAGCGTAGTACTGCGACATGCTGCCGTTCTCGTTCTTCTCGCTGTACAGGTCCTGGCTTTCCGCCAGTGCCTTGTTTACGAAGTTGAGGTTGCGCAGGTCGGTGTCGAACTTGACGCGCGGGCTCATGACGATGCCCAGCGCCAGCAGGAGGGTCATGGTGCCCAGGATCCACGGTTTGCGGTCCCAGGGCAGGTTGTTGAAGCGGTCAATGGCCTTGAAGCCTTTTTCTTTCTTATAGCAGATGTCTTCCTTCCGGAGGAAATGCGGCAGGAACACCAGCGCATAGATGGTGTTGCCCAGCAGCGCAAAAGTGGCGAAGAGGCCGAAGTCGCGCAGCAGGTCGCTTTCCGTGAAGAGCAGGCCCAGGAAAGCCCCGATGGTGGTGAGGCAGCCCAGCACCACGGGCGTGGATTCCTCGCGCAGCATCCGTTCCACGTCTTCTACGAAGTAGTAGTGGATGAGTACGTGCAGGCAGTAGCTCAGCGCGACGCCCAAGATGATGGCGCCGATGCCCAGGGCCATGAACGACATGATGCCCTTGATCCAGTAGACGCAGGCCAGGGCGAAGATCGTTCCGTAAAGGACGGGTGCCAGCAGGTGGATGACGAAGCGGAAGCGGTGGAAGCACAGCAGGAGGATGACCAGGATGATCAGCAGCGAGATGCCGATGGTCCAGACCAGGTCGGTCTTGATGGTGCTGGCGTTGGAGACACCACCGAGCGGATTGCCGTGCAGCAGCACGCGCGCGTCGGGGTGCGCGGCTTCAAAGCTCTTGCGTGCCTGGTTGAGGATGCGGGCGAAACGGGTGCCGGTGCCCGAGTCGGTCTGGCTGACGGTCGAAGACAGGAAAGCCAGTGCTACGGTGCGGTCGGGGCAGAAGAAGTGCCCGTTTTCCATCGTGAAGTCACCTACGGAACCGGCGTCCAGGCCCTCCGGAAACATGCGCGCCAGGAAAATGTCGCGCAGGTCGAGCGGGTCGGTGCAGACCATCTGCGTGGTCTGGCCGGTCATGTCGGCGTCGATCAGGGCCCGGTTGCGGGCCATCTGTGCGTCGATGGCGGCCGGGTCCAGGGCTTCTGAGAAGGCGGCGTAGAACGCCGTGTCGATGAGGGAGGGCAGGTGTTCGAAGCCATAATCCATGGCGCCGAGCATCGTGCCCGGGTCGAGCGAACTGAGGATGCCGATGATGTAGCGGCCCGCGGTGTCGCGCTGCAGCAGCGCGGCGCAGAACTCGTCCATGTAATCGCTCAGCGTCCAGGTGTCGAGCGGCTGTTCAGGATCGGCCGACGTGATCTGGATGAAGATCTTGTCCTTGAGTTCGATATCGCTGAATGCCAGTTCGCTGTCGACACTGGAACGTGGCAGCAACTTCGCCACGTCTTCTTCGTAACGGAGCTGCAGGCCGAAAAACAGGAATACGAGTGTGCTGACGATCAGCAGGGTGTACATCACGGCCTTGTGGCCGCGGAAATAACGGTACAGCGGCAGGAAAATCTTTTGCATCTATATCTTACGCCTCGGTGGGAACGATGTCGGTTTCTTCTTCTTTTTGTTCTTCTTTTTCTTTTTTGCTCAGGATCTCGTCGGCCTTCTTGGAGAAGAAGTCGTACATCACGCCTTCGACGGCCACCATGATGGCGCAGGAGAGAATGGCAGCGACGCCGCACAGCACCATGCCGACTTTCGGGATGGCGGTGAGGATGCCGCAGATGACGCTGATCAGCAAGCCGCAGAGGAGGCCGACCAGGAAGATCCGCCATTTGTTGCCGAAGGTGGAATCATAGCTCAACTGGAGCGATTTGAGCGGGGATACTTTCTTGTCGAGGAAGAAATAGACGGCGAAGCCCCAGGCGATGCTCATCACGAGGCCCGGGATGAGTATGAAGAAGCAAGCGACGGTGATGCCCATGTAGAGCAGGCCGAGCAGGAGAAAGAATCCGCTGAGATTCTTGAAGTTTTCTTTCGCGAAGATGGCGGTCGGATCGATGGTCTCGCCGCGGCCGATGCCGATGACGGCCTTGTAGAGACCGATGGTGGTGCCGATATTGAGATAGGGGATCCAGACAGTCACTGCGTAGAGGATGACCATCAGCAGGAGGGGAAAGAAGTTCTTCAGGCCATACAGGATGCCTTCCCGGATGGTCTGCATGATGTCGAGTTTCTCAGTTGCCATGGTAGTAAATGATTGTTTTGGTTTTAGTATTCGAAAGTCGGGGTCAGTCCACGATGACGCGGTTCACGCGCCGGGGGATCGACGTGAAAATTTCATAGGGGATGGTGTCGAGGACCTTGGCCAGGTCGCCGGCAGTCGGCTTGTCGCCGAAGATGGTCACCATGTCGCCTTCCTGGCAGTCGATGCCGGTGACGTCGAGCATGCACATGTCCATGCAGATGTTGCCGATGGTGGGAGCCATGTGGCCGTTGACCTCGAAACTGGCGCGTCCGCAGCCCAAATGGCGGTTGATGCCGTCGGCATAGCCCACGCAGAGCGTGGCGGAGCGGGTGATGCCCTCATGCAGGAGGCCGTGGCGGCCGTAGCCGATGGTGCCGTCTTCGGGCTTCAGGTCCTTGATCTGCAGGATGGGGCAGCGGAAGAAGGCGGCGGGTTTCAGCCGCGGGTCGGAGACGGCGCTGATGCCATAGATGCCGATGCCCAGGCGTACCATGTCGTACTGGTATTCGGTGAAGCGCTCGATGCCGGCCGAGTTGAGCACGTGGCGCAGCGGCTTGTAAGGCAGGTGCTGCATGATCTGTGTGCTGAGTTTCTCGTAGAGCCGGATCTGGCCCAGGGTGAATTCATCGTGCTGCACTTCGTCGGAAGCGGCCAGGTGCGTATAGAGTCCCTCGATATGGATCTCCGGGCTTTCGGCGAGGAAGTCGATCAGGGCAGGGACTTCTTTTTCCATGAAACCGAGGCGGTGCATGCCCGTGTCGAGGTTGATGTGCACGGGGTAATCCCGCCGGCCGATGCAGCGCAACTCATCGCGCAGGCGTGTGAGCGCGAGGAGGTCGGGAATGCCGGGTTCCAGTCCGTAGCGGATGATCTCGGGATAGTCGTCGGTGCCGGTGGTCAGCACGAGAATCGGCAGGTTGATGCCGGCCTTGCGCAGTTCCACGCCCTCGCCGGGCAGGGCCACGCCCAGATAGTCGGCGCCCGCCTGCTCCATCTCCTTGGCGAACGGTACGGCGCCGTGGCCATAGCCGTTGGCCTTGACCAGGATCAGGATCCGGGTCTCAGGCTTGAGAAGGGAGCGGAAATGGATGTAATTGTTCCGAATACCACTGCGGCTCAATTCGAGCCGCGCCAAAGGGGGATTCTGTGCCATCGTTTTCGCTTTAATCCACAAAAATAACGATTTGACGATAAAGTTATACTCCGCCCGCTAAAAAATGTCGGGGAAGAAGAGGCCGGCGATGAGCACGCCCGCGAGCATCAGCCCTGCTACAGAGTAGCAGACGATGCGGAGATTGCGGCTGCTGCGGGGTGTTTCGCCTTCCTGTGCGGCCAGGATGAGAAAGCAGGCGTAATTGACGAAACCGAACATCGGCAACAGGTAAATCTGCAGTTTGCCGCTGAACAGGGACATGACGACGAAGAAGGTGGCGGAAACCACCAGGAAAAAGCGCTCCGGGGGCTGGAGCCGGCGCCGGACGGCCGCCCGGATGCCGACAGGGATGGTCAGCAGCGACCAGGGCCCCATGGCATACCAGACCACATACAGATACCAGTACACGGGCCGTTTGTGGTGGAATGCGTCGACAGCGCGCCCTACGGTCTGGTGGATCAGCAGATTGTCGATATAGTCGCGTCCGCCTTCCAGGTAGACGAAGCCCCACCAGGTGCCGCAGAGAAGGATGAGTGTCAGCCAGGTGCGCCAGCCCCAGGCCCGGCCGAAGCTGCGCAGCCTGCGCTCGCCCAGCAGCCAGACGAAACAGCCCAGCAGCGGGAAAAGGAAACCGGCCGGGCCCTTCGTGAAAATGGCGCCGAATACGGCCAGGGCGAAGCCCCAGGGCAGCCAGGCACACTTCTCCCCCTGGTCCATGCGCCAGAACAGCCACATGGCCAGCGTGATGAAAAAGCACATGAGCATGTCCATGCGCAGCACCACGGCGCCCCCCAGGAAATAAGCCGTGGTCAGCAGTGCAAGCTCGGCGGCGATGTGCCAGGAGCGGGAAAGCCGCTCACCGCACCAGCGGTTGAAGAGGACCAGGATGCCGAAGGCCGGCAGCAGCGAGAAGAGTTCCAGCAGGGGGATGCAGTGGAAGCCCAGCAGCTGGCGGAACAGCATGATGATCCAGAAATAGAGCGGGGGCTTGTCGGCGTAGGCCGCGCCGTCGAGATACAGGCACCAGCGATGCCCGTCGCGCAGCGCCTCGTCGGCGATCTGCAGGTATTTCAGTTCGTTGTCGGGCGTGGGCTCCCGGCGCAGTAGCAGCGGCAGGAAAAGCAGCAGGTAGAGGGCCAGCCGCAGCCACTGTGCATCCAGCAGCCGCTCCCTCAGGCTTTTCTTTCCCGGTTCCATAGCATCAAGTTGCGGATGTAAGTGAAGAGACCGCACAACTCGGCCGCCACCACTACGGGATCACGCCGCAGAATGCCGTAGATCAGGATGATGGCTGCACCCAGGGTGCTGATGAGCCAAAAGCCGGCGGGCAGCAGCGAGCTGTTCCGGCGGGCGGAGTAGATGGCCTGGTAGAGGAAGCGCAGGGAGAAGATGATCTGGCCGACGGAGCCGAAGATCAGCAGGCTGCGCGGAATGGCATCGTTCTGGAAGAGGGAGGCGGAAACGTCGGACCAGTCGGTGGCCATCCCGGCGAGGACCGCCACGGGAACAAGCTGCAGCAGGCCCACGACCCCGTAGCGCCAGGCACCCAGTTTCGCCCAGGCACCCTTGGCGCCCAGGTTCCAGATGTACACATAGTAGCCGATCAGCTGGCCCAGGATCAGGGCGAAGTCGTTGCGCAGCCAGCCGTATAGCAGATAGAGCAGTGAACCGCACAGTCCCAGTATCCAGAAAACGGTGGGGTTCACCACTTTGCGGGCTTTCTCCGACTGCAGCCACTGAATGAGCATGCGGGCGGCAAAGAGCAGTTGCGCCAGGGTGCCGAGGGCAAAGATCCAGAGCTGGTCCATCAGTCGAGTTTGCGTTTGTCGATGGTGTAATTCACCCAGCGGCGCAGGTACCAGCGGTAGCCGAAGGTGTCGCGGATCGGGCCCCAGAAACGATTTTTCAGGCTGAACTTGCTGTGGCCGGCGGTTCGCGGATGATGGTGTACCGGAATCTGCAGATAGTCTCCGCCCATGCTGCTGATCAGGGCGGGGAGGAAGCGGTGCATGCCGTTCAGGCAGGGCAGGCGCCGGGCATAGGCCGTCTGGATCACTTTCAGCGGGCAGCCGGTATCCCGGGCCGTGTCATGAACGAGGCGCCGCCGCCAGCGGTTGGCGAAGCGGGAGATGAAACGTTTGCCGAAGCTGTCTTTCCGGCCGGTCCGGACCCCCATGACCATGGCGTGTTCCCCGGCGTGGGGGAGCAGCAGGTCGAAGTCTTCGGGGTCCGTCTGCAGGTCGGCGTCAAGGTATCCGGCCAGGGGGGATTCGCAGGCTTCGAAGCCGGCTTTGAGCGCGGCGCTCAGGCCGCGGTTCCGGGCGAAGTGCAGGAAAAAGAAGTCTTTGTGCCGCCGGCACATCGCTTCCAGGAGCGGGCTTCCGCCATCGGTGGAGCCATCGTCCACGAAGAGCACGCAGGCGGGTTGTACGGCGGCGCGCTGCAGGTAGGCGGCCAGCCGCTGTTCCAGCTGCGGCAGGTTGTCCCGCTCGTTAAAGAGGGGTACGACGATAGTAAAACGATAGGAAGCGGTGCCGTTCATCGCGTGCAAAGATAGCAAACTTGCAGGATGAATTTTTGGTAGTATGGAGATAATTTTGTAATTATGTGGTTTAAAATGCGTGAAAACGCGCAAATCGTACAGGAATGCGCCGCAAATTCGTCCTCGTGCTGACCGCCCTGCTGGTCTTTTCGCTGCAGCTGGATGCCGTGAAGGCCTGGCCGTATCCTGTGCGGGTGCAGCAGCCGGACGGCAGTGTGATGACCATCCTCCTGCACGGCGATGAGAACCGTTCCTGGAAGACCACGCTCGACGGCCGCCCCGTATGCCAGGATGCGCAGGGATGGTGGCGCGTGACCGATTCCCTGCCGCCCCGGACCCCCTTGCTCAAGAAGCAGCTCAACCCTGAGGGCGGTTCGCTGGCCCTTTTCCTGGCCACCAAAGCGTTCGTCAATGTGCGGACCCTTGTGATTCCGGTCCAGTTCCAGGACCGTAAGTTCACCATCCCTTCCCCCCGCAACACCATCTACAACCTGTTCAACCAGCAGTATTATGCGGACAATGGGGCCACCGGCAGCGTGCTCGACTGGTTCCGCGACAACCTGGGAACCAGCAGCAATTTCAGCTTTGAGGTCTGCGACGTGGTGACCCTGCCCAACAATGTGGCCTGGTACGGCGCCAACACCGACGGCGTCACCGACCGGAATATCAAGCAGATGGTGCTTCACGCCTGCTCGTTTGCCGATGCAGCCGGCGTGGATTTCTCCCGCTACGACTTCGACGGCGACGGGGTGGTGGACAATGTGTTCCTCTTCTTCGCCGGTCACAACGAAGCCGAAGGCGGCGGCGACAACACCCTCTGGCCCCAGTCGTGGAACATCGCCGACCTGGGCCTCATGCTTGACGGCATGAAGATCTCGAATTTCTCGCTCTATTCGGAATATTCCGGTCCTTCGGGCTACCAGTTCGCCGGCATCGGCACGATCTGCCACGAATACTGCCATTTCCTGGGTCTCCCGGACCTCTACGACGTCAACGATGACGAAGAAGGCGCGGGTCCCGGCCTGTATGGTTCCCTCTCCATCATGGACCGCGGCAACTACAACAACGACGGCCGTACGCCGCCCTACCTGACCATCTTTGAGCGCCAGCTCATCGGCCTGGCACGGACCACGCCCCTGAAGACGGAGCAGGCACTGCTGGTTCCGCCGGTGCAGTACGCCACGCAGGCATATCTCCTGCCCACGGGCAACGCGGGCGAGGATTTCTGGCTCGAATACCGGGACGGCTCGAAATGGGATGCCGCCATCGGCGGCACGGGCCTGGTGGTCTACCAGGTCGACAAGAGCGGCAATGCGGCCGGCTCGATGACGGCGCGCATGCGCTGGGCGACCAATGCCGTCAACGGCTGCGCCGCCCATCCCTGCCTTCGTTTCGTTCCTTCGACCGGCGCCGAAGCCACGGGCGTGGAAGATGCCTTCTATCCCGGCCCCAGAAATGTGCGGACCCTCCATTCCACGTACCTGTTCCCGCTGCGTGCCTGGAGTGGCAAGGGCGTCGGACTGGGCCTGACCGAGATCACCCGCACCCCCGACGGCATCAGCTGCCAGCTGGTTTTCGACAACAGCTGGGACCTCCCCGTGATGACGGGCTACTCCATCGTTCCGGGCCAGACCTCCGCCCAGCTGAGCTGGGAAAGCGACAAGACGGCCGGCGGCCAGTGGAACCTCCGCTGGGGCGCCGTCAGCGGTATCAGCAACCAGACGGTGGCGGTGGGAAGCAAGAACCAGTATGTCTTCGAGGACCTGCTTCCGGGCGAAACCTATTACTGTGAACTGTATTACAGCCAGTGGAACGTCACGGGCCGCGTGTACCATCTTGAATTCCAGGCCCTCAGCCGATTGAGCGACTATCCGCTTATCGGCGCCGTGGACCGCAGCTGGCACCCGGGCGAACAGATCCGCCTCTTCCTGCTCAACTTGAGCGACGAAAATGCCGCCGTGAGCTGGACGGTCGACAACCAGCCCGTCAATGACGAAGTCTTTACTTTCACCCATGCCGGCACCTACAAGATCACCGCTGTCATCGTCTATTCCGACGGGTCGCGGGAGACGCTCACCAAAATCCTGGAGGTAAAAGAATGAAACGGAACCTGTCTTTCATCCTGCGCCTGACCTTGTTGCTTGTGGTGACCGCCACCAGCATGGCCGTTTCGTGCCCGCGTCCCGATCCGCCCGGGCCTGAGCCTCCGGACCCGGTCATCACCAAGTCGCAGGAGCGCCAGCAGCTCGAATCCTCCTACACGGAGGGCCTGTATCTCAAGGGAGCCATCGCCCTGGCATACAACCAGGCGATGTACCAGCGCGCCGCCAGCCGCGACCGCGGCACCTACCGCATCCAGAGCGACGACCAGACCCGCTACCTGCACGTGCGCTACACCGAGGAGATTCCCTCCGCCGAGGGAGAAGAAGTGGAGTGCGAGATCCAGTACCGCCTGGCTGCCGGAGAGCAGACCACGCTGATCGTCAAGCTCATCGTTGTCAAAGCAACGGAGGAATACCTCTGGCTCTGGAACGAATTCCAGAAAGTCGGCATGATTGTCCAGCGAATCTGAGCCGCATGGACGAAATCTACGATCCCTTGCGCCGGAAGAATGTCGCCTGCACGCCAGAAGAGGTGGTGCGGCAGCAGGTGATCCACTGGCTTCATGAGCGTTGCGGTGTCTCACTCGCCCGCATGACCAGTGAATACGGCTTCCAATACAACCGCCGCCGGTACCGGGCCGACGTGCTGGTGTTCGACCGTGCGTTGCAGCCCCTGTTGCTGGTGGAGTGCAAGGCGCCGGGCGTTCCGCTGGGCGACGCGCTCGTGGAACAGGTGTTGCGTTACACCCGCGTGCTGCAGGTGCGTTACGTCCTGGTCACCAACGGCGCAACGACACATATCCTGCAGCGCCGCCCCGACGGCAGCGGTTTCGATCCCTGCCAGGCCATTCCGGAGGGCTGGCCGGATGTTTAAGCCAGGATTTTGGCGGTCAATTCTTTGAGGAGGTCTCCGTCGGAGGCTTCGCCGCGCGTGTTCGATTTGGAGCGCTGGTCGTATTCCTTGAGCAGGGCGATGACGCGCATCACTTTCTTGACCGGATAGTTGCGGATGGCGGTGTCGTATTCACCGCCGAAGTAGGGGTTGATGCCCAGCTGGGCGAGGATGTCGTTGCGCGAGACCCCGTCCTGCAGCAGGGCATGGTAGCGCAGCAGGCGGAGGAAATGGCTGCTCAGGGCGGCCATGGTCATCTGGATGGGAAAGCGCTTGGGGGAATCGGCGAAGAAGCCCACAATGCGGAAAGCCTTGGCTGCGTCCCGCAGCGAGAGCGCTTTGGTCAGCTCGAAAGCCGAAAAGTCGCGGCTCATGCCTACGTTTTCCTCCACGTCCCGGGCGCTGATGCGCTGGCGGCCTTCGGGCAGGATTTTGCGCAGTTTCTCGATGGCCAGGGCGAGTTTCTGGAGGTCGGTGCCGGCCGATTCGGCCAGGAGCGAGGCGGCGTCGGGCGCGATGCTGAGTCCCTGTTCGGCCACGAAGCCGTCGATCCAGCGGGTGATGCGGTAGTCGGGGATGGGGTTCGATTCGAAGGCCACGCCGACTTTTTTGGCGTTCTTGTAGAAGGTGGAGCGTTTGTCGATGTTCTTGCCGCTCTTGGTGGGATCGTTGTTGGTCTTGTAGCAGACCACGAGGACGGTCGTGGGCTGGATGCCTTCGAAATACACGCCGATGTCCTCCACTTTCTTCATCATCTGGGCCTCTTTGACGACGACGAGCTGGCGGGCAATCATCATGGGGAACTGGCGGGCGGCGCTCACCACCTGGTTGGCCGTTACGTCGGCGCCGAAGTACACCAGCTGCCCGAAGTCGCGCTCTTCGGGCGGGATCACGGTCTCCATCAACAGTTTACAGAGCTCGTCGATGTAGTAGTGTTCTTTGCCGAAGAGCAGGTAGAAGGGCTTGATGTCGCCGCGGAGGATTTCTTCGCGCAGCGCCTTGTATTCCTGAACGGTGTCTGTCGTCGTCTTGGCCATAGGTTACAAATATACGTAAAATAGCGCTTCGCTGAGCTCTGGTGTCCGTCTTGCTCCCGAAAAAAGGTCGCTTCGCCGGACACCACCCGCTCAGCTACGCTAGTCGTTGTTCGGCGTTCGGCTGGAACAAAATACCGTCATTATGTGCCAGGGTGCTTGATTTTTGTCGTTTGTGGCACATTTTTGCCCGATTTTGCGCCCAGTTACCTATCTTTGTCTTATGTTTGCTCAGGCGTTAAAAGGAAAAATCTTCGATATCGTGTCGCAGACTGCGCACGAGCAGGGTGTGCGGGCTTTCGTCATCGGGGGTTACGTGCGCGATTTTTTCCTGCAGCGCGAGAACAACGACATCGACATCGTGGTGGAGGGCAGCGGCATCGCCCTGGCGCAGGCGGTGGCCGACAAGCTTCACGTGAAGGTTTCCGTGTTCAAGAATTTCGGCACCGCCATGCTGCATTACAAAGGCATGGAAGTGGAGTTCGTGGGAGCGCGGCGCGAGTCATACCGGGCGAATTCCCGCAAGCCCATCGTGGAGGACGGCACCCTGGAGGAAGATCAGCAGCGGCGCGATTTCACCATCAACGCCATGGCTTTCAGCCTGCAGAAGGACGATTACGGCAACCTGGTCGATCCCTTCGGAGGTATCCGCGACCTGAATGCGGGTCTCATCCGCACGCCGCTCGATCCGGACACCACCTATAGCGACGATCCGCTCCGCATGCTCCGCGGCATCCGCTTCGCCACGCAGCTGGGTTTCACCATCGTGCCGGAGTCCATCGCTTCGATGCGCCGCAACAAGGAGCGGCTGAAGATCCTGTCGGCCGAGCGCATCGCCGACGAACTCAACAAGATCATGAAGGCCCCCAAGCCTTCCGTCGGTTTCTACCTGCTCGACGAGTGCGGGCTGTTGCCTTTCGTGCTTCCGGCCCTGGCGGCGCTGAAGGGCGTGGAGACGGTTTCGGGCCGGGCGCACAAGGACAATTTCAAGCACTCGCTCCAAGTGCTCGACAATGTGGCTGCCGCCAGCGACAAGCTCTGGCTCCGCTGGGCCGCCCTGCTTCACGATGTGGGCAAGGCGCCGACCAAACGCTGGGAGCCCGGCACCGGCTGGACCTTCCACGCGCACGAATTTGTGGGCGCAAAGATGGTCAGGGGCATCTTCAACCAGCTGAAGATGTCGCAGACCGAAGACATGAAGTACGTCCAGAAACTGGTGGGCCTGCACATGCGCCCCGTGGCACTGGTTACCGACGAGGTCACGGATTCGGCGGTCCGCCGCCTCCTCTTTGAGGCCGGTGACGACATCGACGACCTGATGATTCTCTGCAAGGCCGACATCACCTCTGCCAACGAACAGAAAGTGGAGCGTTACAAGCAGCAGTACGAGCATGTCCGCGAGAAACTGGTCGAAGTCGAAGCCAAGGATGCAGTCCGCAACTTCAAGAATCCCATCACGGGCGAGCTCATCATGGAGAAATACCACATCCCGCCCTGCCGGGAGATCGGCCTCATCAAGGAGGCCGTCAAAGAGGCCATTCTCGACGGCGTCATCCCCAACGATTTCGACGCAGCCTACGCGCTTATGGAACAAAAGGCTGCGGAGTTGGGACTTTAAAATCTTTTTCGTACATTTGGGTGAATTATGTAAAAACCTGAATTAAACCGCTCTACAATGAAAAAACTCGTCTTACTGGTTATGGCCCTGTTGCTGGTATGCAGCGGCGCCTATGCGCAAGGCAATGTACTCAACCGCCTGAAGAACCGGGTGAAGAATGCGGCCGAACAGAATATCGGTAATAAAGTTGAAAAAGGCGTGAACGATGTGCTGGACGGGAAGCTTGGTAACAAGACCGACAAGAACAACAAGCAGGATGAGGAGCAGCTGCGCGAGGAGAACAGGGCCCGGGCCGAGGAGATCAAACGCCAGAGTCAGGGCCCGGGACAGAACGACGGTACCTGGACCTGCCCCGAATGCGGCCATGAAGGCAATACCGGCAAGTTCTGCGAAGAATGCGGTGCCAAGAGGCCCGAGAAAAGCGATGGTACCTGGACCTGCCCCGAGTGCGGCCACGAAGGCAATACCGGCAAGTTTTGCGCAGAATGTGGTGCCCCGAAGCCAGATGGACAGAAAAAAGAAAAACCCACCGAGACGGCTTATGCCAAAAGCGACTTCGTGCCGGGCGACGAGATTTTCTTTGAAGATGACTTTGCAAACGAACAACTTGGTGAGTTTCCGAGCCGGTGGGATCTGCTTGACGGCTATGCCGAAATCGTTTCGATAGCCGGCCGCAAGTGCATCGGTTTTACCGATGATGGCCGGGGCTCGATCAAGCCCTTGATGGAAGAGCCGAAGAATTTTCTCCCCGATGTATTCACGCTCGAGTTCGACTCGTTCATCAACGGGAAAAACGAACTGGGGGATAGTGAAGTCGGAGAAGAGAACATCTATATCACGCTGTTTTCCCAGCCGCTGAATGAGGAAGTCGGACGTTTCCATTTTTGGTGGCGTACCGGTGATGGCGGCTCAACTGTCAATTGGGCTGCGATGAATCCCTCAGGCGGCAATTGGGTGTACGGAGATAAAGATCTTTCCGTCGGACACGACGGTTCCGATGAGAGCAAATCGTTTCTGAAGCTGAACGACTGGAACCATTTCGCCATTTCATTCAACAAGCGGGCCTACAAAATCTATGTCAACGGAAGCCGCGTGGCCAGTATTCCGAATATGGCGGTGCCTACCTGGTTCGAACTTTCCCATCAGGGTGCGTACAAATATTCCACTATCTCCAACATCCGCTTGGCCAAGGGCGCCGTTCCGCTCTACGAGCGTTTGATGAACAGCGGGAAGATTGTGACCTATGCCATTACCTTTGACGTAGGCAAGGCGACGCTCAAACCTGAGGCCGATGTCGAGATCAACCGCATCAAAGGCATCATGGAGCAGGATCCGTCGATCAACTTCGAGGTACAGGGTCATTGCGATAATACGGGTTCCGCCGCCGTGAACGACAAACTCAGCCAGCAGCGTGCCGATGCCATCGTCGCCCGTCTGGTCGAGTTCGGCATCGACGCCTCCCGACTGACGGCCGTCGGCAAAGGTGCCCATGAGCCCATCGCCGACAACGGTACCGACGAAGGCCGCGCCAAGAACCGCCGCGTCGAATTCGTCAAGAAATAAGGAGCGCTCCGGACGCCCATCACTTGTCCGCCAATCTGTGACACCTGTGATGCGGTTATGCTACTGCCAGCGTCGCAAAGCGTGGAACGACCCCCTCGGTACAGGGGGTCGTTCCACGCTCAGTGAAGAATGCTGCATACAGACTGCAAAGGTGGTGTCACAGATTGGTGGACGGGGCCTCGATTATCAGGTATATTTGCAGATTTCCTCGTAGGGGAGGCGGACGAGCAGGGCAAGTTGTCTTCGCGAGAGGCGATATTGCCGCCAGAGTTGCTGCGCCAGCTGGATCCGCTGTTGCCCGGTCAGACGACGGATGTCGCGGAAGCCAAACATCAACGCGCAGCGGTTGCCGCAGATGTTTCGCGCTTCGGGATCTTCGTAGACAACACCTCTGGCGGCTGCAAGTTGTTCCTTGGTCGCTTGCTGTTGTGCCCGGCTGCTGCCCATGAAGGTCCGAAAGCAATTGGCTGTCCGGTAGATGCTTTCAAACATGGCTACATCGACGTAGTTGTCCGGCAGGATATATCCGTTGCAGATCAGCCAGTCGCCGGGTATGCTCATTCTGGAAAAACAGACCGCCCGTAAATTACGTGCGCCGATCTGGTCGGCTCGCACAGGTTGGTGGAAGGTACCGTCCGTGTCGAAACACCAGATGGGAATATGCCCATGGGAACGAAAATACATCGATCCTGTTCCCCTCCGGTCATCGTAGGGCATGATTCGTTTCCCGTCTTTGGAAGCCTGAATGACGGTATAGGTGCCGACATTCATCAGATGGTTCTCATCTTTGATGTCCAGAAGGTCCAAGTCCAGAGTCAATTGAACCGGAGCCTTTCGCTTCCGCACGGCGTGATGCAGATAACTGCTCTCAAATAGATATTTGTATTCCATGCAGGCTTCACGTGTACCGTGCAGCAGGGTATGCGGGTGCGTATCCTCATGGCCGAAAGCCACGACCGTGACACCGGAATGAAAGGCACATACGCCGGTCAGGTTGAAAGCCGCCCGCTCATCCGCTTCAGAAAGGATGAATTCTTTGATGACAGCGCCGTCACCGGTCAGATGGTAAAAGGATTTGTACGACATGGTTCTCTCGCCTCAATCTTTCGTTGGTGCAAAGATAATGACGGATTCCAAAAATACAGCCGCAAAAAAGCAAAATATGGTGGGGGTGTGTCGAAATATTGCGTATTTTTGAGCGATGTTTCAACAGTTTCAATATTACAAGCCTGGTCTTGGCCAGTCGTGGCTGCTGGTCGCTCTGGTGATTGTGGGCAGCGTCGTCATGAGTCTCATTCTGCCGCACGCGCCCCAGTCGTTGTCGTATTTCCTGATGATGATGCTTCCGGTGGCTTTCTGCTGGTGGCAGGGCAACAATGCCCAGCTGGCCGGCGAGAAACCGCTTCCCGTCAATGCGCCGCATTTCGGCCGGCTGCATCCCGTGCTCTTTTTCCTGCTCGCCGGCATCGCCATGCTGGCGCTCAATGTCGTCATCGAGCCCACCACGACGTTTATCCCGATGCCCGACATCATCAAGGATGTTTTTGAAGCAGCGTTCATCAATTCGTCGCTGTGGGATGCGATCCTCTCCACCTGCATCCTGGCACCGATTCTGGAAGAGTTCCTCTGCCGGGGCATGATGCTTCGCGGCATGCTGCCGCAAAAGGGCGCGCGGAAAGCCATCCTCTGGTCGGCTTTCCTCTTCGCTTTCATGCACCTGAACCCCTGGCAATCCATACCGGCCTTCCTCATCGGCCTTTTCATGGGCTGGGTCTACTGGCGGACACACTGCCTCTGGGCCACTATTTTCATGCATTTCCTGAACAATGCGGTCTCCGTCATCATCTCCCGCATCTGGACAGACCTTCCTGTCGATGCAAGTCTGATGGACATACTCCCGCCGACCCAGTACTGGATCACCTACGCGGGCTGTATCGTAGTGGCAGCCGTATCACTCTATATCCTCTATGAAAAAACTCTACCCGTTAAAGTTTCATCCCCAGTGGATGCCTAAGGCCTGGGGCGGCGAATACTGGGACCTGTGCGGCTTTGAAGAGACGCCGTCGGTGGTCTCTGACGGCTATCTGGCCGATAACGATCTTCCCGACATTCTGGAAACCTACCTCGGCGATCTGGTGGGCGACGAAATCTTCGACTGGCACAATCTCTATTTCCCGCTGCTGATCAAGCGTCTGATCGTGAAAGACCGCCTGTCGGTGCAGGTGCATCCCGACGACACGGTGGCCGCCGACCGCTTCGGCGAATTCGGCAAGACCGAATTCTGGTATGTCGTGGAAGCGGAGCCGGATGCCCGCATCTGGATGGGCTTCAAGGAAGACACCGATGCCGGAACGCTCTACAAGGCCTGCCACGATGGAACGGCCGACCAGTTGATGAACGCCTACAAGCCTCAGCCGGGTGACTGCTTTTTCATTCCTACGGGCACGGTCCATGCAGCAGGCGGCGGCTTGAAGATCGCCGAGATCCAGGAAGCTTCCGATATGACGTTCCGTCTTTATGACTGGGGCCGGGAATTCAATCCCGCCACACGCCGCGAGATGCATCTCGACGAAGCCCTGGACTGCATCAACTACAAGAAATACAACGAAGCTGCCTGCAGCTGCCATCTGGAAACGGATCCCGTGAAGGCCGTCGAGAAGGGTGAAAGCGTGCGCGTCCTCGTGGAAGATCCGCATTTCGTCATCACAAGCCTCGCGCTGACCACGCCCGCCAGGGTCTCGATGGAGCCGTTCAAGAGTTGCGTGGTGTTTATCTGCCTGAAGGGCTCGGTGACGGTCGATGCCGGTGAAAGCCATACGACACTCCCGGCCGTCGAGGTCCTGCTCGTCCCTGCGTCTCTCGATACGGTGACGCTCACCCCTGCAGCCGATGGTGCGCACCTGCTGCAGGTCCATCTCCCTCAGCCTCCGAAAGACGACGTCTACGACGGTCCGGAGCCGGATGCGCCGTAGTGTGACGACGGCATCCGACTGTTGTCCGCCATTCTGTGACACCAACGGTCGCGATCTGTCGTATCAGGCCAGGCAATACGTGGAACGACCCCCTCAACTCAGGGGGTCGTTCCACGCTTATCAGCGGAGACCGTAATGAAAAGGCGTTAGGGGTGTCACAGATTGGCGAACAGGCGCGATGATCGGATGGGTGAGGTTAGAAATTGGTTAGCGCGATCGCCTGAAAGGTGATGTGGGCCTGGGAGCTTTCGTAGAGGATGCCGACGGTGGCGGGATCGATCATCGTGAGGCAGGAGTAGCCCCAGCCTTCGCCTTCGTCGAGGAGAATGGCTCCTGGCCAGGTAACGCCGCCGTCATAGCTGATGCGGAGCGTCATGTTGCAGCGCTCCTTCGGGTCTGCCGGATTGGCAAACAGAAGTATGTCGCGTCCCAGACTGTTTTCTCTCTCCGGCACGTGCAGCAACGATGCCATGCAGACCGGATCGGGCAACTGTCCGTCAGCGACATGCTGCGTCCATGTCCTGCCCATGTTCCGCGTCTCATACATCGCTCGTCCCGTGCCGCGGTTGTCGCGGATGCTGAGCAGCAACCGTCCGGGTCCGATCTCAGCCACCTGCGATTCCGTCGTATTGGTCTTGGCCGATGTGGAGACCTGCCAGGTCCGGCCATGGTCGCGGCTGTACATGATGCCGGCCTCCGGCGTCCGGTCCGGCTACTGATGTTGAAAGGGAACCATAAGCGTTCCGTCGGCCAACGTGATGCCGCGGCCTGGTGCCTGAAAGGTGAACAGCCACTGCGGCTGCTTGACTTGCCGCGTCAGGTTGACCGGCGTCGACCAGCTTCGGCCTTCATCCTGGGAACGGGCCATCAGCAACTGCGGCGTATCGGCCGGTTCAAAGCCGTCACCGGCGCTCCACCAAGCCGTCTTGCCCCCCTTGCCGTGTACCCATGCTGCAAAGATCAGCAAATCACCCGTCGTCTCGTCGAGCAGGATGCAGGGGTCGCCCACGCCGTTCTCGGCACGCTGCAGTCCGCCGTATTCGCCCATCGTCATTGCAATCCGCATCGGTTCCCAGTGCAACCCGCCATCCGTCGAACGGCTCACGCCGATCTCGATGTCGCCTTGCAGGTCACGCGCGCTAGTATGCCGGATGTCGTAGACTGCTACCAGTGCGCCGCTGCGCGTGGTCACCAGCCCCGGGATCCGATAGGCAGCCACATTGTCATCGCCGCCGGTCCGGACGGCACGCGCCAGCCGGTGTTTCCGTTCTCCGGACTCCTCGATCTGGCAGCCCCGCGCTTTCAGTTTGAGCAGGAACGGTTTGCTCAGGTCGCGCACATAACGGCTGTCAATATGCACAAACAGCAGCGAATCGCGCACGAAACTCCGGACAAGCGCCTTGCGCGGCAGACCGCATACCTTGCAGGACAATGCGGGCAACGCTTCGATGGCAGAAGTGTCCGCTCCGTCGACCATGCGGACAACCGCCACGGCAACATCCTGGTCGAGCAACACCGGCACCTGCCGGTGTTGTACCTGCAGCATTACCGCCAGCAAAGAAACGAGGAAAGTCAGCATGGAGGGTCTTTTTCTTACAAAGATAATAAAGACGGCGGAGATTCGACAATTTGTGACACAGAAGACAAAGAAATAGCACATCTGACTGCGCTCAGCGTGGAACGCCCCTCTCTAGACAAGGGGTCGTTCCACGCCCGATGGCGTTGGCTATGAAGGGACGGCATGGATGGTGTCACAGATTGGCGGAGGATGGGATATCTTGCTGACGAAAAATTAGGAAGATCCCCGATTATACATTATTTTTGTGGAAACATCTGCGACCATGTCGTTCTTCACCAAAATCAAGGCCCGATACCGCTGGTTCAGGCAGCGTCCCCTGGGGAAAGTGCTGCTGAACAAGTATTTTATCGTGGGCTTCATTTTCTTGGTGTGGATTTGTTTTTTCGACACCAACAACGTGGGGCAGATGCTGCGCGCCCGCCGCACCCTCCGGAGCCAGCGGCAGCAGATTGAATTCTATGAGCGGGAAATCTCCCAGATGGAGCGCAAACTCGAACAGCTCAAGTCGCAGCGCGATTCGCTCGAAAAATTCGCCCGCGAGGAGTACTACTACCTCCAGGACGGCGAAGACGTCTATGTTATAAAGTAGGAATCTCTTCCTCGCTGTCCTCGTCCAGCCGATTGTTCCAGAGATACTTTCGCGTTTCCCTGACAGCCACGCCGCTCAGCAGCAGGACGGACACCAGGTTGGGGATGGCCATGAACGCGTTGGCGATGTCCGCCAGGTTCCAGACCAGGGAAAGGCTCAATACGGAGCCGATGAAGACCGCCGCAATCCAGACGACGCGGTAGGCCGCGATCACGATCCTGGCTGCTTTCGTGTTGCGGCCGGCGAGATATTCCAGGGCGCGCTCACCGTAGTACGACCAGCCCAGGATCGTGGAGAACGCGAAGGTCAGGATGCCCACGGAGAGGATCAGCGGCCCGATATGGGGGATTTTCTCGAAGGCGGCCTTGGTAAGCGCGGCACCCTGCGTGCAGTCGATGTCGGGGTGTGCCACGATGCTGCTGACCACCACCAGGCCGGTGAGCGCGCAGACCACCACGGTGTCCCAGAATGTGCCGGTGGACGAGACGAGAGCCTGCCGTATCGGGTTGCGTGTCTGGGCGGCTGCGGCCACGATGGGCGCGGAGCCGAGGCCGGACTCGTTGGAGAAGAGACCGCGGGCAATACCGAAGCGGCAGGCCATCAGCACGGTGGTGCCGATGAATCCGCCACCCGCCGCGCGGGCCGAGAAGGCAGAACGGAAGATCAGGTTGACGGTTTCCCCGAGGTGCTGCCAGTTGAGTCCCAGGATCACCAGGCATCCGATGACGTAGAACCCTGCCATCACGGGCACGAGCGCGGAGCAGACCCGGGCGATGCCCTTCACGCCGAACACGATGACCAGCAGTACCAGGACCGCCAGGACACCGCCCACGAGGTAGGGCGAGATATGATAGGTGTGGTTGAGGAGCAATGAGATGGAATTGGCCTGCACCGTGTTGCCGATGCCCAGGGAGGCGATGACGGTGAAAACGGCGAACAGGATTGCGAGCCATTTGGCATGGACGCCGCGCTCCAGGGCGAACATCGGTCCGCCGAGCATGCGGCCGTCCTGCGTCTTCACGCGATACTTGACCGCCAGAAAGCCTTCCGTGTATTTGGTGGCCATGCCGAAGAAGCCTGTGATCCAGCACCAGAACACCGCACCGGGGCCGCCCAGCGCGACGGCTGTGGCCACGCCGACGATGTTGCCGGTGCCAATGGTAGCCGCCAGGGCCGTGGCCAGCGCGGCGAACTGGCTGACGTCGCCGTGCGAGTGCTTGTCCTTGGTCACGGAGAGCCGGATGGCTTTGCCCACCCGGAACTGGGGAAAGCGGAGGCGGATGGTCATGAAGATATGGGTGCCCAGCAGAAGAATAATCATGGGCCAGCCCCAGACTGCCGTAGACAGCTTTTCGATCAGGCTCGCTAACGAATTCATCGGAAAAAATGTTATCTTTGCAAAGATAATAAAAAGAGACTGAAAATGAAAGAGCATAAATGCTTCCGTTTCTGGCTTTTCCTGGCCCTTTTTCCGCTGCTCGCGGTCCTGCAGGGCTGCCCCGGTACGGACGATCCGCCTGTCAAGGATGAAGAGGCTGAGAAGATCGCGGCCGACCCCGACTACAAGGCCAAAGACTTCCTGCGCAAGGAATACATGGACGTGTACTATTACTGGCAGGCTGATGTGAAGAACCGCAATACCGGCTACAAACCTTATGACTACGAAATCTACGATTTCTTTGACCGGATGCTCGACAGCCGGGACCATTGGAGCTGGATGTGCGACAAGGAATACTACGTTTCCAGCGAGACCGGTGTGTATACCGGCACCTGGGGCGTCAGTCTCGCCCAGCCGGTTGATTTCGGCGACTACGGCATCCGTGTCCGCTACATCTATCCGGGCTCGCCCCTGGAGGCCTTCGGCGTGACCCGCGGCGCCTGGTTGACGCACATCAACGGCTACGACATCTCGTCCATCAACAGCCAGGAAGACCTGGATTATTTCAACAACAATTTCAACAAGACGCCCCAGACCTTCACCTTCCGGCTGGCCAACGGCGTCGACACGACCTTTACCGCTGCAAAAGCCGCCTCGCTGGCCACGCGGCCGGGCCTGATCACCCATATCTTCCAGCCCGGCGACGTTCCGGGCCTCACGGAGCCGGTGGGCTATTTCCACTATCTCTCCTTCCTGGCCAACTTCCTCGACGACATCGACAACGCCATGAAGACCCTGCACGACGCCGGCGTGAAGAAGGTCATCGTCGACCTGCGCTACAACGGCGGCGGCGACTCACGCGCCAGCCAGCGCCTGATCGACTACCTGGCCCCGAAGTCGGCGGAAGGGAAGCCCTATGTCATCCGGCACCACAACAGTTACCTGCAATCGCTGAGCGACTCCTACAGCGATGCGAAGAATACCTATTCCATCATCTCTTCCACGCGGCCTGACGACGCTGACAGCCGTGCGGCCTGGGACAAGGTCTACCCGAACCGTCTCGATCTGGATGCCATCTATTTCATCACCGGCGGCGGTTCGGCTTCGGCCAGCGAAATGGTGATGAACGGCCTGCGGCCGTTCTTCGGAGACAAACTGCAGATGGTGGGCGGCCAGACCTACGGCAAGCCCAACGGCATGTACGTGTTCATCTACCCTGGAAGCGACAGCGACTACGACCGCTTTTATGCGGATGATTTCTCACGGCTCAAATGGGTTTTCCTGCCCATCTGCTTCTATAACATGAACGGAAGCCTCGAGCCGATTCCCGACAAGGGCTTTACGCCGGACAACGCCCGTCCCGACGACGTATATCACGATTTCGGCCCGAATGAAGACCTCATCAATGCCTGCCTGACCCGTATCGCCACGGGCCGCTATCCGGAGTTGACCAATGTCAGCACCAAGGCGGCGGGCAGGACGGGCGTCAGGATGCGTTTGGAGGAGGATGAGCCCGGTTATGGCCGCTATGTCGTTCGAAAACGGGAGTTTTCGGAATAGTTTTAAGATTTTTTATCTTTTTTTAATAAAGATTTGCATAGTCGATTTTTTCTTTATATCTTCGTAACCAGTTAATTAGAGAAAAAAATTCTTACCTATTTCTATTAATAATTAATTCTAAAACCACCATGAAAGAACTTCTTGAAAAGATCAATGCTGAGATCGCAGCATTCCAGGCCAACGCCAACCTGCAGGTGACCAAGGGTAACAAAGCCGCCGGCACCCGTGCTCGCAAGAACGCGCTGGAAATCACGAAGATGATGAAAGAGTTCAGAAAAGTTTCCGTGGAAGCAGCCAAATAGTTTTCCCGCTTTCTGAATAAAAAGGGGCCGCCTTTGAGCGGCCCTTTTTTGCCATGGACGCTGTCAGAATCGATAAATTCCTCTGGGCCATCCGGGTCTACAAGACCCGCACCGACGCCACCGATGCCTGCAAGGGCGGCAAAGTGACGGTGGGCGGTGCCGACGTCAAGCCGGCACGCGAAGTGAAGGCGGGCGACGTGATCACTGTCCGCAAAGGCCCCATTCTCTATACCTATAAAGTCTTGGCCCCGCTTGAGAAGCGCGTGGGCGCGAAGGATGTGCCGCGTTTTGCCGAGAACCTCACGCCGCAGAGCGAGCTTGACAAACTGCACGCGCCGGTGGAAACCTTTTTCATCCGTCGCGACCGGGGAGCCGGCCGCCCGACGAAGAAGGAACGCCGCGACATGGAGTCGCTCTACGATTCTTTCTTTGAGGAAGAAGAAGACTGATCCGGGGAAGGCGGATCAGCGGGCTTGCTGCGGTTGAACTGCGTCATGGCCCGGTCGATACCTTCCGTTGCGTAGCATTTGATGGCAGCTACAGCGCGCTCCAGCACTTCGGGCAGGGCGCGTTTTTCTTCGAGCAGCAGTTCTCCCAGCACAAAATCCACCTGGTGACCTTCGGCGAAGCCTCCGTTGCCCGTTCCGATGCGGAGGCGGGCGTAGTCGTCGCTCACCAGTTCATAATCGATGCTCTTGAGGCCGTTGTGTCCGCCGGCGGAGCCGCGCTTGCGCAGGCGCAGCGTGCCGAAGGGAATGGCGAAATCATCGACCACCACCAGCAGGTTTTCCTGCGGGATCCTGGTCTTCTGCAGCCAGTAGCGGACGGCCTTGCCGCTGAGGTTCATGTAGGTGGAGGGCTTCAGCAGGGTGAATTTGCGCCCCTTGAAAGAGATGTCGGCGGTGGCCCCGTAACGGCCCGTCGTAAAAACAGCATTGGATGCCTGAGCCCAGGCATCCAATACCATAAATCCCATGTTGTGGCGGGTGGCGGCGTATTCCTCGCCGATGTTGCCCAGTCCGACCACAAGGTAGTTCATAGGAGAAGAGACTATTCAGCAGCCGGCGTCTCGGCAGCGGCGGCGTTGGAGTTGCGGGTCGCACGGACGGCGCAAACCAGCGTACCCTTCGGCGAAACGATCTGGAAGCCGTCGTATTTGAGGTCGGCAGCGTTGATCTGTTTGCCCAGGCCGAGTTCGGTGATGTCGACAGGAAGTTCGTCGGGGAGGTTCTCGATCTGGCCGCAGACTTTGAGCTTGCGGGTCGGAACGTTGAGCTTGCCGCCCTGGCGGACACCGATGGAGTTGCCGGTGATCTTGATGGGCACGTCGATGGTGACGGGCTTTTTCGGGTCGAGGGCCAGGAAGTCCACGTGCAGGGCACGGTCGGTCACAGGGTGATACTGGATCGCCTGGAGAACGGCCTGATGCCGGGTGCCTTCGATGTCGAGGTCCACGATGTGGGAGTACGGAGTGTGGGTAAGGCCCTTGAGTTCCTTCTCGTCAACCGAGAAAGAGACATTCTCTACGCCCGCGCCGTAGATGACGCAAGGAACGCGATCTTCTTTGCGGACGCTCTTGACGTCAGCCTTCTTGCCGGTAATTCTCTTCTTACCTTTGAGTTCGAAATGTTTCATTTTCTTTGTTTTAAAATGTGTTACTCAAGCCGGATCGGGTCCGGCTCCCATTGCACCAAAAGGTTTCCCTTTTTCAGCGGACCGCAAAGATATGATTTTTTTTTGTGGATACCAATTAATTGCATATATTTGTACTAGATTATAAAAATTCTAAATTAAAAAAATATTTAAAACACAACAGTATGAAAAAGAAATGGATCTGCACGGTGTGCGGTTATGTACACGAAGGCCCTGAGGCCCCTGAGAAATGTCCTGTCTGCAAGGCCTCGAAAGAGAAATTCAATGAAGTGGTCGAGAGCGAAGGCGGACTGACCTTTGTCGACGAACACGTGATCGGCGTGGCGAAAGGCTGCGACCCCGAAGTCTGGAAAGGACTGCAGGATCACTTCCGCGGGGAGTGCTCCGAGGTAGGTATGTATCTGGCGATGAGCCGTCAGGCCGACCGCGAAGGCTATCCCGAAGTGGCCGATGCGTTCCGCCGCTATGCCTTCGAAGAGGCCGACCATGCCGCCCGTATCGCCGAGATGCTCGGTGAAGTGGTATGGGACACCAAGACCAACCTGAAAAAACGCATGGAAGCCGAGGCCGGTGCCTGCGAAGGCAAGAAAGCCATCGCCACCCGCGCCAAACAGCTGGGCTACGACGCCATCCACGACTCCGTCCACGAGATGGCCAAAGACGAAGCCCGCCACGGCAAAGGCTTCGAGGGTCTTTATAATCGCTATTTCAAGAAATAGCGATTGCTGGTATTTGGGGACGAAACCGCTGATTATCAGCTGATTGTTAGAAATTGCCCTCCCCCTGCAAGGGGAGGGCAATTTTGCATAAATCATTAAGGATCAATCAGAAATCCTCCAGCTGGCCAATTACAGCGTGCGGTACTGTTTGCCGTACTGAAGCTGCTGCTGGAGGAAGTCGTCGCCGTAGACCACTTGATAGTCGACGACCTTGCCATCCTTGACCACCGGTACGATGTCGGGATTGATGAAGCCGCGGTAGGGCTTCAGGCCGAGGCTGGCGTAGCGCTCGAGAACCTCTTTGTGCAGTTCGGGATCGATGTTGACCGCGTATTTCTGGACCAGGGCCTTGCCGGCTTCATAGTCGCCTTCCGACTTGATGCGCTGGATTTCGGCGAGAAGTTCGCCGAAGAGACCGCGCAGTTTCTCGAAGTCGTTGATCACGAAATACGTCTTGCCGTCGCGGACTTTCTTTTCGATCACGTTGTCGGCCTGGCCGTGCTCATAGCACCAGTCGGCGATGAGTTTGCGGTTCTGCATGTGGGCTTCGGTATTCTGCTTGCCCAGTTCCACGCGGCTGAACTGCGTCATGATGCCGTTGCGGATGTAGCTCATGTAGGAGGCTTTGTAAGCTTCGGGGCTGTCCAGCAGGCCCAGTTCCACAAGCTTCGGATCAGCCATGTAGTAGAGACCGAAGAGGTCCGCACGGGCTTCTTCCAGCGTGGAGGTAAACTCCTTCAACGCATTGGCCGGGGTGCCGGGAAGCAGCTGGCCGGAGCCATGGCCGAGGCATTCGTGCAGGTCGGTGTGCAGGTTGTCGGTGACGTTGCCATATTGCTTGCAGAGATCGATTTCGGCCTGGTCCCAGGCGAATTCCGAAAGGACGCTCTTCGGACGCTGCTCCGATGCGAGGGCGTAGGCATCCGTGATGTTGGCGATGGTCACGGACTTGGAACCGTGTTCCTTGCGGATCCAGTCGGCGTTCGGCAGGTTGATGCCGATGGCCGTAGCGGGATAGTTGTCACCGGCGATGACCGCGACATTGATGACTTTGGCCGAGACGCCTTTCACCTCTTTCTTCTTGAAACGGGGGTCGATCGGGGAGTGGTCCTCGAACCACTGGGCGTTGCCGCTGATGAGTTCCGTCCGCTTCGAGGCCTCGCGGTCGCGGAAGTTGACGATGCCTTCCCACGAAGCCTTGCGGCCGAGCGGATCGTCGTAATCCTCGATGAAGCCGTTCACGAAGTCCACGTTGCTCTGCGTGTCGCCGACCCAGGTGATGTTGTACTGGTCCCACATCCGAAGGTCACCGGTCCTGTAGTATTCGATGAGCTCGTCGATGTATTTCTTCTGGATATCGTTCTCGGCCACTTCGCGGGCAGCCTCGAGGTGCCCGATGATGGTCTTGATGGCCGGACCGTAGAGACCGTCGGCCCGCCAGGGCAGTTCGACGATCCTGCCGTCTTTCTTCACCAGCTTGCTGTTGAGGCCGTAGCTGATGGGGTGCGGATCGTCCGGGTCTTCCATCTTTGCATAGAAGTCGTTGACTTCCTGAGCCGTGACGCCGTCATAGAAGTTTACGGCGGAAGCCTGCACGAGGTCCTTGTCCGTGCCCTGGTACTGCAGGGTCGGATAGAGGTCCGGATTGAAGATCACTTCGAGAAGACCGGCCGTACGTTCCGGGTCGGCGCCCACGGCTTGTGCCAGTGATGCGAAATAGTCGCGGCTGCAGCCGGGAAGAATCTTGTCGTTGGCATAGTGATGATGAATGCCGTTGCTGAAGAAAACGCGCTTGGCATAGACCAGAAAGGCATCCCACGCTTCGCCATTGCGCTCTCCTTTGTAATCCTCAAGGATATTCTCGAGCAGATGGCGGATTTCGAGGTTGTAGGCAAAGTTCTGGTCCCAGGTAATGTCACGGCCCGACTTGGCCGCTTCGCACAGATGATAGATGTATTCCTTCTGCTGAAGGGTGAGGTCTTCCCAGCCGGGAATCTGGTAGCGGAGCACTTCGATGTCCGCGAATTCGTCGATGGAATACTTGAACTGGGGGTCTCCGGTCTTCGATCCGCAGGATGTCAGCACCAGGCCCAGTCCGCCGGCAATGATCATGGCTTTGATAAGTCTCATATAAAGGGTAGATATTATTGTGCTTGGCACGGTTTTGCTTGACAAAGATAGGGATTTTTTGTAGCATTGTATTTTGTTCTGATGAATTGAGCCGTATGATGAAACGTATGATTCTCCTGTTGTGCGCGTTGCTGTGCCTGACGGCCTGCGACCGTGACGAGCGTCTGGCCAAGGACCGGCAGATGCTGCTGGTGTATTTTGCCGGCAACAACTCGCTTGCGGCAGAAGGCGCCAGCGACTACAACAGCATCAAGCAGAACTGGCTTCCGACCACCCGCGGCAGTGAAAAAGTAATGCTGGTCTTCCACCATTTCAAGGATGAAACGCCGGTTCTGGTGCGCCTGTCCAAAGATCGCCGGGGCAACACGGTGGAAGATATCATCAAGGAATACCCCTTCAACACCCATTCTGCCGACGCCAGGACGCTCGAAACGGTGCTGGCCGACGCCGAAGCGGCCTGGCCGTCCGCCCACCACGGCATTGTGCTCTGGTCGCACGGCAGCGGGTTCCTGCCGCCCGGCTACTACATCAATCCCCAGGAACGCGCCAAAGGCGATCCTGTATCGGAGGAGGCCGATCCCTATGCCTTTCTGGTCAAGGCGGGGGGCGACGGCCTCAAGAGTTTCGCCCAGGACGAAGAACAGAACATTGAGATGGACCTGATCGACCTGCGCAAGGCTCTCTCCCGTTTCCACTACGATTTCATTGCCTTCGACTGCTGCCTGATGGCCAATGTGGAATTGGCCTATGAACTGCGCAACACCAGCGACTACCTGATTTTTTCGCCCACGGAGATCATGTCCGACGGATTTCCCTATGACGTCATGGTGCAGACCATTTTCAGCCAGCAGCCCGAAGCCGCCATGCGCAGCATCGCCCAAAGCTACATGGCCCACTATCGCTCCTTCTCCGGCGTGTATGCCTCGGCTACCATCAGCGTGGTCCGCACCGCCGGCATGCAGGCGCTGGCCAATGCTTGCCAGACGGTTTTCCGCAACCACCAGGACCAGATCCTCATGCTCGACCGGAGTCACGTACAACCGTATTTCCGCTACAACAAGCACTGGTTCTACGACATCGACGACTTCGTGCAGCAGGTGGCCGACGACAGCGAGTACCAGGCGTTCAACCGGGCCCTCAACCAGGCCGTCATCTACCGGGACGCCACCGACTACTTCCTGGACCTGGAGATTTCACACTATTCGGGCCTCAGCATCTACATACCGAGGCGCGAATACACGGTGCTCAACAATTACTACAAGACCCTTGCCTGGAACCAGGCGACGGGGCTGGTGCAGTAGGCTTGGCTTGAGTTTTTTTATGCGCTGGAGCGCATCCGTTTGACCTATAGCTATTTACGCAGGATTGCCCTCCCCGTCCAGGGGAGGGCAATATCTTGGATAAAGCAGATTTTCAGTGAATTAGCCTCCAGTCGGCAAGAGGTGGAGATATTTCTCGAGTTGCCGACGGCTAGCGCCGGTCCGGATACCCAATGGATCCAGCAGCTCGCGCCGATCTGGCTCGGGCAGGCGAAGCAGTTCATCGATACATTCGATCCGGCCGGATTTCAACAAGAAGGATGTCATTTTCTGATAGATCCTGTCGGATCGTCCTACAAAGTCTTCTTTGATGGTATACTCACTCCCGGTGGTCGTGTTGACGGCCAAGACAAATTCCTTGTAACTACCGTACCGGTAGATCAGGTCGGCGTAGTCGACACAATTGTAGCTGTGGATGATATAGTCTGTCAGTTGTAGCTGCTCTTCGGGCCGCAAAGGCTTGGTGATTCGTTTCAGTTGTGCATAGTTGAGCGGTCTGTCTTCCCGGCGTGAAATTTTGACTTCATCAATGGCCCGTCGCATCGGCGCACGCGCTTGGTCGAGCCGGACGGGTTGGGAGAAAGGGTAATGGTTGTCTGCATAGGCCAGGAAGTTCCAATGTGACTGCTCGGCCCGATTGCACATCAGCCGTTCTACCGGATTGTTGTAGAGATAGACGATGGCATTGCGAATATCCTTATCGGAAATTTTCGATGTGATGCCGTAAGGCGAGCAGAAGAATGCGCCTTTCTTTCCATACCAGTCGTTGTACATCCTGACGAACCAGCTGGTGTAAAGACAGACGAACTGGTCGAGTTCCCGTTTGCTCCGGGCTTCGACCAAAATATGTACATGGTCGACCATCAGGCAGATACCGAGAATACGTACGTTATATCGCCGCGCAGCGACTGCAAAGGTAGTGAAGAACGCCAGACAATCCCGTACCGAATAAAAAATCAGGAAGCCGCCGATGGTATTTTGATAGATGTGCTGAACTGCACCCGGCCGAAATGAAATCTTTCCCCTCATGTCTCACTCGATTAACTTTAGCAAAGATAATACATCAACCCGCCAATTGCCAAATAAATATTTACCTGGAGTTTAAAATACTGATAATCAAGTAAATATACGAAATTGCCCTCCCCTGCAAGGGGAGGGCTTGTTTGCGTTAACGGCTCAACCACAGTTTGTTAGACTCCAGCGGATGCTTTTAACGGCGGCGCTACAGATGGGTGCGGATGATATCGGCGCCCATGGCGGCGGCACGCGCCTCGTATTCGCGGACGAGGCTGCCGCAGCTGTCGGGCGTCAGGCCCCGGGTCTGCCAGATGAAGCGCTTGCGGGAGACGCCGACGAGCAGTGGCCGGCGGAACGACTTGAGTTCGTCGAGCCGGTCGAAGAGCGTCTGGTTGTCTTCGTTGCTTTTCGAAAAGCCGAAGCCGGGATCGAGGACCCAGTCGGTGACGCCCGCTTCCCTGGCCCGGACCGAAAAATCGCGAAAATACTGTTTTACGCTTTCGACCACGTCGTCGTAGGCATAGGTCCGGTGCATCGTCGTGAAATCGCCCTGGTGGTGCATCGCTACGTAACGGAGGCCGAGGCGGCCGGCCACAGGCAGCATGGCCTCGTCCCATTCACCGGCAGAGATGTCATTGACCCAGAAACGCCCCATGACCTGGTAGGCCATCACCACCACCGAAGCCCGGAAGGTGTCGATCGAGAAAGTGACACCCGGATAGTGGCGCGCCGCCGTCTCGGCGACGGGTTCCAGCCGCGCCCATTCTTCTTCCGCGTCGACCAGCGTGGCGCCCGGACGGGAAGACACCGGCCCCAGGTCGAGGATGTCGGCGCCGGCGTCCAGCAGCGCGTCCGCCCGCCGGCGGAAAGCGTCGGTCGACGCCGCCCGCGAAGGCGCGTAGAAAGAGTCCTCGTTGAGGTTGATGATTCCCATGATTTTCGCTTGTCCGATGCTCATCTTTTCGTATCTTTACAGATTGTATTGCAAAGATAATACTTTATGCTGATCGTTCTCGAAGGATTGGACGGCGCCGGCAAATCGACGCAGCTCAAGATGGTGACATCCTATTTCACTTCGCAGGGCCGAAAGGTGGAATATCTCCACTTCCCGCGCTACGCGGCGCCCGTATACGGCGAACTCATCGCCAAGTTCCTGCGGGGTGATTTCGGTGCCATCGACCAGGTGCATCCGCAGCTGGTGGCGCTGCTTTTCGCCGAAGACCGCCGCACCGCCGCCGCGGGGATCCGCAGCTGGATGGAGGAAGGACGCGTGGTGATTCTCGACCGTTACGTCTATTCCAACATCGCCTTCCAGTGCGCCAAAATTCCCGATGAGGCGGAGGCCGCCGCCCTGCGTGACTGGATCTTCGCGCTCGAATACCAGCACAACGACATTCCCCGCCCGACGCTCAATCTCTTCCTCGACGTGCCCATCTCCTTCGTGGACGCCAAGCTCAAACTCAACCGCAAGGGCGGCGACCGGGCCTATCTGGAGGGGAAATCCGACATCCATGAGGCCGACATCCGTTTTCAGATGAAAGTCCGTGAGCATTATCTCGACGAGTGCCGCCGCGATCCGCAGTTCATCCGCATCGACTGCAGCGACGCCGAAGGCGGCATGCTGCCGGCCGCCGACATCTTCCGCCGTATCCGTCACGAAATCGATGCCTGTCTATGAGGTTCCTGCTCGCCCTATTCCGGATTCTTTTCGCCCTGACCTTCATCGTCTCGGGCGCGCTCAAGCTGGTCGATCCGGTCGGCACGGGACTCATCGTCAAGGAGTACCTCGATTTCATGCACCTGGGTGCGCTTGAACCTGCCGCCATCGGCCTGGGCATGGCCCTCGCTGTCACCGAGTTTACCATCGGCATCTGCATCCTGGGCGGCCTGCGCATCCGCATCATCGCCTGGGTGACGCTCATCCTGACCGCAGGCTTTACGCTGCTGACGCTCTACCTGATGCTTTTCAATCCCATCAGCGACTGCGGCTGCTTTGGCGAAGCCATCCACCTGACCAATACCCAGACCTTCTTGAAGAACGTGGTGCTGCTGGCCCTGGCCATCTTCATCTTCCTGGGCCGCAAACGGGCCACCCGCGTAGCGCCGGCCTGGCTGGAATGGACCTTCGTGGGAATTTTCGCCGCCCTGGCGCTGGGCGTGTCGGTCCGGGCCCTGGCCACCATTCCGCAGGTCGATTTCACGGCCTACCGCGTGGGCAACAGCCTCGACGAACTCGCGCAGGAGAACCAGGCGCGCTACGAGACCACTTTCCTCTATACGAAGGACGGGAAGGTGGAAGAATTCACGCTCGACCAGCTGCCGGATGAAAGCTGGACCTACCTCGACAGCAAGACGGTGCAGGTGGGCGGCTCCACGAAAATGGCCCAGGTCGATTTCAAACTCGAGCAGATGACGGGGCCGCTGCTGGCCGTAACGGTCTATTCCCCCGAGGCGCTGGATGCCAAACAGTTGGAACGCATCAACCATTTCCGCTCCGCGGCGCTCCTGCAGGGCCACGAAGTCGTGCTCTACGGGCCGTCCGGCGACTATGTGACGGCCGACCGCAAATCGCTCATGACGCTCAACCGGAGCAACGGCGGCGCCGTATATTTCAACGACGGCACCATCGTAGCCAAATGGTCCAACCTCGAACTGCCAGAGGTCGACCTGGCCGCCGTGCTCGACGAGGACCCCGACGTGCTGATTCTCCGGCACCGCATCCGCGAGCAACTTTACGTCAGCATCCTGATTGCCGGTGCGCTGGTGCTGATGGCTTTCATGCGCATCATCTGCAAATCGTTCATCATTGTCAAGTAATCCATGGATATAGCGGTTGTCATACTCAACTGGAACGGTCTGGGCATGCTGCAGACCTACCTGCCGACCCTGATCGCTCGGACCACCTGCCCGGGCGCCTTCATCGTGGTGGCCGACAATGGCTCGACCGACGGCTCCGTGGCCTGGCTGCAAGCGAACTATCCGGCGGTCCGGACCCTCTGTTTCGACCAAAACTACGGCTTCACGGGCGGCTACAACCGCGCCCTGCGCGAGATTGACGCCGACTACTACGTGCTGCTTAACTCGGATATCGAGGTCGGCGGGAAGTGGCTCGAGCCGCTGGCGGGCTTCATGGAGGAACATCCCGAGGTGGGCATCTGCCAGCCGAAAGTGCTGTCGATAGCCGAGCGCGACCGTTTCGAATACGCCGGGGCCGCAGGCGGTTTCATCGACAAGTTCGGCTATCCCTTCTGCCGCGGGCGCATCCTCTCAAATCTGGAGAAAGATACGGGGCAGTACGACGAACCGGTGGAGTGCTTCTGGGCAACCGGTGCCTGCATGATGGTCCGGAGCGCACTCTACCACCACCTGGGCGGGCTCGACGAGTTGTTCTTCGCCCACATGGAGGAGATTGACTTCTGCTGGCGGGCCAAGATGCTGGGTTACCAGGTGTGGTGTGTCCCCGCGTCGACGGTCTGGCACGTGGGCGGCGGCACGCTGCCCAACAATTCCCCGCGGAAACTCTATTTCAACTACCGCAACAACCTGCTGATGCTCTATAAGAACCTGCCGGAAAGCGTACGGGCGCGGCGCATTTTCGTCCGCATGCTGCTCGACGGGATGTCGGCCTCCGTCTATCTGGTCACGGGGAAATGGTCGTTCTTCCGCGCAGTCTGGAAGGCGCACCGGGACTACCACCGCCTGCGCCGCGAAGAAGATCCGTCTCCCTTCGACGAAGAGCGCAACAACATCGGCATCTACTATCGCAGCATCATCTTCCGCTTCTTCCAGTCAGGCAGGAAACTCCGCTGGTCCGACATCGAGCGCGAACTCTAGCGTGACAGAACTATCCTTCGGTGTGCCCAATAAATCGGCCCCAGAGACACTTCTGAGGCCGTTTTATTTTGTCATGCGACAGATTTTTCACTTGCGCCAAGCTCAACAAGACAATAATTTTGCATAAAAATTACTTCTATTTATGCACCACATTCAATCTGCGGAATATGCTTACTACCCCAATAATAGAATCATTTTTATCGGGTGGAGCCAAAATTGATCAAGTAACTCAACATTATATAAGTCTATTGCATCTATTAAATAAAATCATTATTATGAAGAACACACTCACATTTTTACTGGTTTCTGTTTTGTGCTTTTGCAGCTGCAGCGAGATTCAAGACAATCCTTCTTTGGACAATGGGAATTTTCTTAGAATATTTGTCGCCGAAGATGGTATAGAAAGAGTCGCTAAAAATGAATTTACGATCAGTCCTGACGGAGGGACGTTGAAATTGGTTGCCTTCTATCTTGATAATCCCGAAAAGAAAAGGCTTGACGACCAGGTGCAGATTGGCAGTTCAGCTTCTGAAGGCCATTTTACGGTAACACGAGAGAAAATTTCTGACATGGAGACCTCTTATGTCATTACCGCTAAAAAGAATTCGACAGGTAAGCGGCAGGCCCTTGGGATTGAACTGCTGGATACCACCGGATTCGCTCCCTATCATTATGGTTTCGCCCGGATCGTCGTCTCGCAATTGCCATAATCTTCCGGCTGGAGGCTAATTCGCTGAATATCAGAAAAATGCAAAAGATTACCCTCCTCGTCCAGAGGAGGGCAATCTTGCGTAAATAACTATATATCAAACGGATGCACTCCAGCGCATAAAAAGGATCAGCGGAAAAACCGGCCGGTTCTCGGAGGAGGACCGGCCGGTATCGTCGTGTTTTAGGTTAAATGAGGTTTAGGCCTCTTCAGGGACAACGCTGAACTTGACGGTGGCCTTGATGTCTTTGTAGCATTTCACCACGGCTTCGTATTCGCCGACCTGTTTGACCAGGGCGTCGCCCACGAGGGTGATGTTCTTGCGGTCCACGTCGAAACCGGCGGCCACGAGGGCGTCAGCGACCTGGATGTTGTTGACCGAACCGAACACCTTGCCGGTCTCGCTCACTTTGGCGGGGACCTTCACGGTCACCTCGGCGAGCTTGGCGGCGAGGCTCTCGGCAGCGTCGCGGAGCGCCTGCTCCTTGTGCGCGCGCTGACGCATGTTCTCGGCATGAATCTTCTTGGCGGTCGGGGTAGCCATGATGGCCAGGCCCTGGGGGATCAGCCAGTTTGCGCCGTAACCATTCTTCACGGTCACGATGTCGTCCTTGTTACCAAGGTTCTGAATGTCTTGTTTGAGAATGACTTCCATGGTGTTTCCTCCTTATTTCATCAGGTCGGTTACATACGGGAGAAGCGCCAGGTGGCGTGCTCTCTTGACGGCTTGCGAGACTTTCTTCTGGAACTTCAGGGAAGTGCCGGTGATACGGCGGGGAAGGATCTTGCCCTGCTCGTTGAGAAACTTCTTCAGGAATTCAGCATCCTTGTAGTCAACATATTTGATGCCTGCTTTCTTGAAACGGCAGTATTTCTTCTTCTTGACCTCGACATTGACGGGGTTCAGATAGCGGATGTCGTCGTTCTGTGCCATAGTCGTATGCTTATTCGGCAGCGGGAGCTTCGGCGGGAGCCTCGGCCGGCTGGGTTGCGCCACTCAGTTTGGCACGACGGCGCTCGGCGTAAGCGATCGCGTGCTTGTCCATCGACACAGTCTGGAAGCGGAGGATCCGCTCGTCGCGTTTGAACTGGGTCTCAAATTTTGCAATGAACTCCGGTTCTGCCTGGAACTCAATCAGGGTGTAGAAGCCGGTAGTTTTCTTCTGGATCGGGTAGGCGAGTTTCTTCAGGCCCCAATCCTCCTGGCACACGATCTTGCCGCCGTTGTCGGTGATCAGACCGGTGTACTTGGCAACCGCTTCCTTCATCTGGACATCAGACAAAACGGGAGTTGCAATGAAAACGGTTTCGTACTGTTTTAACATTTCAGTGGATTAATGGTTAAATAAAGCCCTTCGGGATTTTCCCAAAGGGCTGCAAAGATAGATATAATTTTCTATTCCACAAATTATTTCTTCGGCGCGTTTTCGATGACGGCCTGGAGGAAAGTCCACCATTTGGCGACCGAAGGAATGAAAGCGCGCTCGTCCGGGGAGTGGGGCGACCGGAGGGTAGGGCCGCAGGAGATCATGTCCCACTCGGGATAGGCGCCCGCCAGGATACCGCACTCGAGGCCGGCATGGATGGCCATTACGGCGGGTTCCTTGCCGAAGAGCTTCTCGTACTGCTCTTTCATGGTCTTGAGGATGGGCGATTTCATGTTCGGGCTCCAGCCGGAGTAGCCGCCGTCGAAGAAGATTTTCGCGCCGGCCAGTTCGAAGCAGCAGCGGATCGATTCGGCCAGATCGTCCTTGATGGAGTCGGTGGAGCCGCGCATCAGGGTCTTGACCTCGATGACGCCCTTGTCGGTCTTGACGATGGCCAGGTTGTTGGAGGTCTCCACGAGACCCAGGATCTCGAGGCTCATGCGGTCGACGTTGTTGGGGCAGGCGTACAGCGCCTTGACAAGCTTGATGCCGGTCGTGCCGGCGATGACCTTCGTAACCTTGCCGGTGGCGGGGGCGATGGTGATGGAGACGTTGGGGTCGATGCGGGCGAGTTCGGATTTGACCGTTGCCAGGATGGCGCCGACCAGTTCCGCGGCGGCGTTCCCTCTGCCCTGCGGGAGGGCGATGACGGCTTCCGCTTCACGCGGGATGGCGTTGCGCATATTGCCGCCGTTGAAGCTGACGAGCTTGCCTTTGAGGTGGCGGAGGAGCGGCATCAGGACGCGGGCCATGATCTTGTTGGCATTGCCGCGGCCCTCGTTGATTTCCATGCCGGAGTGTCCGCCGCGCAGGCCGGTGACAATAATCTTGTAAGCCTCGTAACCCTTGGGCATCGGGGCTTCCTTGTATTTGAAGGTAACGTTGGCGTCCAGGCCGCCGGCGCAGCCCACGTAGAGCTCGCCTTCCGTCTCGGAGTCGAGGTTGAGCAGGATCTCACCCTTGAGGATGCCCGGCTTGAGGGCCTTGGCGCCGACCATGCGGGTCTCTTCGTCGACGGTGAAAAGCGCTTCGATGGGGCCGTGCTTCAGGGTCTTCGATTCCAGCACCGACATGGCGGCGGCCACGCCGAGGCCGTCGTCGGCGCCCAGGGTGGTTCCGTTGGCGTACACCCAGTCGCCGTCCTCTTCATGGACGATGCGGGTTTCGATCGGATCCTTGGTGAAGTCGTGCTTCTTGTCGTTGTTCTTCTGCGGGACCATGTCCATATGGCCCTGGAGGATGATGCCCTTGCGGTCTTCCATGCCCGGGGTCGCGGGCTTGCGGATGATCACGTTGCCGCATTCATCCTGGAAAGACTCGAGGCCGAGGTCCTTGCCGAACTGGACCAGGAACTTGGCGACTTTCTGCGTATGTCCGGACGGACGGGGAATCTGGGTGAGCGAATAGAAGTTCTTCCACACGCTCTTGGGCTCTAAATCAAGGATAGTCATAGCGGGATTTGTATAAAAATTATCGGGTTAGGATTGCGTTCAGCGGGAGAGTGCTGTCTTCGCCCAGCTGGTAGACGGGGATACGGCTTTCCAGCAGCGTGCGTCCTTCGTAGCTCACCCGGCAGCGGGTGATGACGGGGATGCGGTAGTGGACGAGGACATCCTTGCTGCGGTCGGAACTCGCTTCGGGGGTGGCGAGCGGCTCGGGCACGAATTCAAGTGTAACCGGCTTGCCTTCGCTGGCGGAGGCGGGCTGCAGTCCCTCGGTGCCTACGCGCAGGGCGGTGTAGCGCTGGTCCTTCGCGCCGGCCGACGGTGTTACTTCAAAATGCTTGACCTCGACGGACTCCTCGCAGATTCCGTAGAAGAGGGTGAGGTAGCGTTCCTCGAGGCGGGTGAGTTCGTCGATGGCGGCCTGCAGGGCTTCGCCGCTGAAGGTGGCGTCGGTGTCGCCGGTGGCGATCTGCTGGCGTTTCTCGCGCAGGCTGAAGATCGTGGCGGCGGCGTCGGCGGCCTTGCGGTCGGGCGATTTCTCCACGACATTGTCCTGCGTCACGGGTACGCGCTCATAGCCTTCGTCGCTGCGGACAGCCTTGTAGAGGGTGGTCGTCTCGTTCCCGAGGTTGCCCAGGGGATCGATTCCCTCGAAGCGCTCGCTGCCGGCCTGGCTGGCGAAGCGCCATGCGGCGGGCTTGCCGGTGTAGTTGTCGGCCATGACGATCAGTCCCTGAGTGCAGAGCTGCAGGAAACTCGCACTCGCGCGCTCAGGGATGGAGATGGTGTAGCGGACGGCCGGATCGGCCTCCACAAAGGCGTTCAGGGTGATGGACTGCAGGGTGTAGCGGGTCTCGTTCTGGGTGCGGGCGGCTACGCCGAGGTATTTCTGGGCAAAGGCGGCATAGGGCCCTGCGCTGAAGGCTTCACGCCGGGCCTCGACCGTCAGGCAGACGGTCGTGCGGGGGAGGCTGTATACCACGGCGCCGGCTTGTGCCCGGGCTTCGGGCAGCAGCATCAGCAAAAGGGACCATGCCAGAAGGATTCTTTTCATATTCACACGGATTATCGGGTAAAATTAGCCAATATTTTGTATTTTTACAACTATGAAAAAACATCTGATCCTCCTCGTCTTGCTGGCAGGCATTCCTTTCCTGCTTCAGGCCGGTATCCTCCGCACAAAGCACGCCGACCTGGTCAACCCCTTCATCGGAACTGATTTTCACGGCCATACCTTCCCGGGCGCCGCGTATCCTTTCGGCATGATCCAGCTCAGTCCGGACACACGCGAGCACAACTGGGACGGCTGCTCCGGCTACCACTACAGCGACACCGTCATCAACGGTTTCAGCCATACGCACCTGAGCGGCACCGGCTGCGCCGATCTCTGCGACATCCGCGTGATGCCCGTGACCGGTTTTGAAGCGCCGGGGCCGGAAGAGAGCTACCGCTCGGCCTTCTCGCATGACCGGGAATCGGCTTCGGCCGGCTACTACAGCGTGCACCTGGACCGCTGGAACGTGGATGCCGAGCTGACGGTCGGCCGCCGTATCGGCGTGCACCGTTACAGATATCCCGAGGGTGCCGTACCCCAGCTGATGCTCGACCTGGTGCCGCGCGACAAGCTCCTCGGCACGAAGATTACGCAGGTGGGCGACTATGCGATCCAGGGTTTCCGGCGTTCGGAATGGTGGGCGGACGACCAGATCGTCTATTTCTACATGGAATTCTCCCGTCCGATCTCCGACATGGTGGTGGATCAGGGAAATGATCCGAGCCAGGACGGCATCCGGGCCCTGCTTACCTTCGCGGAACGTTCGGGCGGCTCGCGTGCCCACGAGCTCATCGTGCGCGTCGGCATCTCTTCGGTGTCCGAGACCAATGCCCGCGCCAACCTCGAATCGGAGAACATCTGGCTGAAGAAAGGCATCTTTTCCTTCGACCTGCTGCGGGAGTCCACCCGCCATGCCTGGGAGAAATTCCTCTCGAAGATCGATGTGGAAGGAGATCCCGAAGCCATGAAGGTCTTCTACACGGCGCTCTATCATACCGCCATCGCGCCGAGCCTCTATTCTGACGAGAACGGAGAATACCGCGGCATGGACCGCAAGATCCACAAGACCGACGGCTGGGACCGTTACCATATCTTTTCGCTCTGGGATACCTACCGCACCCTCCATCCGCTCTTCAACATCATCGAGCGGGAGCGGACGGTCGATTTCATCAAGTCGATGATTTCCATCTACGAAGAGCAGGGCAAGCTGCCCCGCTGGGAACTCAGCGGCAACGAGACGGACTGCATGATCGGCTACAGTGCCGCGCCGGTGATCGCCGACGCCGTGGTCAAGGGCATCCGGGGCTTTGACCTGAAAAAAGCGCTGGAAGCGCTGGTGGCCACCGCCAACTATCCGGAGTACGGCATCGACGTGTACCGCGACAACGGCCTCGTGCTGGGCGACAAGGTGCATGAAGATGTGTCCCGCACCCTGGAATATGCCTTCGATGACTGGTGCATCGCCCAGGTGGCCCGCATCGCCGGCGACCGGCACACCGAGGCGCAGTTCCTGACCCGGTCGCAGTACTGGCGCAACGTCTATGATCCCTCCACCGGCTTCATGCGTCCCCGCATCAACGGCATGTGGCTGGATTCCTTCGATCCCACGGAGGTCAACAACCACTACACCGAAGCCAATTCCTGGCAGTACTCCTTCCATGTGCAGCACGATGTCAGCGGGCTCGTGGAGGTGAGCGGCGGCGATGCGTCCATGGAGCAGTGGCTCGATGAGCTTTTCTCGACGTCCAGCCAGACGGCGGGCCGCGACCAGGCCGACATGACCGGCATGATCGGGCAGTACGTCCAGGGCAACGAGCCAAGCCACCACATCGCATATCTTTATGACTACATCGGCGTTCCCTGGAAGACCCAGCGGACGGTCCGCCGCATCATGAACGAACTTTTCTTCAATGCGCCCGACGGTCTCTGCGGCAATGAGGACTGCGGCCAGATGTCGGCCTGGTACGTAATGAGCGCGCTGGGCTTCTTCCCTGTCACCCCGGGCAGCGACCAGTACGCCATCGGTTCTCCGATCTTCCGCAACGCCGTGATCCACCTGGAAAACGGCCATGACTTCACGGTCCGCGCCCCGCGTGCCAGCCTCAACAATCGCTACATCAACCACGTGATGCGCGACGGCAAGCCCTACACGAAAGCATATATCCGCTTCGCCGACATCGAGGAAGGCCATACCTTCATCTTCGGCATGGACGACACGCCCAATCCGAACTTCGGCGCCCAGCCGACGCAGCGCCCCGTGTCGGCCGTGGAGCAGACCATCGTGGTCAACCCCTGGTTCAAGGTGCCTTCCGCTACGTTCAACGCCTTCACCAAGGTGGCGATCGAGGCGGCTGACAAGAACTGCCGCATCTGGTACCAGGTCGTGCCGGAAGGAGGCACGGCCGGCGGCGACTTTTCGCGCTACGAGCATCCTTTTACGGTGAGCCGCAACTGCACCGTCTACGCTTACTGCACCGACGCACAGGGGAACCGCAGCTTCACTTCGCAGATCACCCTGCACCGGGTGGACAACAGTTACAAGGTGCACCTCACGCATCCCTGCAACCAGATGTATACCGGCGGGGGAGACAATGCCATCGTCGACGGCATCCGCGGCCAGAACAATTTCCGGCTCGGCGGCTGGCAGGGATTCCAGGACACCGATTTCGAGGCTGTCATTGATCTGGGGCAGGTGAAGCACCTGTCGGGCCTCAGCGCCGGGTTCCTGCAGGATACGAACGCCTGGATCCTGCTGCCGGAGTGGGTGGAATACTACACTTCGCTGGATGGGCGGGATTTTACGCAGCAGGCCCGTCTCACGCATGATGTCGATCCGCAGGACTACACGGTGCGGATCCATGAGTTCAGCGTGCCGCTCGACGCGAACGCCCGCTATGTCAAGGTGCTGGCGCGCAATTTCGGCATTCTGCCCGACTGGCATGACGGCGCCGGCGGCCGCGCCCATATTTTCGTAGACGAAGTCACAATCCAATAGCCTATGATAAAGCTCCGCTCCGCGCTAGTGTCGATGGCGGCGGCCTTCGTGTTGCTCTCCTGCAGCAGCGGTCCGAAGACCGAGGCCGACTCCTGTATCGATTTTCTTTACGCCTACATGCCTTGGCCGGACCTGGCGGCACAGCCGCTGGACTACTGGCAGGCAAATGTCGACAAGACGCTCGCAGTCCGTGACCGCATGGGCTGGGGTATTCCGGAGCGGGAGTTCAAGCATTTCGTGCTGCCGCTGCGCGTAAACAACGAGCCGCTCGACGATTTCCGGACGCTGTATGCCGATACGCTCTGTGCCCGCGTGCAGGGGATGACGATCGCTGAGGCGGCGTTGGAAATCAACCACTGGTGCCACGAGATGGCTACGTACCAACCGTCCGACGGACGTACTTCTTCGCCTTTGCAGACGATTCAGCGCGGGGTCGGGCGCTGCGGCGAGGAGTCGGTGCTGGCCGTGGCGGCGCTGCGGGCAGTGGGCATTCCTGCACGGCAGGTCTATACGCCGCGCTGGGCCCATACCGACGACAACCATGCGTGGGTGGAGGTCTATGTCGACGGCAAGTGGCAGTTCATGGGGGCCTGCGAGCCCGAACCGCGGCTCAACATGGCCTGGTTTACGGGGCCTGTTTCGCGGGCCTTGATCCTGCACACGAAGGTGTTCGGCGACTACCGGGGCGACGAAGACGTCATCCTGCGGACACCTTGTTATACGGAGATCAACGTCATCCGCGGCTATGTGCCGGCACGGCGCAGCGTGGTGACGGTGGTGGATGAGGCGGGGAAGCCGGTCAGGGACGCCCGCGTGGAATTCAAGATCTACAATTACGGAGAATACTACACGGTGGCCGCTTATCAGACGGATCGCAAGGGGCAGGCTGCGCTTGACATGGGCAAGGGTGACATGGTGGCCTGGGCGGCGAAGAACGGAAAGTTTGGGCTGGCTGTGATCGGCGGCGAGGCGGTGACGGTGGTGCTCGACCACGCGATCGGCGAGCGCTGTGCCCTGGACCTGGACATCGTGCCGCCGGCGGAAGATCCGCTGCCTTCGGATGCGACGCCCGAAGAAGTGGCCCGCAATGCGGAGCGCCTGAAAGCGGAGGATGCGCTCCGCGAGGCGCGGCCGAAGGGCAATGCCGCCGTGCTCGACGCGTTTCTGGCGGCGCACGGCGACGACAACGCCCGCGCGTTGCTCGCGTCTTTGAGCGTCAAGGACCGCGGCGATGTCTCTCTTGACGTGCTGGAAGACGCCTATGCGCATATTGACGGCACGTTCAACCCGCTCCGGGATTGTCCGCGCGTGGACATCGAGCCGCTCAAGCCGTACTTTGCCGAGCTGTCCGCCCTGGGCTTGCAGTCCCGGCCGGAGATCGTGAAATGGATCGGCGCGAACATCCAGCTGGAGAATGAACGCAATCCCCAGGGGCTCCGCATGGCACCCATCGACGTGCTGCGCAGCGGCAGGGCGGACCGCCGGAACCGCGACATCTTCTACGTGGCGCTCTGTCGCGCCAGCGGGCTGGAGGAACAGCTCGATCCCTTGACAGGCTATGCTTCGATGGATCATGAAGAGCAGCAGGCTGTCGGCAGCGGCAAGCTCGTCGTCAGTTATGATGGTAAGGACGCGCCGGAGTACTACTATCAGTTTACCCTGACGCAGATTTTCCCTGAAACGGGAGAGACGCGTCTCTGTACGGTGGGGGAAGATTCGGACCACAATCCCTGGAACAGCATCTTCCCGCTTGAACTCGAGGAGGGATACTACCTGTTGACCAGCGGCACGCGGCTGGCCGACGGCAGCGTGCTGTCGCACAATGAATTCTTTACGGTGAGCGCCGGTGAAACGACGCGGGTGCCGCTGGTGATGCGCCGGGCCGGTGACCAGCTCTCGGTGCTGGGTACGATGGATGCCGGCCGTTTCCTGCCGCAGACCGGCCGCGGCTACTATCTGCTGGCCGTGCTGGGTGACCGCGACGAACCGTCGGTGCATGCACGGCGGCAGTTGGAAAACCTCGCACCGGTCCTGAAGGAATGGGGCAGGCCGGTACTCATCGAAAAAGATGAAGACGGCTCCATCCTGGAGATGCTCTGCGCCGGCGTTAAGAGCGACTCCCGCCAGAAGCCGGTCGTGACCATCTGCGACAGTTTTGGCCACATCGTTTATTTTTCACAAGGCTACAATACCTCTCTTGCTGAAGATATCAAGCGCATACTTCCGCTGCTATGATCGTCCCCGGCTTCAACTACCGCTATCCCAAAGACGGGGACGATGAACTCGATCTCGTCATCGAAAGTTGTTGTACGACCCTCGAGCAGGCGCTTTCGGCGCAGGTCCGCGGTGCCGACCGCATCGAACTCTGCACCTGCCTCTCCGTCGGCGGTGTGACGCCTCCGCACGGCCTCGTCGAGCGTGTCGTCAACTCCCTGTCGATTCCGGTCAACGTCCTCATCCGCCCTGCGCCGCCCGAAACAGACGCGGGTGTGTTTCTCTCCCGGAAACATGCCACCCTCGGCACTGTAAGAGGGAGGGGCCCAAGCGCAGCTTGGGAGGGGTCGAGCGAAGCGAGACGTTCCGGGAGAGAAACACAGAGCGTCGCGGACGGTGCAGGGCGGATAATGGGATTCGAGGCGGAAGATTTCGTGTACGCCGACAAAGACATCGCGCAGATGATGGAAGAGATAGCCTTCTGTAAATCAGTTGGTGCCGCCGGCATCGTCGTCGGGGCACTGACGCCATCCGGCGCCGTCGATCTTGTCGCCATGCAGCGGCTTGTCGCCGCGGCGCACCCGCTTCCCGTCACCTTCCACCGCGCCTTCGACGTCTGTACCCAGGACCCCTTCGACGCCCTCGAAACCCTCATCACCCTCGGTTGCGCCCGCCTCCTGACATCCGGCCGGGCCCCCTCGGCCTGGGACGGACGCGGCCTGCTTTCCCGGCTTGTCCGGAGAGCCAACGGGCGCCTCATCGTCATGCCCGGAAAAGGTGTCACGCCCGCCAATCTTCCCGCCCTCTTCGCTTTCACCCGTGCCCCCGAATACCACGGTACGCAGCTGCCTTGATCTATTCCAGCGGCGACAGGACGAAGGTGACGGAGCCGGAGGTGGAGGAGTTCTGGATGCGGCCGGAGATGGTCAGCAGGCATTTCCCGTCAGCGTATTCGATGACGGCCGCGTCGGACTCGAAAGTGAATCCCCGCGGGCGTTCTGGCCAGGTGTAGGTGATGACATTGCCGGCCAGCGAGAATTCCGTCATGTCGGCGAAGCCGTCGCTGTAAGCGAAAATCATCTTCTCGGTGCCTGTCAGCGAAAGGGACGTGATGCTCCGGTCGGGAACATCCGTGGGTGCCTTGTGGCTGTTGGCGCGGAGGAACGCGGCGATTTCCTGGAAATTGCAGCCATCGAAATCGGCGCCGACGGTGGTCCAGCCCTTGACCGTAAGCCGCGTCTTGTCGATGTTCCAGGCCCGGTAGACCTTGTTCGAGGCGGTCGGCTTCAGGAACGTGGCCTGCACCTCTTCAACGGAACCGCCGTCCGGGGCGAGGGCCACCGGGACGGAGCCGGCCCGGCTGTTGTCGAAAAAGAGGGAACCATAGCCGGCGAGTTTGTACTCGTTGCCGGAAACGCTGTATTTTCCCGTCGAATACTGGACACTTCCTTTCGCATCGGCCATTTTGCCCAGGAAGTACAGGCCGCTCTCGGTCAGTTCGACGCTCACGACGCTGCCGACCGGGGCGGACGAGGCCTTGGTGGACGGCGTGGCCAGCGTGAGATGGCCCGCATAAGCGCTGAATGCAGGCTCCGGCAGCACGGGTTCGTCGTTTTCGGGGAAGATGTCACAGGCGGACAGCAGCGGCAGCACGGCTGCCAGGACGGTGAATTTGAGGATCGTCTTCATCGTGTCAGAAGAGTTTTACATAAAGGTGGGCGGAAAGGGTCGGCCAGACTACCAGCCACCCGAGATACTTGTCGGCATAGCCGCTGTAGCCCGGAATCAGGTTTTCCAGCACATCGTTGGAGAGAGGCACCGTCTTTTTCCGGCCCGTGACGGTTTCACCCTGGGCCTGGAAGAAAGGCTTGCCTTGATACTGCGCGCCAAGGTCGACGGAGAAGTAGACCCGGCTGTTTTTCCTGACGGCGCGTCCGTAGCCGATGCCGGCATACGGCTTGATGGCAAAGGTGTTGGTGCCCAGCCCCTTGGCGCAGAGTGAGGCCTCGAGCACGCCGTTCGTCGCCTTGACCAGGTAGCCGTCGACGTAGAGGCCGGCCGTGTTGTAGTCGGACGGCATGCCTTTGAGGATGCCGCGCACGAAGCGGGAAGTACCCAGATGCGCACCGACCGTGAGATGGAAGTCGCCGGACCCCGGGAAAAAGTCGAACAGGAGGCGTCCTTCGTTCATGCCGAGCTTGACCGTGAGGGGCGTCACGACGGAAGGACCGGATGGATTGCCCGGATGTTCAGGCACGGAGAACTTGTTGACGGTCACACCTACCAGGCCGGTGGCGATGCCGTAGCCGGTCCGCAGCTGGACATGCCTGCCCAGTGCGGCGGCCAGTTCGACGCTGACACCGTCCGTACCCACGCCGGCGCCCAAGGCCATTCTCTGCGCCCTGGCAGGCAGCATGCAACCCAGGACGAGCAGCAGCAGAAGGACCAGCCGTTTAGTTTTCATAGGTCTCGATGAATTGGATCAGGCGGTGGAACAGCCGGTCGAAGTTGACGTCACGGGTGTTCGCATAGGTGTCGCGCGGGGTGTGGTAGTGCTCATACATCGAGCCGGCGGTCTCGAAGTAGACACAGGGTACCTGCTTCTGCGCGAAGGCGTAGTGGTCGCTGTTGTCGGACAGCGGCTGCAGGGCGACGTCGAAGGGCGGGAACTGCCCGTCCTGGTTGAGGGTACGGAAGCATTCCAGGCCGGCCTTGCCGGTCTCGGAGATCTCCGTGGACAGATGGTCGCCGTCATCGGCGATCATGTCGAGGTTGATCAGGTATCGAATCCTGTCCAGCGGCTTGCGCGGGTTCTCGCAGTAGAAGAACGCGCCGAGCAGGTTCTCCTCTTCTGCGTCGAGCAGGATGAACTGCACCCCGTGACGCGGACGGTGCTTGCTGAAATACCGGGCCAGGGTCACCAGCATCGCGGCGCCGGAGGCGTTGTCGTTGGCCCCCGGGAAGAGGAATTCGTCGCCCATGAAGCCGAGGTGGTCGTAGTGGGCGATGAACGTGTAGTACGTGTCGCTCTTGTTGTCCGTACCGGGAAGCCAGGCTACGATGTTATGGGCGTCGCGGACCGGCAGCATCTCGGCGTCGAGGTGCAGTTCGATCTCCCGGGCATCGGACGGGAATGACCCGTTCACGAAAAGCACGGGGCAGGGGGTCTGGTACCAGGAGCGGGCCTTGAAGTACGGGAACTGCGCTTCCTGCCGGAGAATGATGCCGCCCACCTCGGTCAACTGCGTCAGGTAGGGCTGGTACTTGTCGAAGGGATCGGGCCGGAGGGCTTCCAGGTAGTGGTTCCAGTCGATGACGACGAACTGGTCGCGGTAGAGGCCGCTGTTGAGGTGCTCGATGAAGCCTTCGGGGCGGTAGGCCTCTTCATCGAGATACGTCAGCTTGAAGAAACCGTGGCACGCAGGAGAAAACTCCTTGACCGTATAGTCGAAGGTGGGGGCGTAGTCCACGCCGTCCACGGAGAGCGACATGGCTCCGTGCATCACGTTCATCGGGAACTGGAAGTGCTGGAGCCAGGGAAGATACTTCTCCTGGTCTCCCTGCACGTTCCATCGTCCCGCATCGGAAGGTTCTACCACGCTTTTGAGGTAGGGCCGCGCCACCGCTTCCTCGGGGCCGGCCGCCGCACAGGGTACGACGCCATCGATGACGGACAGTTGGTCGATGAGGTAACGGGCCGCCAGGATGTCGCCGTCCCCGCGGACGCTGCGACCCTGATACCGCTCCTGGGAAAGTTCCTCCACGATACCGTTATACAAAGCCTTGTAGTCGGGCGTGCAACCGTAGAGGGCGAGGGCGGCGGCCAAAAGCATGGCGATTCTTTTCATGGTGTCGTTTTACTGGTTCATGATGTCGCGGACGGTTTCCATCATCTTTTCGCCGCGAAGTTCGTCACCGCGCTTGCAGATGGTGCCGTCGGGGGCGAAGAGGATCATGGTCGGGATGCCGACGATGCCGTAGACATCGGTCGGGGTCTTGTCATCGCCCACGAAGATCTGCGGCCAGGTCATCTCCTTTTCTTTCATGCGTTCTGCGCTCTTGGTGTTGTCGCCGTTGGTTTCCCAGACGGCCACGCCCAGCACCGTGAACTTGTCGCCGGAGAGCGTCTCATGGGTCCGTTTGATGTTCGGAATCTCCCGCATGCACGGACCGCACCACGATGCCCAGAAATCGGCGAGGACCCAGCGGCCCTTGCCGACGAAGTCGGAAAGTTTCACATCGGCGCCATCCGGGGTCTTGCCGGCGAAATCGACGAAGGCCTTGCCTTCGGACGTGGCCTGCTCCGCTTCCTTGCTGGCGCGGATACGGGCGATGGATTCGTCTTCCGCCACGAATTTGCCGCATTGGGCCAGGATGCCGTCGAGTTCTTCGAGGTCGAGGTCATAGATGATGTTCTGCAGGGCGTAGCGGGCGATATAGTTGTCCTTGTTCTTGCTGATGGCGTCCAGGCTGATTTCCTTGATCTTCGCCATGGTCTCCTCGTAGAGGGCTTCTCCAGCGGCTTCGTCGTCATCGGCGATGCCGGCAGCCTTCTCGCGGTATTCCCGGCTCACGGCGTTCATGGCTTCGTTGAGCTCTTTCATGGCCTGGTTGATTCTGGAGCCTTCGAGCTTGCAGCCGGGGCCGGTCGGGGCAAAGGTGAGCTGGTCGACACCTTTCTCGGCGATCACGCTGTAGCTCCAGTTGCGGTCGCGGGGTCCGCGCTCGCGGAAGTTGGCCACGACGGTATATACTTTTTCGGGGTTGGCAGGCGCCTTGAGCTCGAAGGTGCCGTCGGTCACGGCGGTGGAGTCAAGGACGGTCTTGCCGTCGCAGAGGTAGACGAGCTGGCCTTCGGGGAAGGTTTCACCTTCGGCGATGGTACCTTTGATGGTGACGGTGTCCTGTCCGCAGGCAGCTGCGAGCGTCAGGACGGCGAGGGAGTAGAAGATTTTTTTCATGATGCTTGTGTTTTACATGTATCAGGCCAGGCTGCCGCCGACAATGTCGAGCAGTTCGCTCGTGATGGCCTGCTGGCGGCGCTTGTTGTATTCGAGGGTGAGCTGGTCGAGCAGTTCGTCGGCGTTGTCGCTGGCCAGCTGCATGGCTACGGTGCGGGCGGCCTGCTCGGCGGCAAAACTGTCCATCAGGACCGTATAGATCTTGAGCAGCAGCACCTTGGGCAGCAGGGCTTCTACGACTTCCTTCCGGTCCGGTTCCACGATCAGGTCGTCGTCGCTCCGGCTCTCCAGGGCAGCGGGCAGCTCCAGCGGCAGGTAGACCTCGCGGGTGGGCGGCTGCGCCGCGTTGGACTTGTAGTGGTTGTAGAGCAGGACGATGCGGCCCACTTCGCCTTTTTCAAAACTTTCCGTGAGTTCGCGCGCCAGTTCGGCAGCCGGTTCGTAGGCGGGCTTGTCGAGCAGGGACGAGGCGTCGCGGCGGACAGGGAAGCCGGTCTTGCGGGCGGCTTCGGCGACCTTGCGCCCCACAGAGTAGAGGTCGATCTGTTCGCGCTGAAGGCCGGCGTCTTCCAGGGCGGCGAGTTCGCCGAGGAGCGACTTGACGGCCGTGGCGTTGAATCCGCCGCAGAGCGAGCTGTTCGAGGAGAAAGCGACCACGGCCACGCGTGGGCTGCCATTGTCCTGCAGCAAAGGCGTATCCAGTGCGGCGCGGACGCTGCGGTCTGCCAGCAGGTCCTGCAGGATTTCGTGCAGTTTCTCCTGGTAGGGCAGCATGCCGGCGATGGCTTGCTGGGCCCGGTGGAGCTTGGCCGCCGCGACCATCTTCATGGCCGCAGTGATCTGCAGGGTGCTCTTGACCGAAGCGATGCGTGTCTTTGTCTCCTTGAGCGATGCCATGGTTTATTGTTTGAGGGAGGCGACAAGCTCGGCCGCCTCGCGTTCGATGGTGTCGGTGATGACTTTGTCGATCTGGCCCTTTCCCAGCGGCGCGAGTACGTCGGCGCGGTGTGCGCTGCGCATGCGCTCCAGGAAAAGCTTCTGGAATTCAGGTACTTTCGACAATGGAATGTCCTTCATCAGGGCGTTGGTGCCGCAATAGAGGATGGCCACCTGTTCGCCCACGGGCATCGGGGCGTACTGCGGCTGGATGAGCAGCACGTTGTTCTTGCGGCCCTTGTCGATGGTCAGGCTGGTGACCGTGTCCATGTCGCTCGAGAACTTGCTGAACGACTCGAGTTCGCGGTACTGGGCCTGGTCGATCTTCAGCGTGCCGGCCACTTTCTTCATGCTCTTGACCTGTGCGCTGCCACCCACGCGTGAGACGGAGATGCCCACGTTGATGGCGGGACGGAAACCCTGGTTGAAGAGATCGGTCTCGAGGAAGATCTGGCCGTCGGTGATGGAGATTACGTTGGTCGGGATGTAGGCCGACACGTCGCCGGCCTGGGTCTCGATGATCGGGAGGGCGGTGAGGGAGCCGCCGCCGCGCACCTTGCCCTTGAGACTGACGGGCAGGTCGTTCATCTGTTCGGCGACTTCCTGCTGGTCGATGATCTTGGCGGCACGTTCGAGCAGGCGGGAGTGCAGGTAGAAGATGTCGCCCGGGTAAGCCTCGCGGCCGGACGGGCGGCGCAGGATGAGCGACACCTCGCGGTAGGCCACAGCCTGCTTGGAGAGGTCGTCATAGACCACCAGGGCATGGCGTCCCGTGTCGCGGAAATACTCGCCGATGGCAGCGCCGGCGAAAGGCGCGTAATACTGCAGGGCGGCCGGGTCGGCGGCGTTGGCCGCCACCACGATGGTGTAGTCCATCGCACCCTTTTCCCGCAGGATGTTGACGATGCTGGCCACGGTCGATCCTTTCTGTCCGATGGCCACATAGATGCAGTAGACCGGCTTGCCGGCCTCGAAATTCGCACGCTGGTTGATGATGGTGTCGACGGCGATGGCGGTCTTGCCCGTCTGGCGGTCGCCGATGATCAGCTCGCGCTGGCCGCGGCCGATGGGGATCATGGCATCGACGGCTTTCAGGCCGGTCTGGAGCGGCTCGTTCACCGGCTGGCGGAAGATCACGCCCGGCGCCTTGCGTTCGAGCGGCATCTCCGTGAGTTCGCCTGCGATCTCGCCGCGGCCGTCAATCGGCTCGCCGAGCGGATTGACCACGCGGCCCACCATCTTCTCGCCCACGCGGACGGAAGCGATGCGGCCGGTACGGCGGGCGGTCATGCCTTCCTTCACCTTCTCCGTGGAGCCGAGGAGCACGGCGCCGACATTGTCTTCTTCGAGGTTCATGACCACGGCCATCACGCCGCTGTCGAATTCGAGCAGTTCGCCGGCTTCGGCGTTCGTCAGGCCGTAGAGCCGGACCACGCCGTCGTGGACCTGGAGTACCTCGCCCACTTGTTCGTACTTGGCGTCGATGTTGATGTCGTGGAGCTGCTTGAGCAGCACCTCGGAGAGTTCACTAGCTTTCAGATTGTCAACCATTCTTGCGTGTTTTTCTGTTTTTTTCTTCCCATTCCTTGCGGATGGTCTGCAGTTGCGTGGCGATGGAGGCGTCCAGCCGCCTGTCTTCCACTTGGACGATGAAACCGCCGATCAGGTCGGGATTGACCTCGGTCTGGAAGTCGACCTGGCTGAATCCTTGCGCCTTCATCAGTTCGGTCAGCTTCCCGACGAGTCCGGGATTCTCGGTGGCCGTCGTGAGCCGGGCGCGCGTGATGCCCTTGGCCTTGCGGTAGAGTACCCGGTAGTCGTGCAGGATCGCGGGCAGGTAGTCCACCCGCTTGTTGCGGACCACCAGAGCCAGGAAACGCTGCATCGGCTCACAGAGCCGCTCGATGCAGCCGGGCACATCTTCCTTCGACTGCAGGGCCTTCCTGAGGGCTTCCGCGTCGTCAAAGATGCGCTTCTCCGCCTTCTGCTCCGTGGCATAGAGCAGCAGGGCGTTGGCGTAGCGGCTGGCAATCAATCCGGCATCCATGGGCGGGGGTTTCAGTTAACGGGGTTGTGGCTGGCGCGGGCCTCTTCGATCATCCTGTCGATGAGGGCGCTCTGTTTTTCTGCGGTGTTGAGGTGTCCGCGGACAAGTTTTTCGGCCACTTCGATGGCCAGTCCGGCCACTTCGTCGGCGATCTGGCGGCGGGCGGTTTCCTGCTCGATGCGGATCTCCTCGCGCGCCTTTTCGATCATCGCGTTGGTCTGGATCTTTGCCTGTTCGCAGGCGTCGTGGACGATCTTGTCGCCGTTGGCGGCGGCTTCGTTGAGGATGCGGGCCTGTTCCTTGCGGGCCTCCTCAATGAGTTTCTTCTGCTCGGCGGCCAGTTCCTTGAGGGTCTTCCGGGCCTCTTCCGCTTCGCGGAGCGACTGTTCGATGCTGTCGGAACGCTTCTTGACCATCCCCGTAATCATCGGGAAGCCGAATTTGGCCAGGACGAAGAAGACGATGCCGAAGATCAGCGTCATCCAGAAGAGGAGTCCGAAGTCAGGAGTGATCAGCGACATGGGGCGATTACCGGATGATGCCGAGCAGGCAGACGAGGATGGCGAACAAGCAGGCGCCTTCAATAAGGGCCGCGATGATGATGGCCGTGGTACGCATGCCGCTGGCCGCTTCCGGCTGGCGAGCCGAGCTTTCGAGGGCGGATTTACCGATTTTGCCGATGCCGATGGCGGCTGCGATGGCTGCGATGCCGGCGCCGATGGCGGCTCCGAATTTTCCGAATGCCGCACCAGCGACGGCCTGTAAGATGATAGCTAACATAGGTTTTGGGTTTATTTAGTTGTTTCCAATTGTTTTTCGTGTTCGGGTTCCTGGCGGGACAATCCGATGAAGACGCTCGAAAGCATCGTGAAGACATAGGCCTGGATGAAAGCCACCAGGAGTTCCAAAATGTCCATGAAGACGCCGAAGATCACGGCGATGACGGTCATTGAGCCGTTCAGGGCGGGGCCCAGCTCGGCGGTCAGGAAGATTACCGCCACCACGCCCAGCAGCATGATATGGCCGGCCAGGATGTTGGCGAAGAGTCGCACCATCAGCGAGAAAGGCTTGGTGAACATGCCGATGATCTCGATCAGGGGCATCAGCGGAAGGGGCACCTTGAGCCAGGCAGGCACTTCGGGCCAGAAGATATCCTTGTAGTAGTGTTTGTTGCCGAAAAGGTTGACCGCCAGGAAGGTGCAGACAGCCAGGAAGAGCGTGACGGCAATGTTGCCGGTCAGGTTCGCGCCGCCCGGGAAGAAGGGCACGATGCCCAGCAGGTTGTTCAGGAAGATGAAGAAGAAGGCGGTCAGCAGGTAAGGTGCGTATTTCTCGTAGTCTTTTCCGACGCCTTCCTTGATGATGTCGTTCACGACCATCGTGATGAGCATCTCCATCAGGCCGGCGAAGCCGCGGGGTGCCTCTTTCATGGCGTCGTGGCGCTTGTACCACCGGGCTGTGCAGAGAACTAGCACTACCAGCAGGATGGAGCTGAGGATCAGGCTGAAGGCATTTTTGGTGATGGAAATGTCTATCGGACGCCGGCCGGTAGCGGCGTTGATGAGCTTGCCCTCCTCATTGAGCGTGTAGCCGTTGTCTTCGATGTGGTTCGACAGGAAGACGTGGAGCCCGTCGTCGATGACGATGCAGGGCAGGGGAATCGAGATGTGATGCCCGTTGATCGTGGTGATGTGCCATTCGTAGGCGTCGCTGATATGGCCGAAAATGTAGCTCTCCATGTCGATCTCGCCCGGCTTCGACGCCTCATGCCCGGCGGCGGAGGCCGTCAGGGGCGCCAGCAGCAGTGCCAGCAGGAGAAGGAGGGTCTTTATCCGATGCATACGGTCACGACGTTGTCGCGGACTTCCACGAAGCCCGCCTGGCATTCGATTTCATGGCTTTGCCCTGCCTGCACGTAGCGGATGACGCCCGCCGTCGTGGAGGAGATCAGGGGTGCGTGCCCCTTGAGCACCTCGAAGCGGCCGAGCGTGCCGGGGATTTCCACCAGCTCGGTGTCGACCGAAAGGATCTCTTTCTGGGGCGATATGATTCTCAGGCGGATCATCACTTACCGGCTTGTGCAAGGAGTTTCTCGCCTTTTTCAATGGCTTCTTCGATGGTGCCCACGTTGAGGAAGGCCTGCTCGGGGAGATGGTCCACCTCGCCGTCCATGATCATGTTGAAGCCCTTGATGGTATCTTCGATCGAGACCATCACGCCCGGGACGCCCGTAAACTGCTCGGCCACATGGAAAGGCTGCGAGAGGAAGCGCTGGATGCGGCGGGCGCGGTTGACGGTCAGCTTGTCCTCGTCGGAAAGCTCGTCCATGCCCAGGATGTTGATGATGTCCTGGAGCTCCTTGTTGCGCTGCAGCACCTGCTTCACGCGCTGGGCCGTCTGGTAGTGCGCCTCGCCCACGATGTTCGGGTCGAGGATGCGGGAGGTGGAATCCAGCGGGTCGACGGCGGGGTAGATGCCGAGCTCGGCGATCTTGCGGCTCAGCACCGTGGTGGCGTCGAGGTGCGAGAAGGTGGTGGCCGGAGCGGGGTCCGTCAGGTCGTCGGCCGGCACGTAAACGGCCTGGACCGAGGTGATGGAGCCGTTCTTGGTGGACGTGATGCGCTCCTGCATGCGGCCCATTTCCGTGGCCAGGGTAGGCTGGTAGCCCACGGCCGAAGGCATGCGGCCCAGCAGGGCGGACACCTCACTGCCGGCCTGCGTGAAACGGAAGATATTGTCGATGAACAACAGGATGTCCTTCGGATCGTCGGCCTTGCCGCTGTCGCGGAACGACTCGGCGAGGGTCAGGCCCGAAAGGGCCACCGACGAGCGGGCTCCCGGCGGTTCGTTCATCTGGCCGAAAACCATCGCCACCTGCGATTTCTTGAGTTCCTCCGGGTCGACCTTGGTGAGGTCCCAGTGGCCTTCTTCCATGCTCTTGTCGAATTCCTTTCCGTAGCGGATCACGCCCGATTCGATCATCTCGCGCAGCAGGTCGTTGCCCTCGCGGGTACGCTCGCCCACGCCGGCGAACACCGAGAAGCCGTTGTGCTTCTTGGCGATGTTGTTGATCAACTCCTTGATGAGCACGGTCTTGCCCACGCCGGCGCCGCCGAACAGGCCGATCTTGCCGCCTTTGAGATAGGGCTCCAGCAGGTCGATCACCTTGATGCCGGTGAAGAGCACCTCCTGGGAAGTGGTCAGGTCTTCGAACCTGGGCGGCTCGCGGTGGATGGGGAGAGAACCGCTGCGGTCGAGCGAATCCATGCCGTCGATGACGTTGCCGACCACGTTCATCACGCGTCCGCGGATCTGGGCGCCCACGGGCATGGTGATGGTGTCGCCGGTGCAGCGGACCTCCATGCCGCGGCGCAGGCCGTCGGTCGAGTCCATGGCTACCGTCCGGACTGTCTCCTCGCCGATGTGCTGCTGCACTTCGATGGTCAGGGTGCTGCCGTCGGGACGGGGCACCTGCAGGGCTTCGTGGATGGAGGGAAGCCGGGACTGCTGGTCTTCGGGGATCGTGAAATGGACATCGACCACAGGTCCGATGATTTGGGAAATGTGTCCGGTAAGTATAGCCATACTCGTTTTTTTCTTTTAAATGACAAAGATAGACATTTTTTTGCTAACTTAGCAGCAGCAAAATAGCCAACAATACTAATACATTTATACGTAATGGCATCTTCTATTCTGGACCTCATCAAACAGCAGGTTTCGGCACAGGCCGGTGGCGTTGAAATCCCTGCCGGCGCCAAGAATACCGTACTCAACGGATTGACTGATTCCATCTTCGGCAGCCTCTCGCAAACAGCGATGAAGGCCGGTGGCATCGAGCAGCTCAAGTCGCTCCTGACCGGCTCCACCTCGGCGGCATCCAGCCCCATCACGGCGCTGGCCGGCCAGCTCTTCAACGTCAACGTCCTGAAAAAACTCAATCTGGGCAGTACGCTCAACACGGCGCTCTCGGGCCTGATTCCCGCCGTGATGGGCAAACTCTCCGGCATCCTGAAAGACCAGGACGGTGACGGCGACGTCGATTTCAACGATATCCTCATCACCCTGAAAGGCGGCGCGGGAAGAGCCTCTTCCGCCGGCGGCGGCCTGCTGAGCGGCATCCTGGGCAAAGTACTGGGCGGCAACCGATAACCAGTCAATCAATCAAACATCAATCATATGGCTAATACCCCTACGAAACAGCAGAACTTCACGCCGGCCATCATCGTGATGTTCGCCCTCTTCTTCATGATCGCCTTCGTCACGAACCTCGCCGGTTCGATGGGCGTGGTGGTCACCAACCAGTTCGGCGCCAGCAAGGCCCTGAGCCAGCTCGGCACCCTCGCCAATTTCATCGCCTATGCCTGCATGGGCATCCCCGCAGGTATTATCCTGCGCCGCAAGGGCTATAAGTTTACGGCCCTGCTGGCTGTCATCGTCGGCTTCATCGGCGTGGGCATTCAGTTCCTCTCCGGCTATGCCGAAAGCTTCTTCGTCTATGTGCTCGGCGCCTTTGTCGCCGGCTTCTCGATGTGCATGCTCAACATCGTGGTCAACCCGATGCTGAACACTCTGGGCGGCGGCGGCAACCGCGGCAACCAGCTCATTCAGTGGGGCGGCTCCTGCAACTCCATCGGCGGCACTCTGGCACCGGTCCTCGTGGGCTGGCTCGTCGGCGGCTCCATCCAGGATGCCACCGTGGCCAAGGCTGCGCCCGTGATGGTCATCGCCATGGTGATCTTCGCCATCGCCTTCATCGTGATCCTGCTCACCAAGATTCCCGAACCGCATATGGAGACGCCCGAAGAGAAGGCGGCCCGTCTGGCCGGCGGTGCGAAGAAAGACCCGCACAGCCCGCTGAGCTTCCGTCACTTCGTCCTCGGCGCCATCGCCATCTTCTTCTATGTGGGTATCGAGGTCGGTATTCCGAACACGGCCAACATCCACTTCTCCGGCTTGGCCAATGTGGGTCCGGCCATCGCAGGCACTTTCATCGGCGCCTACTGGTTCTGCATGCTGATTGGCCGTCTGATCGGCGGTGTCATCGGCGGCAAGGTCTCCAGCAAGAAGATGCTGCTCTTCACGGCATCGGCGGCCATCCTGTTCATCCTGCTGGCCATGTTCATCCCGGAGACGGCCACCATCACCATTGCCAAATACACCGTTCCGTGGAGCCTGGGCTTCCTGACCCTCTGCGGTCTGTGCACTTCCATCATGTGGGGCTGCATCTTCAACCTTTCGGCCGAAGGTCTCGGCAAGTACACGGCAGCTGCTTCCGGCATCTTCATGACGCTGGTCTGCGGCGGCGGCATCATCCCGTTCGTCCAGAATGCCATCGCCGACAAGGTCGGCTCCATCCAGAGCTACTGGCTGCTGGTCCTCTGCCTGGCTTACCTGATCTACTATGCCGTCGCCGGCTCGAAGAATGTGAACAAGGACATCCCCGTATAAAGCTAGCTTATGGAAAAGGAACTCGTAATGGGTATCGACGTCGGTGGACAGAGTACCAAGCTTGGCGTCGTCAATGCAGAGGGTGAGATCATCGCCCAGACGGTCATCTCCTCGCTGCAGCAAGAACTCATCGACTATATCAACGAACTGACCAAGGCCATCAAGGGCCTGATCGCCGAAACCAACAAAACCGGCAAGGTCAAGGGCATCGGCATCGGCGCCCCGAACGGCAACTACTACAAGGGAACGGTGGAATATGCCCCGAACCTCAAGTGGAGCTACGACGCCGATGGCAAGCCCACGGTCGTCGACCTGGCCGCCCTGGTCAAGAGCTTCACCAGCCTTCCTGTGACCGTCACCAACGACGCCAACGCGGCTGCCATGGGTGAAATGGCCTACGGTGTGGCGCGCGGCATGAAGAATTTCATCATGATCACCCTCGGCACCGGTGTCGGCAGCGGCATCGTGGTCAACGGGGAAGTGGTTTACGGCCACGACGGCTTCGCCGGCGAGCTGGGCCATACCATCGCCGTCCGCGACGGCCGCCAGTGCAACTGCGGCCTGAAGGGCTGTCTGGAGACCTACTGCAGCGCCATGGGCGTCCGCCGCACGGCGCAGAAGCTGCTTGCCACGAATCCCGAAGCCAAGAGCCCGCTCCGCGATCTGGATCCGGAGAACATCAGTTCGAAGGACGTGTATGATGCCGCCGAGCAGGGCGATCAGATCGCCATCGACATCTTCAAGACCACGGGCCAGATCCTGGGCCGTTCGCTGGCCGACTTCGTGAAGTTCAGCGCCCCCGAGGCCATCGTGCTCTTCGGCGGCCTGGCCAAGGCCAAGAAGTATTTCCACGACGACCTGGTGGCTGCCATGGAAGAAAACCAGCTCCAGATCTGGAAGGGCCGCATTAAAGTGCTCTATTCCTCGCTCAAGGATTCCGACGCCGCCATCCTCGGCGCCAGCGCCCTTGCCTGGTAGCTCTTTGACATGACTTTTCATCGCTTTCTCCAGCGATACGGGGCTTACCTCGTGGCGGCGCTCCTCTTTGTCGGAGCCTCCGTCACCCTCTGTTTCCCCGCACTGCAAGGCAAGGTCCTTTATGCCTCGGACAATGTCAATGCCCGGTGTGCGGCCAGCGAGGCTTACAGCTACCATCAGGAAACGGGGAAAGTGACCTGGTGGACGGACAGCATGTTTTCGGGCATGCCCGTCTACCAGGTGAAGTCAGGTCAATACAAAGCCGACCGCTGGCTGGCCCCTGTCAAAGCACTGGAACATGCAGGGCGTCGCCATGTGGCCGGGTTTTTCATTCTCTATTTCTTCTGCTTTTTCGTGCTGGTCCGTTCGTTCGGGACGGACAAATGGCTGAGCATCGTGGGGGCTTTCGCCCTCACGCTGTCGTCCTATTTCGTGATCATCGTCGGGGCCGGGCACAACACCAAGGCTACGACGATCGCCCTCATGAGCGTCGTGCTCGCCGGGTTCTGGCTGATCTTCCGCAAGAAATACGGGCTTGGCGCCGTGGCGTGCCTGGTCTGCTCCGCCGCCGGCATCACCACGCACCCCCAGATGTCCTACTACATTCTCCTGCTGATCGGGGTCCTGTGGATCGGCGAGCTGGTGGCGCATGTCCGGCAGAAAAAGATGAAGGATTTTCTGGTCGCTACGGCGATCTTCGCCGGCTGCGTCGGGGTAGGGACGCTGGCGAACGCCTCCAGCGTCTTCGCCAACATGGAATTTGTGGAGGAAACCAACCGCGGCTCCCGTAACGACGTGGAGACGACAACCTTTCTTACCCACTTCAACTACAGCCCGCTGGAGTCCTTCTCCCTGCTCGTCCCGGGTGTGGTGGGCGGCCAGTCCCATGCGGTGGTGGACAGGCATTCCCGCTTCTACAAGAAAGTCGTCGCCAGCGGCGTGAGCGAGAAAGACGCCCGCCAGCTCTCCCAGGATGTTCCGCTTTACTGGGGCAGCCAGACCTTTACGGAGGGCAATGTGTATGTGGGCGCGCTGGTCTGTTTCCTGTTTCTGCTGGGCCTGCTTCTGGTCCGTGGGCCGGCCAAGTGGAGCCTGCTGGCGGCCACGGTTTTTTCCCTGCTGCTGGCCCTGGGCGATCATTTTATGCCGCTCTCGCGTTTCTTTTTCACGTATTTTCCGTTCTATTCCAAGTTCCGCGCCGTCGCATCCATCCTCGTCGTAGCGGAGATTACCATGCCGTTGCTGGGCTTCATGGGTGTCCAGCGCCTGCTGGACGGAAGCGTCGACAGGCAGAAGGCCCTGCGGAGCATCTGGATCGCCGCCGGCGTTACGGCCGGCATCTGCCTGTTCTTCGCGCTGCTGGGTCCTTCGCTGCTGTCCTTCATGTCCGAAGGCGATGCCAACTGGGACGCAGACAAATACGATTGGATGTACCGGGCAGTGATTGCGCAGCGCAAGTGGCTGCTGGTCCACGACAGCCTTCGTTCGGCCCTTTTCATCCTGGCGGGAGCCTCCCTCCTCTTCCTGTTCGGGAAGGGCAAGCTGAAGCGGGGCGTGGTGATCGCCGGCCTGGGCCTGCTGGTCGTGCTGGACATGTGGCCGGTCGACCGGCGCTTCTTCAGCGAGCGCCTTTTCCGGACGAGCCAGAACAACGACGAAGCATACGAGGAGCAGCCCTGGGAAACGGAGATCCTGCAGGCGCCCGGCTTCTTCCGCGTGCTGAATCTTTCCACCGGACAGGCCTATACCGAGGCCCGTACCTCCTTGCGGCTTCACTCCGTCGGCGGCTACAGCGCCGCCAAGCTCCGCCGCTACCAGGACCTGATCGACGAGCATCTGCTGCAGGGTCATTTGTCGGTGGTCAACATGCTCAATGCGCAGTACCTGGTGATGAACGACGAGAAGGGGGTGCCGCAGGCCAGCCTCAACCCCGATGCGATGGGCAATGCCTGGTTTGTGGACGAGATTTCGGCGATGCCCGATGAAGAAATGGAGTTGTTCGCCCTGGATGCGATCGACTTGAAGACCAAGGCGGTCGTCAGCGGGGAAGCAGCCCGTTACGCCACTTCGAGCGCCACTACAACCCTCCGCACGCCCGATCCGGAGCGATATGTCCGACTGACCGGCCATACGCCGGATTCGCGGGAGTACAGCTTTTGTTCCGACAATCCGGAGTACGTGGTCTTCTCGGAAATCTATTATCCCTACGGCTGGAAAGTAACCGTCGACGGGAAGAAAGCGGAGTATTTCCGGGCGAACTATGCGCTTCGGGCGATGTTCGTCCCGGCCGGCCGGCACGATATCCGCTTTGTCTTCGATCCCGACAGCGTCAAGAAGGGCGACCGCCTGGCCCTTTGTTTCATCCTTCTTCTGTATCTCGCCGTAGCCGGGATTGCCGGTACGGCCGTCGTGCGTCAGCTGCGTTCGCGGCGTCCGCGTCCGTAGCGCGCTTATTTCAGGTTCCGGGTCAGTTTGTAGAGCTTGACGGAGTTCTCGATGGTTTTCTCTTTGGCTTCATTGCCATAGCCTTCGACATCGGCGATGTTCTTGGGGCTGTGAGTGAGGCAGAGTGCGCCGTTGATGCAGCCGCCGTCGCAGGCCATGCCTTCGAAGAAATTGGCCGTGGTCTTGCCCATCTTGAGCCGCAGCAGGTTGGCCCGGCACTCGTCGATGCCGCTCATCACGACCGGCTCGACACCTTCCACACCGTAGGAGGCCGCTACGTCGGCGACGCCGCGGGCCACACCGCCCGACTTGGCGAAGATGCGCCCATAGAACGAAGCGTTGTCGAGGCTGCTGTCTTCCAGGGAAGTCGTATCGATGTCGAGTGCGTCGAAGAAAGCTTGCAGCTCTTCGAACGAGAGCACGCTGTCGATGGCGCCGCCCGTCTTCGGCAGGCGGAATTCCATCTTCTTGGAACTGCAGGGGCCGATGAAGACCACCTTGGCCGTCGGGTCCGAATGTTTGATGAGCTGAGCTGCTTCCACCATCGGAGAGACGGAAGAAGAGACATATTTCGTCAGTTCCGGGAAATTCTTTTCGATGAACGCTACGAAAGAAGGGCAGCAGGAGGTCGTCAGCATCCGATTCTCTTTCCACTCATTGACTTCGTGATAGAGCGTGATGTCGGCGCCGAGCGCGGCTTCGACGACCTGGTGGAAGCCGATTTTCTTGATGGCGGTCACGACCTGCGTCACGCGGCCGAAATGAAACTGGCTCACGATGGCGGGGGCGATGACGGCATAGACCCGGTAGCGCTGTCCGCCCTCCGAGTTCTTAAGCATGTCGATGATGTCGGTCACGAACGACTTGTCGGTGATGGCGCCGAAGGGACAGCGATACACGCAGGCGCCGCAGGCGATGCACTTGCTGTAGTCGATGATGGCCTTGCGGTCGGCGTCCATCGAGATGGCCTTCACCTTGCAACTCTTGATGCAGGGCCGGTGGCGCGTGATGATGGCTTCGTACGGGCACACTTGGCTGCACTTGCCACATTCGATGCATTTGTCCTTGTCGATGACGGCGTGTTTGTCGACGATCGAGATGGCGTCGCGGGGGCAGGCATCCTTGCAGGCGTGCATCAGGCATCCCCGGCAGGCCGAAGTGACCAGCATGCCGTCGATGGGGCATTCGTCGCAGGCGATGTCGATGACGGCGATCGGGTTCTCGTTGGTCCGGTCTCCACCCATCGCCATCCAGACGCGCTCTTCGGAGATGGCTCGTTCCTTATAGATGCAACAGTGCATGCCCTTGTTGTCGGTGGCGATTTCCTTGGCGATGTCGATGCGGGCAGATTCGAGGTCTCCGGCGAAAGCGTGCTTGATGACTTCCTTGAGAACCTTGTATTTGACAAGTTGGACGTTGGTATCGAATATCTTGTTGGTTACGCTCATGAGAGAGGTGTTAGCAGTTAATCGTAGTATAGGGTGACTTTTTTGCCCATGGCGCGGAGGTTGGCGGCCAGATGCTCCACGAGCTTGAGTTTCATGGTGGTGTCGATCTCCAGTCCTTTGTGGGCCTTGTTGACGCTCTGGCCGATGTAGAATACGATGCTGGTCGCTTCCTCGAAAAGGATGCTGGCCAGTCTGGACGCACCGTCCTTCCGGTGGAAGGTCTTGGGTGTCAGGTCGCTGATCGAGAGGTAGCGGTCTGAGAGCTCCAGCAGGCGACGCATCGTCAGGACGCCTTCCGTGGCCAGGTCGATGCCTTCGATGAAGCCGATCGGCGGGACGTCCTTGTCGGGGAAGTCGAAGCTGGTTTCGAGGGGCTTGCCGATCTGGCGGGCGACAATCTGGGCCGTGGTGCCGCCGCAGACGATTTTCTTGCCTTCCTCGTGCATGAAGCTGGTGACGTAGTAGTTGTCGCTGTCGCGGTCGACCGGGGGGCCGACCATGATGTTGACCTGCAGGGGCTCGCGGATGCGGATGGCGGCGACGGTCGTGTCATCGCCGGGCTTGTCGAGATAGAGGTCGTTGCAGGCGGACGCCAGCATGCAGGCGACGGCGCGGGCGGACATTCCGGGCCGGATGGTCCGGTCGAGGTGCTCCATGATCTGCGGGCGCGTCCAGCCGAAGTTGAGGATCTTGCCCACGCCGGCATGGACGGTGCCGTCGCTCATGACGATCACCAGGTCATTCTTCTGGAGCTGCAGGTTGCTCTTGTAGACTTTCTTGCCGCGGATGAGCATCTCTTCGCGCGCAAAATCCATGCTGTGTCCGTCGTGGTACCAGATGGCCTGCGGGTTGTCGAATTCGAAGAGGCAGCCTTCGCCCTGCCGGTTGACATGGATGACCGAGAAGGTCGAGTAAGCGAGCCGGCGCACCTTGCAGACCGGCAGGGTCTGGATGATGGTCTCGATGCAGTCGATGATGTCGATGTCGTTGGCAATCATCTTGCAGAGCAGCTTCGACGTCAGGGTGGACAGGATGCTGGCCTTCACGCCGCTGCCGAGCCCGTCGGCCAGGACGAGCGTCGTCCAGTCGTCGTTCTGGCAGAGCTCCACCTGATCACCGCACAGTTCTTCGCCATATTTGTTGAGGGAAGAGCAGCCGTATTCAAGACAAAGATCCATCGCTTACTCTTCCTTTTTGTCTTCCTCCAGGATTTTTTTCAGGTTGACCAGCGCGACCTTGGTTTCCGCCGTCGTCTCGCCGAGCAGGGAAGCGATTTCCTGCGCCACGCGCATCTGCTTGGTAATCACCTCGTCAGCGGTGCGGATGGTGTTCTGGCGCACGACGTCGAGCTGCTGGTTGTAGTTGACGATGCCGGTCACGTCCTTCATGATGCCGAACAGGATGTGCTGATCGGGAATCTTGCTGACCGTCAGCTTCACATACGTATCGGTGGCGGGGATGAACATCTCGCTCTCGAAGATGCTTCCGCCCTGGTTCAGGGCATAGGTGAAGTCTGCGGGGTCGAAGAAGTCGGCGGCCAGGCGCCCCTTGAAGTCCGTGCTGCCGATGCCGAGCAGCTCGAGGGCCTTGTTGTTGATTTCCAGGATGCGAAGATCGTTGTTGAGCACCACGATGCCCTCGGGGCTGTTGTGGATGATCTCGTAGGACATGGTCTCGGCCCGCTGCCGCATGTAGGGCAGGCACACGTCGATGTCGGCGTAGCCGTTGATTACGGCCCATGCTTTCTCGCGGCAGGTGGCGTAGCCGCAGGCGCCGCAGTTGAGCTCGTCTTCGGGCTTGTACTTGCCGATGCGGTGGAGCACTTCCTCGATCTCCCGGGTGGAGGCGGGGCGGCCCATGGTGCGCAGGCGCGGGTATTCGGCGTCGAGGATGACCCGGGTCTTTCCGGCGTCGGCCACGACGGGATATTTCTGTTTTTCGTCATCCACGTATTTCCAGACCTCACAGGCCGAGCGGATGGTGCCGCCGTCCTTTTGGAGGATGCAGGGGCCGCCGATGCAGCCGTCCTTGCAGACGTTCATCTCGAGGAACACGTGGTCGAGATGTTCGATGTTGTCAAGAGCCCGGAAGCAGCGGTCGATGCCGTCGATGGCCAGGTAGGCATAGCCCTTGGGCCGCTCGACGAAGGAGTTGATGATGCCGCGGGACACCGGATAGGTTTTGGAGAAATTGGCGTGGGTCTTCTCGGACTCCAGCTGCACGTCCATGATCTCCGACAGCACGATGCCCTTCTCCTCGAACATGGCCTGCAGGTCCAGGAAGGTCAGCACGCCGGATACCAGCCCGCTTTCGGCCGCTTCCTTCTTCTTGGCGATACAGGGGCCGATGAAGACGATCTTGGCGCCGGGGTTCTGTTCGCGGAGCATCTTGGCGTGGGCAATCATCGGGGAATCGACCTTGGCCAGGTATTTCAGGGCCTTGGGATAGTATTTCTGGATGAGCTGGCAGGCTGCCGGGCAGGCGGAGGTGATGAAATTGTCGTAGGTGCCGCTCTCGAGCAGTTCCCGGTACTTGCGGGTGACGGCTTCCGCTCCGACGGCGGTCTCCTCGGCGTCGGCGAAGCCGAGCCGGGCCAGCGCCAGCTTCAGGACCGAGAAGTTGGAGATGCCGAAACTGGACACGAAGGAAGGCGCCACGCTGGCGATCACCTTCTTGCCCGAATGGAGCAGGATGCGGATTCGCTCGGCTTCACTGACCACCACCTTGGCATTCTGGGGGCATACCTGCGTGCAGTGACCGCAGAGGATGCAACGGTCTTCCAGGATCGTGGCTTCGCGGTCCTTGATGGCGATGGCCTTGACCATGCATTCGTGCAGGCACTTGTAGCAGTCATTGCACTGGACGTTCTTGGAAAACAGATACGCGGCCATGGGGGATGCTTATTTCTTGATGAAGGGATAAATGTCTCTCAGGAAAAGCTCTTCGACGTTTTCACTGTTGACGTTGTGGAGCAGCATGTCGCCGTTCCCCAACTTTTCCACGGCCGGATTGTCCAGCCCTTCGGCCTTGACGGTCACGCCCTGTGCGCAGAAGCCCAGGCAGAAGCTGGCCCGGAGTTCCACCAGGTCCTCGACATCGCATTTTTTGATGATGTCCTTCAGGGCTTCGATGACATCGTAAGACCCTTTCAGATGGCAGGAACTGCCGACACAGACTTTCAGTATCATGGTGGTATCGTCTTTGGAATTAAAATGCAAAATTAGTGATTTTTTAGTCTTTTACAGAAGAAAGACGTGCATACATGGTCCCGGTGCTCAAATCTGTCTCCAGGGCAATCATCTTGCGGTCGGCCCCGCCGGAGCGCCAGAGGTAGATTTCGTTCCCGCTTTTGTCCTCCATCAGGCCGTGCCCGCTCAGTTTGAGAAGGAACTTGTCACACGTTGTATCGGGCTGCTTTTCAAGATCTTCGCCCAGGTAGACCAGTTCCGCCGGATAGGATTTGCCGGAGATCAGGATATGCATGGGCAGGGGTTCTGCCATCCGGGACAGGTCCAGAAAGCGGATGAAATGGACGAGCGAGAGGAAATCTACGGTCCGTCCGTCATGGGGAAAGGTCAGGAACTCCGTGTTGTCGCCCCGTGTCGTCGTCGATTCGATCTCGCCGGTGTCCTGGCGGAACAGATATTCGAACTTGCAGTCCTTGCCTTTATGCTGGAACGGATTGTCGAAATAAAGGGGCATCAGTCCGTCCTGGCTGAAATAGGTTTCGGCGAAGTAGTTCGAAGCCAGGAAAAGGCGGAAAAAAGGCGTCGTTTCGATGATGGCTGCCGAATAGTAGGCGGGGATCCCGTTCCAAGAAGATTCTTCCCAGGTGATCTCCGCCGTGACGACGCGGGTGTCGAAGAGGCCCAGCTTGTAACGGACTTCATAGCGGGCCGTTCCAAGGGTCTCGGTCAGCAGCAGCGCGGGAAGCAGCAGGTAAGCCAGTCGGTTCATGGTTTAAGCAGTTCAGGTCAGCAGGTAGGGGAATGTGACGGAGGCCGGGCAGTCGCGGAGACCGGCGGGCCGGCCTGCATAGAGCAGGCGGCCGCCTGTTTCGCCGGCGCCCGGACCGAGTTCGAGCAGGAAATCGGCCGAGCGGATCACGTCGAGGTTGTGTTCGATCATGTAGACGGTGTTGCCCTGCGACACCAGCGCGTCGAAGAGCGCGATGATGCGGCGTATGTCCTGGATGTGCAGGCCGTCCGTTGGCTCGTCCACGATGAAGATCTTGTTTTCCACGCCCAGGTAGGACGCCAGCTTGAGCCGTTGCAGCTCTCCGCCGGAAAGGGTGGACAGCGCCTGGTTCAGGTGGAGGTATTGCAGGCCCACGTCGACCAGCGGGCGGAGTTTCTTCTCGATGACGGTCCCCGCGAAGAACGCGGAGGCCAGCCGCACCGACAGGTCCATGGCCTGGGCGATGTCGAGGGTTTCTCCCGTGGCTGGGCTGGTGAGTTTGTACTGCAGGGCTTCGGGCTTGTAGCGCAGGCCGCCGCAGGCCTCGCAGGTGGTCTCGATGGCATCCATGAACGCCATCTCGGAAACGATGACGCCCTTGCCCCCGCACACCGGGCAGGCACCGGCCCCGTTGAAGGTGAAATAGGCTTCCTTCAGGTGGTGCGCCCGGGCGAACGCCTTGCGGATGTCGCCCGCCACGTCCATATACGTGCCGGGCGTGGAACGCAGGCTCACGCCGATGTTTTTCTGGCTGATGTAGATCACCTGCTCCGGGTCGGGATATTGCTGCCGGAAACACGCCATCAGCGAACTCTTGCCCGAGCCGGCGACACCGGCCACGACACCGAAGACGCCCAGCGGGAAATCCACGGAAATGTCCTGCAGGTTGTTGAGCGAAGCGTTTTCGACGCGGAACACGCCGTTGCCGCCGCGCGGTGCCGTCTTGAAGGGCAGGCGCTCTTCGACCAGCCGTCCCGTGGCCGTGCCGCTCTGCAGCAGTTCGTCCCAGGATCCCTGGAAGAGGATGCGGCCGCCGTCGATGCCGGGACCCGGCCCCAGGTCCACGATGTGGTCCGCGATCCGGATCATTTCCGGGTGATGTTCCACCAGCAGCACGGTGTTGCCCGCATCGCGCAGGCGCCGTACGGAGCGCTGCAGGCGCTCGATGTCGCGCGGATGCAGGCCCACGCTGGGTTCGTCGAGGATATAGAGCACGTCGGCCAGCGACGAGTTGATATATTTGGCAATCTTGCAGCGCTGAGCCTCGCCGCCCGAGAGCGTGCCCACAGGCCGGTTGAGGGACAGGTAGCCCAGTCCGATCTCTTCCAGAGCGGTGAGCCGGGCGCCGATGGCGGCCTTCAGGTCGGCGGCCAGCGGGCTGGTGAGGGCTGCGATCCAGGCGTTCAGGCGCGAGACAGGCATCGCGCAGACCTCGGCGATGTTCCGGCCGTCGATCCGGCAGGTCAGCACCCTGGGGTTGAGGCGCGTGCCCCCGCAGTCGGGGCAGACGCCCATCGTGAGCATGGGATTGAGCACCGCGGCGTGCAGCAGGCCCTCCTCCGAGTTGATGATGCTGCGGTACATGCGCGGAATCAGGCCTTCGTACTTCGCGGTCCTGGGCCAGTTGGAAGGCGGGTTCTTCAGTTTGATCTGCGGGCTGTTGAGGAAGAGATCCAGTTCTTCCGGAGAGTAGTCCCTGATCTTCTTGTCGAGGTCGAAGAGGCCGCTGTGCGCATAACGGATCCAGCGCCAGCCGCCCTTGCCGAAGGCGATGTAGTGGATCGTGTCTTCGTCGTTGAGGCTCTTGTCGAAGTCCACGAGTTTGTGGATGTCCAGTTCGCGGATCTCGCCCAGGCCGGCGCAGCGCGGGCAGCTGCCCTGCGGGTGGTTGAAGCTGAAGCTGTCGGAATAGCCCACGAAGGGTTGTCCGACGCGCGAAAAGAGCAGGCGCAGCAGCGCGTAGATGTCGGTGTAGGTGCCGACCGTGGAACGCGAGTTCTGAGCGGGCTTCTTCTGGTCGATGACGATGGCGATGGGCAGGCCTTCGATCTCATCCACTTTCGGCCGGCCGTATTTCGGCAGGTACTGCTGCACGAAAGTGGGGAAGGTGTCGTTCAGTTCCCGGCGGCTTTTCGCCGCGATGGTATCGAGCACCAGCGAACTCTTGCCGGAACCCGATACGCCGGTAAAAACGGTGATCTTGTATTTCGGAATATCGAGCGACAGGTCGCGAAGGTTGTTCTCCCGCGCACCGCGTATCCGTATGGTGTCGGTATTCATCAATACAAAGATACGCATTTTCTCTATCTTTGCGGTCTCGTTGTAAACAATGAAGGTTGCCTTGCATGGACACTATGGCTACCGGCGGCTGCTCAAGTCGGCGGTGCCCAGCATGCTGATGATGCTCGTGGTGAGCATCTACAGCGTGGTGGACGGGCTTTTCGTGTCGAACTATGTGGGAACGACGGCCTTTGCCGCGCTCAATGTGATCTGGCCGGCCATCATGCTGATCGGCTCCCTGGGCCTGATGATCGGTACGGGCGGCACGGCGCTGGTGTCGGTGACGATGGGGCAGGGCGACCGCGAGGGTGCCAACCGGATCTTCTCGATGCTCCTCCGGTTCACGCTCATCCTGTCGCTGGTGTTCATGGTCCCGCTTTTCTTCCTCATGGAGCCGCTGGCCAGGATGCTGGGCGCAGAAGGGGAGATGGTGCACCAGTGTGTCATCTACGGCCGCATCTGTACGGTCGGCCTGCCCGGCTTCATGCTGCAGATGTTTTTCCAGTCGTTCTACATGACGGCGGAAAAGCCGCAGCTGGGGACGCTGATGTCGCTGGTCTGCGGGCTGACGAACATGGTGCTGGACATCCTGTTCATCGTCTTCTTGCGCTGGGACATCGCCGGTGCGGCGGCTGCCTCGATGGTGGCCTGCTGCGTGGGCGGTTTCTTTCCGGTCTGGTATTTTTCGAGCAAGCGCAATTCCAGTTCGTTGAAGCTGGTGGACGCACCGCTCAACCGCCGGCACATTCGCAGGACCTGCATCAACGGCTTGTCGGAATATGTGGGCAATATCTCGTTCAATGTTTTGGCCATCTGCTACAACCTGCAGCTGCTCCGGATGATGGGAGAGAACGGCGTGGCTGCGTATTCGGTGCTGCTCTACTACAGTTACGTCTTTGCGGCCGTGTTCTTCGGCTACAACATTACGGTCACGCCCATCGTCGGCTACAACTATGGCGCCGGCAATCAAGAAGAACTCCGGAACCTGCTCCGGCGTTCATGGGTGATGCTGCTGGTCCTGGGATTCGGGATTGCCCTGGTCTCGGAGCTGTCCGCGCGCCCGGCGGCCCGGATTTTCGTGGGCTATGATCCGGAATTGACCGGTCTGACGGTGCGTGCCCTGCGGATATCGATGGCCAGTTTCTTTCTGGTCGGCGTCAATCTGTTCACCTCGGCCTGGTTCACGGGGCTGGTCAACGGCAAGGTTTCCGCCATCGTGGCGTTCCTGCGCAACCTGGTGCTGGAACTGGGCTTCGTGTTCCTGCTGCCCGCCTTGCTGGGCCCGACGGCATCTGGCTGGCCGTCGACGCCGCCGAAGTCTGCTGCCTCATCATCAGCATCTCGCTGATACTGGCCTACCGGAAGCGCTACGGTTATTGATCCTGCAGCTGTCGCAAGGCCTGCTCCATCCGCGGTACAACCGGGGCGAAGTGGGTGCCTTCCGTCCAAGCGAAATAGGTTTTTACACCTTTTTCCGTCAGGATGTCGACGACTTCCTGTGTCTGGGCGGTGATGTCTTTCAACTGCGGATTCTTCCCTTCCGCCTCCTTGCGGCCCAGGGAGAAATAGGCGGCTTCCAGGGTGGGAGAGAAGCGCTGTGTCTGCAGCCACTGCGGGAAATCTGGATACCAGAATGAACCGGAAATGGCGGCCACGCGGGTGAAGAGGCTGCTGCGGGCTGCCGCCCATATGGCGAACAGGCCGGCGAGGGAAACGCCCAGCAGCCAACGCTCGTAAGGAACCAGGCCCTGTTTCTCTTCCAGTCCTGGAATCGTTTCGTTTTCGAGTTGACGGAGATAGGCTTCGGCCTGTCCGCCGAAAGGCTTGCCCTTTTTGAAGATCGGTGGTGCCGGCCACGGCGTCAGGTCGTTGTTCCAGTCCGCCTGCGGCAGCAGCACCATCTCCACGCCATACCTGGCCCCAGCCGCCTCCATCCACCGCTCCACCTCCGGCGCCTGTCCTTCCAGCATGGGTATGTAGCAAACGATAGGCATTCTCTTAGACAGTTTGGTCGTAATCTCCGTACTCGCAGCCGACATTTTCTGCATGGATGCGGTCGACGAGGCGGCCGTCCGGGTCGAAGAGCTGGACAGTGCCGACACCGTTACCGCCGTTCCAGAGACGTTTGTGGCGCTTGGCCCCGTCGGGGGATTCATAGTTTACCAACAGCATGTCTTTTTTTTCGCAGGTGATGTCGGTCACCATCCGGCCGGAGTTGCTGCGTTGTTCCACGTGCCAGACAATCTGGGTGTCGGTCTCCCGGCAGTCAAACGATGTGCGGACGTGTGTCCAGGCCTTGGAGAAATTGAATTCATAAGGCTTGCCTTCGTACCAGAAGGCAGATAGCAGTTTGTGGGGCAACGCCAGGTGGCCGACCTTCGGCCGGCCGCCACCAATATCGAATACACTGTCAGTGAGCTTTTTGCCGCTCAGTTCGCTGGTCAGGTTGTTGGAAGAGAGCCATACCCATGGCGAGGTGAAATCTTTACCCCAGTTCTTGTCGGCATAACCATAGCAGTCCTCGGGACTGACCCGATATCGGCGGCCATTCCAGACCACTTCTCCGGTGAAGGCGGTTTTCATGCCCTCGGCATGCCAGAACATCTCGAAGGCTTCAGCGGTGCGAAAGACCTTGTCTGCACCGAAACCTACGTTGAAAGCTACCTGTTTGTCAATCTGTAACTTCCAGGACATTTCGCCATTGTCGCACATCCATTCGGGATGTGTTTCCGCGTTTTCGATGCGTATGTGGCCGCGGGTCTCTGTTTCCGTCAGGAAGCAGTCATCCGCTTCCACGGAGAAGGGAACGCCCCAGTCGACCTTGATCTGTTTCCATCCCCAGAAACGGTGTAGTTGAGCCGCATCATCACCCCAACTGCCGGCCTTCACCATCAGATAGGAAGGCCTGCGGCCGGCTGCCTGGTTTTCGGGCAACTGCCCGAAAACGGGCGCCTCGCCGCCCAGGGAAGGGTTGCAGAGGAAGAATTCGATGAAAAATGGTTTTGCCGCACCGGTTTCGGCGTCGTAGCCCGTAAATGAATGCCACCACCAATCATAGCCCCTGTGCCCTTGCGCCCCAAATAGCTGGCATGCATCTCTAGAGATATCGTGTTTGTTGAACATACTACAAAGTTCGGAAAAAACCTGCCTCGTTGTCTCTCGCATCGCAAACTGCTCTCCTCCGCTTTTCTGCGCTGCAACGGACGCAATTGTGTATTAGTGTTTTACGCGGATTGCTCACCATCGCCATAAAGGGGAGTAGTTTGCGCAATCTTCTGTCAGTCAATTGCGTCCGTTGCAGCGCGGAAGGGAGGGGGGGGGATGGCAGGGGGCTCTGACAAAGAGATTTTGCGCTTTCGGGAATTGTGCGTACTTTTACAGAGATGGAATACATGGGGCACTATGATTCGCCGCTAGGGGGTATGACGATGGTCAGTGACGGGCTGTCGCTGACCCAGTTGTCGTTTGACTGGCAGCCATCAGTGGGCGCCGGACCTGGCGGACAGGAAGTTCGTCCTTTGCCGGTCTTTGACGAAACGCGTCGCTGGCTGGACATCTACTTCGGCGGCAAGATTCCGATGTTTATACCAGCGCTGTCGCTACACGGCACACCCTTCCGACAGGCTGTGTGGGAGTTGCTTCTGACCATCCCTTACGGGCAGACAATGACTTATGGCGAGATCGCGGCCCGTATCGCCGGGCGGCGCGGCATGCAACGTATGTCTGCGCAAGCTGTTGGCGGCGCTGTCGGCAACAATCCCATCGCGATCATCGTGCCCTGCCACCGGGTCGTCGGCGCCGACGGCAGCCTGACCGGCTACGCCGCCGGTCTAGACAAAAAGCGCAGGCTGCTTCAATTGGAACAAATCATTTAGGTTAAATGAAATCATTCAAAGACAGTGTAGGTTATCTGTTGGGACTGGTTATTTTCGTCCTGGGGATTCCCGCCGCGATGTGGTGGGTATCGGGCAGGCCGTGTCCGTATGTGCCGGAATCGGCCATTCGCTGTGCTGTGGCTATCGTGCTGGGTGTCATCGGGTTGGCGCTGAGCATCTGGAGCATCGTCCATATGCGGCGGGTCGGCAAGGGCAACCCTTTCGACGCCTATGGCCACGAAGTGGCGCCCCGGACCAAGGAACTGATGACGGACGGCCCCTACCGGATCTGCCGCAACCCGATGCTGCTGGGCATCTACCTCTACGACATCGCCTGGCTCATCTACCTCTGGACCTGGTGGCCGCTGGCCGTCTTCCTCGTCCAGGCCATCCTGCTGACCCTGCAGGTCCGGAGCGAGGAAAAACGCCTTGAAAAAGACTTCGGCGAAGCCTACCTGCAATACAAGAAGCGGACGGGCCGCTACCTTCCTTTTCCGATTTGCCATTAACTTCCGCGCCGTTTTTGCGTCTCGTATGAAGAGACTGGTAGATGACAAGGCAGGAATTCGGACATATCTCAACGGAAATCCGGGGAAAACTCGTGGCGATGGCGCGACCATTCTGCCGCACGTCCGGCTTGTCCGAGGACCCGGAAGACCTTGTCCAGGAAGCGCTGGTGACACTTTGGGAACTGTCCGAAAAGGGCTATCCCATCCGCGACGCGGAGGCCCTGGCCGTCCGGCTGACCAAGAACATCTGCGTGAACCACTACCGGAAACGGAAACCGGTGTTCCAAGCGATGCCGGACTTCGAAACGGAAGGTGCGCCGCCCGCCCTGACACGGCTGGACGAAGAAGAAACGGAACAGATCCGGCAGGCACTCTACGGGAAACTGTCCCGGACCCAGCGCGAGTTGCTGACCTTGCGGAACGACTATGGCATGACGCTCGATGAAATCGCAGCCCATACGGGGCGCCCCAAAAACAGCATCAAGGTGACCCTTTCCACGGCCCGCCGCCAGATGCTCGAACAGCTGAAGAAGATCCGATGAACATGAAAGAAAAACAGATACGAAGCGCATTGATCGAGAAATACCTCAATGCCGAAACCACGCCGGCCGAGGAGCAGCGGCTTCGCGACTGGTTCGCCCGGCACGAGCCGGACGAAGACGAAAGGGAAGCGGCCCTGCTGGTCGGCCTGGACGCTCCCTGCGCCAGCTGCCTGCCGGAACTGGACGAAACGGAGAAAGAATTCGACCGGATCGTGGCGGAAGGCCGGCCTGCCGCGCATCGCCGCGGCCGCCGTCTCGGCTGGGTCCTCAGCCTCGCCGCGGCCGCCGCTGTCGCCCTGTTTCTGCTTTTCCGCCCCCATGCCGCTCCGGAGAAGCCAATCAGCCCCGTAGCCATCGCCGAAGGCATCCAGCAGATCTTACTGCTGAACGCAGACGACATCGTCTCCGTCGAGGCGGTTCCTTCCGGTTCCAAAGCCATCCTGACTGCCCATATGAAAGACGGCAGCGCGTTTTCCTATATTCTGACATTCAATGAGGACGAAGGTACGACCTCCCTTCTTGCGTGCAACAACCCCACAGACTAAAGCATCATGACCACTTTGTTCCTTACCGCCTTGTGCGCCTTCGCCCTCCAGGCCGGCATCGTTTCCGCCCCGGCCGATACGCTGAACCGCTACATCATCGACAGCAAAGTCGTCGACGATTTCGACGGCTCCCAACTGGTGGGCGTGAAGGTCGAATCCTATTCGGTCGAAATCGTCTCAATCGACGGCAAGGTCTTCCGCGTACACGACATCACCACCGACCGTAAGCCTGTGCCGAAACCCCTTGTCATCGTAGACGGCAAGCTTGCGAGCATGGACGATCTCGAAATAATCGATCCTGCCTCCATCTCCAGGATTGATGTCTACAAGGCGAAGTCGGCCGAAGATAAATATACCGAATATGGGGATACTTCCGGAGGCGTCATCGTTATCGAATTGAGAGCACAAGGCAGCTATACTCCGTCAGAGAAAACACTCGGCAAGCGGATAACTCGCATCAACAGCATCCGCATTAAAAAGGAATAGAAGCTGCTCTCCGACTAGCGGCGGTGGAGGCGGGTGAGGCGTCCGTTGTGCCAGCGGATGTCGACCGTTTCGCCGGTGCGGGTCCGCAGGCCTTTGACAGCGCCCGAAGGCCAGGCGGCCGGCAGGGCGGGCAAGGCCATGACGGTGTCGGGCGTAGATTGAAGGAGCATCTCCACGACGCCGGCCGTTCCCCCGAAGTTGCCGTCGATCTGGAAAGGCGCGTGCGCGTCGAGCAGATTGGGATAGGTGCCGCCGCCTCGCCGGGCGTCCTCCCCGCGGTATCCATCGGGACTGACGTAGCGCAGCAGGCGCCGGTACATGCGGTAGGCGCTCTCCGCGTCGCCCAGCCTCGCATAGAGATTGACCCGCCAGCCGCAGCTCCAGCCGGTCGTCTCAAATCCTTTGCTCTCCAGGGAACGCAAGGCCGCTTTTCCGAAATCCGAATCGGGCGCGACGGAATGGCCGGGATACACGCCGAACAGATGGGACTGGTGCCGGTGCTTCGGATCCTCGTCCGCCCAGTCGTAGTACCATTCCTGCAGCCGGCCGTCTGCGCCGATGTGGTAGGGTCGCAGCCGGTCGACGGCATCGCGGGCTTGTGCTGCGAACGCCGCATCGCCAAGCACTTCGGCCGCGGCGGCCGCATCGTTCAGGCACTCGCGGATCATGGCCAGGTCGGCCGTTGCCCCGTAGAGCGTAGCGCCATGAAAGCCGGTGCCGGTGACGTACCGGTTTTCGGGAGAAGTGGCGGGTGACGTAATCAGTTCCCCGTCTTTTTCAACGAGCCAGCCGAGGCAGAACAGTGCGGCGCCTTTCAGGACCGGATAATCCCTTTTCAGGCGTTCCCGGTCGCGTGTGAACAGATAGTGCTCCCAGAGGTGGGTCGACAGCCAGGCGCCGCCCATCGGCCAGTTGGCCCAGCTGGGGTCGCCGGTGCCCAGGCCCACGGGCGAGGTCATCGCCCAGAGGTCGGAATTGTGACCGGCCGCCCAGCCTTCGTGGACACCATAGTAGCCGATGGCCGTGCCACGGCCACCCTGCGCGAGATTCCGGATGAAGTCGAGCAGGGCTTCGTGCATCTCGGGCAGCGCAGCGGTCTCGGCGGGCCAGTAATTCTCTTCCAGGTTGATGTTGAGGGTATAGTTGCTGCTCCACGGCGGATCCATGTGCTCATTCCAGAGCCCCTGCAGATTGGCGGGGACGCCCGCTGTCCGGGAGGAACTGATGAGCAGGTAGCGTCCGTATTGGAAATACAGTGCTTCCAGTTCCGGGTTCGCTTCGTCCAGGTCAGCATAACGCTGCAGCTGGACATCGGTCGGCAGGGCCTTGACGGCCGGGTCGGTCTTGCCCAGGTCGAGGGAGACCCGGTCGAAGTATGGCCGGTAATCGGCGATATGGGCCCGGCGCAGCGCCGCAAAAGGCTGCGCGGCTGCAGACGCCGCCTGCTTTTCCGCCAGCGCCTGATAAGGCTTTCCTTCCTGGACGGGATCGCGGTCGAAACCGTTGAAAGAGGTGGCGTTGACCAGCCTGACGACGGTTTCCTTCGCGCCCCGGACCACCAGGCCTTCCCCGGTGGCTGTTGTCGTACCGTCGGTTTCGACCGAAGCGATGGTCCGGAAATGGATGCCCCGCCCGGGGTCATACGCGTGCCGTTCGCCAGCGACACCGTAGTAGTTCGGGTAGGCGTGCCAGGCTACATAGCCGTCGGCTACGATGCGCCCGTCTGCCACCGAGAGGGTGTGGGGGTGCGGAATCGCCAGGCGCAGCGTTTCGTCGGAAGGGACTTCACTGGAGAAACGGATCACGAGCGCGGAGTCCGGGGCTGTAACGAAATACTCGGCCTGGAACAGCCGGCCGTTCCGCCGGTAACTGACCCGTGCCGTTGCCGTGGAAAGATCCAACGCTCGCTGATAAGCCGTAACGTCACCGGCCGGATGGCCGATCCACAGGGTTCCAAGCGGCTGATAGCTCTCGCTGAAATGCCCTTGCAGATGCCGCTGCAGCGTTTCGGCGCGAGGATAGTCTTCCGCGTCGAGGGCGGCCCGTATCTGCGGGACAAAAGTTGCGGCCTCTCCCCAGGATGTCGCGTCGGGGCACGCGAGCAGGTCGACATGCCGTGGTCCCCGGTCCGGTTCTCCGGTCCAGAGGGTAATGTCGTTGAGGGAGATGCGTTCTTCGGAAGTGCCTCCGTAAACCATGGCGCCGAGCCGGCCGTTCCCCAGGGGCAGGGCCTCCTCGAAATAAGTGGCTGGCGTGTTGTAGTGCAGCCTTAGATCCGGTCCGGCCTGCGTGCAGCCGGCCAGGGCGGCGCAGATGCCGGGCAGCAGGAGCAGCCAGTATTTGAGTCGGGTAATCATCATGTTCCTGCAAAGTTATAATATCTTTTGTATCTTTGCACGAATGTGGGGTCCACTCCATGAAATCTGTCCTATGAAACATCGCATCCTTTCCCTCTTGATCCTGCTGCTGGCCGTACCGGCCTTCGCGCAGCAGCAACCCGTATCCTGGAAGGCGGAAGCCGTCCGGGTGGAAGGCAATACCTATGAAATCCGCGCCACCGGCACGATGTCCGGCACCTGGCATATCTATGACCTGACCGACTATGGCTCCAGCGGCCCCAACGGAACGGTCTTTACGGTGGAGGCCGGTGACAAGGTCAAACTGGTCGGCGACCCGTATATCGCTTCGGAAGTGCACAAAGGTTTCGACGAAATTTTCGGTATCGAGATCGGCACCTGTGAAAGTCCGGTGGTCGTCTGCCAGCAGGTCGAACTGCTGCAGGGCCAGGCCGTGACGGTTTCGGTGACTGTAGAATGGCAGGCCTGCAACGACGAAAACTGCATCCCGCCGGACGAAGAAACTCTAAGCGTGACCCTGCCGGCCGGTGAAGGGCTGTCCGCCGCTTCCGGGAATGACCCGGCCGGAGCGGACGCTGCCGACAGCCTGCCGTCCGGGGAGCGCAAGTCCCTTTGGGGCCTGATTCTCGAGGCGATTGCCTGGGGTTTCGTGGCGCTGCTGACGCCGTGCGTGTTCCCGATGATCCCAATGACGGTAAGCTTCTTCCTGAAGCAGAACCAGGCCGGGGAAGGAGAGGAGAAGAAGAAAGGCCGCGGCAAATGGCTGGCCACCATCTTCGGCCTCTCGATCGTGGCGCTCTACACCCTTCCCATCGCCATCATCATCCTGATTACCTATTTCGCCGGCGGTGCCACCGTCACGGCCGACATCTTCAACTGGCTGGCCACGCACTGGCTGCCGAATATCATCTTCTTCTTGATCTTCATGCTCTTTGCGGCCTCTTTCTTCGGCGCGTTCGAGATCACGCTGCCCAACTCCTGGCTCAACAGGTCGGACTCCCACTCCAACCAGGGCGGCCTGATCGGTGTCTTCTTCGTGGCGCTGACCCTCGTGCTGGTCTCGTTCTCCTGCACGGGTCCGATCGTGGGTTCGGTGCTCATCAAGAGCACGCAGGGCCAGTTCTGGGAGCCGATCATCACGATGCTGGCCTTCTCCGTCGCCTTCGCCCTGCCCTTCACCCTGCTGGCTTTCGCCCCGAGCCTCATGGACAAACTTCCGAAGTCGGGCGGCTGGCTCAACAGCGTCAAGGTGGTGCTGGGTTTCATCGAGGTGGCCCTGGGCTTCAAGTTCCTGAGTGTGGCGGACCAGACCTACCACTGGGGTCTGCTCGACCGGGAAGTGTATCTCGCGATCTGGATCGTGGTCTTTACCCTGCTGGGCCTGTATCTGCTGGGCAAGATCCGCTTCGAGAACGACGCGCCTGTGACGCACCTGAAACTGTTCCGCCTGATCCTGGTCATCATCGACTTCACGTTCGTGGTCTACATGATTCCGGGCATGTGGGGTGCGCCGCTGAAGGCCCTCTCGGGCTATCTGCCGCCCATCACTACGCAAGACTTCGTGCTTGACCCGGCCCAGCAACGAGGGGGCGGGACGACCTATGTGGTCGGCCAGGCCGCTGACGACGGACTTCCCGCCGACCGCAAATACGCTGATTTCCTGCACCTGCCCTATGGCATTCCGGCTTTCTTCGACTATGACGAGGCCCGTGCCTACGCCATCCGGACCGGCAAGCCCCTGCTGATCGATTTCACCGGCCACGGCTGCGTCAACTGCCGGGAGATGGAATCGCGCGTTTGGAGCGATCCCCGGGTGTTGAAGCTCATGAAGGAAGACTATGTGGTCTGCTCGCTCTATGGCGACGACAAGACCATCCTCGACAAACAGTATTGGGTGACGACCGACAAGGGGAAAGTGCTCAAGAGCCTGGGCAAGATCAACTCCTATTTCGTGATGCAGCGCTACCAGGTGAACGCGCAGCCGTACTACGCCATCATCGACCCGGTGACGGAAACGCACAAGGTGCCTTCCCGCAGCTACAACCTCGACGTCGACGCTTACGTAAAGTTCCTCGAGAAAGGACTCGAATAAAGTCGGCTACGTTTTGGCCCTCCAGCGTGGCCGGGAGCTTCAAATAAGAACTCCCGGCCACGTCTGAGGCTGAAAACGTGTCCGGGAGCGCATGTCTGGGGACAAACTCGTCCCCCGTGTCAGAACGTATGGATCGCGAGGCCGCTGCGGAGCTTCGGCTCGAACCAGGTGGTCTTGGGCGGCATGATGTTGCCGGTGTCGGCAATGTCGATCAGCTGCTTCATGGAGACCGGGTAGAGCGCGAAGGCGACTTTCATCTCGCCGCTGTCGACGCGACGTTTCAGCTCTCCGAGACCGCGGATGCCGCCGACGAAGTCGATGCGGTTGGAGGTGCGCAGGTCGCCGAGGTTAAGGATCTTGTCGAACACGAGGTTCGAGAGGATCGTCACGTCGAGCACGCCGATCGGGTCGTTGTCGTTGTAGGTGCCGGGTTTCGCGGTCAGCGAATACCACACGCCCTCGAAATACATCGAGAAGTTGTGCAGGCCGGCGGGCTTGTACGGCTCGCTGCAGTTGCAGTGGCAGGGCAGCTCGCATTCGCACTTGCCGCCATCCTTCGTGCAGTCGCACTTGCACTCGACGATGAAATCTTTCTGGAGCGCTTCGAAGAACTGCTTGCCGGTCAGCCCGTTGAGGTCTTTGACCACGCGGTTGTAGTCGATGATCTTCAGCTGGTTGTCCGGGAAGCACACGGCCATGAAGTAGTTGTACTCCTCGTTGCCCGTATGGTTCGGGTTCTTCGCGCGACGTTCGGCGCCCACGCGGGCGGCGGCTGCCGTGCGGTGGTGGCCGTCAGCCACATAGAAGGCCGGGATGCCGGCGAAGATCTCCGTGATGCGGGCGATGTCCTTCGGATCGTCGATCACCCAGAGCTTGTGGCCGAAGCCGTCTTCATCGGCGATGAAGTCGTATTCGGGCACGCGGGCGATGTAACGGAACATGATGGCGTCGATCTCGGCGTTGTCGGGATAGGCGAAGAACACCGGCTCGATGTTTGCGCTCTGGATCTGGACATGGACCATGCGGTCGTCTTCCTTCTCCTTGCGGGTGAGCTCGTGCTTCTTGATGGCGCCGGTGGCGTAGTCGTCGGTATTGGCACAGAGGATGATGCCGTACTGGGTGCGGCCTTCCATCGTCTGGGCGTACACGTAGTAATATTCTTTGTCGTCCTGCTTCAGCCAGCCGCGCTCCTGCCAAAGCTTGAAGTTCTCGACGGCTTTGTCGTAGGTGCGCTGCTCGTGCTCGCCGGCGATCGGGTTGAAGTCGATCTCGGGCTTGGTGATGTGGAGCAGGGATTTCTCGCCGGCTTCGGCCTTGGCTTCGACGGAGTTCATCACGTCGTAGGGGCGGGCGGAGACTTCCTTGGCGATGGCTTTCGGAGGCCGGATGGCTGCAAACGGTTTAACCTTTACCATAGCGTCTTATTTGTTCAGTTGGAAGGTACGGTCGCCCGTAGCGAAGAACTTGCAGATCTGGTTGGCGGCGGCCAGGCCGGCGTTGATGTTGGCCTCGGCGGTCTCGGCACCCATCTTCTTGGGCGTGCCGAAGTAGCGCTTGCCAAACTTCTCGGCGAACTCGGCGGCGCGGTCCGGGGCCACGTCGGCGACGTAGCGGAGGTCTTCGCGCTCGCACAGCAGGTCGAAGAGCTCATCCTCGTTGATGACTTCCTTGCGGGCGGTGTTGATCAGGCAGCCGCCTTTCGGCATGCGGCTCACGAGATTGCGCCCGATGGAGCCTCTGGTTTCCGGGGTGGCGGGGATATGCAGCGACACGAAGTCGGAGTTCTCGTACAGCGCTTCGAGCGACGGGGCCACCTGGGCGCCCGTGGCTACGATCTTTTCGCTGGGGAGGTACGGGTCGAAGGCGAGGACCTTCATGCCGAAGCCCATGGCGAGCTGGCCCACGAGGCGGCCGACGTTGCCGTAGGCCTGGATGCCGAGGGTCTTGCCCTTGAGCTCGCTGCCGGTGCCCGGGGTGAACTGGTTGCGGTTCATGAAGATCATCAGACCGAGGGCGAGTTCCGCCACGGCGTTGGAGTTCTGGCCGGGCGTGTTCATCGCAACCACGTTGTGCGCGGTGCAGGCGGCCAGGTCGAGGTTGTCGAAACCGGCGCCGGCACGGACGACGATCTTCAGTTTCCTGGCAGCTTCGACGACTTCGGCGGTCACTTTGTCGGAGCGGACGATCAGGGCGTCGGCATCGGCGACAGCGGCCAGGAGTTCAGCCGTTTCGGTATATTTTTCGAGCAGGGCGAGGGTATGGCCGTTCTCTTCAACGATCTTGCGGATGCCGTCGACGGCGGCTTTCGCGAACGGTTTCTGCGTAGCGACTAAGACTTTCATGGCGCCGTTGTTTATTTGTGCAGTTTCTCAAATTCCTGCATGCAGTCGACGAGGGCCTGGACAGCCTCTTTCGGGCAGGCGTTGTAGATGGAGGCACGGAAGCCGCCGACGCTGCGGTGGCCCTTGATGCCGACCATGCCGCGTTCCTTGGCGAAGGCCATGAACTCGTCCTGGAGGTTTTCATAACCCGGAGCCATGACGAAGCAGACGTTCATGATCGAACGGTCTTCCTTGGCGGCGGTGCCGACGAAAAGCGGGTTGCGGTCGATCTCGTCGTAGAGCAGCTGGGCTTTCTCGACATTCATCTTGTGCATCACCGGGAGGCCGCCGATGCCCTTCAGCCATTTCAGGGTTTCGGTCATCACGAAGATCGGGAACACCGGCGGTGTGTTGAACATCGACTCGCCGTCAATGTGGGTCTGGTAGTTGAGCATCGTCGGGAGGTAGCGGGAAACCTTGCCCAGGATGTCCTTGCGGATGATGGCGAAGATCACGCCGGCAGGGCCCACGTTCTTCTGCGCGCCGCCGTAGATGAGGGCGTACTTCGAGACGTCGACAGGACGGCTCATGATGTCGGAGGACATGTCGGCCACGAGGTTCACCGGGCAGTCCATGTCGTACTTGATCTCCGTGCCGTAGATCGTGTTGTTGGTCGTGATATGGAAGTAGTCGAGGTCTTTCGGAATCTCGTAGCCCTTCGGGATGTAGCTGTAGGTCTTGTCGGCGGAAGAGGCGATGCAGATGGCGTTGCCGATGCCCTTGGCTTCCTTGAGCGCCTTCTTGGCCCAGACACCCGTCTCCAGGTAGCCGGCTTTGTTCTCGAGCAGGTTCATCGCGACATAGAGGAACTGGAGCGAAGCGCCGCCGCCCAGGAAGACCACCTCATAGTTGTCGGGAATGTTGAGGAGCTCCTTCCAGAGTGCGCGGCACTCGTTCATGGTCTCTTCCCACTCCTTCGAACGGTGTGACACAGATATGACCGGCATGCCGGTACCTTTGAAGTCTTGCAATGCTGCAATCGCTGCGTCGATTGCCTGCTGGGGCAACACGCAGGGTCCTGCGTTGAAATTGTAAGCTTTTTTCATGATTGTTATAAAAAGTTATAAATGAATTTAATGTTTTTATGGGTAATCTGCAAATGTAATCAATTTATTTGACAAAATGCCAATTGTTTGCGAAACTCTTCAATCCGGGAGAGCCGTACCCGGGCGGTGAGGGTGCAGCGCAGGTCGAACTGCTGATTGACCGGCGTGATATCCATCTCCTTGAGAACTTTCATCACGTCGTTCATCTGCAGGTAGTCGAAGGTGAGGGTGAGGGTCTCGCCGGCCACTTTCTCGATGATTCCGGCATGCGCGATGGCATCCTGCGTAGCGCTCCTGTACGCCCGGATGAGACCCGGAACGCCGAGTTTCGTGCCGCCGAAATAGCGCACCACCACCACGAGGATGTCGCTCAGCTCGTTGCTCAACAATTGCCCGTGGATGGGCCGGCCCGCCGTGGAGGAGGGCTCGCCGTCGTCGTTCATGCGCCAAGGCTCGCCGGTGAGGCCCAGGCGCCAGGCGTAGCAATGGTGGCGCGCATCGAAGTATTCTTTCCGCACCTCTTCGAGGATCTTTTTGACGGCTTCCTCCGTCTCGACGGGGTAGGCGAAAGCCAGAAACTTGCTGCCCAGCTCTTTATAGATACCCTGGGCGGGGCCTGCGATGGAACGGTAGGTGTCAGAAAATGAATTCACAGAGTAAAAATAAGAATTTTTTTGTTAAATTTGTGTTATGGTATATCAATACAGAGCTACAATACCCGAAAGCAAGATCTTCTATCGGGTGTATGAAATAAAGGGCGACATGACGCTGTTCCGCTTCAACAGCTTTATCACCGACAACCTGGGCTTCTCGCCCGACCAGATGGTGATGTTTGAAGGTTATGACGAAAAAGGGACCCTTTGCAGCGAATACGGTCTGTTCGACATGGGCGACGGGGCGATGGATACCGTCACGTTCGACAAGGTGATCGAACGCGGGGAGACGGAGCTTCACTTCGTTTTCGACCTGCGCAACGACCGCTATATCCGCCTGGTGCTCGAAGGGGAGACCGGCTACTTGCCGATGCGGGCCTATCCGGCCCTGGTGGAGGAGAAGGGCCAGAATCCCGACCAGTTCCGCGCCCGTTTCGAAGAAGAGCCTGTGGCGCCCAAGCTGCATCCTGTGCGCGACGACAAGTTCGCGGCGCTCGATGACGACCTGGACGACCTGGAAGACCTCGACGACGAGGACGAAGAAGAGGAGGACAAAATCTTCGATGACGGGGAGGGAGAGGAGCTCTACGACGAGGGAGAAGAGAAGGAATAACCCCGCATGCCTGTTTTACATATCATATTGGGACCGACGGCCGTCGGAAAGTCGGATTATGCGGTCGCCGAAGCGCTCCGCGTAGGTTCGCCCGTCGTCTCCTGCGACTCCCGCCAGTTCTACCGTGAGATGCGCATCGGCACGGCACGGCCGTCCGAAGCGCAGCTGGCCGCTGTTACTCACTATTTCATCGCCGACCGGAGCGTGACCGCGCCCTGCTCGGCCGGCGCCTACGAACTCGAGGCCCTGGCTCTGCTGGAGAAGCTTTTCAAGGAACATGACACCGTGGTGATGGCCGGCGGCTCCGGCCTGTACATCGACGCGCTCTGCAACGGGCTCGACGACTTTCCCGAAGCTGACCCGGCGCTCCGCGCCACGCTGTCGCGGCGCCTGCGCGAGGAGGGGGTCGCCGCCCTGCGCGCCGACCTTCGGGTGCTGGATCCCGAAACCTATGCCGTGATCGATCCGGCCAACGGCCAGCGCATTGTCCGCGCGCTCGAAGTGACCATCGCCACCGGCCGCAAGTATTCCGACTGGAAGACCCATCCCGCGAAACAGCGTCCGTTCACCATCGTCAAGACCGGGCTGCTGCGCCCGCGTTCCGAGCTCTATGCCCGCATCGACGCCCGCGTCGACCGGATGCTGGCGGAAGGCCTCGTCGAAGAAGCGCGCGACCTTCTGCCGATGCGCGGCCTTCCTGCGCTCAATACGGTGGGATACAAAGAGTTGTTTGGTTATTTCGACGGTGCATACGATCTTTCCGAAGCCGTCCGTCTCATCAAAAGAAACACGCGCCACTACGCCAAGAAGCAACTGACGTGGTGGTCCCGCGACCCCTCCATCAACTGGATCGAACTCTAATTATTTCTTCTTGAGCTTGATGTCGGGGACTTCGATATTGGCTTCGCCTTCATACCAGCCACTGCCGCCTTTGTACTGGATGTCCTTCACGACGACGCTGGCGCTCTCAAACTGCCCGCCGCCGGCTTCACCGTCGATGTCGTTGACGTCGACCTGAAGATTCTCCGGGGGGAATTCACCCAATGCGGACATTCGGTAGATGCCGTCCGATCCGGTTTTGATGGTGTCGATGGGGAAATAGGTATGGTCGTAGATGACGCTGTTTGAATTGTAATAACGCCGGCCCAGGATGACCTGAAGATCAGGGATGGGACGGCCATTCTCGTCCGTCACCTTGCCTTTGACGGAAAAGTCGGCAGAGGGGGTGCCGTACATAACCGGGCCATAGCAGCCTACAGCACCCAGCCCCACCAAAGAGAGAAGGATGGCGAACAGCCCGGTCTTGCGGGCCTTGTATCGATTGTTTCGTGTTTTCATACACTATATAGATGCAGAAACCCTCGAAATGTTGCGTCGCACCATAAAAAAATACAGGCCGCCGTTGGGCAGCCTGTATGAACCGATTTCGTTATCGAATCACTTCGTCTCAGACTCCGGCTGCTCGACGTAGGGGCGGACGGAGATGAGCTCCACCTTGAAGGTGAGGGCCTCGTTCGGCCCGATGTCGGAACCGACGCTGCGCTCGCCATAGGCGAGGTCGGCGGGGATCCAGAGCATGATCTCACCACCTTCACCCACGTACTGCATGCCTTCCGTCCAGCCTTTGATCACGCCGTTGAGCGGGAACGTGACCGTGGCGCCGCGCTCGTAGGAGGAGTCGAACACCTTGCCGGCGAGGTTCTTGCCTTCGTAGTTGACTTCGACGGTGTCGCGCTCGGTCGGCTTCACGCCGGTGCCTTCGCGCACGATCATGTACTGCAGGCCGGATTCGGTGGTCACCACATCGGCTTTCTTACCGTTGGCGGCCAGCATCTTGGCGCTCTTCTCGACGTTCTCGGCGGAGATGGCCGCATTGCGTTTTTCCATGAAGCCGTTCACCACGTTCTGGAACACGGCGTAGTCGACCTCGACACCCTTGCCGGCGTCCTGGATGCCTTTGATGATGGCGTTGGCGCTCAGCGGGCCGAAGTTGCTCTGCATCATCTGCATGCCGGTGGAATAACCGATCATGTAGCTCACGGAGTCGATGTCAGATTGGGAGATGCCGGCCGGCTGGGACCCAGCAGACGTTTTCTTGTCGCAAGATGCAAGCATCATTGCGGAGACTGCGCAGATAACTGCGACTGCAAAGATCTTTTTCATATTATGAATCATAAAATTGTGTTCTTTTGGCGCCGCAAAGATAGCAAAAGTTCCAAAAAAATGTCAGAAACTGTAGGATTTGCCGTTTTTTTTCCTTAACTTAGTGGTATGAACATTACTTCGCAGGATCTGCACGACAAACTCAAGACCTTTTTCGGATGGGATGCCTTCAAAGGCAACCAGGAAGACATTATCAAACACCTTATCGAAGGCGGTGACGCTTTTGTGCTGATGCCCACCGGCGGCGGCAAATCGCTCTGCTACCAGCTGCCCGCACTCTGCCTGCCCGGCACGGCCATCGTCATCTCCCCGCTCATCGCCCTGATGAAAAACCAGGTCGACGCCATCCGCGGGTTCATCCAGAACAAGGAGGGCATCGCCCATTTCCTGAACTCATCCCTCAACAAGACGCAGATCGCCGAAGTAAAAGCCGACTTGCTGTCGGGTGTCACCAAACTCCTCTATGTCGCGCCCGAGTCTCTGACCAAGGAAGAGAACATCCAGCTGCTCAAGCAGCTCCACATCTCGTTCTATGCCATCGACGAGGCGCACTGCATCTCCGAATGGGGCCACGACTTCCGTCCGGAGTACCGCCGCATCCGCGAGATCATCGCCCAGATCGGCAAGGCGCCCATCATCGCCCTCACGGCCACGGCCACGCCCAAGGTGCAGTCCGACATCCAGAAGAACCTCGGCATGCTGGACGCCCGTGTCTTCAAGTCCTCGTTCAACCGTGAGAACCTCTATTATGAGATCCGCGACAAGTCGAACCCCAAGCGCGAGATCATCCGCTTCATCAAGGACAACCCCGGCAAGAGCGGCATCATCTACTGCCTGAGCCGCAAGAAAGTCGAAGAGATCGCCCAGCTGCTCAACGTCAACGGCATCAAGGCGTTGCCCTACCATGCCGGCATGGATGCCGCCACCCGCGCCCACAACCAGGATGCTTTCCTGATGGAGGAGGTCGACGTGATTGTGGCCACCATCGCCTTCGGCATGGGCATCGACAAGCCCGACGTGCGCTTCGTCATCCATTACGACATTCCCAAGAGCCTGGAGGGCTACTATCAGGAAACGGGCCGTGCGGGCCGCGACGGGCAGGAGGGCCAGTGCATCGCGTTCTACAGTTACAAGGATATCCTGCGTCTGGAGAAATTCATGCAGGGCAAGCCCATCTCCGAACAGGAGATCGGCAAGCAACTGCTCATGGAGACCGTCTCCTATGCCGAGTCGAACCAGTGCCGCCGCAAGATCCTGCTCAACTACTTCGGCGAGGACTATCCGGAGGCCAACTGCGGAATGTGCGACAACTGCCTCTACCCGAAGAAGCAGTTCAACGGCCAGGAGGAGATGTGCACCGTCATCGAGCTGATCCTTTCGCTGAAGGAGACCTTCAAGGCCGACCACCTGGCCAACATCCTTGCCGGCGAGAACAACTCGATCATCAAGTCGTACAACCACCACCGCCACGAACTTTTCGGCATCGGCCGCGACCGGGGCGTCCGTTTCTGGAGCGCCGTGATCCGGCAGGGGCTCATCCTTCACCTGCTCGACAAGGACATCGAGCGCTACGGCCTGATCTTCGTCACGCCGGAAGGGCGCGCCTTCTACGAAAAGCCGTACGAACTGCTGCTGACCGAGGACCGTGAATTTGTCGACGGCGAGGATGACGACGATGACGAAATGCCTATCGGCGTGGGCAAGCACAACGTCAACGCCGGGGGCGGCGGCGACCAGCAGCTGCTGGCCATGCTCAAGGATGTGCGCAAGGACCTGTCCCGCAAGATGAACCTGCCGGCCTGGGTCATCTTCTCCGACCCGAGCCTCGAAGACATGTCCATCCAGTATCCGGTGTCCGTGGCGGAACTCAAAAACTGCCAGGGCGTGGGAGAAGGCAAGGCGCGCAAGTTCGGCCAGCCCTTCGTCGACCTGATTGCCCGCTATGTGGAGGAAAACGACGTGATCCGCCCCGACGACTTCGTGGTGAAGTCGGTGGTCAACCGCTCCGCCAACAAGGTCTACATCATCCAGAGCATCGACCGCAAGCTGCCGTTCGAAGACATCGCCCGGACGAAGGACATGGACTTCGAGGAGCTGCTCACCGAGATCGAGTCGATCGTCGGCGCCGGCACCCGTCTCAATATCGACTACTACATCCGCCAGACCATCGACGACGACAAGGCGAACGACATCTACGACTACTTCCGCGATGAGGCCGACTCGGATTCGGTGATCAACGCCCTCAAGGAGCTGGGCGGCGACTACACCGAGGAGGAAGTCCGCCTGGTGCGCATCAAGTTCCTTTCGGAGGTCGGCAACTAGCCGCAGTAATAGAACTTCTTGACGAGCGCGGCCATCTTCTTCGGGTCGCTGGCGGCGTCGTGCCGGATGTTCTGGTCCTTGTAGGCCTTGAGCCTGGCGATGGTGCCGTCGATCAGGCTGGGAGAGAAGATGCCGTCTTTCTCGTAGAGGGCGCGGTTTTTCTCGAGGCAGAGGGCGGACTCGTGGCAGGAGGCGGGCAGCTGCTCCAGGGAATTGAGCAGGGCCTCGTTCTTCTTGTCGTGGATATTGACATCGACATAGGTGCGCGCGGCCACGTCAAGGGCGTCGGGCATCTCGAAGCCGGTGCGGGCGGCGGTCACCAGGCCGGCGAGCATGTTGTAGATGTCGGCGCTGCCGTCGCCGGAACGCATCTCTACGGTCTGCTTGTCGGGGAGGACGAAATCATTCGGATCTTCCAGCGGGTTGGCCAGGGCGCACATGCTGTGGCCGACACTCCAGCCCAGCGGCACGCGGACGAGCACTGAGCGGTTGCGGTCGCCCCAGCAGACGCTGGTCGGAGCTTCCTGGTGCGGCACGAGCCGGAAGTAGGAGGTGGGGTTCGTGTTGCCGAAGGCGGTCAGCGATGAAGCGAATTTCATGTAACCGGCAATGGCGCGGCGCGCGTCGTCGGAGAGGGAACCGTCTTTCATCATGACGGAACGGTCGCCTTTCATCATGCGGGTGTGGAAGTGCAGGCCGCTGCCGGCTTTGCCCGTCGTAATCTTCGGGGCGAAAGTGATGTCCAGGCCGTACTGGTAGGCGAGGGAGCGGAGGATCCACTTGGCCATCAGCAGCTGGTCGGCCGCCGATTCCACGGGGTTGACCAGGAACTCGATCTCGTTCTGCTCATAGATCTTGCCGTCGAGGGTGAAGTTGCCCACCTCGCAGTGGCCGTATTTGATCTGGCCGCCGACCTCTGCGATGCAGCGGATGGCGTCGGCGCGGAAGGATTCGAACTTGGCGAAGGGGGTGGATTCATGGTAGCCGTGCTGGTCTTCTGCGGGGAACATCTCGTCGTCGCGGTCCACGATGTAGAATTCCAGCTCGCCCATGGCTTCGAAGCTGTAGCCCGTGCGCGCCTGGAAGGCCTTGTGGGCCTTGCGGAGGGTGAATTCAGGGGCACTCTCGAGTGGCTCGCCGTCCTTGGTGAAATAGCTGCAGAGGAAGCCGACGGTGGGAATCTCCTGGAACGGATCGACATAGGCCGTGCTGAAGCGCGGGATCACGTACAGGTCGCTGCTGTCGGCGGCGATGTAGGGGAAGAGGCTGGAACCGTCCACACGCTCGCCGTAGGAGAGGATCGTATCGAGGTACTGGCGGTTGGTCACCGGGAAGTTGAGGGTCTTGAGCCGGCCGTCTGCCGCGACATAGCGGAAGTTGACGATGCGGACCTCGTGCTGGATGATGTAGTTCTCCAGGTCCTTTTTGGTGAAGTCCTTCGGTTCCTTTCCGATGGCTTCTACCAGTGGATTGATGTTATATTCGCAGAAATTATTCATGATTGCTTATGATTTGTTGCATATTTTTACAAAGGTAAGCTAAAAAAATGAAAATTCGTATCTTTGCGCGGAAAGTCGACGGCATGAATTCCTTCCGACGCATTCTCTCCTATGCGCAGCCCTTGCGCCGTTACTGGCCGGGCTACCTGCTGCTCTCCATCCTGTCCGTGGTGTTCGGCGTGGTAAATTATGCGCTGCTGGGGCCGCTGCTGACCGTTCTCTTCGACAGCGAGGCAGCTGCGGGGGCCTGCGTGCGGCCGGAATTCTCCCTGTCGCTGTCCTGTTTCACCGACACTTTCCGCTGGCTGCTTTCCTCCGTCATCCGCGACGGCGGCGTGATCCGCGGCCTGCTTCTGGTCTGCGGCGCCATCATCCTGGCCAGCCTGTTGTCGAATGTCTGCCGTTATCTCTCCCAGCGCATCGTGGTGCGCCTGGAGACCCGCATGATGAAGCATATCCGCCGCGACCTCTTCGCCAAGATCGCCTCGCTGCCGGTGGGCTGGTTCAACGAGCGCCGGAAGGGCGACGTGCTCTCCAGCATTTCGAACGACGTGGCCGAGGTGCAGAACACCGTGGCGGGCAGTTTCCATGTGTTTTTCCGCGAACCGCTCCTCGTGCTGGGCTTTCTGGCCATGCTGGTCTACATGTCGCCGCGCCTGACGCTGGTGTCGCTGGTGGCCCTGCCCGTTTCGGCTTTTCTGGTGACGCGGCTGACCCGGGCCCTGCGCGCGGGCTCTGTGGAGACGCAAAGCCTCATGGGCCGCATCGTGAGCCATTTCGAAGAAGCCATCTCCGGTTCGCGCATCATCAAGGCTTTTTCGGCACGCAACTATGTGGAGCGCGCCTTCGAGCAGGACAACGAGCGGCACCGCAAGCTCGTCCTGCGCGTGCGCAACCGGCAGGAAATGGCTTCCCCCGTGTCGGAATTCCTGGGCATCAGCATCGCCGCCACCGTGCTGTTCTACGGCGGCTGGCTCAACTATCACGGTGAACTGGGCATGACCTGGCAACAGTTCATCGTCTATATCATGTTCTACTGGAAGGTGCTGGAGCCGGGCAAGGCCCTCTCCAAGTCGTATGCGGCCCTGCAGAAAGGCCTGGTGTCCGCCGGGCGCATCTTCGCCATCCTCGACGCCCCGTCCGGCATCGAAGACGGCCGGCGCCCCGTCCCGTCGTTCCGGCATGAAATCCGTTTCGACCATGTGACCTTCGCGTATGAAAGTGAACCGGTGCTGCGGGATGTCAGCCTGACCATTCCCAAAGGAAAGATGGTGGCCATCGTGGGGCCTTCCGGCGCCGGCAAGTCCACCCTGGCTGACCTGCTGCCCCGTTTCTACGACGTGCAGGAGGGGGCCGTCCGCATCGACGGCACCGACATCCGCGAGCTCCGGCTCGACGAACTGGTGGCGCTGATGGGCATCGTGCCGCAGGACACCATCCTCTTCAACGATACGGTCTACAACAACATTGCCTTCGGCCGCGCGGACGTAAGCCCGGAAGACGTGCGGGAAGCCGCCCGCATCGCCCATGCCGACCGTTTCATCGAGCAACTGCCGCAGGGCTACGATACGCCCGTGGGCGACCGCGGCGCGAAACTCTCCGGCGGCCAGCGGCAGCGCATCGCCATCGCGCGCGCCGTGCTCAAGAACCCGCCTGTGCTGATCCTCGACGAAGCTACCTCGGCCCTCGACACCGAAAGCGAGCGCCTGGTGCAGGATGCCCTCGACACGCTGATGGGGGGACGCACCTCGCTGGTCATCGCGCACCGCCTGTCGACCATCCGGCATGCCGACTGCATCTATGTGATCCAGGACGGACGCATCGTCGAGGCAGGGATTCACGAAGAATTGGTTGCAAATAACGGTCTTTATTCGCATCTTTGCAAATTGCAGGCATTTTCATAATAGTACGCTATGGCAAAGAAACCCTCCCGGAAACGCTCCTTCATAGCCCTTCTCGAAGACTCTTTCAAGAAGAACTGGGACCGTCCCGCCCTTTCGAATTACAATCAGAACACCCTTTATTATAAAGATGTAGCCCAGAAGATCGCAGAGCTTCACCTTTTCTTCGAAGCCTGCGGCATCAAGCCCGGCGACCGCATCGCCCTGTGCTCGAAGAACCAGGCCAACTGGGGCGTGACCTACCTGGCCATCATGACCTACGGAGCCGTGGTCGTGCCGTTGCTCCACGAGTTCCAGCCCGCCAATCTCAGCCACCTGGTGACCCATTCCGAGGCCCGCATCTTCTTCGTCGGCGATGTCATCTGGCAGAAAATGGCCGACCAGGAAATGCCCGGCGTGGAGGTGATCGTCACCCTGACCGACTTCAAGGTGGTCCGGACCCTCAATCCGGCCGCACCCGCCGCCATGGAAGCGATGGAGGCCCGGATGAAGGAACGCTATCCCGCCGGCTTTGGCAAGGAAGACCTTCACTATTACCTGGACATGCCCGACCAGCTGGCGCTCATCAGCTATACCTCCGGTACCTCCGGCTTCTCGAAGGGCGTGATGATCCCGTACCGGGCCCTGCTCTCCAACGTGCAGTTCGCCCACGAGGCCGAGCCCCACATGGACTGCAATTCCCGCATGGTATCCATGCTCCCTACGGCCCATATGTACGGCATGATCTTCGAGTTCCTGTTCGAAATGACCATCGGCGCCCAGGTTTTCTTCCTGACGCGCCTCCCGAGCCCGAAAGTGATTCTCGACGCCATGGCCGCGGTGAAGCCCGACACGATCATCGCCGTGCCGATGATCATCGAGAAGATATACAAGAACATGCTGGTCCCGTTCATCAGCAAGAAGCGCATCAAGCTGATGCTCAACCTTCCCGTGATCGACAAGGTGGTCAAGACCAAGATCCGGGAGAACCTGGTCCAGGCCTTCGGCGGCAAGTTCGGCGAAGTCATCATCGGCGGCGCCCCGTTCAACCGCGAGGCCGAGGCCTTCTTCAAGCGCATCAACTTCCCCTTCACCATCGGCTACGGCATGACGGAGTGCGCGCCCATCATTACCTACGTCCACTGGAACAAGACCAAGCTCTATTCCTGCGGCAAGGCGGCGCCCCGCATGCGCATCAAGATCGATTCCGACGAGCCGAAGAAGATTCCCGGCGAGGTGCTGGTCAAGGGCGACAATGTGTTCCTGGGCTATTACAAGAATGAGATGGCGACCAAAGAAGCGTTCGTGGACGGCTGGTTCCGGACCGGCGACATGGGCGTCATCGACAGCGACGGCTACCTCTATCTCCGCGGCCGCTGCAAGAGCATGATCCTGGGACCTTCCGGCCAGAACATCTATCCCGAAGAGATCGAGAGTATCCTCAACAACATGCCTTACGTGGTGGAATCGCTGGTCATCGAAGACGACTTCAAGCTCGTGGCGCTGATCTATCCGGATTTCGAGCAGGCCCAGGAAGACGGGCTGGACCGCGAGATGCTGGAGGAAAAACTCAACGAGGGCATGACGCTGGCCAACCTGGAACTCGACCAGTACTGCAAGCTGAGCCGCGTGGAAATCGTGGACCAGGAATTCGAAAAGACCCCGAAGCGCAGCATCAAGCGCTATCTGTATCAGAGAGGAATCAACGCATAAGATGGAAAAGGAGAGAAAATTCGACAGGCGCTATCTGGAGATGGCCGCCGTATGGGCGAAAAACTCGTACTGCACGCGCCGGCAGGTCGGCGCCATCCTGGTCAAGGACCGGATGATCATTTCGGACGGGTACAACGGAACCCCCGCCGGTTTCGAAAACGTGTGTGAAGACGAAAACGGCGTGACCAAGCCCTATGTCCTGCACGCGGAGGCCAATGCCATCACCAAGGTGGCCAAGAGCGGCAACAGCAGCGACGGCGCCACGCTCTACATCACGGATTCTCCTTGCGTGGAGTGCGCCAAACTCATCATCCAGTCCGGTATCCGGCGCGTGGTCTATGCCCGGGAATACCGGATGGTCGACGGCGTGGACCTGCTGCGCCGCGCCGGCATTCAAGTAGAAAAAATCGAAGTAGACTTTTGTAAGTAATGGAGCCTGCGAATCAGAAAAGGTGGACCGCCATCGGCTGGTGCGTGGTCATCGTACTGCTGCTCGTCACCCTGGGACAGCTGTGGTTCGGCGGAAAGAAAAAGACAGTGACGATCCCGGACGGGGACTGGGCCAAGCTGATGTTGGTCCTCGAGACAGTGGGACGTGATTATGTGGATGACATCGATCAGAAGGCCGTAACGGAGGAGATCCTGCCGGGCATCATGGCCCAGCTCGACCCGCACTCCGTATACCTGCCGCCGGTAGAGCTGCAGGAGGCGGAAGAAGACCTCCAGGGCGGTTTCGACGGCATCGGCATTCAGTTTACCGTGCCCAATGACACGGCGGTGGTCTCGCAGGTGATTGCGGGCGGCCCCTCCGAAAAGGCGGGCCTGCTCTCGGGCGACCGCATCCTGCAGGTGGACGACCGGGTGATCGCGGGTACGCACACGCCCCAGGACTCGATGGTGCGCCTGATGAAGGGCAAGCGCGGCACGAAAGTGCAGATCCACGTGAAACGCGACGGTGTGGCCGAGCCCATCATCTTTCCCATCGTACGCGACGTGATTCCGGTCAACAGCGTGGACGTGGCCTACATGCTCAACGACACCACCGGCTATATCAAGCTCTCGAAATTCGCCCGCACCACCTACCTGGAATTCCTCAAGGCGGCGCTTTCCCTGCGGGAGCAGGGGATGCGGCGGCTGGTCTTCGACCTGCGCGACAACACGGGCGGCTATCTCGACCAGGCGCTGATGCTCTCCAATGAATTTCTGGAGAAAGGCGATCTGATCGTCTATATGGAAGGCCGCAACCGGCCCCGCAACGACGTGTATGCCGACGGCCGTGGCAGTTGCCGAGACATTGCGCTGGCGGTGCTGATCAACGAGGGCTCCGCTTCTTCCAGCGAGATTTTTGCCGGCGCCATGCAGGACAATGACCGGGCGACCCTTTACGGTCTCCGCTCGTTCGGCAAGGGTCTGGTCCAGGAGCCGCTCTTCTTCAGCGACGGTTCGGGCATCCGCCTGACGGTGGCCCGGTACCATACGCCCTCGGGGCGCTGTATCCAGAAACCGTATGGCGAAGACTACGGCTATGACATCTATGAGCGCTATCTCCACGGGGAGATGACCAGCGTCGACAGCATCAAGGTCAACGACTCGCTCAAGTTCGAGACGCGGGCCGGCCGCACGGTCTATGGCGGCGGCGGCATCATCCCCGACGTGTTCGTGCCCCTCGACACCACCCGCTATTCCGATTACCTGGGCACCTGCAACCGTCAGAGCCTGCAGGTCAAGTACGCCAACCAGGTGTCCGACCGCAACCGGGCCGCCCTGCGCGAGATCCGTGACCTGCCCACGCTCAACCGCTTCCTCGACGGCCTGAAGCTCAAGGAAGGCTTCATCGCCTTCACGACGGCGCAGGGGGTCGTGCCTTCGGCGGAGGACTGGGCGGTCTCGGGCGAACTCATCCTGGTCCAGCTCCGGGCGCTCATCGGCCGCAACACGCCGATGAACGACGACGCGTTCTATCCGATCTACCTGACGACCGACAATGTGTTGGAAGCAGCCCTGAAAAACGGATAATTTGAAACTTTTTTGGATTTTGTCCGTATAAATATTGTTTTCGCGTCTAAAATCTAAAAAATGAAACTGTCACAATTCGGTTTTGAACTTCCGCAGGAACTGATCGCCAAGTATCCCTCCCCGGAAAGGGACGAGTGCCGCCTGATGGTGGTGCACAAGGATACGGGTGACATCGAGCACCGGATTTTCAAAGATATCATCGAGTATGCCGCGCCGCACGATCTCTTCGTGTTCAACGACGCCAAGGTTTTCCCCGCCCGCATGAGCGGCAACAAGGAGAAGACCGGCGCCGAGATCGACGTCTTCCTGCTGCGTGAGCTCAACCGCGACCAGCGCCTCTGGGATGTCCTGGTCGACCCGGCCCGCAAGATCCGCATCGGCAACAAGCTCTATTTCGGTGAGAACGACAGCCTGGTGGCCGAGGTCATCGACAACACGACCTCCCGCGGCCGCACGTTGCGTTTCCTGTTCGACGGCAGCTACGAAGAGTTCCGCCAGACCCTCTACCAGATGGGTTCCCTGCCTGTCCCCAAGTGGATCCGTCCGCATGCGGAAGAGATTGACAAGGAGCGCTTCCAGACCATCTTCGCGACCAAGGAAGGCGCCGTGGCCTGCCCGGCGGCCGGCCTGCATTTCAGCAAGATCCTCTTCAAGAAGATGGAGATCCGCGACATCGAGCGGGCCTTCCTGACGCTCTACATGGGCAATGCGCATTTCCACAACGTGGATGTGGAGGACCTGTCGAAGCACAAGATGGATTCGGAGCAGTATTCCATCTCCGAAGAGACCGCGGACCAGGTCAATGCCTGCCGTGCGCGTGGCAACAAGGTCTTTGCCGTGGGCATCACCGTCGTGCGGGCGCTCGAGACGTATGTGACCACCAAAAAGGAGATCCGGGCCTTTGACGGCTGGACCAACAAATTCATTTTCCCGCCGTATCAGTTCTCGATTCCCGACGCCATGGTGACCAACTTCCACCTCCCGTACAGCACGATGCTGATGAACGCCGCCGCCTTCGGCGGTTATCAGCACGTGATGAACGCCTACAAGGTGGCCGTCGACGAGAAATACCAGTTCGGCACCTACGGCGACGCGATGTTAATCATATGAGTTACTGGGGCGCTGCCCCACCCGAGCGGCATGCGAGAGCACGACCCTTGGGAGTAAACCCCGCGCCTCCCGGCCTTAGTACTTTGCTAATGCCGGGAGTTGTACATTCATGAGTTGGTTTTAGCAAAGTACCGGCCTCCGGCGGTCGCCTGATGGCGACTTCTAGCAGCTGGAAAAATTAAATATTTCTATCAGTTATTATTTGCTTTTCTGCGGGCGGTGGGTGGAGCGGGCTTCGTATCTTGCAGGCAAAAAAGATATGGAGCCCGATCGCTATGTTTACTACTGTGCGCTGAGCAAGGTCTTCGCGTACCAGTGCGCCATCGGCCGGCAGCTGATGGAATCTTTCGGCGGCCCCGAAGGGGTCTTCCGGACCCCGCGCCGCACCCTCGAATCTGTCCTTCACCACGGCGGCGCCTATCTCGACCTGCTTTTCGAACCGGAGCTGCTCGCATGGGCGGCCGGCGAGGTCGAATGGGCGCGCGGCCACGGCATCCGCCTGCTCGGTATCGGCGATCCCGCCTATCCCCGGCGCCTGGCCGCCTGCTCCGACGCGCCGCTGCTGCTCTACTGCCGGGGGAATGCCGATCTCAATGGGGAACGCGCGCTGGCCGTCGTCGGTACCCGCAAGGCCAGCTGGACAGGCCGCGAGAGCTGCCGCCGCATCGTCGGCCGCCTGGCGGACTTGAATGAGAAGCCGCTGATCGTCAGTGGAATGGCGCTGGGCGTCGATGGCTGCGCCCATGCCGCGGCCCTCGAGGCCGGCCTGCCGACCGTGGGCGTGTTGCCCTGCGGTCTCGATGAGATCTATCCCCGCCAGCACCGGGAACTGGCGCTCAGGATCCTTGAAAAGGGCGCCCTCGTCACGGACTTCCCCCGCGGCACGCAGCCCGTCGCCTTCACCTTCCTGCGCCGCAACCGCATCATCGCCGGGATGGCCGACGCCACGTTGCTGGTGGAGTCGTTCCGGAAGGGCGGGGGATTGATCACCGCCTCGCTGGCCGCCTCGTACGAACGGGAAGTCTTCGCCGTCGCGGGCCGTATGACCGATACCTCTTTCACGGGCTGTAACGAGCTCATCGCCAGGCACGAGGCGACTCTCGTTCCCGATGCCGACGCAATCCCGCTGGCCATGGGCTGGATCTCCGCCCGGCAGCGAAAGGCGGTCGTCCCGCTCCTGCGGCCCGACGATCCGCCCGAGCGCTGCCGCGTTCTCCGCTGCCTCGAGGCCCGCGCCCCGCTGTCCGCCGAGGAGGTCGCGGCGCTCACGAAACTCGCTCCGCGCGCCGTCAACCTGCTTCTGCTCGAACTTGAATTGGAGGGCCGTGTGGTGGCCGACGGAAGCAAATTTTTCTTAACTTTGTAAGAATGTTGATCGACACCCACTGTCATCTCTACGACGAAGCCTTCCGCGACGATTTCGACGCGGTTCTCGCCCGCGCCCGCGAGGCCGGGATGGAGGCCTGTGTCCTGCCCGGCATCGACCGCGCCAGCTACGACGCGCTTGTGGCCACGGCGGATGCCCTGCCCGGCTTCGCCTTCCCCTGCATCGGCCTGCACCCGACTTCGGTGGGGGAGAACTGGCAGGAGGAACTCGCGTTCGTCCGGGACCACCTCAGTGACCGGCGCTGGTATGCCATCGGCGAGATCGGACTCGACGAATACTGGTCGAAAGAGTATGTCACGCAGCAGATGCGGGTGCTGGCCGAGCAAATCTGCCTGGCGGCACAGGCGGACCTGCCGGTGATCATCCACCTGCGCGAAGCCACGGAAGACTTCCTGCGTGTGCTGGAAGAAGTCCGCGGCGTGGATTTCCGCGGGGTGATGCATGCCTGGTCCGGCAGCTACGAGTTCTACCGCCGGCTGCTCGGCATGGCCGATTTCAAGTTCGGCATCGGCGGCGTGGTGACCTACAAGAACGCCGGCGTGGCCGTGGCGCTCGAACGGATGTCGCTCGATGACGTGGTGCTGGAGACCGACTGCCCCTGGCTCACACCCGTACCATACCGGGGCAAACGCAACGAGCCGTCCTATGTGCGGCTGGTGGCGGAGAAAGTGGCACAGATCAAAGGCCTCGCGCCCGAAGCCGTGGGGGAGACCACCACGGCCAATGCACGAAGGCTGTTTAATTTATAACGTACGATGGACCGAAAGATTCTCCTCATCTACACGGGCGGCACGATCGGCATGAAGATGGATCCCGAAACGCAGCTGCTCAAGCCTTTCGATTTTACCCAGATCACCCGGGAGGTGCCGGAACTCAAGAAGTTCGGTTATCTGATCGATGCGCTTTCGTTCGATCCGGTCATCGATTCCTCCGACGTGAATCCCGCCTTCTGGGTCAAGCTGGCCGGCATCATTAAGGCGAATTACGGATTTTACGACGGTTTCGTGGTGCTTCACGGCACCGATACCATGGCGTATTCCGCCTCGGCCCTGAGTTTCATGCTCGAGAATGTGGAGAAGCCGGTGATCTTCACCGGGAGCCAGCTGCCCATCGGCATGCTGCGGACAGACGGGAAAGAGAATCTGATCTCGTCGATCCAGCTGGCCGCCGAGCAGAATGAGGCGGGACATCCGCACATCTGCGAGGTCTGCATTTATTTCGACAGCCAGCTCTTCCGCGGCAACCGTACCTCGAAATACAGCGCCGAGAATTTCAGCGCGTTCCGTTCCCCCAACTACCCGCCCCTGGCCGAAGTGGGCATCCACATCCGGTATAACGAAGCGGCCATCTATCATCCGCGCAGCTGGGGCAGGCCGCTGCGCCTGCATACCGATCTGGACACGCGGGTGGCGGTCCTGAAGATTTTTCCGGGGATCACCGAGCCGCTGGTGCATGCCGTGCTCTCGACGCCGGGCCTGCGGGCCGTGGTGCTGGAAACCTATGGCTCCGGCAATTCGCTTTCAGAGCCCTGGTTCCTCGCGGCGCTGCGTGACTTTACCGGATCGGGCGGCGTGATTGTCAACGTCACCCAGTGCCAGGCCGGTGCCGTGGATATGGGCGCCTATGCCAACGGCGACATCCTCCGGCAGGCGGGTCTGGTGAGCGGCAAGGACATGACCACGGAGGCCGCTGTCACAAAATTATTTGTACTTTTGGGGCAATATGCTGATAATAAAACAGTTGGTGTAAAATTTGAAAAGGGCGTCAGTGGAGAAATTTCTTAGAAATAGTGTTACTTTCTAAAAAAATTATTAAATTGCAAAGAATTTTTTGCGGGGTATGTGCCCCGGAAACTGCAGAATAAAGACTATAACTATTTAAAATTCAGTGTTTAATAATTAATCAAAAAACCTATGAAAAAAATTTTCATGTTTTTGGCAGTTATTGGCCTTCTGACCATTTCTGCTGAGTACCAGAAGACTTTTGCACAGGATCAGCCTGCCGAGCAGACTGAAGCCGTTGCTCAAGCCAATGACGAGGTTGTCGACCCGTTCGCAGCAGCGCCCAACGACACCCCGATCCACCAGCAGCTGAAGAAGCTCTTCATCGAAGGTGGTGCCACTTTCATGGCTCTCGTTCTTTTGTGCCTCATCCTCGGTCTGGCCATCGCTATCGCGAAGATCATTACACTGAGTATTGCACAGAACAACAACCAGAAACTTCTCAACAAGATTGAAGACTGCCTCAAGAACGACGGTGTCGAAAAAGCTTTCGAGCTCTGCAAGAACACCCCGGGCCCGGTGGCACGTATCTTCACCCAGGGCCTTCTCCGCGTGAAAGACGGCCAGGGCATTGAAAAAGCTGAGAAATCGGTGGTTGAGTACGGCTCCGTGGAAATGGGCAAACTCGAGAAGGGTCTTTCCTGGATCGGCTTGTTCATCGGTATCGCTCCGCAGTTGGGCTTCATGGGTACTGTGCTCGGTCTGATTCAGGCCTTCGACGCCATCGAGGTCGCCGGTGATATCAGCCCGGCATTGGTCGCAGGCGGTATGAAAGTCGCTCTGATCACCACCGTCGGCGGTCTGGTCGTCGCCATCATCCTCCAGCTCTTCTACAACTACATCATTTCCAAGATCGACACGATCGTTGTGGACATGGAAGACTCCTCCATCTCGCTCGTGGACATGCTGGTCAAGTACAGCAAATAATAACAAAAACAACAACCTTCATTCATTGATTTTGTTATGAAAGAAACGAACGAAAAAAGAGAGAACAGGCCTTGGAAGATTCTGCAGTTGGTGCTTTTCCTGGTGTCGCTGGTACTCTTCGTCGTTGTCTTCATGGCTAAGCCGACAACGACCGAGAATACGGCCCTCGATACCTTCCTGTATTGGATCTACGCCCTTGTCTGCCTGGCACTCTGCGTGACCTTGCTCTTCCCCCTCTTCGGAGCGTTCAAGAGCAAGAAGAAACTGCTGCGCCTGGTCATCCTGATCCTCGGCGTGGTCGTTGTCGTCGGCGGTGCGTGGCTTCTCGCCCCCGGTTCGCCGATCGAGACCAAGGCAGCGGTTGCTGAAGGCGACTTCAAGTTTGCCGACACGGTGCTTTATGTAACCTATTTCGTGGTCTGCGCAGCCATCGTCACCTTGTGCTGGAGCGCGGTCCGCAAGGCACTCAAAAAATAAGACTCTTAAGTATGGCTAAGAAAAAGGTTCCTGAAATCAACGGCTCATCTATGGCGGATATTGCGTTCATCGCGCTGATATTCTTCTTGATGGTGACCACGATGGACAAGGAGGAGGGTATCTCCCGTCTCCTTCCGCCCATCCCTCCGGAAGATCAGAAGATGGAGGATCTGAAGGTCAATCGTCGGAATATCATCCAGGTGAAGATCAATTCCAACGACAGATTGTTGGCCGGCAGTCAACCGATGGATGTCAGCCAGCTGAAGGACAAGATCAAAGAATTCATGACCAACCCTTACGACGACCCGAACCTTCCTGAGAAAGAAGTCCAGGATATCCCGGGTCTCGGACCGGTTCCCGTCTCCAAAGGCGTCATTTCGTTGCAGAACGACCGCGGTACCACGTACCAGGCCTACATCACCGTCCAGAACGAGCTGATCAAGGCCATCAACGAACTCCGCGACGATTTCTCGATGAAGACTTTCGGAAAGAAGTACTCGAAGCTTAGCGACGAGCAGCAGGAGATGGTCCGCAAGGCCGTCCCGCAGAAGATTTCCGAAGCGGAGCCGAAGGACGTCAGAAAGAAATAGGAGAATTCAGTATGGCAAAATTCATCAAAGAAAACAAAGGCGAACTTCCGCAGATGAATACCTCGTCCCTGCCGGACATCGTGTTCATCATCCTGATGTTCTTCATGGTGTGTACCTCCATGCGTCAGAACGAGACGAAGGTCCGCGTCACCACCCCGATGGCGACGGAGATTGCGAAACTCGACCGGAAGGACCTGGCTACCTATATCTATATTGGAACGCCCTCGCAGCAGTACCAGAAAGAGTACGGTACGGATTCCCGTATCCAGCTCAACGACGTCATCTGCAAGGACAACACCGACCTGAGCCCGATCCGCGACTTCATCGCCGCAGAGCGTGAGAAAATCTCCGAGGTCGACCGTCCGTTCATGCAGGTCAACATCAAAGCCGACAAGGACACCCGCATGGGTATCATCACCGACGTGAAGCAGGAGCTCCGTCGCTGCTCGGCCTTGAAGATCATGTATGGTGCTCGCAAAGGCGCTCAGAAATAGCGAACGCTTGAAGTGAAGAGAGGGTGGTTTCGTGCCACCCTTTCTTTTATCTGTCAGACAAATTGGTATGAAGAGAATCATCGATATCCTGGCAGCGGCCGCCCTGCTTTTCCTGGCGGTCTCCTGTACGCCGCAGGAAAAACATGCGAAATATGTATTCTACTTTATCGGCGACGGCATGGGTATGACCCACGTGGCCGCCGCTGAAGCGTATCTGGCCCAGGAACGCGGCGTGATCGGCATGGATCCGCTGTGCTTTACGCAGTTCCCCGTGATGGGCGAGGCCACGAGCTTTTCGGCCAGCAACATCATCACCGATTCTGCTGCGGCCGGTACCGCGCTCTCGACCGGAGAGAAGACCACCAACGGTATGCTCTGCATCGCACCGGACTCTACGACCCGGCAGACAAGCATCGCCTACAAGATTCATGATGCCGGATACAGTGTGGGCGTGATGTCCACGACGCCGATCAACCATGCCACGCCGGCCGCCTTCTTCGGCCACAACATCAAGCGCGGCAACTACTATGAAATCGGTTCAGAACTCCCCGGCAGCGGCTTCGAGTTCTTCGCCGGCGGCGGCCTGTATCACCCGAAAGGCAAGGAGGGAAATGAAGAAGTCTCGCTCTGGGACAAGATCACCGAGGGCGGCTATACCCTGGCTTTCGGCTATGAGGATTTCCAGGCCAAGAAAGACGCCGGACACATCGTCCTGATCCAGGCAGAAGGTTCGGAAGAGATCTGCCCCTATGCGCTCGGCCGCCCCGAGGGCGCGCTGACCCTTTCCCAGATCGTGGATGCCGCCATCACCGTGCTCGAACGCAATCCGAAGGGATTCTTCCTGATGGCCGAAGGCGGACTGATCGACTGGACCTCCCACAGCCAGGATCTGGCCGGCACCATCTTCGAGGTGCTGGATTTCGACCAGGCCGTCGCCGTGGCGAACGCCTTCTATGAGCGCCATCCCGATGAGACCCTGATCGTCGTGACGGCCGATCACGAAACGGGCGGCATCGCCCTGGGCCGCAAGGGTTACACCTTCGACCTGACCGTCATCGACAAGATCCATTCTGCCTCCGCCACCACCGACGTGGAGCAGTACATGAACGACCCGAAGTCGATCGACAGCGTCAACGAGGAAGCCCGCATCGGCTGGACGACTTATTCGCACTGCGGTGGCCCCGTGCCCGTATGGGCCAAAGGTGTCGGCGCCGAGCGTTTCGCCGCCCGGCAGGACAACACCGATATTCCCAAGAAAATCTGCGCCGCCATGGGCGTGCAGTTTTAAGCATATTCGATGAGACGCTTTCTCACCCTTTGTCTGATCGCGCTGACCGTGGCAGTTCCTGCTCTCGCGCAGGAACTGCCCAAGCGCGAATTCCGTGGAGCGTGGTTGCACATCGTCGGCAACCAGCAGATCAGGACGCTCACGCGCGAGCAGATCCAGGACTGGTTCACCGCCACGCTCGACAGCCTGCAGGACATGGGCTGCAATGCCGTGATCTTCCAGGTCCGGCCCCAGGCCGATGCTTTCTACGCATCGGACATCGAGCCCTGGACCCGCTTCCTCACCGGTGAGCAGGGCGTCGCCCCCGATCCCTTCTGGGATCCGCTCCAATTCATGATCGAGCAGAGCCATGCCCGCGGCATGGAGCTGCACGCCTGGTTGAACCCTTACCGGGTGACGTCGAACAACCAGGAGCAGCTGGCTCCCACCCATCTCTACTTCCGGAAACCGGAGATATTCAAGCGTTATGGGAAGCAGCTGTATTTCGATCCGGGTGAGCCGGAAGCCATCGCGCACACCGTGCGCGTGATTGCCGACATCGTGACCCGCTACGATGTCGACGCTATCCATTTCGACGACTATTTCTATCCTTATCCCGAGCCCTTCGAGGAATTCCACGACGACGCCTCTTTCGTCAAGTACGGCCCGGCGCAAGGCTTCGAATACTGGCAGAAGAACGACTGGCGCCGGCACAACGTGGAGACGTTGATCCATGCGGTCAACGATACCATCAAGGCTATCAAGCCGTGGGTGCGTTTCGGCATTTCGCCGTTCGGCATCCACCGCAACAAGAAAGATACCCCCGACGGCAGCGGCAGCGAAACGGACGGGCTCTCGAACTACGAACAGCTCTTCGCCGACGTGCCCGCCTGGGCGGAAAAAGCGTATATCGACTACATCGTGCCGCAGCTGTACTGGCGCATCGGCTTCGCCCGGGCGGACTACGATGTGTTGATTCACTGGTGGAACGAAAAGAACTATAAAGGACAACTCTATATCGGGCAGAGCATCTCGACTTTCAGCGCGCCCGACCTGGACAATCCGGACGTGACGCAGACGGCCCGCAAGATGCAACTGGTCCGCGACCTTCCGAACGTTGACGGCAATGTGTGGTGGCCCGGCTGGTCGCTCGCGCCTCATGCACAGCCCTGGTACGCGTCCCGGCCCGTCCCGGCCGGTGACCGTCCCTTCTCGCTGCAGGATTCCCTCCGCACGATCTATCAGCGCAACCTGGCCCTGATTCCGGCCTATACCGATCTGGATGCCGTGGCTCCCGAGCCCGTCGCCTGGATCAAGGTTTCCGGCAAGAGCCTGGTCTGGGAGCCGGTGGAGACGGACGATGTGCTGCAGCAGCCGCATTTCTATGTGGTCTACCGCTTCGCCGCCGGCGAGGCTGTCGACCTGACGCGCAGCGATGCCATCGTGAAGATCACGCGTGAGAAGCACTTCAAGCCCGCGGAAAAGCGGGACGGCCGGCATCAGTATGTGGTGACGGTGGTCGACCGGTGCTGGAACGAAAGCGGGGGCTCCCCAGTAATGAAATGGTAAATTGTCATCCCGAACATTGTCATTCTGATGTCATCCCGAACATTGTCATTCTGAACGAAGTGAAGAATCTATAATAGTATGAAACGAATCAAGGATTATTTAAGCGGACAGCCCCAACAGGACGTTGTGGTGAAGGGGTGGGTTCGTACCAAACGTGGCAACAAGAATGTGGCGTTCATCGCCCTGAACGATGGCTCGACAATCAACAATATTCAGGTGGTCTGTGACTTGCAGAACTTCGACGAAGCGCTGATGAAGCAGATCACCACCGGCGCCTGCCTGTGTGTGAGCGGCGACCTGGTCCCCTCGATGGGCAGTGGCCAGGCCGTGGAGGTCCAGGCCCGTTCGATCGAGGTCTACGGCACCGCCGACCCGGAAAGCTATCCGCTTCAGAAGAAGGGCCACAGCATGGAATTCCTGCGTGAGATCGCGCACCTGCGTCCCCGCACGAATACCTTCGGCGCCGTGCTCCGCATCCGCCACGCCATGGCTTTCGCCATTCATAAATTCTTCAACGACAAAGGCTTCTACTATCTCCATACGCCGCTGATCACGGCGAGCGACGCCGAGGGCGCCGGCGAGATGTTCCAGGTCACCACCCTCGACCTCGACAATCCGCCGCGCACCGAGGACGGCAAGATCGACTACAGCCAGGATTTCTTCGGCCGGCTGACCTCGCTGACCGTGAGTGGCCAGCTTGAAGGCGAGCTCGGTGCGACGGCCCTGGGCAGCATCTATACCTTCGGCCCGACTTTCCGCGCCGAGAATTCCAACACGCCGCGACACCTGGCCGAGTTCTGGATGGTGGAGCCGGAGATGGCCTTCTATGACGTAAACGACCTGATGGACCTCGAAGAGGAGTTCATCAAGTACCTGGTGCAGTACGCCCTTGACAACTGCCAGGACGATCTGGCGTTCCTCAACAAGATGATCGATCCGGAGCTCATCGAACGCCTCAAGAGCGTCGTCAGCACGGAGTTCGTGCGTCTGACCTATACCGAAGGCATCAAGATCCTCGAGGCGAGCGGCCAGAAGTTCGAGTTCCCGGTGGCCTGGGGCGTGGACCTGCAGAGCGAGCATGAGCGCTACCTCGTGGAGAAGCATTTCGGCAAGCCGGTGATCCTGACCGACTATCCGAAAGACATCAAAGCCTTCTACATGAAGCAGAACGACGACGGCAAGACGGTCCGCGGTACGGACGTGCTCTTCCCGAAGATCGGCGAGATCATCGGCGGCAGCGAGCGCGAGGCTTCGCTCGAGAAGCTGAACAGGCGCATCGCCGAGCTGCACATGGACACGAAGAACCTGTGGTGGTACATCGACACCCGCCGCTTCGGTACCTGCCCGCACAGCGGCTTCGGCCTTGGTTTCGAACGCCTGCTGCTCTTTGTCACCGGCATGAGCAACATCCGCGACGTGATTCCGTTCCCGCGTACGCCCAAGACAGCAGAATTCTAAACCTGACTCATACTTAAACAAAATAACTATGTTGGTAATCGGCATCGCAGGGGGCTCCGGCTCCGGCAAGACAACGGTTGTCAAGGAGATTGCGCGCAGGATGCAGCCGCAAGAAAATGTAGTGGTGATCCCGCAGGACTCCTACTACAAGGATCAGGGACATCTTCCCATGGAGGAGCGCCAGGCCCTGAACTTCGACCACCCGGATTCCATCGACTGGAAGCTGCTCGTGGCCCAGCTCCGGGACCTCAAGGCCGGCAAGGCCATCGATGAGCCCACTTATTCCTACATCACCTGTACCCGGCAGGCCGAAACGGTCCATGTCGAGCCGGCCGACATCATCATCATCGAGGGCATCCTCATCTTCACCTGCAAGGAGCTGATGAAGGAACTCGACATCAAAGTGTTCGTGGATGCCGACGACGACGACCGGCTGATGCGGGTCATCACGCGCGACATCGTGGAGCGCGGCAAGAACGTGGAATGGGTGATCGACCGCTATACCAAGACGGTCAAGCCGATGTACCTGCAGTTTATTGCGCCAAGCAAGCGCTATGCCGATATCATCGTCCCGCAGGGCGGGCATAACAAAGTGGCTATCAATGTATTGCTTTCCGGCGTTCGGAAGATGGCCCGTGAAAAAGAACAGGAGTAGATGAAGTTTTGGGGCGGCAGGAACAAGGAGGACCGGGTCGGATTCTACACGACCCTGGTGTTCCATTTGGCCGTCCTGATCATCCTGCTGCTGGTCTCGATCAGCCGCGTGGCGTCGACCGAGACGTCTTTCGTGCTCGACTTCACGAAACAGGAGGAACTGGAGAAGCTGCAGCGGGAAGTGGAACTGCAGGAGCAGGTGGCCCGGAACCTGGAGGACCAGCTGGCCCGCCAGCCGCAGCAGCGTATCCGCAACGTGGCGGTCGATGCGGGCAGCAAACTCAAGGACGACCGTTTCAAGAATCCTTCCGAAGTCTACGACGAGGCGAAGGAGCTGCAGCGCAAGCTGGATGCTTCCCGACGTGACGCCATGGCGCAGAAGGCCGCCGATGAAGCGGTGGACTTGAACCAGCCCAGGAAAGGGGAGGAAACGGCTGAACCGGCCCCTGCTTTCAAGGGCCCGTCCGTGATTTCCTACGAGGTCGAAGGCCGCAAGGCCCTGAACCTGCCGGTGCCGGCCTATAAAGGCTACGGGGCCGGTGACGTGCTGGTCGACATCGTCGTCAACCAGGCGGGCCGTGTGACCTCCGCCAAAGTCCGCGCCGAGGGGTCGTCGGCGGATGCTTCCCTCCATGCCTTTGCGGTCGAGGCGGCCAAACGCTCCCGTTTCTCCGCCACCAACGAAGCCGTCAAATCCCAGCCCGGCTGGATACTATATCGTTTTATTGCACAATAATGGGGGATTGTTACGAACGTTTTGCTCACCTTCGCAGGCACAGCCTGCTCGTCCCTCCCAAGCAAGCTTGGGCCCCTCCCGTTCATGAGCCACGGGCGGCTACGTTCGCAAAACGTTCGTAGCAATCCCCATAGATAGTTTTTATATGAGACCTGAAATTGAAGCCGCTATTGACAGCATCAACGTTACCCTGAATGCGGGGGGCATGAATACCATCAACATCGTCCTCGCTTTCGTCATGTATGGCGTGGCACTCGGCATCAAGCCGCATATGTTTGTCGATGTCTTCAAGAAACCCAAGTCCGTGGTGGTCGGAGTATGCTGCCAGCTTGTCCTGCTGCCGCTCCTGTCCTTTCTGCTGGCGCTTCTGATGGACAAGGCAGGCTGGATTTCCTGGACGATGGCGTTGGGCATGATCCTCGTGGCTTCCTGCCCGGGCGGCAACATCTCCAACTTCATCAGCTCGCTCTCGAAGGCAAACATCGAGCTGTCGGTTTGTCTGACGGCGATCAGCACGGCGCTGGCCGTCTTCATGACGCCCTTCAATTTCTGGCTTTACGGCAACCTTTTCCTCAAGTTCGCGGCCGTCCATGGCGAGGTGCCTTACCTGACGATCCCGCTTTGGGATGTTTTCAAGACCATCTTCATCCTGCTCGGCATCCCCTTGACCCTGGGCATCCTGACATCGCACTACCTGCCGAAAGTGGCTGAAAAAATGAAGAAACCGTTCCAGTATGTGAGCGTGATCTTTTTCCTGGTGATGGTGGTTCTTTCGTTCATGGGCAACATGGACGCCTTCCTTAAATGCATCAAGTACATTTTCGTGATTGTGCTGATCCACAACCTGCTGGCGTTGAGCACGGGATTCAGTGTGGCTTCCATCTTCCGGCTGCCGCGCCGTGACCGCCGCACGCTGACCATCGAGACAGGCATCCAGAACTCGGGGCTCGGCCTGGTGCTGCTGCTCGGCACCTCGATCTTCGCCGCCCTTCCGCCGCACGGCGGCATGCTGGTCATCACGGCCTGGTGGGGTGTCTGGCACATCGTTTCCGGCCTGACCGTCGCCGCCTTCTTCAACCGCTCGAAGAAGCCGCTGGACTAGTCTGCCGCGAAAGGCATCCGGGCGCCGTTTTTTCCCCTTCGTGACAGGGAAATGGGATCAAAGCTTAGACAGAGAATCCGACGTAAGATTACTATAATTTTTAGTTGTTAAACTAAATTTTTTAGTATATCTTTGCAAAAAGATCTCTCATCCGAAAACCTGCAAAGAAAGAAAAGGAATAACTTTTGCAGGCATCGTGCGTCCTTACTTCATGATGAAACGTATTTTTATTCTTCTATGCTGCCTGCTGTCCACGACGGCAGCCCGGGCTCAGTTCATTCCCGGCGGTCTTTTTGAACGGAACCAGGGCTCCGTCATCGTCAAGGCGCTGGAAACCGGCACCGACAAACCGATTCCCTATGCTTCTGCCTACCTGACGGCCAAGAACGACACCCTCATCACCAATTTCACCCTGACCGACACCACCGGCCGGGCGCGCATAGAAAAGGTGACGCGCGGCACCTACATCCTGACCGTCGAGATGCTGGGATACAAGACCTACAACAAAGAATGCTATTTCTCCTTTGACTGGGAAAGGGATTCTGTAGACCTGGGCATCATTCATATGTCGGAAGACGCCGAGATGCTCGACGCCGCCCATGTGTCGGCCATCGGCAACCCGATCGAGATCAAGCAGGATACCATCATCTTCAACGCTGCTTCGTTTATCATGGGGGAAAACTCGATGCTGGAAGACCTGCTCAAGCGCATGCCGGGCATGGAAGTATCTAAAGACGGTACGGTGAAATACAACGGCGAGACCATCCAGAAAATCACGGTCGGCGGCAAGACCTTCTTTTTCGACGACCCGAAGATGGCGCTCAAGAACCTGCCCGCCAAGGTGGTCGACAAAGTGAAGGTTATCGACAAAGTAAGTGACTCGGAGCAATTTACGGGCGTAGCCACCGACCGGGAGAAAGTGATGGACCTGGAGTTCAAGCAGGAGTTCCAGAAGGGCTGGTTCGGAAACGCGACGGCCGGCGCCGGCACGACGGTGGCCGGTGACCGCAAGGATGAGATGGTCGACAACCGCGGCTTCCTTTATACGGGCAACGTGATGGCCTCCGGCTACAACGAAAAGGACCAGATCACCCTGGTGGGCGGTGCCTACAACGCGCCGATTTCGGAAGACAACGCCGTGTTCGTGATCCGGTCCGGCGATGACGAGGATGCCACACGGGTCCTGATCGGCGGCGGTCTCGGCGGCGGAATCCAGACCTATGCCCAGACTGGCGTCAATTACAATACGACGCGCATCAAGGGACTGGAGAGCACGGCGGCGGCCAACTACAACCATTCCTTCAACGACTCCCGCAGCCGCTCGGAAAGGACGACCTTCGTGCAGAGCGGCAGCGACATCTTCACCGATACCGATAACAAGAACTTCACGACCAACGACAACGTGAAAGTCAACCTGGAGCTGAAGAATACCAACCGGAAGAAAGTCCTCTTCACCTTTGAGCCCACCTTCCGCTATGCCGGCGGAAAAACGGAGCGCTACAACGACAACGCCTCGTCGAATGTCAACGACGGACAGCAACTCAACAGCGCATCGTCAAAGAATTACGCGGAATCCCGCCAGTTCTCGCACAACGCTTTCATCAGCCTGGGCCTCAAGGAACTGGGCGGCAACAAGAACCGCAGCATCACCCTGTCCGGCAACTATTCCCTGACGGATTATGACGCGGACAGCCGCGAGTTCTCGCAGACCTTCCTGCAGGCATCGCCGGATCCTGTGACCCGCGACTTGTTCTACGTGACGGACAACCGCAATTACAGCGGGAACGTTCGCCTGGCCTACAACGAGCCGATTGCGGAGCGTTGGACATTGTCGGTCAACGTCAACAGTTCCGGTTCCTGGCGCAACAACGGCAAGGACGCTTTTGACCGCAGTTCCGGTACGCCGGGATTCAGCCCTTCGGTCATCGACAAAAAGGACTACACGAAACGCAATGACTATTACTCTTCCTACACGAAGAATACATACATATACTTCAACGAAAGCGTACAGTTCCAGTACAAGAAAGACCGGACTTCCGTGCAACTGGGTGCCCAGATGCAGGAAACCCTCAACGAGACCCGTGCCAAGTCGCTGGGTCGCGAGACGGAATCCGGACTGGGCGAGTGGCTCTTCGACTGGAACCCGTATCTCAACTTCCGCTGGATGAAGCAGCAGAACAGTTTCAACTTCTACTACAACGGACGCTCGACCCGACCGTCGGCCACCAACCAGCTTCCCGTGCTCGATATCTCCGTGCCGACGCGGCTCAGGATGGGCAATATCTACCTGAGGCCGGCGTACGGTCACTATCTCAACGGGAGTGTCTATCTCAACAACCCGCAGAAGCAGCTCAGCTTCAATGTCTATCTGAATACCGCCATGAACCAGCGCCAGATGGTGACGGCCAGCTGGTTCGACGACGACGGCATCCAGTACAGCATTCCGGTCAACTCGGCCAAACCCGCGCTCTCGGCTTCGATCTATTCCGGCGCGCAGATTCCGATGTCCCGCGACAAAAAATGGAAACTGTCGTTGGGTCTGAGTCTTTCTGAAAACCGCTCGGTGAGCTACCAGAACACCCGTCGCCTCTCCGGACTGGATGTCGACACCTTCGACTATGCCCAGTTCATGGAGAGTTTCTGGGGCGATGAAAGCGGCAATCTCTTCTACTCCGGCCAAAGCGGATTCAGCGAGAGCATCACCAACAGTTTGTCACTCTCGCCGCGCCTCGGATTGGAATTCCGCGGAAATGCGTTTACTGCCTCCCTGGATGGCGGAACCTCTTTCCAGTCGGCTCATTATTCCCTTGACAGCAAGGCCGACACGAAGACCTGGAGCAGTACCGTTTCGCTGGATCTGGAATGGGAGACCAAGCACGGATGGGAGCTGGTGAATTACATGAACTACCACTTCTACCACGGCTTCCCCGAAGGGTACAACCTTCCGTACCTGATGTGGGAATTCAGCATCACCAAGAACATCAAGCAGTTCTCCATCGGTTTCCACGCCAGTGACATCCTGAACAGCACGCGTACCACCCGCCACATCACGACCGAGAACTACGTCGAGGACTCGATGTACAACCAGCTGGGCCGCCACTTCTTCATCACCTTTAAGTGGAACTTCGGCAAACTCAACGCCGCCCAGAGCCGCAAGGCAAGCCAGGCCGCGATGGGCATGATGTTCTGATGTAGGGCTTTTGAACGCGACAGTCCCACGGCGCAAGAAGAGCGGCTTTGTGAAGGCAGCGCTAGCGGCTGACCCGCTGGAAGACGATGGGAGTGGTGCTGAAGTCGGCGGCTATGCTGGTCCAGCCCTGGATCTCCAGGCAGCTGTCGTCGTCGTAGACTTTGGCCTGCATCTTCTTGCCTTTGGGAGTAGGCTGTGGTACGTAGCTGTATGTCATGTCACCTTCCTTCCAGAAGCCATCCTCGATATAGAAGCCCGTATCGTATTTGTAGAGCGTCAGTTGAAGGTCAGAGCCGTTCTGACCGTCCACGGTGTAGGCAAATGAGTAGCAGAAACGTCGGCCGGAGAGCAGATACCCCGTGCCGTCGCCGCGAAACACCCAGGTGTAGGATCCGATGCCAAAAGAAGAAGCGGCACTCTTGGTGAATCCCGTCCAGCGCCCCACGATCGGAGACTTCTTGTCCTTTTCCGGTATGCCGTACTTCGGGTCACCCTTTTTGCTCGAGAAAGGATCTGATTTCTGCTTGTACCAAGGATAGGTCACGAAGGTGAACGCCCGGTCAAAAACCTTGTTGAACTCGTCCCAGGAACGAGCAGTAAATTCGATCGTATCGCCCGCCGCGAAGACGCAGAGATAGTCATATCCTTTGTACGCGCCCGGACCCGACTGATAGTTGGTCAGCCAGTAATTGAAAGGATCATAGGCGACTTCTTCCTTGCCATTCTTGAGCGTCTTGACAGTCCGCAGGTAACCTGTGCCGTCTTGCTTGAAATGGCTTACCTCAGAGATGGAGAAGGGCAGTTCGGCATAAAGTTCAACCTGGTCGTCGATGCCGCTGCCGTTTACGCCGCCGATGTCGTGATGAAGATGCAACCAGTCACTTTGCCAAGTACCCTCCAGGAGCTTGGGTGCTCCTTCGGCACTCTTCACGACTTCGGTACTGATGAGCAGGAGGCATTTCACGTCGCTGACCTCCTGAAGGAACTGTAAATATTCTCCCATGGTGGAGAATACGATTCGCTCCCCGGAAGGCTTGTAGACGCCAGTGATGTCATCATACACGCCACAGATCAGGTGATACACTGTTTCACCGTGCCATTTCATCTGGTATACTTGTGTCGGGGCTCCGAGTGCATGCCCCTTGACGGTTTCCCGCAATGCCTCTGGAAGATTCTGGTAGGGGACGTGGTTCACGGGGACCGCCCAGCTTATATAACCCACTTCCTGATAGAGACTCGTGATATCCATCAGCCGCAGGGTCATGTTGCGGTTTTCCACATAGAAGGTGCCGATCTCCACCCCGTACGATTCGTCGGGGAGAACCGGCTCCCCGCCGCCACCCGGGTTGTCGACCGGATCGCACCCGGCCAGCAACAGGGTCAGCGCCAGCAGCATCGCAAAGAAACCGGTTTTACCGGTCTTATTATCAGAATTTCGGTTTTTCATATATACTCAAATACACAAATGTACGAAATCTTGCGTCAAGGAGTCCCAAGCAATGGTTTTTTTGCATGGTTTCCGCAAATTTTTCGTTTTTCTCCGAAAAATATTAGGAAATAAGAAAAAAGTTGTATCTTTGCAGAGGAGATAATCCCGTAAAGAAACAAAAATGGAGAAACTGACCGCCAAAGAAGACGAAATCCTGCGGATGTTCTGGGCCTACGGCCCGATGTTCATCCAGGACCTGCTCAAGCACTTCCCGGACCCGAAACCGCACTACAATACCGTCGCCACCCAGGTCGGATTCCTGGAGGAGAAAGGATATGTCGGCCGCGAGAAATTCGCCAATGCCTACCGCTATTACGCCCTTGTGGACGAGCGCGGCTTCGCCGACCAGGTGATTTCCGATACCGTCGAGAAATTCTACGCCAACTCCTACGCGAGCGTGGTCTCGCGCTTCGTGGAAGAAGACAAGATGGATCTCGATGAGCTCAAGGCGCTCATCGCTCAAATTGAAAACCAGCGAAAATGAGCCAGTTTCTCTTATATGTCCTGAAGTGCGCGCTCCTGCTGGGCGTGTTCGACGCCTTCTTCCTGCTGGTGATGCGGCGCAGCGGATGGTTCCGCTTCAACCGCATTGTCCTGCTCGCCGGCAGCGTGCTGTGCCTGCTGTTGCCACTGATTCCGGTGCGGCTCCCGTCTCAGACCCTCTATTCCCAGTGGATCGAGCCGGTCTTTGTGGTCGCATACAGCAACAGCGCGCCCGTTGTCGAAACCTCCGAAGCGGCGGCCCCGGGAATGCCCTTGTGGCAGAACCTTGTGCTGGCAATTTACGCTGCCGGCGCGTTGACGACCTTCGCTTTCTACGTTCGCTCTTACGGCAGCATGTTCCGGCTGCTCCGGCACACACCTGGCGAAAGGCACTCCGGCTACACGCTCCATTTGTTGGACCGGGAAATGCCCTCCTTCAGCTGGATGCGGCACATCGTCATCGCGCGCAGCGACTACGCGCACTATCCCGCCATCCTGACCCACGAACGGGCACACGTCCGCTGCGGTCACTCCGTGGATCTGCTTCTCTCTTCGGCATTGACCGTCCTGCAGTGGTTCAATCCGCTGGTGTGGATCTGCCGGACCGAGCTCAAACTGCTCCACGAATACGAAGCCGACGACTTCGTCCTCAACCAAGGCATCGATGCAACGCAATACCAATTATTACTCGTGAAGAAAGCCGTGGGGGAAAAACGCTTCCTCCTGGCCAACGGTTTTAATCACGCCCAACTCAAAAACCGTATTACGATGATGCAAACCACCACCAAGGCAGTCTGGAAGAAATTCTCCCTGCTGCTGCTCTTTCCGCTGCTGGCTGCCGCCATGCTGCTGCTGGCAGAATGTACTTCCAAAGAGACCGGAGACCTGACGGAGCCGGCGGTCAGCGAACAGGCGCAGCCCGTTGTTGAAAGCCCGGCAGCCGAAGCGGAAACCCAGGCGGAACCGGCCGACGAGAGCGATGCCATTCCTTTTGTGCTGGTCGAGACCAAGCCCCAGTTCGATGGCGGTGACGCCAACAACTTCTCCCGTTGGGTGAACCAGCGGCTGCATTATCCGCCTGAGGCGAAGCAAAAGGGGCTCCAGGGCCGCGTGACGGTCCAGTTTACCGTCGAAAAAGACGGCAGTGTCACGGGTGTGAAAGTGCTGCGCGGTGTCCATCCGATCCTCAATGAAGAGGCGGTGAGAGTCGTCTCCCAGTCCCCGAAATGGACGCCCGGCACCGTCAAGGGCGAGCCGGCCCGGGTCGTCTACAACTTCCCGCTCGTCTTTCAGCTAAGTAAATGAAACGGACCGCTTATCTGCCGTTTGTGCTGGCCGCCGTGATGACTGTCGTCACGGCGGCGGCACAGCCCGCGGACTCGCTCCGCCGGGAGGCGCTTGCCGAAGCGCGGTACCTGAAGAGCATCTTCAAGACCGATGCGGCCATCGAGCGGCTGTCGACGCTGGTACGGCCGGAGGTCTTCGACGAGGAAGTCCTCGCCGAGCTGGCGGACTGCCATTTTACCAACGGCGATTACGCCACGGCGGCAGGCACCTACCAATTGTTGAGCCTGCGTGCACCGGACAACCTCTTCTACCAGATCCGGGAGCTGCAGCTCGCGTTCCGGATGAAGGATTACCCGGTCTGTGTGAGTCTCGCCCGGGGCGTGCTGGCGCGGGATTCCATCCCGGCTGTGGTTGCGCTGGCCGGTGATGCGTGGAACCTCGCCGGGCAGAGCGATTCGGCGCTCGTCTACTACCGGCAGGCGCTCGCGCTGAAGCCCCTGAACGAAGCGGTCGTGAGCAAGGCCGCGAACATCCTGCTGAGCGACAAGGACTACGAAGGCGTGATCGCGATGACGGGCGACTATCTGGCGCTCGATCCCGACAATTTCACCGTGGCGCCCATCCGGGGCCTGGCGTATTACCTGAATTCCCAATACGATTCGTCTCTCGTGATCTTCCAGCAGCTGGAAAAGCTGGGTGTCGACAACTATGCCCTGCATTACTATCTCGGGCAGAGTCTCTGGCATGCGAATGTGGTCTACGCGGCAGAGCCGGAGTTGCGGAAAGCCTGGGCCCTTGATTCCTCGGATGCGAACCTGGCCTGGACCATTGCGGCTGTCCGGTCCGACATGCGCCTGCCCTTCGACAAGCAGGTCAAGCCCTGGCTCGAAAAGGCAAGTGCCATGATCCAGCCCGACTCGTCGATCGTTTCCCGGATCCACCAGCAATATGGTACAGGCTATTACGGGGAGGAACAGTTTGACAAGGCCATTCCGCACTATCAGGAAGCGTACCGCTACAACCCCTCCTTCATCCAGGCCCTGTCGACCATCGCCTATTGTTACGAACGCCAGAAGAAATACAGGCAGGCCCTGGAATACTACGAAAAGTATCTGAAGCTCGCCCGCCCCGGCTCCCGTGGCTACGAATTCGCCAAAAAATCCATCGAGATGATCAAGGTCGAACTCTTCATGGAAGAGTAGTGAAGGCGCGAGGGGTCTGGGGGCTGTGCCCCCAGTAGAAAAAAGAAGCGAAGCTTCTCACTCCACAAAGAAAGCAGGCCAAAAGCCTGCTTTCTTTGTGGAGTATACGAGGATCGAACTCGTGACCTTTAGATTGCGAACCTAACGCTCTACCAACTGAGCTAATACCCCGCTTGCGACCGCAAAAGTAAAGGATTTCCCGCAAATGTGCAACAATATCTGATCGTCCCCTTGCCGCGAAAAGCAGTTAGCGGCGGCCGAGGCCGTTAATCCAGGTCGCCAGGATGCCGAGCACCTCCGGGGCGAAGGTCTCTTCGATGAGCGGATACTCGTCCGGGAAACCGGTCGTGCAGTGCTGGAAGAGATGGTTCAGGCCGTCGCAGGCCGCGATGCGGCGGTTCGGCAGGGATGCCGGCAGGCCTTCCTTCAGGGCGCCGAGGTTTCGGACGGCATCGACCTGCGTGTCGCGCGTGCCGTTCAGGGCCAGGACGGGGCAGTTGATCTGCCCGAGGCGCCGGGAGACGTCGAGCTTGACGAAAGAGCGCAGGTACGGCATGTTCAGCTGCGCCTGTACGGCCTGCAGATTCTGGCGGAGCCCGTCCGGAAGTTTGAAGTCCTCTGCTTTCGGATACGGACGGCCTTCCGCTACGGCGGCAAAGGTCTCTTCCAGCGCCTGGCAATAACGTTCCGTCGTCTGTGCGTCGACACCCGCTTTCGGGAGTGCCGCGCGGTTCTGTGCAATCAGCGTCTCCGCACCCGAGACCACCATGCCGGCCAGCGAGACGATGAAATCCGCTTTGCCTTCTGCGGCCAGCATCAGTGCGATGGTGCCGCCCTCGCTGTGCCCGAGTACACCGACCCGGTCGAAACGCATACGCAGCAGCGCCACGCCCGCGGCAGCATCTTCTTTCAGGTCTTCCGTCGTGCAATGCACCACGTCGCCGGTCGATTCGCCGAAGCCGCGGTCGTCATAGCGCAGCGTGGCGACGCCCCGCCGGGCCAGGCAGTCGGCAATCACGGCGAACGGCTTGTGCTCGAAGAGCTCTTCATCGCGGTTCTGCAGCCCGCTGCCCGTCACCATCAGCAGGACAGGCGTCGAGCGGTCGTATCCTTCCGGCAGGGTCAGGGTGCCGCGCAGGACCGCGTCGCCGTTGGTGAAGCTGAGTTCTTCGGTCGCGTAAGGGAAGGGCGGCTGCGGTGTCTGGGGCCGGTTGCGGACCGGGGTCCCCGGTGAAAGGGTCAGCGGAAACTTCACGCCATGCTGCGTGAAGGTGCCCACGAGTTTGTCGCCCATGCGGAATCCTTCAAAAGTCGCATGGAGGGAAGCCATGTCGATGTGCGTGGCGCCCAGCTCCGTGAGCCTGGCCGCAGCGGGAATACCCCGCGCACCCTGGTCGGGCACGTCGAGCTTGCAGCCCTCGTCCGTAAAGTGGAACACCAGCGTCAGTTTCGTTCCCTGGACATCGATGGCACCCGACCAGCTCCCTTCGGGAAGCTGGGCCCGGCACAGACTGCCCGCGAGGAGCAGCAGCAAAGCGGAAAGGATTATCTTTTTCATAACAGTCATCTTGCTCCGAAAGATAGTGAATAATCTGAGGAAGCCAAGCAGTCTTCTTAAAAAAACCTTATCTTTGTAAAAATGTACGATCGTATGAAAACGCACAAATCCCATACCCGAAAAGAGAAAGGCGGGTTTTTCGCCCTGTTGCTGGCCCTGGTAGGCATCAGCACGACCGGATGCGTCTGCATGTACGGCTCTCCCACGGCGGACTGGGCCGTCAAGGGAAAGGTCATCGATGAAAACGGACAGCCGGTCCCGGGCCTGCAGGTGGCGCTCGGCAACCGGATGGACAACGAGCCCGGCGTCATCTATGACGAAAACTACTGGCCGCTCGATACCCTGCAAACGGGCCCGGACGGTGTGTATCAAGTCGTTTCCAGCGGGTTCCCGCTCTCGAAACTGCAGATCGACGTGAAGGATATCGACGGCGAAGCGAACGGCGGCGAATTCAATGATGCTACGCTGGTCATTAGCGACTTCAAGTTCGAAGAGGGGAAAGGCCCCTGGTATTCCGGCCACGCCGACATCCAGGTTCCCGACATCGTCGTCAAGAAGAAAAACTGACGTCAATCATCCACTACGGCTACTGACCCGCAGCGGCGCCCTTGAGCTGGAGGTAGCCGCGGAAGCCCTTCATCGGGTCCGCATCGGACGGGAAGGACAGTTTCCGTGACGACGGCGCTCTAATCCGGGAACTGCTTCTGTGTGCCGTTGGGCGATGAAGCAGAAAGCATGGAGCGCAACCGGAATTCACCGCTGGCGGTCCTTCGCAGGGCGGTAAGGTAGGCGCCGGAGCCCAGGGCGAGGCCGAGGTCCCGGGCCAGGGAACGGATGTAGGTGCCGCGGGAGCAGCGGATGCGGAGTACCGCGGCGGGACGGGTCCCGTCGCTGGTCGAAGAAGTGTGGTAGTTGTGGATGTTGCGGACGACGGGGTCGACCGTGTAGCCGTCGCCCGTCATCACGTTGTGCAGCGTGAATCCTTCCAGTGTGATGCTATAGATTTCGATCCGGTTGGTCTTGAGCTCGACCGGCTCGCCGCTGCGGGCATATTCGTAGGCCCGGAGGCCGTTTATGATCTTGGCCGAGAAGAGCGGCGGTACCTGGTCCTGCGGACCGATGAAGGCGGGCAGGGCGGCACGGACGGCTTCTTCGGTGATATGTTCGTAAGGAAAATACTGGTCGATGGGCTGCTCCAGGTCGAAAGACGACGTGGTGGCGCCGAATTCGACCGTGGCCAGGTATTCCTTTTCGGAAGCCTGCAGTACCTCCGCAAGCTTGGTGGCCTTGCCGATGCACACCAGTAGCAAGCCCGTGGCGAGCGGGTCAAGGGTGCCGGCGTGGCCGACTTTCAGCTTGCGGAGGCCAAAGTGTTTCTGCAGGGTAAATTTGCATTTGCGCACCAGGTCGGCGGAGGTCCAGCGGTAGGGTTTGTCCAAAGGGAGGACGATCCCGTCGGGATAATCCGCCAGGTCGTGCGAGAGATGCGCTTCGAAGAAGGCGGCCATGCCGTCTTCGACTGGACATCCGTCAAGCACAAGGAATCTTCTCGATGCGGCGCTGGTGTCTTCCACCTTCAAATTCGGTTTCAAGCCAGGTCTTGACGATGAGGCGCGCCATCGGAAGGGTGATGAAGCGGGCTGGCATGACCAGGACGTTGGCATTGTTGTGCTGTTTGACGAGGGCGCCGATCGCGCGGTTCCAGGCCAGTCCGGCGCGGACGGCCGGATGGTGGTTGAGGGTCATGGCCATGCCGTTGCCGGTGCCGCAGAGGGCGATGCCACGGTCCACTTCGCCTTTCTCGATGCCTTCTGCGAGGGCATGCGCGAAGTCGGGGTAGTCGACGCTCGATGTTCCGTGGGTTCCATAATCCACGACGGAGATACCTTTCCGCCGCAAATAGGCGATCAATTGCTGTTTGTATTCGTAGCCAGCATGATCCGATGCAAGTCCGATTTTCATGATTTCAATGTTGCTATGCCTTTGTCAATCCTCCTGAGGACCTCGTCCTTGCCCATGATGGCCATCATGTCGGCGACGCCGGGACCGACCGACTTGCCGACGAGGAAGAGGCGGAGGGTGTTCATCACCTTGCCCATCGGCCAGGCGTTTTCGCGGATCAGGTTTTCGACCGACTCGCCGACATGCTCCTTCGTGAAGGGTTCGATGCCGGCGATGAAATCGCGGACCTGCGGGATGATGGCCGGAATGTCGTCTTTCCAGAACTTGGCGACGGCCGCCGGGTCGTATTCCGCCGGTACCTCAAAGAAGAACGAAGTTGCGTCATGGAATTCGGTGGGGAAGTGGACGCGCTCGCGCATGAGCTCGAGCACGCCGCCGATGTATTCATCGCTGAAGGCGGCCACACGCGGGCCTTCGGCGGCACGGAATTCGGCCACCAACTTCTCGACGGGCCGCATCCGCAGGTACTCTTGGTTGAACCATTTCGCCTTGTCCGGATTGAAGCGGGCACCCGACTTGACGACGCGCTCCAGGGTAAACACTTTCACGAGTTCGTCGAGCGTGAAAATCTCCTGCTCCGTGCCCGGGTTCCAGCCCAGGAAGGCCAGCATGTTGACGAAGGCCTCGGGGTAGTAGCCGTCTTCGCGGTAGCCGCGTGACACTTCGCCCTCGGCATTGACCCAGCGCAGCGGGAACACCGGGAAACCGAGGCGGTCGCCGTCGCGTTTGCTGAGCTTGCCTTTGCCGTCGGGCTTGAGCAGCAGCGACAGATGCGCGAAGCGCGGTTGCGTGTCCTGCCAGCCGAAGGCTTCATACAACAGGTAGTGCAGGGGCAGGGAAGGCAGCCATTCTTCGCCGCGGATGACCTCGGTGATTTCCATCAGGTGGTCATCGACGATGTTGGCCAGGTGGTAGGTCGGGAGCTCGTCCACGCGCTTCCACAATACTTTGTCGTCCAGCGTGTTGCTATTGACTTCGATGTGGCCGCGGATGAGGTCGTCCATGGCGACGGTGCGGTTCTCGGGGATCTTGAAACGGATGGTCCAGCCCGTCTCTTCGGCGACGCGGCGCGCGACCTCGTCGGCCGGCAGCGTCAGCGAATTCTTCAAGGAACCGCGCGTCTCCCAGTTGTAGGTGAAAGTCTTCTTCTCGGCTTCGGCCGCCGTGCGGAGCGCGGTCAGCTCTTCGGCCGTGTCGAAGGCATAGTAGGCGAAACCCTTCTCAACCAGTTCTTCCGCATATTTGCGGTAGATGCCGCGACGCTGGGACTGGCGGTAGGGGGCGTGCGGATGCCGGGCCGAAGCGGTTTCCACCACATTGCCCGCTGCATCCACGCCCTCGTCGGGGTAGATGCCGCACCAGCGGAGTGCCTCGATGATATAGGCCTCGGCGCCCGGCACGAAGCGCTGGGAGTCGGTATCTTCAATGCGGAGGATAAAGTCTCCGCCCGCCTGCTTGGCGTAGAGGTAGTTATAGAGCGCCGTGCGGACGCCGCCCATGTGGAGCGGGCCCGTGGGACTGGGCGCGAAGCGGACTCTGCGTCTTCTTTCCATGGCTTTACTCGCCCGCTGGCGTCTCCTTGACTTCCTGTGTTACATTTACTTTTTCAGGGTTCAGCATGCGTTCGCGGCGGATGCAGGCCGGCTCGTCTTCGAGTTCCTTGATCAGGCGGACATCCTCCACGATGAGGGCGGGGATGCCGGTCACGCGCTTCTTGTTGAGGAGCTTGCCGTCGTCCGGGGCGATGGGCGTGCCTTTCTTGCGGTTCTGGAACAGGTCCTTGCGGTAGGGGACTTCGATGCGGTTGCCCTTGTTGACCTCGTTCTCGTCGATGACCGGAAGCTGCCACATCTCGAAGCCGGTGGCGATGATGGTGACGCTGATCTTGCCGCCCATCGAATCGTCGAAGACGATACCGCGCTTGAAGTTGATGGTAGCGCCGGTGTACTGCGAGGTGAACTCCATGATCTGGGAGAGTTCTTCCATCGAGATGCCGTTCTCCGCGTCGGAGCTGCCGGTGATGTTGATCAGGGCATTCTTGACGCTGCGCAGGTTCAGGTCATTCAACAGCGGCGACTTGAGAGCCATTTCGACGGCCTTGATGGCACGGTCGTCGCCCTCGGCTTCGCCGATACCCATGATGGCGACGCCGCTGTTTTTCATGACCTTCTTGACATCAGCAAAGTCCACGTTGATGTAGCCGCTGCTGGTGATGATCTCGGCGATGCTCTTGACAGCCGTCGCCAGGACCTCGTCGGCCTTGTTGAAAGCGGTGAAGATGTTCATCTTGCCGTAGAGCTGATAAAGCTTCTGGTTGTCGATCACCAGGATGCTGTCCACGTGTTTGCTGAGCTCCTTGATGCCTTCGATGGCGCGGTAGAGTGCCTCCTTTCCTTCATCGCGGAAGGGGACGGTGACCACGCCGACCGTCAGCATGCCTTGTTCCTTGGCGGTCTTGGCCACGAGCGGAGCCGCACCGGTGCCGGTGCCGCCGCCCATGCCGCAGGTCACGAAGACCATCTGCGTATCGCCTCCGAACAGTTTTCCGATCTCTTCGATCGATTCTTCGGCGGCCTGACGGCCGACCGTATAGTCAGTGCCGGCACCCAGACCTTTGGTCAGGATGGGGCCGATTTGCAGCTTGGTGGGAACAGGACTCTTCTGCAATGCCTGGGTGTCGGTGTTACAGATCACAAAGTCGACATCCTTGAGTCCCAAGGAATACATATAGGAAACGGCATTGTTGCCACCGCCGCCCACACCGACGACGGTGATGATGTTACCGCGTTTTTCCCAGTTTTGAGGGATCAAATCTGCGTCCATATCTCTTAAGCGTTATTGTTGTCAGAAAATAACATATCGATGAAGCTCGGGCCCTTCTTCTCTTTTTCCTTCTCTTTCCTCTTCCGCTCTTCTTCGGCGGCTTTGCGCTCTTTTTCGAGGCGCTTACGCTCTTCCTTGGCACGGCGTTCCTCCTCTTTGCGGCGTTCCCGCAGCTCCCTGTTGGACAAGACCGGTTCTGCCGCCTGGTCGACCTTCTCCTCTTCGAAGAGGGTCTCCTGGATGCGCCGTGCCTCTTCCTGCTGGGCGGGCTTGGCCTCCGCTTCCTGGTCGATGGCGTGCGAGAGCATCGGGTCGAGGGCTTCCAGCAGCAGGCCGACGACCGTAGATGCGTAGACGTCGTAGGCTTCTTCGACGCTGCCGTTGTCGATGGAACCCTGCGGGGCGGCCAGACGGACCTTCTGGCCGAGCAGGGAACTGGCAAGCTGGAGCAGGTCTTCGTGGTGGCTGACGCCGCCGGTGATGACCACGCCCGAAGAAATGCGGCGGGCATAACCCGACTGTTCGATGACATAGCGGACGGCGTCGAGAATCTCGCTCAGGCGGGCCTCCACGGTCCGGATGAGCAGGCTCATCTCGAGTTCGCCTTCCACCGTTTCGTTCTCGCTCTTGAGCACCAGCTTCTTGTTTTCAACGGCGTATTCTTCGCAGCAGCGTCCGTGACGCAGTTTGACCATCTCGGCCCAGTCGCGGGTGATGTTGGCCACGTTCTTGATGTCGCCGGTCACCGACTCTCCGCCGAAAGGAATGATGGCCACGTGGCGGACGATGTTGTCCTTGACGATGGCCACTTCCGTGGAACCCTTGCCGATGTCGACCAGCGCTACGCCGTTTTCCATTTCGGGACGGCTCAGGACGGCGCGGGCGGAAGCGATGGCGTTGAGAATGGCCTTGCCGGGCTTCAGATCCAGTTTCCTGAGGATGCCGGTGCGGCGGTCGAGGAGTGACTTGCGCCCGTAGAAGAGTTTGAAATCCACCTCGAGCTGGCCGCCCACCATGCCGATGATCTCGTCGTAGGTGATGCCGATGCGGTCTTCGGTGCTGTACTTCTGGGGAACGGCTTCAAAAACGATTTCGCCGTCTTCGAGCGCGGTTTTGTACCGGGCCCGGGTAATCTGGCGAACCTCTTCTTCCATGATGTAGGAAGACGGGTCGCGGCGGGTGAGTTGGATGGGCACGTTCTTGCTGTGAAGTACCCTGCCTGAGAGGCCGAAGGTGATGCTTTCGATCTCCTCGGGAAAATCGGCCTTTGCCTGATCGACCAGTCCGCGGACCACCTCTTCGACCTTGAAGTCGTTGACGATCTCTCCGCTCTCGATACCGGCCGACGGGACGTCGTGGTAGCTCACGATCCTGACGCCGCTGTCGGTCTTCTCACCGACGGCCAGCGCGATCTTGGAGCTGCCGAAATCCAATGCTGCTGCGTATCTGCTCATAGCTGCCTGCAAATTATCTGTTGGTTATACTTAAGATTGATTGTCTTGTAATGTGTTTTCTCATCCATCTGGGGCTCGATGTAGCGCCACCAGGCATCCAGTTTCTGGAACTTGGTGTCGAAGTCAGCGGCGTCGCCGAAGATGATGGTGGGACCCGGTGTGCGGGTGTAGAGCAAGATATCCCCGTTCGACGCGATGTCGAGCTGGGTAATCTCGCGCTTGAGCACGGGCTTGCTGTCGATGTAACGCGCCATTTCCACCATTCCGCAAGTCCAGTCGCGTTCAGCGGCAGGCGCGAAGCCCTTGTGGCTTAGCTCCAGTTGAAGCGGGATGTTGCCGGTGACCACGGGCACGTCCGCGGCTTTGCGTACCGGGAAAAGGTAGCCTTCCGGGTCGGCGTACCAGCGCGCCTGGCCGTTTTCGAAGCGGATGACGGGCTTGCGCTGGGTGATACGGACGGCCAGGGTCCGGTCGTCCGCAGTAAAGACCTGCGCGCTGACCACTTCGCCCAGGCTGCGGACCTGCGATTCGAGCTTGTGCAGGTCGATGCTGTCGATGGGCTGGCCGAGGCTCTGTCTGGCAAGCAGGCGGAATATCTCCTCCCGGTCCACGATATGGCTTTCGAGCGAGTCGAGCAGGATCACATCCACCTGCCGGCAGCGGGCTTGCCGCTGTCCCTGGGTTACCAGCTGGCCGGTGAAATAGAAGTAACTGCCCAGCAGGCCGCCCGAGAGCAGCACGATCAGTGAGGTAAGGAGGATGCGTCGGGTCATGCGAGGGTCTTGAGCCAGTTGGCGATGGGTTCGATAAAACGGTCGACGTCCCCGGCGCCGAAGGTCACCAGGCAGTCGATGGGGCGGGTCTTCAGGTGGTCCATGAGCTGTTCTTTCGGAATCAACACCTTGTCACGGAGGGTCACCTTGTCGAAGATGAGTTCGGCGTTTACGCCCGGAATAGGCTCTTCACGGGCCGGATAGATGGGCAGGAGGATCAGAGCGTCCAGGCCGCTGAGCGCTTCGGCGAATTCCGATGCGAAATCGCGGGTCCGGGTGTAGAGGTGCGGCTGGAAGATGCCGAGCAGCGTCCGGCCGGGGAAGATGTTGCGCATCGAGCTGATGGCCGCCTTGATCTCGTTGGGATGATGGGCGTAGTCGTCGATGTAGGCGATGCGCGGGGTATTGACATGGATGTCGAAGCGCCGCTTGACCCCCTGGAAACTGGCCAGGGCGTCCCGGATGGCGCCGGGTGCGGTGCCATGCAGCAGGGCGATGGCCGATGCGGCCACGGCGTTTTCCACGTTGACCCAGCCCGGGATGCCGACGCTGCAGTGTTCAATACGTCCGCCCGGATGGTTCAGGGTGAAGTCGAAGCGTCCGCCTTCCAGCGGCCGGATGTCCGATGCATAGAAGTCGCAGGGGGTGTCGTAGGCATAACGCCAGACCTTGGCGCTGGTCCGGGCCAGGGGCACGTCGACGCCATGCTTGACTACGACGGCGCCGTCGGCGTCGACCTGGGCGGTAAACTGGCCGAAAGCCTCGACCACGTGCGCGTGGTCGTTGTAGATGTCTAGGTGGTCGGCATCGGTGGCCGTCACCACGGCGATATGGGGGTGCAGCTGCAGGAAGGAGCGGTCGAACTCGTCGGCTTCGGCCACGAGGACCGGATTCCGGCTCAGCAGCAGGTTGGTGTCGTAGTTTTTCGAGATGCCACCCAGAAAGGCGCTGCAGCCTTCGCCGGCAGCGGTCAGGATATGGGCGAGCAGGGTGCTCGTCGTCGTCTTGCCATGGGTGCCCGACACGGCGAGGCATTCCTGGCCGCGTGCGATCTCGCCCAGCGCCTTCGAGCGTTTGCACAGAGGATAGCTGTGCCCGCGCACGTACTGCAGTTCTTTGAAGTCTTCGGGAATGGCGGGCGTATAGATCACCAGGGTGTGGGGGATGTCCTGCGGGATGGCCGTCACGTCGTCTTCGTAATGGATGGCAATGCCCTCGGCTTCCAGTTCGCGGGTGAGGGCGGAGGGTGTACGGTCATAGCCGGACACTTCGTAGCCCTGGTGCTTGAAATAGCGGGCGATGGCGCTCATGCCGATGCCGCCGATGCCGATGAAATAATAGTGGGAGTAGCTTGTCATGCTGAGCGGAGCGAAGAATCTATTTGACGAGTTTCAATATTTCTTTGGCGATGACCTCCGACGCGTCCTTGCGCCCGAGAGTCAGGATATTCTTTTCCAGCTCTGCCAGACGGGCGTCATCGCTGATGAGCCTTTCCACTGTGTCGATCAGCTTCGTGTCTGCTTCGGCGTCGCGGACCATCAGGGCCGCGTCCTTGTTGACCAGGGCCATCGCATTGTGCGTCTGGTGGTCTTCCGACACGTTGGGCGAAGGGACGAAGATCGTGGCTTTTCCGGCTACGCAGAGTTCCGAGATCGTGCCGGCGCCCGCGCGCGAGACCAGCAGGTCGGATACGGCGTAGGCCAGGTCCATCCGCTGGATGAAATCCGTATAGAAGAGGTTGGGTACCGTGCGCCCCTCCATGAACGCATCCACGCCGCTCTTGTAGAATTTGCCGCACTGCCAGATCACCTGGTAGCCGGCCTTTGCGGCGCGGTGTTCCACCCAGTCGCGCATCACGCGGTTCAGGGTGCCGCAGCCCAGGCTGCCGCCCACCACGAAGAGGGTCTTCCTGGCGGGGTCGAGACCATAGAAGCGGTAACCCTCTTCCCGCTGTTCTTTCGTCGCCGGAGCGATCTCCTTGCGGATCGGATTGCCGGTGAGGATGATGCGGTCGGCGGGGAAGAAGCGCTCCATGCCCTCGTAAGCCGTGCAGATGCAGGCGGCGCGCTTTGAAAGGATCTTGTTGGTCAGGCCCGCATAGGAATTCTGCTCCTGGATGAGGCAGGGGATGCCTTTGCGGGAAGCGCTCCACAACAGTGGCGCGCTGGCGTAGCCGCCCACGCCCACAGCGACATCCGGCTTGAACTCCCGGATGATGTCACCGGCTTTGCGGACGCTTTTGGCCACTTTGAAGGGAAGGGCGAGGTTCTTGAGTGAGAGCTTGCGCTGCAGGCCCGCCACAGGCAGGCCGATGATCTTGTAGCCTGCTGCCGGAACACGCTCCATTTCCATTTTGCCTTCCGCCCCTACGAAGAGGATCTCCGCTTCGGGGCAGCATTCCTTGATCGAACCTGCGATGGAAAGGGCCGGGAAGATGTGTCCGCCCGTTCCGCCGCCACTGATGATGATGCGAGGTTTATTCATCGGGAGTCGTATAATTGTATTCAGTCGTTTCAGTGCTGTTCTGGTAGCCGTCCGCTGCGGCGATGCTGGTCACCATGGCCGCTTCTTGCGCCTCCCGGGCGGCACGTTCCAGCGCGTCCTGTTTTTCGAGCTGCTTGTTGACCGAGAGAATCATGCCGAAAGCCCCGCTCAGCACCAGGTAGGCGGTGCCGCCGTGGCTGATCAGGGGCAGGGTGTGGCCGGTGATGGGCAGGATGCGCACGTTCACCAGAATGTGCAGGAAGGCCTGGGTGGTGATCAGGAAGGCGAGGCCCACGATCAGCACGCTGGAATAGGTGGCTTTGCAGCGTTGGCAGAGCCGTATGCAGCGGAAGAGGAATATCAGGTAGAGCAGGATGACGAAGATCCCGCCCATCAGACCGTATTCCTCCACGATAAAGGCATAGATGAAGTCCGAGAAGGCCATGGACAGGGAATAGCGCTGGGTGCTCTTGCCCGGGCCCTTGCCGAAGATGCCGCCTTCGGAGATGGCGACCTTCGCATTTTCGCTCTGGCGGTCCTTGTCCATGAGTTGCTGCTGTTCGGTGCGCGAGAGGTTCTCCAGGTCTTCCTCCTCTTTCTGGAAGTGGGCGGTCAGACGGCCTTCCACCGTTCCGAAACGGTTGAAGAGCTTGCCCACGCCCGACTCGAGCCGCTGGGGCCGGCCGGCGAAGAAAGCATGGTAGGTGAGGAACATCATCAGCACGATGATGAACAGGATGCCCACCGTAATGCCCAGGTTCTTCAGGCTTACATTCATGAAGAAGAGGATCAGGAACGAGATCAGGCCGATCAAAAGGGCGGAGGAGAAGCTGTTCTGCATGATCAGCAGGCAGACCACGCCGACGGGCAGCAGGATCTTCAGGGCGAACTGCTTGAAATCGTCGAGGTCGTCGCCCCAGATCTCGAGCGCGCGGGCCAGGTAGAGAATCACGCCGATCTTGGCGAACTCGAATACCTGGAAGGTGCGTCCGAAGAGCCGGATGCCGCGGATGGCGCCGTTGATCTCCACCCGGAAGCCCGGCAGGAAGAGCAGCAGCAGCAGGAACACGGAGCTGCCGAAAATGACGAAGGAGAAGGTGCGGTAGAAACGCAGCGGAATCAGGTAGCAGATGAGCAGCGCCAGGAAACCCATCAGCACCGATTTGGTCTGCTCCATGAAGATGGCGACCTTGCTGATGCCGCGGGAAGAGGCCAGGAAGCTGCTCGACGAAAAGACGGCAGCGATCGAAATCATGGCGAAAAACACCACGATGATCCAGATGACCCGGTCTCCCTTGAGTTTCCAGAACTGCTTCATGCTACAGCCTCCTTACCGCTTCCTTGAACTGGCGTCCGCGGTCCTCGTAGTTCTTGAACAGGTCGAAACTGGCGCAGCAGGGACTCAGCAGCACCGTGTCGCCCGAAACAGCGAGATCCGCGCATTGATTGACACATTCTTCAGCCGAGCGGGTCTCGAAGACGGGCACCATCCCGCCGAAGAAATCCTTGATCTTCTTGTTGTCCACGCCCAGGCAGACAATGGCTTTCACCTTCTCGCGCACCAGGTCTGCGATGGGGGCGTAGTCATTGCCCTTGTCGGTGCCGCCCAGGATCAGGACGATCGGGGTCTGGACGCTTTCCAGGGCGTACCAGGTGGAGTTGACGTTGGTAGCCTTCGAGTCGTTGACGTAGAGCACGCCGCCCACGGTCATCACTTTCTCCATGCGGTGTTCCACGCCTTCGAAGGTGGTCAGCGACCGGCGGATGGTCTCGTTGGTGACCTTCATGATTTTGCCGGTGATAGCCGCCGCCATCGAGTTGTATACGTTGTGCCGGCCTTCCAGGGCCAGGTCCTGCACCAGGATGTCGAATTCGTCGCCGTCGTAGCGCACCCGCAGGGTGTCGTTCTCAAGCCAGGCGCCTTCCTCGACCGTGCCGTTCTGGGTGAACGGCAGCTTCTTGGCCTGGACCACGATCTTGTTGAGTTCGCCGATGGTCACTTCGTCGTCGGAGCAGAAGATGAAGCAGTCTTCCGGCTTCATGTTGCGCGTGATGCGGAACTTGGCGTTGATATAGTTCTGGAAGCAGTGGTCGTAGCGGTCGAGGTGGTCGGGCGTGATGTTCATCAGCACCGCGATGTCGGCCTTGAAGTCGTACATGCCGTCGAGTTGGAAACTGCTGAGCTCCAGGACGTAAATGTCATGCTTCTCCGTGGCCACCTGCATGGCGTAGCTCTTGCCGATGTTGCCGCCGAGGCCCACGTTCAGGCCGGCGTTCTGCAGCAGGTAGTAGATCAGCGAGGTGGTCGTGGTCTTGCCGTTGCTGCCGGTGATGCAGATTTTCTTGGCCGTGTCGTAGTAGCCGGCGAATTCGATCTCGGAGATGACGGGCGTGCCCTGCTCGCGCAGGCGTACCACCAGCGGTGCCGTCTCGGGGATGCCGGGGCTCTTGATCACGAGATCGGCGTCGAGCACCTTTTCGGGGGTGTGGCCGCCTTCTTCAAAAGGGATTTCCCATTTCTGCAACTGGCTGCGGAACTGCTCCTTGAGCGTACCGCTGTCCGAGAGGAAGGTGTCGTAGTGCTGGACTTTCGCCAGGACTGCCGCGCCCACGCCGCTTTCGCCGCCGCCGAGAATGACTGCTCTTTTCATGCTTATCTGATTTTCAAGGTTACGATGGTGATGACCGCCAGCAGGATCGATACGATCCAGAACCGCACGACGATCTTGTTTTCAGGATGGATCTGGGCCGGTTTCTGCAGCAGCGCGTCCGGGTTCTCCTTCTGGTAGTGGTGGTGCAGGGGAGACATGCGGAAGATGCGCACACCGGTGCCGGTCTTTTTCTTGGTATATTTAAAGTAGTACCGCTGGATGATCACGGAGAGGCTCTCCACGACGAAAATGCCGCAGAGGATGGGGAGCAGGAGCTCCTTCCGGATGACGACGGCCAGTACGGCGATGATGCCGCCCAGCGCCAGGGAACCCGTGTCGCCCATGAACACCTGCGCCGGGAAGGCATTGTACCACAGGAAGCCCAGCAGGGCGCCCACGAAGCAGAACACGTAGACGGTCACTTCGCCGATGTTGGGGAGGTACATGATGTTGAGGTATTCGGCAAAGCCGGTGTGACCGGACAGGTAGGCGAGCACGCCGAGCGTCGCTCCGATGATGGCCGAGACACCCGCCGCCAGGCCGTCCATGCCGTCGGTCAGGTTGGCGCCGTTGGAGACGGCGGTGATGATGAAGGTGATGACGAGCACGTAGACGCCGCCCTGCAGGGCGCGGACCACGGGGCCGGAGAAGGGAACCAGCCATTTATAGTCAAACTCGTTGCCCTTGAAGAAAGGAATGGTGGTGCGGCTGTAGCTCATGCCCGGGTCGGCCGTGAGATAGAGGGTCAGGCCCACGATCACGCCCAGCAGCACCTGGCCCACGATCTTGTACTTGCCGTTGAGCCCGTCCTTGTTGTGCTTGAATACCTTGATATAGTCGTCGAGGAAGCCCAGCAGGCCGAGCCAGACGGTCGTCAGGATCAGCAGCAGGATGTTGACGTTGGTCAGGTCGCCGAAGAGCAGGATCGGAATCAGGATCGAGATCAGGATGATGATGCCGCCCATGGTGGGGGTTCCCTTTTTCTGCAGCTGGCCTTCCAGGCCCAGGTCGCGGATGGTCTCGCCAATCTGTTTCTTCTGCAGCATGGCGATGATCCGCTTGCCCACGAGCATCGAGGTCAGGATGGCCACGACGGCGCAGCTGATGCCACGGAACGAGATGTAGTGCATCAGACCGGCGCCCGGGAAGTCGTATCCGGCGTTGTTGAGGTATTCAAAGAGATGATAGAGCATAGGGTTTCTCGTTTATTTCATTTCTGCAAAGGTTTCGGCGATGACTTCCTTGTCGTCGAAGTGGATCTTGGTCGTGCCGATGATCTGATAGTCTTCGTGTCCCTTGCCGGCGACCAGGATCACGGCGCCTTCCGGAGCGGTCATCAGGGCGGTGCGGATGGCCTCGCGGCGGTCGGTGATGAACAGGCTCTTGGCGCGGGCCGGGGTGTCCATGCCGGCGCGGATTTCCTGGATGATAGCCTCGGGGTCTTCGGTGCGCGGATTGTCGGAGGTGACCACGACGCGGTCGGCGTATTTGGCGGCGATGGCCCCCATCTCGGGGCGCTTGGTGCGGTCGCGGTCGCCGCCGCAGCCGAACACGCACACCAGGCAGCGGTCCTGGCAGGTCTCGCGGAGTGTCTTCAGGGCGTTCTCCAGTGCGTCGGGCGTGTGGGAATAGTCCACTACGCCGGTCAGGTCTTTCCCGCCACGGACAAAGTCGAGCCGGCCGGCCACCGGGCCGAGGGCGCTCAGCTGCACCAGCACCTCTTCGGGCTTGGCGCCGAGCAGCACGGCCGTGCTGTATACGGCCAGCAGGTTGTAGGCGTTGTGCGCGCCGATGAAACGCGTCCAGACCTGGGTGCCGTCCAGGCTGACCAGCATGCCTTCCAGGCTCTCTTCCACGATCTTGCAGCGGAAGTCGGCCATGCGCTTGCAGGCATAGGTGCGGATCTGCGCACGCGTGTTCTGCACCATCACTTCGCCGTTCCGGTCGTCGATGTTGGTGAGGGCGAACGCCTCTTTCGGCAGTTCGTCGAAGAAGCGTTTCTTGCAGTCGCGGTAGGCGGCGAAGGTCTTGTGGTAGTCGAGGTGGTCGTGGGTCAGGTTGGAGAAGATGGCCACCTTGAACTGCAGGCCGGCGATACGCTCCTGGTCTACGGAGTGGGAACTCACTTCCATGAAGCAGTAGCTGCAGCCTTTCTCCACCATCCGGGCCAGCAGGCCGTTGAGTTCGATGGGGTCGGGGGTGGTGTGGGAGGTCTCCAGCCGTTCGCCGTCGATGAAGTTGGCGATGGTGGAGATCAGGCCGCAGGCCCATCCCAGCTGGGTGAAAAGGTTGTAGAGCAGGGTGACGGTCGTGGTCTTGCCGTTGGTGCCGGTGATGCCCACCAGGTTCAGCTTGCCCGACGGGTGGTCATACCAGTTGTCGGCGGCCAGGGCGAGGGCCTTGCGGCTGTCCGCCACTTTCACCAGAGTGGTGTCGCCGAGGCTGTCCGCGTCCGGGATGTCATTCTGGTAGAGAACGGCGCTGGCGCCGGCTGCGACGGCCTTGGCGATATAGGCGTGTCCGTCGACAGCCGTTCCCGCCACGGCGATGAAGAGGGCGCCGGGGCGGCAGGTCCGCGAGTCGAAGGTCAGAAAAGTGATATCCCGGTCCAACTCACCGCGGGTGGCCACGACGTCGATGCCTTTCAATATGCTAGTCAGTTTCATGCTGCTTGTATTGTTCTTTCAGTTTGAGGGTGATGTTCTTTTCCCTGACGGTGTCGCCGGCGGCCGGAAGCTGGCTTTCCACGATGCCCTGGCCCTCGAAAGAGACCTGGTAGCCCGATTTTTCGAGCAGGGCGAGCGCTTCGCGCAGTCCCATTCCTTTCACGTTCGGCACGAGTCCTTTGTGGATGTCTTCCTGTCCCTGGAACGACAGCATGCCGTCGTTCTGCGGGAGCGCGCCTTTCTTCGGCAGCGGGTCCTGCCAGTCTACGGCCGAAGCGTAGATGCCTTCGGCGACCTGCCGGAAGACCGGGCCGCACCAGGTGGCACCGTAGAAGTTTCCGAAGGTCGGTTCGGAATAGACCACGGCAATCATGGTATACTTGGGCGATTCGTAGGGGAAGAAACCCACGAAGGTGGCCTGGTGCATCTTGTGACCCGCCCTGTCCTCATATCGGCCTGTGTTGGGGAAGACGATACGGGCGGTGCCTGTCTTGCCGGCCACTTTCACCGGGCAGCCCTGGAAGACGCGGTGGCCCGTGCCGCCTTCCGATTCGACCACGCCGCGCATGGCGCGCCACATCTCATGGGCCGTCTCCTTGCTGCAGATGGTGCCGATCTTCTCCGGTTTGAATTCCTTGACAATCTCCCCGTCCTTCTGGTAGTTGCGCACCAGGTGCGGGCGCATCATCACGCCTTCGTTGGCGAGTGCGTTGTAGAAGTTGAGCGTATGGAGCGGGGTGATTTCCACGGTGTAGCCCATGGCGGTCTGGGGCAGATCCTTCATGTTCCAGGCCCCCGGATTGACCTTCCGGTCGGGGTCCTTGAGGTGTGCATGGGCCATGCCCTTGAGGTCAAACGGGAAGTCGTAGGTGATGCGGCGCTCCTCGGTGAGTTTCCGGAAGAATTCCTTCGGGTTTTTGTCGTAATATTTGACCGCCTGCATGCGGAAAATGTTGTTGGAGGAGATTTCGAAGGCCCGCAGGACGGAGATCGTGCCCGGATAGTTTCTCAGGTAAGAGTCCTCGAAGGGCTTGCCGCCGCCGTAGTTCCAGATGACGGGGGCGGGGACCACGGTCTCGAGCGTGAGCTTCTTGTCTTCGAGGAGGGTGGTGAGGGTGGCGCCCTTGAAGACGCTGCCCGGTTCGCCCTTGCGGCCGATGGCGTAATTGTAGGTCTCGTCGAAGCCGCCCTTTCCGTTCTTCTCAAGATTGACCATGGCCTTGATCTCGCCGGTGGCGACTTCCATCACCACGACGGTACCCGCATGGACTTCATTGGTTTTGCGGAGGACGTCCATCAGGGCGTTCTGGGCCAGGTCCTGCATGTCGATGTCGAGGGTCAGCTGCACGTCGAGGCCGTCCACGGGCTGGATGGTCTCGCGGTCGGTATCCACAATCCAGTTGCGGCCTTCGGTCAGCCGCATCGGCTGGATGCCGTCGGTGCCGCGCAGGATGGAGTCGCAGCTGCCTTCGATGCCGATGGTCGGAATCTCGCTCTGGTCCTTGATGTAGCCGAGGGTACGGAAGCCCAGGCGGCCGTAAGGGTAGGTGCGGTGGTCCACCTTCACCTCGTCGCGTCCGCCGCGTCCGCGACCTTCCCGCAGGATGGGGAAGGAGGAAACTTCCTTCATCTCCTGGTAGGTGAGGAGGCGCCGGTTGAGGAAGAGATAGCGGCGTCCGCCCTTGAGGCCTTCCTTGCGGCGCTCTACGATTTCTTTCTTGTACTGGGCGGCCTTCTTGTCTTTGTAGAAATTGGCCAGGCAGATGGCCAGGGAGTCGATGCCGCTGGCGAAGAGGGCGGAGTCGGGCTGCACGCAGTCCATGCCCATGCGGTACTCGGGGATGGAGAAGGCCAGGTAGCGTCCGTCGTCGGCGAGGATGCTGCCGCGGGTGCAGGGAAGCACGTCTTCACGGGTCGTCTTTTTCGAATAGCTGCGCCCGGGCTTGTTGATGAACTGCAGGTTCACGATCTGCCCTGCTGCCACCAGTGCCATCAGCACGAACAGCAGATAGAAAGCGCCGACTTTATGGATATTGACCTGCATAGCCCTATTTGTCCAGTTCAATGCGTTTGGGCGGTTTGACCGGAGCGTGCAGCTTCGAGCCGCTCGCTTTCAGCAGACCGTCGATCCGGGTGCGGTTGTTCATGCCCACCAGGTCGAGGGTGCGTTGCTGGTAACTGATGCGCAGTTCCTGCAGCGCCCGCTCGTTTTTCTGTACTTTCACGAGGTTCTGTTCCACCATGAGGCTCCAGGCGATGGAGGCACAGATGATGAGGAACACGAAGAAGATGAAACCGAGCTGACGGTCCACGCCCCATTCGATCAGCTTGTCCCCGCTCAGGTAGCTGACCACCTTGTCGAAAATCCGTCTGAGACGGCCTTTTTTCCGACGCTGGTCCTGATTCTGGTCCTGGTCCTGGTTCTTGTTCCGTTTCTTCATCGTCTTACTGCCTTTCGGCGACCCTCAGTTTTGCGCTGCGCGCGCGCGTGTTGGAAGAAATTTCTTCCTCGGCGGGAAGAATGGGTTTCTTGTTCACACGCTGGAGCTGTCCTGCCTGACAGCCATCCCTGATTGCGGTCTTGACGATGCGGTCTTCGATAGAATGGTATGTAATGACGGCCAGCCGTGCTCCTTGCCCGAGCGATCGGAAAGCCCCTTTCATAAACCCCTCCAATGAAGCCATCTCGCCATTGACTTCAATCCTCAGCGCTTGGTATATCTTTGCCAAATATTTATGTTCAAATAATTTAGGCAGAACAGGTGCTAGCGCTCTGCCTAAATCGTCCGTGGTCTTCAACGGACTTCTCTCCCGGGCCGAAACCACCAGTTCCGCAACCCGCCTGCTGCTCTCTACCTCGCCGTAAAGCCGGAAGATCCTTTCCAGGTCTTCCCCACTATAACTATTTACTATATCAGCCGCACACACCGGTGCGTCAGCATTCATGCGCATGTCCAGCGGCGCGTTTTCGAAACGGAAGGAGAAGCCTCGTTCTCCCGTATCGAACTGGTGCGACGATACGCCCAGGTCCGCCAGTATTCCATCCACCGCCGCATATCCGTAGTACTTCACGAAGTTGTGCACAAAGCGGAAATCATTGTGGACAACGGTCAGTCTCGGATCATCGGGCGCATTGGCCAGGGCGTCCTGGTCTTTGTCAAAAGCGATCAGCCGGCCTTTCGGACCGAGATGCTTCAGAATCTCGCGGCTGTGGCCGCCTCCGCCAAAGGTCGCATCCACGTAGACACCGTCTTCGCGAATGGCAAGCGCCGAAATGCTCTCGTTGAGAAGGACGGGAGTGTGGTACGCAGACATTTCGGGAATCTCCTTCTGCTAACCGAGGATCTTTTCGGCCAGCGCCACGAAGTCCTCGCTCTCCATCTCTCGCTCCTCGTACTTCTTCTTGTCCCAGATCTCGATCATGTGGTTGCTTCCCGCAAAGACGACTTCCTTGTCGATGCCCGCCTTCTCGAGGAGGGTCTTGGGAATGGTCATGCGTCCCAACTTGCCGTCCGGCTCTACGTCCGCAGTGCCTCTCATGTATTCCCGCCAGAAGGTATCGTGCTCCCTGTTGAAGGGGTTCAAACGGCTTCTGACCGCTTCGGAATCCTTTTCCCACTCATCGTAGGCGTACATTTCGAGGCACTCTGCGAAGAGAGACTTTTTAACTACGAAGCGAAGGTTGGCACCTTCGCCCATACTGGATTTGAAGGCGGAAGGGAAGATCAGTCTCCCCTTGTCGTCGACCTTTGCCTTGTAGCAACCGATAAACTTCGCCATCGTATCCTATATGCGTTCAGTGATGTGTGTTGCAAAGTTAAGAAAATTTTCCACATTCTTCCAAATAATTCCAAAAATTTACACCAACAATTTTATCAACAACAAAAAAACCGTCCGGGACATCCTCGAACGGTTTATTTCTGCATCCTGCCGGACGCGATCCGGTATCTTGCTAGTTCCTTTCCGTGACGAAACGGAAGAAGGGCTCGATGTCTTTCTTGTCGGGGAAGCGCGCGATGTAGCAGTGGTTGCCCAGGTCGTCGGAGAGGGCGTCGGGAACGCGTCCCTGGAAGCTGATGGCCGCCCCGTATTTCTCCATGATTTCCTGATGGCTGTGCGCATAGGCCAGACCGTCGCGACGGGAGGCGTAGCCGCAGTAGAACGGCTCGCCCTCCGGCTTGCGCCGCTCGTCGAAGGCCACCATGTCGGCCCAGATCTGGAACACGTCGGTGGAGTGGGCGTAGTTCATCATGTCGGGGGTGTAGCCGCCCGGCGGGCGCATGTTGACCTCCAGACCCACGTAGTCGCCTTTCTTGCCCAACCCTTCACGGTCGCGGTCGAGCTGGAAGAATTCCAGGTGCACGAAACGGCCCGGCGTGTTGAAGGCCTTGACCGTGCGGCGGCCGATGGCGGCGAGTTTCGCCGGCACCGTCTTGTTGACCCAGTAGCAGGTGTCCAGGTTGCCGTGCACGATGTCCATGATGGGCGTGGGGAACACGGAATTGTTTTCGAAGACCGGTTCCAGGCGTGAATTATAGATCGCATCGTAGCTCACGAGCAGGCCCGTGATGAATTCTTCGATGACGAAGCGTCCGAAATCGGGATGGGCTTCGAACCAGGCTTCCAATTCCGCGTCGCTCTGCAGCTTGAAGGTGCCGGAGGCTCCCATGCCGCTGTCAGGCTTGGCAATGACCGGATAGCCGGTCTTCCTGACGAAAGCGCGGATGGCGTCCATGCCCTCGGAGCCCTTGACCTGCCGGGCCGTCGGGATGCCGCCCAGCGCATAGTATTTCTTCATTTCGGACTTGTTGCGGATGGCCGCGATCCGGTCGCTGTGAATGCCGGAGGTGATGTTGAAATCGGTCCGCAGGCGGGCGTCCTGCTCCAGCCAGTATTCGTTGTTCGACTCGATCCAGTCGATCTTGCCGTACTTGTGGGCAAACCAGGCTACGGCACGGTACATTTCGGCGTAGTCTTCCAGGTTGTTCACTTTATAATAGTCCGTGAGATTCTGGCGAAGTTCCCACGGCAGGTTCTCGTAGTTGGTGTCCGCAATACCCAGCACGTTGACGCCGTTGTGTCTGGCGCCGGCACAGAAGTGCCAGTAGGTCTGCGGGAAGTGGGGGGAAATGAAAATCAGGTTCATGAATGAATAGGATGTATTCTCGTCACAGATGCGGTGCATGGTGCCGCCGGAAATCTCCCAGGCTTCACCGTAAAGGACGCTGCGGCCGTCCTTGACCCGGATGTAGCCGCCGTCGGGGAAGGTGTAGAAGCGGCGGCCCAGGCTGTCCGGGAACGCCACGTCTTCGAGCAGGCGCCGGCCGTCCACCCGGTAGTTGCGCACCTGCTCCAGGTGCGGGATCAGGTTGATGTCTGTCAGTCCCAGGCCGGTCAGCCAGCGCCGGTAGGCGGGATCGACCACTTCGCCGGGCAGTTCCGGGTGGGCGTATACTTTGTCGGCGCAGTTCATGGAGCCGGCGCTGCAGCCCATCACCACGCCGGGAAAGTCCTGCAGGAGTTTCCGCAGGCCGATCTCGTGGATGAAGCGGTTCTGGGTGGGGGTATGGCCGCCGCAGAGCACCACCCAGTCGGCCTGCCGCACCAGTTCGGCGGCCCGGTGGGCGTTGCGGCGCTCAAGCATCGTGATGGTGCCGGTCCGGATGCCGGACTTGTGGATGCAGTCGCTCATGCCTTTCTTCACCGAGCGGGTGAAGCCGCGGTCGTCGGGGGCGGCGCTGATGAGCAGTACGCGGGGGGCGCGGCGGCCGCCGGTGGCTTCGTTCAAAGCGGCTTGTACGGCCGCCAGGAAGCCATTGTCTGTTGTGAAATGGTCTTCTCCGTAGCGGGTTGGACTTCCGGTGAGAAAGAGTGTCATACCGCCGCAAAGATAAAAAAAAGCCCTGAATTGGGCTTTTTTTTATCCGGGGCTGCTTGCTTTATTTCTTTTTCAGTTCGTCGCGGATTTCGCGGAGGAGCTGGATGTCTTCGGGAACGACGGGCTCGGCCGGTTCCGGAGCGGGTTCTTCTGCTTTTTTGCGGGTCATCTTGTTGATGCCTTTCAGGACGAAGAAGATGCAGAGCGCGATGATGAAGAAGTCGACGGCGGCCTGGATGAAGTTGCCGTAGGTGAGGTTGACGGCCGGTTTTACGACTTCGCCGGCGGCGTCGAGCACTTCGTGACGAAGGGTGACGGCCAGCTTGGTGAAATCGACGTTGCCCAGCAGCGCGCCGATGAGCGGCATGATGATGTCGGAGACGAGCGAAGAGACGATCTTGCCGAACGCACCGCCGATGACCACACCGACGGCCATGTCCATCACATTGCCCTTGAGGGCGAATTCCTTGAATTCTTTAACGAGTCCCATAGTAGTATAAATTTTAGTTTATAAATGTGCGATGGCGATTCCCGGTCTGGCAGGGAATGACGTAATCCTCACAAATATAATCATTTTTTCCGGATGATGTTCAAGCCGTCGCGCAGCGGAAGAATGAAATTGTCCACGCGCGTGTCGCCGGCCACCAGGTCGTTGAAGGCCAGGATGCCGCGGGTCTGCTGGTCGCGGGGCGGCTCCTCGGCGCAGACCTTGCCGTCCCAGAGCACATTGTCGGCCACGATGAGACCGCCCGGCGCGACGAGGTCGAACACCGCCTGGTAGTACGCGACATAGTCCCGTTTGTCGGCATCGATGAACACGAGTTCGTAAGGGCCTGTCAGGGCCGGCAGGATGTCGAGGGCGTCGCCGATGTGCAGCCGGATGCGGTCGGCCAGACCCGCCCGTGCGAAACCCGCACGGATAAGGTCTTCCATCTCGTCGTTGATCTCGAGGGTGTCGATGCGTCCGCCTTCGGGCAGGGCGCTTGCCATCCAGAGGGTTGAATAACCCGAGAAAGTGCCGATTTCCAGCACCTGCCGCGGCCGGAGGAGCTGCACGAACTGCCGCAGCAGCGCCCCGACCTCGGGACCGGAGACCTGGCGGCCATGACTGGTCCGCAGCCAGGACTGGCGCTCCACCCACGAAAGGGCTTCCCCTTGCGGGGTGGACATCTCCCGAACGTAGCGTTCCAGCGCGTCCATGGTCATATGAAAATCAAGGTACTGAGACGCTCCTCCGCAAACACGTCGCGGGCCACCTGCTGCAGGCTTTCCGGCGTGATGGCTTCGATGCGGCGGCGCACCTCCTCGTCGGGCATGATCTTGCCGAAAACCAGCATGCTCTTGGCCATGGAAAGGGCCTGGGCCTCGCCATTGTCGGCGGCGACGGCCAGCTGGCCGATCAGCTGGCGTTTGGCCACGCGCAAAGCACGCTCCGTCAGGGGCTTTTCGCGCACTGCTGCCAATTCGGCACGGACCAGTTCCAGGCATTTTTCCAGATTGGGCTTTTCGCAGCCGAAATAGATGAGCATCGAGCCGCTGTCGGCGAACTGCGTGAACGACGCGTCGATGGTGTAGACCAGGGCGTTCTTCTCACGCAGCCGCTGGTTGAGGCGCGAGTTGGCACTCGGGCCGCCGAGCAGGTTGGCCAGCAGGATCAGTTCCATGCGGCGGTCGTCGTAGAAAGAAAACGCCGTCGTGCCTACGATGCAATTGATCTGGTGGTTCTTCTTGGCGACTTCCTTCTCGAAACGGGGCGGCATGGGCAGTTGCGCCGGGACGGCGGGCCGGGCCGGCCGTGCGGCGGGCCTGTACTCTGCCGGTATATAGTTGGAGACGGCCTGGAGGGCAATCTTTTCGGCCCGCTGCTGGGTCATGTTGCCCACAATGGCGATGCACATGCGCTCCGGGCGGAAATTCTCGCGCACATAGGCCTGGAGGGCGGCAGAATCGATGGTCTTCAGGCTCCGGGTCGTGCCCAGGATCGGGCGGGCCAGGGGGCTGGGCTCAAAGAGCAGGCGCTCGAATTCCTCGAAGATGCATTCCGACGGAGAATCCTTGTACATGTTGATCTCGTCGATCACCACGCAGCGCTCCTTGTCGAGTTCTTTCTGCGGGAAGGTGGAGGTGAAAGCCAGCTCGAAGAGCAGATCCACTGCTTTGGCCGTATCTTCTTTCAATACCGTCGAATAGAGCACCGTCTCCTCCTTGGCGGTGTAGGCGTTGAGTTCGCCGCCGAGGACTTCGAGCCGGTTGCTGATCTGCTGCGGCGTACGCCGGGCCGTGCCCTTGAAGAGCATGTGTTCGGTCATGTGGGCGATGCCGCTGTGGGCTTCGGGCTCATTGCGTGTTCCCGACTGGATGGCCAGGGCGCAGTACGCCACCTGCGAGCGTGTGCGGCGGAAAGCGAACTGCAGGCCGCAGTCGAAAGTCTTTGTGTAAATCATGCGGCAAAAATAGACATTTTATTGCTATATTTGCAGACTATGGAACAATTCATCGTATCAGCCCGGAAGTACAGGCCCAACAGCTTCGAGACGCTGCTGGGACAGGAAAATATTGCACGGGCGCTCAAGAACTCGATCCTGCGGGGCCAGCTGGCGCACGCATATCTGTTCTGCGGCCCGCGCGGCGTGGGAAAGACCAGTGCCGCCCGCATTTTTGCGAAGACCATCAACTGCGCCAATCCAGGCCCGGACCTCGAGCCCTGCGGTGAATGTGAATCCTGCCGCTCCTTTGCGGAAGGCCGTTCCTACAGCATCCACGAGCTCGACGCGGCCTCCAACAACTCGGTCGACGACATCCGCGCCCTGACCGACAAGGTGCGCATTCCGCCGCAGGTGGGCCGTTACAGCGTCTACATCATCGACGAGGTCCACATGCTCTCGCAGCAGGCCTTCAACGCGTTTCTCAAGACCCTCGAGGAGCCGCCGGCCCACGCCATCTTCATCCTGGCCACGACCGAGAAGCACAAGATTCTCCCGACCATCCTCTCGCGCTGCCAGACCTACGACTTCAACCGCATCAGTGTCGACGACATGGTGCGCAATATGAAGGACATCGCCGCCAAGGAAGGGGTGACGGTGAGCGATGACGCCCTGCATATCATCGCCCAGAAGGCCGACGGCGCCATGCGCGACGCGCTGACGCTCTTCGACCAGACGGTGGCTTTCTGCGGCAGGGAGATCAGCTACGAACAGGTGATCAAAAACCTGAACGTGCTGGATTACGACTACTATTTCAACCTGACGGACAACTTCCTTTCCGGCGACTATGCGCAGGCGATGCTCACTTTCGACGAGATTCTGTCGAAAGGGTTCAACGCCCAGAGTTTCATCGGCGGTCTGAGCAGTCATTTCCGCGACCTGCTCGTCTGCAAGAACGACGCTTCGCGGACGCTGCTCGAACTGGCGCCCAGCGTCGCGGCCCGTTACCGCGAATTCGCCGCCCGCTGCGAGCCCGGCTTTCTCTTCGAGGCCTTGAACATCACCACGGCCTGCGAGACCGCCTACAAGCAAAGCGGCAACCCCCGCCTCCTTATCGAGTTTGCCTTGATGAAGATCTGCAACATTACGGCAAACTTCGCCGCCGCGTCTCGTGAGCTTAATCCCAAGGCACAACCGGAACCGGTCGTGTCTGCGGGCACTCGCCACGACCGAACCGCGGTTGTTCCACCAGGCCAACCCACCGCTCACGAGCCTGCCAGTTCACAGAACATGAAAGGCGAAAGCGGAGGCGAAGCTGCGGGTGATTTCCGGAGCCGCGAGCATTTTTCAGCGAGCGGGACGGAAATCAGAGCAGCGGAGCCGAAGCCATCAGCGCCCCGGCCGGAGGTGAAGAAAACGCATTCGACCGGATTGTCCATCAAGGAGATGATGGCCCAGGCCAAACAGGAGCCGGCCGCGGCGGCCGAGGCCGATGCCCAGAACCCGGCGCCCGGCGTCCCCGATGCCACCAAGCTGGCCGATATCTGGAAGAGCCTGGCGGAAAGCGAGAGCAAGATGCCCCGCCTTTCGTCGGCCATCGCCAACGCCACACCCGCCATGGACGGCAAAGACATCCACTTCGTGGTCGGCAACCTGGCCCAGAAAGAATGGATCGACCGCAACTGCCGCCCCCGCATGGAAGCCTTTCTCCAGAAACAGTTCGCCGACAGGGAGATCCGCCTGATCGTCGATGTGAAAGAAGCCAGGGAGACCGGACGCGGCATGTACATGCCCTCCGACAAGGCAAAGTTTTTGCAGGAGTCTTCGCCCGAATTCAATGCCCTGCGTAAAGATTTTGAACTCGAGATCAGCTAAGCGATGAAACTTTTTTGCACGAACCTGGTCAAGAAATACGGCAAGCGGACGGTCGTCAAAGGCGTCTCCATTGAAGTGGAGCAAGGCGAAATCGTCGGCCTGCTCGGCCCGAACGGCGCCGGCAAGACCACCAGCTTCTATATGATTACCGGCCTGATCAAGCCCAACTCCGGACGCATCTTCCTCGGCGAAGAAGAAATCACCAGCCTCCCGATGTACCGCCGCGCCCAGAAGGGCGTGGGCTACCTGGCCCAGGAGGCCTCGGTCTTCCGGACCATGAGCGTCGAGCACAACATCCTCTCCGTCATGGAGATGGCTGGCTTCGACAAGGTGTACCGCACGGAACGCCTCGAGCAGCTGATCGATGAATTCGGTCTGCAGAAGGTGCGCAAAAGCATGGGTGTACAGTTGTCCGGCGGTGAACGCCGCCGCTGCGAGATCGCCCGGGCCCTGGCCATCAACCCCAAGTTCATCCTGCTCGACGAACCTTTCGCCGGCGTCGACCCGATCGCCGTGGAAGACATCCAGCACATCATCGCCAAGCTCAAGACCATGAACATCGGTGTGATCATCACCGACCACAACGTCCATGAGACCCTGGCCATCACCGACCGCGCCTATCTGCTCTATGAGGGCTCCATCCTCGAGAGCGGCACGGCCCAGCAACTGGCCGACAACCCCGAGGTTCGCAAGAAATACCTCGGCCAGAATTTCGAACTCCGCAAGGCGGTATTACACGAAAGAGTAGAGGACTAGACGCCGGATCAAGTCCGGAAGGGCTTTCAGTCGTCCAGATCGGACGCTTTCCCTGTATATTGAGGAGCGCGTTTCTCCAGGAAGGAGTGGATGCCTTCCAGATAGTCTGTACCCTGGTAGACCTTCGTGCGGAAAGCATTGATGCGCTCGAAGGTTTCCGAGGGCATCACGTTGGCCGCCTTGCTCAGGATGCGGAACTGCCGCTTGATGGCGCTGATGCTCATCACGCTGTTGCGCCGCAGCGGGGCCAGGAACTGGGTCTCCAGCATCCCGTCCAACTCTTCTGGAGGGGCGATGCGGTTGATCAGGCCGACGTTCAGGGCGTCCTGGGCCGTGATGGGCTGGGCCAGGAAGAACATCTCGCGGGCTTTGTTGATGCCCAGCTGGTTGATGAAATGGATGATGCCCGAGGCGTTATAGGGAATGCCGATCTTGGCCGGCGTGATGGCGAAGGTGGCGTTGTCGGTGCTCACGATCATGTCGCACGACAGGCAGAGGTCGCAGGCGCCACCCCAGACAGTACCGCTCACACAGGCAATCACCGGAATGGGAACGTCCTGCACGCTGCGGAGGAGCCGCTCCATGGGAACGTCATAGGCCAACGGGTCTTCTCCGTTCTGGGGAAGCTCCCGGATGTCGTGGCCGGCGCTCCATACGCCCTTGTTGCACTGGGCCTTGAGAACGATGCCCACACATTCCTGGCGGTATGCATTCTGGACGGCCTCGGCCAGCTCCTGGCACATTTGCGTGCTCAGGCAATTGAAGTGTTCGGCATTCTGCATCTCCACAAAGCAGATGCGGTCTTGGATGGTGCTGTTTACTAACATGATGCTTCTTCTTTATGTTCTCCGAAAGCGCAGCCGTCACAGCCGGTTTCCGGACAGGTATCAGGCCGCAGTCCCTGGGCTGCGGCCTGAGGATTCCGTTTTTTCCACAATCGCAGTTCTTCCTCCTTGGCACAGATGATGCCCTGCTTGCGCAGCACCTTGTTGTGGGAGATCTCGCCGTCAGGGAATTTGCCGTCTTTCTTCACCAGGATGGTGACAGCCAGACCGGCAACGCCGAGCGCCAGCAACAGGACGGCCAGGAGGAACACTTTCATCGTACTCAGAGCTGCTTGAAGGGGGGTACGATCGGATGGTCGCCCACGGTCAGCACGGGCGGGATCTGCAGGGCCTTGAAGGCTGCGCCGCGCTTGAGCCGGACGATGCGCTCAACCAGGGCGGCGTCGGTGCCGCGGGCCACGACCTCTTCGGGTGTAAGCTCCTCTTCGCACAAGGCGTGAAGCACCGGGTCGAGCGCTTCATAGGCCGGCAGCGAGTCGGTGTCCTTCTGGTTCGGGCGCAACTCGGCGGACGGCGCTTTGGTCAGGATGGACTGCGGAATCACGTCCTTGCCGTGCAGGCGGTTCTCATAGTGCGAGAGCTCGTAGACCTGGACCTTGTAGAGGTCGGCAATCACCATGATCGCGCCGCAGAGGTCGCCGTACAGCGTGCCGTAGCCCGTGAACAACTCACTCTTGTTCGAGGTGTTGAGCAGCAGCGCGTCGAAGCGGTTCGACCAGGTCATCAGGATCGTGCCCCGGAGGCGGGCCTGCAGGTTTTCCTGCGCCACGCTCCACTGGCCGTCTGCGAAGAACGACGCCATGGCGTCCATGGCCTGGTCGTAGACGGGACCGATGGGGACGATGTCGTAGCTGATGCCCAGGTTCCGGGCGAGGGCCACGGAGTCCGCGACCGAGCCCTCGGTCGAGAAGGCCGAGGGCATCAGGATGCCATGCACGTTCTCGGCACCGAGGGCGTCGACCGCCAGAGCGGCCACGATGGCCGAATCGATGCCGCCGGACAGGCCCAGCACGGCGCGGGTCTTGCCCGCACCCGCAAAGTAGCTGCGGATTTTGGCGACAAGCCGTTCGTGGACGGCCTCAATCGTGATACCGGGCTCGAGAATCATGGCTTAGCTGCGGATGAACAGGTCGCTGACCGGTTCGTTATGATAGATGCGGTCGATCACATCGGCGAAGACCTCGGTCATCGACAGGACGGTGAAGCGCGAATTGTCTTTTTCCGGCCGGAGCGGGACCGTGTCGGCTACGATGAATTCCTGGATGGGCGAAGCGTTGATCCGGTCGTAGGCGGGGCCCGAAAGGATCGGGTGCGTGCAGACCGCCCGGACACTTGCCGCGCCGCGTTCCATCAGGACATCGGCGCATTTGGTGATGGTGCCGGCCGTGTCGACCATGTCGTCGACGATCACCACGTTGCGGCCTTCGATCTCGCCGATGGCGGTCATGCTGCCGATCACGTTGGCTTTCGAGCGGTCCTTATGGCAGATGATCAGCGGGGCATTGAGGTGCTTGGCATAGACGTTGGCTTTTTTGGCACCGCCCATATCGGGTGAGGCGATCGACAGGTTCTCGATGTTCATCGCCCTGACATACGGAATGAAGATGGAAGTGGCCCAGAGGTGGTCGACGGGAATGTCGAAGAAACCCTGGATCTGGGCGGCATGCAGCTCGCAGGTCATCACGCGGTCGCAGCCGGCAGCCGTCAGCATGTTGGCCACGAGCTTGGAGGCGATGGAGACGCGGGGACGGTCCTTGCGGTCCTGGCGGGCCCAGCCGAAGTAGGGGATCACGGCGATCACCTTGTAGGCGGAGGCGCGGCGGGCGGCATCGATCATCAGCAGGAGTTCGAAGAGGTTGTCGGCCGGCGGGTTGGTGCTCTGGACGATAAACACCGTGGCGCCGCGGACGCTTTCAGTAAACTGCGGCTGGAATTCGCCGTCGCTGAAGACGGTCAGTTCCGAGTCGCCGAGTTTCGTGTTCAGTTTCTTCGCGATCTGCTCTGCGAACCTGTGGGAGTTGTTGCAGGCGAAGATCTTCAGTTTGTGATCGTATTCTTCCATGGAAGTTCAATAGTGTGTGAGATATAGTAGAAGTTATAGTTGGTCGAGGATGGATCCGATGTAGTCGAGGATGGCTTCGGTACCCTGTCCGGTCTCGGCGGAACTGCAGAAGGTGGGCGGGAGCTCCTCCCAGGTTTCGCGCAGGATTTCCGCGTTGTGCTCCACCTGCGCCTTGAGCGCGTTCACGCCCAGCTTGTCGCACTTGGTGTAGATCAGGGCGAAGGGGATGCCTTCGGCGCCGAGTTCGGTGATGAAGTCGCGGTCGATCTGCTGCAGCTCGTGCCGTGCGTCGAGCAGGACGAAAAGCAGCACCATCTCCTCGCTGTGGAGGATGTAGTCGCTGATGATCTCCTGCAGTTTCTCGCGGCCCTTCTTGCCCATGCGGGCATAGCCGTAGCCGGGCAGGTCCACGAGATACCAGGCGCCGTTGATCAGGAAATGGTTGACAAGTTGGGTTTTACCGGGGGTGGAAGAGGTATGGGCGAGGCCGTTGACACCGCAGAGGCGGTTGATCAGCGACGATTTTCCGACGTTGCTCCGTCCGATGAAGGCGAATTCCGGATGACGGACTTTCGGCTTCTGGTCAGTGTGCTGGCTGCTTCCGGCAAAGGTGGCCTGCTTGATGAGCATGGGTACGGAGAATTGGATATGCAAAAGTACGAAAAAAATCGAGATAATTTATGTATATTTGTAGGAAATGGCGGAGAAGAAATCCATCGGTCTGCTGGCCCTGCAGGAGCAGGTGAAAAATGCGCTTGACACGCATTTCCCGGGCTATGTCTGGCTGCGGGCCGAGATCAGTGAGCTGAAGCAGCATCCTTCGGGACACTGCTATCTCACGCTGGTGGAAAAAGACCCGGATTCCAATGCGCTGCTGGCCAAGGCGTCCGCCATCGCCTGGGCTTCTTCCTGGCGGATGATCCGCCCGTTTTTTGAAGGGCAGACGGGGCGTCCGCTGGCGGTGGGCATGGAGATTCTGGTCCGGGTGCAGGTGAGTTACTCGGTGATGTACGGGCTGACGCTGGTGGTCTATGACATCGACCCCTCCTTCACGGTAGGAGAACTGGAGCTGGCCCGGCAGCGGACCATGGCCCGGCTCGAAGCCGAAGGGATGTTCGGGATGAACGCCCAGCTCGAACTCCCGCTGCTGCCCCGGCGTCTGGCGGTGATCACGAGCGAGACAGCGGCGGGCTGGCGCGATTTCCAACGGCAGCTCTCCGGCAACGAAAATGGCTTCCGCTTCCAGTTGCGGCTGTTCCCGGCGCTGATGCAGGGCGAAGCCGCGCCGGCGAGCATCATTGCGGCGCTCGACGCCGTGGCGGCCGAAGAAGAGGCCTTCGATGCCGTGCTCATCCTCCGGGGCGGCGGCGGGGCCATGGACCTCGTGTGTTTCGACGACTATGAGCTGGCCGTCAACGTGGCGCAGTTCCCCTTGCCGGTGCTCACGGCCATCGGGCACGACCACGACTACCACATCGCCGACATGGTCGCCCATACCCATGTGAAAACGCCCACGGCGCTGGCGGACTGGTTGATCGACCGTTTTGCCGCGGAAGCCTGGCAGATCGATACCTTGCTCCAGCGCCTGCACCTGGCTGTCCGGACGCATGCGATGTCGCAGACCAGCGTGCTCGATGCCCTGAGACAGCGGATCGAACGGGCCGTGTCGGACCGTCACGCCGAAGTCCGGCACCGCCTCGACCTGCTGGAACGGCGCCTTGACGCCGTCGATCCCCTGCGCGCCCTCGAACGCGGCTTTCTCATCGCCCTGAAAGACGGCCGCCGCGCCGCCACCGCCGCCGCCTTCACCCCCGGCGACCGCCTCTCCGTCATGTTTCGCGACGGTGTGGTCGAGGCGCTTGTGCAACGGATTGAGATTCCGGGACAAGCCCGGACCCGAGCGGAGCGAGAGCCGCGGCCAGCGGGAGCGAATGACGAATGATAGGGGAAAGACGCATAAAGTTAGAATTATGGAGAAGGATAAAAAATACGAAGAAGTCTTCGCCGAGCTGGAGGCTCTGGTGAAGAAGATCGAGGACCCGGAGCGGGATCTGACCGCGATCGGGGAGGATGTGAAAAAGGCGATGGCGCTCATTAAGTGGTGCCGGGCCTATGTGCAGGGAAACCTGGAAGAAGTCGAAAAAACAATGAAGGAAGAATAATATGAAAATCTACGAGAAAGACCCGTGGCTTGCGCCTTTCAAGAACGCTGTGGATGGACGCAACCAGCAGATCCTGCGAGTGAAAGATTCCATCGCCGGCAAAGGAAAACCCCTGAAGAAAGCCATCAACGGCAGCCTGTATTATTGCCTCCACCGCGAGAACGGGGAATGGGTGTTCCGCGAGTGGGCGCCCAATGCGTCCAAGATCTTCCTGACCGGCGATTTCAACGGCTGGCGCCGGAGCGATGAATGGGCCCTGAAGCCGACAGGCGGCGGCAACTGGGAGTTGCGTGTGCCCGGCGACAAAGTGGCTCATGGCGACCTCTACAAGTGGTTCGTCGAGTGGCCCTGCGGCGGCGGAGAGCGCATCCCCGCCTATGCCACCCGCTGCATCCAGGACCCGGAGACCAAAGTCTTCTGCGCCCAGGTCTGGGAGCCGGCCAAGGCGTATCGCTGGCGCAAGAAACGCGGCCCGAAAATCGACAACCCCCTCATCTACGAGACCCATATCGGCATGAGTACCGAGGAACAGAAAGTGGGCTCCTTCACCGAATTCCGGGAAAAAGTGCTGCCGCGTGTCATCGAGACGGGTTATAATACCCTGCAGATCATGGCTTTGCAGGAACATCCCTATTATGGCAGCTTCGGCTACCAGGTGTCCAGCTTCTTTGCGTTGAGCAGCCGCTTCGGCACGCCCGAGGAGTTCAAGGCGCTGGTCGACGCGGCCCACCAGGCCGGCATCGCCGTCATCATGGACGTGGTCCACAGCCATGCCGTGAGCAACGAGGTGGAAGGCCTCAGCCGCCTCGACGGTTCCTACACCACCTACTTCCACGACGGCCCCCGCGGACAGCATCCCGCCTGGGGCTCGCGCTGCTTCGACTACGGCAAGGGCCCGACCATCCACTTCCTGCTCTCGAACCTGAAGTACTGGATGGAAGAATACTGTCTCGACGGATTCCGCTTCGACGGCGTGACAAGCATGCTCTACTACGACCATGGACTGGAGCGCGACTTCACGTCGTACGACTGCTATTTCGACGGCGGGCAGGACGGGGATGCGATTACCTACCTGGGCCTGGCCAATATCCTGGTCAAGGAGCTGAACCCCCATGCTTTCACCATCGCCGAAGATATGTCGGGCATGCCCGGCCTGGCCGCTCCCATCGCCGACGGCGGCATCGGTTTCGACTACCGCATGAGCATGGGCATCGCCGACCACTGGATCAAGTGGATCAAGGAGCGCAGCGACTGGGACTGGAGCATGGGCGAGATCTGGCACGAGCTCTCGGGCAAGCGCCCCGACGAACGCACCATCAGCTATGCCGAGTGCCACGACCAGGCGCTGGTGGGCGACAAGACCATCATCTTCCGCCTCATCGACCAGGAAATGTACTGGAGCATGAACATCGGCTCCCAGAACATGACCATCGACCGCGGCATCGCCCTGCACAAGATGATCCGCCTCGTGACCCTGGCTACGGCCGGCGACGGCTATCTGACGTTCATGGGCAACGAATTCGGACATCCTGAGTGGATCGACTTCCCGCGCGAGGGCAATGACTGGTCGTTCTTCTATGCGCGCCGCCAGTGGTCGCTGGTCGACAATCCCGGCCTGCGCTACCATGGGCTCTGGCGCTTCGAACAGGCCATGCTGCAGCTGGCCCGCGAGGACGCGCTGCTGGCCGTGCCGCCCACCTGCCTGCGCTGCGACGAGGAGAAGAAAGTGTTGTTGCTGGAGCGTGCAGGCTTGATCTTCGCCTTCAATTTCAACCCGGAGCATTCCTTCGACAACTACGGTTTTGAAGTGCCGGCCGGCAGCTATGCGCTGGTGCTCGACAGCGATGCGCCGGAGTTCGGCGGCTTCTCCCGCAACGATCCCGGCATGCTTCACCACACGGTCCGGGAATGGGACAGGGACACGCTCCATCTCTACCTGCCGAGCCGTACTGTTCAGGTATTGAAGAAGCTATAATACTATCAAGAGATAATATAAGTATAAATACCAAAATTCTTTTGTAACTTTGCGCGATTAAATACCTGTGAGACCATGGCTTATTTGCAATTCAACAAGGCGGAGCTCGTGAATCTCGAATACTCCCTGAAGCGGGAGCTGCTGGCCACCAACCGGGCCGGCGGTTACTGCAACACGACCATCGTGGGGTGCAACACCCGGAAGTATCACGGTTTGCTGGCCGTTCCGATCGACCGTTTCGGCGGGCACCGCTACATGCTTCTGTCGGCCCTCGACGAGACGCTGCTGCAGCATGGCATGCCTTTCAACCTGGGCATCCACTGCTACGGAGACATCTACGAGCCCCGCGGGCACAAATATATCGTCGATTTTGAGATGGATCCCTTCCCGGTCATTACCTACCGGGTCGGCGGTATGCTGTTCAAGAAAGAGATCCTCTTCGTGGTGGGTTCCGGACAGCTGCTCATCCGCTATACCCTGCTGGATGCGCACTCCCACACGGTCCTGCGCCTGAAGCCGTACCTGGCGTACCGCAGCATCCATGCGCTGACCGTGGCCAATCCGGAAGCCGACACGCACTACCGCTCCGAGGAAGGCGGCGTGTCGTTCTGCCTCTACAAGGGCTTCCCGCGCCTGCATCTCCAGCTTTCCAAGAAAAGCGACTACGTCCACGCACCGGACTGGTACAAGAATATCGTCTACAAGGAAGAATACCGCCGCGGCTTCGACTGCATGGAAGACCTGCTGGTACCGGGCTTCTTCGAACTGCCGATGGCGAAAGGGGAGAGCATCGTTTTCTCCGCTTCCACCGAGCCGGTCTCACACCGCAACCTCAAGGCGCAGTTCACCCGGGAAGCCAAGCGCCGCATGCCGCGTGACAACTATGACGACTGCCTGAAAGCCGCCGCCGAGCAGCTCTTTGCGGAAGAGGGACCGCTCTCCCGTATCTGCACCGGTTTCTCCTGGCACGAGATCGGCGGCATGCGCGAGACGGCCATCGCCCTTCCGGGCCTGACCCTCTGCAACAACGGCGACGTAAAGCGCTTCGAAAAGATCCTTTCCGACCTGATTTCGGTGCAGAAGAAAGCTTTCCTGAAGGGCAGCGACCAGGTGGAATCGCCGCTGCGGCTCACGGAAGCCGTGCAGCAGCTGATCCAGTTTACCGGCGATGCGGAAGCTGCCTGGAGCAAATATGGCAAGTTCCTCAAACAGGTGATCGAGAGTTACCTGAACGGCCGTCCGGAGGTGACGCTGCACGACAACGGCCTGCTCTGGGCCGAGAAGCCGGGCGTCGCCCTGAGCTGGATGAACGCCTATATCGACGGCAAGCCCGTGACAGAGCGCCGTGGCTATCAGGTAGAAACCAACTGCCTCTGGTACAATGCCATCTGCTTCGTCCTCGAGATGGAGGGCCGCTTCGGCAAAGCCGGCAGCTTTACGAAACGCTGCCAGGAAGTGAAAGCCGCGGTCGAAGCCTGCTTTTTCGATACCTTCTGGGTGGAAGCCCGCCATCACCTGGCGGACTATGTCGGTGAAGAGGGCCAGAACGTGTTTACGCGACCCAACCAGCTCTATGCCTGCTCCCTGCCGTACAGCCCTGTTTCGGAAGAGGTCCAGGCCGAGATCCTGCATGCCGTGGAGCGCGAACTCGTGACCACGCGCGGCATCCGCACCCTCTCGCCGAAGAATCCGCTCTACCGCTCCCGCTACGACGGCAACCAGATCGAGCGCGACACGGCCACCCACAACGGCTGTACCCGTCCCTGGCTGCTGGGCGCCTATGTGACCGGCTGCTTCAAACTCTTCGGCCCTTCGTTCGTGCGCAAGGCGCAGGAACTGGTCGACGGCTTCCAGGAAGACCTGAACGTCCACGGCATCGCCGCAGTGGCTGAGATCTACGACGGAGATCCGCCGTATTTCCCGCACGGCGCCATCAACTCGGCGCTCAGTGTGGCGGAAATCATCCGGGTGAAATATCTCATCAAGAAAAATAAGGAGGAGGAATCGTTATGAGAGTCCTGATGTTCGGCTGGGAGTTCCCGCCCCATATCGCGGGAGGTCTGGGCACGGCCTGCTACGGCATGACCAAGGGCCTGGCCCATTGCGGCGTGGAGGTACTGTTCGTGATGCCTTCCGCCAGCGGCGACGAAGACCAGAGCGCCGTGCGCATCATCAACGCCAGCGACGTGGCCGTATACGATGCGTTTGCCAACACCGACGAATTCCTGGGCAAGGTCCAGTTCCTGCGCGTCGGTTCCAACCTGCATCCCTATATCGACCCGGTCGATTTCACCGACCTGGTGGAAGAGGAACGGCGCAGCCAGAACGAGGAATTCAAGTTCTATTTCCGCCAGAAATACAAGTTCTCCGGCAAGTACGGCAAAAACCTCATGGAAGAGGTCTCGCGCTACGCCATGGTCGGCGGTGCGATTGCCGCCGAAGAACAGTTCGATGTGATCCATGCCCACGACTGGCTGACCTACTACGCCGGCATCGCCGCCAAGCGCGTGTCGGGCAAGCCGCTGGTCATCCATGTCCATGCCACCTCCTTCGACCGCGGCAGTGCCGACAGCATCGACACCCGTGTCTTCGAGATCGAGCAGCGCGGCATGCAGGAAGCCGACAAGGTCATCACCGTCAGCGACCTGACCCGCAACATCGTCATCACCAAGTACGGCATCGATCCCGCCAAGGTCGTGACGGTCCACAATGCCGTGGACTTCTCCGGCCGCGAGAAAATCTCGGTCCAGCGCGGCGTCCATGACAAAGTCATCACCTTCCTGGGCCGCATCACCTTCCAGAAGGGTCCCGAATATTTCATCGAAGCAGCCGCGAAGGTGCTCAAGGTCTGCCCCAACACCCGCTTCGTGATGGCGGGCAGCGGCGACATGATGAACCGCTGCGTCCGCTATGTGGCGAAACTCGGCATTGCCGACCGCTTCTACTTCACGGGCTTCCTGCGCGGCGACGACGTACAGAAGATGTTCGCCCTTTCCGATGTGTACGTGATGCCTTCGGTGTCCGAACCTTTCGGCATTTCGCCGCTCGAGGCCATGAAATCGGATGTGCCGACCATCATCTCGAAGCAGTCGGGTGTGGCCGAGGTGCTGAAGTATGCCATCAAAGTCGACTTCTGGGATGTCAACGCCCTGGCCGATGCTATGTACGGCCTGCTCAACTATCCGGCGCTTCCGCGCCTGGCATCGGAGCGCGGTCGCGAAGAGGTGGACAATCTCAAATGGGATGCTGCCGCCGTGAAGGTGCGCGACGTCTATCAGTCGGCCATTGAGGGTCAATAAGACAATAAAAAAGTAACGCTATGAATAAGTCAGTTTGTTTTTACTTCCAGGTCCATCAGCCCGACCGTCTGCGGCAGTTCCGCTTCTTCGACATCGGCAATGACTTCCACTACCTCGATGATTTCTCCAACCGGACCATCGTGCGCCGTGTGGCCGAGCGCTGCTATCTCCCGGCCAACAAGATGCTGCACGACCTGATCCTTCGCAATAACGGCGCCTTCAGGGTGGCTTTCTCCATTTCCGGCACCGCCATCGAGCAGTTCGAGCGCTATGTGCCCGAAGTGATCGACAGTTTCAAGGCCCTCGCCGCCACCGGCTGTGTGGAGTTCCTGAGTGAGACCTATTCCCACTCGCTCTCTTCGCTGGCCTCGATGACCGAGTTCAAGAAGCAGGTGAAGCTGCACGCCGACCTGATGAAGCGCCTCTTCGGGGTCAAGCCCACCGTGTTCCGCAACACGGAGCTCATCTACTCCGACATGATCGGCGCCGCCGTGGCGGACTTGGGCTACGAGGTGATGCTGACCGAAGGAGCCAAGCACATCCTGGGCTGGAAGAGCCCGAACTTCGTGTATGCCAATGCCATCAACCCGCGCATGAAGGTCCTGCTCCGCAACTTCACCCTGAGCGACGACATCGCGTTCCGCTTCTCCGACAGGGGCTGGAACAGCTGGCCGCTGACGGCCGAGAAGTTCGCCGACTGGGCCGTTTCCGCCCTGGAGAAAGACGATGTGCTCAACCTCTTCATGGATTATGAGACCTTCGGCGAGCACCAGCGCAGCGCGAGCGGCATCTTCGACTTCATGAATGCCCTCCCGGCCGCGGTCCTTTCCCGCAACCTCTCTTTCTGCACCCCTTCCGAGGCGGCCCGCACGTACCAGCCGGTGGCCCCGCTGCACGTCCCGTATCCCATTTCCTGGGCAGACGAGGAGCGCGACACCAGTGCCTGGCTCGGCAACGACCTGCAGGAGGAAGCTTTCAACAAGCTTTATGCGCTGGAGGCCGACGTATACAAAACCAAAGACGACAACCTGGTCAGCATCTTCCGCAAGCTGCAGGAGAGCGACCATTTCTATTACATGTGCACCAAATTCTTCTCCGACGGCAGTGTCCACAGCTATTTCAACCCGTACGACACGCCGTATGAGGCCTTCATCAACTATATGAACGTGCTCGCAGACTTTGAACTGCGCATCAAGGAGAAACTCAAAGCCAAGAAAACCAAGTAAGCAAGATGGAAGAAAAATTCACGATGCCCGACTACCTGTTTGAATCCAGTTGGGAAGTTTGCAACAAGGTAGGCGGAATACACACCGTTATTGCCACCAAAGCCCTCTATTTAGGAACCTCTTTCAAGAAACATCATCATATCCATATCGGACCCGATGTCTGGCGTGATGTCAGGCAGAACCCGGAATTCACGGAAGACCCCACCCTGTTCCGCTCCTGGCGACGCCATGCGGCGGAGGAGGGGCTCCGCATCCGCGTCGGTCACTGGAACGTCGCCGGCGATCCGGTGGCGATCCTGGTCGACTTTACGCCCTTCATCAGCCACAAGGACGACATCCTCACCGAGCTGTGGAAAAGCTTCGGCGTGGACTCCATCAGCGGCGGCTGGGATTATGTCGAGTCGGCCCTGTTCGGCTATGCCGCCGGCAAGGTAATCGAGAGCTTCGTGCGCTACAATGTCAAGCCGCACGAGAAGGTGCTGGCCCAGTTCCACGAGTGGATGACGGGCGCCGGCCTGCTCTATGTGAAAATGACCAACCTGCCCATCGGCACCATCTTCACCACCCATGCGACGGTGGTGGGCCGTTGCGTGGCAGGCAAGAATATTCCGCTGTATGACGGACTGGAGAGCCTGCAGGCCGACCAGCTGGCGCACGAATACGGCGTGGTGGCCCGCCACTCGCTCGAGAAAGCGGCTGCGACGGCATCCGACGTGTTCACCACGGTGAGCGAGATCACCGGCCGTGAGTGCAAACAGTTCCTGGGCCGGGAGTGCGACGTGATCACGCCCAACGGCTTCGAGAACAGCTTTACGCCCAGTGACGACCAGTATGACGCCTGTCGCGCCGCCGCCCGCCAGAAACTCCTGGAGGTGGCCTCGGCGATGGCCGGGGAAGGCTTTACCGACGAAAGTCTGCTGGTAGGCATCGGCGGACGCTACGAATACAGCAACAAAGGCATCGACGTCTTCATCGACGCCCTGGCCAAGCTCTCCAACAGCTACAGCGGACGCAGGATCCTGGCCTTCATCATGGTCCCTTCCGGCAACAACGGTCCGGACCGGGAGCTCCTCAACAAGCTGAGCGGCATCAACAGCCCGTATACCACCCAGACCAGCCATTACCTGATGGACGACTATGACATCGTCACCCGCCGGCTGCGCGAGCTGCAGCTCGTCAACGCCGTCGGCTCCAATCTCGATGTCTTCTTCCTGCCCACCTACCTGAACGGCGACGACGGCGTGTTCAACATGCGTTACTACGACCTGCTGCCGGGTCTCGACCTGACCGTCTTCCCGTCGTACTACGAGCCGTGGGGTTATACGCCGCTTGAGTCGCTCGCCTTCAGCGTGCCGACCGTCACGACCTCGCTGGCCGGCTTCGGCCTCTGGGTCCGCTCCCATGCCACCGAGCCGCACCCGGGCATCACGGTCATCGAACGCAACGACGCCAACTATTCGGAAGTGGTCAACGCTGTCGCCAGGCGCATTATCGAAGCAGCCGAAGAGACGCCCGAACAGGCTGCCTCCGACCGGGCCAACGCCAAGCAGGTCTCCGAGATCGCCCTCTGGAGCAACAATATCGTCTACTACAAGGCAGCCTATACCAAAGCCATCGTAAAGGTGCGGGCTGAGCGCAAGAACTTCACGGAGATTCCCGACGACCACCAGCCGATGGCCCGCTACTCGGCTGGCCAGCCTTCCTGGACGGGCATTTTCATCAGCCGTGAGCTGCCCGAGCGGCTCAAGCATCTCGACGCCCTGGCCAAGAACCTCTGGTGGTGCTGGAACGAATCGGCCATCGACCTGTTCCGCAACATCGATCCGAAGCTCTGGAAAGAAACCAACGGCAATCCGCTGCTCTTCCTCGACAAGATTCCGCTCAAGCAGTACCGCAAGCTGGAGCAGGATCCTGATTTCCTGGCGCGCCTGGACAAAGTCTACGCCGAATTCGAGGCCTATATGGCCGAGAAAGATTCGCGGAAAGGCGCCCATGTGGCTTATTTCTGCATGGAGTACGGTATCGACACCTCGCTGAAAATCTATTCGGGCGGCCTGGGCATCCTGGCCGGTGACTACCTGAAGGAAGCGTCCGACATGAAAGTCCACATGACCGCCATCGGCCTGCTGTACCGCCACGGCTATTTCACCCAGCGCCTGTCCGCCTATGGCGACCAGATCGCCGACTACACGCCGCAGGACTTTACGAAGATTCCGGCTTCGCCCGTGCGCGATGAAAACGGCAACTGGCTGACGGTCAGCGTCGCTTTCCCGGGACGAAACCTCAATGCCCGTATCTGGCGCGTGGAAGTGGGCCGTACCGACCTCTATCTGCTTGACACCGACTACGAAGACAATCTGCCCGAAGACCGCCAGGTGACGCACCAGCTTTACGGCGGCGACTGGGAGAACCGCCTGAAGCAGGAAATGCTGCTGGGTGTGGGCGGTGTCCGTGCCCTACGGGCCCTGGGCATCCATGCCGATGTATATCACTGCAATGAGGGCCATGCCGCCTTCAATGGCTTCGAGCGCCTGCGCGAACTGATCCAGATCGACAATCTTTCGTATCCCGAGGCTCTGGAAGTGGTACGCGCCTCTTCGCTCTTCACCACGCATACCCCGGTCCCGGCCGGTCATGACGCCTTTACGGAAGACCTGCTCCGTGTCTACATCTCGCACTATCCGGAGCGCATGAAGATCGACTGGCAGACCTTCATGAGCCTGGGCAAGATCCATCCCGAGAATCCGGGCGAGAAGTTCTCCATGAGCTTCCTGGCGGCCAACCTGTCGCAGGAAATCAACGGCGTGAGCTGGCTGCACGGCCGTGTGAGCCAGAATATCTTCGCCCCGATGTGGCCCGGTTACCTGCCCGAGGAACTTCATGTGAGCTCGGTCACCAACGGCGTCCACTATCCCACGTGGACGGCACCGGAATGGAAAGAGATTCACGAAAAGGTGTTCGGCAAGGAATTCAAGACGCACCACTACGACAAACGCTGCTTCGAGGGTATCTACGAAGTGCCCGACGAGAAGATCTGGCGCATCCGCCAGACCCTGCGCAAGCGCCTGATCGACGCCATCAAGGACCTGATGACCGACACGACGCTCACCAGCCACTACTCGCCGCACGAGATCGTCAAGATCCGCAAGACCCTGCGCGACGACGTGCTGACCATTGGCTTCGCCCGCCGCTTCGCCACCTATAAGCGTGCGACGCTGCTTTTCAGCAACCTCGACCGCTTGAACGATATCGTCAACAACCCGCAGCACCCCGTGCAGTTCCTCTTCGCCGGCAAGGCGCATCCCGCCGACAAGGCCGGCCAGGACCTGATCAAGCGTATCATCGACATCTCCAAGATGCCGCAGTTCCTGGGCAAGATCGTCTTCGTGCCGAACTACGACATCACCATCGCCAAGCTGCTCGTGCAGGGCGTGGACGTCTGGATGAACAACCCGACCCGTCCGCAGGAAGCTTCCGGCACCAGTGGCGAGAAGGCCGTGATGAACGGTGTCATGCACTTCTCCGTGCTCGACGGCTGGTGGGTGGAAGGCTACAGACCGGGCGCCGGCTGGGCCCTCCGCATGGAGCGTACCTACGATAACCAGTCGTTCCAGGACGACCTCGATTCGTCGACCATCTACAACATCCTTGAGACCGAGATCGTGCCGAGTTTCTACAACAAGGATACCTACGGCATCTCCAAGACCTGGATTGAGACCATCAAGAACACCGTGGCGCAGGTGGCCTGCAACTTCACCACCAACCGCATGATGAACGACTACTGCGTGAAGTACTACGAGCCGCTGAAGGAGCGTTCCGACAAGCTGATTGCCAACGACTTCGCCATGGCGCGCGACATCGCTTTCTGGAAGAAGCGGGTGCGCCGCGAGTGGGACGGCATCGAGGTCCGCTCGTTCAACCAGAACAGCGGGGTGCACTCCCTGCTCAACATGGGCCAGACCTACGATTCCGAGCTGGTGCTCTACCTCGGCGAACTCGATCCCGAAGATATCGGCGCTGAAATCCTGTTGACCGAGCAGAATGCGAAAGGCGAACGCCACATCGTGTCGCTCTTCGACTTCAAACTGGTCGATTGCCAGGATGGTGTCGCCACCTATCGTGCGACCATCGTACCGGAGTTCTCCGGCACGTATGAGGCTGCGGGCAGGCTCTATGCCAAGAACCCCGACCTGCCGCACCGCCAGGACTTTGAATTGGTGAAATGGCTGTAGCGGCGACCGGCTTTTTCGACGGCGTGCATCTGGGACACAAGCAAGTGATCGACCAGTTGTGCGCCGTCGCCCGTGAGCGGGGGGAGGAGAGTCTGCTGGTGACTTTCTGGCCGCATCCGCGCAGTGTGCTGCAGCAGGACGCCGACCGGCTGCGCCTGCTTTCCACCCTGCAGGAGAAGCGCGCGCGCTGCCTGTCTTATGGGGTGGACCGCTTCGAGGTGCTGCCATTCGATCTGGCTTTCAGTGAGTTGTCCGCCGAAACCTTCATCCGGGAATACCTCGTCGAGCGCCTGGGCGCGACGGCGCTGGTGCTGGGTTACGACCACCGGCTGGGCCATGACGCCTTCGCTTCGACCGCTGAAATGATGGCGACCGTGGCCCGCTGCGGCGTGACGCCGGTGCGGGTGGAAGCCTTCTCCCGGGGGCTGGATGTGGTGATCAGCTCCACACAGATCCGCCGCGCGCTCTTTGCGGGCGACGTGGCCCTCGCCGAGCGTATGCTGGGCTACTGCTATGGCCTCCATGGCGTGGTGGTGTCCGGCAACCGCATCGGCCGCACCATCGGTTTTCCGACCGCCAACATGCAGCTCTACGAGCCCCTGAAACTCGTTCCTGCCGACGGCGTGTACGCCGTGCGCGTGCACGTGCTGGGCAGGACCTGGCAGGGCGTCTGCAACATTGGTATTCGTCCGACGGTGGGAGCTGGCGGCGCCCGGACCATCGAAACCCACATCCTCGACTTCGACCGGGAGATCTACGGACTGGACCTTGACATCGAGTTCTGCGCCCGGCTTCGCGACGAGAAGCGCTTCGATTCCCTGGATCAGCTCAAGGAACAATTGTGCATCGACCGCAAAAAGGCGGGCGAAATTGTGGTTGTGTAAAATTATTTGTATATTTGCAGAAAGATTGAACGTTGAAAGGGTCCCACACGGATGGGATTCTTTTCTTTTTAACTGTTTTTTATAATGGGAGAAGCACACTATGTAACACAGGAAGGGCTCGACAAGCTCCGCGAAGAGCTGGCGGCCATGATCGCCGAGCGTCCTGTCATCTCGAGAGCCATTGCCGAAGCGCGCGACAAGGGTGACCTGTCGGAAAATGCCGAATATGATGCGGCACGCGAGGCGCAGGGCATGCTCGAACTCAAGATCAGCAAAATGCAAGACCTGATCGCCAACGCCAAGGTGATCGACGAATCGAAAATCAATACCGATACGGTCCAGATGCTGACCAAGGTCAAGTTGAAGAACCTGGCCAACGGCTCCACCGTATCCTACACCTTCGTGGGCGAAAGCGAAGCCAACATCCTGCAGGGCAAGCTGGCCATGACCACGCCGATCGGCAAGGCCCTGATGGGCCACCACAAGGGCGACGTGGTCGATGTGACCGTCCCCTCCGGCATCATCAAGTTTGAAATCCTCGAAATCTCCATTTAGCCATGGCATCCATTTTCAGCCGCATCGTCGCGGGCGAGATTCCTTCCTGGAAGGTGGCGGAAGACGCGAACTATTACGCTTTCCTCGACATCAATCCACTGAACGAAGGACACACCCTCGTCATTCCCAAGAAAGAAGTCGACTACATCTTCGACCTGGATGAAGAGACCTATGCCGGACTCTGGCAGTTTGCCGCGAAAGTGGCCAGGGCGGTCCGCGCCGCTGTCCCGTGCAAGCGGGTGGGGGTGGCCGTGCTGGGCATGGAGGTTCCCCACACCCACATCCACTTGGTGCCGCTCCAGACCGAAGGAGACCTGGATTTCCGCAAGCCCAAGAAGCAACTGAAGCCCGAGCAGTTCGCCGCCATCGCCGCGTCGATCGCCGCCGCTTTCCAAGCGCAATAAGCCCCATGAAACGTATCCTTTCCTTCTTTGCCGCAGTCGGCCTGCTGGCCGCCTGCAACCAGGCCCCGACGGCGCAGATCAGCGCCACCGTCGAGAACGCCAAGGATTCTTCCGTGGTGCTCCAGAAGCTCAACTACAACCGCCTGCTGGCGGTCGACACCATCAAGACCGACGCCCAGGGCCGCTTCAACTACAAAGTGAAGCTTACCGGCAACGATCCGTACTTCTACTATCTCTACCTGGGCGGCAGCCCGGTGGCTTCGATGATCCTGCGTCCTTCCGACAAGGTGAGCATTACTGTACCGGCGACCGGCGCTTTCACCATCACCGGTTCCGAAGAATCCACCCTTTTCCAGGAAGTCAACACCCGATTCGCCGAAGCGACCGCCGAGATGGCGGCTCTCACGGCTAAGGTGAACGAGGAGACGCCCGCCGCCGAGATCAATGCGCTGAACCAGCGGCTGGGCAAGCTCTATGTCGACTACAAGCGTGAGGCCATCAAGCATGTGGTCACGCATCCGAAGTCCATTACCTCCGCCGTGGTCCTGTTCCAGAAGTTCACTGACGAACTTCCGGTCTTCGGCCAGGAGACCGACGCTATCCTCTTCAAGAATACGCTCGATTCCCTGACGCTGGTCTATCCGAAATCCGAATATGTGCTGGCCCTACGTGACGCGGTCGACGCCCGCCAGCGCGGACTCGAGTTCTCGACCCGCTTCGGCGACGTCGACGTGGTCAGTTTCCCCGACCTGGAACTGCCCGATGTGAAGGGCGAACGGCAAAAGCTTTCCGACCAGAAGGGAAAGGTGCTCATCCTCTCTTTCTGGAGCGTGGGCCAGACCGAGTACAAGATGTTCAACGTGGACCTGAAGGAGCTCTATGACGCCTATCACGACAAGGGCCTGGAAATCTACCAGGTGAGCCTCGACATCGACAAGCCCAGCTGGGCCGCCACCGTCCGCAGCCAGGGTCTGCCCTGGATCAACGTGAACGACGGCCTGGGTGTGCAGTCGCCGTCCGTCGTGGCCTACAACGTGGTCAAGATTCCGACGATGTTCGTCTTCGACCGTGCCGGCGACATCGTGGGAAGCGACGTTTTCGACAAGGAAGCGCTGGAGTCGCTGATCCGGAAAAATCTGTAGCCTCAAAGAATGGCGTGCTTGCTCACGCCGGCTACGAAGTCTTTCAAATAGAAGGGTTCAAAGTACGCAACGTCTTTGAACTCTTTTTTTTGCAGGGCGGCCCGGGCTGGCTGCAGCATGGCCGGGGCCAGGGGAAAACAAGGCTGGAAACGGGCATTGGGATGCCGGCAGATGGCCTGGAACTTCTCTACACCCGTGCCGATGAAGAGTACATTGCCGGCTTCCAGTTCCTGCTGGTAACTCGTCTCGTCGAGGATGACGGCGGCGGTGTCGGTACACTTCCGGCCTTCGGCGTCGAAGGTGGCGGCATAGACTTCCATGCGGCGCGCGTCGAGCATCGCGATGATCCGATCGTTCGGACTGTCAAGGCGGGCTTGTTCCGGCCTCTCGGCCTGGCAGGCGAGAATCTGCAGGGTATCGATGCCCAGCAGGGGCTTGGCGGCGCCGAAACAGATGCCCTTGGCCGTCGATACGCCGACGCGCAGGCCGGTGTACGAGCCGGGGCCTTCGCTCACGGCTACGGCGTCGAGGTCGGCGGGGGTCAGCCCCGCTTCCTGCAGCACTTCCACGATATAGGGTGCCAGCAGGGACGACTGGATCCGCGGCGTTTCATCAATCCGCCGGGCCAGGATCCGTGCCCCTTCCGAGAGAGCCACGGAACAGCACTCGGTGCTGGTTTCGATCATCAGGATTCTTTCGTTCATCGTCAATGTCGTTTAGCGGACAGTTTCAGCTTCCGCCCTTCGCTGATTCCCTGGGAAATGGCTTCCGGCGGTCCTGTGACCACCCGGTCCGTTTCCGAAAGGCCTTCCCGGATTTCGATCCGGTCGCGTTCCTGGATGCCGGTAGCTACGTTCCGCAGGCGGGCGGCCTCTCCGGCTCCGGCCACCCACACGCAGGTTTCCCGGTTGCGGGTGAAGACCGCCCCGACCGGCACGGTCAGGCAAGAATCCCGCCGGTCCGTCAGGATGTTCACCGCCGCGGACATGCCCGGCAGGAATTTCAAAGAATCGGGCAGCAGTTCTATCCGGACGCCAAAGTTAGCAACTTTTGCAGAATTCGCAATCTGCACGACCTTTCCACGGAAGCTCCGGCGCGGGTAGGCGTCGATCTCGACCCGCACGCTGTCGCCTGTCTCGATGCGGACGATGTCGCTTTCCCCGACCTCGACCGTGACTTCCATGCGGCTGAAATCGGCGATGCGGAAGAGTTCCGTGCCGCTCATCTGGCTGGTGCCGACCACACGTTCTCCCTTTTCCACTTCCATATGGGATATGATGCCGTCGATGGGTGCGTAGAGGCTGGTTTTCAACAGGTTCTCCCGGGCTTCCTTGAGCTGGGCCTCGCCGCTGCGGACCGCGTATTCGGCGGCCTTGAGGCTGCTCTGCGCAATCTCCAGTTCGGTCTTCGCCCGCTGCAGTTCCGCGGTGGAAACGGCGCTCTGTTCGAAGAGAAGCTGGGCCCGCTCGCAGTTGATCCGGGCCTGGTGAGCCTCCGCACGCTGGCGGGTGTACTGGGCGCGCAGCGTTCCCAACGATGCGCTCGCCCGGTCTACCTGCGACAGGTACAGGTCCTGCCGGATGCGCAGGATCAGGTCGCCGGCACGCACCCGGTCGCCTTCCTTGGCGTAGATATCCACGATTTCCCCCGACACGTCGGGCGTGATCTTGACTTCTACCACCGGGCGGATGAGGCCCGAGGCCGGAACAGTTTCAACCAGGGTGGCACGCAGGGGATGTTCCGCCGTCACTTCGAGCCGGCCGGCCTTGCCGGGGCGCAGCAGCAGGAGCAGCAGGAGTGCCGCCGCGGCCAGCAGCCAGCGTTTCTTTTTCCGGGGTATCTGCGGGAGGAATTTCATGGCCGGTAGCGTTCGAGCAGCCGCAACTGGAAGAGATACTGCCATTTGGCCTGCAGGTATTCGGAAACGGCTTTCAGCCGGTTGTTGCGGGCCACGAGGTAGTCGAGGGCGGTGGCCGCGCCCAGGTTATATTTGGCTTCGGTGATTTCGAGCAGGCTCTGCATGGCCTGCAGGGTCTCCTCCGAGGAGAGGTAGCGCTGCAGGCAGTTCTCGGCTTCGATGCCGGCGCTCCGCATTTCTTCGAGCACCTGAGTCTGCATCTTCTCGGCGGTCAGCCGGGCCATTTCCAGGGCTAGCCGGCTTTTTTTCAACTGCGTGGCCGCTTGCCAGCTGTCGAAGATCGGGATGCAGAGGCGCAATGTGACGGAAGGATTCCGGTTTTCGTCCAGCTGGGTGCGGAAAGGGCTGTCGTTCGTGCTGCTGTAGAAGCTGCCGTAGCTGGCCGCTGCGCTCAGCGAGGGAAAGAAGCGCCCTTTGGCGGCCCGTTCTTCAAACTGCCGCTGGGCGATGCGGGCTTCGGCGCTGCGGAGGCGCGGATCCCACTGGAGCCAGGCTTCGGTCTGGGCGTCAGTGAGCAGGCTGACCCGCACGGCGACCGTGTCAGGCCCGAAGTGTTCGCCGACGGAGAATGGGGTGTCGCCGGGCAGATTCATCAGCCGGGTCAGCGCGAGCGTAGCCGTGCGGACACGGGTTTCGGCGCTCACCAGGGCCGCTTTTTCGGCGGCGACCTGGGCTTCCATTTCGTTCAGCGCGCTTTTGGGCTGGCTGCCGGCTTCCACCAGCCGGGCCGTCCGCTCGCGTTGCTGCATGATGGTGGCGTGGCTTTCCCGGGAATAGGCGTGGATCTGCTTGGCGAGCATCAGCTCCAGATAGGCGCGGGTCACGTCGGTCTCCAGCACGCTGCGAAGGTCCGCGGCTTCGAGCGTAGCGACTTCCACGGCCTTTTTGGCAGCCAGTCGCTCGTGGTGCCGCGACAAGCCGTCGAAGAGGGGCAGGGAAGCGCCGACCGAGATCCCGGTGGACCGGGTCAGGTCGTTGCGGATAATGACCAGTTCCTGCATGTCCACGCTGCGGCCCCAGTTGAAATCCTCCCCTATCTGAAGGGAGACCGAGGGAAGCCAGCGCAGCCGCTGCTGTGTGAGATCTGTCTGGCGGACAGCGACTTCTATCTGTTTTTCGCGGATATCGAGGTTGTGGGCCAGGGCATACTGGATGCAGCGCTCGAGTGGCCAGGTTTCCTGGGCGGAAAGCGGGACCGCGAGCAGGCTGAACAGCAGGATCAATGCATTTCGTTTCATGACAGGGAACAAAGGGGTCTCTCCGGAGAGAGACCCGGTTGAATGGTTTAAACCGTCGGCTTGTCCTTCTTGAACAGGAACAAAGCGCCGATGAAACGGGCGATGATTCCGATCACATAACCGATGGTATAGAGTGCGTCTTGTGCTCTCTTGTCAACGCCGCCCCAGACGAGCGCGGCTTCCTGGATTTCCAATACTCTCATGATTTTTCCTCCTAATCTTTATCTCTGTCCATGCCTAAGAACCCATCCTTGAAACCCTTCAGCAGGTTGGGGATGTAGTCCATGATTGTGTCGAGCAGGTTGCGGATCTTCTCCAGAATGGTGGCCAGCTTGCTCTTGTCGGCCCCGCCTCTGAGCTGGAGTTCGGAAGAAGTCATTTCCCTCAAACCCCATTCATTCATCAGTTTTTCTTCCATCAGTGTGAGTGTTAAGTGATTCCCGTCCTTTCAGGTGTCCGGGATTGACCTGTTCGTGCGCACATATCTTTCTATGATAATTGAATCGTCCGGTCGGCGATGGCCGTGTTGTCACGCTGGTGCGTGATCATCATCACGGTGCCGCCTTGTTCGCGGAAGCGGACCACTTCGTCCAGCAGGCACTGCCGGGCGTGCTCGTCGAGCGAGGACGTGGCTTCGTCGAGGATGAGGACCGATGGCCGGCGGTACAGGGCGCGGGCCAGGGCGATGCGCTGGCGCTGGCCGCCCGAGAGCGTGCTACCGCGTTCGCCGATCCGGGTGAAGACGCCGAGGGGCAGTTCCCGGATGAAATCGCCCAGCTGCAGGCTGTCGAGGAGTTGGACAACCCGTTCGATATCGGGCTCCGGCCCGAAGCCGGCGATGTTTTCCAGGAGGGTGGCGTTGAGCAGCTGCGGCTCCTGCGGGACGATCGAGATGAACGAGCGCCATGCATCCAGGGCGAAAAGCCGGATGTCGTGCGGACCGAGCCGGATGACGCCCCGTTGCACGGCGTAATCGCGCATGAGCAGGGCGGCGAGGGAACTTTTGCCACAGCCGCTGGCGCCCTGGATGGCCGTGATGGCCCCGGCTTTCAGCGTCAGGCTGAAGTCGTGCAGCAGTTCGGGACAGCCGGGGTAGGAGAAGGAGATGCGGTCGAAATGCAGGTCCTCTCCGGCTTTGGGTGCGAAGTGGCCAAAGCCGGCTTCCTCCGGCGGAAGCCCGTTGATGTCGTCGAGGCGTTCCCACGCGATGCGGGCATCGTTCCAACTGTCGTTGAGTTTGACCAGCTCGCCCAGAGGCGCTGAGAACCAGGCCGTCAGGGAATAGAACGAGACCAGGGCGCCGATGCTGAGGCTGCCTTCGAAGATATACAGGGAACCGGCGGTCAGCAGGGTCAGGGTCAGAAGCCGGGCGATGCCGTCGGAGGCGGTGGCAAAGCCGTTCGCCCAGCGGCCACCCTGCAGCAGTTTGCGGACCAGAAGTCGGTATTCTGTTTCGATGTTGCGCAGCACCTGCTCCGCCTGTCCGAAATGGCGGACGGTCCGCGCCGCGCTGATGCCCTCGATCGTCTTTTCCTCAAAGACGGCCGATTGTTCCATAATGTCCCGGTTTACCCTTTTGTTCACCCGATGGGCGACCAGGTAAAGTACCAGATAGACCGGAATGAATGTCAGCATGAATAGGGATAGCCGCCAATGCACGGTGAACATCAGGGTAAACGAGACAAACAGGATGAGGGAACTGGTCAGCAGGCTGTCGGTGCCTTCGATGAGGAAGTGCCGCACCTTGGCGGCGTCGCCGATACGGGCGTGCAGTTCCCCTGCACCCCGTCGGGTGAAGAACCCGGCGGGAAGCCGGAACAAGTGGGTAAGGTATGTAAGGATGAGGTGACTGTCGAGCTGGAGGCTGAGCCGGAGGGCGTAGCGGATGCGTCCGTAGCCGGTGGTCAGTGCGAAAGCCATGACGGCAAGCATGAGCAGGCAGGCCTGCAGCAGGGCGTGCCGGCTGCCGGCGGGCAGGACATGGTCGATGATGTACTGCAGGAAGAGGGCGGTGCCCACGCCGGCGATGATGTAGACGATGGAGCCGGCGAGCATGAGGGCGAATTCCTGGCGGGAAAGCTGCCGGAAGCAGGAAAACAGGCTGGGGCGCTGCGCGTGGGGCCGGTCTCCTTCCCGTGCCGCGTCGGGCGAGAGGGTCACCAGGTAGCCGGTCCACTGCTCCTGCAGGCGGGATACCGCCACGCGGAGCATCTTGCCGCGCGCCGGGTCCATCACGCGGGCGTGCCGGGACGTGAGGGCATACAGCACGACGAAATGCAGGTCTCCGCGCTCGTTGACGACGTGCAGGATCGCGGGTTCCTTGAGGTCCTTCAGCTTGTCGAGGGCCTTGTCGTCCGATTTGTAGCCCGTGGCGCGGAAGCCGATGGCCTGGGCCGCATCGAGGATGCCCTTGATGCTGGTGCCGGCCTGCGAGGTGCCCGACGCTTCGCGGATCAGGGAGATGGGGATGTCTTCTCCATAATGGCGCGCGACGGAGGCGATGCAGGCAGCAGCGCAGTCGGTGATGTCGTGTTGAAGGATGGCTGTTTTCACGGGTTTTGCTTGTTTTGCTTTCCGGTAAAAAGAGGGAGCTCTCCCGCACATGTCTTCCGCCCGACAGACAATCTCGCACACGGCTCCCTCGCGTTCAGTTTCTAAACGCAAAGTTGGGGTGCGGGATCGTTTTTCCGCCCGCAGAAAAGCAAAACTTTCGCTGGACCGGGAAAAAAGAAAAAGTTAAACTTCCGGCGTCTGGAAAAGTTCCTTGAAACGCGGGAAGATTTCCTGGGAAAGGTTCAGGAGCATGGGGTAGAAACGGGACTCCTCGAGTTTCTCTTTCGGTATGAATTCCAGGATGTTATTGGCAGAATCCACCAGATACACGAGGGCCGAAAGCAGCAGGATGAAGAGGCAGAAGGTCATGGCGATGCCCAGCAGTTTGTTGAGCCAGCCGAGCAGGGAAATCTGGATTATTTTCTCGATGAGCCTGCCAAATAAATTTAAAACGAGCGCAACTACAAAAAAGATCACGATGAAAGAAACGGCTTTGGCCCAGAAATCAGGCATCTTGACATGCTCCACCACCCAGTTTCCGACCGGGACGGAGAAGCGCAGCGAGAGTTTGATGCCAAAATAGATGACGGCCAGTGCGACCAGTTGTTTGACGAGTCCGTTCTTGATGCCGAAGTAGAGCGCCGGCAGAAAACAGCAAACGATGACGATATCAACGACACCCATGGTATTGATTTTTGCTTTCGGTGCCCAAAATTAGTGAATTATCGTATCTTTGCAAATTCAAAAACGTAACAACCGTTCATCGATATGCGATTCGCCGAGTACAAGAAGCTGGACCTCGTGGCTACGAGCAATGAGATCCGCGAAAAGTGGGAAAAAGAGAACACCTTCCGGAAGGTATTGGCCATGAGCGAGGGAGCCCCCGCGTTCATTTTCTTCGAGGGACCGCCCTCCGCCAACGGCATGCCGGGCATCCACCATGTGATGGCCCGTTCCATCAAGGACGCCGTGTGCCGCTACAAGACGCAGACGGGCTTCCACGTGGACCGCAAGGCCGGCTGGGACACGCACGGCCTGCCGGTCGAACTGGGCGTCGAGAAGAAGCTCGGCATCACAAAGGCCGACATCGGCACGAAGATCTCGGTGGAAGAATACAACGCCACCTGCCGCCGCGAGGTGATGAAATATACGAAGGAGTGGGCCACGCTCACCGACCGCATCGGCTACTGGGTCGACATGGATAACCCGTATATCACCTACGACAACCGCTATATCGAGACCCTGTGGTACCTGCTGAAGAAGATCTACGACAAGGGGTTGCTCTACAAGGGCTACACCATCCAGCCCTACTCGCCGACCGACGGCACGGGCCTCAGCTCGCACGAGCTCAACCAGCCCGGCTGCTACAAGGACGTGAGCGACACGACCGCCACGGTTCAGTTCGAAGTGGTGCGTGACGCCGCTTCCGAAAAGTTGTTCGTCGAGGACCTGCCGCTCTGCATCCTGGCCTGGACCACCACGCCGTGGACCCTGCCCTCGAACACGGCGCTCTGCGTCGGCCCGAACATCGACTATGTGCGCGTGAAGAGCGCCAATCCCTATACCGGCACCGAGGCTGTCTATGTCGTGGCCAGGGACCTGGTGGATACGTGGTTCAACGCCAAGACCAAGATTCCCTTCGAGCTGCTGGACGGTGTCTTCAAGGGCGGCGAACTGGTGGGCATCCGCTATCAGCAGCTGATTCCCTGGTTCAAGCCCGACGGTGATGCGTTCCGCGTGATTCCGGGCGATTATGTCACCACGGAAGACGGTACGGGCATCGTCCACATCGCACCGACCTTCGGCGCCGACGACAAGCGAGTCGCGGCCGCCGCCGGCATCGGCGCCGTCATGCCTGTCGACCGCGACGGTAACCCGCAGGCCCAGGTGGACCGCCAGGGACGTTTCATGCGCCTCGAGGACATGGATCCTGCGTTCGCCGCAACGGTCGACCCTGGCTACGGACCCTATTCCGGCCGCTATGTGAAGGCCGGCTACAAGAAATACTTCGAAAAAGAAGAGGAGGAAGGAACCCTCGACATCGACCTCTGCGTGATGATGAAGGCCGATGGCCGCGCCTTCCGTGTCCAGAAGCACGTGCACAGCTACCCGCACAGCTGGCGTACCGACCTGCCGGTACTCTACTATCCGCTCGACTCCTGGTTCATCAAGACCACGGCGGTGAAGGACGAGATGGTGGCGCTCAACCAGCAGATCACCTGGAAGCCTGCTTCCACGGGTACGGGCCGCTTCGGCCAGTGGCTGGAGAACATCCAGGACTGGAACCTGAGCCGCAGCCGGTTCTGGGGCACGCCGCTGCCCATCTGGCGCACTGAGGACGGCAGGGAAGAGAAGTGCATCGGCTCCGTGCAGGAACTCAGTGACGAGATCGACAAGGCCGTGGCGGCCGGTTTCATGCCCGGAAACCCCGTCAAAGGCAAACGCTATGACGAGATCGACCTGCACCGGCCTTACGTCGACAGCATCTTCCTGGTGTCCGACAGCGGCCGCAAGATGACCCGCGAGAGCGACCTCATCGACGTGTGGTTCGACTCTGGTGCCATGCCGTACGCCCAGGAGGGCCTGCAGAACGTCGGCAGCCCGCGTTTCGGCGAGACAGCCGACTTCATCGCCGAGGGCGTCGACCAGACGCGCGGCTGGTTCTATACGCTCCACGCCATCCACACGATGGTGAGCGGCACGCCCGCCTTCAAGCGCGTGATCTCCAACGGCCTGGTGCTCGACAAGAACGGCAACAAGATGTCCAAGCGCCTGGGCAACGCGGTCGACCCGTTCCAGGCCCTCGACACCTATGGCGCCGACGCGCTCCGCTGGTACATGCTCACCAACGCCGAGCCCTGGGACAACCTGAAGTTCGACGAAGGCGGTGTCGATGAAGTGCGCCGCAAGTTCTTCGGTACGCTCTACAATACCTACGCCTTCTTCGCCCTCTATGCAAATATCGACGGCTGGAATCCCGGGATGCCGGATCAAGTCCGGCATGACGGGCTTGACCCGGCATCCCTCCCCGAGATCGACCGCTGGATCATCTCCCGCCTCAACTCGCTCATCCGCGACGTCCGCGCCGCCTATGACGACTACGACATCAAGACCGCCGGCCGCCTCATCGAGAGCTTCGTCTGCGACGACCTGTCCAACTGGTATGTCCACCTGAACCGCAAGCGCTACTGGGCCGGCGAGATGACGGCCGACAAGCAGTCCGCCTACCAGACCCTCTATACCGCCCTTCGCGACGTGGCCGTCCTCATGGCCCCGATCGCACCGTTCTTCGCCGACCGCCTCTACCTTGACTTGATCGCGCCCTACCATCCGACCGAAGGCTGCTCCGTGCATTTCGTGCAGATGCCCGAATTCGATCCGGCCCTGATTGACGCCGATCTGGAAGAGCGCATCCGCCTTTCGCAGGATGCCACCTCGATGGTCCTGGCCCTTCGCAAGAAAGTAGGCATCCCGGTGCGCCAGCCGCTGCCCAAGATGCTGGTTCCGGTCATTTCCGACAAGGTGCAGGCCCAGCTTTCCGCTGTCCGCCAGCTGATCCTGACGGAAGTCAACGTGAAGGAGATGGAATTCGTGAAGAATACCGACGGCATCATCACCAAGAAGATCAAGCCCAACTTCAAGACCCTGGGCAAGGTCTACGGAGCGCGCATGAAAGAGATCGCCGCCGCTTTCGCCACGCTCGACCAGCCGATGATTTCGGCCATCCAGCGCGCCGAGGCGGAAGGCGTCGGCTATACCCTGGCCCTCCCGGGCGGGGAAGTGTCGCTCAGCCCCGGAGACTACCAGATCTCCTCGGAAGACATGCCGGGCTGGCTCGTCGCTTCGCAGGGCTCCCTGACCATTGCCCTCGACATCGAGATTACCCCCGAACTCCGGCAGGAAGGCCTGGCCCGTGAGCTGGTCAACCGCATCCAGAACCTCCGCAAGAGTTCCGGCTTTGAAGTCACCGACCGCATCGAGGTGGTGATTGAGTCCAATGCGCCTCTGCAGGAAGCCATGGAGCGTTTCGGCAGCTATGTCTGCGCGCAGACCCTGGCCCGCAGCATCCGTTTCGCTCCGCAGCCTGAAAATGCGGTCGAGGTCGAATGGGAAGACGGAACGCTCGCATTGGGTATTGTGAGATTGAAATAATATCGTTATATTTGAATTTAGTTTTAAACCCACGATAGCGATGGAAGAGAAGAAAGAGGAGACTGTAGAGAAAGTACGCTACAGCGACGAGGAACTGCAGGAGTTCAAGGAACTGATTTTGCAGAAATTGGCCAAGGCACGGAAGGACTACCAGATGCTGCAGTCGCAGATTGACCACAGCAGCAGCAACGATACGGAGGATACTTCTCCGTCGTTCAAGGTCCTGGAAGAAGGGTCTGCTTCTCAGGCAAAGGAGGAGGCGAGCCAGCTCGCCGCCCGGCAATACAAGTTCATCCAGAACCTGGAAGCGGCACTGATCCGTATTGAAAACAAGACCTACGGCATTTGCCGGGAAACGGGCAAACTGATTCCGAAGGAGCGTCTGCGTCTGGTTCCGCATGCTACGCTCAGCGTGGAAGCAAAAAACAAGCGATAGGCTGTCGATGAAGTTTTCGAAAGGCACCCGGGTCACGCTGTTCGTGCTTCTGTTGCTGGTTGTCGACCAGGTCGTCAAGATTCTGGTCAAGACCAATATGTCCATCGGACAGAGCATCCATGTGGCGGGTGACTGGTTCCAGATACTTTTCATTGAGAACAACGGCATGGCCTTCGGCCTGCAGTTCGGCGAAGGCTTCGGCAAACTGGCGCTCAGCCTCTGCCGGCTGGCGCTGATTGCGGTGATCATCATCTACCTGCGCAAGCTGCTCAAGCGGCCGGATACCCCCAGCGGCGTCCTTTTCGGCCTGGCGGCCATCCTCTGCGGTGCTATCGGCAACGAGATCGACTCCATCTTCTACGGCGTTGTCTTCGACTATGCTCCGCTTTTCTTCGGCAAAGTCGTTGACATGCTGTATTTCCCGGTCATCGATACGACCCTTCCGGCGGGTTTCCCCATCTGGGGTGGCCGTCATATCATCTTCTTCCGCCCGATCTTCAACATCGCCGACAGCTGCATCACCTGCGGCGCCATCTATCTGTTGCTGTTCCAGTGGAAGTTTTTTGCCAAAGCTGAGAAAATCGAAAAAACGGAAAATATTTCTTAATTTTGCCCACCCAAATCCTGGAGAGTTGGCCGAGTGGTCGATGGCGGCAGTCTTGAAAACTGTTGGGCGGCAACGTCCCGGGGGTTCGAATCCCTCACTCTCCGCTTCAAAGCGTCTGCTTCGCAGGCGCTTTTCGCGTATCGTGAGGGATTCGAACCCATATCGCCCTTCACGTTACCCTCTCCCCAAACCCCTCTCCTCGGGAGAGGGGCTTTGCTTCGCGAAATAGTTTGACAATTTGGGCTCAGCGGAAATACCGGGTGGGCGATGTACACGAAAACGGTTTCCATGCTGCCAGCCCTGCGCAAGAGCGACTGGATGAAGGATTCATTTCGATAACCCCCGTCATTGCGTCGTCGACCTTGTCACGAAAGGCATCTGAGCGCCGCTTTTTCCCTTTCGTGACTGCTTTTTGGGGAAATTTGCTGGATTCCCTGCCGCGAAAGGGATGAGATAGATGAACGGTCCCTTTCGCGCCAATCCAATGAGATAAAGATGAGATCAACAGAATGGGTGAGATAGGTCTGGTCATCACGCTGCTTTTCGCAGATCCGTAATAATTCCATTTCTTTTGCGCGACACAGATGGT